>NZ_JAIWNC010000003.1 GCF_020216025.1 Jidongwangia harbinensis | reverse complement strand
TCCAAGCCTGCTGGGACCTCGGCACCGCCGACGGCTGGCACCGGCTACGCCGCTACGCCCACCAATACGGCTACGGCGGCTACATCAGCACCAAGAGCCGGGGCTTCTCCGTCACCTACACCTTCAAACGCCTCGAGCGCACCATCTGGCGCCGCACCCAAGGCTTCCCGCACCTGTGGGACGAACAACAAGCCGAACTGGTCGTGTACCGCCTCGGCTACCACGCCACCGGCTGGATCACCACCGGCGACGCCCTACTCGCCAACTCCGCCGCCGACGCCGCCCGCCGACGCGCCCACGCCGCCCGCGACCTGGCCGACGACGACCACGCCGACTCGGCCCTCCCACTCGCCGCCTGACACGTACGTGTCAACCGTTCCTTGACAACTCCACAGCGACACGAGCAAACCACCTGCCCCACCCTCCGAGGGAGTACAACCCATGCCAACTCGACCCCGGCCCATCCTCGCCGTCCGGCTCATCGGCCTGGCCGACGTCGTCACCGCCCAACGGGCCGCGCTCGTCGCCCAGCTCACCACCGTCTACGGCGACCGCGTGACCTGCCGCAGCAGCACCCACCACGCCAGCCACACCGGCGAAATCCGCGTCTACATCACCGTCACCGCCAAGGGAGACACATGACCACACCGACAGCGCTCGAAGCGCTCTGGGACATCGACCAGGTCGCCGACTACCTCGGCGTCCCCGTCCAAACGCTCTACGCCTGGCGCAAACGCCACTACGGCCCGCCCGCCGGAAGGGTCGGCCGGCACCTGCGATACGACCCCACCGCCGTCCGGGAATGGTTCGCCGCGCTGACTCGGGAGGCCGCATAGATGGGCCACATCGAGGACCGCTGGTACAAGACCATCGCTCAGCCGGACGGCACGACGGTGAAGGTCAGGACCGATCTGTACGGGAAGTGGATGCGGTACCGCGTCCGCTATCTCGATCCGGATGGTCGGGAGCGGAAGAAGTCGTTCCCCGACCGCGCCAAGAAGAAGGCGGAAGACTTCCTCGTCACGGTGGAGGCTGACAAGTTGCGCGGGACTTACCTCGACCCGGCCGCCGGCCGGATCACCTTCAAGGAGTACGCCGAAGGGTGGCTGCGCACTCGAGTGCTGGACGAATCCTCGCGGGAGGGGGTCGAGATCCGCGTCCGGCGCCACCTGTACCCGTACTTCGCCTCCCGCCACCTGGCCTCGATCAAACCCGGCCACATCCGCGAATGGGATGCCAGCATGGTGGGTGTCATCGCACCGTCGACGCGGGCGGTGACCTTCACTCACCTCCGCACCATCCTCGGCGCGGCTGTCGATGACGAGCGCATCGCCAAGAATCCCTGCTCGGCCCGTTCGGTGACGCCGCCGCGTCCGATCGAACGCAAGGTCATCCCTTGGACGCTGGAGCAGATCACCGCCATTCGAGCGGGACTGCCGCCGCGTTACCGGCCGCTTCTCGACTTGGGGAGCGGGTGCGGCATGCGCCAGGGCGAGATTCTCGGGTTCTCCGTCGATGACCTCAACTTCGACACGGGATGGATTCATATCCGGCGGCAGGTGAAACGCGTACGCTCGCGGCTCGTATTCGGGCTGCCGAAGAACGACAAGGACCGCCGCGTACCTTTACCTGATTCCGTTGCGGAACGGCTCCACGCTCATATCGAGCACCATCCGCCCGTGGAGGTGACTCTTCCGTGGGAGAGCCCCAGCAATGCTGAGCGGGTGACAGCCCGGTTGATGTTCACGACCACTCGCCGGAACGCCATCGACCGGAGTTGGCTCAACGAGCACTGCTGGGTCCCGGCGCTTCTCTCGGCCGGCATCGAGCAGAGCCGGGCAACCGGGATGCATGCGCTGCGGCACTTCTACGCCTCGGCCCTCCTGGACGCGGGGGAGAGCATCAAGGCGTTGGCCGCCTACCTGGGCCACTCCGACCCCGGCTTCACGCTCCGGGTCTACACCCACCTTATGCCCGCCAGCGAGGACCGGACCCGCAAGGCGATCGACCACCTGTTCCGACTCCCGGATGACGAGTGACGCCCTGGCCACGCCCGCAGCGGTCCGACAGCCGGTGTTTCTGCAGCTCAGGGGCGGGTTACGGCCCTCAATCCGGCGTACAGGCCGACTCGTCCGTCGCCCTCCTGCCGAACGGCGTGACGCCGCGCTCCCGTGACCACCGTCTTACTGCTTTACTATGACACTAGTAAAGCAGTAAGGGGCTACCGTGTTCGTCTTCCGGCTCGACACCCACTCCGGCGTGCCGCCGTACCTGCAGCTCGTCCAGCAGGTCCGCCAGGCGGTGCTGCTCGGCTTTCTCCAACCCGGCGACCGCCTCCCGCTCATCCGCGAGGTGGTCGAGGATCTGGCGATCAATCCGAACACCGTCGCCAAGGCGTACCGGCAGATGGAGCAGGAGAACCTGGTCACCGGCCGGCCCGGCCAGGGCACGTTCGTCAACGAACAGCAGTCGGCGGCGATGCCGGCTTCGACGTACACGTCGCTGGGTCGCGGCCTGGCGACCTGGCTGCGCCGCGCCTACGCGGCCGGCCTCGACGAGCAGGCGGTCAACGCGCTCTTCGCGTCCGTCCACCAGCAGACGAGGAATGAGGACGTGGCGTGACGGCACCTGAGTTCGCGCTGCGCACCGACGGTGTGGGCAAGCGGTACCGGAAGGGCTGGGCGCTGCGTGACTGCACCCTGGACCTGCCGGCGGGCGGCGTGATCGCCCTGGTCGGGCCGAACGGCGCGGGTAAGACCACGCTGCTGCGCCTGGTTGTCGGGTTGCTGGCACCGAGCACCGGCACGGTGGAGGTCCTCGGCCATGATGTCACCGTCAGCACCCCGCAGACGCTGGCCCGGGTCGGGTTCCTGGCCCAGGACCACCCGCTGTACAAGCGCTTCACGGTCGCCGAGATGCTCCGCTTCGGCCGGGCCTGCAACCTGCGGTTCGACCAGGGGCTGGCCGAGCGCCGGCTGGCGAAGCTGGGCATCCCGCTGGACCGGCGGGCCGGCACGCTCTCCGGCGGGCAGCAGGCCCAGGTCGCGCTGGCTCTGGCTCTGGCGAAGCGGCCGGACCTGCTTGTTCTCGACGAGCCGGTGGCCAGCCTCGACCCGCTGGCCCGGCACGAGTTCCTGCAGGTTCTGATGGGCGCGGTGGCCGAGGGCGGAGTGACCGTCCTGTTCTCCTCGCACGTCGTGCACGAGCTGGAGCGCGTCTGCGACCACCTGATCGTGCTCAACGACGGCCGGGTCACGCTCACCGGTGACATCGACACCCTCCTGGCCGAGCACCGGCTGCTCGTCGGCCCGCGCACGGCCGCCGACCTGGGCCGGGCCGGCACCGTCGTGGAGGCCGTGCACAGCGACCGGCACACGACCCTGCTGGTACGCGACGGCGGGCTCCCGGCCGCGCCCGGGTGGCAGGCGCGGCCGGTCGCGCTGGAGGACCTGGTGCTGGCGTACCTGCGCCGGCCGTCCGAGCCGAGCGCCGCGGTCACGTCGGGGGTGGCGGAGTGACGTGGTTGATCTGGCGTCAGCACCGGACCGAGGTCTGCGTCCTGGGCCTGCTCGTCGGCTTGTTCGGCATCGCCCTGCTGGTGCTCGGGACGCAGGCCCAGGACCTGTTCCCCGGCGGTCCCGCCCGGTGTGCGGGGGAGGCCGGTCTCGACGAGGGCTGCGTGGCCTCCTTCCGCCGGCTCGACGAGGAGTACGGGTACGTCGAGAACCTCCTGGCGGCCTTCTATCTGGTCCCCGTCCTGGTCGGTGCGTTCCTCGGTGCGCCGCTGCTCGCGCGCGAACTGGAGGACGGCACCTGGCAGCTCGCCTGGACCCAGGCCGTGCCGCGGATGCGCTGGCTGGCGGCCAAGCTCGCGGCACTGGCCGGCGTCACCGTCACGCTGACCGGGATGTTCACCGCGGTGCTCACCTGGTTCCGTCAGCCGTTCGACGCGTGGGAAGGGCGGTTCCAGTACGACGCCTTCGACCTGGAGGGCCTTGTTCCGGTGGCGTACGCGCTGTTCGCGTTCGGCGCCGCCACCGCCGCCGGGGCGATCCTGCGGCGCAGTCTGCCCGCGTTCGGCGTCGCGTTCGGGGCGTTCCTCGCCGCCCGGATGTCGGTGGGGCTGCTGGCCCGTCCGGCGTACGCCACGCCGCTCACCACCATGGAGCCGGTCGGAGCCGGCGGCGCGAAGGACGGGGTGGGGGCTGACTGGACTATCGAACACGGCTACGCGGACGCCACCGGGCGCAGGCTGAGCTCGGCCGAGTACTACGAGCTGGAGGACGCCGCCGACCGGGCCGGCGCCAACCTCAACCAGTTCCTGCACGCGCGCGGCGTCCAGGAGTTCGGGGTCTACCACCCGGCCGACCGGTTCTGGACGTTCCAGCTCATCGAGGCGTCCCTGTTCGTCGCCGTCGCGGCGGTCCTGGTCGGTGTGGTGGTGTGGCGGGTACGGCGCCGCATGATCTAGTGCCCGGACCACCAGCACCCTGGTCGGGCACGCGAGTGATGAGTTGTCGCGTCCGTACCCGTCATATCTGCGAACGGGACACGACGCGACGGGAGTATGACGTGATGAGTGGGGACACGCGGGTGGAGGAGCTGGGCGTGCACGGTCTGGGCGAGGTCGACGAGCCGGCGTTCACCGGGCTGGCGGAGCGGCACCGGCGGGAGCTGCACGTGCACTGCTACCGGATGCTCGGGTCGTTCGAGGACGCCGAGGACACCGTGCAGGAGACGTTCCTGCGGGCCTGGCGGCGGCGGGAGACCTTCGAGGGACGGTCGACGTTCCGGGCCTGGCTGTACCGCATCGCCACCAATGCCTGCCTGGACCTGCTCGCCAAGTGCCGCCCGGAGCCGGCGACCGGCGGTGAGGTGCGCTGGCTGCAGCCGTACCCGGACCGGTTGCTCGACGAGCTGCCCGCGGGCGACGCGGACGCGCCGGAGGCGGTCGCGGTGGCGCGGGAGACGATCGAGCTGGCGTACCTGGTCGCCGTGCAGCATCTGGCGCCGCGCCCGCGGGCCGTGCTGATCCTGCGGGACGTGCTCGGCTGGCCGGCGAAGGACGTCGCGGAGCTGCTGGGCGACTCCGTCAACTCGGTGAACAGCGCGCTGCAGCGGGCCCGCTCCGGGATGCGGGAGCACCTGCCCGCCGAGCGGCAGGACTGGACCGGCGGCGAGCAGGACGCCGGGACGCGCGAGCTGGTGCGCCGTTTCACCGAGGCCAGCGTGGCCACGGACATCGGCGTGCTCGCGGCGATGCTGCGGGACGATGTCCGGGCGTCGATGCCGCCGACGCCGGGCGTCTACTTCGGCCGCGACGCGGTGGTGCACAACTGGGACGAGGACGGCTTCGAGGGCATGGCGGGCCTGCGGGCCGTACCCACCGCGGTGAACCGGCAGCCCGCCGTCGCGTTCTATCTCTGGCGGGAGGAGGAACGTGCGTACCTGCCGTTGACGATCGACGTGCTGCGGATCAGCGGCGGGGCGATCACCGAGGTCACCACGTTCCACGACGACCAGTTCCCGCGGCTCGGGCTGCCGGAGCGTCTGCCGGCCGACGGCACCGAGTAGTCCTCCCGGTGCCGACTCTCACGCTGCGCGGCGGGGAGCGGGTCGCGGTGGTTCCGGCGCAGTGGTGCCGCGCGTTCGCCATCGTCACCTCCGGGCGGGTGCAGCTGGAGCTGCGCGACGGCGCACCGGGACCGGTCCTCGGACGCGGTGCCGGCTTCTGGCTGCGCGGCACCGGCGTCCGCGCCCTGCGGAACCCCGGCCGTCGCACGGCCCGGATGCGCATCGTCACCCCGAACGAGGACGAAACGCCATGCCCGGAAAGCGCCGGTTCCGCGGACTCGCCGGCCCCGGCCTGATCGCCACGCTCGCCGCGACGGCGGCCGTCAGGCGGTTCGACGACGGTCACGGGAGCACGACCAGCTTGCCGCTGGCCTGGCCGGACTCCATCAGCGTGTGGGCCTCGCGAATCTGGTCGAGGCCGAAAACCCGGTCGACGGGTACGCGGGCCCGCCCCGCCGCGACGTCGTCGAGGAACGACTGCAGCACGCCGGCGGGCAGGTTCCCGGCCTCCCCGGAGTACGCGGTCAGGCGTACCCCGTTCGGCAGGTAGTCGATGGGGTAGAAGTCCTTGACGGTCCATTCGTTGGCGAGCATGCCGGTGAAGCAGACCGTGCCGTGCGTTCGGGTGGCGCGCAGGGTGTCGCGCAGCGTGGTGGTGCCGACGAGTTCGATCGCGCCGTGTGCGCCGTCACCGAGCACGCTGCGTACCCGGTCGGCGATCGGGCCGTCGTCGATGAGGACGTGGTCGACGCCGAGCGCGGTGAGCGCGCCGACCTTGCCGGGGGTGCGGGTGGTGGACACCACGGTCATGTTCCGGCTCTTGGCCAGCACGGCGGCGGCCATGCCGACCGACGAGGTGCCGCCGCGGATGAGCAGGCTCTCGCCGGGCCGGGCGTCGACCCCGACGGTCAGCGAGCCGTAGGCGGTCTGCAGCATCTCCGGGATCGCGCCGAGCACGTCCCAGGGCAGCTCGGACCGGAACGGGATGACCTGGTCGGCGGGTACGCAGGTGTACTGGGCGTAGCCGCCGTCGAACCGCCGCCCCATGCCGCCCATCATCGTGGCGACCTGCTGGCCGGGCGCGAACTCGCCGCCGGGTGCCCGGGCGACGAGGCCGGTGGCCTCGATGCCGAGGACGCGCGGGAAGGTGACGTCGGCGCCGGAGAAGCCGAGGCGGGTGTACAGCTCGGAGCGGTTCAGGCCGAACGCCCGGACCTCGATCAGCACCCAGCCGGGGCGGGGCTCGGGCACCGGCACGTCGCGTACCCGCAGGTGGGCGACGGGGCCGGGCTGGTCGAGGACGGCGGCACGCATGGTGCGGTTCATGACGGTCTCCCAGGGTCAGTCGGTGTCGGTGTCGGTGCCGAGGAGTTCGCGCAGCCAGGCGCGTTCGGCGCGGCTGGTCGCGCGGGCGGAGAGCAGAATCCCGCGGCGGTACGGGTCGGCGATGTCGGCGGCGCGCAGCGGGCGGTCGCCGTCGTAGAAGAAGCTCGCGGGTTGTGACAGGAACTCCAGCCGCCGGCGCAGCACCGCGTCGCGGTCCGCCGGACCGGGCAGCTTCGACAGGAACGCCAGTACCACGAAGAACCGGTGTCCGTCGGTGATGTCGTGCCCGGCGGCGTCGCGCAACCGCTGCGTCAGGCGGGCGCGGCCGGCGTCGGTGAGGTGCAGCGTGTGCCGCTGGGCGCCGGCCCGGCCCGGTCCGGTCTCCCGGGTGATCGAGCCGTCGGCGACCAGGCGGGTGATCGCGGGGTAGAGCGTGCCGTCGCTGATCGTGCGGGCGTACCCGTGCAACTGCTCCATGCGGCGGCGCAGCTCGTACCCGTGCAGGGGTCCGTCGGCGAGGAAACCCAGGATCATCAGCTCGATCACGAACTCACGTTATACCTCGATTCGAGGTATAGCACTGAGTGCTCGGTCACCCGCGCCCCTGTGCGGTCGTCATTGCCCTCCGTAATCCCGAGCGCACGTTAAACCGCAAATGGCTCAACAAATCCCCACCATCGAAACGACAAATTCACCATTGTCACTGTGCCGAGCGCGTCACACTCCGGTGGGGTAGTGGCAGCTCAGCGTGGTCACCGGCGCTAACGTGGCCCGGCACTGGCAACTCCCCGGCCAGTCGTGCCGTCCTGTGTGGTGTGTCGTTGACGTGCAAGTTGCACACTCATAGTGTCGGTAAAGTAACTCCGAGTATAAATTGGGCGGTCCCTCGGGGTCGTGCCGCAGGGACACCAGTCAACCGGCCTTTTGAGGAGCCCTGGTGAGCGTCAGGATCGGCATCAACGGCTTCGGCCGGATCGGTCGGAGCATCACCCGCATCGTCGCCACGACGCCGGACTGCGGGGTCACCATTCGCGCCGTCAACGATCTGGCCTCGGTCGACAAGCTCGGGTACGGCCTCCGCCGGGACAGCATCCGCGGATCGTTCCCGGGGACCGTCACCACCCGCCCGGACCACCTGGTCGTGAACGGCCGTCCGATCCGGGCGTTCTGCCAGTCCAACCCGGAGCGCATCCCGTGGGCCGACGCCGGCGTGGACGTGGTCATCGATGCCACCGGCAAGTTCCGGTCCGGCGAGGCGGCCCGGGGGCACATCACCGGCGGCGGCGCCCGCAAGGTGGTGGTCAGCGCGTCGGCTGACGAACCGGACGCGTTCCTGGTGTACGGCGTGAACCACCACACCTACGACCCGGACCGGCACCACGTGGTGTCGCCCGCCTCGTGCGGGGTGAACGCGCTGACCATGATGGCCAAGGTCCTGCTCGACCGCTTCGGGCTGCACTCGGTCACCACGTCGGTGGTGCTGGCCGTGCAGGGGTGGCAGCGGTCGCACGACGCGATGATCGGCACGTCCCGCAACGACCCGCGGCTCGGCCGGGCCGCGAACGAGAGCATCATCCCGCACAACTACGTGGTCGGTGACCTGGTCCGGCGGGCCCTGCCGGGACTCGGCGAGATCATGTTCAGCTACTACTGCGTACCCACGCCGATCGGCTCGCTGGCCGAACTCACCGGCCGGACCGACCGCCCGGTCGGCGTCGAGGAGGTGAACCGGGCGATGGCCGAGGCGGCGGCCGGTCCGCTGCGCGGGCTGCTGGCGTACGACCCGGACCCGACGGTCTCCATCGACGTGAAGAACAGCCCCGCCTCCTGCCTGCTTGACCCGTCCGGGACCCAGACCACCGAGTCCGGCGGCATCCGGGTCCGCGGCTGGTTCGACAACGAGTGGGGCTTCTCGCACCGGCTGCTCGACCTCGCCCGGCTGGTCGGCGCGCGCTCCGACCCGAGCATGGTGCCGTCCACGCCGCTGGCCAGCTGGAGCATCGTCTGACGCCCGGACCTAGAATCGGTTCGATGATCAACCAGGACGAGGTACGCGCGGCGGCCACCCGGATCGCCGGCCGGGTCCGGCGCACCCCGGTGCTGGACGCGGGCGGGTCGTGGTGGTTCAAGCTGGAGTACCTCCAGCACGCCGGCTCGTTCAAGACCCGGGGCATGGTCAACAAGATGCTCGCCGCGGGCCCGCTGCCGCCGGCCGGCGTGGTGGCCGCGTCCGGCGGCAACGCCGGGCTGGCCGCCGCGTACGCGGCCCGCGAGCTGGGTGTGCCGGCCGAGGTGTACGTGCCGGAGACCGCTCCGCCGGTCAAGGTCGCCAAGCTGGCCAAGCTGGGCGCCCGGGTCACCCAGGTCGGCGCGGAGTACGCCGAGGCGTACGCCGCCGCGGTGGTGCACGCCGAGCGGACCGGGGCGCTGTTCTGCCACGCGTACGACGATCCGGACATGGTGGCCGGCAACGGCACGCTCGGGCTGGAACTGCGCGAACAACTGGCCGGTGCCTTCGACACGGTGCTGGTGGCGGTCGGCGGCGGCGGCCTGATCGCCGGGGTGGCCGCCGCGCTGCACGATTCCGCCCGGATCGTCGCGGTGGAACCGGAGACCTGCGCGGCGCTGCATGCCGCGCTCGCCGCCGGTGCGCCGGTCGACGTGCCGGTCTCCGGGGTGGCCGCCGACTCGCTCGGTGCGCGCCGGGTCGGCGAGATCGCGTACCGGACCGCGGTGGCCACCGGGCTCACCTCGGTGCTCGTCGACGACCAGGCGATCGTGGACGCGCGACGGCGGCTGTGGGAGGACTACCGGATCGCGGTGGAGCACGGCACCGCGGCCGGGTACGCGGCCGTACTGTCCGGCGGTTACACCCCCGCGCCGGGCGAGCGGGTCGTGGTGCTGCTCTGCGGCGCCAACACCGACCCGGCCGGCCTCGCCTGATTCCACCCGCTCGCGCTCAGCGGATCGCCGACCCCGCCGATGGGGAGGTGGTCGAGGCGTCGAGCAACCGGGAGGCCCCGTGGGAATCGAGCAGGTCAACAGCCGCATCGCGAGCATCCAGAGCCGCATCATCGCGCTGCAGACACAGCAGGCCGGGCAGGTCACCAAGACCGCGTCCGGCACGTCGACCTCGGGCACCTCGTTCGCCACACACCTCTCCGACGCGGTGGCGAACTCGTCGCAGACCACCGCGGCGTCGGACAAGACCTACAAGCTGAACAGCAAGGGTGTGCCGGTCGAGCTGGCCGCGTACGGCAACGGGAAGGTCCCGCCGAACGCGCTGGGACAGGTCGGCAACACCGGGCACCGGCTCTGGGCGCCGGCCGCCGAGCAGCTGAACTCGATGATCGCCGACGCCAAGCGGGACGGCGTGAAGATCGGCATCACCGACTCGTACCGCTCGTACGACGAGCAGGTCGACGTGGCCCGCCGCAAGGGCCTGTACTCGCAGGGCGGGCTCGCGGCCAAGCCCGGCACCAGCGAACACGGCTGGGGCATGGCCGCCGACCTGGACCTGAACGGCAAGGCGCTGGCGTGGATGCGGGAGAACGCCGGCAAGTACGACTTCGTGGAGAACACGCCCCGGGAGACCTGGCACTGGGCGTACAAGCCGAAGAGCTAGACCCGGCAGAGCAGCTCGCCGTGCAGGATGGAGAACCAGCCGTCCGGGTCGGCGGCCCAGCGCCGCCAGGCGTCCGAGATCCGGTGCAGGTCCGCCTCCGTGGCGGCGCCGGTCCGGACCGCCGTCCGGGCCAGGTCGGACTGCACGATCCGGTCCGCCCACATGCCACCCCACCAGGCACGGTCCTCGTCGTCGGCGAAGCACCAGGTGCTCGACGACACGGTCGCGCCGGTGAGCCCGGCCGCCCGGGCCCAGGACTGCAGCCGCCGCCCGGCGTCCGGCTCGCCACCGTTGCCGCGTGCCACCGTCCGGTACAGGTTCAGCCACTCGTCCAACTCGGGCAGCAGCGGGAACCAGGCGAAGCCGGTGTAGTCGCTGTCGCGTACCGCGATCAGGCCGCCGGGCCGCGTCACCCGCCGCATCTCGCGCAACGCGGCGACCGGGTCGGCGACGTGCTGCAGCACCTGATGGGCGTGCGCCACGTCGAACGTCGCGTCCGGGAAGTCCAGCGCGTGCACGTCGCCGACCGCGAAGTCGACGGTGGTCAGCCCGCGCCGGCCGATCTCGGCGCGGGCCAGGTCGAGGGCCGCGTCGGTGAGTTCCAGCGCGGTGACGCGGCCGGGCGCGACGCGCGTCGCGAGGTCGGCCGTGATGGTGCCCGGGCCGCATCCGATGTCCAGCACCGAAAGTCCGGAAGAAAGGTGGGGGAGCAGGTGGCCGGCCGAATTCTCTGCGGTACGCCACCGGTGCGAGCGCAGGACCGATTCGTGGTGCCCGTGGGTGTACGTCGTCATGTCTCCGACGCTAGCCCCGCA
Source organism: Jidongwangia harbinensis (assembly GCF_020216025.1). GTDB lineage: Bacteria > Actinomycetota > Actinomycetes > Mycobacteriales > Micromonosporaceae > Actinoplanes > Actinoplanes harbinensis. The sequence goes on along the minus strand of NZ_JAIWNC010000003.1, from coordinate 421,187 downwards.
GTCCTGAAATATGGAACGGTACTCTCACTATATGGAAGCAGTGGCGAATCCTGATTTCTTCGGCGGGAGGTCAGGCCGTACTTTTAACGGCATGAGGATCGGCATCGTAGGCGCGACGGGACAGGTCGGCGGCGTCATGCGCCGCATCCTGGCCGAGCGCGACTTCCCCGTGGACCAGCTCCGGCTCTTCGCCTCCGCCCGCTCCGCCGGGCGCACCCTGCCGTGGGGCGACGGCGAGGTGACCGTCGAGGACGCCGAGACGGCCGACTACCGCGGCCTCGACATCGTGCTGTTCTCGGCGGGCAAGGGCAGTTCCAAGGAGTACGCCCCCCGCGTCGCGGACGCCGGTGCCGTGGTCATCGACAACTCGTCGGCGTACCGGATGGACCCCGACGTCCCGCTCGTCGTGGCCGAGGTCAACCCGGACGCCGCCCGGCAACGGCCCAAAGGCATCATCGCCAACCCGAACTGCACCACGATGGCCGCGATGCCGGTGCTGCGCCCGCTGCACGACGAGGCCGAACTGGTCGCGCTGGTCGCCACCACGTACCAGGCGGTCTCCGGTGCCGGCCTGGCCGGCGTCGCCGAGCTGGACGAGCAGATCAAGAAGGTCGCCGACCGGGCCACCGAGCTGGCCCACGACGGCGCCGCGGTGGAGTTCCCGGCGCCCCGGTCGTTCGCCCGGCCGATCGCGTTCAACGTGCTGCCGCTGGCCGGCTCGATCGTCGAGGACGGCAGCGACGAGACCGACGAGGAACAGAAGCTGCGCAACGAGAGCCGCAAGATTCTCGGCATTCCCGGGCTCAAGGTCTCCGGCACCTGCGTACGGGTGCCGGTCTTCACCGGCCACTCGCTGCAGGTGAACGCGCGCTTCGCCCGGCCGGTCACGCCGGCCCGCGCCCGGGAACTGCTCGCCGCCGCGCCCGGCGTCGAGCTGTCCGACGTCCCGACGCCGCTGCAGGCGGCCGGCCGGGACCCGACCTTCGTCGGCCGGATCCGCGTCGACGAGACCGTCGAGAACGGCCTCGCGCTCTTCCTGTCGAACGACAACCTGCGCAAGGGCGCCGCCCTCAACGCCGTGCAGATCGCCGAGCTGGTGGCGGCCGAGCTGCGCTGAATCCCGCCGATCCGACGCCCGCTCCACCAACGAGGTGGGGCGGGCGTCGCCGTTCCACCGGCCGTCCGGGATCGGCTAGCACACCCCATTCCGGCGTTCTACATTGGAAAATGGGGACTTTTTACCCGAATCGGTAGCGCATGGTGGGTTTGAGGTGCACAGTGATGGCATGAACGACAGTGGGCCCGGCACAGGCGCCTATTTCTGGTGCCTGCGCCACAGCCGGGTCGAGTCGGGCGACGACGTCTGTCCCGCCCAGTACCGGCTCGGTCCCTACGCCACGGCTGACGACGCCACGCGGGCACTCGAGACGGTCGAGAAGCGCAATGCGGAGTGGGATGCCGAGGACGCCCGCTGGACCGGGGAGGAACGCTAGCCAGACCGGCGCCGACCCCTGAGTCCACGCCGGAACGTCGCAGTCTCCAGGCGGAGACGAGCCCGCAGTCATTCGCAAGGAGGAACATCCCCATGGCCGCTGCCACAAAGGCCTCGACCAGACCGGCCGGTGCCAAGAGCACCCCGGCAAAATCCACATCCACATCCGGTACGGCGGCCCGCACCGCCAAGCCGGCCTCACCCCGTCCGACCGCGGCCCGGAGCAACGCCAAGCCGGCCGCGGGGGCGTCGTCCACCCGGAGCACGGTTGCGCGCGGGGGCGCTGCCGCGAAGCCGGGTACGACCGCCAGGACCGCTGGTGCCGCCAAGACCGCTGGTGCGGCCAAGGTTGCTGGTGCTGCCAAGACCGGTGGTGCTGCCAAGACCGGTGGTGCTGCCAAGGCTGCTGGTGCGGTCAAGGGCGCTGCTGCGGCGGTGAAGACCGCTGGTGCGGCCGTGACTGGTGGTGCCGGTCGGAAGAGTGGCGCGTCGGCCGGGCGCGCGTCGACGGTGAAGAGCGCGGCGAGTAAGGCGGTGACGGCCGCTAAGTCGGTGGCTGGTAAGGCGGCTGCTGGTAAGGCGGCTCCGGCTCGGACGGCGAGCAGGTCGGCTGCCGTTAAGCCGGCCGCCGCAAAGCCGTCTACCGCCAAGTCAGCTGCCGTTAGGTCGGCTGCTGCCAAGCCGTCCGTTGCCAAGTCGGTCACGGCCAAGTCGGGTGTCGCTAAGTCGGCTGGTGTTGCGTCGGGCACCGCCAAGTCGGCCTCGGCCAAGGCTGGTTCTTCCAGGCCGGCTGCTGCCAAGGCGGCGCCCGCTCGGTCGGCTGCTGCTAAGTCGGCCGCTTCCAAGGCGGCTACTGCCAAGGCGGCTACTGCCAAGGCGGCTACTGCCAAGGCGGCTACTGCCAAGGCGGCTACTGCCAAGGCGGCTACTGCCAAGGCGGCGAAGTCGGCCGCTTCCAAGTCCGGTTCTGCGAAGTCGGCGGTTGCCAAGACCGCGGCGGCGGCCTCCACTCGGGCGGCGGCGAAGGCGGCCGGTAGCGCCTCCGCGTCGACGCGGCCCGGTGCGGCGAAGGCCGGATCACGGACCGGGGCCAAGGCGGTTCCGCCGGCGGGCCGGGCGACGGCTTCGCGGCCCGCGGCCAAGTCGGGATCGTCGCGCACCGGAGCCAAGAAGGTCGCTGCCGCCTCGTCGAACGGCACCAAGCCCATGACGGTGAGCGCGTCTACCGGACAGACCACCGCCGCGAAGCGCACCTCGGCCGCCACCTCGAAGACCAGCGCCGCCAAGACCTCGGCGACCAGGATTGCGGCTGCCAAGTCGCCGGCCACGAAGACGGCCGTGAACCGGGGCCCGGCGACGCAGAAGGTTCCGACGGTGAAGTCGGCGGCGGCCAGGGCGGGGGTCAGCAAGTCAGCGGGCGCGAGGCCGGTGCCGAGCCGGGCGACCGGCGCCACCGCGGCCGCCACGGTCAAGAAGGCGGCGAAGAAGGCGGCGAAGAGCGTGGACACTGCGGCGTCCTCGGTCAGAGGTTCCGCAGCGAAGAATTCAGCCGGCAAGGGTTCTGCGAGCAAGGTCTCTGCCGGCAAGGTCTCTGCCGGCAAGGGGGCCGTGGCCAAGACCGCAGGCAAGGCTGCCGCGGTGGCGAAGTCGGCGGCAGCCAAGGTCACCGGCAAGGCGGCCAAGTCGGCCGCACCGAAGTCGGCCGCACCGAAGTCGGCCCCACCGAAGTCGGCTGCGGCCAAGTCGACCGGCAGCAGAGCGGCGGCCACGAAGGTGACCAGGCCGGGCAGTCCGAAGGCAACCAGCGGCAAGGCGACGGTCGCCAAGGCAACTGCCGGAAATGCAACTGCCGGAAAGGCAACGGTCGCCAAGGCCACGGCGGTCAAGGGGACCGGGACGGCTAAGGCGGTCAAGGGGACTGGGACGGCTAAGGCGGTCAAGGGGACCGGGGCGGCTAAGGCGGTCAAGGGGACCGGGGCGGCCAAGGCGGTCAAGGGGACCGGGGCGGCCAAGGCGGCCACCGGGACCAGCGGGTCGACCGGGACCACGGCGAGGAAGGTGGCCGGAAGTGCGGCGGCCACGGCGCGGAAGGCTCCGGCGAAGTCTGCCCCGGCCCGCGGCGTGACCGCTCGCAATGCCGGTAACAACGCCGCGCGTACCACCACTGCCGGGAAGGCGGGCAACGCGGCCCGGGGCGGCGGTACCGCGAAGAACTCGGCGACCAACGCCGCCCGGATGCCGGCCCCGGCATCGGCGACGGCGGTGCGGAAGGCGGCCGCGGGCAACCGGCGTACCGGAAAGAAGGCCGGCGCCACCACCCGCTGATCGATGGTGCCGACGAAGGGCCACGCCGCACGGCGTGGCCCTTCGCATGCCGCCTGCTGGTAGGAATGACCCGTGCCGATCAAACGGGTGTGGGCTCCGCGCATGGACTTTTCCGTGCTGCGGCGTGAACTGGAACTTCCGGGCGACTTCCCGGCCGACGCGCAGGCCGAGGCGGAGGCCGCCGTGCGGAACCCGATGCCGGTCACGGACCGGACGGCGGTGCCGTTCGTGACGATCGACCCGGCGTCCTCCCGGGACCTGGACCAGGCGATGCACCTCAGCCGGCGGCCGGGTGGCGGCTACCGGGTGGAGTACGCGATCGCGGACGTGGCCTCCTACGTGCGGCCGGGCGGGCCGTTGGAGGCCGAGACGTGGCGGCGCGGGCAGACCATCTACCTGCCGGACGGGCGGATTCCGCTGCACCCGCCGGTGCTCAGCGAGGACTCGGTCAGCCTGTTCCCGGACGTGGACCGGGCCGCGGTGGTGTGGACGCTCGACCTGGACGCGGACGGTGCCGTGACGGCGGTGCGTCTGGAGCGGGCCCGGGTACGCAGCCGGGCGAAGCTGGACTACGCGGGCGTGCAGGCGGCGGTGGATGCGGGGGCGGCGCCGGAGCCGGTCGCGCTGCTGCCCGAGTTGGGTGCGCTGCTGGCGTCCCGGGCGGCGGCGCGGGGCGCGGTCGACCTGCCGCTGCCGGAGCAGGAGATCGAGCCGGACGGTGACGGGTGGCGGCTGGTGCTGCGGGCGCCGCTGGCGGTGGAGGAGCACAACGCGCAGATCTCCCTGCTCACCGGGATGGCCGCGGCCACGCTCATGCTGGACGGTGGCATCGGGCTGCTGCGCACCATGCCGCCGCCGCGCCCGGCGGCGGTGCAGAAGCTGCGGGCCGCGGCGGAGTCGCTCGGTGTGGCCTGGCCCGCGGGTGCCTCGGTGGGCGCCGTGGTCGCCGGGGTGGACCCGGGCAGCCCGCGCGGGGCGGCGTTCCTCGACCAGGCGGCCGAGCTGCTGCGCGGCGCGGGATACACGGCGTTCGACGGGACGGCGCCGGCGGAGACCGGGCACGGCGGGGTGGGCGCGCCGTACGCGCACGTCACCGCGCCGCTGCGCCGGCTCGCCGACCGGTACGCCACCGAGGCGTGCCTGGCGTTGCACGACGGGCGGGCGGTGCCGGACTGGGTGCGCGACGCGCTGCCGCGCCTGCCGAAGACCATGTCCAGCACCGACCGGGTGGCGTCGGCGGCCGACCGGGGCGCGGTGGCCCTGGCCGAGGCGGTGCTGCTGGAGCACCGCGTCGGCGAGGTGTTCGACGTCGGCGTACTGGACGTCGACGACCGCCCGGACCAGCCGGGTGGCACGGTGGCGCTGGACGATCCGGCGGTGGTGGCCCGCTGCCGCGGCGACCTGCCGCTGGGGGAGCGGATCTCCGCCCGGCTCGCGGTGGCCGACCCGGCGACCCGGACCGTCCAGTTCGAGAAGGTCTAGGCGCCCGTCCCGGCGGGCCGGCGGCCGGTCGGCTAGGCGGCGATGTCCGGCAGCAGGGCCTCCGCGCCGGTCCAGATCCGGGTCGAGTTGTGCGAGTGGAACGCCGCGCCGGAGTAGTAGGTGTGCCGGCGGCCCTGCAGCGCGTTGAGCCGGCGGTAGAACCCGGCCGCGATCGCCTCGGGACGGACGTGCAGCTCGAACGGGGTGTGGCTCTTGAACACCTCGAGTTCCTCGAAGCGGAGCGGGTGGGTGCCGGCCGCCGCGACCCGTTCGATGTCGGCCCGGATGTTGCGGCGGACCCGGTCCTCGCTCAACGGGGACGGGCTGCCGTACTTGACGTTGAAGAGGCCGGGGATGCCGGTGGGGCTGGTGCCGTAGAGGCCCGGCAGCGGCGGCAGATGGTACGGCGTTCCGGCGGCCACATTATCCAGGCTGAGGTTGTCGGGCAGCCCGGACAGGCGGACCACGCCGGTGTAGTAGGCGCCGCTGATGAACTGGCCGAACACCGACCGTTCGTGGCCGTCCAGGTCGAAGCCGGTGAAGGTGCGCGGCAGCGGCGGCGCGGTGACCACCAGCTTCTTCGCCAGGATCAGGCACGGCCCGTCGGGCGTGGCGACCAGCACCCGGACCCCGGTGCCGGACCGGTCCACCCGCAGCACCCGGGAGCTCAGCAGCGCGTTCTCGCCGAGGTGGGCGGTGGCCCGTTCGTACAGCAGGCTGTTGTTGCGGGCGGCGGTGGTGAGGAACGAACCGCCGAGGATGTTGCGCACCACGCCCTGGCCGAACGTGTTGATCGGGTAGAGCGCGGGCAGGCCGAGGACGTCGCCCAGGCCCTGGCCGTAGTTGAACACCAGCGGGACGATCGAGCCGAGATCGTACTTCTCGACGAAGTCGCCGAACGGGGCCACCAGGTCGTGCGGGACCGGGTCGGGCAGGTCGAAGACCGTGTCGATCGGGCCGTACTGGCTGATCAGCTCGAGGTACCGGGGCAGGGCGACCGGCGCGGGCGGGGTGTAGTCGACCGGCCGGCCGGTGCGGAAGTCGACGTAGGAGGTGGCTCCGCCGGGGCCGCCGATCGGCGCCAGCTCCACCCCGAAGCGGTCGAAGTGCCGGCGGACCAGCGGGTTGTCCTCGAAGACGACGACGCCGATGTCGACCGTGCCGCCGGTCTCCGGGTCGTGGTAGGTCTCGGCGTGGCCGCCCAGCCGCCCGGTGGACTCCACCACCACGACGCTGCGGTCGAGGTCGCCGAGCCGGACCGCGATGTACGTGCCGGCCGACCCGCCCCCGATCACGCACACGTCCCGGCGGATCACCCGGGGGGTGCCGGCGGCGGGCGCCGCGGCACCGGCCGCGGACGGGGTGAGCGACGCGGCGACGGATCCGGCCGCCGTCGCACCCATCAGCTTGAGCATCTGCTTGCGAGTCAGTTCCACGGCCGTTCCCTCCTGGCGTGAACAGGCGGACCGCACCAGCTTACGGACGATCGTCCACAAGGGAAGGATCTCAGGGCAACCGGGGAATCTCGCGGTCGTCGAGCGGCCAGCCCGGGTTGTAGGTGATCTCCCAGAGATGGCCGTCGGGGTCGGTGAAGTAGCCCAGGTAGCCGCCCCACTCGGCGGAACCGCCGGCCTTCACCAGCGTCGCCCCGGCCCGGACCACGGCCCGCAACGCCTCGTCGACGGCGGCCGGGCTGTCCACGTTGATCGCCAGCATGGTGCCGCGGAAGCCGGCGGGGGCCGGCGGCAGGTTCGTGTCGGCGGCCAGGTGGTCCGCGGCGACCAGCGACAGCAGGCCGCCGGCGGTGTGGAAGAAGCTGACCACGCCGGGTACCGAGGCCGGAGACAGCCGCCAGCCGAGCGATTCGTAGAACTCGGTCGAGCGGGCCACGTCGGCGACCCCGAGGGTGGCGAGGCTGACTCGCGGCGGTACGGACATGGCAGGAAGTCTGCCACTGACCTGATCTTCGCGAACCGGCCCCGCCACGGCGCGGGGTTACTCGAAGGTGTGCTCGGCGGCCGGGAACTCGCCGTGGCGCACCTCGTCGGCGAACCGGCGGGTGGCGTCGCCGAGCACGCCGGCCAGGTCGGCGTACCGCTTGACGAAGCGGGGTGCCTTGCCGGTGCGCAGGCCGGCCATGTCCTGCCAGACCAGCACCTGCGCGTCGGTGTCCGGGCCGGCGCCGATGCCCACGGTCGGGATCGGCAGCTCCTTGGTGACCTGCTTGGCCACCTCGCCGGGCACCATCTCCAGGACCACCGCGAACGCGCCGGCCTCGGCCACCGCGCGGGCGTCCGCGAGCACCTCGGCGCCGTCGTTCTCCCGGCCCTGCACCCGGTAGCCGCCGATCACGTGTTCGCTCTGCGGTGTGAAGCCGATGTGCGCCATCACCGGGATGCCGGCGTTGGTGAGCGCCTCGATCTGCGCGGCGACCCGGCGGCCGCCCTCCAGCTTGACGGCGTGGCAGCCGCCCTCCTTGAGGAACCGGACGGCGGTGCGCAGGGCCTGGGTCGGGCCCTCCTCGTACGACCCGAACGGCAGGTCGCCGACGATCAGCGCGGTCTTGGTGGCGCGCACCACGGCGCGGACCAGGGGCAGCAGGTCGTCGACGGTGACCGGGACGGTCGTCTCGTACCCGAAGACGTTGTTGGCGGCCGAGTCACCGACCAGCAGGACCGGCACGCCGGCGTCGTCGAAGATCGACGCGGTGTACTGGTCGTAGGACGTGAGCATCGGCCAGCGGTCGCCGCGGGTCTTGGCGGCGAGCAGGTCGCGGGTGCGCACCCGGCGGGTCGGTGGGCCGCCGTAGAGCGTGGGCGTCTCGGACATGGTGCACTCCTTCCCTCGAGGCCGCGTGGTGCGGTCCCCGGGTCTGTCTCCGATCGTCGCACCACGATGCCCGCGCTGGTCAGGGGTCAGTGCAATTACTCACACACCTTCGCGAAACCTGTTCGTAATGGGCAGGCGGCGGTCCCGGCCGAAGGCCTTGATGGAGATCTTGGTGCCGGGCGCGGACTGCCGGCGCTTGTACTCGGCCAGGTCGACCATGCGCAGCACCTTGTCCACCAGCTCGGTGTCGTGCCCGGCCGCGATCAGCTGGTCGCGGCCCTGGTCGCCGTCGATGTAGCCGCCCAGGATCGCGTCCAGGACCGCGTAGTCGGGCAGCGAGTCCGTGTCCACCTGGCCCGGGCGCAGCTCCGCGCTGGGCGGCTTGGCGATCGAGTTCTCCGGGATCGGGGGTTCGCCGCCGCGCCGCGCCGCGTCCGCGTTCCGCCAGCGGGCCAGCTTCCACACCATGGTCTTGGGCACGTCCTTGAGCGGGTTGAAGCCGCCCACCGAGTCGCCGTAGAGCGTGGAGTAGCCGACCGCCAGTTCGCTCTTGTTGCCGGTGGTGAGGACCAGGTGGCCCTCCTGGTTCGACAGCGCCATCAGGATGACCGCGCGTACCCGGGCCTGCAGGTTCTCCACCGCCAGCCCGGACAGCGACAGGTTCGCCAGGAACGCGTCGACCATCGCCTGGATCGGCTCGACGCGGTAGTCCAGCCCGGTGCGCTTGGCCAGGTCGGCGGCGTCGTCCCGGGAGTGGCCGGAGGAGAAGCCGCTGGGCATCGAGACGCCGACCACCCGTTCCGGGCCGAGCGCGTCCACCGCGATGGCCGCCACCACCGCCGAGTCGATGCCGCCGGACAGGCCGAACACCACCGAGCGGAAGCCGTTCTTCTCGACGTAGTCGCGCAGGCCCAGGGTGAGCGCGGACCAGATCTCCGCCTCGTCGTTGATCCGGTCGGCGATGCCGCCCACCGCCGGGCCGTCGGCCAGCGGGCGCGGCGGGTGCGTCACCTCGACCCGGCGCACCGGCATGTCGTCGTCCTCGCCGGCCGGGACCTGCTCGGCGCCCGGGTTCGGGGTCGGGTCCACGGCCGGCAGTTCCAGGTCGTGCACCAGCAGGTCCTCGGTGAACTGGCCGGCCCGGGTGAGCAGGTGCCCGTCCGCGGTGACGATCATCGAGTCGCCGTCGAAGACGAGTTCGTCCTGGCCGCCGATCATGTTCACGTACGCCACCGTGGCGCCGGCCTCGGCCGCCCGGCGCTTGACCAGGGGCAGCCGGACGTCGTCCTTGTTCAGCTCGTACGGCGAGGCGTTGATGGTGACGACCAGCCCGACGCCGGCCCGGCGGGCGGCGGCGAACGGGCCGCCGGCCTGCCACAGGTCCTCACAGACGGTGAGCGCGATGTCGACGCCGCCGAACCGCACCACGGTCAGCTCGGCGCCCGGCTCGAAGTAACGGTTCTCGTCGAAGACGCCGTAGTTGGGCAGGTGGTGCTTGAAGTAGGTGGCGACCACCGCGCCGCCGAGCAGTAGCGCGGAGGCGTCCCGGCGGCCGCTGCCGGGCACCGCGTCGGCGCTGGTCGGGGCCGGCCCGTCGGCGTCCACGTAGCCGACCACTACGGCCACGTCGCCCAGGCCGTCGTCGGCCAGGTCCGCGGCGAGCTGTCGCAGCGCCCGCTGTGACGCCGCGACCAGGGAGTCCCGGAAGACCAGGTCCTCGATCGGATAGCCGGTGAGCATCATCTCCGGGAACGCGACCAGCTGGGCACCCGCGCCGGCCGCGGTCCGGGTCCACCGGCGGACGGACGCGGCGTTGCCGGCGATGTCGCCGACGGTCGAGTTCACCTGGGCGAGAGCGATGCGCAGCGTGGGCATGCCCTCATTGTTCCCCAGTGTTGGCCGACGGCATGCGCCTGGCTGCCGTACTGTCGGCTTCTGATCTCGACCACCACCCGGACCGGTTGTCCACCTGGTGGTCGGCGTAATCTCAGCGTAACGGGGCCCAGGAACACTCGGCCCGCCGGAGCGTGAACACGAGGGGTGGACGTGGACCGACAGCAGGAGTTCGTGCTTCGTACGCTCGAGGAGCGCGACATCCGTTTTGTCCGCCTTTGGTTCACCGACGTGCTGGGCACCCTGAAGAGCGTCTCGGTGGCGCCGGCCGAACTGGAGTCGGCGTTCGAGGAGGGCATCGGCATCGACGGCTCGGCGATCGAGGGCTTCGCCCGGGTCTACGAGTCCGACATGGTCGCCATGCCCGACCCCACCACGTTCCAGGTCTTCCCGTTCGAGGGCGGGGCCAGCGGCGAGAGTGCCCGGATGTTCTGCGACATCCTGCTGCCCGACGGCAGCGCCGCCTGGGCCGATCCCCGGCACGTGCTGCGCCGCATGCTGAGCCGGGCCGCGGAGAAGGGCTTCACCTTCTACACCCACCCGGAGATCGAGTTCTTCCTGGTGCAGGACGGCCCGCTGGACGGCTCGCTCCCGATCCCGGTGGACACCGGCGGCTACTTCGACCACACCACCCACTCGGTGGCGCGCGACTTCCGCCGCCAGGCCGTGCTGGCGCTGGAGCGGATCGGCATCTCCGTCGAGTTCAGCCACCACGAGGTCGCGCCCGGCCAGCAGGAGATCGACCTGCGGTACGCGGACGCGCTCACCACCGCGGACAACATCATGACGTTCCGGCACGTGGTCAAGGAGGTGGCGCTGTCCCAGCACGTGCGTGCCACGTTCATGCCGAAGCCGTACACCGACCAGCCGGGCAGCGGCATGCACACGCACCTGTCGCTGTTCGAGGGCGAGCGCAACGCGTTCCACGACGGCGACGACCCGATGAAGCTGTCCAAGACCGCCCGCGCGTTCATCGCCGGCCTGCTGGTGCACGCCCGCGAATACACGGCCGTGACGAACCAGTGGGTCAACTCCTACAAGCGGCTGTTCCCGATGCAGCTGCCGGACCGGATCACCGAGTCGCCGGCGTTCGTCAGCTGGGGCCACCTGAACCGCTCCGCGCTGGTCCGCGTGCCGGCGTTCGGCAAGCCCAACTCGGCCCGGGTGGAGATCCGCTCGATCGATTCGGCCACCAACCCCTACCTGGCCTTCGCGGTGCTGCTCGGTGCCGGCCTGAAGGGCATCGAGGAGGGGTACGAACTCCCGCCGGGCGCCGAGGACGACGTCTGGTCGCTGTCGCCCGCCGAGCGCAAGGCCGCCGGGTACGACGCGCTGCCGGAGAACCTCGCCGAGGCCATCGACGTGATGGAGCAGTCCGAGCTGGTGCCCGAGGTGCTCGGCGAGCACGTGTTCGACTTCTTCCTGCGCAACAAGCGGGCCGAATGGGAGCAGTACCGGCGCGAGGTGACCCCGTACGAGCGCGAGCGGTACCTCGGCGCGCTGTAGATTTTCGTGGCCAGGTGGATCACCTGGGTGTCCGGGTCCGATACCGTGCCCTCTGACGTCGTGACGAGGGAGAAGTCGTGCTGGAAGATCTGCTGAACGGTGCCGGGCGCAGCGTGGTGTTCGGCCTGATCGGTATCGGGCTGATGGCCGTCGGATTCGTCATGGTGGACCTGCTCACGCCGGGCAAGCTGCGCGACCTGATCTGGCGCGACCGCAACCCGAACGCCGCGCTGCTGCTGGCCGCGAACCAGATCGGCATCGCCGCGATCGTGTTCACCGCCATCTTCACCAGCTACGAGTCGTTCACCGAGGGGCTCGCCTCCACGGTGATCTTCGGCATCATCGGCATCGCCATCATGGGCTTCGCGTTCATGGTGCTGGACTGGATGACGCCCGGAAAGCTCGGCGAGGTCATCTGCACCCCGGACCGCCACCCGGGCGCCACGGTCAGCGCCGCGTCCCACTTCGGCGCCGCGCTCATCGTGTGCGCCTGCATCGCCTGAGCCGGTCCCGACCCGCCCGGCCCACGGGATGATCGTCAACGGCATCGACCTGTACGTGCGCCGGCTCGGCGACCCGGCCCTGCCGATGCTCGTGGTGATCCACGGCGGACCCACCTGGGACCACTCCTACCTGCTGCCGGCGGTCGGCGAGCTGGCCGACATCGCCCACGTGGTGCTGTTCGACCTGCGCGGCTGCGGCCGGTCCGCGCGGGTGCCGCCGCTGCCGGAGGCCGCCCTGCAGCCGGACCTGCTGGCCGACGACGTGGCGGCGCTGATCCGGCAGCTCGGCGCGGAGTCGGCGGACGTCCTGGGCTTCTCCTACGGCGGTGGTGTCGCCATGCGCGTCGCCGACCAGCACCCGGACGTGGTGCGCCGGCTGATCCTGGCGTCCACCACCGCGTACGGCGACGTCGAGGCGCGGGTGCCGGCCGAGCGGGCGGCGATGTGCGGCACGGTCGCCCGGGACGACCCGGCGCTGGCCGGCGACGGTGCGCTGAGCCGGGCCATGGCGCACGCCGCGCTCCCGGCGAGCATCTGGCGGCTGGACCGGGCCGACGAGTGGCGGGCCGTCCTCGACCGGGTCCGGTTCTCCAGCGACTGGAACGGCCCGTTCGCGGCCGGCGCGCTGCGGCCGGCCCGGCCGGACGATCCGGCGGCCGTGCTGAACGCCTGGGGCGGGCCGGTGCTGATCCTGCACGGCGAACGGGAGATGACGTTCCCGCCGGCGGTGGCGCGGCGGCTGCACGCCGAGGTACCGGGCAGTGTGCTGGCGATCGTGCCGGAAGCCGCCCACATGGCCCATTTCGACCACCCGGCGGCCTGGCTGGCCGCGATCCGGGACTTCCTGCGCGGCACCGGCCGCCCCGGAGGTGCCGGGGAGGATGGCGGAACTGACGGCCGTACCCGTTAGCCTCGAACCGTGGGGACTGCGCTTGTCATCGAGAACGACCCGTCCGACGATCTGCGCCGGCTGGGTGACTGGCTGGCCGAGGCGGAACTGCCGCTCACCGTGCTGCGGCCGCACGCCGGCGACGCACTGCCGGCCGACCTGGACGGCTACCTGGCGCTGATCGTCCTGGGCGGCGACCAGAGTGCCTACCCGGGCGGTGCCGGTGAGCCGGGTGCGCCGTGGTTCCCGGCGCTGGAAGGGCTGCTGCGCAAGGCGGTGCGCGGGCGCGTACCCACGCTCGGGGTCTGTCTCGGCGGTCAGCTGCTGGCGACCGCCCACGGCGGCCTGGTGGAGCGCAGCACGTCCGGGCCGGAGATCGGGCCGGGCCTGGTGGCGCGCCGGGACGCCGCCGACCAGGACCCACTTTTCAAGTACGTGCCGCTGCTGCCCGACGTGGTGCAGTGGCACCGCGACGAGATCACCGAGTTGCCGCTGAGCGCGGTCCTGCTCGCGGCGTCGACCCGCTACCCCAACCAGGCGTTCCGCATCGGCGACCGGGCGTGGGGGTTGCAGTTCCACATCGAGTGCGACGCCGAGATGATCGCCGGCTGGGCCCGGTCGGACGGCGCCGTCCTCGACGAGCTGGGGTACGACCTGGACACCGTGGTCGCCGCCACCGCCGCCGTGCTGGCCGACGTCGAGGAGGTGTGGCAGCCGTTCGTGGCCCGGTTCGCGGCGCTGGCCCTGGGCACCCTCCCGGACGCCGACATCCCGAACCCGGGCACCGGCCGCACCCTCCCGTTGCTGGGCCAGTGACCGCGGCCGGCGCCTCGGGCGCACCGAACGGTGGCCGGCGATGACCCGGCCGAACCGGCTCGCCCGGTACGGGTTCGCGGACAACGGCGCCAGCGCCGCGGACCTGCTCGGCCCCACCGGGCTGCGGCTGTGGGACCCGGAGACCCGGGAACCGGTGGACGGCGACGCGGCCGAACTGATCCGCTCGCTGTCCCGGGCCGCCGACCCCAACCTGGCGCTGCGGCAGCTGCACCGGCTGATCGAGTCGGCCGGCCGGGCCGCGATCCGGGGCAACGGCGGACCGGTCACCGGCCCGCGCGAGGACATCATGGCGAACCCGGCCACCGACGCGATCCTGGAGTCGCTGTACCGGGACACCGGCCTGCGGCGCCGGGTGATCGCGGTGCTCGGTGCGTCGTCCGCGCTCGGTGATCACCTGGTCGCCAACCCGGAGCAGCTGGGCGTGCTGGCCACCGGCAAGACCGGGCTGCCGCCGAACGCGGAGGGCCGGCTCGCGTCCGGCGACGAGGCCGGCGGCGGGCCGTCGACCGTGCCGGCGCTGCGGCAGGCGTACCGGATGGCTCTGCTGCGCATCGTCGCCGCGGACCTGACCGGCGGCCGCGGCCTGGAACCGACCATGGCCGCGCTGTCCCGGCTGGCCGACGAGACGCTGGCCGCGGCGTACGCGATCGCGGTGGCCGGTCTGCCGGCCGGCACGGCCGAGCCGAAGCTGGCCGTGGTGGCGATGGGCAAGTGCGGCGGCAACGAGCTGAACTACGTCTCCGACGTGGACGTCATCTTCGTCGCGGCCGGCGACGAGGACCTGTCCGCCGGCACCACCGTGGCGGCCGGGCTGATCGAGATCTGTGGGCAGGTCGCCTGGCCGGTGGACGCGGCGCTGCGCCCGGAGGGCAGCCGCGGCCCGCTGGTCCGCACGCTCGCCAGTCATCAGGCGTACTACCGGCGCTGGGCCCGCACCTGGGAGTTCCAGGCGCTGCTCAAGGCCCGTCCGGCGGCCGGTGACCTGGCGCTGGCGCAGGAGTGGATCGACGACGTGGCGCCGCTGGTCTGGCACGCCGCCGAGCGGCCCGAGGCGGTCGACGACGTCCGGGACATGCGCCGCAAGATCATCGAGAACGTGCCGGCGCGGGAACTGGACCGCGAGATCAAGCGCGGGCCGGGCGGGCTGCGGGACATCGAGTTCGCCGTCCAGCTGCTGCAACTCGTGCACGGCCGGGTCGACGAGACGCTGCGCGAACCGGGCACGCTGCCGGCGCTGCGCGCGCTGGTGGCCGGCGGGTACGTGGGCCGGCAGGACGGCGAGACGCTGCTGCGCGGGTACCGCTTCCTGCGTACCGTCGAACACCGCCTGCAGCTGCAGAACCTGCGCCGCACCCACACCGTGCCGGACGAGGAGAAGCTGCTGCGCTGGCTCGCCGCGGCGCTCGGCTACACCCCGGTGGCCGGGCGCGACGCCGTCGAGGCGTTCCGGTCCGACTGGGTGGGTCACGCCGCGCAGGTCCGGCGGCTGCACGTCAAGCTGCTCTATCAGCCGCTGCTGGAGGCGGTGGCCCGGGTGCCGGCCGAGGCGCTGCGGATGACCACCGAGTCGGCCGGCCGCCGGCTGGAGATCCTCGGCTTCTCCGACCCGGACGGCGCGCTGCGGCACCTGCAGGCCCTGACCGGCGGCGTCTCCCGTACCTCGGCCATTCAGCGCACGCTGCTGCCGATGCTGCTGCAGGACTTCGCGGACGCGCCCGAACCCGACCGCGGCCTGCTCAACTACCGGCACGTGTCGGACAAGCTGGGCAGCACGCCGTGGTACCTGCGGCTGCTGCGCGACGGCGGCCCGGTCGCCCGGCGGCTGGCCCGGGTGCTCAGCCTCTCCCGGTACGCCACCGACCTGCTGATCCGCGACCCGGAGGCGTTGCGGCTGCTGGCCAACGACGCGGAACTCCAGCCCCGCCCGCGGGACGTGCTGATCGAAGGGTTCGCCTCGGCCGCCGACCGCCACCTCTCCGGCGACCGCGTCGACCCGGTGCAGGCGATCGTCGCCGTCCGCGCCCTGCGCCGCCGCGAACTGTTCCGGCTGGCCTGCGCGGACATCCTCAGCCGGGCCGGCGACCTGGCGCCCGCGCACCCGCTCGACGTGGACGCCGTCGGGGCCGCGCTGTCCGACGTCACCGACGCCACGCTCAACGCCGCGCTGCGCGCCGCCCGGCGGGCCCATCCCGGCCCGGACGGCCTGCGGTTCGCGATCATCGGGATGGGCCGGCTCGGCGGGTACGAGATGAGCTACCCGTCCGACGCCGACGTGCTGTTCGTGTACTCCCCGCCGGCCGGCACCGCCGACTCGGAGGCCAGCGCCGCCGCCCATCACATCGCCGAGGAACTGCGCCGGCTGCTCGGCGCGCCGGCCCCCGACCCGGCCCTGGGCGTGGACGCCGACCTGCGCCCGGAGGGCCGCCAGGGACCGCTGGTCCGCAGCCTGAACGCGTACCAGCAGTACTACGCCCGCTGGTCGAAGGTGTGGGAGGCGCAGGCGCTGCTGCGGGCCCGGTTCGTCTGCGGCGACGCCGAGCTCGGTGCCCAGTTCGAGGAACTGGCCAACGGCGTGCGCTACCCGCGCGGCGGGCTGACCCGGGAACAGGTGGTGGAGATCCGCCGGCTCAAGGCCCGGGTGGAACGGGAACGGCTGCCCCGCGGCGCCGACCCGCACACCCACACGAAGCTCGGGCGCGGCGGTCTGGCGGACGTCGAGTGGGCGGTGCAGCTGGTGCAGTTGCGGCACGCGTACGCGGTCCCCGATCTGCGTCTGACCTGCACGCTGGAGGTGCTCTCGGCGGCCGGGGACGCCGGGCTGATCGCGAAGGCGGACGTGGCCGCGCTGGCCGCGGGGTGGACCATGGCGGCCCAGGTCCGTAACGCGCTGACGCTGGTCCGGGGCCGGCCGACCGACCAGTTGCCGCCGCACGGGCCGGAACTGGCCGGCACGGTGCAACTGCTCGACGGCGGCGACCCGGGCGAGTTCGTGGACCGGTACCTGCGCACGACCCGGCACTCCCGGGCGGCGATGGAGCGGGTGCTGGAGGCCTGACCCGTCAGGGGCGCCAGATCACCAGGTCGATGTCGCGCAGCCGCTCGCTGAACCGCCCGTCCGGCGCCACCTCGCCCAGCAGCCCGCGCAGATCCGCCGCGAACCGGTCCACCTCCGCGCCGAACAGATGCGGCGCCGCGTACGACAGCGAGAACACCGCGGACACCACCTCCTCGGCGGACCGGGTGACCACCTCGCTGCGGGACACCTCGATCCGTTCCGGGCCGGCGTACCCGGCCGCGCGCATCACGTCCTCCTCGCCGCCGCGGGTGCCGTCCGGCAGGGCGGACCGCCCGGCCCGGCGTACCGGCCCGAGGTGGCGGGCGACGAGCGCGTCGATGTCGTCCCACGGCGGCCGGGGATGCGGTAGCGGGTCGTCGCCGTCCACGCCGCGATGGGTGGACGCGAAGACGTGCACCCATCGGCCGCCCGGCGCGATCATGTCGCGGACCCGGTCGGCGACCAGCGGCTGATCCATCCAGTGGAACGACTGCGCGAACGTCACCACCCGGAACGTGCCCAGACCGGCCGGCAGGTCCTCGGCCCGCAGTTGTCGCCAGGTGACCCGGCCGTCCCGCCGCCGCGCCTCGCCGATCATGCCGGGGTCGGCGTCCACCCCCACGGCGTCCGCGAACAGCGGGGCGAGCAGCAGCGTCAGCGAACCCGGCCCGCAGCCGACGTCCAGCAGGCGGCCGGTGCCGTCCAGGCCGAGATGGTCGCGGAGCGCGTCGGCGAGACGCTGTGGGTACGGCACCCGCCCGACGCCGTAGTGCGGGGCGCTGCCCGCGTACAGCGTCTCGTCCCATTCCCAGCCCATGGTGGCGTCCTAACTGGTCAGCGTGTAACGGCCGGCGGCGGGCACCCGGACCACGGTCCACGTGCCGGACGCCGCGACGACCGCCCCCGGCGTCCGCAGCCACCGGTGGTACCGCACCCGGATCGCGACGTTGCCGCCGGCCGGGGCGTCGAACGTCAGGCTCGCGGCGGTGTGCGCGACCAGCGTCGCGGGCGGGGCGACGATCGGCTGCGGATCGGCGACCGCGTACAGCCGCCAGTGCCGATCCGACCAGATCGGCCGCAGGTAGGGCTGACCGCGCCCGACCAACTGCGCCTCGGCCCGGCCCACCCAGGACAGTTCGGCGTCCGGCACGGCGACGTACTGTACCGAATGGTCGGCCAGCCAGGCGCGGTAATTCTCGGCGGTCAGCGGCACCCCGGTGCCGGCGGCGCCCGGCACGGTGGCGAAGAACAGCGGGTTGCGGTCGATGTCGGCCTGCCGGAGCCAGCCGCGGGCCAGCGGCACCTCCCCGAGGTACGCCGACTCCCAGTACGCCCGGGTCGGCGGAATCTCCACCCGGCCGGCCAGCGGGAGGGCGGCGAGCCGGTCCCGCAGCGGCGCGAAGTACTCCGGTTCGGCGGTGGGGTTGCCGAGGTCGGCGACGTCGGCGACCACCACCGGCGGCTGCCACCAGCACACCGCGGCCAGCACCGGCACCAGCACCCAGACCGGCACCCGGCGATCGGTGTGGCCGGCGGGCGGCGGGTCCTCTGCCGCGGCGGCCGGGCGGCGCAGCGCCGGCACCGCGGCGTAGGCGGCCAGCACCGGCAGCGCGAACATCGTCACCAGCCGGGTCGCGTTCAGCCCGACCGGCGTGTGCACCAGCGCCGCGGCGAGCACCCCGCCCGCGGACAGCAGGCCGGCGATCCGGACCGGGCGCAGCGGCACCAGCGCGGCGACGAGCAGGCTGGTGACCACGGCGCGCAGCGCGTCGGTGCGGCCGATGTTCATCCAGCCGCCGTCGCCGAACAGCCCGGCCATCAGCGTCAGCGGCACCGCGGCCGGCACCGCGACGACCAGCCCGCGGCGGATCCGGCCGGACCCGATCAGCGCCACGCCGGCCAGGCCGAGGAACAGGCCGGCGACCGGGCTGGCCGCGGACGCCAGCAGGCTGGACACGGCGGCGGCCCAGCGCAGCCGGGGATACGTCAGCAGGAGCAGCGCGAGCACGCCGAAGAGCACACCGATCGCGTACGTCACCCGGCCGGAGACCAGGTTCCCGGCGATGCACAGCGTGCCGAGCACCGCCCCGGCGAGGGGTCGCGCCGCGCCGGTGCGGCGGAGCAGGGTGGCGAACGCCAGCGACGTCAGCACCAGGGTGAGCGCGCCGGTGACCCGGACACCGAGCGTGGCCATCACGGGCTGCGACACCAGGCTGTAGCCGAGCTGGTTGACGCCGCCGTACCACCGCAGGTCCACCGGGGTCCAGCCGTGCTCGGCGAAGAACCCGGCGCGGGCGACCTGGGCGGACAGGTCCGAGCCCATCCGGGGGAGCAGGAGGTACGCGACCGCGAGCGCCGCCGGCAGCCCGGCGACGACCCACCGCTCCCCGCGCCGGCTCCACACGCCGCCGACCATACCGGGCTGCCCGATGGTCGCTGCGCGTCACGGTAGGGTGGCCGCCATGTCCCGGCCCGCGCTCGTCCGATCCGCGGGCCTGGCGGGAAGTGTGCTGCTGGCGGTGGCGGCGTACGCGGGCGGCGCGGACCGGCCGTGGCAGCCGACCATGACCCCCGGCACCGTCCTGGCCGGACAGAGCGGCCTGCTGGCGCCGCTGACCTGGCTGCTCGGCACGGTCCTGTTGACCGGCGCGTGGTGGTACGGCCGGACCGTCGTGCCGTCGGCGCGGTGGGCGTACCTGACGGCCGCCCTCTGGGTGCTGCCGCTGCTGCCGGTGCTGCCGCTGGGTAGTTACGACGTGTATTCGTACGCCTGTCAGGGGCATGCGCTCGCGGCCGGGCTGGACCCGTACGCGGCCGGGGTCCAGGCGCTGGGGTGCCCGTGGCTGGACGCGGTGTCGCCGACCTGGCGGGACGCGCCGGCGCCGTACGGGCCGGTGTTCCTGCTGATCGCCGCGGCGGCGTCGGCGCTGGGCGGCTCGCTGGCCGGGGTGCTGGCCGCGCTGCGGGTGGTGTCCGTGCTGGGCGTGGTGCTGATCGCGGTGAGCCTGCCGGCGCTGACCCGCCGCACCGGAGTGGATCTCAAGCGGGCGGTGTGGCTGGCGCTGGCCTGCCCGCTGGTCGCCGTGCACCTGGTCTCCGGCGCGCACAACGACGCCGTGATGGTCGGCCTGCTGGTGGCGGGCCTCGCGGTGGCGGCCCGGGGGCGCGCGGCCGGGCCGCTGCTGGCCGCCGGCGCGTTGCTCGGCCTGGCGGTCGGGGTGAAGGCGACCGCCCTGGTGGTCCTCCCGTTCGCGGTCCTGGCGGCGGCCCGGGCCGGTCGCCCCGACCCGGCGGTGCGAGACCCGGCGGTGCGAGACCCGGCGGTGCGAGAGCCCGCGGTGCGAGAGCCGGCGGTAGTGCGCTGGGGGACGCTGGTGCGGCCCGCGGTGCTGGTCGGTGGCGGGGCGCTCGCCGTGCTGGCCGGGGTGTCGCTCGCCTCGGGGCTGGGCTTCGGCTGGATCCGCGGGCTCACCGGCAGCGGCGCCTCGGTGCAGTGGACGTCGCCGTCGACCGCGGTCGGCATGACGGTGAACCTGGCCGGGCAGGCGTTCGGGGCCGGCTGGGAGGCCGTACCCGTGACCCGGGTTCTGGGCATCGCCGTCCTGGTCGCGGTGCTGATCGCGCTCTGCTGGCGGGCCCGGCGCAGCGACGCGCTGCTCGGCGCGGGCCTGGCGCTGGCCGCGACGGTCGCGCTGGCCCCGGTCTTCCACCCGTGGTATCTCACCTGGCCGCTGGCCGTGCTGGCCGCGACGCAGCGCCGGGACACCCGGTGGCTGGTGCTGCCGTGCGCGGTCGCCGGTGTGCTGTGCCTGCCGGACGGGTACAACCTGGCGCTCGCGGTCAAGACGCAGGGCGCGGTGGCGATGACCGCCCTGGTCGTGGTGCTGCTGGTCCGGCGAGGGCGACGGCCATGATCAAAAAAGTGTCGATCGTCGCCGGGCTCGTGCTGCTCACCGTGGGCATCGTGTGGCTGGCCGAGACGCGCAACGGGTTCTTCGACTCCAAGGTCTACTACGGCGCGATCCGGTACTGGTACGACGACGCCGGCATGGTCTACGACTGGTTGCGCCCCGGCACGCCGTACGGGTTCACCTATCCGCCGTTCGCCGGGTTGCTGATGGCGCCGATGGCGGTGCTGCCGTTCGCGGCCGTCGTGGTGCTGGCCACCGTGGCCACCGTGGGCACCACCGGGCTGCTCGTGTGGTGGCTGGCGCCGCGCCCCGGACGGTCGGCCTGGTTCGCGTTCGCCGTCGCCCTGTGCCTCGCGGTCGCGTTCGAGCCGGTCCGCGAGACGATCACGTTCGGGCAGGTCAACACGCTGCTGCTGGCTCTGGTGGCGGCCGATGTGCTGTTCGGGGTGGGCCGCGGCCGGCGCTGGGCGGGCGTGGGCATCGGGCTGGCCACCGCGATCAAGCTGACGCCGGGCGTGTTCATCCTGTACCTGCTGGTCACCGGCCGATGGCGGGCGGCCCTGACCGCCATGGGCACGGCGGCGGGGGCCACGCTGGTCGCCGCCGCGGTGTTCCCGGACGAGTCGCGGGAGTTCTGGACGTCGGCGCTTTGGGACACGAACCGGGTCGGCGTGCTGTCGTACGTCTCCAACCAGAGCCTGCGCGGCTATCTCGCCCGGCTGCCGATCGACGCCGTCGCGCCGTACGTGTGGGTGGTCCTGGTCCTGGCGGTTCTGGCCCTGTGGGCCTGGCGGGTGCGCCGGGCCGGGGCCGACGTGGTCGGCGGCCTCGCGCTGACCGGCGTGCTGGGCTGCCTGATCAGCCCGGTCAGCTGGGTGCACCACTGCGTGTGGCTGCTGCCCGCGCTGATCCGGTGCGTGGACACCGGGCTGACGTCGCGCGACCGCCGACCGCTGTACCTGGGCGCGGTCGCCTATCTGCTGATGACGTCGCGGCTGCTGTGGGTGTGGGAGAAACGGCCGCGGCCGCCGCTGGAACTGCTCGGCGGCAACATCTACGTCTACGTCGGCCTGGCGCTGCTGATCTGGATGCCGCTGACACGCGCTGACACCGACGCCGGCGCGGACGTCAGGGAGATGTCAGGGGAGCGGCGCAGTCTTCCGTCGTAACCACCACGACGGGAGACACCACCATGACGAACGCGATCGTCGCCGAGGGGCTGGTGCAACGCTTCGGCGACACCACCGCCCTGGCCGGCGTCGACCTCGCCGTCCGCACCGGTACCGTGCTGGGCCTGCTGGGGCCGAACGGTGCGGGCAAGACCACCGCGGTGCGGGTGCTGGCCACCCTGCTCCGCCCCGACCAGGGCCACGCCACGGTGGGCGGCTACGACGTCGTCCGCGAGGCCCACCAGGTGCGCCGGCTGATCGGCCTCACCGGCCAGTACGCGTCGGTCGACGAGACGCTGACCGGCGCGGAGAACCTGATCCTCATCGGCCGGCTGCTCGGCCTGCCCCGCCGTGACGCCAAGGCGCGCGCCCGGGAACTGCTCGCCGAGTTCCGCCTGGACGACGCGGCGGACCGGGCGGCCGGCAAGTTCTCCGGCGGCATGCGCCGCCGGCTGGACCTGGCCGCCAGCCTGGTCGGCCGCCCCCGGCTGCTGTTCCTGGACGAGCCGACCACCGGCCTGGACCCGCGCAGCCGCAACGAGATGTGGGACATCGTCCGCGGCCTGGTCGCGGACGGCGTCACCGTGCTGCTCACCACGCAGTACCTGGACGAGGCGGACCAGCTGGCCGACGAGATCGTGGTGATCGACCACGGCCGGGTCGTCGCCACCGGCACGTCGGACCAGCTCAAGGCCCGGACCGGACGGCAGACCGTGACGGTACGCCCGTCCGCCGAGGCGGACCTGGACATGATCGTCGCTTTGGTACGCCTGGTCGCCGCCGGACCGGT
This sequence comes from Jidongwangia harbinensis, assembly GCF_020216025.1. GTDB lineage: Bacteria > Actinomycetota > Actinomycetes > Mycobacteriales > Micromonosporaceae > Actinoplanes > Actinoplanes harbinensis. Next base: position 398,506 of record NZ_JAIWNC010000003.1, on the reverse strand, counting down.
GGACGCCACCGGCGGCGTGGTGACCGCCCCGGTCACCGACCCCGGCGCGCTCGCCCACCTGGTCCGTCGGCTCGACGACGGCGGCCTGGCCGTCGCGGAACTCGCGCTGCGCAGTCCCAGCCTGGACGAGGTCTTCCTGAGCCTCACCGGCCGGCCCGCACCGGAAGGGGTGCCCGCATGACGGTCCTTGCCGCCGAACCCCGGGTGCGCATCGCCGACGGCCTCCGGCACACCGGCACGCTGGCCTGGCGCACGCTGGTCCAGATCAAGCACAACCCGTTCGAACTGCTCGACTTCAGCGTGCAGCCGGTGATGTTCCTGCTGCTGTTCACGTACGTCTTCGGCGGTGCCATCGCCGGGTCGCCGGGCGACTACCTGGCGTTCGGCCTGTCCGGCATCATCGTGCAGAACCTGCTGTTCGCCACGCTGAACACCGGCGTCGGACTGAACACCGACCTGTCCAAGGGCGTGTTCGACCGGCTCCGCTCGCTGCCGATCGCCCGCTGGTCACCGCTGGCCGGCCGGATCGTCGCCGACATGATCAAGCAGGCGTGGGCGGTGGCGCTCCTGCTCGGCGTCGGCATGATCCTCGGCTTCCGGGTCGCCACCGGCCCGCTCGAGGTGCTCGGCACGTTCGGGCTGCTGCTGGTCTTCGGGATGGCCGCGTCCTGGATGTCGGTGCTGGTGGCGATGCTGGTCAGCGCGCCGGAGAAGGTGCAGATCTTCGGGTTCGTGCTGCTGTTCCCGCTGACCTTCGCCAGCAACGCGTTCGCGCCCACCGACTCCATGCCGGGCTGGCTGCAGGCCTGGGTGAAGGTGAACCCGGTGTCCGTCCTCGCCGACGCGATCCGCGGGCTGCTCAACGGCGGCCCGGTCGCCGGGCCGGTCACCCAGGCTCTACTGTGGGCAGCCGCGCTGCTCGCGGTGTTCGCGCCGCTCTCCGTCTGGGCGTTCCGCCGGCGGGTGTAGGCCGGTGGCCGCCATCGCGGTCGCCACCGTCACCGACTGCCCCTCGGCGTAGCAGGTGTCGAAGCCCGGGTCGCCCAGGGCGGCCCGGGCGGTCCGCTCCACCCGGTCCACGTCGGGCAGCGTACGGTCCACCGATCCGCGCACCGCCACCGCGGCGCCGAGCAGCCGGGCCGCCCGCGCCGGATCCCCGTCGCGCAGCGCCAGGTCCGCCGCGCCGGCCAGCGTCATCGCCACCACGGGGGAATCCTTCGAGGACACCGCCAGCTCCACCGCCTCGGCGTGCAGCCGCCGGGCCGTCGCCAGATCACCCGCGGCGGCCTCGATCAGGCCGAGCGTGGACTGCACCATGCCGCGCCACTGCGGCGCCATGTGCGACTCCTCGAAGAGCGCCCGGGCGGCCGTCATCCGGGCCCGCGCCTCGTCCAGGTCGCCGTCCTCCCGGGCGATGGTGGCCTGCCCGTACAGCACCGACGCGGTCACCTCGGGCACGCCGACCTCGTCCGCACCCGCCATCGCCTCGCGCAGCAGACGCCGCGCCTCGGCCCGGTCACCGGCCATCCACAGCTGGTGCGCGGCCTTCGCCTGCATCTGCGGCACGTCCTCGCGGACGCCGACCTCGCGGACCAGCGCGATCGCCTCCCGCTGCCAGGCCACCGCCTGGGCGAAGTCGCCGCGGGCCGCCGCCAGGTCGCCCAGCGCGCTCAGCGAGAACCCGATGCCCCAGCGTTCGCCGAGCCCCCGGAAACCCGCCAGCGCGGTACGCATCTCCGCCTCCGCGATCTCCGTAGGCTGCCCGAAGTTGATCCGGATCAAGGCCGTCATCAGGTACGCCGCGGCGCGCAGCCACGGGTCCGGATCCTCCCGCAGCACGGTCAGCCCGGCCGGGTTCACGCCGTCCCACCCGCCCTGCAGCATCCCGGCCGCCGGCCCGATCAGCCGCAGCGCCGGGTGCGGCCGGGTACCCTCCGCGGCGAGCCGCTCGGCCTGCCGGAACCAGCCCGTCACCACGTCCATGCCGACGTTGCCCTCGACACCGTGCAGGGCACCGAAGAGGTACGCCAGCGCCCGTTCGTCGGTGTCCGCCGGCCCGGTCATCGCCAGCACGTCCCGGGCCAGCGCGAGCGCCTCCGAGCGGTGCCCACTCAGCCACCAGTACCAGCCCAGCCACGCCACCAGGGCGGTCGCGGTCGCGGTGTCACCGGCCGCGACGGCGGAACGGACCGCGGCGTGCAGGTTGTCGTGTTCAGCGGTGAGGCGCCGCAGCCACACCAGTTGGTCCGGTCCGCGCAGCGCCGGCTCCGCCGTCCGGGCCAGCGCGAGCAGGTGACCGGCCAGGGCGCGGCGCATCGACTCCGCCTCGCCGGCCTCGGCCAGCCGCTCCAGGCCGTACTCCCGGATCGTCTCCAACATCCGGTACCGGTCGCCGGACCGGGTCAGCAGCGACTTGTCCACCAGCGCACCCAGCAGGTCCAGGTCGGCCGCGCAGACCGTCTCCACCGCCGCCACGTCCGCGCCGCCGTGGAACACCGCGAACCGCCGCCACAGCTGCCGTTCCGGCTCGGTCAGCAGATCCCAGCTCCAGTCCACCACCGCGCGCAACGTCTGGTGCCGCGGCAGCGCGGTGCGGCTGCCGCCGGTCAGCAGCCGGAACCGGTCGGCCAGGCGGTCCGCCAGCACGTTCACCGGGAGCGTCCGCAACCGGGCCGCGGCCAGCTCCAGGGCCAGCGGCATCCCGTCCAGCGCCCGGCAGATCCGCACCACCGGCCCGGCGGTCGCGCCGTCCAGCGTCAGGCCCGCACCGGCCCGCTCCACCAGCAGCCGCACCGCCGGATAGCCGGCCGCCACCCGCGGCGTCGCGTCCACCGGCGGCAACGCCAGCGGTTCCACCGGGTACAGCCGCTCACCCGGCAGGCCCAGCGGTTCCCGGCTGGTGGCCAGCAGGCGCAACCCCGGCGCGGCCCGCAGCACCTGGTCCGCCACCCGGGCCGCGGCGCCGATCAGGTGCTCGCAGTTGTCCAGGATCAGCACCATCTCCCGGCCCGCGACCGCCTCGCACAGCCGGGTCAGCGGCTCCATGCCCTCGGACGCCGCGCCCCGGCCCGGCCGGTCCACCAGCACCCGGCTGCGCAGCCGCAACGCGGTCAGGATCGCCGCCGGAATCTCCGCCGGATCGGTGACCGGCGCCAGCTCCACCCGCCACACGTCGCCGGGGACCCGGGCACCCACCTCCACGGACAGCCGGGTCTTGCCGCTGCCGCCCGGGCCGGTGAGCGTGACCAGCCGGTGCGCGCCGATCAGCTCGGCGACCGTGCGGACCTCGGCGTCCCGCCCCACGAACGAACTCAGCTCGGCCGGCAGGTTCCCGCGCGCCGCCTTCGGCGACCGCAGCAGCTCCAGGTGCAGGGCGGCGAGTTCGGCGCTGGGGTCGGTGCCGAGCGTGTCGGCCAGCCGCCGCCGGGTCGTCTCGTACACCTGCAACGCCCGGCCCGGGCTGCCGGTGTCCCGCAGCGCCCGGATCAGCAGCGCCGCGAACGGCTCGTCCAGCGGGTGCGCCGCCACCAGCTCCGTCAGCTCGGCCACCACCTCGACGGCCCGCCCGGCGCGCAGGTCGGCGGCGATCCGCCCGCGCAGCGCGGCCAGCCGCAGCCCGTCCAGCCGGGCCGCGGAGGCGCGGGCCGCGTCCGGGAACTCCAGCGGCCCCCGCCACAGCCGCAACGCCGTCGCCGGATCCTCGGCGGCCAGCCGGGCGAACCGGTGCGCGTCCACCCGGTCCGGCTCGATGACCAGCCGGTAGCCGGCCGGCGCGGCCTCCACCACCAGGCCCGGCGCGACCCGCCGGAGCCGGGACACCAGGGCCTGCAGGGCGTTGCCCGCCCCGGCCGGCGGGTCGTCGCCCCAGACCCCGTCGATCAGGCGGTCCGCGGACACGATCCGGTTGGCGTCCAGAGCCAGAAGCGTCAGGAGGGTACGCAGGCGGGCGCCCGCGACCGGCACCGGGTCCCCGGTGTCGGTGCGCACCTCGACCGGCCCGAGCACCGCCACATCCACGGGTCGATTCTGCCCTAGGCGTGCTCGACGACGAGGCCGGTGACCCGTCGGCGACCGGTCAGCCGTGGCGACCGACCGCCTGCCCGGGATCTGCCTGTCCGGGACCCGGCCGGCCGGTCAGGCGTAACGCCGCGGCCACCCGCGCCGTCAGGTCGTCCTCGGTCATCGCCGGGTGGACCTCGACGGCGTGGAGGCCGAGGTCGTGCACCTCCACGGCCAGGCGTTCGGTGAACGCGGCGTCGCGGGCCAGCAGGTTCCGAAGGGCCCGTTCCGGGTCGCTGGTCCGGCCGGCGATCCGCCACAGCGACCCCCGGCTCTCGAACGCGTCCCGCCGGAACGCGGGCGTCGGCAGGAGCCACACGGCCCGGCCGGTCCCGCCGAGCAACGGCCGCACCAGGCGCGGCAACAGCCGGAAGCCCTCGACGACCACGCGGGTGCCGGCAGGCAGGCCGAGCAGGTCGTCCACGATTAGGCCGAACCCCTCACCCCGGAACCAGTGGAAGGTGTCCAGCATGACCTCCGGCGACCGGTCCAGCCAGCGCTCGTCCATGTCCATGGCCATGAACTCGTGCAGGAACGGGCAGTCACCGGCAGTGCTCCGCCGGGCGTGGTCGGACATCACGTCATCGGTGGCGTACAGGTGGAGGCCGTACCGGGCGGCCAGGCGGCGCGCCACGGTGGACTTGCCGGCTCCGCTGCCGCCACCGATCCAGAACACGTCCCGCAGCCGGCTGCGCAGAGCACAGACTGCGTCCATGGTCGCGCCTACGATCGCCTGGGTGCGGGCGCTGCGCCGCGGGACGCCCGGGTGGGGGTGGATCCGCGTGCCGTTCCGGCCGCTGACCGATCGGTGTCCTCTGATTACCGTCAGCCGCGATGGAGGCCGGGACCGGGGTCGTGCAGGTCCCAGAAGCGGATGCCTCCGACATCGGCGGAGGCGACCACGGTGCGTCCGCCCACCTCGGCCGCGGCCACACTGCACAGGTCCGTGCTGTGCCAGGTGTACCGGGACTCCTCGACGTCGCCGGGCCGGTCGACGCCACCCACGGCCACGACCGCGATGTGCATCGACTCCATCGCGACCAGCACGACGTCACCGCGGGGCGAGCGGGCAACGGTCGCTTCCAGCGGGCCACCCTCGTGCTCGAGCAGGAACAGCTCCTCGTCCCCGGCGACGTCGACCACCCGGAAGTCGCCGATGTGGTCCAGGAAGTATTCGGACTGGTAGGGGTCGTCGCCGTACTGCTCGGCGGGGTCGAATCCGAGGACGGCGACGAGCCGGTCGTTCGCCGTTGCGAGGATCCCGAAGTATTCGCTCTCGTTTGGCACCTTCCCGGGTTCCTGCCGCGGGGCGCCGGAAGCCACGTCCCACAGGGTCACCGTCGCCAGATACGCCCCGCAGTCCACGGCGGGGTCGTGCGCGACCGTCAACGCCACCAGCTGCCCGTCCAGCACGCCCACGTCCGAGCGGGTCATCTTCAGGCCCGCACCGATGTGCAGGTCGGCGTGGAGCGCTCCGGTGCCGGCGTCGAAGATCCGCACCAGCCCGTCCTCGGTGCCCACACCCACCAGGGCGTGACCGTCCACCACGGCCTCGCCGACCCCCGCGATCGTGTGCTCCGACCGCAGCAGCGGCTCGGCATGCGGGGTGCCGTCGCGCAGGTCCCAGCGCAACACCACGTTGCGGTCGTCGGCCGTGACGAGAATGTCGTGTTCCGGCCCGGCGAACGCGGCATACCTGACCGCGTCCGCATGCCCGGTGAGTGCCGGGCCGAGGGGTTGTCCCGTGGCGGCGTCCCACAGCCGCACCAGGCGGTCCTTGCCGCCCGAGGCGAACACCGGCCGACCCGCCCACCTGCCGCCGGCCAGGGCAAAAGTGATGCCGATGTGCTCGGTGTCCGTGACGTTCTCGGAGCTGCCGGGCGCCACGAGGATCTGCTTCGATTCAGCCATGCCCGGCAACGTAGTGCGTCCGTACGACAATCTGTCCGGCCCACCGTCCCATGTGCCCGGACAGCCTCGCCGGCGCCGCGCTCCGGACACGCGAAACGGCGGCCACGCCGGCCGGTAGCCGATCGTGACCGCCGCTCGTCACGGGTCAGACGTTGTAGTACATCTCGAACTCGTGCGGGGTCGGGCGCAGCCGGACCGGGTCGATCTCGTTCTCGCGCTTCCAGTCGATCCACGTCTCGATCAGGTCGGGGGTGAAGACACCACCGGCGGTGAGGAAGTCGTGGTCGGCCTCGAGCGAGTTCAGCACGGCGTCGAGCGAACCCGGCACCTGCTTCACGTCACCCCACTCCTCCGGCGGGAGGTCGTACAGGTCCTTGTCGATCGGCGCCGGCGGCTCGATCTTGTTCTTGATGCCGTCCAGGCCGGCCATCATCTGGGCCGAGAAGGACAGGTACGGGTTGCTCGACGGGTCCGGCACGCGGAACTCGACGCGCTTCGCCTTCGGGTTGCTGCCGGTCACCGGGATACGGGTGCAGGCGGAGCGGTTGCGCTGCGAGTAGACCAGGTTGACCGGGGCCTCGTAGCCGGGCACCAGACGACGGTACGAGTTGACCGTCGGGTTGGTGAACGCCAGCAGGCTCGGGGCGTGGTGCAGCAGACCGCCGATGTACCAGCGGGCGGTGTCGGACAGGCCGGCGTACCCGGTCTCGTCGTAGAACAGCGGCTCCCCGCCGAGCCAGAGGCTCTGGTGGGTGTGCATTCCGGAGCCGTTGTCGCCGAAGAGCGGCTTCGGCATGAACGTCGCGGTCTTGCCGTGCTCCCAGGCGGTGTTCTTGATGATGTACTTGAACATCTGCATCTGGTCGCCGGCGTGCAGCAGGGTCGAGAACTTGTAGTTGATCTCGGCCTGGCCCGCGGTGCCGACCTCGTGGTGCGAACGCTCCACGGTGAAGCCGACGTCGATCAGCCGGCGCACCATGGCGTCGCGCAGGTCGGAGTAGTGGTCCAGCGGGGCCACCGGGAAGTAGCCGCCCTTGTACGCGGTCTTGTAGCCGCGGTTGCCGCCCTCCTCCTCCTTGCCGGAGTTCCAGGCGCCCTCGACCGAGTCGATGTAGTAGAACGACTCGTTCGCCGAGGTGGAGTGGCGGATCGAGTCGAAGATGTAGAACTCCGCCTCGGCGCCGAAGTACGCGGTGTCGGCGATGCCGCTGGAGGCCAGGTACGTCTCCGCCTTCTTCGCCACGTTCCGCGGGTCACGCGAGTAGGCCTCGCGGGTGAACGGGTCGTGGATGAAGAAGTTCAGCGCCAGCGTCTTCTGGATCCGGAACGGGTCCACGAACGCGGTGGTGACGTCGGGCAGGAGCATCATGTCGGACTCGTGGATGGCCTGGAACCCGCGGATCGAGGATCCGTCAAAGGCGAGGCCGTCGGTCACAACGCTGTCGTCGAAGGACTCCACCGGAATGTTGAAGTGCTGCATCACACCGGGCAGGTCACAGAATCGTACGTCGACGAACTTGACGTCCTCGTCTTTGAGGTATCGCAGGAGTTCCTCGGGATTGGCGAACACTCGTCCTCCTGGCACAGGATTTTCGAACCGGGGCGGCGCGTGGCCGCCGTGTGGCTAGGCTGGTCGCGACGCTATGGGTACGGAGTTGCCCAGGCGTATCCCTATTGTTTCCGCCATGTTACGGAGGCCCTGAGCGGGTCGCGACTGGTGCAGGTTAACCCGTTAGCCTTGGCTCTCGTGGCAGCTCGTGCAAATGACACCCCGCCGGCGTACGACCCGGCGCAGGTCCGCCTCGCCGGCTTCGGGCGCCGGTTCGCCGCGCTGCTCATCGACTGGGCGATCTGCCTCGTGGTGGCCGCGTTCTACGCCAACCCGCAGGCCGTGCCGTGGCCGCCGGTGCTGGTGCTGATCGTGCTCAACACCGTCCTGATCGGCCTGTTCGGCCAGACCCCGGGCATGGCGCTGGCCGGCCTCCGCTGCATCGCGATTCGGGACGGCGGGGCGATCGGCCTGGGGCGGGCGTTCGTCCGGGCGATCCTGCTGGCCCTGCTGATCCCGGCGGTCGTGACGGACGCGAGCCGGCGCGGATGGCACGACCGAGCGGCCGGCTCCGTCGTGGTCCTGCGCTAGCCCACCACCCGTGAGCCCCGGAGTGTCGGGGAGTGGTCAGCGCGGCCGTTGCTGGCGGAACTGGCCCTTGGACGGCCGCATGCTCTTGGGGATGGCGCCCTTCGGCATCTGGGGCCGTGCCATCAGCGCGCCCAGCCGCTTGTCCAGCGCGTTCACGTCCTTGCCGGTGAGGTTGCGGGGCAGCTTCATCACCGTGGTGCGCAGTTTGCGGATCGACAGCTCGCCCTCGCCGGAGCCGATCATGTAGTCGTACAGCGGGGCGTTGCCGATCACCTTGGCGAGGCGGCGCTTCTCCTGGCCCATCAGCGTGCGTACCCGCTGGGTCTGTCCCTCGCCGAGCAGGATCACGCCGGGCCGGCCGATCACGACGTGCACCATGTCGAACTGGGTGGTCGAGCTGGCCGCGGGACGGACCCGCCAGTCGCCGCGCATGTTCTCCATGATCTGGGCGGCCGCTCCGGGCTGGCCCTCGGCGACGTTCATCATCGCCGAGTTGGACCGCAGATTGAGCACGATCAGCACGGCCAGCAGGGTGACCATGATGCCGATCGGGATCCACACCCAGCCCAGCCCCAGGAGCACCACCAGCACCGTGAGCGACAGCGGGATCAGGACCGCGGCGGCGAGCAGCGGCAAGAACCACTTGTCCTGCTTGGCGGTGAACGCGAACACCTGGCCGATCTGCTTCAGCCGCTCGCGGAACGACACCTTCTCCTGGGGTTTTGCCATACCCGGAAGTGTAGTGGTCACGGGTAAGTGCCTTACGTCGGCTCGGCACCGGCCGTCCGGCCGGTAAGGTAGCCGGCCCTCGCGATATCAGGCTGCGTCCCCATGTGTGCCCGGCACCTTCGGCCGAAGAGTGGACCTCAGCGGAAACGACCGATCGCGAGGAGACATGCGATGTTCCCCTACACCGACCCGCAAACCCGGCTCGACCTGTACCACCAGCGCAACGACGAACTGCGCCGCGAGGCCGCCGCCTACCGGCTGGCACACGGTTCCGCCCGGGCCGGACGGCACCGCCGGTTCGGGCGGGCGGCCCGGAAGGCGCCGGCCGTACGAGCGCCGTCGGCCTCGTGAACGGGGCCGCCGAGCGTCTCGTGAACGGGGCCGCCGAGCGGGGATTTCCGTCGTACCCCCGTGGCATTCTCGACACCGTGACGGCGTACTCCAGCAGTGAGGTCCTCGTCGGCCGGGAGGCCGACCTGGCGGCGCTGAAGGATGCCCTGAAGCGCACCCGCAGCGCCGAGCCGTCGACCGTGCTGGTTGGCGGCGAGGCGGGGGTCGGCAAGACCCGCCTGGTGGAGGAGTTCCGCCGGGCCGCCGAGGCCGACGGCGCCCGGGTGCTCACCGGGCAGGCGCTGGAGCTGGGCGAGGAGGGGCTGCCGTTCGCACCCTTCGCGGCCGCCCTGCGCGAGCTGGTGCAGGCCGACGGCCCGGCCGTGCTACGGGGCCGGGAGCGTGACTTCGCCCGGCTGCTGCCCGAGCTGGGCGCCCCGCCGGACGCCGTCGAGGCGCATCGGGGTTACCTGTTCGACCTGGTCGCGGCGCTGTTCGCCCGGCTGTCCGAGGACCGGTCGGTGGTGCTGGTGCTGGAGGACCTGCACTGGGCCGACCGGTCCACTCGCGACCTGATCGGGTTCCTGGTGCGGTCGGCCCGGCTGCCGCACGTCCTGCTGCTGATCACCTATCGCACCGACGAGTTGCACCGCGGCCATCCGCTGCGGCCGTTCCTCGCCGAGCTCGACCGGGTCCGCGGGGTGCAGCGGCTGGAGCTCGACCGGCTCGACCGCGACGGCACCGCCGCGATGCTCACCCACCTGCTCGGCGCGGAGCCGGAGCCGCGGACCGCCGACTCGGTGCACGAGCGCGCCCAGGGCAACCCGTTCTTCATCGAGCAGTTCGCGCTGTCCGGCGACCCGGACTGCAGCGACATCCCGCACAGCCTGCGCGACCTGCTGCTGTCCCGGGTCGACCAGCTGTCCGAGGTGGCCCAGCGGGTGCTGCGGGTGGCCGCGGTGGGTGGCACCCGCTTCGGCCACGAGTTGCTCGCCCGGGTGGCCGGCCTCGCCGATGCCGAACTGGAGTCGGCCCTGCGGGCCGTGGTGGCGGCCCAGCTGATCGTGGTGGACACCGACGGGGGGTACGAGTTCCGCCACGCCCTGGTCCGCGAGGCGGTGCACGACGACCTGCTGCCCGGTGAGCACGCCCGGATGCACTCGCGGTACGCGGGGGCGATCGAGGCCGGGCCCGAGCTGGTGGCGATGGGCCGGGCGCCCGCCGAGATCGCCCACCACTGGTATGCCGCGCACGACCGCCCGCGCGCCCTGGTGGCCGCCAAGCAGGCCGCCGACCACGCCTGCCGGCGTTATGCCTACGCGGAACAGGCCCGCCTGCTGGAACGTGTCCTGGAGTTGTGGGAGCAGGTACCGGACGCCGGTGGCCGGCTCGGCGTCGACCATCTCGACCTGCTGGAGGAGACCGCGCTGTCGGCGATCCAGGCGGGGGATCACAAGCGGGCGCTGAAGCTCACCCGGGCCGCGCTGGCCGATCTGGACGCGGATGCCGAGCCGTTGCGGGCGGCGCGGCTGCTGGTCCGCCGCGGCAAGCTGCTCAGCAACAAGGGTGCCAGCAACGGCGAGGCGGAGGCGCGCGAGGCCCACCGCCTGCTCAAGACCGTGCCCAATTCGTCGGAGCGGGTGATGCTGCTGGCCGACGTGGCGCAGGCGTACTGCGCGGTGGACCTGGACGAGGCCGGCCGCATCGCGGAGGAGGCGATGGGCCTCGCCGTGGAGCTGGGCGACGTCGCCACCGAGGTCTCCACCATGATCACGTATGGGCGCATCTGCGCCGGGCGGATTCCCACGGAGGAGAGCCTGGAGGCGATGTTCCGGGCCGCCGAGCGGGCCCGCGCCGCCGACGATCTGCCCAACCTGGCCCGGGCCCTGGTGAACGCGTCCGACGGCCTGTTCCGCCTGGGCCGTTACGAGGAGTCCGCGGCCGGTGCCGCCGAGGGCGTCCCGCACGCCGACCGGGTCGGGGTCAGCCGCACCACCGGCGTGTTCCTGATGGCCAACCACGCCGAGGCGCTGATCGCGCTGGGCCGGTGGGACGCGGCCGACGCCCGGCTCGCCGAGGCGGCCCGCAAGGACCCGCCCGGCACGCTGGCCCTGCCGTGGATGCGACTGCGCGCCCGGCTGCGGCTGGCCCGCGGTCACGAGGGCGCGCAGGCGCTGGCCGAGCGGGCGGTGGCCTTCCTCGGCCGGCCCTACCTCAACCAGGACAACCGTCTGTCGCTGCACGAGCTGCGGATTCTCGCCGCGCTGCACGCCGGTGACCATCCGGCCGCGGTGGCGGCGGCCGGGGCCGGCCTGGCCGAGCCGGACCTCGACGCCCTGCCGCGATATGCCTGGCCGCTGCTCGCGGCCGCGGCCGAGGCGGCGGACCGGGCCGGCGATCCCGAGCTGACCGCACGGGTACGCGAGTCGGCGGCGACCGTGCCGGTGCGGCGTCCGGCCGACCGGGCGTATGAGGCGCACGTCCGCGCCTGCCTGGACCGTGACCCGGACGCCTGGCGCGCGGCGGTGACGGCGTGGCGGGCGGACGGCCAGCGTTATCCGCTCGCGGTGGCCCTCCGCGGGCTGGCCGAGACGGCGGCCGGTGCCGGCGACCGGGCGACCGCGGCCGGGGCGGTCGAGGAGGCGGCGGCGATCGCGGGGGCGCTCGGCGCGGCGCCCCTCGTCGCGCAGATGGACACGCTGGCGCAGCGGCTCGGGCTGCGCTCCGCCGCCGCGGCGGTCGCGGCGGCGCCGGACGGCACCGAGGTGCTGACCGCGCGGGAGCGTGAGGTGCTGCGGCTGGTGGCCGAGGGGCACAGCAACGGGCGGATCGCCGAGCGGCTCTACATCTCCCCGAAGACGGCGAGCGTGCACGTCTCCCGGATCATCGCCAAGCTCGGCGTGGCCAACCGGGTGGAGGCCGCCGCGGTGGCGCACCGCCTGGGCCTGCTCGACGAGAGCTGAGCGATCCGCGGGCGCCGGCCGGGCTGAGCCTGGGCCGGGAAGCCCGCGCGCTCGCCAAGCAGGGACGACCGCGAGCCAAGCAGGGACGACCGCGAGCCAAGCAGGGACGACCGCGAGCCCCGGCGGCCACGGTCCGGTTGGGCGCACTCCGTTCCATCTCGTTCGCGATTGTTGCTGGCGCCAATCGGTTTGCTGTGCAAACCTATTGGCATGACTTCTGATGCGGTACCCGCCGACGGGGACCCCCGCCGGCTTCTCGCAGACACGCGCCGCCTCGCGCGCCAGGTCCGCCTGGCCCAACGCGTGACGTGGCTGCCCCTACTGGTGCTGGGCCTGGTGACCCTCGGCGCGATTCCCGCCTACGCCTACGGCCGCGAGGTCCTCAGCGACTGCCGTCCGTCGGGCGACGGCGAGGTGTGCCAGGTGTGGTTCCAGACCGCGTCCATCTACTGGTGGACGGCGCTGGTGCTGGCCTATCTGGTGATCGCCGGGGGATACCTGCGGGTCGCCCGGGCGCGCGGGCTGGGCACCCGGGTGGCGCCGTACGCCATCGTGGGTGTCGTGCTCGTCGCCCTGTTCACCGCCTTGCACGTGGTCGCGGCGGATGCCCTGGTGCCGTCGGACCCCGGGCGCCCGCTGCCCTGGGTCGTCCTCGCGCTGTTGCGCCTGACCGACTTCAGCGGCTCGATCGGGCTGGCGCTGCTGGTGCTGGCCTGGCTGGAACGGCACCCCGCGTTGCTGGTGTTCGCCCTCGGCTACCTGGCCGTGGTGCTGGTGCCGATCAACTTCGGCTGGGGAGTCCACTGGGGAGGCCGGTGGGAGTTCGCGCCGATGCTGGCCATCAGCGGCGGCGTGCTGCTGCTCGGCAGCGCCGGATTCGCGCTGGCGCAACGCCTGCGGCGGCCCGGGTGACCGGCCCGGCCGGCCCTCCGGCACCGGACGGAAGCGGCCCGGTCGACATTCCGGGACCGGGCGGGAGTGGCCCGGTCGGTGCGCCGGACGGGAACGACTCGCCGCATCCGGTCACCGGGCTCGACGACGTGGTGCACCAGCGGGTCCGGCTCGGCATCCTCACCATCGCGCACGAGGCGCGCCGGGTGGAGTTCGGGTTCCTGCGTACCCAGTTGGCGTTGACCGCCGGCAACCTTTCCCAGCACGTCGCGGTGCTGGAGACGGCCGGCCTGGTCGAGGTCGAGAAGGGCTACGCCGGGAAGCGCGGCCGGACCTGGATCACGCTCACCGAGGCGGGCCAAACGGCACTCGCCGCGGAGGTCGCGCGGCTCAAACAGCTCATCGCCCGCATCGAGACACCCGACGGGGGAGCGGGAAACGCGCTGCCCCGGACGCCGGAGGAGACGCCATGACCACCGCACGCGTGTCCCGCCGCGGCCTCCTCCCGGCCGCGCCGGCCGCCGGCCGCACCGTGGGCCGGGTCCGGCCTTCCCCGAGGTGCGCCACCTGCCGTAGGCGTCAGGCGCGAGCGGCCAGGGCCTGCTGGTAGAGCCGGCCCGCGCGGTACGACGAGCGCACCAGCGGCCCGCTCATCACTCCGGCGAAGCCGATCTGCTCGGCCTCCTGGCCCAGCTCGATGAACTCCTCCGGCTTCACCCAGCGCTCCACCGGGTGGTGCCGGGGGGTGGGCCGCAGGTACTGCGTGATGGTGATCAGCTCGCAGCCGGCCGCGTGCAGGTCCCGCAGCGCCTGGGACACCTCGGCCCGCTCCTCGCCCATGCCGAGGATCAGGTTGCTCTTGGTGACCAGCCCGGCCGCGCGGGCCTGGGTCAGCACGTCGAGGGACCGGTCGTAGCGGAATCCGGGGCGGATCCGCTTGAAGATCCGCGGGACCGTCTCGACGTTGTGCGCCAGCACCTCGGGCGCGGCACCGAACACCTCGGCCAGCTGGGCCGGGTCCGCGTTGAAGTCGGGGATGAGCAGCTCCACGCCGCAGCCGGGCTGCAGCTTGTGGATCTGCCGGACGGTCTCGGCGTACAGCCAGGCGCCGCCGTCGGGCAGGTCGTCGCGGGCCACCCCGGTGACCGTGGCGTACTTCAGGCCCATGGTGGCCACCGACTCGCCGACCCGGCGCGGCTCGTCGGCGTCGAACTCGGCCGGCTTGCCGGTGTCGATCTGGCAGAAGTCGCACCGGCGGGTGCATTGGTCGCCGCCGATGAGGAATGTCGCCTCCCGGTCCTCCCAACATTCGTAGATGTTGGGGCAGCCGGCCTCCTGGCAGACGGTGTGCAGGCCCTCCCGCTGGACCAGTCCGCGCAGGTGGGTGTACTCCGGGCCCATCTTGGCTTTGACTTTGATCCAGGGCGGCTTCCGCTCGATGGGAGTTTCGGCGTTGCGCGCTTCGATGCGCAGCATGCGGCGGCCCTCGGGAGCAATAGTCACATCCCCGAGATTACGCCGGAACGTGCCGTTCACGGTGCGGAGGCGACGAGGCTCACGTGGCGGGTGATGTGAGCGCCCTCACGCCGGTACGGGAAATCCGGTTCGCCCGCGCGAAGCGTGCTGTTAAGGTCCCGGGCACGGCGATGACGGAACCGAGTAACGTCCCGATCCACGTCGGCGGAGAGAGCCACCGGAAGCTGAGAAGGTGGCCCGGCGCCGGGGCGCGAAGACACTCCGGAGCCACGGCACGACCAATGAGGCGCCCGGGAAACCGGGCGCGAAGGTGTGGTGGCACCGCGAGGATCCCGCTCGCCCACACCTCCCTGGGGCCGCGTTGCAGACACCAGAGGAGGTACACCCGCATGCAACGCATCCTCTCCACCGAACTGACCGGGCACCTCGGCGAGACCGTGACGGTCGCCGGGTGGGTCCACCGTCGCCGGCTGCTCAAGTCGGTGGCGTTCCTGATCGTCCGCGACGCCGCCGGGTTCACCCAGGTGGTCGCGGGCGACGACACCCGCGGGCCGATCGAGACGCTCGCCGAGGAGAGCGTCGTCGAGATCACCGCCACGGTCACCGCCAACCCGGCGGCTCCGGCGGGGGTCGAGCTGACCCGGCCGGCGGTACGGGTACTCAGCGCGGTCACCGTACCCCTGCCCCTGGAACTGCACCGGCCCGCGCTGACCGCGACGCTGCCCACCCAGCTCGACCATGCCGCCCTGGCCCTCCGGCACCCGACGCGGGTCACCGCGCTCCGGGTGGCGGCGACCGTGACCGCCGCCTTCCGGGAGGCCCTGCGGGAGCAGCGGTTCGTCGAGATCCACACGCCGAAGATCGTGGCGTCCGCGACCGAGTCCGGCGCCGACGTGTTCCGGCTGGACTACTTCGGCCGGCCCGGCTACCTGGCGCAGTCCCCGCAGTTCTACAAGCAGCTGATGGTCGGGGTGTTCGAGCGGGTGTACGAGGTGGGACCGGTGTTCCGCGCCGAGCCGCACGACACCGGCCGGCACCTGGCGCAGTACACGTCCCTGGACGCCGAGCTCGGCTTCGTCGCCGACCACCGGGACGTGATGGCCGTGCTGACCCGGACGCTGACCGCGATGGCCGCGGCGGTGGCGGAGTACGCGCCGCTGGACGTGCCGGCCGAGATCCCGGCCGTGCACTTCCGCGAGGCGCTGCGGATCGTCGGTGCGCCGGACGACGAGCCGGACCTGGCGCCCGCACACGAACGCGCGCTGGGGGAGTGGGCACGCCGCGAACACGGATCCGAGTTCCTCTACGTCACCGGGTACCCGATGGCGAAACGTCCGTTCTACACCCACCCGGACCCCGCGGACCCGCGCTGGTCGAACGGCTTCGACCTGCTGTTCCGCGGCGTCGAGCTGGTCACCGGCGGCCAGCGGCTGCACCACTACGACGACTACGTGCGGGCGCTCGGCGGTGACCTGGCCCCGTACGCCGGCTACCTGGACGGCTTCCGGTACGGCATGCCGCCGCACGGCGGGTTCGCCATCGGGCTGGAGCGGTTCGTGTCCCGGCTGCTCGGGGTGGCGAACGTGCGGGCGGTGACCGCCTTCCCGCGCGACCTGCACCGGCTGACACCCTGACGGTCCCCCGGGCCGTGCGTCGGCACGGGCTGGGCACGCGGAGCGCTGGTGTACCAGTGGAGCGCTCCACTGGTACACCAGCGTCGTTTCCCGGGACCCAGAACGACACTGGTGTACCGGTGGCGGTGATCAAGAGCAGGTACGTCATCGGGGCCTTGTCGCTCAGCCGCGTACTCCCCGCGCCGATCGGGGGAGAAGGGGACGGAGGCGGACATGGTGTACGCGTGGCTGGGCCGACGACGGGTGCGGACCAAACTGATGCTGTTGGTCGGCATGGCGTTGATCGGCGTGCTGGTCAGCGCCGCGGTGGGGGTCCGTGGCCTGACCGCCGCCGAGCGGGACGCCCGGGACCTGCAGACGTCGGCGCACCTGACCCGGACCGCGCTCGAGGCGGACATGGCGCACGACGCGATCCGCGGCGACGTGCTGCGCGTGTTCGTGGCGACCACCAGCGCGGAACGCGCCGAGGCCGCCGCGGATCTCACCGAGCACACCGCCATCATGCAGGACCGGCTCGCCGTGTTCCGGACGGACCAGGCACCACCCGCGGTACGGGAGGCGGCCAGCCGGGTCGAGCCGACCGTGGCGGAGTACCTGCGCCTGGCCGGTGCCGTCGTGGCGAACTCCGGCGCGGGACCGGACGACGGCGTGTACCCCCAGTTCACCACGGCCTTCAGCGCCGTGGAGGACGAGCTGCCGGCGGTCGGCGACGCGCTGGACCAGCACTCCGACGAGGTGGCCGCCGGGGTCGCCGCGCAACGGCGTGCGGCCACGGTGAGCGTCGCGCTGGGCGCCGCGGTGGCCGCGCTGCTGCTGCTGGTGATCGCGGCGCTGGTGGCGGGCAGCATTCTCACGCCGCTACGGGCGGTGGCCGGCGCGCTGGACGGCGTCCGCGACGGCGACCTGTCCCGCCGGGCCCAGGTGCCCGGGTCGGACGAACTCGCCGCCATGGCGTCGCAGCTCAACGGCGTCATCGAGGGTCTGGACGAGACCATCGGGGAGGTGACCGCGTCGGCCGCGGCGGTGTCCGGGGCGACGGCCCGGATGGCCGGCGTCTCGCAGCGGATCTCGCAGGCCGCGGAGCGCACCACCGCCCAGGCCGGAGTCACCGCGGAGGCGGCGGAGTCGGTGCGGCAGAACGTCGACACCACGGCCGTCGGCAACGAGGAGATGGGCGCGTCGATCAACGAGATCGCGCGCAGCACCACCGAGGCCGTGCAGGTCGTCGGCGACGCGGTCGACATGGCCCGGCGGACGAACACCACGATGGCCGAGCTGGGCTCGTCGTCGGCGGAGATCGGCGACGTGGTCAAGGTGATCACGTCGATCGCCGAGCAGACGAACCTGCTGGCGCTGAACGCGACCATCGAGGCGGCCCGGGCCGGGGACGCCGGCAAGGGATTCGCGGTGGTCGCCGGCGAGGTCAAGGATCTGGCTCAGGAGACCGCGAAGGCCACCCAGGACATCTCGCTCCGGGTGGAGGCGATCCAGGCCGGCACCGCCGGCGCGGTCGAGGCGATCACCGAGATCACCGCGGTGATCAGCCGGATCGACGAGATCCAGACCACCATCGCGTCGGCGGTGGAGGAACAGAGCGCCACCGCGAGCGAGATGGCCCGCAGCATGGGCGAGGTCAGCGGGCGGACCGGCGACATCACCGACGCCATCGGGGCGATCGCCGCGGCGGCGTCGGAGACCTCGCGGGACGCCGAGTCCGCACTCGCCGACGCGACCGAGGTCTCCGGCATGGCGGAGCGGCTGCACACGCTGACGGCGCGGTTCCGCGTCTGAGCGCCGCCGCCCCGCCCGGCTAGGCCAGCAGGGTCGGCAGGTGACGCTCCACGACCGGCAGGACCTCGGCCACCGGCACCGGACGGCCCACCTCGGCGGACAGCGACGTCACGCCGGAGTCGCGGATGCCGCACGGCACGAACCGGTCGTAGTTGCTCAGGTCGCAGTCGCAGTTGATGGCGAACCCGTGCTGGGTCACGCCCCGGGACACGCGGATGCCGATGGCAGCGATCTTGCGGTCCGGGCCGCGGTCGTCGGCCAGCACCCAGGCGCCGCTGCGGCCGTCGATCGGATTGCGCTGGGCGGTCACGCCGAACTCGGCACAGACGTCGATCAGCAGCTGCTCGGTGCGGCGTACGTACGCCACCACGTCGATCGGGTCGGGCAGCGTGAGGATCGGGTAGCCGACGAGCTGGCCGGGGCCGTGCCAGGTGATCTTCCCGCCGCGGTCCACGTCGACCACCGGCGTGCCGTCGAACGGCCGGTCGGCGGGCTCGGTGCGTTTGCCGGCGGTGAACACGCTGGGGTGTTCCAGCAGCAGGATGGTGTCCGGCTGGTCGCCGGCCACCACGGCGTCATGGATGCGCCGCTGCTCGTCCCACGCCTGCACGTAGTCGACCAGGCCGGGACGGAGCACGGTGAGCGTTGAGCTGGTCACCCCGCCAGCGTAGTCCGGCGGATCAGCGCCCCGAAGTGACCGGGTCCACACCCGGGCGGATGCGCCACACCAGCACGTCGTCCACCCGTTCCGGCTGGCCCAGCAACCCGATCGCGGTCATCTCCACGGCGTTGCGGAACTGCACGCCGTGTTCGCCGGTGATCTGCGGCGCCAGGAACACCGCCTCGATCTTCCAGTACGCGAAGTCGGCCCGCGCCTGCGCGCGTTCGAAGTCGGTGATCGGCGGGACGTAGCCCTCGAGCGCGGCGCGGATGAACATCCAGTCGGTCTGATGCCACGCCGGGCCGATCTGACCGGTGCCGTCCTTGCCGCCCGGCCCGAGGAAGTACCCGTTCGGAATGCGGAACTGCGGACCACCCCGGGCCATCGTGTACGCCTGCCAGCGCTGGCCGTCCGGCGAGGTGTTGGTGGGCAGCGGCAGCGAGCTGAGCACGCCGTCCTCCGAGACGTACCGCTGCCAGGTGCCGGTGGAGATGAACGCGGGCTCGGCCGAACGTACCCCGGTGACCAGCGGCAACGGGAAGATCGGCACGAGCGCCAGGACGAACCCGGCGGCATACGCGGTGCGAACCCCGCTGGACAGGTACGGCTTGGTCAGCAGCCGGTCGCCGATCATCGCCAGCAGGACGCCGAACACGCCGACCAGCACCAGCGCGAACCGGCCGGGCAGCGCCGAGTCGAACAGCGGCAGATGGGTCAGGGCGGCGTACGGCAGCACCACGTTCGTCTCGTGCTCCAGGAACTGCAGGCGCGGCCCCCAGGACAGCACCGCGAACACGACCGCGGTCACGGCCAGCGCCAGCAGCGTGGCCCGCCGGCCGCGGTCCGCCTCGCCCCACATCCGCATCAGGCCGGCACCCACCAGCAGCAGCAGCGGTGAACCGAAGAACGACGTCTGCTCGGTCGGGTTGGGCGCCAGGTCGCCGCTGTTCAGCCCGGCCAGGGTGGCCAGCGACCGGTCCGCGTAGGCCACGTACGCGGCCACGTCCTCGACGAAGTGCCGCTGGCTGAACCCGGTGCCGGAGAACGACTGCGGTCCGGCGAAGTGCATGTACAACGGGTACGCCAGCAGCGCACCGGCGACCAGCGCGGTGACGCCCAGTCCGCGTAGGACGGTGGGCAGCGCGGCGCGCGCCTCCGCCCGGGTCGGCGCGGACGCCAGCGTCCACGTGCCGAGGAAGAGGCCGGCGGCCAGGGCGGTGAAGAACAGTCCCTCGGCGGCGATGGAGAACCCGATCGTCACCAGTACGCCCAGCACCAGGCCGTTCCGCAGCCACCGTCCAGGCTCACGCAGCTTGAGCACCCACCACAGCACGACCGGCGCGACCCAGCCCGCCGACCAGTTCAGGTGTCCGTTGGCGTGCGAGATGAAGCCCGGCGCGAAGCCGCAGAACAGTCCCGCGACGCCAGCCGCGACCGCCCGCGTGGTGACGTACCGGCGGAAGAACAGGTACCACGCGAAGGCGGCACCGGCCAGGTTCAGCGTCAGGATCGTCACGAAGCTGATCTGCGGCCCGAGCAGGTGGGTGAGCGGCGAGAACAGGACGATGTAGACGGTGATGGAGGTGTTCGCGGCGAGGTTGACCCCGGCCGGCGTGTTCAGCAGGTCGGTGAAGAACGGGTCGCCGCCGTTGCCGAGCAGGTAGACGCCGTACCCCAGGAGCCATTCGAAGAACGCCTGGTCACCCGCGTTGGCGGCGATCACGTGCCGGTACGGGTCGGACCACAGGTGCTGGGTGACGTACACCGCGAGGGCGAGCGCGGCCACCGCCATCAGCAGGTGCGCGCGCCAGGGCCGGCGCACGCCGGAGCCGGCCGAGGGGGCGGCCGGGGGGTCGGCGGGCAGGGGCGCGGGGTCGGTGGCGGTCGCGGACATCAGCCGCAGGTTAGCAAGAGACTGCGGATTTGTTACCGCACAGCGCTCGGTTCCCGATCTATGGCGGCCCGGAGAGCGGACTCGACGGTCGGGTGGTCCCAGGTGAACCCGGCCCGGCTGAGCACGCCGGGCAGCACCCGCTGGCTGCGCAACGCCTCTCCGGCGAACTCGCCGAGCGCCACCTGCAGCGCCACGGCGGGGATCGGCATCACGGTGGGCCGGTGCAGCACCCGCCCGAACGCCTCGGTGAACGTGGCGTTGGTGACCGGCGCCGGGCCGACGACGTTGACCGGGCCGGTGACGTCGTCGCGGTCCAGCAGGAAGTCGACGGCACGCAGCCAGTCCGCCAGCGAGATCCACGGCACCCACTGGCGGCCGTTGCCGAGCTTGCCGCCGACGCCCATCCGGAACGGCAGCATCTGCGGCTTGAGCAGGCCGGCGTCGGCGTCCAGGGGCAGGCCGGTACGCAGCAGCGCGACCCGCGTGCCGGCGTTCTCGGCGGGACTGGCGGCGGCCTCCCACACCCGGCACACATCGGCCAGGAAGCCGCGGCCGGCCGGGGACTCCTCGGTGACCTGGCGGTCGCCGGTGTCGCCGTACCACCCGACGGCGGAGCCCTGCAGCAGCACCGTGGGGCGGTCCTCGGCGGGCAGGTTGGCGATGGCCCGGGCGATGGTGCCGGTGGTGTCCACCCGGCTGGACCGGATCAGGTTCTTGTACGCGCCGGTCCAGCGCTTGTCACCGACGCCCGCACCGGCCAGGTTGACCACCGCGTCGGCGGCCGCCACCAGCGTCGGGTCGAGCTGGTCGGCGGACGGCTGCCAGCGGGCCTCGTCCGGTCGCTGTGGGGCGCGGCGGACCAGCCGGGTGACGTCGTGCCCGGCGTCGCGCCAGCGCTGCGCGAGGTGGGTGCCGAGGAAGCCGGACGCGCCGGCCATGAGAATCCGCATGGTTCCCAGTGTTCCCGAACTCGAACCCGTTCAAAACTGTTCGGGTGCCGGGACGTGCGGCGAACCGCACGCCCCGGCACCCGACGGTCAGCTCAGGCCGAGGTCGCCCTCGAAGTGCCCGGCCTCCAGGCGCTCCTTGATGGTGACCAGGAAGCGGGCCGCGTCGGCGCCGTCCACGATCCGGTGGTCGTAGCTCAGCGCCAGGTAGACCATCGAGCGGGGCACGATGACCTCGCCCAGGTCCGGGTCGTCGACCACGACGGCGCGCTTGACCACCGCGCCGGTGCCGAGGATGCCGACCTGCGGCTGGTTGATGATCGGTGTGTCGAACAGCGCGCCGCGGCTGCCGGTGTTGGTCAGCGTGAACGTGCCGCCGGAGATCTCGTCCGGGCCGATCTTGTTGTTCCGGGTGCGGTCCGCCACGTCGGCGATCCGCTTGGCCAGCCCCGCCAGGTTGAGGTCGCCGGCGTCCTTGATCACCGGGACGATCAGGCCCTTGGGGGTGTCCACCGCGATACCCAGGTGCTCGGTGTCGTGGTAGGTGACCGTGCCGGCCTCCTGGTCGATGGAGGAGTTCACCACCGGGTGCTGGCGCAGCGCCTCGACCGAGGCGAGCGCGAAGAACGGCAGGAAGGACAGCTTGACGCCGTTCTTGGCCAGGAAGTCGGCCTTGGCGCGGTTGCGCAGCTGGGCGATCTTCGTGACGTCCACCTCGACGACCGTGGTGAGCTGCGCCGAGACCTGCAGCGACTCGACCATGCGCCGGGCGATGGTGGCGCGGGTGCGGGTCAGCTTCTCGGTGCGGCCGCGCAGCGGGCTCGGTGCGGGCTTCGGCGTGGGCGCGGCGGACTTGGCCGCCGGTGCCGCGGCCGGAGCCGGTGCCGCCTTGGCCGCGGCGGCCTTGTCGGCGGCCTCGATGACGTCCTGCTTGCGGATCCGGCCGCCGACGCCGGTGCCGGTCAGCGTGGACAGGTCCACGCCCTTCTCCGCGGCCAGCTTGCGGACCAGCGGCGTGACGTAGCCGGCGTCGCCGGCGCCGTTGGCCTTGACCGCGTCGCGGGCCGGGCTGGGCGCGGACGGCTCGGCGGCGCGTTCGGCGGCCGCCGGGTCCTTCGCGGTCTCGGCCTCCGGGGACGGTGCCGCGTACGAGGCCCCGGCCGGGGACAGGTCGGGCGCCGGCGCGGACTCGATCGTGGGCGCCTCGGCCTGCTGCGGCGCCTCCTGCTTCGGGGACTCCTGCTTCGGGGCCTCCTGCTTGGGAGCTTCCGGCTCGGGAGATTCCTGCTTCGGCTCCGGCTTGGGCTGCTCGGGGGCGGCCGACGGCGCGGCGTCCGCGGAACCGATGATGGCCAGCTCGGCGCCGACGTCGGCGGTCTCGTCCTCGGGCACCTTGATTTCCAGGACCGTGCCGGCGACCGGCGACGGGATCTCGGTGTCCACCTTGTCGGTGGAGACCTCGAGCAGCGGCTCGTCCACCTCGATGGTGTCGCCGACCTGCTTGAGCCAGCGGGTGACCGTACCCTCGGTGACGCTCTCGCCCAGCGCGGGCATCGTGACCGCGGTGCCCTCGCCGCCGCCGGTCGGGGCGGCGGTCTGCGGGGCCGGCGCCTCCTCCTCGACGTCCTTCTCGGTGGACGGCTCGTTCGGCGCGGCCGGCTCCGGCTCGGCCTCCTGCTCCTCCTGCTGGGGAGCGGCCGGAGCGGACTGCTGCTCGGGCGCGGCCGGCGCCGGGGCGGACGATCCGGCGTCGTCGTCGTCACCGGCGATGACCGCCAGCTCGCTGCCGACGTCCGCGGTCTCGTCCTCGCCGACGACGATGCGCGACAGCACACCGGCGGCCGGGGACGGGATCTCGGTGTCGACCTTGTCGGTGGAGACCTCGAGCAGCGGCTCGTCGGCCTCGACCCGCTCGCCCTCCTGCTTCAGCCAGCGCGTGACCGTACCCTCGGTGACGCTCTCACCCAGCCGCGGCATGGTGACCGATACCGGCATGTTCTCGAACTCCTTGTCGCAGACGTGCGGACGGATGGATCAGGCGTGGGCGTGGAGCGGTTTGCCCGCGAGCGCGAGGAACGCCTCGCCGAGCGCCTCGTTCTGGGTGGGGTGCGCGTGCACGAGCTGGGCGACCTCCTCCGGGAACGCCTCCCAGTTGTAGATCAGCTGCGCCTCGCCCACCAGCTCGCCCATGCGGGCGCCCACCATGTGCACGCCGACGACCGGGCCGTCGGCGACCCGGACCAGCTTGATGAAGCCCTGGGTCTTGAGGATCTGGCTCTTGCCGTTGCCGCCCAGGTTGTAGTTGTACGTGGAGATCTTGTCCGCACCGTACTGTTCCTTGGCCTTCGCCTCGGTGAGACCCACGGAGGCGACCTCCGGGTCGGAGTACGTGACGCGCGGGATGCCGTTCTCGTCGATCACCGCGGGGTTCCGGCCGGCGATCTCCTCGGCCACGAAGATGCCTTGCTGGAAGCCGCGGTGCGCGAGCTGCAGGCCGGGCACGATGTCGCCGACCGCGTAGATGTTGCCGACGCCGGTGTGCAGCCGCTCGTTGGTGATCACGAAGCCGCGGTCCAGCGTGACGCCCTGCTCCTCGTACCCCAGGTCCTTGGTGGTCGGGCCGCGGCCGACCGCGACCAGCAGCACCTCGGCCTCGATCGTCTCGCCGCCGGAGATGGTGGCGCGCACGCCGTTCTCGGTGTGCTCGACCTTCTCGAACGGCTTGCCGACCTTGAAGTTGATCTTCCGCTTGCGGAACGCGCGCTCGACCGCCTTGGAGACCTCCTCGTCCTCCGCGGCGACCAGCCGGGGCAGCGCCTCCAGGATGGTCACGTCCGCGCCGAACGACTTCCACACGCTGGCGAACTCGACGCCGATCACGCCGCCGCCGAGCACGATCGCGGAGCTCGGCACCCGGTCCAGCCGGAGGGCGTGCTCGCTGGTCAGCACGCGCTTGCCGTCGACCTCGAGGCCGGGCAGCGAGCGCGAGTACGACCCGGTGGCCAGGATGACGTTGCGGCCGGTGTAGCGCTTGCCGTCCACCTCGACGGTGTCCTTGGCGACCAGCTTGCCGGCGCCCTGCACCACGGTGATCTTGTCCTGCTTGAGCAGACCCTGCAGGCCCTTGTAGAGGCGGGAGACGACACCGTCCTTGTACGCGTTCACCCCGGCCATGTCGATGCCGACCAGATCGGCCTTGACGCCGAACTGCTCGCTCTCCCGGGTCTGGTCGGCGATCTCGGCAGCATGCAGCAGCGCCTTGGTCGGAATGCAGCCGCGGTGCAGGCAGGTGCCGCCCAGCTCGGCCTTGTCGATCAGCGCGACCGACAGGTCCAGCTCGGCCGCGCGCAGCGCCGCGGCGTACCCCCCGCTGCCGGCGCCGAGGATCACGATGTCGAAGGTTCCGCCGTTCGGCTGGCTCACGGTCAACTCCCTAAGCGTCGTTTCCCCTGTGGGTCACACACCGGAAACGGTCACAGTCGTCCACGCCATCTTGTCACTTGGAGAACCGGTAGATGCAGTCAGGTGCCCAACGACACGGGGTATCGAAGTACCCTTGCCGCAACAAAACCTGGGGAGGGCTCGGTGGCCTGGTTCCGTCGGCGTAGGGAGCCGGGTCGGACGACCGATCGGGCGGCGGATCGTGCCGGTTTGGAGCACCTTGCGGAGTTTGTCCGCTCGAGGCGTGGTGTGGAGGGTTTCATCGAGCCCCGCACCACCGTGACCGAGACCACCTTGCTGCTGGTCGCGCACGACGGCGAATGGACCCGGCGGCGCATCGACTCCCCGGAGAACGCCCGGCGGTTCGCCCACCAGCTCTCCATGCCGATCTACGACATCAAGCTGATGGGCTACCCGCAGCGCATGCGCGACTACAACGAACGCCAGAAGCGGCGCCCCGCCGGCTAGTCAGCCGTTCGCGGCCACGTCCTCGACCAGGGCCAGCAGGGTACGGACCGGGACCCCGGTGCCGCCCTTCGTCCAGTAACCGGTGGGCTCCCCGGTGTGGTAGGCGGGCCCGGCGACGTCGATGTGCGCCCAGTCCACGCCGTCCGCCACGAACTCGCGGAGGAACACGCCGCCCTGCAGCATGTGTCCGGCCCGGTCCATGCTCGCGTTCGTCTGGCTGATGTCCGCCACGTCCGAGTCCATGCCCTTGCGGACCTCGTCCGGCAGCGGCATCGGCCACGCCGGCTCGCCGACCGACTCGCCGGCCTTCCTGACCCGCTCGCACACCTCGGGCGTACCCATCACCCCGGCGATCCGCTTGCCCAGCGACACCACCTGGCCACCGGTCAGGGTGGACGTCTCGAACAGGTAGTCGGTGCCGTCCGCGCAGGCGCGGGCGATCGCGTCGCCCAGCACCATCCGGCCCTCCGCGTCGGTGTTCAGCACCTCGACCCGCTTGCCGTCGAACATGGTGACCACGTCGCCCGGCCGGTACGCGGTCCCGGACGGCATGTTCTCCGCCATCGCCAGGTAGCCGGTCACCGCGACCGACGGCTTCAGCGCCGCGACCGCCAGCATCGTCGCGCCCACCGCGGCCGCGCCGGCCATGTCCGACTTCATCTCCCACATGCCGGCCGCCGGCTTGATGCTGATGCCGCCGGTGTCGAACGTGATGCCCTTGCCGACCAGCGCCACCCGCTTCGGGTCGGACACACCCGCGGGCGTGTAGCTGAGCCGGACCAGCCGCGGCGGCGCCGCCGAACCCAGCCCGACGGCCAGGATGCCGCCGTACCCGCCGGCCTCCAGCTCGGGCACGCCGAGCACCTCGACCTCCAGCCCGCTGCCGTCCACGGCGGCCAGCACGGCGTCCGCGAACTGCGGCGGCCGGAGCTCGTTCGGGGCGGTGTTCACCCAGTCCCGGGTCAGCCGGACCACCCGCGACACCACCTCGGCGCGGGCCACCTCCGCCCGCGCCGCGTCGTCCGCGGCGTCCGGCACGTGCACCTGCAGCGCGGTCACCGGGTCACGCCGGGCCGGCTGCGGCTTGGTCTTGTAGCCGGCGAACCGGTACGACCCGAGCAGCGCGCCCTCCAGCACGGCCCGCAGCACCGCCGGGGCGTCCGCGTCGTCCGGCAGCGGCAGCGCCAGCGCCACCGTCGCGCTCCCGGCCAGCGCGCGGACCGCGGCGCCGGTGCCCCGCCGCAACGTCTCCGGCGTCGGCGCGGAACCGGACGGCTCGTCACCGAGGCCGACCGCGACGATCAGCGGGGCGGTCACCGTGCCCAGCGTGGCGAGCTTGGTCACCTCACCCGGGGCACCGGTGGCGCCGAGCAGCGCCAGCGTCGACGTCAGCCGCCCCTCGAACGCGGCGGCGATACTCTCCGCCCCGGCCGCGGGCAGCAGCGCGCCGTCCTCGTCGGGCTGGCTGTGCAGGCCGATCACGATCGCATCGACGGCCAGTTCGGCGGGGTCGGTGTCGACCAAAGTCAGGCTGGGCTGGATCACTCGTGGCTCTCCGCGGGACTCGGGGGCCGGATCGGGGGTTTTCTCCGGCGGGGGCGGGTCATGGTGTCCCGCCGACTCTAACCACAGACAAGGTCACGGGTAAGTTGACACCCATGCTGCTGCGCTCGCCGATCCACGACCGCCACGAAGCGCTGGGGGCCAAGTTCGCCTCCTTCGGGGGCTGGGAGATGCCGCTGGAGTACGCCGGCGGCGGGGTGCTGAAGGAGCACACCGCGGTGCGTACCGACGCCGGCGTGTTCGACGTGTCGCACCTGGGCAAGGCAACCGTGACCGGGCCGGGCGCGGCCGACTTCGTCAACTCCTGCCTCACCAACGACCTGGGCCGGATCGCCCCCGGCGCGGCGCAGTACACGCTGTGCTGCGACGACGCCACCGGCGGCGTGGTGGACGACCTGATCGCCTACCTGAACTCCCCGGACGACGTTTTCCTGGTGCCGAACGCGGCCAACACCGCCGAGGTGGTGCGCCGGCTGACCGCGGCGGCGCCGGCCGGGGTGACCGTGCGGGACGCACACCAGGCGTACGCGATCCTCGCGGTCCAGGGCCCACGCTCCGCCGAGGTGATCCGGCAGCTCGGCCTGCCCGCCGAGCACAACTACATGTCGTTCACCGCCACCGAGGACGCGGTGGTCTGCCGCACCGGCTACACCGGCGAACTCGGCTTCGAACTGGTGCTCCCGTGGGACGACGCGGCCAAGACCTGGGACGCGCTGGTCGCGGCCGGGGTCCGGCCCTGCGGCCTGGGCGCCCGGGACACGCTGCGCACCGAGATGGGCTACCCGCTGCACGGCCAGGACCTGTCGCTGGAGATCTCGCCGGTCCAGGCCCGCACCGGCTGGGCGGTGGGCTGGTCCAAGCCGGCGTTCTGGGGCCGCGACGCCCTGCTCGCGGAGAAGGCGGCCGGCCCCCGCCGGTCACTGCGCGGTCTGGAGCTGACCGGCCGCGGCGTTCCCCGCGGACACATGCCGGTGTACGCCGGCGGCACCGCGGTCGGTGAGACCACCAGCGGTACGTTCTCGCCCACCCGCAAGATCGGCATCGCGCTCGCGCTGCTCGACACGTCCGCCGGGCTCGCCGACGGTGACCTGGTGGAGATCGACATCCGTGGCCGGCGCACCGAGGCCCGCCTGGTCAAGCCGCCGTTCGTGCAGACGTCGGTGCGGTGACCCGGTGGCCGTGACCTACGAGCAGGTCCGCGACTGGGTGCTCGCCCTGCCCGGCGGGTGCGAGGTCATGGTCGAGTCCTGGGGGCACCCGACGCTGCGGGTCGGCGACAAGATGATCGCCGGGGGCGCGCCGGGACAGGCCACCCTGTCGGTCAAAGCCACCCGCGAGGAGCAGGCCGAGCTGATCGCGTCGGCGCCGGAGACGTACGCGATCGCCGACTACACCGGACGGTACGGCTGGGTCCGGGTCACGCTGGCCACCGCGGACGCCGCGGAACTGCACCGGATCGTGGTGGACGCGTGGCGCCGTACCGCACCGAAGAAGGCCGTCCGGGCGTACGACTCAGCCCAGGGTTGACGCCACCAGCGCCACCGTGGTGCCGGCCTCCACCGCGGCACCGAGAACGTCACCGGTGATCCCGCCGAACCGGCGTACCGCATGACGCACCAGCGGAAGCACCACCAGCAGCGCGGCGGCCACCGCGGCCGGACCCTGCCACGGACGGCCCGGCACCGCGGGCACCGCGGCGACCGCGACGAGCACCGCGACCACGGCCGGTACGGCGCGTGGCACCGTCCCGGCGACCAGCGCACCCAGCCCGTCCGGGCGGGCCGCCGGCACCCCGCGACGGCAGGCCAGCGGCACGGCCAGGCGCCCCGCCGCCCAGGCCACCGGCACCGTCCAGATCGGCACGGCGGTCAGCGCCGCGGCCTGCACCAGCAGCACCAGCACGAGCGCGGCCACCCCGAACGGGCCGATGTCCGGCTGCTTCATCACCGCGAGCGCGGCGTCACCCCGGCGGTACGACCCCAGCGCGTCCACCGTGTCGGCCAGCCCGTCCAGGTGCAGGCCGCGGGTGAGTAGGACGCCGGTGCCGACGGCCAGCCCGGCCGCGACCAGCGGGGGAGCGCCGGCCCACTGGAACCCGGCCAGCACCGCGGCGACCGCCAGGCCGAGCAGCGCGCCGGGCAGCGGGGCCACGCTCATCGCCACGGCCGCGGCCGGGCGGTCCACCCGGCCGGCGCGCAACGGCAGCACGGTCAGGGTGGTGAACGCCAGCCGCAATCCGGCGGACAGGGTGCCGCCGCCGCGGGCCGGTTCGGGCACGGCAGCGGCGGTCAGCCGGCGGCCGGGCCGGTGGTGGCCGGGCCAGGACCGGCCGGCGTCGGCTCCCGGAAGTCTGTCCCGTCGTCGTCGTGGTCGTCGGTGCCGTCGTCGGTGTCGGCCCCGGTCTCGGTGGCGGCCCCGGTCTCGGTGTCGGCCCCGGTCTCGGTGTCGGCATCGGGAGCGGTCAGGCCGCCGTCGCCCGGGGTGGTCAGCAGCGCCGGATGCACCGGCAGCGTCGCGCCCAGCCCGATCGCGGTCCGCAGCAGCGGCAGCGCCGCCAGCGCGTTCACGCCCTCGCCGAGGTCCAGCCCCAGCTCCACCACCGGCGTCAGGCCGAGCACGTCGGCGCCCTGCCGGACCAGCGCGGTGGTGCCCGCCTCCGGGATCAGGTACCAGTGCCGGGCCTGGCTCGCCAGGTCGCGGGCCACCAGGGCGGCCGCGACCCCGACCGGGCCGTCCAGCAGCACCGGCATCCGGCGGGCCGCGGCGCCGAGCAGCACGCCGGTGGCCACCGCGAGGTCCGCGCCGCCGATCTGCGCCAGGATGTCCTGCGCGCCGCGCGACTCGTGCCGGATCCGGTGCAACGCGTCCCGCACCGCCGCGCAGCGCAGCATCCAGGCCGCGTCGTCGAACCGCCCGCCGGCCGTCAGCACCCGGGGCAGCACCGCGGAGGGCTCGGCGCCGGTGGTCGCGGCCAGCACGGCGGTGGCGGCCGCGTCCGTGCCGACGCCGCAGGAACCGAGGATCAGCACGTCCCGTCCGGCCTCGCCGGCCGCGTCGGCGAGCTGCCAGCCCCGCCGCAGGGCCGCGTCGACGGCCTCGGCGTCCAGCACCGGGTCGTCCTCCATGGCGCCGGAGTCCGGTACCCGGACCACGGCCACGTCCGCGCCGGCCTCCGCGGCCAGCCGGATCAGCGCGCCCTCGCCGGCCTCCACCTGGGCCACCCGGCGCTCGGCGTCGTCGCCGGCCCCGGCCGCCGCGCCGCCGGCATGCGAGCCGGACAGCAGCAGCACCCGCGGCGCGGTCCACGGCCGGGGTACCACCGTGCCCTGCACGGCCGCGGCGAACTCGACCACCTCGCTGAGCGTGCCGATGCCGGCGCCCGGCAGGTCCAGCGTGACGAGGCGGTCCCGGGCGTCCGGCCCGGCGTCGGGGTCCGGCAGCGGCAGGTCCATGCCCGGCTCGATCACCGGGTCCGACCCGCCCGGCGTGCCGGTCGTGGCCTCGGCCAGCACGCCGGCGGTGTCCACCGGCGCCGCCGCCGGCCCGGCCGGCGTGACGATCACCGGCGCCGCCGCCGGCGATCCGGCGGACGTCCCCGGCTCCGCGACCGGCACAGCCGACCCCGGCACGGTCATCCCGGCCGGATCGGCGAGCCCCATCCCGGCCGGTTCGGCGGACCCCGGCCCGGTAATCCCGGCCGGTGCGGCGAGCCCCGGCCCGGACATCCCGGCTGGCCCCGGCTCAGCGGCCGGTTCGGTCGTCCCGGCCGGTTCGGTCGTCCCGGCCGGTTGGGTTGCCTTCAACCAGGTGGCCTGGCCGGCGACCACCAGCGCCACCCGGTCACAGGCCGCGGCCAGTGCCTGGTTGGCGGTACCCAGGGCATCCGCGAACGCCCGGCCCACCGGCGTGGTCGGTACCAGTGACAGGCCCACCTCGGGGCTCACCACCACCAGGCGCGCGGCGCAGTTTCGGACCGCCGCGGCCAGGGCGTCCACGCTCGCCACGTCGTCGTTCGGCTGGTGGGCCGGATCCAGCAGCGCGGCCACCCAGCCGCCCAGGTCGTCGACCAGCAGCGTGTCGTCCGGCTTGGCGTCGGCCAGTACCGCGGCCAGGCGCGCCGGGTCGGCGCCGGTCTCCTCGCTGCTCCAGGACTGCGGGCGGCGCCGCTGGTGCGCCTCGATCCGGTTCAACCACTCCGGATCGTCCTCGCCGCCCACCGCCGTGGCGATGTAGCGCACCGACGGCGCGTCGGACACCAGCGACTCGGCGAACACCGACTTGCCGGACCGGATCCCGCCGAGCACCAGGACCGAGTTCCACCGATCAACCGACATGCCCCGTACCTTAAGGCCGGGTCGCACCCGCCGACGCCGTAGGGTGGAACGGCACCGACGAACAGACTTGAGGGGGCGGCGCATGCCGTGGAGTTGGCGGTACGAGGGCGTCGACGGGAAGCCGGTCGCCGGCCCGGCCGAGACGTTCAGCAGCCAGGCCGACGCCGAGTCGTGGATCGGCCAGGCGTGGCGTGAACTGGCGGCCGCCGGGGTCACCCAGGTCAGCCTCGTCGAGGACGACCGGGTGGACTACAAGATGAGTCTGCTGCCGGCCGAGTGACCAGCTTCGACGTCTCGCGGCAGACGCCGCGCCACGCGTTCGTACCGAGCCCGGTCTTCATCGGGATCGTCGCGCTCACCGTGGTGAGCGGCTTCATGACCTGGACCGGGTACGGCAACGTCCGGGTCGACGTCTTCCTGTTCATCATCTCCGGGTGGCTGCTCTCGCTCTGCCTGCACGAGTACGCCCACGCGGTGATCGCGTACTTCGCCGGCGACCGGGGCGTGGCGGAACGCGGCTACCTGCGCCTCAACCCGCTGAAGTACACCAGCCCGCTGCTGTCCATCGTGCTGCCGGTGATCGTGGTGATCCTGGGCGGCATCGGCCTGCCCGGCGGCGCGGTCTGGGTGGACCACACGCACATCGGCAGCAAGTTGAAGAAGTCGCTGATCAGCGCCGCCGGTCCGCTCACCAACGTGCTGTTCGCGCTGCTGCTGGCGATCCCGTTCGTCCTCGGCCTGGCCCCCGACCTGGTCGCCCAGGACCCGGCCAGCGGGCGATACTTCCTGGCCGGCGACGCACACACCGAATTCTGGGCGGCCCTCGGCGCGCTGGCGTTCCTGCAGGTCACCGCGAGCGTGCTCAACCTGCTGCCGGTGCCCGGGCTGGACGGCGGCAACCTGCTCCAGCCCTGGCTGAGCCCGCCCTACCAGCGCGCCTACAACCTGTTCGCGCCGTACGGTTTCATCCTGCTGTTCATCCTGCTCTGGCAGTCCGAGATCAACCGCTGGTTCTTCACCGCGGTCTACTGGCTGGCCGAGCTGATCGGCGTCCCGCAGGAAACCGCCCAGCTCGGCATGGCCCTCATGCGTTTCTGGAATTGAGTCCTACGGGCGCTTGGCCGGGCTTTCCGTCTTGGCCGGGTCGCGCTCGGTGATCGGGTCCAGCACCTGGTCGATCGCCTTCATCAGGTCGGCCTCGAGCTTGACGCCGGACGCCTTGGCGTTGTCGTGGACCTGCTCCGGCCGGGACGCGCCGATGATCGCCGCGGACACGTTGTCGTTCTGCAGCACCCACGCCACCGCCAGCTGGGCCGGCGACAGACCGGCCTGCTCGGCCAGCGGCTTGAGCTGCTGCACCGTGCTCAGCACCTCGTCGCTCATCCAGCGCGAGATGAAGTTCGCGCCGGACTTGTCGTCGGTGGCCCGGGAACCGGCCGGCGGCTGCTTGCCCGGCTCGTACTTACCGGTCAGCACGCCCTGCGCGATCGGCGAGAAGACCACCTGACCCACGCCCAGCTCGATCGAGGTCGGCACCACCTCGGCCTCGATGACCCGCCACAGCATCGAGTACTGCGGCTGGTTGGACACGAACGGGATCTTCAGGTCCTGGGCCAGCTCCCAGCCGGCCCGGATCTGCGACGCGGTCCACTCGGACACGCCGATGTAGTGCGCCTTGCCGGAGTGCACGATGTCGGCGAACGCCTGCATCGTCTCCTCGAGCGGGGTCTCGTAGTCGTACCGGTGGGCCTGGTACAGGTCGACGTACTCGGTCTGCAGCCGGCGCAGCGAGCCGTTGATCGACTCCATGATGTGCTTGCGGGACAGGCCGCGGTCGTTGCGACCCGGCCCGGTCGCCCAGTAGACCTTCGTGAAGATCTCCAGGCCCTCCCGGCGCTCGCCCTTCAGCGCGCGGCCGAGCACCGCCTCCGCGCGGGTGCCCGCGTACACGTCGGCGGTGTCGAAGGTGGTGATGCCCACGTCCAGCGCGGCCCGGACGCACGCGGCGGCGGCGTCCTCCTCCACCTGGGAGCCGTGGGTGATCCAGTTGCCGTAAGCGAGCTCGCTTACCATGAGGCCGGAACGGCCGAGGTGACGGAATTCCATACGGGTCAACCTACCCAGCTCACAGCACCGGACGCGTGTCGGCCAGCAATCCGTCTATCGCGTCGGCCACATCGCCCTCGGTGCGGTGCACCACGTCGATGAGCGGTTCGCCGTCCCGGTCCAGCGCGCCCCACCGCCCGTTCCGGTCACCGATCAGGAACGCCACCGGGTGGATCACCAGCCGCGCGTGCACCGGCGCCACCAGCAGATGCCCGGCGCGGTCCACCACGCCGAGCCGGTCGCCCGCGTCCACCACGGCGAGCCCCTCGTCGGTGAACCCGTCCACCCGGCGGCCCCCGGTCAGCGCGGTGGCGAACCCGCGGTACTTGGGCGCCACCACGATCCGCCCGTGCCGGTCGATCGCACCCCAGCCGGCCCGCCGCACCGCCGCCACGCCGCGCCGGAACGGGCGTACCTCGTCGAACCCACCCGGCACCACCACCCGGCCGCCGCGGTCGACGCCGAACCAGCCGCCCGCCTGGTCCCGCGACACCCAGGCCAGGCCGTCACTGAACGCCTGCACCAGCAGGTAGCCGGCCGACGCGTCCACCACCGGGCGGCCACCGACGTCGACCAGGTCCCAGGCCCGGCTGTCCGGTCGCCGTACCCAGGCCAGCCCTTCCCGGAACGGCTGCACCTCGGCGAACTGCGGGGCCAGCGCCCCCACGTACCCCCAGAGCCCGGTCCGTTCGTCCCGCAGCGGGCGCGGCGCGGGCCGCTCCTGCAGAATCTCCGCAACACCGCGCGGGTACGGACCCCAGCCGTCCTTCCGGGCCCGCGCCTGCACCGCGTCCAGCGCCGTCTCGACCCGCGCCACCAGCTCCGGGTCCTCACCCCGCCGCGCGGACAGCGCCTGCTCGAAGCGGTTCATCGCCTCCAGATGCCGCCCCTGCTCGAACGCCGACCGCCCGGCCAGCTCGAACATCTCGGCGCGCAACCGGTCCGGCAGTTCCTCCGAGTTGGCCTGCTCGTAGAGCCGGTCCGCCTCCTCGAACTCGCCCGCCCAGTGCAGCACGTGCGCCAGCCGGGCCTGCACGATCGCGGTGCGCCGCAGCTCACCGGTGGCCTCCGCGTGCCCGAGCGCCTCCCGGCCGTCGGCCAGCGCCAGGTCCAGGTCGCCAAGCACGCGGGAGACCACCGCGCGCAGGCTCAGCAGCCGGGCGCGGACCGCGTCGCGTTCCGCGTACTCCAGCTTGTCGGTCAGCCGGTCCCGGACGATCAGCAGTTCCTCCGGGTCGTCGATCTGCTCCCGCAGGGTGTCCGGCGAGAACCTCCAGGGGTACGCCGAAAGCACCTGCTCCGGGTCGGTGAGCCGGCGCGCACCCCGGTCCGGGCCGGAGCCCGGCTGCCGGGCCGCCGGGCGGTCGGGCCGGGACGCGGTCCCGGCGTCCGGCGGCGGCGTGCGCCGGCCGGTGGTCGGTGCCGCCGTCTCCGGTTCCGGGGCGGCGTCGTTCCGGTGTTCCGCCTTCGCCGGGGACTGGTCCGGGGTGGAATCCCGCAGTTCTGGTTCCGGTTCCGGTTCCGGTTCCGGTTCCGGTTCCGGTTCCGGCTCCGGCTCCGGGTCGGTGGTTGGTTCCGGGTCGGCGGGTGCCACCGGGCCCGGCGCAGGAGCGGCTGCGCGCTCGGCCGGCTCGCGGTCCTCCACCGGTTCGGCCCGGTCCGGTGTTTCGTCTGCCGATTCGACGGACGCCGGTGTCTCGTTCGCCGGTGCGGCCGGGTCTGGGGTCTCGTTCGCCGGTGCGGCCGGGTCCGGTGTCTCGTTCGCCGGTGCGGCCGGGTCTGAGGTCTCGTCAACCGGTGCCGCCGGGTCCGGTGGTGCGGTCGCCGCCGGTTCGGTCGGGCGGGGTGTCTCGTCCACCGGGTCCGTCGCTGGTCCGGCCGGGTCCGGGTCCTCCGCTGCCGCCGCGTCCGTGGGGTCCGCCGTGGCGGACGGCGGCTCCTCGGTGTCGCCCGTCGCCTCCTCGGTGTCGCCCGTCGCCTCCTCGGTGTCGCCCGTCGCCTCCTCGGTGTCGCCGATCGGCGCGAACCAGTTCTGCTTCTTCGGCGCACCACTGACCGGAGTCGCCGCCGACGGTTCGACGGCCACGGACGACGCGGACTCCGGTTCGGCCTCCTCGGGCGCGGGGGTGACCGCACCCAGGCCACTCAGGTTCAGCAGCCAGCCGAGGCCGTGCCCCTCGCCGTCCGGAGGCGCGGGTGCGTCGGCCGAGAGTTCCTCGAACCGCGCGGACGGCGACACCGGCACCGACGACGTCGGCCCGGCCGGCGAGCCTCCGCTGACCGGTTCGGATCCGGACCGCGCCGCTGTCGTGGTCGCGGCGGGTTCGATCGAACGGTGCTCGGCCGGGGCGGCCGCCGCCGGTTCGATCGCCAGATCCGGGCCGGTCCCGGCTTCCGGCACCTCGTCGTCCGGTTCCCCGTCCTCGAACGGTGACGCCGCGACCGGGTCCACGGCCGGCGGCCCGGTGACCGGGGCGTCGGCCCGGTCCAGCGCCGTGCCGTCCCAGCCGTCGCGGTCCGGCGGACCGGACTCGGCGTCGGAGACGGGCAGGAGCACCCGCTGGGTGTCCTCGATCTCCGCAGCCGACTCCGACGCGGCCGGAAGGCCCGAGCTGGGCGCCGTCGAGGTGTTCTCCGGTGACGCATCCGGCCACGGTTCCGGTGTCGGATTCGACCAGGGCGCCTCCGGCCACGAGGGAGCGGGCGCTTCGGCGGGCGGCGCCGGCGCGGGGTCCGCGACGGCCGCCGTCTCCGGGCGAGCCGGGATGTCGATCGGTGACGGCGGGGCCTCCCACGGCAGCGGAGTCCACTCAGGCGCGGGCGCGGGTGCCGGTGGCAGTGCCGCCGAGGGCGCGGGTGGCGGAGGAGGCGTCACCGGAGGTGCCGGTGACGGAGACGGTGCCGCCGGCGATGCTGGTACCTCTGGCGGTGCCGGCGGGCGTTCGGACCAGGGCGGCGCCGGTGACTGGGGTGCGGGCCGGTGCGATGCCGACGGCTGAGGCACTGCCGACTCGGGCGCGACCCGCTGGGGCGGAACCGGCGGCGGCACGGCGGGCTGCTGCCACGGCGCCACTTCCTGGGCTGCGGCTTGCTGGGCTGCCGGCCGCTGAGGCGCTGGCTGCTGTGGTGCTGGCTGCTGAGGCGCTGGCTGCTGAGGTGCTGCCTGCTGTGGTGCCGGCCGCGGGGACGCCGGAAGCTGCGCTGCCGGCTGACGGGACGCCGGTAGCTGCGCTGCCGGCTGACGGGATGCCGGCAGCTGCGGAGCTGGTTGCGGTGACGCCGGTTGCTGGGGTGCGGGCTGCGGGCGTGCCGTCGGCGGGGCGGCCGGGGAGGCGGCCGATCGGGCGGCCTTCCACGGCGGCGCGGGCGGCTGCGGGCGCGGTGCCTCCGGCGCGGGCGGCTGCGGGCGCGGTGCCTCCAGCGCGGGCTGCCCGGCGGTGTTCGGCCGGCGGTCCCAGGTGACCGGGGTGCCGTCGGCGCGGCGTGGCACCGCCATCGTGGGATCGGTCGGCGGTTCGAACGGTGTCGGACGCGACTCTCGTGGCGCCGGATGGGCGACCGGGCCGGGCCGGGTATCCCGCAACGTCGGTTCCTGCGCCCCGTAGAACGGTGGCGGCATCTCCTGCCGGGACGGCGGCAGGTCCCGGAACTGCGGGCGCACGTCCTGCGGCACCGGCGGCGTCGCCTGGAACGGCGCGGCCGGCTGGGGGCGCGCGGCATCGCCCGACGGGCGTTGCGGGGCACCGGGCACCGGGGGCCGCGCACCGGACCGCGGTGGCGCAGGCTGGTCGGTACCCGGGACGGGCCGGGGCGGCGGTACGGCGGCTCGCGGCACGGCCGGCGACCCGTAGACACCGGCATCGCGCGCCGGCGGGGCGGCCGGACGCCCGTAGTAGGGCCCGGGCGAGACCGGCGGCGCCGACACACCGCGCGGATCGTCATGCGTCGGGTCGGCCGGCCGTCCCGACACCCGGCGCGTGTCGTCGTAGCCGGACCACTGCGATGCGGGCGGCGCCGATACGCCGCCCGGGTCGTCGTATCGGGTTGGTCCCGGCGGCGCGGAGACGCCACGTGGGTCGTCGTACCGAATGGGGTCCGGCGGCGCGGAGACGCCACGTGGGTCGTCGTACCGAATGGGGCCCGGCGGTGCGGAGACGCCGCGCGGGTCGTCGTAGTAGCCGGATCGGTGCGATCCCGGCGGCGCGCCCGGGTCATGCTGGGGTGGCCGGGCGGCGGCGGGCGAAGCGGGCGTGTCCCGGGGATCGTAGTGCGGCGGCCGGGCCGATCCGGGCGGGCCCGACACACCGCGTGGGTCGTCGGCCCAACCCTGGCGGTAGGGCGACGCCGGAGAGACGGGCGGGACCGGCGCACCGTGCGCGTCTTGCCGCCGGCTGGTGCGTTGCGGCAGCCCGGGCGGACCGTCCGGATCCGTCTCCGGCCACCGCTGGCCGGGCACCACCCATCCCTGTCCAGACGGCCCGTGCCCAGACTGCCCGTGGCCGGGTTGGGCGTGTCCAGACTGCCCGTGCTCAGACTGCCCGTGGCCGGGTTGCGCGTGGCCAGCCTGTCCGTGGCCGGGCTGGGCGTGGCCGGGCTGGCCATAGCCAGGCTGGCCGGGGCCGGTTTGGCCGTAGCCGGATTGGTCGTAGCCGTGCTGGCCAGGACCGTGCTGGCCAGGACCGTGCTGGCCAGGACCGTGCTGGCCAGGACCGTGCTGGCCAGGACCGTGCTGGCCAGGACCGTGCTGGCCAGGACCGTGCTGGCCAGGACCGTGCTGGCCAGGACCGTGCCGGCCAGGACCGTGCTGCCCAGGACCGTGCTGGCCAGCGCCGGGATACCCGGAAGCCGACCGCTCAGGCGCTGGTGAATGCGGCGTTGCCTGAACAGCCCCGCCCGTACCCCAAGAATCGGCCGGAGGCCGGGGCGGTGACGGCCGCTGCTCGCTGCTGTTCCACCCGGACCCGCCGTGCGGCTCCGGCCCGGACCACTGCTGATCGGCCCGGTACCGGTCCGGCCGGCCTTCGCGCTGAGCCCCGGCACCCTCGCGCTGGGCCCCGGCACTCCCAGGCTGGCGCCGGGCCGCCCACGCGTCCGGCAGCCGCTCCGGCAGCGGTACCGCGCGGTTCCAGGACGGTACGTCGCGGGCCGGCGCGGACGGCTCGGGGTACGCGGGCCGGTCCCACTCCGGCGGCGTTGCGGAACGTGACGCCGGTGCGGCGGAGCGCGACGGAGGCGCGGCGGAGCGTGACGGTGGGATCGGGGCCGGCGACGGGACCGCGGGCGGGGGAGCGACGTACGGAACGGGGGCGCGGGACGGCAACTCCGGTGGCGGGTCGGCCGGGTCGATGCCGTGGGAGGCCTCGTAGACGGGAGTGTGCACGACCCGGCGCCGGTGGCCGGGATCGCCGGGATAGCGCTGGTCACCGACCGGTTCCCACTCCCAGGTGATCTCGTAGATCCAGGCCGGCTCGTCGTCCCAGCGGTCCGCGCCCAGGTGGGAGCTCCAGCCGTTCATCGGGCACCCGTCAGGGCGCCGGATGGCTGGTGACGCTCCGTCACGCGGGTCCCACCTTGTCAGAAATGGCGCGGTGGCAGGCCGGGCCACCGGGTAAAGTCGCCCGGCTCCACTGCGGGGGGTTCTGGGAAGGAGATTAGCGGCGTGGACCGGCTCGACGCCAGGGTGCTCACGATCTCTCCAAGCAGTCCGTTCCGGGAGTCGGTGACTACGTTCGGTGCGCTCGCATGGTCGGGTTTCCGGCGGTACGCGACCTACCGGCAGGCGACCATAGCCGGATCGTTCACCAATGTCGTTTTCGGGTTCCTGCGCTGCTATGTCCTGTTGGCGGTGGCTGCGGCGGTGGCGGGCGGCCGCCCGGGCGGGTACGACGCGACGCAGCTGGCCACGTACGTCTGGGTGGGTCAGGGGTTGCTCAGCGTGGTGGCGCTGTGGGGGTGGACCGAGCTTGCCGACCGGATCCGCACCGGTGACGTGGCCGCCGACCTGTTGCGCCCGGTCCCGCCGGTGACCAGCTATCTTGCCGCGGACCTGGGCCGCGCGGGGCACGGCATGCTCACCCGGTTCGGTCCGCCGCTGGTGGTGGGCCTGATCTTCTTCCCGCTGTACGTGCCGGCGCGCTGGTACACGGTGCCGCTGTTCGCGGTGTCCGTGGTGCTCGCCGTGGTGGCCAGTTTCGCCTGCCGGTTCCTGGTCAACGCGACCGCGTACTGGCTGCACGACGCGCGCGGTCCGATCATGCTCTGGATGCTGTCCGCGGGTGTGCTGGCCGGCCTGTACTTCCCGCTGCGCCTGCTGCCGGACTGGCTGACCGTGACGTTGTGGGTGGCGACGCCGTTCCCGGGGCTGCTGCAGACCCCGCTGGACGTGCTGGTGGAACGGGACGGGCCGGCGCTGCAGGTGGCGCTGGTGGCGCTGCAGGCGGTGCACTGCGCGGTGCTGCTGGCGGTGTGCGCGGCGGTGCAGCGGCGGGCGGAGCGCAAGCTGGTGGTGCAGGGTGGCTGAGCTGCGGGCGTACGCCGCGTTGGCCGGTGGGCAGTTGCGTTCGGTGGTGTCGTACCGGGCGTCGTTCGTGGTGGAGATGGTGACCAACCTGGGGAGTACGGCGCTCGACGTGCTCACCGTGCTGGTGCTGTTCAGCACGACGAACGCGGTCGCCGGGTTCACGCTGCCCGAGGCGATCCTGATCGCGGCGCTGTCGTCGTGTGCGTTCACGCTGGCCGACTTCGCGGTCGGCAACATCGACCGGCTGAAGACGTACGTGCGGGCCGGCACGATGGACGCGGTCCTGGTCCGGCCGCTCAGCGCGATGGGCCAGCTGCTGCTGATGGATCTGCCGTTCCGCAAGCTGCTGCGCCTGGCGGTGAGCGCATCGGTGCTGGTGGTCGCGCTGGTCGTCAACGACCTGGACTGGACGCCGGCCCGGGTGGCGCTGCTGGTGGTGACGCCGGTGGCGGGGGCGGTGTTCTTCGGGTCGATCTTCGTGCTCAGTGCCAGCCTGGCGTTCTGGTGGGTGGACTCCGGCGATCTGGGCAGCGCGTTCACCTACGGCGGGCGGGACTTCACGTCGTATCCGGTGCCGGTGTATTCGGGCTGGTTCCGCGCCGTCTTCGCGTACGCGCTGGGCTTCGGTTTCGTGGCCTATCAGCCGGCGCTGGCGCTGCTCGGCCGGGCCGATCCGCTCGGCCTGCCCGCCTGGGCGGGCTATGTCACGCCGCTGGTCGCGGTGGTAGCCGCGGCGGCGGCCGCCGCGATGTGGCGGGCCGGCATCCGGCAGTACCGAAGCACCGGCTCCTGACCGGCGCACCTCATCGAGGCGGGGGAAGCATGAGCATGATCGAGATGCGCGGGCTGCGCAAAGATTTCACGGTACGGGTGAAAGCGGGCCGGCTGCGGCGGGAGAAACGCATCGTGCCGGCCGTGGACGGCGTCGACCTGACCGTGGACGGCGGCGAGATGATCGGGTACATCGGGCCGAACGGCGCCGGCAAGTCGACCACGCTGAAGATGCTGACCGGCATCCTGTCCCCGTCCGCGGGCACGGTGTCGGTGTGCGGGCTGACGCCGGTGCCGCAGCGCACCAGGCTGGCGCTGCAGATCGGCGTGGTGTTCGGGCAGCGCTCCCAGCTGTGGTGGGACCTGCCCCTGCGGGAGTCGTTCGCGCTGCTGCGGCACATCTACCGGGTGCCGCCGGCCGAGCACGCCGCCCGGCTGACCCGGTGCCGGTCGCTGCTGGACCTGGACGGTTTCCTGGACACCCCGGTGCGGCAGTTGTCGCTCGGTCAGCGGATGCGCGGCGAGCTGACCGCGGCGCTGCTGCACGGCCCGCGGGTGCTGTTCCTGGACGAGCCGACCATCGGGCTGGACGTGGTCAGCAAGCAGGCCGTGCGGTCGTTCCTGGCCGAGCTGGGTGCCCGGGGCGACGTGACGCTGGTGCTGACCACCCACGACCTGGCCGACATCGAGCGGCTCTGCCGGCGGCTGGTGGTGATCGACCACGGCCGGGTGGTGCATGACGGCACGATCGACGCGCTGCACGACCGGTACGGTTCCCGCCGCCGCCTGGTGGTCGACCTGGAGTCGCCGCTGCCGGACGGGTTCACGCTGCCCGGCGCGTCGGTCACCGCGGTGGAGGCGGACCGGCACCGGGTGTCGTTCGCGCTGGACACGGTGTCCGCCGGTGCGGCCGTGGCGGCCCTGATGGCGTCCGCGCCGGTGCGCGACCTGTCGCTGGTGGAACCGGACATCGAGGACGTGGTGGCGCGGTTGTACACCTCGGTCAGCGGTGGTCCATGACGAGCACCGCCCAGGTGCCCGGCTCCAGCGCCTGGTAGTGGTGCGGCACGTCGCCCGGGAACGAGATGTAGTCGCCCGGACCCACCTCGACCGGTTCGCCCGCCGGACCGGTCAGGAGCCGCCCGGCGCACACCACGACGTGCTCCATGCTGCCCGGGATGTGCGCGTCGGCCTGCCGTGGCTTCCCCGGCTCCAGCTCCATCACGTAGATGTCCCGCCGCGCGTGCGGGGAGCCCGCGGACAGCAGCGTGCCCAGGAAGTCGGCCTGTTCGGAGGCGAGGCGCGGCCCTTCGCCGGCGCGGATCACCCGTACCGGCGGCACCGGCGGCTCGACCAGCCGGCTGAACGGGACGCCGAGCGCGACGCCCAGCGACCACAGCGTCTCGATGCTGGGATTGCCGGTGCCGGCCTCGAGTTGGGAGAG
This sequence comes from Jidongwangia harbinensis, assembly GCF_020216025.1. GTDB lineage: Bacteria > Actinomycetota > Actinomycetes > Mycobacteriales > Micromonosporaceae > Actinoplanes > Actinoplanes harbinensis. Next base: position 356,433 of record NZ_JAIWNC010000003.1, on the reverse strand, counting down.
CGTGGACTTCGCCACACCGGCACGCCGGGCCAGCTCCGCGATGGAGACGCCGACGCGTTCGCGTTCGCGCCGCAGAGCTGCGGCGATGGTCGCCAGCGGAGGCGCGGGTTCGTGCAACGTTCGCTCCATCGGTCGAAACGTTCGGTTTGACGAACGGCGGACGGCCGTTCAATATTTCAATCTATGCGTACGGCAGGCCGAACGAAAGCCACGGACCGGGCACTGCTCCGGGACGCCGGCGCCATCGCGCTCGCCATGATCGCGGTGGGCGCGTCGTTCGGCGCCATCACCATCGCGTACGGGCTGCCCACCTGGATCCCGTTCGCCATGTCCACGGTGGTGTTCGCGGGCGGCGCCCAGTTCCTCGCGGTCGGCCTGATCGCCGCCGGGAACCCGATCGCCGCCGTGTTCGCCGGGCTGTTGCTGAACGCCCGCCACCTGCCGTTCGGCCTGGCCGTGTCGGACACCGTCGGCACCCGCTGGCGGGACCGCCTGATCGGCAGCCACCTGATGACCGACGAGGTGGTCGCGTTCACGCTGGCCGAGAAGGACCCGCTGCGGCGGCGCCGGGTCTACTGGCTGATCGGCATCACGTTGTTCACCAGCTGGAACGCCGGCACCGCGCTGGGGGTCCTGCTCGGCGGGGCCACCGGCGATCCGGCCGCGCTGGGCCTGGACGCGGCCTTCCCGGCCGGGTTGATCGCGCTGATCCTGCCGTCGCTGCGGGACCGGCAGGTGCGGCTGGTGGCGCTCGCCGGGGCGGGCATCGCGGTCCTGGCCACGCCGGTCCTGCCGGCCGGGTTGCCGGTGTTGTGCGCGCTGCTCGGGCTCGGTGTGCTGCTCCTGCCCCGGCGGTGGGGTGGCGGAACGCCCGAGGGCGCGGAGACCGCCGGTGACAACCCGGTGGGGGAGCGGGAGGCGGCATGGTGATCGCGGCGGTTCTGGCGCTGGCCGTCGGGACGTACACGATGCGGCTGGCCGGGGTGGTCCTCGCCGACCGGCTGGAACTGTCCGGCTCGCTGCAGCGGCTGCTGCCGATGGCCGCGGCGGCACTGCTGGCGGCGCTCGCGCTCACCGCGGCCCTGATGGAGGGCTCCAGGTTCGCCGGTGTGGCGCGCCCGGCGGGAGTGGCGGTGGGCGCCCTGCTGGCCTGGCGCCGGGCGCCGTTCGTGGTGGTGGTCGTCGCGGCGGCGGCCACCACGGCGCTGCTCCGCCTCGCCGGCGTCCCGTGACGGGGGTCGTGACCCGTCACCGGGTCCGATCGTGGCTCAGACCTTGGTGCCCAGTTCGATCTTCGGCTTCGGCACGCGCATGCGGCGGAACGTCAGGCCGCGCATGATCCCGTACAGGTACAGCGACCCCATCCGCTGCGTGGTGTTCGGGAAACGCTCCTTGACCAGGCGCCGGGTGCGCCGCGCGATCAGCCAGCTGTCCAGGATGACGCCGACCGCGAGCAGCGCCCACAGCAGGTTCGACGCGATCTGGACCGGCATCGGCATCCGGGTCGAGGAACCCAGCAGCACGATGATCGCGCCGGCGAAGAACCAGGTGCCGACGGTGCGGCGGGAGTCGACGATGTTGCGGACCAGGGCCCGCTCCGGACCGCGGTCCCGGGCCAGCAGGTACCGCTCGTCGCCGGCCCGCATGCCCTCGGCGGCCTCGGCGCGCTCCGCGCGCTGGCGGGCCCGCATCTGCTTGTAGGCCTCGCGCCGGTTGGACGGGGCGGGCTCGGCCGCCCGGCGCTGGTTGCTGTTCCGCTTCGGGGTGGCCACCCCGAGTTCCTTCTTGCTGGGCGTGTAGCCCTTCGGCCGGGGCGCAGACGGCTCCGCCGGCTCGGTGGTGGTCACGGAGTCGGCGACGTCGGCGGACTTGCTGCGGCGAAAAAGCGAGGACACCCCAGAAGCGTAGCCAAGCCCGGCGACGCGGCCTACACCGCGCCGCCGGGGGCTCGATCAGAGCCGCTCGACGTGGGCGCCGAGCGCCGCCAGTTTGCCTTCGAAGTCCTCGTACCCGCGGTTGATCAGGTCGACTCCGTACACCCGGGAGGTGCCCTCCGCGGCCAGCGCCGCGATCAGGTGGCTGAAGCCGGCCCGCAGGTCGGGAATCACCAGGTCGGCGGCGTGCAGCTTGGACGGGCCGGCGATCACCGCGGAGTGCTTGAAGTTGCGCCGGCCGAACCGGCACGGGGTGCCGCCCAGACAGTCGCGGTAGACCTGGATGGTGGCGCCCATCTGGTTCAGCGCCTCGGTGTAGCCGAGCCGCTGCTCGTACACCGTCTCGTGGACGATCGACAGGCCGCGGGCCTGGGTCAGCGCGACCACCAGCGGCTGCTGCCAGTCGGTCATGAAGCCCGGGTGTACGTCCGTCTCCAGCGCCACCGCCTGCAGCTCGCCGCCGGGGTGCCAGAACCGGATGCCGCCCTCGTGGCCGGTCACCCCGGGCCGCCCGACCCGTTCGTCGGCGATCTCGAGTTCGCCGCCGATGGAGCGGTACACGTTCAGGAACGTCATCATGTCGGCCTGCCGGGCGCCGAGCACCTCGACGTTGCCGCGGGTGGCCAGCGCGGCGGCGGCCCAGCTGGCGGCCTCGATCCGGTCCGGGATCGGGCGGTGGGTGTAGCCGTGCAGCCGCGGTACGCCCTGGATCTCGATGACCCGGTCGGTGTGCACCGTGATGATCGCGCCCATCTTCTGCAGGACGCAGATCAGGTCGACGATCTCCGGCTCCACCGCGGCGTTGCGCAGCTCGGTGACGCCCTCCGCGCGGACCGCGGTGAGCAGCACCTGCTCGGTGGCGCCCACGCTCGGGTACGGCAGCTCCAGCTTGGTGCCGTGCAGCCCGTTCGGCGCGGTGAGGTGCATGCCCTCAGGGGTCTTGTCGACGACCGCGCCGAACTGCCGCAGCGCCTGGATGTGGAAGTCGATCGGGCGCGGGCCGATGTGGCAGCCGCCCAGGTCGGGGATGAACGCGTGCCCGAGCCGGTGCAGCAGCGGGCCGCAGAGCAGGATGGGGATCCGGCTCGACCCGGCGTGCACGTTGATCTCATCGGTGCTGGCGGTCTCCACGTGGCTGGGGTCCATCACCAGCTCACCGTCGTCGGCGCCGTCGCTGACCTTGACGCCGTGCAGTTCGAGCAGGCCGCTGACGACCTCCACGTCACGGATGCGGGGTACGTCGAACAACCGGCTCGGTGTCTCGCCCAGCAGGGCGGCCACCATGGCCTTGGAAACCAGGTTCTTGGCGCCACGGACCCGGATCTGTCCGTGCAGCGGCGCTCCGCCGTGCACGACCAGGACGTCGTCGCTCAAAGCAACCTCCAGAAGGGGCGGGAAGACCGCCCGGCGAGTACGAGGGGGTGCGCCGGCGGGTGGGGGACCCACGGCAGCCGCCCGGGCAGCATAGCCCTGCGTGACCAGAGCAGAAATCACCAGAAGGCTCAGGGAGGCAGGAATTGCTGATGTTTAAGACAACAGAAAGACAGGCCCGTGCGTACGGGCAACTGCCGGTTACGTACCGTGACGAATTAGGGAAGCGCGAGCATCTGATCCAGCGCGACCCGCGCATGGTGTGCGGTGTCCGGGTCGACCGTGATCTGGTTCGGCACGCGGCCGGCCACCAGCTCCTCCAGCGACCAGACGAGGTGCGGCAGATCGATGCGGTTCATCGTGGAGCAGTAGCAGACCGCCCGGTCCAGGAACATGATCTGCTTGTCCGGGTGGGCCAGCGCCATCCGGCGTACCAGATTGAGCTCCGTGCCCACCGCCCACGCCGAGCCGGCCGGGGCCGCGTCCAGGGCCTTGATGATGTATTCGGTCGAGCCGACCTGGTCGGCCGCCCGCACCACCTCGTGCCGGCACTCCGGGTGCACCAGCACGTTCACGCCGGGCACCCGCTCGCGTACCTCACGGACGCTGTCCAGGGTGAACCGGCCGTGCACCGAGCAGTGCCCGCGCCAGAGGATCATCTTCGCCGCGCGCAGCTGCTCGGCGGTGAGGCCGCCGTTCGGCTTGTGCGGGTCGTAGAGCACGCAGTCGTCCAGCGTCAGCCCCATCTCCAGCACCGCGGTGTTGCGTCCCAGGTGCTGGTCGGGCAGGAAGAAGACCTTCGAGCCGCTCTCGAAGGCCCAGGTCAACGCGCGCTCGGCGTTGGACGAGGTGCAGACCGTGCCGCCGTTGCGGCCGACGAAGCCCTTGATGTCGGCCGATGAGTTCATGTACGTCACCGGGACGATGTCGTCCGCGATGCCCAGGTCGGTGAACTGCTCCCAGGCCGTCTCCACCTGCCCCAGCACCGCCATGTCGGCCATCGAGCAGCCGGCCGCCAGGTCGGGCAGCACCACCCGCTGGTCCGGGCCGGTCAGGATGTCGGCGCTCTCCGCCATGAAGTGCACGCCGCAGAACACGATGAACTCGGCCGCGGGCCGGGCGGCGGCCTCCCGAGCCAGCTTGAACGAGTCCCCGGTGACGTCGGCGAACTGGATGACCTCGTCGCGCTGGTAGTGGTGCCCGAGCACGAACACCCGGTCGCCGAGCGCGGCCTTGGCGGCGGTGGCCCGGGCCACCAGGTCGGGGTCGCTGGGCGCGGGCAGGTCACCGGGGCAGTCGACGCCGCGCTCGCTGGCGGGGTCGGTGTCGCGGCCCAGCAACAGCAGGGACAACGCGGTGTTGGCGGGTTCGGTCCAGGTCGACGTCACGAGCCCATGGTTCCACAGCGCCGGGCCCGGAGATCCGGGCTCCGGCGGTGGTCTGTGACACTCAGCGGCGGCGCCCCTGCAGCTTGGCCAGGATGCTCCGGGCCCGGGCCTGGTTCTCCGGCTTGGCGAGCTGCTGCCGGCCCTGCTGGAGAAGGCGCTGACCCTTCGGGGTACGCAGGAACATCTGAATGCGCTGTACCAGTGATGCCATGGTGTCTCCTCGCAGAGTGGTGCCGGGTTCCACGGTCGCATCCGAACCTGGGTGATCCCTGTGGTCCGCTACGTTCGCAGTCGTGCGCGTACTCATATGCCCCGACAAGTTCGCCGGAACACTTACCGCCTCGGAAGCGGCACGATCGCTCGCGGCGGGGTGGCACGAGTCCGCACCCGGCGACGAGACGGTGCTGCGGCCCCTCGCCGACGGCGGCCCCGGTTTCGTCGAGGTGCTGGCCGAGGCGCTGGGCGGGCGGCGGCTTCCGGTCACGACCGTGGACCCGCTCGGCCGACCGGTCACCGGCGAGATCCTGCTGGTCGGCGCCACCGCATACGTGGAGAGTGCCCAGTCCTGCGGCCTGCACCTGCTCGACCAGACCGAGCGCGACCCCAACGTCACCACCTCGTACGGCCTGGGCCTGCTGCTCGCCGCCGCGGTGGAGGCCGGCGCCACCGAGGTGGTGGTCGGGCTGGGCGGTTCCGCGGTGAACGACGCCGGCGCCGGGATGCTGGCCGCGCTCGGCGCCGGGCCGGTGGACGTGGGCGGGTACGCGCTGCCGTACGGGGGAGCGGTGCTCGGTGCGGCCGAGGCGCTGGCCGGGCGGCCCCAGCTGCGGCAGGTCCGGCTGGTCGCCGCGACCGACGTGGACAACCCGCTGGTCGGCCTGCACGGCGCCAGCAACGTGTACGGGCCGCAGAAGGGCGCGAGCCGGGAGGACGTGCTGCGGCTGGACGCGGCACTGGAGCACTTCGCGGGCGTGCTCGGAACCGCGTTCGGCGTACCCGGGCTGGCCACCCTCCCCGGCGGCGGCGCGGCCGGCGGCATCGGGGCGGCGCTACTGGCCCTCGGCGGCCGGGTGGTTTCCGGGATTTCCCTGGTCACCGGCCTGATCGGGCTGGAAGCCGAGCTGGACGCCGCGGACCTGGTGATCACCGGAGAGGGCTCCTTCGACCATCAGAGCCTGCGCGGGAAGGTGGCCGCGGGCGTGGCCGGCGGTGCCCGGGACCGCGGCCTGCCCTGCGTGGTGGTGGCCGGGCGGGTGGAGACCGGGTACCGGGAGGCCGCCGCGGCCGGCGTCACCGAGCTGCATTCGCTGGTCGAGCACTTCGGGTCCGAGGAGCGGGCGATGGCGGAGGCGGCCCGCGGACTGGGTGAGATCGGCGCCCGGCTGGCCCGCCAATGGAGCCGGTAGTGGGTGACGTCATCGCGCTACCGATTGGGAATCATCCGCGGTAGGGCTAGCGTTGTCGATTACGGAAGACCATCCGCACCGGCAGGAGAAACGCACGTGACCACTGAAGCGCACACCGAGTCGACCGAGGCCGTCACCGCCGCGCCGACCGGCGTCATCTTGACCGATGTCGCGGCCGTGAAGGTCAAGGCCCTGATCGAGCAGGAAGGGCGCGACGATCTGCGCCTGCGCATTGCCGTGCAGCCGGGCGGCTGCTCCGGCCTGCGGTACCAGCTGTTCTTCGACGAGCGGTCGCTGGACGGCGACGTCGTCGCCGACTTCGACGGCGTGGAGGTCGTGGTCGACCGGATGAGTTCGCCTTATCTGGCCGGCGCCACGATCGACTTCGCGGACCGGATCGACGCACAGGGCTTCACCATCGACAACCCGAACGCGCAGAACTCGTGCGCGTGCGGCGACTCGTTCCACTGATCAGTCGCTGATCCGACCCGAAGGCCGCCCCCCGGGGCGGCCTTCGGCATGTCCGCGGGATGTCCGGCAGGCATCGTCCCGGTAGGCTCTCGGCGTACGCCCCCCGTTCCCGACCTCGAGGGCCACCATGAAGATCGCGGTCACCGGCTCGATCGCCACCGACCACCTGATGCACTTCCCGGGCAAGTTCGCCGACCAGCTCATCGCCGACCAGCTGCACAAGGTGTCGCTGTCCTTCCTCGTCGACGACCTGGTGGTCCGCCGGGGCGGCGTGGCGTCGAACATCGCCTTCGGCCTGGGCCAGCTCGGCCTCCGGCCGATCCTGGTGGGTGCCGTCGGTGCCGACTTCGCCGACTACCGGTCCTGGCTGGAACGGCACGGCGTCGACTGCGACTCCGTGCACGTCAGCGAGGTCGCACACACCGCCCGGTTCGTCTGCACCACCGACGACGACCTCAACCAGATCGCCTCCTTCTACGCCGGCGCCATGGCCGAGGCCCGCAACATCGAGCTGGCCCCGGTGGCCGCCCGGGCCGGCGGCCTCGACCTCGTGCTGATCAGCGCGAACGACCCGGCCGCGATGATCCGCCACTCGCAGGAGTGCCGGGCCCGGGGCCTGCGGTTCGCCGCCGACCCGTCACAGCAGCTCGCCCGCATGGAGGGCAGCGACGTGATGACGCTGATCGACGGCGCGGAATACCTGCTGACCAACGACTACGAGCGCTCGCTGCTCGAGACGAAGGCCGGCCTGAGCAGCGACCAGGTGCTGGAACACGTCAAGATCCGGGTCACCACCCAGGGCCGGGACGGCGTCGAGATCACCGGCCGCGGCATCGAGCGGATCCACGTGCCGGTCGCCCGCGACGTCATCCCGGACGACCCGACCGGCGTCGGCGACGGCTTCCGGGCCGGTTTCTTCGCCGCCATCGGCTGGGGCGTCGGACTGGAACGGGCCGCCCAGGTGGGCTCGCTGATCGCGGCCCTGGTGCTGGAGACGGTCGGCCCCCAGGAATACGAGGTGCGCAGCGACTTCTTCGTGAAGCGCTTCGCCGACTCGTACGGCGACGCCGCCGCCGCCGAGATCCAGCCGCACCTGCCCTGATGGTGCTGGCGGTCTTCGCTGGGCTGCCCGGGGTCGGCAAGAGCACACTCGCCGCCCGGGTGGCCGCGGAGCTGCCCGCCGCCGTGCTCCCGGTGGACACGGTCGACTTCACGCTGCAGCGGTACGACGTCGCCGAGGCCCGTCCCGGCTACGCGGCGTACGGCGTGGTCGCCGCGCTCGCCGAGGTCCAGTTGCGGATCGGCCACCACGTGATCATCGACGCGGTCAATCCGGTCCGGTCGGCCCGGGACCTCTGGGTCGACCTGGCCGACCGGCTCCGGGTGCCGCTGCGCGTCGTCGAGGTGGTCTGCGGCGACGACGCCGAACACCGCCGCCGGGTCGAGGCCCGGTACGCGGCCCGCGACCACGACGGCGTCCCGGACTGGGTGCGCGTACTGGAACGCCGCAGCGAGTACGAGCCGTACCTCGGGCCGCGGCTGGTGGTCGACACCCACCTGGCGACGGAGCCGGTGCCGCCCGTGGTGGCGTACCTCAGCTGATCCGGCGCACCTCGAACGCGGTGTCCGCGGCGCTGACCAGTTCCTGGCCCTTCATCCGGCACCACGCGGCGATGTCGTTGGCCGCGGCCGGGTCGTCGGCCAGCACCCGCACCACGTCACCCACCTCCACCGTCCGGACCGCCTTCGCCAGCTCGATGATCGGCAGCGGACACCGCCGCCCCAGACAGTCCAGCTCGATCACAGCCCAACCTCCGTCCGCAGGTCCGCCACCACGCCCGGCAGCACCGCGAGGAACCGGTCCACGTCCGCCTCCGTGGTGCCGGCGTGCAGCGACACCCGCACGTTGCCGTGGCTGAGCACGCCCATCGCCTCCAGCACGTGACTGGGCCGCAGCGTCGACGCCGTGCACGACGAGCCGGACGAGACCGCGAACCCGTGCCGGTCCAGGGCGTGCAGCAGGGCCTCGCCGTCGACGTACAGGCAGGAGAACGTCACCAGGTGCGGCAGCCGGTCCACCGGGTCGCCCACCACCTCCACGTCCGGCACGGTCCGCGACACCGTGTCCCGGATGCGGTCCACCAGCGCGGACAGGCGTACCGCCTCGGCCGCGGCCGCGTCGAGCACCGCCCGCAGCGACGCCGCCGCCGCCACGATCGCCGGCAGGTCCGGCGCACCGGCCGCGCGCGGCCGATAAAGGTCGTCACCGGGGTACGGCGACCGCCAGCGCGTCCCCTTCCGCACCACCAGCAGGCCGACCCCGGGCGGCCCGCCCCACTTGTGCGCGCTCGCGGTCAGCAGTGACCACTGCGGCGGCACCGGGACCCGCCCCACCGACTGCGCGGCGTCGACGTACAGCGGCACCCCGGCCTCCGCGCAGGCCTCCGCGGCCGCCGCCACCGGTTGCACCGTGCCGACTTCGTGGCTCGCGCTGATCAGGCTGGCCAGCGCCACCCCGGGCGCGGCCACCGCGGCCCGCCAGGCGTCCAGGTCCAGCCGTCCGCGCAGATCCACCCCGACCGGGACGGAGGGGCGGTTGTGCGGTGGTGTGCCACTGGAGCGCTCCAGTGGCACACCAGCGTCGTCATCGGGCCCGGATGACGACCGTGGTGTTCCACCGACGCGGGCTGTGGCGTGCCGGGCCGCGGCGTGCAGTACCGCGGAGTGTTCGATCGCCGAGTGCACCAGCGTGTGCCCGGCCCGCTCCCGGCCCGCCAGCCCGCCCAGGATCGCGGCGTGCACCGCGGCGGTGCCGGAGGGCCAGAAGGACAGCTCGTCCGGGCGTACCCCCAGACTCTCCGCGGTCGCGGCCTGTGCCGCCTCCAGCAGCCGGCGTGCCCGGCGACCGCTCGCGTAGAGCCGGTCCGGGTCGGGCCAGCCGTCGTCGAGTGCCGCCAGCAGCGCCTGCCGTGCCACCGGATGCAGCGGCGCGGCCGTGGCCGCGTCCAGGTATGCCGCCGCACCGGCGGGAACGCCCGTGTCTTCCACGCCAGGAACGGTATCGTCCGGTAATCCGGGGGTATGCACGAGCGCACGAAGATCGGACCCCCGACCCGGACGGTAGGGCCAGGTCGAGTAATGTGCGACCGTCGGTGACGCCTTGGCGCCGGTGTCCGGATCGGCACTCCGGCGTGCTGCATAGGAGGCAGGAGCAGGTGGGCGTAAAGAGTACGGCCGCACGGCCACGGGCAACCCGGCTCGCCGGGTTCGGTGTCGTCGTGGCGACGCTGCTGCCCCTGCTGGCGGGCTGTTCCGTGGACGGCGTCGGCAAGGCCTTCGGCCACTTCGGCTGGCCGGGCAGAGGCATCACGCTGCAGGCCCACAGCATGTACGACCTGTGGATCGCCTCGACCATCGCCGCGCTCGCCGTCGGTGTCCTCGTCTGGGGCCTGATCTTCTGGTGCGTGATCCGGTACCGCAAGCGCAGCGACGAACTGCCTGTGCAGACCCGGTTCAACATGCCGATGGAGACGCTCTACACGGTCACCCCGATCCTGATCGTCGCGGTGCTCTTCTACTACACCGCGATCGTGCAGACCGACGTCGACAAGATGTCGCGCAACCCCGACCAGGTGGTCGAGGTGGTCGCGTTCAAGTGGAACTGGCAGTTCAACTACCGCGACGGCGTCGGGCCCGAGGCCGACACGGTCGCCTCCACGCTCGGCACCGACGACGTGATTCCGCTGCTGGTGCTGCCGACCGGTAAGAAGGTCCGGTTCGAGGAGACCAGCCGGGACGTCATCCACTCGTTCTGGGTGCCCGAGATGCTGTTCAAGCGGGACGTGTTCCCCGGCAACGTGCGCAACTCGTTCGAGGTGACCCTCGACAAGGAGGGCCGGTACGTCGGCCGCTGCGCCGAACTCTGTGGCACGTACCACGCGTTCATGCAGTTCGAGCTGGTCGTGGTCTCCCCGGAGCGGTTCGACCAGTACCTCGCCGCCAAGCGTGGGGGTGCCTCCACCGCCGACGCGATGGCTGCCATCGGCTTCACCGGTGACGACCGGTTCGCGGTCACCACCCGGCCGTTCGACACCCGCCGGCAGACGCAGAGCTGGAACAAGTCCGGCGAAGTCACCGCAGGGAAGTAGGGGACAACGTGAAGACCGAGTACAAGATCTTCTCCGGCGTCGCCGTCTTCCTGTTCGGATGCGCGATCGTCTACGGCCTCTACACCAAGGGCGAGGTCGGCCAGACCGAGTGGGTGGGCACCGTGGCGCTCATCCTGTCCGGCCTGCTCTGCCTCATGTGCGGCGGCTTCTTCTGGTTCGTCGCCCGGCGCATCGACCTGCGCCCCGAGGACCGGGCGGACGGCGAGATCGCCGAGGGTGCGGGCGAGATCGGTTTCTTCAGCCCGGGCAGCTACTGGCCCTTCGGCCTGGCGCTGGCCGCGTCGGTGGCCGGCCTGGGCCTGGTGTACTGGCAGTGGTGGCTGATCACCCTGGGTCTGGTCATGGTGATCTTCGCGGCCTGCGGGCTGCTGTTCGAGTACTACAGCGGCACCCGCCACACGGCGGAACACTGACGCTTTCGCACGACGAGCGGCCCGGATCCCCTGGTGGGGGTCCGGGCCCTTGCGTATGTATCGCCGCGGACCAGTGCCGTCACGCGGCAGCCGAGCTGTCACGCGGTAGCCGAGCTGTCACGCGGCAGCCGAGCTGTCACGCGGCAGCGGTGCCGCCACGCGGTAGCCGTGCTGCCACGCGGCAGCGGTGCCGCCACCCGGTAGCCGTGCTGCCACGCGGTAGCTGTGCCACACGCGCGCAGTCGTGCCGGTCACTCGGGCAGCCGTGTCACTACGCGGGCAGCCGTGTCACTACGCGGGCAGCCGTGCCACCACGCGGGCAGCCGTGCCACCACGCGCGCAGCCGTGTCATCAAGCGGCAGCCTGCCGCTACGCGGGCAGCCGTGCCACCACGCGGGCAGCCGTGCCACCACGCGGGCAGCCGTGCCACCACGCGCGCAGCCGTGCCACCACGCGCGCAGCCGTGCCACCACGCGCGCAGCCTGCCGCTACGCGGGGAGATCTTGGAGACTGGGCCGAATCTTGGAGCGAAATGGCCCCTGGAGGGGCGTTCCCGCGCCAAGATCTGCCTCAGCCTCCAAGATCTACCGCTCGAATGACGCATAACGGTCACGAGCGCCGCCGATCCGACGCCGCACCCGGTGGCATTCGAGCAACGAGACCCGGTTAGTGACGGTTCGACCGTGCCAACGGCCTCGTCCCAGCAACCGCGAGCTGGCCTCGGCTGCCCGGCTTCCGCCGATCTTGGAGTTGTGGTGGTCGCACAATGCCAATGGGACGTAGCTCTCCGTCCACAACTCCAAGATCGAAGCAGGGCGGTGGGGGATCAGGCGGCGCGCCGTTGTTGCGGGGCGACCTGCCCCTTCCGCCGGGTCTGCAGCAGGTGCACCGTGACGGGGACGAGCAGTTCGGCCGCACCGCACCGGGTGCAGACCAACTCGGGGCACTCGTCGTCGTGCCCGTCGCCGCACGGCGGCACCTCGAAGAGCATGTCGCCGTTGCAGATGATGCAGCGTTGTTCGCGCTCTTTCACGGGTGGCTCCTCTTCGTCGGCAGTCGGAAGGTGGAATTACCCGGTTGTCATTCTGACGCTGCCATGGACACCAGGAAACGCGGGGGAGGCCGATCGGCGTGTCGGCCAACGAAACACGAGGCTGCCTCGCGAGGCTGCCTCGCTAATCAGCGACCGGAGTGAGCAGGCGGCCTGAGCAGACGGCCTGAGCAGGCGCTCTGGGCAGGCCGAGTGAGCAGGCGGCCTGATCAGGCGGTCTGGGCAGGGCAGGCCGAGTGAGCAGGCGGTCTGGGCAGGCCGAGTGAGCAGGCCGAGTGATCAGGCGGTCTGGGCGGGCCGAGTGAGCAGGCGGTCCGAGTGGGCGAGGCGGCTGCTTCCCCAGCGTGGCCAGGCTGCCTGACCCGAAGCCGCAGGGACCGCGGCCCGCGAGGTTAGCTCAGTCGGACTCGGCGGCCTTGGCGGCCTGTGCCGCGGTCACCCACCGGTCCAGCAGCGCCGTGGCCGCCCCCGAGTCCACCGCCTGCCCGGCCCGGACGATGCCGGCCCGCATGGTGTCGCGAAACTCACCCGGGAAGCCCGCATGCGCCGCGAACGCGGCCGCCGCGTTGAGCAGGACCGCGTCCCGTACCGGCCCGGTCTCGCCGGCGAAGATGCGCCGGGCCACGTCCGCGTTGAACTCGGCGTCCCCGCCGCGCAGGTCGCCCGGTGCGCTGCGGGGCAGGCCCAGGTCGACGGCGTCGACCACGGACTCCTCGACCTTGCCGACGCGGGCCATCCACACCCGGGTCGGCGCCGCCGTGGTGAACTCGTCGAGGCCGTCCTCACCGCGCATGACCAGGGCGGAGTCGCCGCGTCGGGCGAACACCTCGGCCATCACGGGGGCCATCCGCAGGTCGAAGCAGCCGACCGCGGCGGACGTCGGCCGGGCCGGGTTGGTGAGCGGGCCGAGCATGTTGAAGAACGTGGGTACGCCCAGCTCGCGCCGGGGGACGGCGGCGTGCCGCATGCCGGGGTGGTAGCGGGCGGCGAAGCAGAAGCCGATGCCGGCCTCGGACACGGTGCGCAGCACGCCGGCGGGGCCCAGGTCGAGCGGGATGCCGAAGTGCTCCAGCAGGTCGGCGGTGCCGCAGGCGGACGAGGCGGCGCGGTTGCCGTGCTTGACCACCCGGACGCCGGCCGCCGCCACGATGATCGCGGCCATGGTGGAGATGTTCACGGTGTGGGCCCGGTCACCGCCGGTGCCGACCACGTCCACGGCGTCGGTGCGGAACTCGTCCGGCAGGTCCACCGGGGTGGCGTTGGCCAGCATCGCGTCGACCAGGCCGGCCAGCTCGCCGGGCGTCTCGCCCTTGGCCCGCAGCGCCACCGCCAGGCCGGACACCTGGACCGGGGTGGCGTTGCCGGCCATGATCTCGCCCATCGCCCAGGCGGTGTCCGGTGCGTCGAGTTCCTCGCCGCGGAGCAGGGCGCTCAGCAGGTTGGGCCAGGTGCGTGCGCCCATGGTGGGCCTCCGTCGGGGGGTACGGCGGGACTGGGTCGGGTCAGCCGAGCGTGCCGAGGGTGCCGAGCGGCACCACGCCGTTGCGCCGGGCGCGGATCATGCCGGCCACGGCCTGGCCGGTGGTCACCGGGTCCAGCGGGTACATCAGGGTGTGGTCCACCTGGGCGAACGCGGCCAGCCAGCGGTCCGCGGCGCGGGCGATCACGACGCAGGTGGGCGGGGGCTCGGCGTACTCGTCCTTGACCTGGCGGGCGATGCCGAGACCGCCCGCGGGGGCCGCCTCGCCGTCCAGGATCATCAGGTCGATCTCGTAGTCGTCGAGCAGCCGGCGGCAGTCCTCCCAGGTCGACGCGTCGACGAACTCGATCGACAGGTCGGCCGCGGGCCGGGGACCGATGGCCAGCCGGATCTTGTCGCGCACGGCGACGTCGTCGCTGTAGAGCAGGACGGTGTACTTGTCGCTCATCGGGTGATCCAGCTCCTCGAGGGGAACGCCATGGCTGCGCGCTGATCGTACCGAATCGGCTAATCAGCCCGTGGCCCGACCGCGTCCGTGTCGGCCCGCGCGGCCTCGGCCTCGGCGCGGTCCAGCGCCCGGTCGGTGCGGCGGGCCTCGCGCTCGGACTGGCGGATCCACTGCAGCACCAGGATGCCGAGCATGGTGACGCTGACGATCTCGCCGCCGGCCCACAGGATGCCGCCCGCGACGACCTGGTCGCTGCGCGGGTCGGCCCAGGTCAGGTGCAGGTTCGGGTACCAGTCGCCGCCGAGCAGGGTCTGACTTTGCATGATGGTCAGCCCGAACACCGTGTGGAACGGCACGGACAGCACCATGAGCAGGGCGCGGGCCGGGTACGGCCAGCGGTTCGGCAGCGGGTCCTGACTGAGCAGCGGCCAGAAGAACAGGCAGCCGGTCACGATGAAGTGCACGTGGACGAGCTCGTGCAGCCAGGCGTGTTCCAGCGTGGCCCGGTAGACGTCGGTGAAGTACAGGATGAACGGGTTCGCGATGAAGAGCCCGAATGCCACCAGCGGGAACGTCAGCACCCGGGCGACCCGGCTGTGCAGCACGGCGAGCAGCAGCTTGCGCGGGCGTACCCGCAGGTTGCGCAGGGCCAGCGTGACCGGCGCACCGAGGGCCAGGAAGATCGGGCCGACCATGGTCAGCACCATGTGTTGCACCATGTGCACGGACAGCAGTGTGGTGTCGTACGCCTCGATGCCGGTCACGGTGACCGCGGCGATCGAGCCCAGGCCGCCGAGCAGGAACGCCACCGTGCGCCCGGCCGGCCAGCCGTCCCCGCGCTGCCGGAGCCGGTACACCCCGTACAGATAGAGCGCGGCCGCGACCACCAGGAACAGCGCGATCAGGCTGGTCAGGCGGATCTGCGTGAAGATCGTCGCGGCGGTGAACTCCGGCGGCACAGTATCCCCGGCCGCGTCGGCCAGGAGGCTGATTTCGGCATGCTGCACCCCTCGAGGCTAGGCGCACCGCACTGGAGATCATCATGCCGGGCCGCAGGGACGCGCGGATTGGGCCCCCCGCGCACGTTCTCCTGATCGCGGGGCAATAATGAGGCCGTGACAGCGGCCTCAGCCATCGACAAGAGCCGGATCCACTCGCTGACTCGTCCCAACATGGTCAGCGTCGGGACCATCGTGTGGCTCTCCAGCGAGCTCATGTTCTTCGCAGCCTTGTTCGCGATGTACTTCGCGATCCGCGCGGCGGACTACAGCATGTGGGAGCGGCACACCGAGCACCTCAACATCCCGTACGCGACCACCTTCACGGTGATCCTCGTGCTCTCCTCGGTGACCTGCCAGCTCGGCGTCTTCGCGGCGGAGAAGGGCGACGTCTTCGCGCTGCGCCGCTGGTTCGCCATCACGTTCGTGATGGGCCTGATCTTCGTGCTCGGCCAGGCGAACGAGTACCGCGAGCTGGTGCACGAGGGCATCAAGATCAACGCCGACGGGTACGGTTCGATGTTCTACCTGACGACCGGCTTCCACGGCCTGCACGTGACCGGTGGTCTGATCGCCTTCATCGTCTTCATGATCCGCACCACCATGGGGCGGTTCACGCCGGCGCAGGCCACCTCGGCGATCGTGGTGTCGTACTACTGGCACTTCGTCGACGTGGTGTGGATCGCGCTGTTCGCCATGATCTATTGGCTGCAGTAACCGTGGGCTGTCGCCCGTTCGTCCGTGAGTCAGGTCAAATCCAAGAGGACAGCCCATGAGTTCTGACACCCCAGCCGGCCGGCGCTTCAGGGTGTTCCGCCGGCGACGGTCGGCGCCGAGCCGGTTGCGCCGGCGCGTCGGCGCGGTGGTGCGCATGGCGGCCGCGCTCGCCCTCGCGGGCGGCGTCTACACCGCCTTCGCGCCGGGTGCGCTCGCCAAGGACACCCCCCAGCTGTCCGCGGCCGCGGCCGAGGGCAAGGCCCTCTTCGACAACAGCTGCATCTCCTGTCACGGTGCCAACGCCCAGGGCGTCGAGGGACGCGGCCCCAGCCTGATCGGCGTCGGGTCCGCGTCGGTGGAGTTCCAGGTGGGCACGGGCCGGATGCCGATGGCCCGGCAGGAGGCCCAGGCGGAGGAGAAGCCGCCGCAGTTCGACAAGGCGCAGACCAAGCAGCTGGCGCAGTACGTGCAGGAGCTGGGCGGCGGCCCGCAGCTGCCGAGCGGCGAGCTCACCGTCGACCTGGCGGAGGACCCGGAGGCGCTGGCCCGCGGCGGCGAGCTGTTCCGGATCAACTGCACCTCGTGCCACAGCTTCGGCGGTGCGGGCGGCGCCCTGTCCTCGGGCAAGTACGCCCCGTCCCTGCACGACGCCACCGCCGAGCAGATCTACGCGGCGATGCTCTCCGGCCCGCAGAACATGCCGGTGTTCGGCGACAACCAGCTCACCCCGGACGAGAAGCGCAAGCTCATCACGTATGTCACGCTGCAGCTGCAGCAGGACAAGGATCCGGGTGGTCTGTTCAACCTCGGACGGTACGGCCCGGTGACCGAAGGACTGGCCATCTTCCTGGTGGGCATCACGATCCTGGTCTTTACGTCGCTGTGGATTGCGGGGAAGTCATGACGGTCATGAAGGAAGGGGCGCACGGCGCCGGCACGAAGCCGGTCGACGTGCAGGATCCGCGGCTCAGCCGTTTCGAGATCGTCCGTGAGGGCGCCCGCCGGGACGACATCGAGATCGTCACGTACGAGTCTCAGTTCCCGACGCCGAACTCGAAGGCGGAGAAGCGCGTCGTCCGTACCATCGCGCTGTTCTTCCTGCTCTCCGGCGCAGCCGCCCTGGCCTTCCTGGGCTTCTACATCTGGTGGCCGTGGAAGTTCGAACTCGGCAACACCTCGAGCGACTACTACACCGTGCTGCTCGGCGTCACGCTCGGCGTGTCCCTGTTCTCGCTCGGCTTCGCGATCCTGACCTGGGCCAAGAAGCTGCTCCCGCACGAGGTCTCGGTGCAGGACCGGCACCACGCGCCGTCCAGCGACGACGACCGGCTGATCGCCGGCCAGACCATGGCGTACGTGGTGGACGAGCTGGGCGTGCAGCGCCGCCCGCTGCTCAAGGGCGCGATCGCGCTGGGGCTCGCCCCGCTCGGCCTGGTCGCCGTGGCGCCGCTGGTCGGCGGGATGATCCAGAACCCGCACGGCGACGACGACCCCATGCTGTTCACCACCGGGTTCAAGCCCCGCGACGGCGAACTGATCCGCCTCACCCGCGAGGACGGTTCCCCGATCCGGCCGGACGACGTCAGCGTCGGCGGTCAGATCACCGTGTTCCCCGGCGTGCCGCACGGCGCCACCAACGAGTACGCCGACTCGCCCACGCTGCTCATCCACCTGCGCGGTGGTGACGCGGAGAAGGCCCGCGCGGCTCTGGACGCGGACCGGATCAACCAGGGCGTAATGTGGGGTAACTACGTCGCGTACTCGAAGATCTGCACCCATGCCGGCTGCCCGGCCAGCCTGTACGAGCAGCAGACCAACCGTCTGCTCTGCCCGTGCCACCAGTCGCAGTTCCTGATCACCGACAACGCCCGACCCATCTTCGGTCCGGCCAGCCGGAGGCTCCCCGCCCTGCCGCTCGAGGTGGACGACGAGGGGTTCTTCGTGGCAAGTTCGGACTACCGGGAGACCGTCGGCCCCGACTTCTGGGAGCGGCCATGAAACGTCGTAAGTTCGATGTCGCGCAGGTTCCTGCCAACGTCGGCAAGGGTGTGGACGACCGGTTCCAGGCGGCCACGCCGCTGCGGGGCCTGCTGAACAAGGTCTTCCCCGACCACTGGTCGTTCCTGCTGGGCGAGATCGCACTGTTCTCGTTCGTCATCATTCTGCTCACCGGTACGTTCCTGACCCTCTTCTTCGACCCGTCGATGAAGGAGGTGCCGTACGAGGGTTCGTACTCCGCGTTGCGCGGCACCATGATGTCCGCCGCCTACGAGTCGTCGCTGAACATCTCGTTCGAGGTGCGCGGTGGTCTGTTCATGCGGCAGATGCACCACTGGGCGGCGCTGCTGTTCATGGCGGCGATCGTGGTGCACATGGCGCGGGTCTTCTTCACCGGCGCGTTCCGGAAGCCGCGCGAGGCGAACTGGGCGATCGGCGTCGCGCTGTTCCTGCTCGGCTTCCTGGCCGGCTTCACCGGGTACTCGCTCCCGGACGACGGCCTGTCCGGCACCGGCCTGCGGATCGCCTCGGCGATCTTCCTCTCCATCCCGGTGATCGGCACCTGGGCGTCGGCCTCGGTCTTCGGCGGCGAGTTCCCCGGCCACCTGATCATCGGGCGCTTCTACATCGCGCACGTGCTGCTCATCCCGGGCATCCTGCTGGCGCTGATCAGCGTCCACCTGGGCCTGGTGTTCAAGCAGAAGCACACGCAGTGGCCCGGCCCGATGCGGACCAACGCCAACGTGGTCGGCGAGCGCATGTTCCCGCGGTACGCGCTCAAGCAGGGCGGCTTCTTCATGGCGGTGTTCGGCGTCGTCGCGCTGATGGCCGGCCTGTTCCAGATCAACCCGATCTGGATCTTCGGGCCCTACCGCGCCGCCGAGGTGTCCTCGGGCAGCCAGCCCGACTGGTACGTCATGTTCATGGACGGGCTGGTCCGGCTCATGCCGGCCTGGGAGATCACGTTGCCGATCGGCGACGGCTACGTCATCCCGCCGCTGTTCTGGCCCGCCGTGGTGGGCCTGGGCGCGCTGACCACGGTGCCGATGTTCTATCCGTTCATCGAGGCGCGACGGCTCAAGGACAAGGCCTCGCACCACCTGCTGCAGCGCCCCCGGGACAACCCGGAACGCTCCGGCGTCGGCGCGATGGCGTTCACGTTCTTCATCATCGCCACCATCTCCGGCGGCAACGACGTGATCGCGGACAAGTTCCACATCAGCTTGAACGCGATGACCTGGGCCGGCCGCATCGGCCTGGTGATCCTGCCGCCGCTGGCGTACTACCTCACCGTGCGGCTCTGCCTCGGGCTGCAGCAGCACGACCGCGAGGTGCTGGCGCACGGGGTGGAGACCGGCATCATCAAGCGGCTGCCGAACGGCCAGTTCGTGGAGGTGCACCAGCCGCTGGGCCCGGTGGACGACCACGGTCACCCGCTGCCGCTGGAGTACGCCGGCTGGGTCGTACCGAAGAAGATGAACCGTCTCGGCGCTCTCGCGCCGGCGATCAAGGGCTTCTTCTTCCCGATCGAGAAGCCGAGCGAGGCCCCGGTGTCGCCGGGCATGCCGCCGGTGTCGCCGCGCGAGGAACGCGAGGAGATCACCACCGGTCGCTGACGCAGCGAGCGCAAGAAGGGCCCGCCTGAGACCAGGCGGGCCCTTCTTCACGTCGTGGCGGTCAGTCGGCGTCGTTCAGCCCGATCGCGAACGCGTCCTCCAGGTCGTGCCGCGAGTACGCCCGGAACGCGATGTGCGACTCCGTGTTGAGCACGCCCGGCGTCTTCGAGATGCGGCCCGCGATCACCTCGGCGATGTCGTCGAAGTGCGGCACCCGGACGACCGCGATCAGGTCCACGTTGCCGGCCACCGAGTAGACCTCGCTGACGCCGGGCAGGGCGGCCAGCGCCTCGGCGACCTCCGGAATGGAGTCGGTGGCGCAGTCGATGTGCACGATCGCGGTGTTCACGGGCGCTCCTTAAGGCTGTGATCGGTTCATGCTAGCGACCCGGGACCGTCAGGTCCGGGCCGGCGCGGATGACGTCGGTCAGGTCCTCGTCCGCGGCGACGACGGCGTCCGGCCACACCACGCACCGGGTCACCCGGCCGGCCACCACCGCGCCCGCGCCGACCACCGAGTCCTCGGCGTGGCCGGTGACCGTCGCGGCGGGATCGGTCGTCCCGGCGGCGGCGTGCAGGTTCGCCTCCAGGTAGGTGGCGGGCGTGCCGGTGTCCAGGTAGATGCCGTCGTACCCGATGAGTTCCAGCTCCCCGGCCTGTTCCGCGGGCCGCCAGACCAGCCGCACCAGGTCGCTCGGCTGGGCCGCCAGGTCGCGCAGGTAGCGCCAGGGGATCAGCGAAAAACCGGCGAACCGCCGCCCGCTGAAGCCGTCGTCGCCCGGCAGGACCGGCAGCGTGAGCATCCGGACCGTCTCGCCGCTCCAGCCGTCCAGCAGGGCCGCGACGTCCGGGCCGGGCCCGCGGTGCGGATCGGCGAGGTACGCGTCGGAGTTGCCCACCAGCGCTCCGCGGCCGTCGATCCAGCCCTTCAGCCGGCCCAGGCCGCCCGCGGTGCCGAGCGGGCCGTCCGGCTCGACCGACAGGTGGGCGCGCCCGGCGACGTGCCGTACCACCTGGTCGGCCAGGTAGGCGGCGTTCACCGCGACCGCGTCCGGGGCGAAGCCGAGGCCCGCCACCCGGCGCAGGGCGTGGTCGATCAGCGGGAGGTTGCCGACCGGACACAACGACTTGGGCATCAGCTCGGTCAGCGGACGGAGTCGTAGTCCTTCACCCGCGGCGAGCACCACCGCGCACACGGCCGTCACGGCCGCCCCGGGGCCACGCCGCCGGCCCGCGGGCCGATGCCGTAGATGCCGAGCAGCACCGCCGTGGGCGTGGTGAGCCGTGGCAGGTCGTCCAGCGGGAACCAGCCCGCCTCCAGTACTTCGCCGCCGTCCACGGCCAGGGTCGTCGTCGAGGACGGCACCGAGGCGCGGTAGACCATGTCCACCCAGCCCTTGAGGTGCACCACCGCGTTCGGGGTGGCCGGTTCCAGTTGCTCCGGGGCCAGCGCGACGCCGGACTCCTCGTGCAGTTCGCGGGCCGCGCCGACGGCCGGATTCTCGCGCCGCTTGAGCAGGCCGGCCGGCAGGCCCCAGGCGTGGCCGGGCGGCTGGCGCAGCAGCAACAGGCGGCCCGGGTCGGCGGCCTCGGAGTCCAGCACGAGGGTGACCGCGCCGACCGTGTACTTCGGCACCATCAGGCGCACCAGGTTACGGCGGGCGGGGACCGGCAGCCGGTAGAAGATCTGATAGGCGTATCCGCGCCAGCGCCGGGGGAGTTTCACGTCCGCAAGGCTATCGGGGGGATGCTCCCGGGTCAGTCCGGGTGGTCGACAAGCGCGATCAGCTGCTCGACCACCACGTCCGGGTCGAGGTTGCGCTCGACCACGGCGACCAGCATGGTCTCCAGGTCGGGGTAGCCGAGGTCGTCGGCGAGGCGGCGCAGCGGCACCTCGCTGGCCAGGCCGCGGTCGTGCTTGCGCAGGGTCAGCCCGATGGTGGCGCGGCCCAGCTTCACCTTGTCGGCGATGCTGATGCCGGGCTCGTTGTCCTCGGCGAAGTACCGGTTGATCTGCATCTGGGCCTGGCTGGACTTGACGAAGCCGAGCCATTCCCGGCGCGGGCCGCGCGGCGCGGTCGGCTCGACCTCGACGTGCCCGTCGTTCTCGGTGAAGATCTCCACCACGTCGCCGTCGCGCAGTTGCGAGCTGAGCGGTGCCAGGCGGCCGTTGATGGTGGCGGCGAGACACTGGTCGCCCTTGTCCGGGCTCAGTTCGTACGCCAGGTCGACCGGGGTGGAGCCGGCCGGCAGTTCGAACGTGTGACCGTGCGCGAACACCTGGATCTGGGCCTCGGACAGGTCGCAGCGCAGCGAGGCGAGGAACTGGGTGGAGTCGGTGGTGTCCTGTTCCCAGTCGAGCACCCGCTTGAGCCAGGTGAGCTGGTCCGAGCCGGGGGCTTCGCCGGCGTCGGAGGACTTGCGCGGGTAGCGGTAGTTGGTGGCCACGCCGTACTCCGCGCAGCGGTGCATCGCGTCCGTGCGGATCAGCACCTCGACCAGGCGGCCGTCCGGGCCGACCACCGTGGTGTGCAGGGAGCGGTACAGGTTGTTCTTGGGCGAGGCGATGAAGTCCTTGAAGCGTCCGGCGACCGGCCGCCACTGTCCGTGGATCGCGCCCAGCGCGGCGTAGCAGTCGGTGTCCGGGCCGTCCACGATGACCGCGATGCGGGGCAGGTCGAAAGGCACCTTATGACCACCCGCGACGGTGTCCTTCCAGATCGAGTAGAAGTGCCGGGGTCGCGGAGTCACCTCCGCGTCCACCTTGCTGCGCCGCATCGCGGCGCGGGCCTTCGCGGTCACGTCGGCGAGGTACTCGCCCCAGCCGGGACGGTTGCGGACGTGCTCCTCGATCCGCGCGTACGCGTCCGGTTCCAGGTGGTAGAGCACCACGTCGTCGAGGTCGCGCTTGAGGGCCTGGATGCCCAGCCGGTCGCAGAGCGGGACCAGCACGTCCAGCGTGGCGGTGGCGATCCGGGCGCGGGAGGCGGGGGAGCGGGCACCCAGCGTGCGCATGTTGTGCAGGCGGTCGGCGAGCTTGATGATCAGTACGCGGACGTCCTTGCCGGCCGCCACGATCATCTTGCGGATGGTCTCGGCCTCCGCGGCCTTGCCGTAGAACGCCTTGTCGAACTTGGTGACGCCGTCGACCAGGTGGGTCACCTCGGGACCGAAGTCGCCGTGCAGCGCCTCCAGCGTGTAGCTGGTGTCCTCCACCGTGTCGTGCAGCAGCGCCGCGACCAGCGTGGTGGTGTCCATGCCGAGTTCGGCGCAGATCTGGGCGACCGCGAGCGGGTGGGTGATGTACGGGTCACCGCTCTTGCGCATCTGACCGCGGTGCATGCTCTCGGCGATCGCGTACCCCCGGCGCAGCACCGCGGCGTCGGCCGACGGATGAATGCCGCGGTGGGTCCGGGTCAGCGTGGTGACCGGGTCGTCGTCGTTGCCCTGGAAGCTGAGGAAGGAGCGCAGACGTTGCGAGAGCGTTATCTCGGCGGGCGCGGTGGACGGGGCACGGCCGAGTGCGGCGCCGTGACCGGCGTCGACGTCCACTCGGACACCCCCTCACCGTTCGTCCGCATTTGTGATGCGGTGCCACCGCAAGATCGTCGGCTTGCCGACAATCATCTCGCGTTGCCTTACAGCCTAAGCGAGCGAGCGTCATCCGAACGGTCAGTTACCGATGAGCGAACGGACGAGTCTCGTGCCGATCCGGCGGCTTCCGCCCTGGTGAGCAGGTCGGAAAACCGCGCGGCGCCACGAGCCGGTGACACCCAGTCGCCGGAAGTCTCCACCAAACGGGTGTCCGGGCGTTCGAGCCACGCGAGGATGCGCTCAGTTTCCTCCGCGGAGGCGGCCGGCACCGGCCCCGGGCCGGGCCGCACGGTCTCCGCGGTGGCCCGGGCCATGTCGAGCGTCGGGCGGGGGTGCTGGCGCGGCGGCGAGGTCGCCGCGGCGGCCAGCCGGCCGTGCCGGACCACCACGATCTCCCACCCGCCGATCTGGTCCCGGCGGGCCGCCACCATCTCCGGCAGCCGGGTCAGCGCGCCCAGCCGTTGCATCCGCACCGTGGCGCGCAGCAGCGCGACCAGCCGGGACCGCACCACCGCGGCCTCCTCGTAGCGCTGCCGCCCGGACAGCACCTCGATCCGGGCCAGCAGCGCGTCCACGATCGGCCGCGGGTCGCCCTCCGTCGCGGTACGGAACGGGATCGCGGCGCGGGCGGCGTACTCCTCCGGGCTGATCTGGTGCTCACAGGGTGCCGGGCACCGGCCCAGCTCGGCCAGCGCGCAGGCCGGCGTGATCGTCCGGACCGAGAGCTTGTGCGTGCACTGGCGCAGCGGCACCGCGTCGTAGACCCCGGCCGCGGCCAGCTCGGCGGTGCGCCGGGAGGAGAACGGGCCCAGGTAGGTGGCGTCGTCGTCGGCCAGCGCGCGCACCACCGACAGCCGGGGGTAGACCTCCGCGGTCAGCTTCAGCCAGACCACCCGTTCCGGATATTTCGACCGGCGGTTGTACGGCGGCGCGTGCGCCGCGATCAGGCGCAGCTCGCGGACCTCCGCCTCCAGCGAGTGGGCACACTCCACCGCCTCCACCCGGGTGGCCGCCCCGAGCATCTCGGAGATCCGGGCCCGTTTCTCGCTGGCGGTGAAGTAGCTGCGGACCCGGGTGCCGATGTCCTTCGACGTACCCACGTAGAGCGGGCGGTCGTCGGCGGCGCGGAACACGTAGACCCCGGGGACGTGCGGCAGGCCGTCGGCCAGGTGGCGCTGACGGCGCTGGGTGGGCGTGACCGCCTTGGCGAACTCGGCCGCGTCGCCCAGCGTGTGCACCCGGAAGCTGCCCAGGCGCTCGATCAGGCCGTGCAGCACGTCGACGGTCGCCTTCGCGTCGTCCAGCGCGCGGTGGATCGGCTGGACCCGGGCGTGGAAGAACTGGGCCAGCGTGGCCAGCTTGCGGTTCGGCACCTCGTCGCGGGTCAGCGCGCGGCGGGCCAGCGCCGCGGTGTCCAGCACCCGGATCTGCGGCCACGGGTAGCCGTGCCGGGCGCAGGCGGCCTTGAGGAACCCCACGTCGTAGGGCGCGTTGTGGGCCACCAGCACCGCGCCGCGGAGGAACTCCAGCAGGCTGGGCAGCACCGTCTCGATCCGCGGGGCCGGCGCCAGCATGGCCTCGGTGATGCCGGTCAGCACCGTGATGAACGGCGGCAGCCGCTCGCCCGGGTTGACCAGCGTGGCGAAGACGCCCAGCTCCTCGCCGCTGCGCACCTTGACCGCGCCGATCTCGGTGATCCCCCCGCCGTCCGGCGCGCCGCCGGTCGTCTCCAGGTCGAGCACCACGAACGTGGTGTCCCGCAGGGACAACGCCGCCGGGTCGACCGAGCCGTCGGCGCTCAGGAGGGTGTCCAGAGTGCCCTGGACGTATGCCGGTTGTGCCACGGCGGGCAATCTAGGACGGGGGTACGACAAAGTTCCGCGACGGCCCGTCCGGGCGGTTTCCCGGGCCGGCCAAAAGATCACCTACGTCCACGGGCTGTTCACCCGGGTGCGGTGGGAGAATGGATTCATGTCCGCGCCTGCGCCGTTCGAAGACGACCTCCCCGAGGAGGCGGCTGCCGACGTGGACCTGGTGCCCGAACCGACCCTGCCCGAGCAGGTCCGGCAGCGGGTCACGGCGCTCGCGGCGGCCGCTCTGCCCGGCCTGGCCGGCGACGAGATCCCGGTTCCGCTGCGGCGGGTCGCCCGATTCGCACCGAATCGCCGGGCCCGCCTGGGTGGGGCCGCGGTGGCCGCCCAGCTCGCCTCGGACCCGCTGTTCCGGCAGCGGATCGGCGCCCGGGTGGTGACCGACACCGGCGACCTGGGCGCCGCCGTGGTGGGCGGGATGGCGCCGGCCGCGGCCGATCCGGTGGAGGTCGCCGCGATCGCCTACCTGGCCCGTCCGGAGGGCTGGCGGGACCTGGTCGGTGCGGCCGGGGAGGCGGTCCGCGCGGAGGCGGACAGCGCCGCGGTCGCGCACCTGATCCGCGAGGCCGAGCAGCGTGCCGCCCGGGCTGAACACGACCGCGCGGTGGCCCGGGTGGAGGCCGACAAGCTCCGTGACGAGCTGGCCCGGGTCCGCGAGGAACTGGGCCAGTTGCGTGAGGAGGCCCGGTCCACCGGCAAGGCGCTGCGCGAGGCGCTGGCCGCGCAGAAGCGGGCCGCCGACCTGCTGGCCACCGAGAAGGGTCGGGCCGCGCGGGCCACCGCGGACCACGAGGCCGAGGTACGCCGGCTCAAGACCCGGCTGGCGGAGGCGGAGGCGGCCGCGGCCACCGGCAAACAGACCGCCAAGGACGCCCGCGCGGTCGACGACGCCCGCCTCTGGCTGCTGCTCGAGACGATCGGCCAGGCGGCGTCCGGGCTGCGCCGGGAGCTGGCGCTCGGCCCGGCCGACAAGCTGCCCGCGGATTTCGTGGCGGACACCGCGGCGGACCGCCCCGGTACGCCGGAACGGTCCCGGGCCCGGGCGCAGGACACCGACGACCCGGCCCGGCTGGACCAGTTGCTCGCGCTGCCCCGGGCGCACCTGATCGTGGACGGCTACAACGTGACCAAGCGCGGCTTCGCCGAGATGTCGCTGGAGCAGCAGCGCAAACGCCTGGTCACCGGGCTGGGCGGGATCGCCGCGCAGACCGGCGACGAGGTGACCGTGGTGTTCGACGGCGCGGAACGGGTGCACGGCCTGCCGCCGGCCCCGCGCGGGGTACGCGTGCTGTTCTCCCGCAAGGGCGACACCGCGGACGAGTTGATCCGTCAGCTGGTCCGGGCCGAACCGGCCGGCCGGCCGCTGGTGGTGATCTCGTCGGACCGGGAGGTCGCGGACGGGGTACGGCGGCACGGCGCGTACCCGATGGGCGCCGACTCGTTGCTGCGCCGGCTCAGCCGCTCCTGATTTTGTCGTACCCCCTCCTTAGCGTGACTGTCACCGATGGTGGTCGGTTCGCGACGGTGCTTCCCCCGTTGACGTCGCGGCCGTCCGCCAGGCAGAGGAGGAGCCATGATCATCGACTGCGGGCGCTGCGCCGAGCGGGCCGATGACTGTCGCGGATGCCTGGTCAGCACGCTGCTGGACACCCACGACGGGATCACCGATCTCACCCCCAACGAGCTGCGCGCGATCGAGACGTTCGAGCTGGCCGGGTTCGACGTGGAGCTGCTGGAGACGCCGGCGCCGCCGGTCGCGGTGCCGATGCTGCCGCGCCGCCGCCACGTGGCGTGAGGCCGGGCGTCTCTAGGATGATCGCGCGAGCGGACCACGACGCGGTGCGGGAGGAGGGGACATGACGCCACGGCTCTGGGCCGGCGGCGCCCTCGGCGTGCTGGCGGTGGTCCTGGTGGTGCTCGCCGTCGCGCTGATCCCGTGGCACCGGCCGCCCGCCCCGCGCCCGGACCAGCTGGCCGCGCTCGGGCAGCTGCCCGGCGAGCAGGTCGAGCGGGCCCGCGCCTTCCATGCCGCGCTGCGCCCCGGTTCCTACGGCGCGATGGTGCTCGGCCTGGCGGCGGCGCTGCTGCTCGGGCTGACCCCGCTGGGCGCCCGGCTGGTGTCGCTGGCCGGCCGCCCGTTCGGCGACCACTGGATCGCACAGGCGGTGCTCGGC
The DNA here is from genome assembly GCF_020216025.1 of Jidongwangia harbinensis. GTDB lineage: Bacteria > Actinomycetota > Actinomycetes > Mycobacteriales > Micromonosporaceae > Actinoplanes > Actinoplanes harbinensis. The sequence goes on along the minus strand of NZ_JAIWNC010000003.1, from coordinate 329,334 downwards.
GGGCTGGCCGTGGTGCTGCTGGTCGAGGTGCTCACGCTGCCGCTGGCGGCGTGGCGGCACACCGTCGTGGTGCGGTACGGCATCTCCACCCAGGGCTGGGGCGCGTGGTCGGTCGATGTCGCCAAGTCCTACGCGGTGGGCGCGGTGATCGGCGGCCTCGCGCTGCTCGGCTTCTACACCGTGATCCGGCTGGCGCCGCGCTGGTGGTGGGCGTTCGGCGCGGCCGGCGCCGCCGCGCTGGTGGTGCTGCTGTCGTTCGTGCTGCCGGTGGTGGTCGAGCCGATCTTCAACAAGTTCACCCCGATGGCGGAGGGTCCCCTGCGCACCGAACTGATGACGCTGGCCGCTCGCGACGGCGTGCCGGTGCGCGACGTGCTGGTGGCGGACGCGTCCCGCCGCACCCGCGCGGTCAACGCGTACGTGTCCGGCTTCGGCCCGACCCGGCGGATCGTCGTCTACGACACCATGCTGACCGAGGCCACGCCGGACGAGGTGGCCTCCGTGGTGGCCCACGAACTGGGCCACGCCAAGGACAACGACGTCCTGATCAGCACCGCGATCGGTGCGCTCGGTGCGGCCGCCGCCGTGGTCTTCCTCTACCTGCTCGGCGCGTGGACGCCGCTGCTGCGGCTGGCCGGCGTCTCGTCGATCGGCGAGCCCCGGGCGATCGGGCTGCTGCTCGCGGTCGTCGCGGTGGCCGGGCTGGTGTCCGGGCCGGCGCAGGCGTTCGTGTCCCGGCGCATCGAGGCCCGCGCCGACGCGCACGCGCTCGCGCTGACCGGTGACCCGGCGACGTTCGAGTCGATGCAGCGCCGGCTCGGCACGGTGAACCTCTCCGATCCCGACCCCCCGGCCTGGGAGCACGCGCTGTTCGCCTCGCATCCGTCCACGGTGGAGCGGATGGCCGCCGCCCGCGCGTACGCCCGGGGGGAACGCTGATGGGCCGCACCCTGCTGATCACCAACGACTTCCCGCCCCGGGCCGGCGGCATCCAGCAGTTCGTGCACAACCTCGCGGTGCGCCAGCCGGCGGATTCCGTGGTCGTCTACGCCTCCACCTGGAAGGGTGCCGCCGCGTTCGACGCCGAGCAGCCGTTCGAGGTGGTCCGCGAGGACACCTCGGTGCTGCTGCCCACGCCCGCGGTGGCGCGCCGGGCGGCCGAGCTGGCCCGGGCGCACGACTGCGACCGGGTCTGGTTCGGCGCCGCCGCTCCGCTCGGCCTGCTCGCCGACGGCCTGCGCCGCACCGCCGGCATCCGCCGTGCGGTGGCGCTGACCCACGGGCACGAGATCGGCTGGGCGGCCCTGCCCGGCGCCCGGCAGGCGCTGCGGCGGATCGCCCGCGGCAACGACGTGGTCACCTACCTCACCGACTATCAGCGGGTCCGGCTGGACCGCGCGCTGCACGGGCTCACCGACCTGCACCGGCTGCCGCCCGGCGTGGACGTCGACGCGTTCCACCCCGGCGTCGACGGTTCCGACATCCGCCGCCGGTACGGCCTCACCGGCCGCCCGGTGATCGTGTGCGTGTCCCGGCTGGTCCCTCGCAAGGGCCAGGACATGCTGATCCGGGCGCTGCCGCTGATCCGCCGCCGGGTGCCCGGTGCCGCGCTGCTCCTGGGCAGCGGCGGACCGTACCGGCCGAAGCTGGAACGGCTGGTCCGCGAGCACGACGTCGAGTCCGACGTGGTGTTCACCGGTTCGGTGCCGTGGGCCGAGCTGCCGTCGCTGTACGCGGCCGGCGACGTCTACGCGATGCCCTGCCGCACCCGGGCCGGCGGCCTGGACGTCGAGGGCCTCGGCATCGTCTACCTGGAGGCCTCGGCGACCGGACTGCCGGTGGTGGCGGGCGACTCGGGCGGCGCACCGGACGCGGTCCGGGAGGGCGAGACCGGGTACGTGGTGGGCGGCCGGGACGTGCACGCCGTCGCCGGCCGCATCGTGGACCTGCTGGCCGACCCGGTCCGGGCCAAGGAGATGGGCGCGGCGGGGCGGTCCTGGGTGGAACGCGAGTGGCGCTGGGAGCGGCAGGCGGGCCGCCTGGAGACGCTTCTGAGCCTGAATGAATAGTCACTCCTAGTCCTGTGTATAGACACACTCCGTTCTGGCGGCGTATCAACGGCTGAGGGGCCGGCACGGGCGTGCGGTGCGGCACGCCCGGGCACGGCTCGTGGCCCGCGACGCCCGGGACGGGAGCGCCGATGCAGGACGCCACGGCCGACGACACGCAAACGCCGGGCCGGGTCGGTGACGGGGCCGGGACGCCACCGGGGCAGGGCGGGAACGACGTCGGTGCCGAGTGGGCCGACGACGGTGAGCTGGCGCTGCCGTACTGGATGACCAGCACCGAGGAGGCGGCCAACACCAGCTTCCTGCGGATGCTGCGCCGGTTGCCGCGACTGCTCCAGCAGGCCTGGCTGCTCGCCTGGCGGGCCAGCCGGCGCACCACCGCGGCCGTGGTGACGCTGCAGATCGCGGCCGGAGCCGCCAGCGCGGTCAGCATGATCAGCGTGGTCGGGGTCTTCGACGGCCTGCTGCGCGACGGGCCGACCCCGGACCGGGTGCGTGCCGCCGTACCCTCGCTGGTCCTGCTCGTCGGCGCCGCGGCCGTGCGCGGCGTGCTCTCCTCCGCCGCGGCCGCCGCCAACGGCCGCCTGTCACCCCAGGTGTACCAGGCCGCCGAACTCCGGCTGCTCGACCTCACCACCCGCGTCGACCTGTCCACCTTCGACGACCCGAGCTGGCGCGACGCCATGGAACGGGCCCGGGACCGGGGCATCGCCGCCGCCGAGCAACTCGTCGACCGCGCCATCGAACTGGTCACCAACCTCATCGCGCTGGCCGCGGCGGCCGGTGTGCTCGCCGTGCTGCACCCCGTCCTGCTGCCGTTGCTGGTGCTCACGGTCATCCCGGTCGGCTGGGCGGCGGTGCGGTCCGCGCGCCTCGGATACCGCTCGGTGCTGCGCCTCATCGCCGTGTGGCGGCGCCAGCGGATGCTCGCCGAACTGCTCGCCGCCCGGGAACCCGCGTCCGAACTGCGGGCGTTCACGGTGCGCGAGTTCCTGCTCGCCGAGGTCCGGCGGGTGCTGGCCATCTCCACCGCGGAGGAGATCCGGATCTCCGGGCGGCGGGTCCGGACCACGCTCGTCGGCACGGCACTGAGCGCGGTGGCCACCGGTGCCACGTACGCGACCCTGCTCTGGCTGCTGTGGACCGGCCGGATGGACCTGGCGGCGGGCGGCGCGGCCGCGTACGCGATCAACATGGGCATCGGCAAACTCACCGAGCTGGCCTTCACCGCGAACCGGGTGTTCGAACAGGGTCTGTACTTCGCCGACTTCCAGGGCTTCTGCGAGCTGTCCGAGCACCGTGCCGAACCGGCGCCGGGCGGCGTCGCGCCGGCACAGTTCGCCGAGGTCCGCCTGGACGGTGTCACGTTCAGCTATCCGGACGCCGAGCGACCCGCCGTCCGCGACGTCACCATGACGCTGCGCCGGGGTGAGGTGGTCGCGCTGGTCGGCGAGAACGGCTCCGGCAAGTCCACGCTCGCCGCGCTGCTCGCCGGCCTCTACCGGCCGCAGCGGGGCACGGTCCGGTGGGACGACGTGGACGCCCGGGCCTACGACCCGGAGACGATCCGCGAGCGGGTCGCGGTGGTGCTGCAGGAACCGACCCGGTGGCCGCTCTCCGCGCGGACCAACATCACCATCGGACGGTACGACCGCCAGGTACGGGCCGGCGACGTGCACGAGGCGGCCCGGGCCGGCGACGCCCACGACTTCGTGATGGAACTCAGCCGCCAGTACGACACGCTGCTGTCCCGGCACTTCACCGACGGCGCCGACCTGTCCGGCGGCCAGTGGCAGCGGCTCGCGGTCAGCCGGGCGTTCTACCGGGACGCGCCGCTGCTGATCTGCGACGAACCCACCGCGAACCTGGACGCCCGCGCCGAGCACGAGGTGTACCGCCGGCTCCGCGACTTGGCCGCCGGCCGGACCGTCGTGCTGATCACCCACCGGATGGCGAGCGTGCGGGAGGCGGACCGGATCTACGTGCTGGACCACGGCGCGGTGGTCGAGGAGGGCGATCACGGGTCGCTGATGGCCGCGGACGGGATCTACGCCCAGTTGTTCACCCTGCAGGCGAGCGCCTACCAGCCGGGATGAGCGCGGGTGCTCCGCCGATGGCGTGTCAGAGTAGAGATCATGACCACCGGCCTGCTCGTCGTCGTCGCGGTGCTGCTCCTCGGCGGCGCGGTCGGCCTGTGGCGCCGGGGCACGGATGGCCGGCTGCGGCCGGTCGCCGCACCGCCGCCCGGGTCGGGTGGACGTGGAGCCGGGGAGGCGGACGTGACGGCCGGGGCTGGCGAGGGTGTGGTCGAGTCCGGGGCCGGCGCCGAGGCCCCGGAAGCGCAACCGGGGGAGCGGATCGACGCCGCCCTGCTGGCGTCGCTCGGTGTGGTGCCGGCCCCCGCGACCCTGCTGCAGTTCTCCACCGCGTTCTGCGCGCCGTGCCGGGCGGTGCGCCGGGTGTGCACCGACGTCGCGGCGATGCTGCCGGGCGTGCGGCACGTCGAGGTGGACGCGGAGAGCCACCTGGACGAGGTGCGGGCACTGGGCATCTGGCGCACGCCGACGCTGCTGGTGCTCGACGCGGACGGCCGGGTGGTCAAGCGGGCGACCGGCGTACCGGGTAAGCCGCACCTGATCGCCGCGGTGGCCGATCTGCTGTCCCCGTCGCGCTGACCCGGTACCGGCCGGGCCGACGTCGGCCTCCGGTCGATCCCCGGTTCCCCGAATCTGCACCCGGCCGAAGGTGATCATGCTCACCGGGTCACCGGGACGGTGAGCTGCCACAGTCTTCCCATGGAACTCGATCCCCGTGGCCAGCGCTTCGCCGCCGTGCTGACCAGCGCCGTCCTGGTCGCCGTCCTGGTCACCGGCGCCGGTTGGCTGGCCCTCGCGCAGGCCGCCGTCTTCGCGGTCACCGCGCTCGATCCGCAGCGCGGCCCGTACCCGCTGATCTTCCGTCTGCTCGTGCTGCCGCGCATCGGGCCGCCGGCCGAGCGGGAGCCGGCCGCGCCCGTGCGGTTCGCCCAGGTGGTCGGCTTCGCGTTCCTGGCGGTGTCCGCGGCGGGGTACCTGTCCGGGGTCGTGGCCGTGGGGGTCACGTTCGCGGCGATGGGGTTGTTCGCCGCGTTCCTCAACGCGGCGTTCGGCTTCTGCCTGGGGTGCGAGACCTACCTGGCGGCGCGCCGGTTGACCGCCCGGCGGCTCTGAGCTGGTCCGCTCGGTCACCGGGCGCCACCGCGCGGGCAGCCAAGTCCGGCCGAAGGTCGACCGGCCCGGACACGCCGCAACTGCCCGGAATGCCAAGAACCGCCCGACCTCAGTAGCGGCGGGCGGTTCGCAGCGGGCGGGTCCGGCTCCTCGCGCGGGGCCGGGCCGGGATCAGAATTTCGGCGCGTCGGGCGCTTCGAGCAGACCCAGCCGCAGTGCCGTCATGAGGGCCTGCGCGCGGTTCGCGGCACCGAGCTTCTCGTACAGCTTGGAGATGTGGGTCTTCGCCGTCGACTCGGAGACGAACAGCTGCTTGGCGATCCCGGCCACGCTCATGCCGTCGGCCAGCAGCCGCAGCACCTGGCCCTCGCGCGGGGACAGCTGCGGACCGGACGGCGCCAGCCGCCGCTTCATCGCCTCGGCCAGGTCGGCCGCGGTGAACGCGCTGGGCGCCGACGCGGCGTGCCGGGCGGCGGCCACCACCTCGTCCGCGGGCGCGGTCTTGGGCACGAACGCGCTGGCCCCGGCCTCGAGCGCGCCGAAGAGCTGGTCGTCACCGGCATACATGGTGAGGACCACGATGCCCATGTTGGCGTTGTTCTTGCGCAGCGCACGGGTGGCCTCCAGGCCGCTCCCGTCGGGCAGGCGCAGGTCCATGATCACGACATCGGGCTGCAGCGCACCGGCCTGGCGTACCGCCTCCGCGGCCGTTGCGGCCTCGCCGACGACCTCGAACTGCCGATCGCGCTCGAATGCGTGTCGCAGCCCCTTACGGATCAGGTCGTGATCGTCGACAAGGAGGACCTTGGTGCGCGTCGTCGGCATCGGACTGGTCGACATGCTCGGGTTACTCCCCTTCTGGAGCGGAAACGCTATCTCGCACGCTATCGCGCCGAGCGGAACTTCCGAGCACTACGGCAACGGTTGTCCCGCTGGGGTGTCGCGGCGTGATCTTGAGCCTTCCGCGGATTCGTTCGGCCCGTTCGGCCATGATGGTGAGCCCGTACCGTCCGTCCGGCCGGTCGTCGGCGAAACCCTTGCCGTCGTCGGAGACCTCGATCTCGGCGTACGGCGGGTCGACGGTGCACGTCACCCACAGGTTGGACGCGCCCGCGTGCTTGCGGGCGTTGGTGATCGCCTCCTGCGCGATGCGCAGCAGTTCCGCCTCGGTCGCGGCGGGCAGCCGGGCGGTGGACTCGTCGAACGTGAAGTGCACCCGCAGGCCGGCCGAGGTGCCGAGGGTGCGGGCGTACTCGGCGATGGCCGCCGCCAGACCGCCGTTGCGGTCCACCTCCGAGCGCAGCTCGAACAGGCTCAGCCGCAGCTCGGTGATGACCCGGGTGACCTCGCCGCGCAGCACGCGCAGCTCCTCCGCGGTCTCGTCGGCGCCCTCGGGGAGCGTCGCCGCGGCGTTGTCGATGCCGTACCCGACCATCACGAGTTCCTGCGCCACCCCGTCGTGGATCTCCCGGGCGAGCCGTTGGCGTTCCTCGTTGGTGGCCAGCGAGCGGACATCGTCGAAGAGAAGGGCGGCCTCCAGCCGCAGCGCGGCCGGGCCGGTCACCTCCAGGACCCGGTTGACGACCGCGGAGGGGTACGCCTGCGCGACGTCCGCCTCCAGGATCACCAGGCCGATGGTACGGACACCGGCGACCAGCGGCACCACGAGTGACGAGGCGTCTCCGCCCCGGTGCGAGCGCGCCTGGGACCGGCTGGCCGTCTGCGGCTGCTGGGTCGCCCAGGCGTCGGCGATCGCCGAGTCGGAGTCCAGCGTCGTCTCCCAGTCCACCCGGTCGGCACCGGTCTGCGCCAGCACCACCAGCCGGCCGCCACCGCTGGCCGACAGCACCGCCGCCCGGTGCCCCGGCGCGACCGCGCGCAGCTCCTCCAGCAGGTGCTCGGAGATGCCGCCCGGGTCCAGGGTGGCGCCGGGCAGCGACCGGGCCACGCTGCGCAGCTGGGTGAGCAGGCGGGTGGCCTCGGCGTACGGCTGCGGGGTGGGCTCGGCCGGCTGCATCAGCTGGCGCATGGTGTCGGTGGCGAACGTGATGATCGTGCCGAGCACCAGCCACTGCCCGCAGGCGACCAGGAAGCCGAACTGGGTGATCGGCCGCGGGTCGCCGACGAACGCGCCGCCCACCACCATCGTCGCGGCGGCCACGCCCAGCAGGGCGGCACCCTCGGTGGGCCGCCGGCGCAGCGCCGCGGTGAGCAGCGGGACGGCCAGGTAGGGCAGCACCGCCTCGGCGCCGAAGCCGGAGTCCAGCGTGCCGGTGCGCGCGGCCGCCACGGCCACCGACCCGGCGGCCAGCCCGGTCACGGCCACCTCGGCGAAGCGCCCGAACGGAGCCCAGATCCGGTGGTCCGGCGCGACGAACGCGGGCAGCGCGGCCACCAGGAGAAGAGCGATCCAGCCGAGCTGCGCGAACTCCTTCGTCGTGATCAGGGTCAGCGTCGTGACCAGGGCAATCATGACGATGCGGGCGGCCATCGCGAGCGGCTGGACGCGCGCCGGGACGGTGGGGGAGGCTGGCACGTGACGGATCGTAGTCGCACCCTCCGACATCGGCCCATCGGCGACTCGGCGCAGCCTGTTGACTCCTCGGCCCGGTCGCCGGGATTGTCGGTCGTACCGGGTAGCCTCCGGAGCTATGGCGGACACCTCGACGCAGTCGATCCAGGTTCAGGCGCCGCTCGCTCAGGTCGCCGCGGTGATCTGCGACTTCGCGCGCTATCCGGAGTGGGCGGAGGCGATGAAGCGGGTCGAGGTGGTGAGCGAATATGAGGACGGGTACGCCGCCGAGGTCCATTTCGTGATCGACGCCGGCGTGATGGCCGACGAGTACACCCTCGAGTACTCCTACGCCGAGGATCTGTCCCGCATCGAGTGGCACCTGGTCGCGCCGTCGAAGACGCAGAAGTCGCAGCAGGGTTCCTATGACCTGGTGGACGACGGCGCCGGCGGCACCACCGTGACGTACACCCTCGAGGTGGAACTCTCCATCGGCATGCTCGGCATGTTCCGGCGCAAGGCCGAAAAGATGATCATGGATACGGCGTTGAAGCAGCTCAAGCGCCGGGTGGAGAGCCTGACACAGGCCTGACACACCACAGCGGTACGGGCAGGGGGCACTCATGGCGGAAGGCACCGGATCGGCGCGCGAGGAGGCCGAGCGGCTGGTCGCCACCGTGCTCGCGATGGCGGTCCGCAGCGGCGTCACCCGGCCGGGTGGTCTCGGTGACACGGTGGCCGGCCTGGTCGGTCAGTTCACCGGGTCGTCCGGCGGGCACCGGTCCGGCGGCGACGCCGGTTCCGGGGCGCAGGCTCGCGGTGACGCCGGTCGCGGCACGGAGGCTCGCGGTGACGGCGGGGCCGCCGGAACCGACCCCGACAACGCCTCAGTGGCCGGGCACGGGGCCTGGGCGACCGGGAGCGCGGAGTGTTGCGTCTGCCCGATCTGCCGGGTGATCGCCGGTCTGCGCGACCCGAGCCCGCAGTCGGTGGAGCGGCTCGCCACCGGTGCGGGTGACTTCGCCACCGGCGTCGCCTCCCTGATGCGGGCGGTCTCGGCGATGAGCGGTGAGCGGCCCCGGCCCGCCCGCCCGGCCCCGCCACGTCCCGATCCCGACTCGGCCTGGGGCGCCGCGACCCGCCGGGGAGCCGCTCCGGCCGCCGCCCCCGCTCCGGACGGGAACGATTCGCCGTGGAGCGCGGCCACCCGCGAGGCCGCGGCCAAGGACGAGACGAGCCGGCGGGCCACCGCACGGCCGAAGCCGGGCCGACCGGGCGCTCCCGGCGCCGCGCGGCCGAAGCCGGGCGGGACTGGCTCTGCCGACGCCGCGCGCCCGGAGCCGGGCGGGACCGGCTCTGCCGACGCCGCCCCCACCACCCCGCAGCGGCCAGGGCCGAACGCGGCGCCGGCCACCGCCACCTTCAGCCCCGCCACCCCTGACCTCGCCACGCCCGGTTCCGCGAAGCCCGGCCTTGCCACGCCTGAGCTCGCCACGCCGGGTCCCACCACGCCGGGTCCCACCACGTCCGGTTCCGCGAAGCCCGGCTCCGCCACGCCCGGCGTGACCGCCCCCGGCACCGCCGCACCGTCCGCAGGATCACCCCCGTCCCGCCGCGTGGGCGGGGACGTGTGGGCCGCCGCCACCGCTGATAAGACTGTTCACGGCGTGGCGCAGCCGACCACCGTGGATCATGATGTTCCGGGCCGGCCGGCGGGTGCCGACCGGCCGGGTGCCGGATCTGCACCGGCCGCTGCGGCGGCCGAGGACCCGGACGCGGGTACGGGCGACGGCGCCCGCACCGGCGACCGGGTGTGACAAAACAGAGGGGACGGGCAGCGTGACGCTGACCATCGGAGTCGACGTCGGCGGCACGAAGGTGGCCGGTGGAGTGGTCGACGAGCACGGCACCGTGCTGGCGTCGAACCGCCGGGACACACCCGCGGAGGACCAGGCGGGCACCCGCGACACCATTGTCGAGGTGGCGGCCGAGCTGGCGGCGGAGTACCCGCAGGCCACCGCGATCGGGATCGGCGCCGCGGCCTGGATCGACGCGGCCGGGTCGACCGTGCTGTTCGCGCCGAACCTGGCCTGGCGCGACGAACCGCTGCGCGACTACGTGACCAAGGCGGTGGGTCTGCCCACCGTGCTGGAGAACGACGCCAATGTGGCCGCCTGGGCCGAGTTCCGGTTCGGCGCGGCCCGGGACGCGGACGACTCGATGCTGATGATCACGGTGGGCACCGGCATCGGGGGCGGCATCGTGCTCAACGGTGCACTGTGGCGCGGCGCCAACGGGATCGCCGGGGAGTTGGGGCACATCCAGTCCGTACCGGACGGTCATCCCTGCGGCTGTGGCCGCCTCGGCTGCCTGGAGCAGTATGCCAGCGGCAACGCCCTGGTCCGGTTCGCTCGGGCCGGCGCGCGCCAGGAGCCGGACCGGGCCGGACTGTTGCTGGAACTGGCCGGCGGCGACCCGCTGGCGATCACCGGCCGGCAGATCACCCAGGCGGCACAGCACGGCGACGGCGTGGCGCGGGATGCGTTCGCGCAGATCGGGTACTGGCTGGGCGTGGCGATGGCGGACCTGGCGCAGACCTTCGACCCGCAGATCCTGGTGGTCGGCGGCGGTGTCATCGATGCCGGTGACCTGCTGCTGGGTCCGACCGAGCGGACGTACCGGGACCAGCTGGCGCAGCGTGGCCGCTTCCCGGTGTCGTCGATCAAGGCGGCGGAGACCGGCAACACCGCCGGCGTGGTGGGCGCGGCCGACCTGGCCCGGCGGATCTGAGCGGGCGGGGCGGCGTCGTGGGCGGGGTGCCGCTGCGGGTACTGAACTACAACATCCACAGCCTGCGCGACGACCGGACCGCGCTCGCCGGCCTGGTCCGCGACTTGGCGCCGGACGTGCTGATCGTGCAGGAGGCGCCGCGCCGGTTCCGCTGGCGGCAGAAATGTGCGGCGCTGGCCGGTGACTTCGGCATGGTGGTGGCGGCCGGCGGCCTCCCGTCGCTGGGCAACCTGCTGCTGGTCAGCCTGCGGGTACGGGTGCTCGACACCTGGTGCCTGCGGTACCCGCTCACCCCGGGCCGGCACATGCGCGGCGCGGCGTTCCTGCGCGGTGCGGTGCGCGGCGCCACGTTCACGGTCTCCGGATCGCACCTGGCCACCGACCCGGCGGAACGGCCGAACCAGGCCGCGCTGTGGAAGGCGGCGCTGTCCGCCGCGCCGGGGCCGCTGATCGCCGGCGGTGACCTGAACGAGGGCCCGGGCGGCGGCGCCTGGCGGACGGTGGCCGACGGCCTGGTGGACGCGGCCGGGACGGGACCGGACGCGCCGGCGACGTACCCGGCGTCGCTGCCCCGCCTGCGGCTGGACGCGCTGTTCGTCACGCCGGACGTCACGGTCGAGAAGTACGAGGTGATCGACTCCGACCAGGCCCGGCGGGCCAGCGACCATCTTCCGGTGATTGCGGACGTTCTGCTGCCTTCCTCGTAGGGTGGTCGGTCTGGCAGGATCGCCGCGTGCAGGACACCCCAGACATCGCCGACCGCCATGATGCGGTGTGTGTCGTCGGCGCCGGAGGCAGCGGCCTCGCCGCCATCAAGAACCTGCGGGAGCACGGCTTCGCCGTCGACTGCTACGAGCGGGACACGTCCGTCGGCGGCGCCTGGAACTGGCGCCACGACCGCAGCCCGGTGTACGCGGGCACCCACCTGATCTCGTCCCGGCCGCTGACCGAGTTCCCGGACTTCCCGATGCCGGACTCGTGGCCGGACTATCCGCACCACAGCCAGCTGCTGTCCTACCTGGAGCGGTACGCGTCGCACTTCGGCCTGGGCGAGCACATCTGGTTCGGCACCGAGGTGGTCGCCGTGACACCGGTCGGCGACGGCCGGTGGGACGTGACGACGCGCAGCACCGGCGGCGGCGTGGAACGCACCCAGCGGTACGCGGCCGTGGTGATCGCCAACGGGCACAACTGGTCGCCGCGCCGGCCGGACATCCCCGGTGAGTTCCGCGGTCAGCTGCTGCACGCCGGGGCGTACAAGGATCCGGCGCAGTTGCGCGGCCGCAAGGTGCTCGTGGTGGGCGGCGGCAACACCGGCTGCGACATCGCGGTGGAGGCCGCCCAGCAGGCCGGTACGGTGTGGCACTCCACCCGGCGCGGCTACTGGTACGCCCCCAAGTACGTCCTGGGCCGCCCGGCCGACCAGGTCAACGACCTGCTGCTGAAGTGGCGGCTGCCGCTGCGGGTGCGGCAGTGGCTCTACCACTGGACGGTCCGGCTCACCGTCGGCGACGTCACCCGGTACGGCCTGCCGGCACCCGACCACCGGCCGTACGAGAGCCACCCGGTGATCAACAGTCAGCTGGTGTACTACCTGGGCCACGGCCGGATCACCCCGGTGCCGGATGTGACCCGCTTCGACGGCGCGTCGGTGGAACTGGCCGACGGCCGGCGGATCGAGCCGGAGATGGTCATCACCGCCACCGGCTACCGCCCGTCGTTCGACTTCCTGGCGCCGGAACTGCTCGACATCGACGCCGACGGCCGGCCGGACCTGCACCTGCACGCGTTCGCCCGGAAACATCCCACGCTGGCGGTGGTCGGGCTGGTGCAGGGCGACGCCGGCGTGTTCCCGCTGGTCCACTGGCAGACCGTGGCGGTGGCCCGCTGGTTGCGGCTGCGCGACACCGACCCGGTGCGGGCGGCCGCGGTCCAGCAGAAGGAGTCGACCCGGCCGTTGCGCGCCTGGTCGAGGCGGGTCGTGGTGCCCACCCCGCGGCACTGGTTCGAGGTGGACCACGTGGACTACCTGCGCACGCTGGAGGACCTGCTGGCCCAGCTGGAGCCGGCCGGAGCCGCCCGATGAGCGGCATCCTGCGCTTCGCGGACTGGACCTCCCCGGTGCCGCCGGTCGAGCGCGAGGTGGCCGCCGTGCTGCCGGAGGGCGCCGGCCGGGACCGGCCGCCGCTGCTGTTCGTGCCGGGTCTGGGTCACGGGCCGTGGGCGTTCGCCGAGCACTGGCTCGGGCACGCCGCGGCGCGCGGCTTCCCGGCGTACGCGGTCGGGCTGCGCGAGCGGGGCGATCTGCGCGCGTACGCCCACGACGTGGTGCAGGTGGCGGCGTCCCTGCCCCGGCAGACCGTGCTGATCGGGCACGGCGCCGGCGCGTTGATCGTGGCCCGCGCGCTGGGCCGCTATCCGGCCCGCGCCGCGGTGCTGGCCGCGCCGGTCCTGCACGGCTGGGCCGCGCTGGGTGCGGCGCTGCGGGCCAATCCGGCGGGTACGCTGCCCGCGATGTTCGGCGGGACGCTGCGGCTGAACCGGGCGCAGCTGTTCAGCGCGGCGCTGCCGGACGAGCGGGCGGACGCGTACCTGTCCCGGATGACCCGGACCGCGGGCCGGGCGCCGCGGCAGGTGGCCACCCACCGGACCGTCCCGCGGCCGGTCGGGAATCCGCCGGTGCTGGTGGTCGGCAGCCCGGACGACCGGGTGGTGCCGCGGTCCTCGCTGGACCGCACCGCGGCCGGCTACGGCAGTGCGCCGTTGCTGTTCCCCGGCATGGGCCACGACCTGATGCTGGACGCCGACTGGGTGGAGCCGATCGACGCGATCCTGGACTGGCTGGACAAGGAACTCGCGGTCTGAGCCGGGTGCGGCTCAGACCGGCTGGTGCCGGGCCCGTCGCGGACCCGGCACCGGCGGCAGCCAGGCGGCGAGCCGCCCGGTGTGGTCGAGGGTGGTGAGGTACGCCCGCGCCCAGCCCACGATGTCATGGGTACGCAGGTGCCTGCGCATCGCCGCCATCCGGGCCGCCAGATCGGCCGGGTCCGCGTCCATCGCCTCCAGCAGGGTGTCCTTGAGCCGGTCCACGTCGTGCGGGTTGACCAGGAAGGCGCCCGGCAGTTCCGCGGCCGCCCCGGCGAACTCGCTGAGCACCAGCGCGCCGGCGTCGTCCTCGCGGGCCGCCACGAACTCCTTGGCGACCAGGTTCATCCCGTCCCGCAGCGGCGTCACCACCATCACGTCGGCGGTCTGGTAGAGCGCGGCCAGCTCGGCCCGGTCGAACGGCTGATTCAGGTAGTGGACGGCGGGCTCGCCGACCCGGCCGTGCTCGCCGTTGATCCGGCCCACCTCGCCCTCGATCCGGTGCCGCAGCTGCCGGTACCGGCCGATCTGTTCGCGGCTGGGCACGGTCACCTGCACCATGACCGTGTTCCGCACCCGCACCCGCCCGTCCCGCAGCAGCTCGCTGTACGCGGTCAGCCGGTGCTCGATGCCCTTGGTGTAGTCCAGCCGGTCCACGCTCAGCAGGACCCGCTTCGGCGGGCCCAGGTCGGCACGCAGCTGGCGGGCCCGGGTCACCACGTCCGGCCGGGCCGCCAGGGCCTGCATCTCGGCCACGTCGATGGAGACCGGGAACGCGCCGGTCCGCACCACCCGGCCGTCCAGGTGGATCTCGTCGTCGGTGGCCTGCGCGCCGAGCAGCTTGGTGGCCAGCTGGGCGACGTTGTGCGCGGCCTGCGGTCGCTGGAATCCGACCAGGTCGGCGCCGAGCATCCCGCGCAGCAGCTCGACCCGGCGGGGGAGCTGCATGAACAGTTCGGGCGGCGGGAACGGCACGTGCAGGAAGAACCCGATCAGCAGGTCGGGGCGGAGCTGCCGGAGCATCTCCGGCACCAGGTGCAGGTGGTAGTCCTGCACCCAGACCGCCGCGCCCGGCTCGGCCACCTCGGCGGCGGCCTCGGCGAACCGGCGGTTCACGCTGCGGTACGTCTCCCACCAGCCGCGGTCGAACACGGGCTGCTCGACGGCGTCGTGGTACAGCGGCCACAGCGTCGAGTTGGCGAAGCCCTCGTAGTACCCGCTCAGCTCGTCCACCGAGATCGGCACCGCGCGCAGCCGCATCGGGCCGACGTCCGGCAGGTCCGGGGCGGGCCCGGCGCCGCCGTTCCACCCGACCCAGGTGGCCGGGGTCTGTTCCAGGATGGCGTGCAAGGCGCCGGCCAGCCCGCCGGGGCTGCGCCGCCACTCGCACGCGCCGTCCGGAGCGGCGTTGTCGTCCAGGGGAAGGCGGTTGGCAACGACGACCAGGGAACTCTGACGCATCACGAAAGGTTACGCCATGACTACCCTCGGGAGCATTGAAGGTGGTCGATCACACTACGGCGCCGTCGTCCAGATCCTCGTCGTCGTCGCCGGAGCGCAACCGCCAGACCAACGTGACCGCACCCGCCACGATCGCGGTGAAGCCGATCATGGTGACCAGATCCCGGCCCAGCGGCAGCAGCGTCGGCCGCAGGAACAGCACGAAACCGATCACGATGCCGAGCACGCCGGCGACCGCGTACTTGGAGATGCGCGGCAGCGGGGGCGGGGGCGGCGGGACGTACCGCTCGTCGTCGTCCTCCAGCCCGGAACCGAACGTGTCCAGCCCGTCCAGCAGCGACGGGTCGGTCGGCTGCGGGTCGGTGCGGCGCCGGTTCAGCGTGATGCCGGTGAAGTCCGCCGCGGACGGCAACGTCGGTCCCGGCCGCCGCGGCTGCTCCGGGTCGCCCGCCTGCACCGGGTCGGACGGCGGGTTCGGGCCGGACGGCGGGTTCGGGCCGGACGGCGGGTTCGGGCCGGGTGCCGCGGTCGGATCCGGGCCCGGTGCCGGCGCCCGGGTGGGATCCACGCCCTCGGCGGCCGGCCAGCTCGGCGAGTCCACCGGGTGGTGGAAGCCCGCGATGATCTGCGCCCACGCCGCGTCCACCTCGCTCTGGCTGCCGCCCGCGGCGGGACGGTCGTCGCGGGGAGCGGGCGGGGTCGGCCCGGCGCCGCCGGTGAGCTTGTGCAGGTGTTCCCGGGCCACCGCGAGCTGGGTGCGGTCGACGAACAGCCGGTCGGTGGGCCGGGCCGGGAACGTGGTGGTGCGCAGAATGGGGTTCAGGTCGGCCGAGGGTTGCAGGTACGCCGCGATGCCACCCGCGGCCAGCACATCGAGCAGATGCTCGCCCACCCGCGGATCGACATCGCCCGCGACCGCGTAGTCAGCCGCGTCGAGCCCGTTGTCCCGTCGCCCGCGACGGGCGCCACCTGTCGACACCCCACACACTCCCTCGCCGAGACGTGCCTTGAATGGTGACACGACAGGTGCCGGTTGCGGGAGTGCGTTGTGGTGTGCCGCTCCCATTCGTACGCTCTGCAGTGCGCCCGCACGCCCCGCAGCATGGGAAAGGACTTCGGTGTTCTACTGGCTGCTCAAGCATGTGCTTCTGGGCCCGCTGCTGAAACTGCTGTTCCGTCCGCAGGTGGAGGGGCTGCACCACGTACCCCGGACCGGTCCGGTCATCCTGGCGTGCAACCACCTGTCGTTCTCCGACTCGATCTTCACACCCCTGATCGTCAGGCGCAGAGTGACGTTCGTCGCGAAAGCCGAGTACTTCACCGGCAAGGGGATCAAGGGCTGGCTGATGCGGCAGTTCTTCGCCGGCACCGGCACGATCCCGGTGGACCGCTCCGGCGGGAAGGCGGCGCAGGCGGCCCTGGAGACGCTGCTGCGGGTGTTGCGCGACGGTGGGGTCGCGGGCATCTACCCGGAGGGCACCAGGTCGCCCGACGGCCGTCTCTACCGCGGCAAGACCGGGGTGGCGCGGCTGGCCCTGGAGTCCGGCGCGGTGGTGGTGCCGGTGGCGCTGCTCAACACGGACGAGATCCAGCCCACCGGGACGCTGATACCCACGATCAAGCGGGTCCGGATGCGGTTCGGCGTACCCCTGAACTTCTCCCGCTACGCCGCCGGCAAGGGCGACCGCTTCGTCGAGCGCGCGGTCACCGACGAGATCATGTACGAGCTGATGACGCTGACCGGCCGCGAGTACGTCGACGTCTACGCCGCCAGCCTGAAGACCGCGATCGTCGCACCCGGCCCGTCCCATCCGGCTCCGGTGGCGACGGAGTTCCCGACGTCCACCTGATTCGTCAGCTCGGCATGCCGGCCCGGCGGCGCAGTGCGGCGACGTCCGTGACCACGATCCGGCGTCCCTCCGTGCGGAGCCAGCCCCGACTCGCGAACGAGCCGATCGCCTGGTTGACGCTCTGCCGGGAACCGCCCGCCATCTCCGCCAACTGGCTCTGGTTCAGCTCGATGGTGATCATCGGGGCCTGGTTCTCGCCGGCCAGCCGGACCAGCGTCTTGGCCACCCGGCCGGGCAGGTCGAGGAACACGTGGTCGGCGTTCTGCTCGGTGAGCCGGCGGATCAGCGCGCCCACCGAGCGCATCACCGCGTCCAGGATGCGCGGGTTGGAGTGCACCAGGTCCATGAACGCGGCGCGGCTCAGGGCGAGGGCCTGGCAGTCCTCGATCGCCTCGGCGGAGGCGCTGCGGGTGGACGCGTCCAGCAGGGAGACCTCGCCGAGTACGTCGGGTGGGCGGGCCACGGTCAGCACGGCGCGTTCGCCGGTGGGTGCGGTGCGGAAGACGGCCACCGCGCCGCGCTTGAGAATGATCAGGGACTCGCCGGGGTCGTTCTCGACGAACAGCAGCTGCCCCTTGCGGTAGGTGCGCGGGACGGCGGTGGCGGTGACGCGTTGGCGTACGTCCGGCTCCAGGCCGGCGAACATGTCTACGCCCGCTAGCGGGTCCCCGGGTTCCGACGGGCGGTGCTCCACGGATCTATCCTCCCCGGTCAGGACGCCGTCACACGGGGACGACCCCCGGGCACGAACGATCACTCTTAGCATGAAGAGCGCTCCACACGCCATTTGATACATCGAGCCCGCAGCGCCCAGTACCCGATCATGCCGTTGAAGTAGCTATCTGTACAGCGGTAGTCGCCAAGAGTGATAGTCGCCCATCCTGTCCGTCGTGCCGCGGTCGTGCGGGGACACAATCGCCGCCGTGCCGGATGACGACCTGCTTCGATCGGTGCTGCGCGAGCTTTGGCACCTGACCCCTACCGGCATCACCGGTCTGCCGCGCGGCCTGATGTCGCGCGCCTGGGACGTCGAGGCCGGCGAGGAACGGTACGTGATGCGCCTGGTGCCGCCGGCCGCCCGGCAGAGCGTGGCGGCCGGGCTGGCGGCGGCCGACCACCTGCGCAGCCGGGGGATCGCGGCGGGTGAGCCGGTCCGCACGCTCACCGGCGGCCTGACCCTGGAGTTGCCGGAGGGCTCGCTGACCGTGTTCCGCCGGACGCCGGGACGGCCGCTGGTCGGCGCGGACCCGGTCGACCAGCAGTGGTGGGGTGACCGGCTGGGCGCCGTACACCGGGCTCTGCAGCATTTCGACCATCCGGGCCTGCGCCCGTGGAACCTGCTCGACCCGGACGCGGCCCATCTCGGGGTGGAGTCCTGGCTGCGCGCGGCCGTCGCGGAGGCGGTCACCGCGACCACCCGGCTCACCGTCACCGACCGCCTCACCTACGGCGTGCTGCACGGCGACCCGGCGCCGGAGGGCTTCGTGGTGGACCCGGAGACCGGCCGGGCCGGCCTGCTGGACTGCCCGTCCGGCGGCACCGGCCCGCTGGTCTACGACGTGGCCGCGGCCGTGGTGTACGCCGGCGGCCCGGACGCGTCCGCCGAACTGATCGACGGCTACCTGGCCGCCGGGCCGGTCGACCAGGACGAACTGGATGCGGTGCTGCCGGTTCTGGTGCGGTTCCGGTGGGCCGTGCAGGCGGACTGGTCGGCCCGCTCGCTGACCGGTGACCGGGCCCCGGGCTGCGCCGGAGAGGTGCTGCGGCGCGCCCGGGAGGCCCTGGAGTCGGACGCCGCCTGACCATCGGCAAGGATGGACCGCGATGGTCTACCGCTATTTTTACGACTGCGAGTTCATCGAGGACGGGCGCACGGTCGACCTGGTCTCGATCGGTGTCGTCGACGAGTTCGGCCGCGAGTTCTACGCGGTCTCGACGCAGTTCGACGATTCCAAGGCCGTGCCCTGGGTACGCCGCAACGTGCTGGACAAGCTCCCGTCCCCGGCCGACCCGGCGTGGCGGTCCCGGGAGCGGATCCGCGACGACCTGTACGCGTTCCTGGTCGAGCCGATCCGCGGCCGCGACGAGAAGCTGGAACTCTGGGCCTGGTACGCCGCCTACGACCACGTCGTGCTGGCCCAGCTGTGGGGTGCCATGCCGGCGTTGCCGCGGGAGATCCCCCGGTTCACCAAGGATCTGCGCCAGCTCTGGGACGACCGCGGCTGCCCGCCGTTGCCGGGTGCGCAGGGCCGGCACGACGCGCTGGTGGACGCGAAGCACAACCTCGCCCGGTGGCGGGCCATGGGCGGTTAGGTCCGGTTTCGGTGGGCGTTGGCCGGGAAGACCGTAGAGGGTCACCCACAGCGAAGGGAAACGCCCATGGCCGGCACCGAGCAGGACCACCGCGAGAAGGTCAAGGAACTCGTCAAGGACGCCCGCATCAGCATGCTGACCACGATGACCGCGGACGGCAAGCATGTGAGCCGGCCGATGGCGCTGCAGGACGTGGAGTTCGACGGCGACCTGTGGTACTTCACCTACAGCGACTCCGACCTGATCGCGCAGATCGCCGTACACCCGCAGGTGAACGTGTCGTTCAGCGACGGTAAGCAGCACGCCTGGGTCTCGCTGTCCGGCGTCGCGGAGCGGGTGGACGATCGGCAGAAGGCCGAGGAGCTGTGGAACCCGATCCTGAAGGCGTGGTTCCCGGACGGCCTGGAGACGCCCAACCTCACCCTGGTCAAGGTGCACGCGGACACCGCCGAGTACTGGGAATCCGCACACAGCAGCCGGGTCGTGACCATGCTGGGTTACGCGAAGGCCGCGGTCACCGGCAGGACGCCGGACGCCGGGGAGAACGAAACCGTCCGCCTCTAGTGGGGCGCTTTGGTCCGGGTGGGCCGCGGCGACTACAGTGCGCTTGCGGCCCGCCCCGGGCCGGCAACGCTGCCGACTCACTCTCCCTGGGGCTCGACGGGCTACCTCATCTCGCGACCCGATCAGGGAGGACGAGCAAATCATGCGTATCGGCGTGCTCACCGGAGGCGGCGACTGCCCCGGTCTCAACGCGGTGATCCGGGCGGTGGTGCGCAAGGGCGTCGCCGTCTACGGTCACGAGTTCGTCGGGTTCCGCGACGGCTGGAAGGGCCCGCTCGAGGGTCTGACGAAGCCGCTCGGCATCGCCGAGGTCCGCGGCATCCTGCCCCGCGGCGGCACCATCCTGGGCTCCTCGCGCACCAACCCGTTCAAGATCGAGGGCGGTGTCGAGCGGATCAAGGCCAACCTGGCCGAGCAGGGCGTCGACGCGCTGGTCGCGATCGGCGGCGAGGACACCCTGGGCGTCGCCACCAAGCTCAACGACCTGGGCGTGAACGTCGTCGGCGTGCCGAAGACGATCGACAACGACCTGAACGCCACGGACTACACGTTCGGCTTCGACACCGCGGTCAACATCGCGATGGAGGCCATCGACCGGCTGCACACCACGGCCGAGTCGCACCACCGCACGCTGGTCGTCGAGGTCATGGGCCGGCACGCCGGCTGGATCGCCCTGCACGCCGGCCTGGCCGGTGGCGCCAACGTCATCCTGCTGCCCGAGCGTCAGTTCGACGTCGAGCAGGTCGCCACGTACGTCACCAAGCGCTTCCAGGTGGAGTACGCGCCGATCGTCGTGGTCGCCGAGGGCGCGCAGCCGCTCGAGGGCCAGATGGTCCTGCACAACCAGGAGCTGGACGCGTTCGGCCACGTCCGCCTCGGCGGCATCGGCCAGTGGCTGGCCCAGCAGCTGGAGGAGAAGACCGGCAAGGAGGCCCGCACCGTGGTCCTCGGTCACATCCAGCGCGGCGGCACGCCCACCGCGTACGACCGGGTGCTGGCCACCCGCTTCGGCCTGCAGGCCATCGACGCGGTGCACGAGGGCGACTTCGGCAAGATGATGGCGCTGCGCGGCACGGACATCGTCCGGGTCCCGCTGATCGACGGCACGGGCGAACTCAAGACCGTCCCGATCGAGCGGTACGACGAGGCCGAGGTCTTCTTCGGCAGCTGATGTCGGTCCGGGGCGGGCTCCGGCCCGCCCCGTCACCCGAGGGGGTCGCCTTGGCGAAGCACACGGTCGCCGTCATCGGCGCCGGAAAGATCGGTGAGCTGGTCCTGTCCGGCCTGCTGCGGGCCGGCTGGCCGGCGTCGCACCTGCTGGTCACGGCGCGCCGGCCGGAGCGCGCCGCCGCGCTCACCGAGCGGTACGGCGTCCGTGCCGTGGACAACCCCACCGCGGTGGTCGAGGCGGACGTGCTGGCGATCGCGGTCAAGCCGCAGGACGCCGGCGTCCTGCTCGACGAGATCGGCGCCAAGGTGCCCGCCGACAAGCTCATCGTGTCGCTCTGCGCGGGCCTGCCCACCAGCTTCTTCGCCGCCCGGCTGCCGGAGGGCACCCCGGTGGTCCGGGTGATGACCAACACCCCGGCCCTGGTCGACGAGGCGATGACCGCGATCTCGGCGGGCTCGCACGCCACCGGCGCGCACCTGGCCCTGGCCGAGGAGATGTTCCAGCCGCTGGGTGCCACGCTGCGGGTGCCGGAGTCGCAGCAGGACGCGGTGACGGCGCTGTCCGGTTCCGGGCCCGCGTACTTCTATCTGCTCGTCGAGGCGATGATCGACGCGGGCATCCTGCTCGGCCTGCCGCGCCAGGTGGCGCACGAGCTGATCGTGCAGACCGCGATCGGTTCGGCGGTGATGCTGCGCGACTCCGGCGAGCACCCGGTCAAGCTCCGCGAGGCGGTGACCAGCCCGGCCGGCACCACCATCTCGGCGATCCGCGAGCTGGAGAACCACGGCGTCCGTGCCGCGCTGCTGTCCGCGCTGGAGGCGGCCCGCGACCGGGCCCGGGAGATCGCCAGCCAGTCCGCCTGACCGCGCCCGGTCAATACCAGATCGCGATCCGGGTGCCGTCGCCCTCCTCGGGCGGGTTCGGGTAGCTGCGCGCCGCACCGGTCGCCATCCGGTGCGCGGTCCAGGCCACCGCGGCCGCGTCCAGGATGTCGTCCGGCGGCGCCTGGCCGGCCGGTCCCAGCTGGTCCGGCAGCACGATGCCCTGCTTGGCCAGCAGTTCCCGGCGCTTCGCCTGCCCGGACCAGGTCTTCTTGGCGTACGTCAGCGGCTCGCCGGCCATCTCCCGGAACGACACCTCGGGGTGGGCCTCGAACAGCAGGCCGGGATGCCGCTCCCAGATCGCGTTGGCCTCGATCAGCTTGGGCCGCAGCGCCCAGCTCTGCCGGCTGAGCCCGGCGCCGGTGAGCTGACGGCAGAGCCGGTTCGCGGCGGTGAAGTCCGGTTCCCGCCACACCGCCCGCGGCGGCACCCGGAAGACGCTGCCGCGACGCGGGCCGAGCGTGTCGGCGGCCAGGGTGTCCGCGGCCCGCCAGCGGTCCGGGAGCATGCCGAGCGGGATGTCGACGCCGATGACGGCGGCGCCGGAGCTGCCCGCGACGATCTCGTACAGCGTGGATGCCAGCAGGGCGCGGCCGAAACGGCCGTCGCGCAGTTCGACTCCGACCCAACCCAGGGCGTACGCGTCGACGCCGATCACGTGAATGCTCATCGGCGGGTCAACCGATCGTCGTCAGCTTCTCAACAGCTGCCCGGAGCCGTTCGTCCTGCGGGTCCACCTTCGGATCGAAGCGCGCCGCCACCGCGCCGTCCGGTGCCACCAGGAACTTCTCGAAGTTCCAGGAGACGTCCGGGCCGTCGCCGACCAGTTCCCGGTAGAGCGGGTGGCGGTCCGGGCCGTTCACGTCGACCTTGGCGGTCAGCGGGAACGTGACGCCGTAGTCGGTGCGGCAGAATTCCTCGATCTCGGCGGCGGTCCCGGGCTCCTGGCCGGCGAACTGGTTGCAGGGCACTCCGAGCACCACCAGACCACGGTCCGCGTAAGTGTCGAAGAGGGACTGCAGACCGGCGTACTGCGGGGTGTTGCCGCAGCGGGAGGCCACATTGACCACCAGGACGACCTGACCGCGGTAGCGGTCCAATTCGGCCGGTCCGCCGGCGAGTCTGTCGATGTCGACGTCGAAGATGGTCATGACGGCAGACTACGCGCCGTGGTGGATCGATGGCACGCCGTCGCGGGTACTCGGAAAAAGTTTAAGGTTCCGCTCAATCCGGAACCGCATCTTGACGGAAATTCACATGTGTGACTACCGTCTCCCCAACCTTCCTTTTGGAAAGTTTCCTAAATGTTGTGTCTGAGGAGACGCCGTGAAGAAATCCCTCCGCCGCGCTCTCTGGGCCGGGGCGATCATGGCGGTCGCGGCCGCCACGATCCCCGTGCTCCAGGTGCAGGCGTCCGCCGCCGTCGCCTGCGCCCCCGCCTGGACCGCCAGCGCGGTCTACACCAAGGGCAACCTGGCCTCGTACCAGAGCAAGAACTACGAGGCGCAGTGGTGGTCGCAGAACGACAACCCGGCCAGCAACAGCGGGCCGTGGCAGGTCTGGGTGGACAAGGGCGCCTGCGGTGGGGTCGTCGACCCGACCACCCCGCCGGTGGACCCGACCACCCCACCCGTCGACCCGCCGCCGACCGGCGACAAGTGGATCGTCGGCTACTTCGCGCAGTGGGGCGTCTACGGCCGCCAGTACTTCGTGAAGAACATCGACACGTCCGGCTCGGCGTCGAAGCTGACCCACATCCTGTACGCGTTCGGCAACACCACCGGCGGGCGCTGCACCATCGGTGACTCGTACGCGGACTACGACATGGCGTACACCGCGGCCAACAGCGTCGACGGGGTGGCCGACACCTGGGACGCCGGCGCGCTCCGGGGCTCCTTCAACCAGCTGCGCAAGCTGAAGAAGAAGTACCCGCACATCAAGGTCATCTACTCGTTCGGCGGCTGGACCTGGTCCGGCGGCTTCACCGAGGCGGCCCGGGACCCGCAGGCGTTCGCCAACTCCTGCTACAACCTGGTCGAGGACCCGCGCTGGGCGGACGTGTTCGACGGCATCGACATCGACTGGGAGTACCCGAACGCCTGCGGCCTCACCTGCGACGGCAGCGGCCCCAACGCGTTCAACAACGTGATCACGGCGCTGCGCGGCAAGTTCGGCAACGACGCGCTGATCACCGGCGCGATCACCGCGGACGGCAGCGAGGGCGGCAAGATCGACGCCACCAACTACGCCGCGGCGGCGGAGAAGATGAACAAGATCTTCCCGATGACGTACGACTACTTCGGCGCCTTCAACCCGCAGGGCCCGACCGCCCCGCACTCGCCGCTCACCTCGTACCCGGGGATCCCGCAGGCCGGCTTCAACTCGGACGCGGCGATCCAGAAGCTGAAGAGCAAGGGCATCCCGGCCTCGAAGCTGCTGCTCGGCGTCGGGTTCTACGGACGCGGCTGGACCGGCGTCAACCAGTCCGAACCGGGTGGCACCGCGAGCGGGGCGGCACCCGGCAGCTACGAGGCCGGCATCGAGGACTACAAGGTCCTGAAGAACAGCTGCCCGGCCACCGGCACGGTCGGCGGCACCGCCTACGCCAAGTGCGGCAGCAACTGGTGGAGCTACGACACCCCGGCCACCATCGCCGGCAAGATGAGGTACGCCAAGGACCAGAGTCTCGGCGGCGCCTTCTTCTGGGAGTTCTCCGGCGACACCGGCAACGGTGAGCTGATCACCGCCATCAAGAACAACCTGTAGATCATCCCCCACCGAAGGGCGGGACGCGGCCGGCGTCCCGCCCTTCGGTGTCGGCGGGACCGGGCGAGCGAGCCGCCGGGCGCTCGCCGTACCCTGGCCGCATGCAGCGCGAGTGGCATCAGCTCAGCTATCCCGGGGTCCGCAACCAGGCTGTGCAGACCTCCCGACCGTCCACCGACTCGGCCGAGGACTCCGCGCTCGGCCTGGACCGATGGCGCGAACTGCCCCGGTTGCAGATGCCGCCGTGGCCGGACATGAACGAGGTCGCCGAGGTCTGCAAGGTCCTCGACAACGTCCCGTCGATCGTCGCGCCGTACGAGGTCGACCAGCTCCGGGTGCGGCTCGCCGAGGTCGCCGAGGGACGCGCGTTCATGCTGCAGGGCGGCGACTGCGCGGAGACGTTCACCGACAACACCGAAAGTCACCTGCTCGCCAACGCCCGCACGCTGCTGCAGATGGCGGTGGTGCTGACGTACGGCGCGTCCATGCCGGTGGTCAAGGTGGCCCGGGTGGCCGGGCAGTACACCAAGCCCCGGTCCGCGCCGACCGACGCCCTGGGCCTGCCGGCGTACCGCGGCGACCTGATCAACTCGCTGGACGCGAACGAGGCCGCCCGGGTCGCCGACCCGCAGCGGATGATCCGGGCGTACGCGAACTCCGCCGCCGCGATGAACATGCTCCGGGCGTACCTCTCCGGCGGTCTGGCCGACCTGGCCGGGCTGCACGACTGGAACAAGGACTTCGTGCGCGCCTCGCCCGCCGGGGAGCGCTACGAGGCGATCGCCCGGGAGATCGACCGCACGCTGGACTTCATCCGCGCCTGCGGGATGACCGACGACGAGGCCCTGCGGACGGTCAGCCTGTACTGCTCGCACGAGGCTCTGGCACTGGAGTACGACCGGGCGCTCACCCGGGTCTCCGACGGCCGCGCGTACGGTCTCTCCGGCCACTTCCTCTGGGTCGGCGAGCGCACCCGCCAGCTGGACCACGCGCACATCGACTTCATCAGCCGGATCGCCAACCCGGTGGGCGTCAAGCTCGGCCCCGGCACCAGCCCGGAGACCGCCATCGAGCTGTGCGAGAAGCTCAACCCGGGCAACGTGCCGGGCAAGCTCACGCTGATCAGCCGGATGGGCAACGGCAAGGTACGCGACGCGCTGCCGCCGATCGTCGAGAAGGTCACCGCGGCCGGCGCCAAGGTGGTCTGGCAGTGCGACCCGATGCACGGCAACACCCACGAGTCGTCCAACGGCTACAAGACCCGCCACTTCGACCGCATCGTCGACGAGGTGCTCGGCTACTTCGAGGTGCACCGCGGGCTGGGCACCCACCCCGGCGGCATCCACATCGAACTCACCGGCGAGGACGTCACCGAATGCCTCGGCGGCGCGCAGGGCATCGACGACCTGGACCTGCCGGACCGGTACGAGACGGCCTGCGACCCGCGCCTCAACACCCAGCAGAGCCTGGAACTCGCGTTCCTGGTCGCGGAGATGCTGCGTGGCTGACCCGCCGGCCGACCTGCGTTCCGACACGGTCACCCGGCCGACGACGGCGATGCGGGCGGCCATGGCGGCGGCCGAGGTCGGCGACGACGTCTTCGGCGACGACCCCACGGTCAACGCGCTCGAGGCGGAGGTGGCCGCGCTGTTCGGCCACCAGGCGGCGCTGTTCTGCCCGACCGGTTCGATGGCCAACCAGATCGCGCTGCAACTGCTGGTACCGCCCGGCGGCGAGCTGCTGGCCGGGGCGGACGCGCACGTCGTCTCGTACGAATCCGGCGCCGCCGCCGCACTCGGCGGGATCTCCACCCGCACCTGGCCGTCGGCCGGCGCCGCGCTCGACGCCGGCCAGATCGCGGCGATGATCCGGCCGGCCGGCTACCCGTCCGTGGCGACCCGGGCGATCGCCGTCGAACAGACCCACAACCTGGGCGGCGGCGGCATCGTCGACCTGGACACGCTGCGCGCCCTGCGCGCCGCCGCCGACGCGGCCGGCGTGACGCTGCACTGCGACGGCGCCCGCATCTGGCACGCGCACATCGCCGACGGGGTGCCGCTGCGCGGATACGGCGAGCTGTTCGACACGTTGTCGGTCTGCCTGTCCAAGGGCCTGGGCGCGCCGGTGGGCTCGCTCGTGGTGGGCAGCGCCGACCGGATGGCCGAGGCCCGGCTGCTGCGCAAACGCCTGGGCGGCGGCATGCGCCAGGTGGGCATCCTGGCCGCGGCCGGCCGGTACGCGCTGGCCCACCACCTGACCCGGCTCGCCGACGACCACGCCCGGGCCCGCCGGCTGGCATCGGCACTCGAGCCGCTGGGCGTGGTGGACGCGACCGGGGTACGCACCAACCTGGTCATGCTCGACCTGGGCAAGGCACCCCTGGACGCGCCGTCCCTGGTCGCGGCGGCCGCCGAACGGGGTGTGCTGCTGGCCGCGATGCTGCCGCGCACCGCCCGCCTGGTCACCCACCTGGACGTCGACGACGCCGACATCGACCGGGCGATCGACGTGCTGACCACGCTCCTGACTGCCTGACGGGCTACGGCGTCGCAGGCCATCTCGGTGGCACACCACCGTCGTTATCGCCCACGCATAGCAGCGCTGGTGTTCCAGTGGAGCGCTCCACTGGAACACCAGCGCGGCCGTCCGCGGGTGGGACGCGTTCGGCGGGCGGCCGCGCATGCTCCGGGGGATGCGGCGTGCGTGTGGCGCACCGGTGCGGAGCGAGCCACCGCGCCACACGTCGCGCCGGGGGCGACGGGGTGTGTGGAGTTCGGGCGCGGTGCGCGGTGCGAACCGCTGCTTCACACGGGGCGGGCGTGTTGAGCCCGGCACCGGCCACCACGCTCAGCCGCGCCACCCGACTCCCCGGCTGATCGCCGTGCGGATCAGGGGCGGAGGGACTTGAGTAGCGCGATGTCGGCCGCGTGCCCCTCGTGCTTCTCGGTCGGGGTCTCCACGATCACCGGCACTCCGGCGGCGGCCGGGTGGGCCAGCAGCTCGGCGAACGGCGCGGTGCCGATCCGGCCCTGGCCGATGGTCTCGTGCCGGTCCCGGGTGGAGCCGCACTCGTCCTTCGAGTCGTTGGCGTGGATGAGCTGCAGGCGTCCCGGGCCGACCGTAGCGACCAGCGCGTCCAGCGTCGCGGTCATGCCGCCCGGGGTGGCCAGGTCGTGTCCGGCCGCCCAGGCGTGGCAGGTGTCGAAGCAGACGCCCAGCCACGGGTGATCCTCGACCGCGGCCAGGTACGGGCCGAGGTCCTGCACCTTCGACGCCAGGCTGCGCCCGCCCCCGGCGCTCGGCTCGACCAGCAGTTTCGGCAGGCCCGCGGCGGCCGCCCGGTCGAGCAGCGGCAGCAACGCCTCGCGCAGCTGGTGCAGTGCCTTGTCGGCGTGCGCCTCGTCGACCGAGCTGCCGGCGTGGAACACCACCGCGGTCGCGCCGATCGCGGCGCCCCGGTCCAGCGCGTGCGCCAGGGTCAGTGCCGAGCGTTCCACCGTGAGCCCGGTCGGCGAGCCGAGATTCACCAGCAGCGAGGCGTGGATGTACGCCGGCAGCCCACGTTCCGCGCAGCCGTCCCGGAACAGGACGTCCTGCTTCGGGTCGCCGGGCGGCAGCGCCCAGCCGCGCGAGTTCGAGACGTACACCTGCACGGCCTCGCTGTCGGCCGCGTCCGCGTACGGCAGCGCCGCCTTGGCCAGCCCGCCGGACGTGCGGGTGTGTGACCCGATCCGGCTCAGAAGCACTGGATCGCGACCTCGGTCTGCGGCGGCACCTGGGTGTTCTCCGGCGGGTTCTGGGAGCGGGCGATCGCGTTCGGGTTGAAGTCGATGCGGACCCGCAGGTTGGCGCCCTCGAGCTGCTGTTTGGCCTGCTGGCACGGCAGGTCGACGACCCGCGGCACGGTGACCAGCGGCGGGCCCTTGCTGACGTCCAGCTTGATCTCGGCGTCCTTCTCCACCCCGGTGCCGGGCTTCGGGGACTGGCCGATGACGGTGTCCGCCGGCTTGTCGTTCTCCTTGTAGCTCTCCACCGCGGCCAGGCCGAGCCGCTGCAACTCGGACCGCGCCTCGTTGATGTTCTTGCCGGTCAGGTCCGGCACGGTGATCGGGGCCCGGCCCTTGCTGACCACCACGGTGACCGTGGCGCCGGGCTTCAGCGTGGTGTTCACCGCGGGATCGGTGGAGATGACCACGCCCTCCGGCACGGTGTCGCTGTACTTGCCGTCGCCCTCCTTGAGCTTCAGCTTGACCTGTTCCAGCTCGCCCTTGGCGGCGGCGAGTTCCATGCCGGCCACGTCCGGCACCGGGTAGCGTTCCGGGCCCAGCGACAGCGACACCGTGATCGTGCCGCCGCGGACCAGGCGTTCCTCGCCCGCCGGGTCCTGGGTGAGCACCACGTCCTTGGCCACCGTCTCGCTGAACGCGCCCTCGCCGACGACCAGCTTGAAGCCGTCCTGGGCGGCCTTCTGCTCGGCCTGCGGCCGGGTCATGTTCTGCAGCAGCGGCGCGTCGGTGTAGCGGCCCATGGTGACCCACCAGGTGCTGCCCAGCACGGTGAGCACCATCAGCGCGACGGCGGCCAGGAGCGCGATCCGGCGCGGGTCGCCGCCCTGGAACAGCCCGCCGCGGCGCCCCGGCGGGCCGGCCGGTGCCCCCGCGCCGCGCCGCCGCGGGGGCCGCGCCTGCTCGGGCAGCCGGGCCCAGGTCGGGCGGTCGCCGGTGCGCGGGAACGTCGAGGTGACGGCGGGCACCACCGTGGTCGGGTCGGCCATCGCGTGCCGGGCCGGCACCTGGCGCAGCAGCGCGGTCTCCACGCTGGCCGCGCCGAGGTCGTCGCGGACCACCTGGACCTCGGCGAGCAGCGCGCCGGCATCGGTGGGGCGGGCGCCGGGGTCGCGGCGGGTGGCGCGGGCCACCAGGTCGTCCAGCGCGGACGGCAGGCCACGGACGACGCCGGAGGGGGCCGGTACGTCGTTGTCCACGTGCTGCCAGGCCACCTCGACCGGCTCGTCGCCGTCGAACGGCACCTTGCCGGTGAGCATCTCGAACAGCACGATGCCGGCCGAGTACACGTCGGTGCGGGCGTCGGCGTGCCCGTCGGTGACCAGTTCCGGTGCCACGTACGCGACCGTGGCCATCAGCTGGCCGGCGTCGTCGGTGCTGCTCGCCTCGACCGCCCGGGCCAGGCCGAAGTCGGCGACCTTGACCACGCTGTCCACCAGGTTGGCGATGCCGCCGCTGGGTGCCTCGGCGACCAGCACGTTCTCCGGCTTGACGTCGCGGTGGACCAGGCCGGCGCGGTGGGCGGCGGCGATCGCGGACAGCATCTGCTCGAGGATGGCGAGCGCCTCGACCGGGTTCAGCCGGCGTCGCTGGGTGAGCAGTTCGCGCAGCGTGCGGCCCTGCACGTACTCCATCACCAGGTACGGCAGGCCCTGGTGACGGCCCTGGTCGTACACCGCCACCACGTTCGGGTGGGTGAGCCGGGCGATCGTCTTCGCCTCGTCGGTGAACCGGTCGACGAAGTGCACGTTGGTCGCCTGGGACGGATGAATGATCTTCAATGCGACGGTGCGCTCGAGTCGTTCGTCCGTGGCCGTGTACACGGTCGCCATGCCACCACGGGCGACGCGACCGGTGATCCGGTAACGCCCGTCAATCGTCGTGCCGATCAACGTGTCGGCGATCGTGGTGTCCATCGGCGTGAAGTGTATGTGTCTTTCGTCGGAGGTCGGCTCAGGATGTCACAGCTGAGACCGAACGGGTACGCCAAAACGGCTTGACCAGGGGTATCAGTCGTCACGGCCGGGCCGGGGCGGCCACGCCGGGCCGCCCCCGGACCCACTGGGCTCCGCGGACGGCGGCTCCGACTCGGAGTCGGTGGGCTCCGGTTCCGGCGCGGACCCGCTCGGGCTGTCCGACGGGGTCGGCTCCGGTGCCGGCCCGGGAGCGGGCGGTGCGGTGGGTGTCGGCACCGGCGGGGTCAGGCAGTCACAGTCCGAGCTGCCGGGCGTGTCGGGCGACGGCGGTCGCGGAGTGCCCGCCGTGGTGGCCGGCGGGCCCGCGGTGGCGGGCGGAGTGGTGAGCACCGCCCGCGGCGCCGCCGCCGTGCTTCCGGCCGGTACCGCGGCCGGGCCGGTGACCGGGCCGGCCACCGGTCCGGCCGGCGCCACGACCGTGCCCTGGCCCATGCCGGCCACCGAGTCCACGTCCGCGCCGGACCCGGGGGTGGGCGCGCCGACCGCCAGCGGGTACGGCCCGGGCCCGGCCGGGGCCGGGTGCAGCACCGCGCCCAGGCCGCCGACCACCGCGAAGTACGTGCCGGCGGCGCCGGCGACGGCGAGAACGCTGAACGCGGACACGGCGAGCACCCGCCGCGGCGGGCGGACGTAGGAGTCGGCCTCCGCCCACCGGTGCGGCTCGACGGCCACGCCGGCGAACGTGTTCATGCCGGTGGAGGTGACGTCCGGCATCGGGCCGGGCACGGCGCCCGGGCGGGCGGGCTCCGGCGTCTTCCGTCCGATGTCGTAGCGCACCGAGCGCCACGCGCCGGCCACCTCGGTGCGGGTTGTCCGCCACAGGTTCATCCGGGCATCTCCCATGTTGACGGGACCGGGACTGTCCCGGCTCCTGTGTGGTGGGGTGGACCTGCTGCATGGCAGGCTGGAGCGGTGAACGATTCCGTGACCGCCGGCTCGACGTCCTCCGCCACCACCGGTCCGAGCGGGTGGATTCCCCTGCCGGACGTGGCCGAGAAGCTGGACCTGTCGATCAGCAAGGTGAACCAGATGGTGCGCGAGGGCGGGCTGCTCGCGGTCCGCCGCGACGGCATCCGCGTGGTGCCCGCCGAACTGGTCGCCAACAGCACCGTGCTCAAGCACCTTCCTGGCGTATTGACCTTGCTTCACGACGCTGGGTACAACGACGAAGAGGCGTTGCGGTGGCTCTACGAGCCGGACGAGACGCTGGACGGCAACGCCGCCCGGGCCCTGGGCGGCGACCGGGCGCGCGAGGTCAAGCGGCGCGCGCAGGCGCTCGGGTTCTGATCCGCGGATGAGGCACCTGGCCTATCTGTCCGTGCTCGCCGGGTGCCTGCTCGCGGCGCTGTGGCTGGAGCCGATCTTCAAGGTCAACGTGTTCCGGCGGTGGCGGCGGCTGATCCTGACGCTGCTGCCGGTGATCGTCGTGTTCGTGGCCTGGGACCTGGCCGCGATCGCCGCCGGACACTGGACGTTCGACCCGGAGCAGACCACCGGCATCGTGTTCCCCGGCGGGCTGCCACTGGACGAACTGCTCTTCTTCGTGGTCGTGCCGGTGTGCGCGGTGCTCGGCTTCGAGGCGGTCCGCGCGGTGCGGGGTCAGCCGGCGGGTGACGAGGAGTCATGACCTACACGGTGGCCGCCCTGCTGGGGGTGTTCGGGGCGCTGGTCGTCGACCTCGCGGTGCTGCGGACCCGGCTGGTGACCCGGGCGGTGTTCTGGTCGACGTACCCCATCATCATCGGCTTTCAGCTGCTCAGCAACGGGATCCTGACCGGGCGGCGGATCGTGCGCTACGACCCGGACGCGATCCTCGGGGTGCGGCTGGCGTACGCACCGGTGGAGGACCTGTTCTTCGGGTTCGCCATGGTGCTGCTGACCCTGTCGGTCTGGGTGTGGCTGGGCCGCCGCGGCGTGCAGCGCACGCCGGCGGCGGGGGAGGGCAGCGCGGTGCTGCGGCTGCTGCGCGGCGCTGGTCCGGGTACGTCGTCGCGCCGGCCGGACGGGCGCTAGACCGTGCGCCGGGTGGCGGCGTCGGCGAGATCGCGGAGGACGCCGTACGCCTCGGTCCCGACCGCCGCGGCGTCCAGCGCGGCCAGCGCCTCCGCGGTCAGCGTCGTGATGCGTTCCTCGGTGCGCCTCAGCGCGCCGCTGCCGGAGATGATCGCGCGCAGCCGGGCCACGCCGTCGTCGGTGAGTTTCGGGTCGCCGAGCCGCCCGTCCAGTTCGGCCCGCTCGGCCGGGCCGGACCCGGCGAAGGCCGCCGCCACCAGATAGGTGCGCTTGCCCTCGCGCAGGTCGTCGCCGGCCGGTTTGCCGGTGACCGACGGGTCGCCGAAGACGCCCAGCACGTCGTCGCGCATCTGGAACGCCTCGCCCAGCGGCAGCCCGAACCGCGTGTACGCGGCGGCCAGCGCCGGGTCCGCGCCGGCCAGGGCGGCGCCCAGCAGCAGCGGCCGCTCGACCGTGTACTTGGCCGACTTGTACCGGGCCACCTTGCCGGCCCGCTCCACCGACGTGTCACCGGTGGCCTGGGTCAGCACGTCCAGGTACTGCCCGGCGATCACCTCGGTGCGCATCCCGTCGAACACCGGGCGGGCCCGGACGAGCGCCCGCGGGTCGACGCCGGAGCCGTGCAGCAGCTCGTCGGACCAGGCCAGCGCGAGGTCGCCGAGGAGCACCGCGGCGCTGTCGCCGAATCCGTCCGCGTCGCCGCGCCAGCCGGCCCCGGTGTGCCGGACCGCGAACCGCCGGTGCACGGCCGGCTCGCCGCGCCGGGTGTCCGAACGGTCCATCAGGTCGTCGTGGATCAGCGCGCTGGCCTGCACCAGCTCCAGCGCGGACACGGCGGCCACCAGCTGGTCGGAGTCCGGCGCGCCGGCGCCCCGGTAGCCCCAGTAGGCGAACGCCGGCCGCAGCCGTTTGCCGCCGCCCAGGATGAACTCCGCGAGCGCGTCCGCGACCTCGGCCAGCGCGGCGTCGATGCCGAGCAGCCGGGTCCGCTGACCGGCGAGAAATCCCGCCAGCACCTGGTCGACACGGGAGCGCAGATCGGCCCGGTCCAGCGGCGAGGTAGCAGTCACGCGGTCAAAGTAGCCGGTTACCGGACAGCCGGCAGTCCCGCCTCAACCGGTAGAGTCGGGGTGTGTCTCTCGGCCTGCCGTCGCGCCTCCCCGCCTCACCG
Organism: Jidongwangia harbinensis; assembly: GCF_020216025.1. Lineage (GTDB taxonomy): Bacteria > Actinomycetota > Actinomycetes > Mycobacteriales > Micromonosporaceae > Actinoplanes > Actinoplanes harbinensis. Next base: position 295,938 of record NZ_JAIWNC010000003.1, on the reverse strand, counting down.
GCGATCGGTGAGTTGATCAAGGGTGCCGCGCCCACGTTCTCGTTCGAGTTCTTCCCGCCGAAGACCGCCGAGGGTGAGCGGTTGCTGTGGCAGGCGATCCGCGAGCTGGAGTCGCTGCAGCCGTCGTTCGTGTCGATCACCTACGGCGCCGGCGGCACCACCCGGGACACCACGGTCGCGGTGACCGAGCGGGTGGCCACCGAGACGACGCTGCTGCCGATGGCGCACCTGACCGCGGTCGACCACTCCGTGGCCGAGCTGCGCAACGTGATCGGCCGGCTGGCCGGTGCCGGCATCCGCAACGTGCTCGCGGTGCGCGGCGACCCGCCCGGCAACCCGATGGGCGAGTGGGTGCAGCACCCCGACGGCGTGCTCTACGCGGAAGACCTGGTCCGCCTGGTGCGGGAGTCGGGGGACTTCTCCGTCGGTGTGGCCGCATTTCCCTACAAACACCCCCGCTCACCGGACATCGAATCGGACACCCGCCACTTCATCGACAAGTGCCGGGCCGGCGCCGACTTCGCGATCACCCAGATGTTCTTCGACGCCGAGGACTACCTGCGCCTGCGGGACCGGGTCGCGGCGGCCGGCTGCGACACCCCGATCGTGCCCGGCGTGATGCCGGTCACCCGGATGGCCACCATCGAGCGCTCCACCCAGCTGTCCGGCGCGCCGTTCCCGCCGGCCCTGCTGGAGCGGTTCGAACGGATCGCCGGCGACGAGACGGCGGTCCGCGCGTTGGGCATCGAGCTGTGCAGCGAGATGTGCCGGCGGCTGCTCGACGAGGGTGTGCCCGGCATCCACTTCATCACGCTCAACCGGTCCACCGCGACGCGCGAGGTGTGGCAGCAGCTCGCGCCGGCCAGCCCGGCCCGCGTCGCCGCCTGACCGGTGTGACCTTCCAGGAGTACGCGGTCGCCTGGTCCGCCCTGCACGGCGGCTTCGACCCGATGCGCGCCTCGCCGGTGGTGCGGGGCTGGATTCGTCTGGCGTACTCCGGTGGTGTCCTGCTGGCCCGCCTCCGGGTCGGGCCGACCGCCGTCACCCTGGCCGGTCTGGTGCTGTGCCTGGCCGTGCCGGTCGCGGTCCGGCTCGGGCCGGTGGGTCTGCTGCTGGGCGCGGTGCTGGTGCTGCTGGCCGGCCTGGCGGACGCCTTCGACGGCGCGGTGGCCGTGGTCACCGGCAAGGCCGGCCGGGCCGGTTTCGTGATCGACTCGGTGGCCGACCGGATCGGCGAGGCCGCCTGGCTGGTGGCGTTCTGGCTGGCCGGCGTGCCCGGCTGGCTGGCGGTGGCGGCCGGCGGGGTGAGCTGGCTGCACGAGTACCTGCGCGCCCGCGCGGCCACGGCCGGCATGCCGGACATCGGGGTGGTGACGGTGGCCGAGCGGCCGACCCGGGTCTCGGTGGCGGTCACCGGCCTGCTCGCCGGCGGTGCCGCCGGCCTGGTGCGGGACGACTGGGGCGCTCCGGTCGTGACGATCGCGGCGGCTGTCTGGCTGACGCTCGGCGTGGTGGGTTTCGCGCAGTTGGTCCGGGCTGTCCGTCGCGCCCTGAGTTGAGTGCCGTTCCTATTTCGGTTGTCCCTCGTGGACGGTCGCTCCTACGGTGGTGACCATCCACGGGTGCGGGAGCCGTGCCCCCGTTGACGACGGCCGGCGGGTTGGCACGGGGGCAGGCCCGCCGGTCGTCCTTCCGCGGGATCATCCGGAACCAGATGATCCCGGGATAGGATCGGGGACATGGCGTCCTCCGCTCCCGACCGCACCGAACGTGACCTCACCGGCCTGCTCAACATGGCCGGCCACACCCTCTCCAACCGTCTCGCCGCGGCGCTGGCCGAGGTCGACCTGACGCCCCGGATGCAGTGTGTGCTGGTGCACGCGCTGGAGGAGGAGCGCACCCAGATCCAGCTGGCCGCGCTGGCCGACCTGGACAAGACCACGATGGTCGGCACGGTCGACGAGTTGGAGGCGCGCGGGCTGGCCGAGCGGCGTCCGTCCGCCACCGACCGGCGGGCGCGGATCATCGCGGTCACCGACAAGGGGCGGCTGGCCGCCGAGGAGGGGCAGCGGATCGTCGACCGGGTGCACGCCGACGCGCTGGACGCGTTGCCCGCCGGTGCCCGGTCCGCGTTCGTCGCCGCGCTGGCCGAGCTGGCCGGGCAGAAGGACGACGGGCCGCAGCCGGTGCGGCGGGCGCGCGGGCGCTGAGCGCATCATTGGCTAGTAGATAGTTTGCTAGCAGATTATCTGCTACGGTCGGTCCATGACTTCTCGGATCGACCGACGCGGCGCCACGCTCGCCGTGCTGTGCGCGATGGCGCTGATGATCGTTCTGGACAGCACCGTCGTCGCCGTGGCGGTGCCCACCATCCAGCGGGACCTGGGCTTCTCCGACGCGGGCGTGGCGTGGGTGGTCAACGCCTACCTGCTGGGCTTCGCCGGCCTGCTCCTGCTCGCCGGCCGGCTCGGCGACCTGATCGGGGCGTGGCGGGTGTTCCTCGCCGGGGTGGCGTCGTTCACCGCGGCCAGCCTGCTCTGCGGCCTCGCTCCGACCGCCGAGCTGCTGGTGGCCGGGCGCTTCGTGCAGGGCGCGGGTGGCGCGCTGGCCTCCGCGGTGATCCTCGGCATGATCGTCCGCGGTTACCCGGAACCGGGCGGCCAGGCGCGGGCCATGGGGATCTACAGCTTCGTGCAGGCCGGCGGCGCCGCGCTCGGCTTCGTGGCCGGCGGCATCGTCACCCAGAGCGTGGGGTGGCCGTGGGCGTTCCTGGTGAACGTCCCGATCGGCGTGCTGGCCTGGTGCGCCGCGGTCCGGCTGCTGCCCCGCGAACCGGGCCAGGGCCTGCGCGGTGGCCTGGACGTGCCCGGTGCACTGCTGATCACGGCCGGGCTCTCGCTCGGGGTGTACGCCATCGTGCGCACCGCCGAACCCGCCGCGTCGACCGTCTCCGTCCTGCTCACCGGCGCGGTCGCGGCGCTGCTCGTCGCCGGCTTCCTGGTCCGCCAGCGCTGGGCCCGCCGGCCGCTGATCCCGCTGCGCCTGCTCGGCCGGCCGTGGCTGCTCGGCGCCAACGCCGTAGTGGTGCTGGTCTTCGCGGCCGGCGTCGGCTTCCAGTTCGTCAACGCGCTCTTCGTGCAACGGATCATGGGGTACGACGCCCTGCGCACCGGGGCGGCGTTCCTGCCCACGCCGGTGCTGATCGGCGTGGTGTCGCTGCTCGTCGCGCCGCGCCTGACCGGCCGGTTCGGGCCGCGCCCGGTGCTGCTGGGCGGCCTGGTCGCGCTGGCCGCCGGGCTGACGATGCTGAGCCGGGCACCGGTCGGCTCGTCCTACCTGGTGGATCTGCTTCCCGCCCTGCTGGTCATGGGGCTGGGCGTGGGCGTGACGATTCCGTCGCTCATCATGCTGTCCATGGCCGGCGCGGCGCGGTGCGACACCGGCATGGTGTCCGGTCTCACCACCACCGCCCAGCAGGCCGGGGCAGCGCTCGGCCTGGCCGTGCTGGCCGCCGTCGCCGCCGGGCACACCAGCCGGTCCGGCAGTGCGCCGCTCGCCGCCCTGCGCGACGGGTACAGCCTGGCGTTCCTGGTGGCGGCCGGGTTCGTGGTGGGCGCGCTGGTACTCACCGCGTTCGTGCTGCGGCACCCCCCGGCGGTCGAGGACCCGTCCCCGGAGCACGCGGACACCCTGTCAACGGTTCATTGACGCAGGTCCCGGCGGTCCGGCAGGGTACCGCCCATGTCGGACTCGCCGGTGCTGCGCTCGCTCGGTGCCGTCGTGGCGGCGCGGGCCCGCCTGGACGCCGAGGAACTCGACCTGATCGACACCGCGCGCCGGCAGGGCGCCACCTGGGCGCAGGTGGCCGCGGCGCTGGGCCTCACCAGCCGGCAGGCCGCCGAGCAGCGCCGGCAGCGCCTGGCCGCCGCGGCCGAGCGCGAGGCGCGGGCCCGGGACGTCCGGTACGGCGCGCACGTCGTCGCCGTCCGCGGGGCGGTCGCCGAGCTGGACCGGGTCATCCGGGCGGACCCCCGCTGGGCGGACCGCTTCACCCGGGCGGCGCTGGTCCGGGACACCGTCGGGGCGGCCGTGGACGCCGTACCCGGATCGTTGTTCGCCCTGGCCCGGCAGACGATCGACGATCTGACCGGGGTGGATCTGCGACGGCTGCCGCGGGACGCCCGGGCGGCGGCCGGTGCGCTGCGGCGGCTGCTCGCCATGTCAACGACACATTGACATCATTGACCGCCTTCCGCTCAACATTTCACGATGGGCGGCATGCGTCGCAACGCGTCCATCTTCGTGGCGATCTCCCTGCTGTCCGGCTTCGGCAGCACCGCGATGTCGCTCGCCGCCGGCATCTGGATCCTCGACCTGACCGGTTCGGTCAGCCTGGCCGGCCTGGCCGGGCTCTGCCTGTACCTGCCCACGCTGGCCGCACCGTGGCTCGGTGGGCTGGCCGACCGCCTGCCCCGCCTCCGGCTGGTGATCGCGGTCGACCTGCTGCTCGCCGCCGCGCTGCTGACGCTGCTGACCGTCCGGTCCCGCGACCAGGCGTGGCTGGTCTTCGCGGTGCTGCTCGGGACCGGGATCGGCCACGTGCTGATCGACGCGGGCGAGACCGCCCTGCTGCCGTCCGCGTTGCCACCGTCCGCACTGGCCGATGTCAACGGCTGGCGGTCCAGCGCCCAGGAGGGGATGAAACTGATCGCCCCGCTGGCCGGGGCCGGCCTGTACGCCTGGCACGGCGGTGCCGCGGTCGCCGCCCTCAGCGCCGCGATGCCCGTGGCCGTCGCGATCCTCTACACCCGGCTTCGCCTCTCCGCCGCGCCGGCCGGCCCCGCGCCCACCGGGCGACCCGGCGTCCGGGCGGGCCTCGCGGTGCTCTGGGGCGTCCGGGAGATCCGTACCCCGGTCCTGGTGGCGGCCGTGGCGATCGGCCTGTCCGGGTTCACCGTGGCGTCGGTCTACGCGCGCGTCACCGACGGCCTCGGCCTGCCGTCCACCTTCCTCGGGGTGCTCGGCAGCGCCCAGGGTGCCGGCTCCATCGTCGCCGGCCTGGCCGTCGGCCGGCTCGTCACCCGCGCCGGCGCGGCCACGGCGGCGGCCGCCGGGGCGGCCCTGTTCGCGGCCGGGTGTGTGGCCTGGTGCCTGCCGTGGTGGCCGGCGATGATCGCCGGCAGCCTGGCGGTGGGCGTCGGACTGCCGTGGGCACTGGTCGCCGCGGTCAGCGCGGTGCAGGCCGGCACCCCCGACCGGCTCCTCGGCCGGGTGGCCGCGACCTCCACCACCGTGCTGTTCGGCCCGATCGCGCTGACCAGCCCGCTCGGTGCGGCGGCCGTCCATCTCGGCCCGCGAATCCCGTTGGCGATCGCCGCCGGGGTCGGCATGATGACGGCGGTGGCCGTCCGGGTGGGCCGGTCGGCGGAGCACAACCGGGGGAGCCGGCATGGCGCGCGGGTCTGACCTGTCGTTGACGATCTACCCGGACCCGTCCGGCGATCGTGCCTTCGAGAACGTGTGCGACGTGCTGACCGGCCGCGGCGCCCGGCGGGACGGGACGGGCACCTTCGTGCACGGCGGACGGCCGATCCGGGTGGGGCCGGCCCGACCGGCGGCCACCGCTCCCGACGAACGGGCGCCGGTGCGGGTGCTGCTGGCCGCCGAGGCGTTCAGCCGGCCGGAGTCGGCGCTGGACGCGACGCGGAAGAAGCGGGTCGTGGCGGCGGCCCGGCAGGCCACCGCCCTGTTCGCGGCGATCGTCGACCGCACCCGTCCGCTCTACGGCGCGATCGACATCGACACGCTGCCGTTCCCGACGCCGGCCGAGCTGCGGTCCGGCCGCGGCGACCTCGGCTCGGAGTTCTTCGTACGGCGGGATCTGCTGGCCCAGGCGGACCTCGGCGCGGTGCTGACCCGAGCGCAGCGCACCGCCACCGAGTGGCCGGCCGGGACGTTCTTCGCGTCCTGGTGGCCGTTTGCCGGGCTGCCGCAGGCGCCCTTCGCCGACCGGGCCGCCGGCAACGTCCTGCTCGGACGGATCGCGGTGCGCGCGGACCGGCAGACCCGCGCCGACTGACATCGCGTACAACCGGTTCGCCCGGTTCGGCGTCTAAGACTCATGAACCCTTCCGACGCCGACTACGTGGCATACGTGCAGGGCCGGATACCGGCGCTGCGGCGTTTGGCGTACCACCTGTGCGGCGACGCGCACCACGCGGACGACCTGGTGCAGGAGACCATCGCCAAGCTGTACACGGCGTGGAGCCGGATCAGCGCGGCCGACGGTCTCGACCAGTACACCCGCACCACGCTGGTCCGCGCGTTCCTGGACGACCGCCGGCGGGGGTGGTGGCGGGTGCGGCTGTTCGACGCCGTACCGGAACACGCCGGGCCGCCACCGTCGGGCGCGGAGGACCGCGTGCTGCTGCGCGCCGCGCTCGACAAGGTCCCACCCCGCCAGCAGGCCGTCCTGGTGCTGCGTTTCCTGCACGACCTGCCGGTCGCCGAGGTGGCCCGGCTGGTCGGCTGCTCCGAGGGGACGGTGAAGAGCCAGACCGCGCACGGGCTGGCCACCATGCGCCGCCTCCTCGTCACCTGGTCGTCCCCGTCTCCCGACCGCGTCCCCTGAGGAGAGTCACCATGTCGTATCTCGAAAAGGGCCCCACCGAGCTGTTCGCGCCGCTCGACGCCGAGCCCGACGCGCCGTCCCGGGTGGACATCGTGGCCGCCATGGCGACCGGACGCCGGCACAAGCGCGGGCGGGTGGCGGCCGCCGGTGCCGCGGTCGTGGCGCTGGCCGGCGGCACGGCGATCGGCGGCACGCTGGCGTTCAGCGGTGCCGCGCCGGAGCCGCTGCCCGACTGCGTCGCCGTCCCGCTGCCGATGGCCGGGTTCAGCTCGATCGACGTCACCGGCGCCGATCCGTCCGGCCGGTACATCGCCGGTCAGGCCGACCCGGTCTGGGGGCAGAAGTCCTCCGTGGTGGTCTGGCGTGACCACGAGATCGTGGACGTCCTGCGCCGGCCCGGTGTGTTGCTGTCCGACTTCACCTCGCGGGGCGTCGGCGTCGGCCGCGACGCCGAACAACGTCGTGCGTACGTGTACCGCGACGGCAAACTGGCCACGCTCGACGGCGGGCCGGCCGCCGCCTTCGCCGTGAACGAGGACGGCGTCATCGTGGGCAGCGTCGGGGACCGGCCCGCTCGCTGGGCCGCAGCGGGCGCCGCGCCGACCCCGCTGCCGGTGCCGTCCGGCGTGACCCGCGGGGCCGCTACCGAGATCACCGACGACGGCACGATCGTCGGGTGGCTGGAAATCGACGACAAGTTCCCGCGTCAGGCCTACCTGTGGCGGGCCGACGGCACCCACGGGCCGCTGACGTTGCCCACGGTCGACGGCGAGCGGGCGGTCGGCTTCGAGGCGGAGTCGATCCGCGACGGCTGGATCTACGGTCAGATCAGGGTCCTCGACAAGGTCGTCACCGCCGGAGGGCCCTCGGCGTCGACTGCCCCGGGCGTCACGTCCCTCACCGCCTTCAAGGACCTTCCGTTCCGCTACGAGGTCGCCACCGGCCGCTGGGACCGCCTGTCCCGGCCCGCCGACCGGTCGCGGGCGTTCTTCTACGTCGGCGACCGCGTGCTGAGCCTGCCGCCGAACCCCGAGGCGGACGAACCGACGTACTACACGGCCGACACCGTGGGTGAGGACGGTCGCTCCGCCGCCGGGGACGACAACGCGGTCAGCGGCGGGCTGTTCCGCCCGGTCAGCTGGCAGTGCGAGTAAGTCCGGCCAGGATGACCAGGCCGATCGCAATGAACACCAGCGGGACCAGCCAGTGCCCGTAGCGGTCCACCATCGCGATCACCCGGCGGTGCGAGCCCAGCCAGGATGCGCCACCGCACCACACCGCGACCAGTACCGCGAACACCGCCGCGGTGATCAGGCTGCCGGTCACGCCGATGGTGCGGAACAGGGGGGTGTAGACGGCGATGTTGTCCGCACCGTTGGCGATGGTGACGCCGGCCACGGCGAGCGCGTGGCCGGCCACCACCGGCGTCTCGTCGCCGGGACTGCGGCGGGCCGCGCCGATCAGCCCGCGCACGCCGAGCGCGAGCGGAATCAGGCCGAGCAGCCCGACCCAGCGGTCCGGCACGATCGTCAGGCCGAGCGCGGCCAGGGCCGACACCATGACGAGTACGCCGATGCCCGCGTACTGGCCGGCCCAGATCTGCCACGGCCGGGGGCGGCCGGACGTGCGGGCGGCCAGGAACAGCACCGTGAGGACCAGCAGGTCGTCGACGTTCGTACCGGCGAACACGCCCGCCGCGGCCGCCACCGTACGCACCGGAGCAGCCTACGGTCTACCGCTTGCCGACCGCCTTGCGGTAGTCCGCGTTGAGCCGGCCGATCAGCGTCAGCGGGATGCCCTTCGGGCAGACCGTGGTGCATTCGCCCATGTTGGTGCAGCCGCCGAAGCCGGCCTCGTCCTGCGCCTCGATCATGTCGAGCACCCGGCTCTGGCGTTCCGGCTGGCCCTGCGGGAGCAGGCCGAGGTGGGCGACCTTCGCGGCGGTGAACAGCATCGACGAGCCGTTCGGGCAGGCCGCCACGCACGCGCCGCAGCCGATGCAGGTGGCGGCCTCGAACGCGGCGTCCGCGTCGGCCTTGGGCACCGGCGTGGCGTGTGCGTCGGGTGCGGTGCCGGTGGGCGCGGTGATGTAGCCGCCGGCCTGGATGATCGTGTCGAACGCGCGGCGGTCCACCACCAGGTCCTTGACCACCGGGAACGCGGCGGCCCGCCACGGCTCGATGTCGATGGTGTCGCCGTCGCGGAAGTGCCGCATGTGCAGCTGGCAGGTGGTGGTGGCGCGCTCCGGGCCGTGTGCCACACCGTTGATCATCATGCCGCACATGCCGCAGATGCCCTCACGGCAGTCGTGGTCGAACGCGATCGGGTCGTCGCCGTCCAGGATCAGCTTCTCGTTGAGGACGTCGAGCATCTCGAGGAACGACGCGTCGGGGGAGATGTCCTTGACGTCGTAGGTGACCATCCGGCCCCGGTCGGAGGGGCCGGACTGGCGCCAGACACGAACCTGGATGTCCATTACTTGTAGCTCCGGGTGCTCGGTTGGACGTACTCGAAGTCGAGCTGTTCCTGGTGCAGGGTGGGCCGGTCGCCGAACTCCCAGGCCGCGACGTAGCCGAACTCGTCGTCCTGGCGCAGCGCCTCGCCGTCCGGGGTCTGGCTCTCCGCCCGGAAGTGACCGCCGGCCGACTCGCGCCGGTGCAGCGCGTCGATGCACATCAGTTCGGCCAGCTCGAAGAAGTCGGCGACCCGGCCGGCCTTCTCCAGGTTCTGGTTCAGCTGCTCGCCGGTGCCGGGCACCTTCACCCGGGCCCAGAACTCGTCCCGCAGGCCCCGGATCAGGCCGATGGCCTTGGTCAGGCCCTCCTCGGTGCGTTCCATGCCGCAGTACTCCCACATCAGGTGGCCGAGTTCGCGGTGGAAGGAGTCGACGGTACGGTCGCCGTCGACCGCGAGCAGCCGGTTCAGCCGGTCCTCGACGCCGGTCCGGGCCGCCACCACCTCGGGCGTCGTGGCGTCCACCGCCGGGAACGGCCCGTCGGCCAGGTAGTTGTTGATCGTGTTGGGCAGCACGAAGTAGCCGTCCGCCAGGCCCTGCATCAGCGCCGAGGCGCCCAGCCGGTTCGCGCCGTGGTCGGAGAAGTTCGCCTCGCCGATCACGAACAGGCCGGGGATCGTGGACTGCAGGTCGTAGTCCACCCACAGTCCGCCCATCGTGTAGTGCACCGCCGGATAGATCCGCATCGGCACCTGGTACGGGTCCTCGCCGGTGATCCGCTGGTACATCTCGAAGAGGTTGCCGTACTTCGCCTCCACCGCCGGGCGGCCGAGCCGCCCGATCGCGTCGGCGAAGTCCAGGTAGACGCCGAGCCCGCCGGGCCCCACGCCGCGACCCTCGTCGCACACGTTCTTCGCGGCCCGCGACGCGATGTCACGGGGGACCAGGTTGCCGAACGACGGGTAGATCCGCTCCAGGTAGTAGTCGCGTTCGTGCTCGGGGATCTCGCCCGGTGCGCGCTGGTCGCCGGCGGCGAGCGGCACCCAGACCCGGCCGTCGTTGCGCAGCGACTCGCTCATCAGCGTGAGCTTGCTCTGGTGGGTGCCCGACTCCGGGATGCAGGTCGGGTGGATCTGGGTGTAGCACGGGTTCGCGAACAGCGCGCCCTTGCGGTGCGCCCGCCAGGTCGCGGTGACGTTGCAGCCCTTGGCGTTGGTGGACAGGAAGAACACGTTGCCGTACCCGCCGGACGCCAGCACGACGGCGTCCGCGAAGTCCGTGGTGATCTCGCCGGTGACCAGGTCGCGCACCACGATGCCGCGGGCCCGGCCGTCCACCACGATCAGCTCGAGCATCTCGTGCCGGGCGTTCATCTCGATGTTCCCGAGACCGATCTGCCGCTCCATCGCCTGGTACGCGCCGAGCAGCAACTGCTGACCGGTCTGGCCGCGGGCGTAGAACGTGCGGGACACCTGGGTGCCGCCGAACGAGCGGTTGTCCAGCAGGCCGCCGTACTCGCGGGCGAACGGCACGCCCTGGGCCACGCACTGGTCGATGATGTTCACCGACACCTGGGCCAACCGGTACACGTTGGACTCCCGGGCCCGGAAGTCGCCGCCCTTGACGGTGTCGTAGAACAGTCGGTGGATCGAGTCGCCGTCGTTGCGGTAGTTCTTGGCCGCGTTGATGCCGCCCTGCGCCGCGATGGAGTGGGCGCGGCGCGGGCTGTCCTGGTAGCAGTACGACCGGACCCGGTAGCCGGCCTCGGCGAGCGTGGCCGCGGCCGACCCGCCGGCCAGCCCGGTGCCCACCACGATCACCGTGAGCTTGCGGCGGTTCGCCGGGTTCACCAGCTTGGCCGCGAACCGGCGGCGCTCCCAGCGGGTCTCGATCGGCCCGTCCGGTGCGGCGGTGTCCCGGATCGGGTCGCCGAGGTTCCAGAGATCCATCTAGCTCACCAATCCGGTTAGGACGGCGAACGGCACCGAGAGGTAGCCGGCCACCAGGACGACGGAGAGGACGAGGGCGGCGCGGCGCACGATCCGCTCGCCGCGGGCGGTGCGCTGGCCGAGCGTGCGGGCCGCGCTGAACAGGCCGTGCCGCAGGTGCAGGCCGACCGCCACCACGGCGAGCGCGTACCAGAGCGTCACGTACCAGCGGTCCGGGGCGAAATCGGCGACCACGTTGGCGTACGGGTGCTCCCGGTCGCCGACCGGGTTCAGCGTGCCGGTGGTCAGGTCGAGGATGTGGTAGATCACGAACAGCAGCACGATCACGCCGCCCCAGCGCATGGTGCGCGCCGCGTAGCTGCCCTGGACCTTGGGACGGTGCGCGTACCGGACCGGGCGAGCCTTGCGGGCGCGCCGGGCCAGGATGGTGGCGGCCGCGATGTGGCCCAGCACCGCCGCGGTCAGCACGGCCCGCTGGATCCACAGGTACCACTGCTCGGGCAGCAGCGGGGCACCCAGCTCGCGCAGCCAGTGCGCGTAGTGGTCGAACGACTCGGCGCCCACGAAGATCTTGAGGTTGCCGATCATGTGCGCGAAGAGGAATCCGACGAGCAGCAGCCCGGTCACCGCCATCAGGATCTTGAGCGAGACCGTGCTCCGGGTGGCCGGGACCTTCGTCCGGACCGGTCTGACCTTCGTATCTACCGCCACGTAGGGAACGGTAGGTAGCCTCGCGCGATTCGTCTAATGCATGATGATGCTATTGCCCATAGCGAAAGGCTATCGAGGTGCAGCTGCAGCAGCTCCGCTACTTCCTCGCGGTGGCGGAAACACGGCATTTCACCCATGCGGCCGATGCGATCGGGGTCGCCCAGCCAACGTTGAGTAAGCAGATTCACACCCTGGAGGCGTCCCTCGGCACGCCGTTGTTCGAGCGGATGCGCGGCGCCGTCACGCTCACCGCCGCCGGGGAGACCCTGCTGCCGATGGCCCGGCGGATGGTGGCGGACGCCGACGCGGCCCGCGACGCGGTCAACGACATCATCGGGCTGCGCCGCGGGGAGGTCCGGCTCGGCGCCACCCCGAGCCTGTGCTCGTCGCTGGTCCCGGCCGTGCTGCGCACGTTCCGCGCGGCCCACCCCGGCATCGCCCTGTACGTCAACGAGGGCAGCTCCCAGGACCTCATCGCCGACCTGCTCGCGCACACCCTGGACCTGGCCCTGATCGTGCAGCCGGAGCAGGGCGTCGACCCGTCCCTGCACGCCGCGCCGATCCTGCGGGAGAGCCTGGTGGTGGCGTCCGTGGCGAGCGAACCGCCGCCCACCGCACACGGTCAGGTGGCGCTGGCCGAACTCGAGCACACCCCGATGGTGATGTTCCGGACCGGCTACGACCTGCGCGACGTCACGCTCGAGGCGTGCCGCCAGGCCGGATTCGCCCCCCGGTTCGCGGTCGAGGGCGGCGAGATGGACGCGGTGCTCGCGTTCGTCGAGGCCGGCCTGGGCGTGGCGCTGGTGCCGAGCATGGTGCTGATCAACCGGCCGCTGCTGCGCGCCACGCCGCTCGCCCCGCCGGGCATGCGCCGCACCATCGCGCTCGCCCACCGGCGGCGCTCGGTGCTGCCGCACGCGGCCGAGGCGCTGCGCGCGACGCTGCTCGCGCACATCGCGGCCGGCGACGCGCTGCCGGTCGGCGTCACCGCGTTGCCGGCCGGAGCCGCCCCCACAGGGTGAGCGTGGCGGCCACCGACGCCGCACCGGCCAGCGCCATCACGGTGCCCGGCGCGAGCACCTCGGCCAGTCCGCCGGCCGCCGCCATGGCCAGGCCCTGCAGCGTCATGGTGCCCGTGGTGGCCAGGCCGAACGCCTGACCACGGGAGATCTCCGGCACCGCCTCCAGGAACCGGCGGGCCAGCCCCAGGTGGTAGGCGAACCCGGCCGCGGCGGTCCCGAACACCACGGCGGCCAGCACCGGGCCGGGCCGCAGGACGAAGACCAGCAGGGGTACGCCGAGCAGCAGCGCCAGCCACGGCGTCAGGCGCTCCCGCAGCCGCGGCGGCACGAACCGTCCCACCACGAACTCCCCGATCAGCATCCCGCCGGCCGCGGACGCGAGCAGGGCGCCGGCGGCCGACCCGCCACCGCGCCCCGCCGCGTACGGCACCACCACGCCCTCGGCCGCCACCATCAGCGCCCCGGGCAGCCACTGCGCCAGCAACAGCCCGCGCACCGCGGGATCGCCGAGCAGCGCCCGGTTCACCCGCCACGTCTGCCGCACCGCCCCGGCCGCGTCCCCGCCCCGGCGGCCCCGGGCCGTGTCTCCGGAGGTGTGGGCTGTGCCGCTGGGAGTGTGGGCTGTGCCGCTGGGAGTGTGGGCTGTGCTGCCGGGGGTGTGGGCTGTGCTGCCGGGGGTGTGGGCTGTGCTGCCGGGGGTGTGGGCTGTGCTGCCGGGGGTGTGGGCTGTGCTGCCGGGGGTGTGGGCTGTGCTGCCGGGGGTGCGGGCCGGGTGGGCGGCCAGGCCGAACCGGGTGATGGCGGCCGACACCAGGCAGGCCGCGGCGGTCAGCCACAGCGCACCGGCCGGGCCGACCACCGCCAGCAGGACGCCGCCGACCGCCGCGCCGGCCACCTGCATCCCGGCAGAGGTGACCGAGAACAGCGACCGGCCCAGCACGTAGGCGTCGCCGGACAGCAGATCCGGCAGCAGCGCGGTCCGGGTCGCCTGCACCACCGGCGCCACGCCGCCGAGCGCGAACACCACCAGCAGCATGCCGGCCGACGGCAGCAGACCGGACGCCAGCAGCACCGCCACCGTCAGCCGGGCGGCGTCGTAGCCGAGCAGCACCCGGCGCGGCCGCCACCGGTCCGCCACCGCCAGCAGCACGGTCCCGCCCAGCGCCTGCGGCACGAACCCGGCGACGTAGGCGAGCGCGGCCAGCAGCGGCGACCCGGTGCTCGCGTAGATCAGCACGGACAGCGCCAGCATCTGCACGGTCTCGCTGACCAGAAACACCGCGAAGCCGCCCAGCAGCGTGCGGAACTCGGGCACCGCGAAGACGTCGCGGTACGTGGCGCGGGGCGGGCCGACGATGGTCACCGGTACACGGTCGCGGACGGCCGGCGTACCCGCTAAGGTTTCGGAGGTGGCCGAAACATGCTGATCGAGGTCAGTCCGGCCGACCTGGCCGGCTGCCGTTACGCGATCTCACCGGTGATCGAGACGACGTCCGCGCTGCGGGTGCTCACCGGCCACGACCGGGCCGGCGTGCTGCACCCGTGGGTCCGGCGGATGCGGCCCCGGCTGGCCCCGCTCCGCCGCGCCGAACCCGCACTGGGCGCGCTGATCAGCCTGTTCCGGCGGGACGACAACGCCGACTTCCTGCACCCGTCGCCGGCCGGCCCGCACAGTTCGTTCGCCGAGGAACTCGCCACCGTACGCGCCACCCCGCTGTCCGTGGCCCGCGCCGAACTGGACCGCAACCTGGCCGGACACCGCACGCCACCGGCCTACGCGCAACGCATCCTGGCCGCGCCGGACGTCGTCGACCGGCTGGCCGACGGGCTGCGAGCGGCCTGGGAGACGCTGATCGAGCCGGAGTGGCCGCGGCTGCGCGCGGTGCTGGAACGCGACATCGTGCAGCGCGCCGGGCGGCTCGCCGCGTACGGCTGGGCCGCCGCCCTGACCGACCTGCACCCGCGGATCAGTTGGTCCCCGGCCGGCGCGATCGTGGTCCGGCACCGCGACACCGGCCGGTACCGGCTGGACGGGCGCGGGCTGCTGTTCGTGCCGTCGCTGTTCGCCGATCTCGCCCTCGGTGTCGACCCGCCGCAGCCGTACGCGCTGGTCTACCGCGCCCGGGGCAGCGCCGACGTGCTCGGCCCGCCAGTGACGCCCACCGGCGACGCCCTGGGTCCGCTGATCGGGGGAGCGCGGGCCGCAATCCTGCGCGCGCTGGCCGCGCCGGCCACCACCAGTCAGCTCGTCGCGCAGCTGGGCCTGAGTCTCGGCACGGTCGGCGGTCACCTGGCCGTGCTGCGGGCGGCCGGCCTGGTCACCCGCACCCGCACCGGCCGTTCGGTGACCTATGTGGCGTCACCACTCGGCGAGGCCCTCCGGACACCCGGCTGATGCCTCGGCTCCGCTGAGCGCGGCGTGTGCCGGGACGACGCGCTCCGCCGCCCGGAGTGCGGCGTGCCGGGACATGGCGCGCTCCGCACCAGAACTCAACACGCTCCGTCGCCTGGGGTGTGGTGTGCGGGGACATGGCGCGCTCCGCACCAGAACTCAACACGCTCGGTCGCCCGGGGTGTGGTGTGCGGGGACATGGCGCGCTCCGCACCAGAACTCAACACGCTCCGTCGCCCGGGGTGCGGCGTGCGGGGACATGGCGCGCTCCGCACCAGAACTCAACACGCTCCGTCGCCCGGAGTGCGGTGTGCGGAGACATGGCGCGCTCCGCACCAGAATTCGACACGCCTTGCCCGCCGAGCGTGGCAAGCAGAGACGTGGCGCGCTCCGCACCCGTAAACCACACACACTCAGCATCGACCGAACGCCGCGCCGCGATCCCCGCGCCCGAATTATCGGCCTAAAATGCAAATTGTTTCCGCTGCGGTCACCCGATCTGCACGGCGAGCTGACGAAGTCGTGCAGCTGTGGTCGATATGCACAAGATCGCGGGATGGACGTGCGGTCCAAGAGCAGATCTTGGAGGCTTGAGCGAATCTTGGAGCGGGATCGCCCCTGGGAGGGCATTTGCGCTCCAGGATTCGTCTTTGCCTCCAAGATCCGCCGTGCTCCTACCGGACATATCCAGAAATAACGGACTGGCGTCGCCGATCGGTGCCGCTGCGCGGTCCGTCCCGCGGAATCAAGCCGGCCCGATCTGGTCGGCGACGATGCGAACAACGTCACCGAGCGATCAGGCCGGCCCGATCTGGTCGGCCACGATGCGCGCCGACAGCGTCACCATCGGCAGCCCGCCGCCCGGGTGCGCCGACCCGCCCACCAGCCACAACCCGTCCACCGGCCCCCGGTTGCCCGGCCGCAACAGCCCGCCCGCCGTCCCGTAGATCGCCCCGCCCGGCGCCGCGGTGGCGTCTGCCAGATCCGCCGGCGTCCGCGTCTCCACGAACCGCAGCCGGTCCCGCACGTCCAGCCCGCGCCGCGCCAGCACGTCCAGCACGTGCGCGCCGTACGCCGCCGCCAGCCCCGGCCGGCGCCAGTCCACCGCGTCCGCCGCGGTGCCGTGCCGTGGTGCGTTGACCAGGACGAACCAGGCCTCGTCGCCGGCCGGGTGCACGGCCGGGTCGACCGCCCGGGTGACGAACACGGTGGGGTCGGAGGCCGGTCGGGCGCGCCGTCCCGGTCCGCCGAAGACGGCGTCGAACTCGGCGTGGTAGCAGGACGGGAAGTACACGGTGTGGTGGGCGAGCGCCGGCGTCGCCCCGCGTACGCCGAGCAGCAGCACGAACCCGGCCAGGCTGCGGTCGGTCAGCGCGCCCAGCCGGGACGGGGTGGGCAGCAGGTCGCGGTACACGGTGAGCGCGTCCACGTTCGACACCACCCGGTCGGCACCGACCCGCTCGCCGGACGCCAGCCGTACGCCGCGGACCGCGCCGCCGGCCGTGTCGATGCCGGCGACCGGGGAGTTCAGCACCACCGGCACGCCCAGCGCCCGGCACCGGTCCAGCAGCGCGTCGCCGAGCGTGCCGAGTCCGCCGGGGAGGTACCAGCCGCCGAACTCCAGCTCGGCGTACGGGATCGCGGCCAGCGCGGCCGGGGCCCGCCGGGGGTCCGCGCCGGTGTAGGTGGCGTACCGGTCCAGCATCATCCGCAGCCGCGGGTCGCGCAGGTAGCGCCGGCCCAGCCCGCGCAGCGACCGGCCGGGTGCGATCGCGGCCAGCCGGTCCAGCCGCCAGGGCAGCGCGGCCAGCGACGCCGGCGACACCGGGCGCTGCAGCACCGAACCCCACGACGCGGCCCAGATCCGCCGCGCCCGCCGCCAGAAACGCCGCCAGTCGTCGGCCGCGTCCGGGCCCAGCGCCGCCGCGATGCGCGCGCAGAACTCGTCGTGGTCCGACGACGAGTCCAGCAACGTGCCGTCCGGGAACACGTGCCGCACCACCGGGTCCAGCGGTTCCGGCCGCAGCCCCAGGTCCAGGTCCGTGAACACCTGCGGCAGCGTGAACAGGCTCGGCCCGGTGTCGAAGGAGAAGCCGTCGCGTGCGTACCGGCCGAGTTTGCCGCCGGCCGTCGCGGACCGCTCGTGCACCACCACCCGGTGTCCGGCGGCGGCCAGGCGGACCGCCGCGGCCAGGCCGCCCACGCCGGCCCCGATCACCACGACGCGGCTCACACCGGCCGCCCGCGCCAGGTCAGCCGGCCCTGCCGCCGCAGCCGGAAGGAGCGCGCCACCAGCCACCCGAAGACCAGGATCGAAACCGGCTGGGCCAGGGCGTCCGGCCAGGCCCGCCCGCCGGTCGCGGTCGCGGAGACCACCCGACCGGCAACCCCGAGGAGGTACGCGGACAGAGTCACCAACGCGGGGACGGCCGCCCCGTCGATCACGAGGAGCAGCGTGGCGACGGGCGGACCCACGTACAGGATCAGCAGCAGGGCGACGACGGTGGTGGCACCAGCCACCGAGCCGAACGAGGCCCACAGCGACTTGCCGTACCCGTCGATCAGCTCGCGCCAGGACCCGTACATCCGGCACTCCGCCAGGCCGGACCCGTCGGCCAGCGCGATCCGCCCTCCGGCCCGTTTCACCGCCCGGGCCAGGCCGATGTCCTCCAGGACGTCGGCGCGCACGGCCGCGTGCCCGCCGGTCCGCCGGTACCCGTCGCGTTCCACCACCAGCCACTGCCCGCCCGCCGCGGCCAGCGCCGGCCGGCCGGCGCGTTCCATCGCGCGCAGCGGCAGGAAGGTGAGCCAGGACCACTGCAGCAGTGGCTGGACCAGGCGGCCGGCGCCGACGATCCGCGGGTACGGCGACAGCAACGTCACCCCGAGGTCGCGGCGCAGCGTGACGGCACCGGCGACGGCGTCCGCGGCGAGCACCACGTCGGCGTCCACGAACACCAGCACGTCGGCGTCCGGCGTGGCGTCGGCCAGTTGCCGGCAGGCGTGCGGCTTGCCGAGCCAGCCGGGCGGCAGCGGTGCGCCACCGAGCAGCCGGACCTTGTCCCCGGCGACCGCGCGCACCACGTCCGCCGTGCCGTCGGTGGAGCCGTCGTCCAGCACCACGATGTCCAGGTCCGGCACGCCGCGCTGGCCGAGCAGCGACTCCAGGCAGGGCGTCACCCGGTCCGCCTCGTTGCGCAGCGGCAGCAGCACGGCGACCCGTTCGGTGACGGCGGCGTCGCGCGGCGGGCGGCGCAACCGGGCCGCGTTGACCAGGGTGTGCCCGGTCAGCACGACCCAGGGCAGCAGCGCCGCCCAGATCACGACCGCACCCGTTCGCGGTCGCGGCCCCGGGCCAGCTGCACGACCAGCGGCAGCACCACGACGCCCATCACCACCGCGCCCCAGGCGGCCGATGCCGGGAGGCCGAGGAAGACCGCGTGGGCGAGCACGGAGGAAGCGTACGTCCACAGCCAGAGCGTGATCATCGGTGTGTCACCCGCGGCGGGGCGGCGGGCGCCCGGCCCGGCGGCGGCCGACAGCACGGTCATCAGCACCAGCGCGAAGCCGAGCCAGCCCAGGTAGTTGCCGATCGGGATGCCGGGCAGGCCGGGCAGCGCCGGGGTGGCGTCGAGCCAGCGCCAGTACCCCTCCGCGACCATCTGCGGGTCGAGGAACAGGTCCCAGGCGGCCAGCCCGACGGCCGCCAGCGCGATCCGGGCGGCCCGGCCGCGGGCCAGCCGCAGCGCCGCCAGCCAGGCCGGCCACGCCATCCAGGTCCAGGCCAGCGGGATGATCAGCGGTACGCCGAGGACCTTCGGCCCCAGCTGGCCGGAGTAGTCGTACGTGCCGAACGGGAAACCGGTGGCGACGCCGACCGCCTCCACCGCGAACCCGCCCACCGTGGCCGCCGCGACCAGCGCCAGCGCGGCCCGCGGGCCGCGGGTGAGCCAGGCGTGCGACACCGACAGCAGGTAGCCGAGCAGGACGGTGGCCACGGTGAATCCGGCACGCACCGGCCCGGCGGTGAGCGGATAGCAGATCTGGGTCAGGACCAGCGCGGCGAGCAGCGCCGAGGAGAGCGGGGGTGCCATCACATCCCGACGATGCCCGGTGCGTCCGCGGTTCGCTCGGCGAGCGGCAGTTCCCGGCCCAGAATGGCGAACTCTCGTTCGTCGCCGGGGAAGAGGAAGCCGCGGAGCACGTCGACGAAGCCGAACCGCCGGTACAGCCGCCAGGCCCGGGACGTCTCCTCGTCGGCCTCCGGCGTGGACAACAGCACCGTCTTGCCGTCCGCCATGGACAGCAGCGCGCGCAGCTGGCGGGCGCCCACGCCGTGGCCCTGCGCGGTCGGCCGGACGTGCAGTTCGACCACCTCGAAGCAGTCCCCGAGCCAGGGCCGGCGGTCCGGCTCGTCCAGCGCGGCGCGCACCTGGTCGTGCCACCACTGGCCGGGGCCGGAGGTGTAGCCGTACCCGAAGCCGGCGAGCTGCCCCTCGGTGGTGAGCGTCGCCACCGCCCGGAACCCGGGGCGGCGCACGTGGGCGGCGATGTAGCCGCGGCGGGCCTGCAGGAGTTCGGAGCGGTAGCCCATGGCGGCGCCGTACACGGATACGACGTCATCCAGCCGCCGGAGCAGATCGTCCGGTTGCCACGGCACGAGTCTCATCGCGTCGCCTGCCCTCCCTCCCGCTCGGTCCAGCCCAGCACGGCCCGGTCACCGTGGATGTCCCGCACCGCGAACCGGGCGAACAGGTCCTCCGCGTACCACCCGTCGGTGGGGGTGCGGGCGATCACCTTGCGATGCTCCGGCTGACGGTACGCGAACGCAGTGAGATCCGTCGTGCTCCGCCACACCGTCACCGTGCCTTGCCAGCCGATCGGTGCCTCTCCGATGCCGAAACGGGCGAGCAGACCCGGGCTGGCGTCCAGTTCCGCCACCACCGGCGGCACGCACCGCCAGAACGTCAGCGTCCGCACCGGCCGCAGCCGGGCCCGGGTCAGCGCCAGCACCGGCCCGTTCTCGCCATCCTTCGGGACCGGCGGGTGAAACGGCTCCTGGCCGGACCACCGGCCGCGGCTGTGCAGCGGCTCCAGGTCGATGCGGGCGCTGCTGCCGGCGATCCGTCGCCAGCCCCGGTCCACGTCCGCCGGGGCCGGTTCCCCGTCCCACACCACCAGCGCCGCGTACCGGGTCGGATCGGCGTCACCCGGGCCGAACGTCCGGCCCCGGCCGGTGCCCAGCATCTTCGCGAACCGGACACCGGGCAGCGTGCGCAGCCGCCGAGGGTCACGCGCCATCCGCAGCAGCGCCCCGCCGAGGTGACGGCCGGGTACCCGCCAGACGTGCAACGTGACCACCATCGCCGTCAGGCCACCCGGGCCGGGGTGCCGGACGTGATCCGCAACAGTTCCGGATAGGTGGTGGGAAAGACCGCCCGGGGTACGCCGCCCGCCGCCCACACCACGTCGTACTGCTCCAGCGCCGTGTCGACCAGCGTGCGCACCGGCTTCGGGTGACCGATCGGGGCGACCCCGCCGATCGGCTGCCCGGTGTGTTCCCGGACGAACTCGGGCGTGGCCCGCCGCACCTTCGTCACGCCCAGCGTGGCGGCCACCTGCGCGGTGTCCACCCGGTGCGCGCCCGAGGTGAGCACGAGCAGCGGCTCGCCGTCCGCGTCGAAGATCAGCGAGTTGGCGATCTGGCCCACCTCGACGCCCAGTGCGGCGGCCGCCGCGGCGGCGGTGTGCACGGCCTCGTCCAGCACGGTCAGCCCGTCGCTGCGCGCCCCGGCGGCGTCCAGCGCGTCGCGTACCGCGACGACGTTGGGATGTGTCTCCATGCCACCATCTTGCTCGCTGATCGCCGGAACCGGCGACCGGCCCGGAACGCCGGGCACCGCCGACGCCCCGCGCCCAGGACGACTCGGCGCTCAGGGCGGCTCCGGGCTCAGGGCGGCTCCGGGCTCAGGGCGGCTCCGTGCTCAGGGCGGCTTCGGGCTCAGGGCGACCCGCTCGCTTCGCTGGTGGACGCCTCCGGCGTACGTCCGGCCCGGTCCGGCTCCATGATCACGTCTGGTGGGCCGGGCACCGGATGGGCCGGCGCGATCCGCGCCGTCTCGGCCAGCGTCACCCCCGCCAGCACCAGCAGGCCGCCGGCCAGCTGCGCCGCGTTCAGCGCCTCACCCGCACCCAGCGTGACCCACGCTACCGTCGCGGCCAGCACCGGCTCCACCATGCCGATGATCCCCACGCTGGTCGCCGGCAGATGCCGCAACGCGGCCGCGATCAGGGTGTACGGCACGATCGACCCGAGCACCACCACGTAGCAGCAGAGCACCGCCACCGGCACACCCGCCTCACTGCGGGTCAGCGGCTCCCACCCGCCGGTACCCGCGGTGACCGCCCGCACGATCAGGCCGGCGACCGCGGCCGCGCCGAAGGCGTAGGTGGTCAACGACACCGAGTCGCGCTGCTCGACGCCCCGCGCACCCAGCACGTAGTAGAACGCCAGCAGCACCGCCGCCCCGAAGCCCGCGGCCACGCCCAGGCCGTCCAGCCGCAGCTCACCCCAGACCTCGGCGACGCAGGCCAGGCCGGCCAGGCTCAGCGCCAGCCCGCCCCACAGCCGGGGACGGACCTGCTGACGCTGCCCGAACCGGGCCCAGAGCGCCACCAGCAGCGGGGCGGTGTACTCGAACAGCAGCGCGATGCCCACCGGCATCCGGCTGATCGCCACGAAGTACAGCATCGGGACCAGGTAGAAGCCGAAGACGCCGTACACCAGGAGCAGGGGGAGCTCCTGCCGGCGTACCCGTAACCGCCGTGCGCCCGGGCGCAGCACCAGGCTCAGGACCATCAGCCCGAGGAACGCGCCGGCCGCGCGCAGCAGCGTGAGCTGCGGTGCGTCGAACCCGGCACGCAGCACCAACTTGGAAACGGTGCCGTTGACCGCGAACATGGCGCTGGCGGCGACCACCATCCCGACGCCCAGCAGAGGCCGCTTCGATGTCACGGGTAGAGGGTAGCCTCGCCCCTTACCGGCCGACCGCCTCGGTGCTGGCGTCCCACAGCTTGGCCGCGGTCGCCGGGTCGGTGGCGTGCGACGCCGGCCGGGCCGGACGCCGCCCCACGTAGTAGCCGCCGCGCACCAGCTCCTCTGCCGGCGCGGTGGCCAGCCACACCAGCAGCGCGCCGGCCGTCCGGGGCGTGGTGAGCAGCGGGTTGAACCGGAAGAAGAACCGGGTCAGCGCCCCCGCGCCGAAGTTGCTCCGCACGATCCCCGGATGGAACGCCACGCTGCACACGTCCGGCCAGCGACGGGCCGCCTCCGCGGTGAACAGGATGTTGGCCGTCTTGCCCGAGCAGTAGGCCGGCCACCGCAGGTACCGGCCCGGCGAACCGACGAAATCGTCCGGATCGAGGGCGCCGACCAGGTGCGCGATCGAGGCGGTGTTCACCACCCGGCCGCCGCGGAGCCGGTCGAGCAGCAGGTGGGTGAGGAGAAAGGGCGCCAGATGGTTGCTCTGGACGGTGGCCTCAAAACCATCGACGGTACGCCGGTACGTGCCGATCATCCCGCCCGCGTTGTTCGCCAGCACATCGATCGAGGGGTACGCGGCCAGCAGCCGCTCGGCGAGCCGGCGAACGTCGTCGAGCACCTCGAAGTCGGCCCGGAAATGTGCCGGTTCCACCCCGTCGACGGCGGCGGCGCGTACCTGCGACACGGCGGCCGCCAGCCGGCCCGGGTCCCGTCCGACCAGCACCACCCGATCACCGCACGCCGCCAGCTGCGTCGCCGCGGCCAGCCCGATGCCGGAACTGGCTCCCGTGATCACAACAGTGCGCGGCATGCCTCCTGTCTACCTCACTCCCCGTCGCCGCACGCACCCCGCGTGTCACTGTCTCCGGTCGTGCGCGGCCCGCGTGTCGCTGTCCCTGATCTTGCGCGGCCCGCGTGTCGCTGTCCCTGATCGTGCGCGGCCCCGCGTGTCACTGTCTCCGGTCGTGCGCGGCCGGTGTGTCGCTGTCTCTGATCGTGCGCGCCTCTGTGTCCTTGCCCTTGATCTTGTGGCGCATCTCGCCTCCCCGTCTCGCCCTGCCGCGGTGCCGTGCCACCGAGCCCCTGCCGCCCGCCCCGCGCCCACCTTGATCACCTAGCGCATCCTCGTCGCGCCCCCTCTGGCCAGCGGTTTTTCCTTCATCTGCCAATGTCCCGCGGCTTCGGTCGGCAGCGGCCCATCGAGCTTGCATTTTTGTCGTAGGTGAGTGTTACTCTCTCCAGTAGTTAGAACGAGTGTTCGATAGAGTCGAACGATCGTACTAACGAGCGGGAGCCGCGATTCGCGGCGTGGCTCCCCGGTGCGGTGCCCGCGAAGCACCGCACGCGAGGACCCGGATTTTCGCGGATCCGGTCCTGACAAGGCAGGCCGTCGTTCGTCGCCCACCGACCCCCGGGCGACGGACGACGGACCCGCCGGCGCTGTCCGGCCGGGTGTGGTGTGGGGAAGCTTCACACCCGGCCGGCTGCCCGCCGCTGCGTCTTCCTCCGCAGTGGATCGGTTCGACCCGAGCATGTCGTCAGTCGGATGCGAAGCAAGGCGAGGAGAAGGAACCATGGCGAGCAACACCGCGTCGGGCCTCAAGCCGGCACCCGGCCTGGCTCACGCGCCCACGGCTGCGGCCCAGGCGGCGGAGGCCCCCACCATCCCCGCCCACATGCTGCCGCACCGCACCCCGACCCAGCTGCTCACCATCGCCCGGCAGGGTCTCGTCGAGGCCGCACAGACCCGTCCCGACGGCCTCCGTTACGCGGCCGCCCACCTGGCCGCACTGCGCGCCGCCGCGGCGGTGCTCGCCGCCCGGGCCCGCCCCGCGGCGTCCACCCGCCGCAGCCGGGTCACCAGCGTGTGGTCCCTCCTCGTGCTGGTGGCGCCCGAGTTCAGCGAGTGGTCCGGCTACTTCGCTCTCGGTGCCGGCAAGCGTGCCGCCGCGGAGGCCGGCATCCCTCGCGTGGTCAGCCCGCGCGAGGCCGACGACCTGCTCCGCGCCGCCGAGCAGTTCGTCGCCGTGGTGGAGTCCGCTCTCGGCCTCACCTATCAGCCACCCCTGCCGGCCGGCCAGCTGGCGGCGTAACCGCCCGCTTCGCCTCGCCGGTCCGGCGCGGCTGCTTGCTCGGCCGGCGGGCTTCGGGGCCGCGATCGACTTCGGGGAAATCCTCACGTACGTGGGGCAGGAGAGTGGGGCAACACCATGGCCGGGCGCATGATCAACGGTGCGGCGGCCCTGGCTGAGCTGGTCCGGCCGGCCGGTGACACCGCCGAGCCCGGAGTTCACCGGGTGCTGCCGGTGGTACCGGAGTTGAGTGGCCTGCTACCCGGGCGCGGTCTGCGGCGGGGCAGCACCGTCGCGGTCGCCACCGGCCGGTCGGCACCCGGTGGCGGCGGCACGTCTCTGCTGCTGGCACTGCTGTCCGCCGCCTCCCGGTCCGGGTCCTGGTGTGCGGTCGTCGGCGTACCCACGCTTGGTGCTCTTGCTGCTGCCGAGAGCGGCATCGTGCTGGACCGGCTCGCCCTGGTGCCCAACCCCGGGCCGGAATGGCCCACCGTGGTGGCCGCCCTCATCGACGGCGTCGACGTGGTGGTCGCCGCGGTACCCGGTCCGGTCTCCGCGTCCATCGCCACCCGCCTCGCCGCGCGTGCCCGCCAGCGCGGCAGTGTCCTCATGCCGTTCGGCCGCTGGGACGGCGCCGACGTGACGCTCCAGGTGACACACGGCCACTGGGAAGGACTCGGTCCCGGCCGTGGCCGCCTGCGCCGCCGGATGGTCACGGTCCTGGCCCGCGGCCGGGGTGCGGCGGCCCGCCCCAAGGAGAGCACGATGTGGATGCCGGGCCTCACCTCGGCCGCACCGGCGTCCAGTCCGGCGTTCCCCGCGGTTCGCGCCGACTCCGTCGCGTCCGGAGAGCCGGCCGGCGTGCCCCCGTCCGTGGCATCGGGGCCGTTCGCACGGGTCGCCGGTCCGGTATCCACTCAGCCCGCCACCGATCCGCGTGCCCACACCACTCCTCCCCGGGCTCCTTCTGCGCCTGCGCGGGTGCCTTCTGTTCCAGCGTGGGCTCCCTCTGTTCCTGGGCGGGTGCCTTCCGCTCCTGCGTGGGCTTCCTCTGTTCCTGGGCGGGTGCCTTCCGCTCCTGCGCGGGAGCGCGTTGTTTCGTCGCGGGAGCCGGGGGTTCTTCCGGGGGAGCGTGCTGCTCTGTCGCCTGAGCGCGCGATTCTCCCGGACGAGCGTGGTGGTTCCTCGCGTGAGCCCGCGATGTTCTCGGGAGAACGCGCCGCTTCGTCGGCGAGGCTTGCCGTTCTTGCGCGCGAGCGCGCCGTTCCCGCGTCGCTCACCACCGCGACCCTTGACCGGCCCGCACCCCGGGCAGCATTCGGTTCCACGGCCTTGCCCGGCTCGTCGTCCTCCTCCGCTCCTTTGGCTTTGCCGCACTCGCAGGCTTTGCCGCATGCACCGGCTTCTGCACATTCGCCGGCGTTGCCGCACTCGCCCGCCTTGCTCGACCCGTCCCGTCCCGCCTCGCCGGCCGCTGGACCCGGCGGAGCAGCGCCCGCCTTTCACCGGAACCGCCCGTCCCACGGCGCCCTCCCGAACAACTCCGCATCCGCCCCGGCACCATCCTTCGTGCCTCGAACCGATCGGTTCCAGGCCGGTCGCACCAACTCCCGGTTCGGCCCGGCATGACCACGACTCGCGCCGATTCCGAAGGCCCGAGCATCGGCAGCGGTCCGCGAACCACGGACACCGCCGGCCCGCGGGCTACTGACACCGGAGGCCCGCGAACCACCGGTGCCGCCGGCTCGCGAACCACCAGCGCCGCCGGCTCGCGAACCACTGACACCGGCAACTCGCGGACCGCCGGCGCCGCCGGTCCGCGGACGATGATGATCTGGTGTCCGGACTGGCCGGTGACCGCCGCGGAGATCGTCGACGGCGTGCCGGCCGCCGGGCCGGTCGTGGTGCTGCACGCGAACCGGGTGCTCGCCTGCTCCGAAGCCGCCCGGGCCGACGGGGTCCGGCGTGGGTTGCGCCGGCGGGAGGCGCAGAGCCGCTGCCCCCAACTGGTCGTCGTGGAGCACGACCCGGGCCGGGACGCGCGGGCGTTCGAGCCGGTCGTGGCCGCGGTCGAGGAGGTCGCCGTCGGTGTGGAGGTGATCCGGCCGGGGGCGTGTGCGCTGGCCGTGCGCGGGCCGGCGCGGTACTTCGGTGGCGAGGAGCAGGCCGCCGAACGGATTGTGGAGCAGGTCGCCCAGGCGTGCGCGGTGGAGAGCCAGGTGGGGGTGGCGGACGGGGTGTTCGCCGCCGGGCTGGCGGCTCGGGCGGGGCGGATCATCGCGCCCGGCGGTACCCGCGCGTTCCTGGCCGGGGTGCCGGTCGAGGCGCTGGACCGGCCCGAGCTGACCGATCTGCTGCGCCGGCTGGGCGTCAAGACGCTGGGGGACTTCGCCGCGTTGCCGCCGTCCGATGTGCTGACCCGGTTCGGGTTCGACGGGGCGTTGGCGCATCGGCTGGCCGCGGGCTACGACCATCGGCCGCTCGCGGTGCGGCAGCCGCCGCCGGATCTGGATGTGACCGAGACGTACGACGAACCGCTCGAACGTGTCGACGTGGCCGCGTTCGCCGGGCGGGTGCTGGCCGAGCGGCTGCACGAGCAGTTGGCCTCGTACGGTCTGGCCTGCACCCGGCTCGGCATCGAAGCCGTCACCGCCGACGGTCAGGAGTTGCACCGGGTCTGGCGTCATGACGGCACGCTCACCTCGGCGGCCATCGCGGAGCGGGTGCGCTGGCAACTCGACGGCTGGCTGACCGGTGCGCGGCGCGGCGTGCAGGCGCGGCCGACCGCGGGCCTGGTGCGGCTGCGCCTGATCCCGGACGGCGTCCTGGTCCATCTCGGACTGCAGCCCGGTCTCTGGGGCGACACCGGTGCCGAACGGGAACGCGCCCACCGCGCCCTCAGCCGCGTCCAAGGTCTGCTCGGCCCGGAGGCGGTGGTCACGGCGGTTCTCGGTGGCGGCCGCTCCGCCGACGACCAGGTGCGCCTGGTGCCCTGGGGCGACGAACGGGTCCCGGCCCGGCCCGCCGCCGGTCACGCCGATCCGTATCCGGGGGCCGGCCCCGCGCCGGTCCTGGCGGTGACCGACGACGCGGCCGTGCTGCCCATCGGCGGGCGCGGCCAGTCCGGGGGTACGCCGTCCGCCGATCGTGCGGCCGGGGGAGGGTTGCGGCTGGTGCATTCGGTGACGCCGGATTCGCCCGGTTCCGGCTCGACCGGCCGGCCCCCGGAAACGCCCCCGGCCCCGACACCCACCCGCGGGCCGGCCTCCACCCGGGAGCAGCCGGTGGAGCAGGCAGTGGGGCAGGCAGTGGGGCAGCCGGTGGAGCAGGCAGTGGGGCAGGCGGTGGGACAGCCGGTGGAGCAGGCAGTGGGGCAGCCGGTGGGGCAGGCAGTGGGGCAGCCGGTGGAGCAGGCAGTGGGGCAGGCAGTGGAGCAGGCGGTGAGGCAGCCGGTAGGGCAGCCGGAGGTCACCGGCGGCGGCCGTCCTCGCCGGACCGGCCGGCCGGCCCGCAAGGCGCCCGCGTTGCCGCCCTGGCCGGGACGGATTCCGAAGCCGGCCCCGGCGCTCGTGCTTCCGCAGCCCACCGGTGCCGTGGTGCTGGATCGCCACGGCGACCCGGTGGGCGTCAGCGCCCGGCTGGAACTGACCGGCGACCCGGCCAGCCTGCTGGTCGACGAGGCCGCACCGGCGGAGATCACCGGGTGGGCCGGTCCGTGGCCGGTGGAGGAGCGCTGGTGGGCGCCCGGCGAGACGCGCCGGCGGGCCCGGTTCCAGGTGGCGCTGGCCGACGGCCGGGCGGTGCTGCTCTCGCTCGCCGCCGGGCACTGGGCGGTGGAGGCGATCTATGACTAGCCGGCCCTGGCGATGAGCTTCCACAATCCCCGGATGCCCTGGCACCAGCTCGAGGGTGCCCTCTCCGGCGGCACGCCGCCCGATTCTGGGCGGGACGGCTGGCCGCAGGCGGGGGCGCCGGCCGTGATCGACCCCCTGGCCGGCGACGGGGACGGCGGTGACTCGCCGGCCTGGAGCCGCAAGCGGCAACCCTACGAACCACCCACTCTGGTACGCCGCTCGGCCGGCACGCCGTACGCGGAACTGCACTGCCACACCAACTTCAGTTTCCTCGACGGTGCCAGCCACCCGGAGGAACTCGCCGAGGAGGCGGCCCGGCTGGGGCTCACCGGGCTGGCCGTCACCGACCACGACGGGCTCTACGGTGTGGTCCGCTTCTCCCAGGCCGCCCGCGAGCTGGGCCTGCCCACGATCTTCGGCGCCGAGCTCTCCCTGGACCTGTCCCAGCCGCAGAACGGCGAACCCGATCCGGAGGGCCGCCACCTGCTCGCGCTCGCCCACGGGCTGGAGGGCTACGCCCGGCTGGCCCGGACCATCGCCCGCGGCCAGTTGCGCGGTGCGGAGAAGGGCAAGCCGGCGTACGGCGATCTGGAGGACATCGCCGCCGAACTGCGCGACCACGTGCTGATCCTCACCGGTTGCCGCAAGGGCAGCGTGCCGCGGGCGCTGGCCACCGGCGGCGTGGCCGCGGCGGCGGAGGAGCTGGACCGTCTGGTCGCCCTGTTCGGCGCCGGCAACGTGGTGGTGGAGCTGACCGACCACGGCGACCCGTACGACTCGGACCGCAACGACGTGTTGTTCGCGCTCGCCCAGGACAAGAAGCTGGAGGTGGTGGCCACCAACAACGTGCATTACGCCACCCCGGGGCGCCGCCGGCTGGCCACCGCTCTGGCGGCGGTGCGGGCCCGGCGCAGCCTGGACGAGATGGACGGCTGGCTGCCCGCGGCCGGCACCGCGCATCTGCGCAGCGGCGACGAGATGGCCCGGCGGTTCGCCGCGTACCCGGGTGCGGTGGCCAACGCCGCGATGTTCGCCGAGGATCTGGCGTTCGACCTCAACCTGGTGGCGCCGAAGTTGCCGGACTTCCCGGTGCCGCCGGGGCACTCGGAGATGAGCTGGCTGCGGGAGCTGACCCTGACCGGGGCCCGGGAGCGGTACGGTCCGCCGGCCGCGCACCCGCGGGCGTACGCGCAGATCGAGCACGAGCTGCGGATGATCGAGGAGCTGAACTTTCCCGGCTACTTCCTGGTCGTGTACGACATCGTGCGGTTCTGCCGGGAGGCGAACATCTACTGCCAGGGTCGCGGCTCGGCGGCCAACTCGGCGGTCTGCTACGCGCTGCGGATCACCAATGTCGACGCGGTCGCGTACGACCTGCTGTTCGAGCGCTTCCTGGCGCCGGAGCGGGACGGGCCGCCGGACATCGACGTGGACATCGAGTCGGACCGGCGGGAGGAGGTCATCCAGTACGTCTACCGCAGGTTCGGCCGGGAGCACACCGCGCAGGTGGCGAACGTCATCTCGTACCGTCCGCGGTCCGCCGTCCGGGACATGGCCAAGGCCTTCGGGTTCTCGCCGGGGCAGCAGGACGCCTGGAGCAAGCAGATCGACCGGTGGGGCAGCGTGGCCGCGATCGACGTCGACGACATCCCGGAACAGGTGGTGGAGTTCGCCAACCAGGTGCAGAGCTTCCCGCGGCACCTGGGCATCCACTCCGGCGGCATGGTGATCTGCGACCGGCCGATCATCGAGGTGTGCCCGGTGGAGTGGGGCCGGATGCCGGGCCGCACCGTGCTGCAGTGGGACAAGGACGACTGCGCCGCGGTCGACCTGGTCAAGTTCGACCTGCTCGGTCTCGGCATGCTGTCCGCGCTGCACTACGCGTACGACATGATCGAATCCGACCTGGACATCAGCACCATGCGCCTGGACGACCCCGAGGTGTACGAGATGCTGTGCCGCGCCGACTCGGTCGGGGTGTTCCAGGTGGAGAGCCGCGCGCAGATGGCCACGCTGCCCCGGCTCAAGCCGGACTGCTTCTACGACCTGGTCGTGGAGGTGGCGCTGATCCGGCCCGGCCCGATCCAGGGCGGCTCGGTGCACCCGTTCATCCGGCGCAAGAACGGCCGGGAACCGGTCACCTACCCGCATCCGCTGATGCGCAACGCGCTGGAGAAGACGCTCGGCGTCCCGCTGTTCCAGGAGCAGCTGATGCAGCTGGCGATCGACGTGGCCGGGTTCGATCCGTCCGAGGCCGACCAGTTGCGCCGCGCGATGGGCTCGAAGCGGTCGCAGGAGAAGATGGAACGGATCAGGAGCCGGCTGTACGCGGGGATGGCCGAGCGCGGCATCACCGGTGAGCTCGCCGACGACCTGTTCGTCAAGCTGTCCGCGTTCGCCAACTACGGCTTCCCGGAGAGCCACGCGATGAGCTTCGCCTACCTGGTGTACGCCAGCGCCTGGCTCAAGCGCTACCACCCGGCCGCGTTCTGCGCCGCGCTGCTCAACGCGCAGCCGATGGGTTTCTACTCGCCGCAGTCGCTGGTCGACGACGCCCGCCGGCACGGGGTGGAGGTGCGCCGGCCGGACCTCAACCGCAGCGACGCGAAGGCGACCCTGGAGTCCACCGCGCAGACCCGGTGGGGTTCGGCGCCCGGCGAGCCGCCGCACGCGTGGGGGCTCGGCGGCC
Source organism: Jidongwangia harbinensis (assembly GCF_020216025.1). Lineage (GTDB taxonomy): Bacteria > Actinomycetota > Actinomycetes > Mycobacteriales > Micromonosporaceae > Actinoplanes > Actinoplanes harbinensis. Next base: position 265,121 of record NZ_JAIWNC010000003.1, on the reverse strand, counting down.
CGGCCGTGCGGCAGGGGCTGTCGAGCGTCCGGACGATCGGGGACGACCTGGCGGAACGGATCGAGGCGGAGCGCCGGGCGCACGGGCCGTACCGGGACATGACCGATCTGGCCCGGCGTACCGGATGCTCCACCGCCCATCTGGAGGCGCTCGCCACCGCCGACGCGTTCGCCGGTTTCGGCCTGTCCCGGCGCGAAGCGCTGTGGGCGGCCGGCGCGGCCGCCCAGGACCGGCCGGACCGGCTTCCGGGTACGGTCACCGGTACCGCCGCGCCCACCCTGCCCGGCATGGGCGACGTGGACACCCTGGTCGCGGACGTCTGGGCGACCGGGCTGTCCCCGGACCGGCACCCGGTGCAGTTCATCCGCGACGAGCTGACCCGCAAGGGCGCCCTGCCGATCAACCGGCTGGCCCGGGTGGAGGCCGGCACCCGGATCCGGGTCGGCGGCATCGTCACCCACCGGCAGCGGCCGGCGACCGCGGGCGGCGTGACGTTCGTGAACCTCGAGGACGAGACCGGGATGCTCAACGTGACCTGCTCGCCGGGATTGTGGCAGCGGTACCGGCGGGTGGCCCGGACCAGCGCCGCGCTGATCGTGCGGGGGCGCCTGGAACAGGCCGAGGGTGTACTGAACCTGGTCGCCGACCGGCTGGAGGCGGTCACCCCGCCGGTCAGCCCCGCCTCCCGCGACTTCCGGTGAGCTGACACTAATCTGACGCTTCCGTATGGAATGCACCTTTGGTGGCGTACACCGGGATGCGCTCTGAAAAGCCCGACGGGGGAGTGACCCATGATCCGCAGCTTGCTCACCACCGCGGCCGTGGCCGCCGCGGTCGTCGCCGTGGCCGGACCGGCCGCGGCCACCGCCACCGGACCGGCCGCCGCGCCGCGACCGCCGAAGATCACCGAGCTGGACCTCAGCTACACGGCCGCGGCGGGGTACGCGGCCGCGGTGTACCTGACCTGTAAGCCGGCCGGCGGCGGGCACCCGAAGCCGAAGAAGGCGTGCGCCACGCTCGCCAAGGCCGGCGCGAATCCGGACCGGCTCAAGCCGGCGAGGACGATGTGCACCATGGAGTACGACCCGATCGTCGCGGCGGTCACCGGCACCTGGAAGGGCAAGCCGGTGAACTGGTCCCGGGAGTATCCGAACCCGTGCGCGATGATCCGGGCCACCGGCATCCTCTTCCAGTTCTAGGGGGCGTCCATGACGCCGCCCACCATCACGTGCGCCGCGGCGAAGTCGGCGGGGGTCTTCCCCGGCGAGGCCGTCCAGATCCGGACGACCTCCCGCTCGGTGCGGGCCACCTGACCGGCGTTCCAGGCGTGCTCCCGGCCGGGGTTCCGGCCGGGCCGATACGCTGCCCGGGTGGAGAGCACACCGACGCGGGCGCCCCGGCCGCTCGTCACCGCCCGTACCGCTGCCGTCTGGGCCGTCCTGCACCGTGAGCTGCAGCGGCACGACGGGCGTGAGCTGACCGTGCTCGATGTCGGCGGGGGCACCGGCGGATTCGCCGTGCCGCTGGCCGAGGCCGGGCACCGGGTCACCGTCGTGGACGCCAGCCCCGACGCGCTGGCCGCACTGACCCGGCGCGCCGCCGAGGCCGGGGTGGCCGACCGGATCCGCGCGGTCCAGGGCGACGGCGACGCGCTCGCCGGCCTGATCGACCCGGGCAGCGCCGACCTGATCCTGTGTCACGCCGTGCTGGAGGTGGTCGACGACCCGGCCGGCGTGGTCGACGCGATCGCCACCGCCCTGCGCCCCGGCGGTGCGGTCAGCCTGCTGGTCGCCGGCCGGGCCGCCGCGGTGCTGGGCCGCGCCGTGAACGGTCACCTGGACGCCGCGGCCGCCCTGGTCACCGACCCGGACGGCCGCGCCGGCCCGCGCGACACGCTGCGCCGGCGCTACGACGCGGAGACCGCCGCGGCGCTGGTCCGGGCCGCGGGGCTGACGGTCGACGAGATCCACGGGGTACGCGTCCTCGCCGACCTGCTACCGCCCGCCGTGGTGGAGGCGGACCCGCAGGCGGTGCTGCAGCTGGAGCTGTCGCTGTCGTCCCGGCCACCGTTCCGCGACATCGCCTCCCAGCTGCACGTCTTCGCCCGCCGCTCGTGACCTCGCCCGCCGCCGGCCCGGATCCCGCGGCGCCGTACCCGGGCGGGCCGGCTCCGGTGGCGGTCGGGGTTCCGGACGACCGGCTGCCGGCCGGTGCGTTCGCGGTCACCCGGCCGGCCTACGGCGCCGGCAGTCTCGCCGATCTGCTGCCCAGCGTGTCCGCGTTGCTCGGGGTGCCGGGTGCCACCGACACGCTCGGCCTGGGCACCCACCTCGACGGCGTGGACCGGATCGCGGTGCTGCTCGTGGACGGGCTCGGCGCGTACCAGCTGCCGGTCCTGGCCCCGCACGCGCCGGTCCTGGCCGGCCTGGCCGGTCCCACCCTGACCTCGGGGTTTCCCTCGACGACCCCGGTCAGCCTGGTCACCCTCGGCACCGGAGCCGTACCGGGTGCGCACGGCATCCTCGGCTTCACGGTCCGTGGACCGGGCGGCACCGTGCTCAACCACATCAGCTGGGGCGACCACCCGGACCCGCGGCGGTGGCAGCCGGTACCCACCCGCTTCGAGACCGCCGCGGCCGCCGGTGTCCCGGTCACGGTGGTGACCCGGCCCGAGTTCGAGGGCAGCGGCCTGACCGTGGCCGCCAACCGCGGCGGCGGATTCGCCGGTGCCTCCGACGCCGGCGCGCTGGCCGGCCGGATGCTGACCGCGCTGCGCGCCGGGCCCGGCCTGGTCTACGGCTACCACCCCGACCTGGACCGCTGCGGACACGAACACGGCGTCGGGTCCGCACCGTGGCGCGCCGCCGCCCGCGACGTGAACCGGCTGCTCGACCGCCTGGTCACCGGCCTGCCCGCCGGCGCGGCGCTGCTTGTGACGGCGGACCACGGCCAGCTGAACGTCCCGGTCGCCGGGCGTCTCGACATGGCCGGCCACCCGGCCCTGGCGGAGGGCGTGGTCGCGGTGGCGGGCGAGCCACGGGTCCGCTACCTGTACACCGCGGACGGGGCCCGCGACGACGTCGCCGCGGCCTGGCGGGCCATGCTGGGCGGGTCGGCCTGGGTGCTGACCCGCGACGAGATCATCGACGGCGGCTGGTACGGCGCCGTGCCACCGGAGCATGCCGCCCGGATCGGCGACGTGGTGGTGGTGTGCCTGGGCCGGACGGTCGCGCTGGCGGGCGGCTGGGAGCCGCCCACGGTGGGCCGGCTGATCGCGTACCACGGTTCGGTGACCGCCGCCGAGATGACGGTTCCGCTGCTCATCGCCCGGGCCTGAGCCGGCGATTTCTGTCGTACCCCGCGGTTAGCCTCCTTCCGTGGGACGCAGCCAAGCAGTGCCGAGGGGGCGTGACCCGCGTTTCGGCCCCGATGCCGACGACGCGGGATGCACGATCCTGCACGTCGACATGGACGCGTTCTTCGCCTCGGTCGAGGTCCGGCGGCGACCCGACCTGAGAGGCCGGCCCGTCGTGGTCGGCGGAGTGGGCCCGCGCGGCGTGGTGAGTTCGGCCAGCTACGAGGCCCGACGGTACGGCGTTCGCAGCGCCATGCCGGCCATGCGGGCGCGGGGGCTCTGCCCGCACGCGGTGTTCCTCCCACCGGACTTCGCGGCGTACACGGCCGCGTCCGAGGCGGTGATGCGCATCTTCCGGGACGTCACCCCGCTGGTCGAGCCGCTCTCGCTGGACGAGGCGTTCCTCGACGTGGCCGGCGCCCAGCGGCTGCTCGGCCGGCCCGCGGTCATCGCCGAGCGGATCCGCCGCCGGGTCGCCGAGGAGCAGCGGCTGTCCTGCTCGGTCGGCGTGGCACCGAGCAAGTTCGTCGCCAAGCTGGGCTCCACCCGGGCCAAGCCGGCCGGCACCATCGTGGTGCCGGCCGCACAGATCCTCGACTTCCTGCACCCGCTGCCGGTGGACGCCCTCTGGGGGGTGGGGGAGCGTGCCGCCGAGACGCTGCACCGGCTCGGCCTGAAGACCGTCGGTGACCTCGCCCGGGCGCCGGTGTCCATGCTCCGGGCCGGGCTGGGTGAGGCGTCCGCCGCCCACCTGCACGAGCTGGCGTGGGGCCGCGACCCGCGGCGCGTGGTGTCCGAGCACGTGGACAAGTCGATCGGTGCCGAGATGACGTTCGACACCGACGTGGTGGACCGCACCGTCATCCGGCGCAGCCTGTTGGCGCTCGCCGACAAGGTCGGCAGCCGCCTGCGGGCGAGCGGTCACGTCGGCCGGACCATCGCCATCAAGGTGCGCTCGGCCGACTTCCGGACCGTCAACCGCTCCCGGACGATGCCGACGAGCACCGATGTGGCACGCGAAATCTTCGAAACCGGGTGGGCGCTGTTCCAGGCGCTGGGCACCGGCGACCAGATCCGGCTGATCGGCATCCGGGTCGAGGGCCTCGCCGACGCCGCCACCGCATCGCGGCAGCTCACGCTCGGTGAACCGGAACGCGGCTGGCGCGAGGCGGAGGCCGCCACGGACGCCGTGGCCGCCCGTTTTGGCCGATCTGTCGTCGGACCGGCCAGTCTTTTGGGACGAACTGATCTCCGCCGGACCGAAAATCACCCGCACTCGGCGGTCGTCCCGCTTTCCGACCCGCCAACCCCCTCGTAGACTGGCCGGTAAGGCAGCCGACGGCTGTCTTGCGCCATCGGTCACACTTGCAGTACCCGACCCCGGCCGAGGGGCCGGACATGCGCCCGGGGAGGAATGCCGTGCCGCTCTCGGAGCACGAGCAGCGGCTGTTCGATCAGATCGAGCGGTCGCTTGCCGAGGACCCCAAGTTCGCCTCGGCTGTGCGGGCCAGCGATCCGCGATTCCACGCTCGGCGCCGGATCGTCGTCGCCGCGTTTGTGATCATCGCTGGGCTGGCCTTGGTTGTCTACGGCACGGTGAGCAGGAATACGCCACTCGGCGTCGCCGGCTTCGTCGTCATGCTCGGCGCAGCCGCGTTCGCGATGCAATCCCGCCGCAAAGGCCAGGCCACCGACCTGCACGCGGTCGGAGGCACCGCCAGCCGCCGCACCCGCCAGCCCCGCCGCGGCGGGTTCATCGACCGCCTCGAGGAACGCTGGAAGCAGCGCCCCGAGGGTCATCGCTGACCCCTCGACCCAGCGGCGAGTGAGATGGCGGCCTCGGGCCGCCATCGCCATATCACCATCGTCCGGTGCCTGCGCTCCGGCTGAGGTGGAGTGCCGCCAGGTGATGCGCGGGCGCCCGGATCGCCGTGGACCGGAGCGGCGACCTCGAAAACCTCCGGAGCAGATCCGGCTGTTTTGACCCTTCGTGCGGATCGCGTTTGACCCTTCGTGCGGATCGCGTTATTTCGGCCCTTCGCGGTGCCGTGCGTCCCCGCGAGCGCGGGTCGCTGATGACATCCCCCGGCCGGGCCCTCCGGAACGCCGCGGCGCCACCCGGATCGGTCAAGGGGTGGTGGCGCCGTGGCGTTGCCGGATCAGCGTCGGGATTGCCGGCGTGGTGGAGGGACTCCGGGCGTCAGCGGGACCGGTTGGTCAGCAGCCGGCGCGGACTGATCCGGCTGAAGACCTCCCGGCCGCGCCCGAACGACGTCACCCACCGTTCCGACGTGTCCGCCACGGCCAGCCGCCAGCGGAGCAGCACCGACGGCGGCAGGAGCACCGCCGCCAGCCGGGTCCGGCGCGTCGCGGAGTGGGACAGGCCCTTGCGCACCTGACTCAGCGCCTCGGTCAGTTCGCCGCCCTGGAGTGGCCGGCGGGCGTACCGTGCGCGTTCCTCGGCCCGGCCCAGCAGGGTGGCGGACTCGGCGGGCGTGGGTTCCAGCTCGGCCTCGCGGACCAGACGCTGGGCGGTCACCCGGGGAGTCTCGGTGGGGTCGACCGGAACTCGGAAGTCGATCATCGTGTCCAGGAGTTCGTCCCAGGCGGCGTGGGCGTCCGCTCGGGCGTGCGCGGACTCCGTGGTGACCGTGACGTCCCGGCTGCCCGGTGGGCCCTCGCCGGCGGCCACCGTGGTGGTCTTGGGGACCGTGGCGGCGTGCCGTCGGCGGCGGAGCAGGACACGGCCCAGCGCGGGTACCAGGAGCAGGGCGAGCACCCCGGCCACCGAGCCGGCGACGAGCAGGGCCGTCGACGACGTGGCCTGGCCGGCGATCGAGCCGGGTGCGGCCGGGTTGGGGTCGTCGAAGTTGCGGTCCGGGCGCTCGGCGGTGCCGGGCGCGGCCGAGCTGCTGGTGCCGGGCGCGGCGGGAGCCGTCGACGCGGACGCGGCCGGCTCCGGACGGTCGTTGTCGGGTGCGTACGCGGGACGGCTGGCGCCGACCACGCCGGCCGCCGGGGTGGCGTCGAACGGCACCCAGCCGAAGCCGTCGAAGTAGACCTCGGTCCAGGCGTGCGCGTTGCGGTTCGTCAGGGTGTACGTGTTGCCCTGCTTGTCGCTGCCGCGGGTGAACCCGAACGCCACCCGGGCCGGGATGTCGGCGGCCCGCACCATCCAGGCCATCGCCGCCGCGTACTGCTGGCAGAAGCCGGTCTTGGACTGCAGGAACGACGCGATCTCCGAGCTGCTGGTGCCGGCGGCCGCGGTGGTGAGGCTGTACGAGAAGCCGTTCTTCTGGGAGAAGTACTGGTAGATGGCCCGGACCTTGTCGTACGGGGTGCGCTTGCCCTCGATCAGGTCGGCGACCAGGTTGTCCACGTACCGGTCCGGCGGGACGCTGGTGTAGGTGGCCTGGATCTGCTGGGCCTGGTCGAGCGGCTGCGCCCGCTTCAGGTCGTCCGGGTCGAACTGCGGGCGGACGTACTCGATGACGTACTTCTTGTCCTTGGTGGTGTTGCGGTTCGAGTACAGCACCTGCATGTCCGGGTCGTACGACCACCCGTTGCCCAGGTTCTCCGCGCCGATCACGCTGGTGTAGATCGGGGCCAGCGCCATGTTCAGGTCGACGATCTCGACCTCGGCGCGGTACGGCTTGTAGGTCGCGCGCCGGGTGACCTCTTCGCGGCGCGGGTCCGGCAGGCCGCGGGCCAGGGCCCGGCCGCGCGGTGAGCGGTTCGCGAAGCCCTCGGCGGTCACGTCGCCGGCGGTGCCGAGCCGCAGATAGTACGGGTCCGGCTCGTTGGTGGTGACGCGCAGCATCTCGCGGGTCTCGTTCTGGGTCAGCGAGCCGCTCAGCGAGGCGAACAGGTTGACCCGCCCGTTGCCGCCGCCGCCGAAGCCGCCCGCCCCGGAGCCGGTGCCGACCTGGGTGAGGCGGGACAGCAGGCCGGTGGTCAGCCCGGGCACGGCCAGCGGGAGCAGCACGGCCGCGGCCACCCCGATCACCGCGAGCCGGCGGCCGGCGGCGGCGAGCGGGGACGGTTCCCACACGTCGACGTCGCGGCCGTCGCCGGTGAACCGGCGGCCGAAGCGGCGTACCCGGTCGACGTTGTCCGCGACCAGCAGCCAGAGGAAGCCGACCGCGCCGATGATGAACGGCAGCGTCGGCACGTTGTCGATGTAGACCGCGACCGGCACCGAGTAGATCGCCAGCATCGGCAGGCCGGCCAGCGCGGGCCGGCGCAGCACCACGGTCAGCAGGTCGACGACGATGGCGCAGGCGCCGATGCCGAGCACGGTGACGAACAGCAGGGCCTCGCGGTCCGGCACCGGTACGCCGTACGCGCGGGTGTCCTCGCCGGCCTGGCCGAACAGCTCGCCGAAGTGCTGGAGCGACTCGGGGCTCGGCACCAGCGCCAGGAACTCCTTGCCGCTGGGGAACATCCAGGTGAGCACGACCAGCAGGATGCCGACCATGGTCGTGGCCTGGGCCCAGGTCGGGAAGCGCAGGGTACGGGCGAGGACCGCCCCACCGGCGATCAGCCCGACCATGAGGATGCACTGCAGCAGCCACTTCCAGCTGTCGAAGATCGCCGAGAGGGGCGCCGCCGCCAGCAGCGTGGCGGTCGCCGCCACCAGTCCGAGTCGCCTGCGGCCGGTCACCGCGTACCTCCTGAAGTCATCGTCCGCCTGCCACCGTCTCGGCCATCGCCGCGCGCCACGCGAAGCCCTGCGAGCCGCGGGCCGCGGCCGGCCACAGCGCCGGCAGCGGCTGGCCGTGCATCACCGGCACCGCGCGCCAGCCGCTGCGGATCAGCGCCAGGGTGGCGGCCTGCTGGGCCCGGTCGGCCTCGGCGCGTTCCGGCCCGGCCAGGTTGAGCCAGGTGGTGCTGTCCACGGCGAAGCCGATGCAGGTCGCGCCGTTGCCGCGCAGCCCACTGAGAACCTCCGACTCGGCCACCGTGAGGTTGCCGAACAGCCCGATCACCAGGCCGCCGTCGGAACGGCGCCGGACCTGCTCGACCAGCACCGAGATGTCGCCGTTCTGGGCCGTCTTCACGTCGGCCAGGGTGTCCAGGATGATGCCCTCGCCGCCGGCCTCGATCGCGTCCACGTCGATCCCGGTGCCGGTGACCAGGCGCAGCTTGTAGCCGGCCTGGCGCAGGTGCATGGCGATGCTGGCGGCCGCGGAGACCGCCCACTCGAACGACGCGGTCGGTCCCTCGCCGCGGTGCGCGTACAGCCGGGTGTCCAGCACCACGGTGGCCCGGCTCTCCCAGGGCTGTTCCTCGCGGCGCACCATCAGCTCGCCGGTGCGCGCCGTGGAGCGCCAGTGCACCCGGCGCAGGTCGTCGCCGCGGCGGTACTCACGGGTGGCCGCGTCGTCCTCGCCGTGCACGGCCACCGAGCGGGCGCGGCTGTCGCCGGTGCCCGCGTACTCGCCGGCCAGCCGGACCGCGGGCAGCGGGACCACCTGCGGGATCACGGTGAGGCGGTCGACGCTGGGGAAGGAGCGGTTCAGCTCGCACAGCCCGAACGGGTCGGTAAGCCGGATCACCAGCGGGCCGACCGGGTAGCGGCCGCGCACGTCGGCGCGGACCGTGTACGCCACCGAGCTGGCCTGGTGCGCGCCGAGCCGTTCCAGCACCACCCGGGGACGGCTGCCCAGCGCGTACGGCAGGCGGTCCTCCAGCAGCAGCGTGCCGGTGGGCAGCCGGGACAGGTTCTGCAGCCGCAGGATGACCCGGGCGCTCGAGCCGACCGGGGCGCGGGCCGGGTCCAGCGACCGGGTGCAGGCCAGCTTGTACCGGCTGCGCCCGACGTACGCGGCGGCCAGCAGCGGCAGCATGGCCAGCAGCACCGCCACCCGCAGCAGGTCACGTTCGCCGAGGATGAACGCGGAGATCCCGGCCGCCGCCGCCGCGGCCAGGAACGAGCGGCCACGGGTGGTCAGACCCCGCAGGGCCTCCCGCACGGTCATCGCCCCCGGGACTCGTACTGGGCCCGTCCGTCGCCCGTGGCGCGGGTGTCGTACGGCGACCGGCTGCGGTCGTGCGGCAGGGGCAGGCGGTGCACGATCTCGGCCACGATGGCGTCGGTGGTGCGCCGGTTCAGCTGGGCGTCCGTGGTCGGGATGATCCGGTGGGCGAGCACCGGCACGGCCAGCGTCTGCAGGTCGTCCGGCAGCACGTAGTCGCGGCCGTCGAGCGCGGCCACGGCCTTGGCGGTGCGCAGCAGCTGCAGCGTGGACCGCGGCGAGGCGCCGAGGCGGATCTCCGGGGCCTCCCGGGTCGCGGTGACCAGGGCGATGGCGTACTGCTGGACGGCGTCCGCGGCGTGCACGTCGCGTACCGTGGCGATCAGGCGGCGGACCAGCGCGGCGTCGGCCACCGAGCGCAGGTTGTTCAGCGGGTCGACGGCGCCGTGGCCGCCGAGCATGGCCAGCTCGGCGCGGGGGTCCGGGTAGCCCATCGCGATGCGGGCGGTGAACCGGTCGCGCTGGGCCTCGGGCAGCGGGTACGTGCCCTCCATCTCGATCGGGTTCTGGGTCGCGATCACCATGAACGGCGCCTGCAGCTCGTAGGTGGTGCCGTCGACCGTGACCTGGCGTTCCTCCATGCACTCCAGGAGCGCGGACTGGGTCTTCGGGGAGGCACGGTTGATCTCGTCGCCGACCACCAGGTTGGCGAACACCGCGCCCGGCCGGAACTCGAAGTCCCGGGTCTCCTGGTTGTAGACGCTGACCCCGGTGACGTCGCTGGGCAGCAGGTCGGGCGTGAACTGGATGCGGCGTACCGAGCAGTCGATGCTGCGGGCCAGCGCCTTGGCCAACTTCGTCTTGCCGACCCCGGGCACGTCCTCGATCAGCAGGTGGCCCTCGGCGAGCAGCACGGCCAGCGCCAGCCGTACGGTCGCGCTCTTACCTTCGATGACGTGCTCGATGTTGGCCATGATGGCCTGGGTCGCGGCGCGGAACTCCTCGCTCGGCAGTGGTCCACCGGGCTGGTCCCAGGTCGGCGTTGTCACGGGCCTCCTCCAAGTTGTTCAAGCCCTTTTCCTACGCCCATACGGGGAAAAGGAACCGAAGGTTCGCGGGCGGCCGGCGGTCCGTGGGCCTCCGGCGCTCGCCGCCCGTCCCCACAGGTTAGCCCGGCTGTCACGCATCGCCGACAGGGGCGAACCGGACCTTCGCTTACGGTGAGCAACCGGACACGGATCTCAGATAGGTAAAGAAAAAGATATCGATCTAGTTACCTGAACGGATGCTGAGCACCATCAGCCCTCACGGGCCACAGATGTGGGGGTGGCCCCGGCACGGGGACCAAGGGCTTCGCGCGGGGGTCGTCCGGACCCGGCCGAGAGGGGCCTGAATGAAACCGTTGTCCGTGCCGCCGGGAACCCGGCGGTTGGGGGCGGCCGTGGCGGGCGTCGTACTGCTGGCGGGGCTGCTCCCCGCGCAGGCGAACGCCGCGCCGGAACCCGCCGAGATCGCTCGCCAGACCGCCCGGGACGCCCAGGGCGAGGGTCCCGCGAACTACGACTCGCGTGACTCGATCCAGGTGCCGCCCGCCGCCGCGGCGGCCCGGCGGGCGGCCGCCGCCGCCCGGCCCGGCAGCGCGGTCCGCGCGCTGCGCGACAAGCTCGGCGTCCAGGGCATCGTCGAGATCGACAAGGCCACCGGCACGCCGCGCCGGGTGGCCCGCACCGACGGCTTCCTGACCGCGAAGAGCAGCAAGAAGCCCGCCGCGGTCGCGCTCGACTACGTGCGGGCGAACACCGGCGTCTTCGGGCTGGACGCCGCCGCCGTCGACGGCCTGGTCCTGCGCAAGGACTACGTCGACGTCGAGGGCACCCACCACCTCAGTTTCGTACAGACCGTGGACGGCGTGACGGTTTTCGGCAACGGACTCAAGGCGCACGTCGCCGACGACGGCCGGCTGATCCAGATCGACGGCGCGCCGCTGGCCGCGCTGCCCGCCGCACCCGGCACGGCGAAGCTCACCGCGGCCAAGGCCCGCGAGGCCGCCGTGGCGGACGTCTTCGGCGACTCCACCGCCAAGGTCAGGGGCGCGGCCTCCGGGGCCGCCCGGACCACCACGTTCACCGACGGCGGCAACGCCAAGCTGGTGATGTTCCAGACCGCCGCGGGCCCGCGCCTCGCCTGGCAGGTCATCGCGGTGGACGAGGGCTACATCCACGTCGTCGACGCCGCCGAGGGCACCGTGCTGTTCCGGCAGAGCACCGTCGCGCACGACACCGGCAAGGCGTTCCCGAACTACCCGGGCGCACCGGCCGGCGGCACCCAGCGGACGGTCAACCTCACCCGGTGGCTGCCGGTCGGCTCGCCGAAGCTGTCCGGCAATGTCGCGCACGTCTACAGCGACGTGAACGACGACAACGAGCCGAACCCGGCCGAAGAGGTCGCGCCGAAGGCGAAGCGCAACTTCGAGTACCCGTTCACCGACTTCACCGCGCAGGCGGCGGAGACCGGCTGCACGGCGCAGTTCAAGTGCTCGTGGGACCCGAAGGAGCCGTACTCCTGGCGGGTCAACCGGGCACAGAACGCGGTCCAGATGTACTACTTCCTCGGCACCTTCCACGATCACCTGCGGAACCGCCCGATCGGCTTCACCCGGGCGGCCGGCAACTTCGAGGCGGTCGACGGCGACGCCGTGCAGGGCGAGGCCATGGACGGCGCGGACGTCGCGGAGGGCCTGCCGGACGCCGACCACGACAACAACGCCAACATGAACACCCCGCCGGACGGCATCCCGCCGCGGATGCAGATGTACCTGTTCCGCGAGCCGTTCATCGCCGGCAACTCCGGCGACGAGGCGGCCATCGTCTACCACGAGTACGGCCACGGCCTGTCCAACCGGCTGGTGACCGACGCGAACGGGCTCTCCACCCTGGGTGACATCCAGGGCCGCGCGATGGGCGAGGCCTGGAGCGACTGGTACGCCATGGACTACCTGGTCGACGAGGGCCTGGAGCGGGACACCCGCGCGGTCGGCGACGTCCTGGTCGGCAAGTACGTCACGGCCGGCGGCAGCATCCGCTACCAGGCCCTGGACTGCCCGGTCGGCAGCACCGCGGAGAACTGTGCCGGCTCGCCCGGCTCCGGCGCCGGCGGCTTCACCTACGGCGACTTCGGCCGGATCTACCCGGGCGGCGTCGAGGAGCACGCCGACGGCGAGATCTGGACCCAGACGTTGTGGGACCTGCGCAAGGCGGTCGGCAGCGCGAAGGCCCAGTCGCTGATCACCCGGGGCATGGAACTGGCGCCGGCCAACCCGTCGTTCCTGGACATGCGCAACTCGATCCTCCAGGCCGACCTGGTGGTCAACGACGGCAAGCAGCAGAAGAACCTCTGGAAGATCTTCGCGGCCCGGGGCATGGGCTACTTCGCCGCGGCGCTCGACGGCGACGACGCGGAGCCGGCCGAGGACTTCTCGCTGCCGCCGGCGGCCGGCACGCCGCGGGGCACGCTCACCGGCACGGTCACCGACGCCGACACCGGCGCTCCGGCGGCCGGCGTGCAGGTCGGTTTCGGCGGGCACGCCTCCGGCTTCGCCGGCGACTACGCCGACACCACGGACGCCGACGGTACGTACACCATCACCGGCATCATCCCGGGCACGTACGCCAAGGTCTTCGCCCGCGGTGCCGGATACGACCCGAAGTCGCTGACCCTGTCCATCGCGTCCCGGACCCAGTCGCAGAACTGGGCGTTGCGCCGGGACTGGGCCGCGATCAGCGGCGGCAGCGACGTGGTCAGCTTCACCGGGCCGGACTACTCGGAGTACGGGTGCGGGCCGGCGCAGCTCTTCGACCAGTCGCAGTCCGCGGGCTGGGGTTCGGACGTGGCACCGGAGGGCCAGAACGTGGTGGTCCAGCTGCCGGTCGCCGTCGACATCGCCGAAGTGGTGATCAACCCGTCCGCCACGTGTGGTGACGACCCGACGGCCTCGACCAGCCGGTACCGGGTGGAGACCTCCGGCGACGGCACCACCTGGACGGTCGGGGCCGAGGGCGCGTTCCCGAACGGCACGGTCACGCCGACCACGGTCCCGCTGAGCGAGGGCAGCCGGAGTGACGTGGCGTTCCTGCGCTACACCATGCTGACCACGCAGGGGCAGGACGCGGGCCTCTGCCCGGCCGGTCAGCCGCCGACCGTGAGCGGCTGCCTGTACCTGGACTCGACGGAACTCGCCGTGTACGGCGCCGCGTCCAGCTGACCGACCCCCTCCGACACCGGTCGCCGCCACGCGCGGCGGCCGGTGTCGTTCTTTCCTGGAACATCCCAGTGACGTGATCTCAGCAAAGACCGGGATCTCGTGGTCCTGCGACGAGTCGTCTTGAGCAACGATGACCGGTCCGGACCGCTGATGCGCGCGGATCTCGGAGCAACGGCAGATCTTGGACGCTTTGGCAGATCTTGGAGGCGGTGGCAGATCTTGGAGGCGGGCGGCCCCCAGGAGGGCGTTTCCGCTCCAAGATTTGACCAAGCCTCCAAGATCTGCGGGAAGGCCGACCGAAATATCGCTTAAATCGGTCCAATGCAATGCGGGGTGATCAGTAGATGTCCGGTCGGCCGGCGACCGCCATGCCGCCGGACGCCCCGGTGAGCCGCGCGTCTGCGTCTGCGGCTGCGCCGCGCGTCTGCGTCTGCGGCTGCGCCGCGCGTCTGCGTCTGCGGCTGCGCCGCGCGTCTGCGACTGCGCGCCTGCGCGACGGGTGCTCCGAATAACCACGGTCGTGTCCCCGTGGCGCGCGCTGATGTCCATCTGCTGCCAAGGCACCGTCGGGGGCCTGCGAGTCGCCGGAGTTCTTCGAGACCAGTTGCGCCAGGCCGACGTGTCCAAAAGACGGCATTCGTGCGCTCGGATCTCGGAGGCTCGGGCGGTTCTGGTCCGGAAGCGGGTGACCGTCTCGGCAATGGTGCCGGGTTCAGGCAGAAGGTCACGCAACTAAGCGAATCGTCAACCATCGCTGTCCGACATTTGGCCTTGTCCCGGCTTGCGGCTAGTCCAACGCACACTTTGCCCGCTATGCGGCCTTGTTCCGATGAGATCTTGGAGGCTTGAGCGAACCTTGGAGCTGCAACGCCCCCATAGGGGCCAGAGCACTCCAAGATCTGCCCAAGCCTCCAAGATCTGCCCAAGCCTCCAAGATCTGCCGGGGTCTCCAAGGTCTACCGGGGCCTCCGAGATCTTGTCGTGCGCCTCCAAGATCCTTTTCACCATCGCCGGCGGCGTGCAGCGCCCCGGTGGTTGGAAGCGAACGCGCCCGCGGAGCGTCCCGCTGCGATCACATCGATGGAATTAGACGCCTCTGCAAATAGATGGCAGTGCCGTTTCTCCGGGTGTTTGTGACACGACGCTGACCTGCCCGAAACGCAATTTCCGCCGAATGTCTCGGGTGCATAAAGAAAGAGACATCGAGCTGGTTACCTCCCTCGATATTGCCCGATGATCTTGCGGCAACGATCCGAAAGGGACCAGCATGAATCGAAAGACCGTACGCAGCCGGCGGTGGTGGGCGGCCGCCGCCGGTGCCGTACTCGTCGCGGGCCTCGTGCCCGCGGACGCGGTCGCCGCGCCGGAACCCGGTGGGGCGCCCGACAAGCAGGGTAAGCAGGCGCAGAAAAGGGAGCGCCCGAAGAACTACGACGCACGCGACGCCATCGCGGTGCAGCCGGCCGGCGAGACCCGGCGCGCCCTGTCCGACGCCCTGCGGTCCGGATCGCCTGTGCGCGACCTGCGCGCGAAGCTCGGCGTCCAGGGGATCGTCGACATCGACCGGTCCACCGGTACGGCGCGCCGGGTCGCCCGGCTGGACGGGTTCCTGACCGGGCCCACCGAGAAGGCGCCGGCCACCGTGGCCCTCGACTACGTCAAGGCGCACCCGGAGGTGTTCGGGCTCGCCGCGGCGGAGGTGGCGAACCTGACCCTGCGCAAGGACTACGTCGACGTCGACGGCACGCACCACCTGAGCTTCACGCAGAGCGTGGACGGTGTGCCGGTGTTCGGCAACGGGTTGAAGGCCCACGTGACCTCCGGCGGCCGGCTGGTGCAGGTGGACGGTTCGCCGTTGGCCGCGCTGCCGGCGTCGACGGGCAGCGTCGGGATCAGCGCGGCCCAGGCCCACCGGGCCGCCGTCGCGGACGTGTCCGGTACGTCCACCGCCACGGTCGAGCGTTCCGCCGGAAACGCGGTACGGGACACCTCGTTCACCGACGGCAGCGACGCCAAGCTGGTGCTGTTCCAGACCGTGGCCGGGCCCCGGCTCGCCTGGCAGACGCTGGTCCCGGGCGAGGGGTACCTGCACGTGGTGGACGCCGCGGACGGCAAGGTGCTGTACCGCCAGGATCTGGTGGCGGCGGACCACGCCCAGGTCTGGCAGAACTACCCGGGCGCGCCGCAGGGCGGCACCCAGGTCAACGCCAACCTCAACAAGTGGCTGCCGCTGAACGCGCCCCGGCTGGAGGGCAACGTCGCACACGTCTGGTCCGACCTGGACGACGACGACGTCGCGGACCCGGCGGAGGAGATCGCGCCGGCCGGCAGGCGCAGCTTCGACTACCCGTTCACCGACTTCAGCGCGGACGTCGGCGAGCCGTGCTCGGCGCAGTACCAGTGCTCCTGGGACGTCCTCAACGCGTACTCCTGGCGGACCAACCGCGAGCAGAACGCGGCCCAGCTGTACTGGTTCCTCGGCACCTTCCACGACCACCTGGCGGCCGAGCCGATCGGCTTCACCCGCGAGGCCGGCAACTTCGAGGCGGTCGACGGCGACGCGATCCAGGCGCACTCAATCGACGGTGCGGAGACCGCGTTCGGCGCTCCCGACCCCGACCACGAGAACAACGCCAACATGTACACGCCGCCGGACGGCACCGCGCCGACCATGCAGATGTACCTGTTCCGCAACGGCGGCAGCGTGATCGCCGGCAACTCCGGCGACAGCGCGGACATCGTCTACCACGAGTACGGCCACGGCCTGTCGAACCGCCTGGTGGTGGACGCCCACGGGCTGTCCGGGCTGAACGAGTACCAGCCGGGCGCGATGGGCGAGGCGTGGAGCGACTGGTACGCGATGGACTACCTGGTCGCCAAGGGACTCGAGGAGGACACCGCCGCGGAGGGCGACGTCCTGGTCGGCAAGTACCTGCTCACCGGCGGGACGATCCGTACCCAGGGCATCGACTGCCCGGTGGGCAGCACCTCCGCGGCCTGCCCCGGCACGCCCGGGGCCGGTCCGGGCGGCTACACGTACGGCGACATCGGCAAGATCTACCCCTTCGGCCCCGCGATCCACGACGACGGGGAGGTCTGGGCGCAGACGCTGTGGGACCTGCGGACCGCGATCGGCAGCAAGAAGGCGCAGAAGCTGATCACCCGGGCCATGGAGCTGTCGCCGGTCGAGCCGTCGTTCCTGGACATGCGGAACTCGATCCTGCAGGCCGACCTGGTGGTCAACGAGGGCAAGCAGCAGAAGAAGATCTGGAAGATCTTCGCCGAACGGGGCATGGGCTTCTTCGCCGCCTCTCAGGGCGGCGGGGACTTCGCCCCGGCCGAGGACTTCCGCGTGCCGCCGCCGGCGAACTCGCCCACCGGCACGCTCAGCGGCACGGTGACCGACGCGGACACCGGAGCGCCGGCGGCCGGCGTCACGGTCGGTTTCTTGGGCCACGCCAGCGGGTTCGGCGGCGACTACTCGGCGGTGACCGGCGCGGACGGTTCGTACACCATCAGCGGCATCCTGCCCGGCACGTACCCGCAGGTGTTCGCCCGTGGCGCCGGCTACGACCCGAAGGGAAGCGGCATCTCGATCTCCGCGGGTGAGCGGCGGCTGGACTGGCAGCTGCGCCGCGACTGGGCCGGCGCGTCCGGCGGCGCCAAGCTGGCGTCCGCCACCGGCCCGGACTACACCCAGTACGGGTGCGGCCCGGCCCGGCTGATCGACCAGTCGGACGGGACCGGCTGGGGCTCGGAGGTCGCCCAGGCCGGACAGCAGGCGGTGATCGAGCTGCCGGCGGCAGTGGACGTCCGCGAGCTGGTGATCAACCCGTCCGCGGTCTGCGGCGATGACATCACCGCCTCGACCGGCCGCTACCGGGTGGAGACCTCGCCGGACAAGGCCACCTGGACCGTGGCGGCGAGCGGCGTGTTCCCCAGGGGTACGGCCACCGCCACCCCCGTCCCGCTGACCGCGGGCACGGCCGGGGTCCGGTACGTGCGGTACACGATGCTCACCTCGCAGGCCCAGGACGCCGGGATCTGTCCGGGCCCGTTCAACGGGTGCAAGTACGTGGACAGCGCCGAACTGTCCGTCTACGGCGCGAAGACGAGCTGACCACGCCGAACCTGGGCGTTCGAGGTATAGCCAGCTGTACCTCGAACGCCCAGGTGGCGGTATTTCCCCGCATCCATCGGGCTCATAGCCTCCTCGCGCGGCGTGCGGCCGGACCGCGCCCGTCCGAAAGGGAGGACCATGAATCGGGAAACCGTACGAGGCCGACGGTGGTGTGCAGCCGCCGTCGGCGCCGTGCTGGTCGCGGGTCTCGCCCCCGTGGAAGCGCTCGCCGTCCCGGAACCCGGTGGCCCGGCCCGGGACGCGCAGGAGAAGAGGGTGCACGAGCGGGAACGGCGGAAGAACTACGACGCGCGGGACGCCATCGCGGCGCGGCCGGCCGACGACGCGCGGCGGCCCGGCTCGGCCGTGCGCAATCTCCGCGCGAAGCTCGGCGTGCAGGGAGTCGTCGACGTCGACGAGTCCACCGGTACGCCGCGCCGGGTGGCCCGGCTGGACGGATTCCTGACCGGGCCCAGTGACAAGGCGCCGGCCACCGTGGCGCTCGACTACGTCAAGGCGCATCCGGGGGTGTTCGGGCTCGCCGCGGCGGAGGTGGCGAACCTGACCCTGCGCAAGGACTACGTCGACGTGGAGGGCACGCACCACCTGAGTTTCACGCAGAGTGTGGACGGTGTGCCGGTGTTCGGCAACGGGTTGAAGGCCCACGTCACCTCCGACGGCGAACTCGTTCAGGTGGACGGCTCGCCGTTGCCCGCACTGCCGGCGTCGCCGGGCACCGCCGGGATCGGCGCGGAGCAGGCCCGCAGGTCCGCCGTAGCGGACGTGTTCGGCGAGTCCACGGCCACGGTCGAGCGGTCGGCCGGGAACGCGGTGCGGGAGACGTCGTTCAGTGACGGTGGCGAGGCGGAGCTGGTGGTGTTCCAGACCGCGGCCGGGCCGAGACTGGCGTGGCAGACGCTGGTGCCGGAGGAGGGTTTCCGGCACGTGGTGGACGCCGCGGACGGCAAGGTGCTGTACCGCCAGGACCTGGCGTTCGCGGACCACGGCCAGGTCTGGGAGAACCACCCGGGGGCGCCGCGGGGCGGTACCCAGAAGCCCGTGAACCTGAACAAGTGGCTGCCGGTGAACGCGCCGAAGCTTTCCGGCAACGTCGCGCATGTCTGGTCCGACGTGGACGACGACCTGGTCGCGGACCCGGCGGAGGAGATCGCGCCGTCCGGCAAGCGCAGCTTCGACTACCCGTTCACCGACTTCAGCGCCGCGGTCGGGGCGCCCTGTTCGGCGCAGACCCCGTGCTCCTGGGATCCGAAGGTGCCGTACTCCTGGCGGACCAACCGTGAGCAGAACGCGGTCCAGCTGTTCTGGTTCGCCGGCACCTTCCATGACCACCTGAAGGCGGAGCCGATCGGCTTCACCCGGGAGGCCGGCAACTTCGAGGCGGTGGACGGCGACGCCCTCCAGGTTCACGCGCTCGCCGGCGCGGACACCGCCTCCGGTGGACCCAGCCCGAAACATCAGAACAACGCCTACATCATGCTGCCCCGGGACGGCATCCCACCGATCATCAGGCTGTTCCTCTACACCAACGACGACCGCCGGATCGCCGGCAACGCCGGCGACAGCGCGGACGTCTTCTACCACGAGTACACCCACGGACTGTCCGGCCGTCTGGTCGTGGACGCGACAGGGTTCATGGCGCTGAACCATTTCCAGTCGCGGGCGATGGCGGAGGGGATCGCCGACTGGTACGCACTGGACTACCTGGTCGCCAAGGATCTGGAGCGGGACAGCGCCGCGGACGGCGACATCCGGCACGGCAAGTACCTCAAGTCCGGCGGGAGCATCCGTACCCAGGGCATCGACTGCCCGGTGGGGAGCATCGCCGCCGCGTGCCCCGGCACGCCCGGGGCCGGGCCGGGCGGCTACACCTACGGCGACATCCCCAAGATGTACGCCGAAGGGCTGCGGGAGCACGACGCCGGGGAGATCTGGGCGCAGACGCTGTGGGATCTGCGGACCGCGATCGGCAGCAAGAAGGCACAGCAGCTGATCACCCGGGCCCACGAGTTGTCGCCGGTCGAGCCGTCGTTCGTGGACATGCGTAACTCCATCCTGCAGGCCGACCTGGTGGTCAACGACGGCAAGCTGCAGAAGAAGATCTGGCAGGTCTTCGCCAAGCGGGGGATGGGCTTCTTCGCCACCGCGCTCAGTGGCGCCGACACCGCGCCCGCCGAGGACTTCAGCGTGCCGCCGCCGGCGGACGCGCCCACCGCCACGCTCAGCGGCACGGTGACCGACGCGGACAGCGGCGTGCCGATCGCCGGCGTCACGGTCGGCTTCCTGGGCCACGCGACCGGGTTCGGCGGCGGCTACTCCGCGGTGACCGGCGCGGACGGCTCGTACACCATCGCCGGCATCGTGCCCGGCACGTACCGTCAGGTGTTCGCCCGCGGCAACGACTACGATCCGCAGGAGCAGAGCCTGACGATCGCCGCCGGCGACCAGCGGCTGGACTGGCGGCTGCGGCGGGACTGGGCCGGTGCGCCCCGAGGTGCCACGGTGGTGTCCGCCACCGGGCCGGACTTCACGGAGTTCGGGTGCGGCGTGGACCGGCTGATCGACCAGTCGGACGAGACCGGCTGGGGCTCCGGCACGGCCGACGGCGGTCATCGGGCGGTGATCGAGCTGTCCGCGGCGGTGCACATCCGGACGCTGGAGATCAACCCGGCCGCGGTCTGCGGTGACGACGTCACCTCCTCGACCGGTCACTACCGGGTGGAGACCTCGCCGGACAACACCACCTGGACGGTCGCGGCGACCGGCGCGTTCCCGAACGGTACGGCCACGACCACCGTCGTTCCGCTGACCGCCGGCACCACCGGGGTCCGCTACGTGCGGTACACCATGCTCACCTCGCAGGCCCAGGACGCCGGGATCTGCCCGGGGGAGTTCACCGGATGCGAGTTCCTGGACAGCGCCGAACTGTCCGTCTACGGAGACAAGGCGAACTGATAGCGATCCGATACCGGTCGCCGCCGAGTGGCGGCGACCGGTATCATGCACGCATGGCCCGGTCCTTCCTGCTTCTTAGCCGGCCGTGCTGAGTACCTGACCTCCGGGTCGGACCAGCACGGCGCCCCTCCGCGTGAGGGGCTTTTTTGTGTCCAGAAGCAGGCCGAATCCGAGCCGCCTACCTGATGACGAGATGGTGAAGATGAGCGAGTCCGAGGCCCCGCGCTTCCGCTACACCGCCGAGCTGGCCGGCGAGATCGAAACGCGCTGGCAGGCGTACTGGGCGGACCACGGCACCTTCCACGCACCCAACCCGACCGGCGATCTGGCCGACCCGGCACACCCGCGGAGCGGCGCGCCGAAGCTGCACGTGCAGGACATGTTCCCGTACCCGTCCGGGTCCGGCCTGCACGTCGGCCACCCGCTGGGCTACATCGGCACCGACTGCTACACCCGGTACAAGCGGATGGCCGGCTACAACGTGCTGCACCCGATGGGCTTCGACGCTTTCGGGCTGCCCGCCGAGCAGTACGCGGTGCAGACCGGCACCCACCCGCGCACCACCACCGAGGCGAACGTGCAGCGGTACCGCGCCCAGCTGCGCCGCCTGGGCATGGCGTACGACGAGCGCCGGTCGTTCTCCACCACCGACCCGGAGTACTACCGCTGGACCCAGTGGATCTTCCTGCAGATCTTCAACTCCTGGTTCGACCGGGCCGCGGGCCGGGCCCGCCCGATCGACGACCTGGTCGCCGAGTTCGCCGCCGGCACCCGGGAGACCCCGGACGGCCGCCCGTGGGCCGAGCTGTCCGCGGTCGAGCGCCGCAAGGTGGTCGACGGCCACCGGCTGGCGTACGTCAGCGAGGCCCCGGTCAACTGGTGCCCCGGGCTGGGCACGGTGCTGGCCAACGAGGAGGTCACCCCGGACGGCCGCAGCGAGCGCGGCAACTTCCCGGTCTTCCAGCGCAGCCTGGAGCAGTGGAAGATGCGGATCACCGAGTACGGCGACCGCCTGGTCGACGACCTGGAGTACCTGGACTGGCCGGAGCCGGTCAAGCTGATGCAGCGCAACTGGATCGGCCGGTCCCGGGGCGCGAACGTCGACTTCCCGGTGCAGGACGACGTCATCCCGGTGTTCACCACCCGCCCGGACACGCTGTTCGGCGCCACCTACATGGTGCTGGCGCCGGAGCACGCGCTGGTCACCCGGATCACGCCCGAGGCGTGGCCGGCCGGGACGAAGGACGCCTGGACCGGCGGGCACGCGACGCCCGCCGAGGCGGTCGCCGCGTACCGCACCGCCGCCGCGGCCAAGACCGAGGAGGAGCGGACCGCCGACGGCAAGGTGAAGACCGGCGTGTTCACCGGCGCGTACGCCACCAACCCGGTCAACGGCGCCCGCATCCCGGTGTTCATCGCCGACTACGTGCTGGCCGGCTACGGCACCGGCGCGATCATGGCAGTGCCCGGCCAGGACGCCCGGGACTGGGCGTTCGCCGAGGTCTTCGAGCTGCCGATCATCCGTACCGTGGCGGCTCCTGAGGGGTTCGAGGGCGCCTTCACCGGCGACGGGCCGGCGATCAACAGCGACTGGCTGGACGGCAAGGACGTCGCCGAGGCCAAGGCCGCCATGATCGCCTGGCTGGAGGAACACGGCCACGGCCGCGGCGCGACCACCTACCGGCTGCGCGACTGGCTGTTCAGCCGGCAGCGCTACTGGGGCGAGCCGTTCCCGATCGTGTACGACGAGACCGGCCTGCCGGTGGCGCTGCCCGAGTCGATGCTGCCGGTGGTCCTGCCGGACGTGGACGACTTCTCGCCGCGCACGTTCGACCCGGACGACGCGGACACCGAGCCGGAGACGCCGCTGTCCCGCAAGAAGGACTGGGTGGAGGTGGAACTGGACCTGGGCGACGGTCGCAAGACCTACACCCGGGAGACCAACACCATGCCGCAGTGGGCCGGCTCCTGCTGGTACGAACTGCGCTACCTGGACCCGGAGAACAACAAGGCACTGGTCGACCCGGAGAACGAGGCGTACTGGATGGGTCCGCAGCGCCCCGGCGACTGCGGGGGCGTCGACCTGTACGTCGGCGGCGTCGAGCATGCGGTGCTGCACCTGCTGTACGCCCGGTTCTGGCACAAGGTGCTGTTCGACCTGGGTCACATCTCGTCGTTCGAGCCGTTCCGGAAGCTGTTCAACCAGGGCTACATCCAGGCGTACGCGTACCGCGACGCCCGCGGGGTTCTGGTGCCGGCCGAAGAGGTCGTGGAGCGCGACGGCAGGTACTTCCACGGCGACACGCCGGTGGCCCGGGAGTACGGCAAGATGGGCAAGTCGCTGAAGAACGTGGTCACCCCCGACGAGATGTGCGACCAGTACGGCGCCGACACGTTCCGGGTGTACGAGATGGCGATGGGCCCGCTGGACGTGTCCCGCCCCTGGGACACCCGCGCCGTGGTCGGGTCGCAGCGCTTCCTGCAGCGGGTCTGGCGCCTGGTGGTCGACGAGGAGACCGCCACCGTCCGGGTCACCGACGAACCGCTGGACGTCAAGACCCGGCGCGCCCTGCACCGCGTCATCGACGGCGTGCGCGGCGACCTGGACGAGCTGCGGTTCAACACGGCGATCGCCAAGCTGATCGAGCTGACCAACGTGCTGACCCCGCTGCCGACCGCGTCCCGTGAGGCGGTCGAGCCGCTGGTGCTGATGCTGGCGCCGTTCGCCCCGCACCTGGCCGAGGAGCTGTGGGCGAGGCTGGGGCACGGTGACACGCTGGCGTACGCGACCTTCCCGGAGGCCGACCCAGCACAGCTGGTGGCCGAGTCGATCACCTACCCGGTGCAGGTGAACGGCAAGGTCCGCGGGCGGGTCGAGGTCGCCCCCGACACCGCCCAGGACGAGGTACGCGCGGCGGCGCTGGCGGCGGTGGCCGAGGCGCTGGCCGGGCGGGACCCGAAGAAGGTGATCGTGGTGCCCGGCCGCCTGGTCAGCGTCGTCGTCTGACGCCTGCCCGCACCGGAACGGCCCGTCGCACCCGCGGCGGGCCGTGGTGGGCACCGGCGGGTGCGGCGTGGTGGATCAGGCGGCGTGGCGGATCAGGCGGCGTGCTGGATCAGGCGGGGACCGCGGTGGCGTCGCGGCGTGCCGCGCGGCGCCAGCGGACCACGATCGTGGTGGTCAGCGTGAAGCCGATCAGGGCCGGCGCCAGCGTCAGCGGGTTCATCTCGCCGGGTGCGGCCACCGCGGCGCCGATGACCGCGTAGGTCACCGCGGACGGGATGGACGCCAGCGTGGTGCCGAGCAGGTAGCGCTTGCGGCACACGCTCGTCGTGCCGTAGGCGTAGCCGACCAGGCCGAACGGCGCCAGCGGCAGGAACCGGACCAGCAGCACCGCGGACAGCCCGCGCCGGTTGAGCCAGCCGTCCAGGCGGTGCATCCGGCCGCCGGCCCGGGCGCCGAGGGCTCCCCGGCCGGCCCAACGGCCGGCGTAGTAGGTGGCCACCGCGGCGATCACGGCGGCGGCCAGGGCGGTGGCCGCGCCCGTCGCGGCACCGAGCAGGGCGCCGCAGGCCAGGGTGATGGCGGTGCGGGGGACCAGGACCGACAGCAGCAGGCCGCCGACCACCGCGACGGCGACCGCGGCGGCGGGGCCGAGTGCCACCACGGCGTGGGCGATCTCGCGCAGCGGCAGCACGCCGGCGACGGCGGCGAGCGAGCCGACCCCGAGGGCCAGGATGCCGAACCGGACGAACCGTCGCTTCCAGCTCATCGGGGCGTCCGGAGCGGCGGGAGCGGGTGAGACGGCAGCCTGAGGGTCCGCGCGGTGGATGGCCGGCGAGGCGATCAGGATGTCAGTCATACAGGCGTACCGCCCCAATGTCGTCGGTTCGGGATCGTGCCGGTTCACGCGGCGCCGGCGGCGGCGAGCCGTTCGGCCCGCAGCTTGTCGGACCAGGTGTCGTCCAGGGGAGCAAGACTATCCGCGCCGGTCGCCCAACGCAGTAGCAGATCGGCTATCGCTGGGTTGCGGGCCAGCACCGGTCCGTGCGCGTAGCTGCCGAGGATCTTGCCGCGCCAGGCGCCCTCGGTGTGCCCGTCGTTGCCGAACCCGGCGGTGACCAGGGCGAGCGGCGCCACGCCCGGTCCCAGCCGGGTACGCCCGCCGTGGTTCTCGAAGCCGGTCAGTGGTGGCAGTCCCAGCCGCGGGTCGACGTCGCCGCTGAGTTCGCCGACCACCCGGGTCCCGGTGCGGTCCGAGGTGACGTCGAGCAGGTCCAGGCCGGGGCACTGGGCGCCCTTCGCATGGAAAGAGGTGCCGAGCAGTTGGTACCCGGCGCAGACGGCGAGCACCGCGGCGCCCTGGTTGACGGCGCGGAGCAGGTTGCCGTCGGCGGTGAGGCGCTGCGCCGCGAGGGCCTGCGGGCCGTCCTCGCCGCCACCGACGAGATAGATGTCGGCGGTGGCCGGCAGCGGCTCGTCGGAGCGCACCAGCATGGGCTCGACCGCGATGCCGCGCCGCTCGGCCCGGTGCGCCAGGACCAGCATGTTGCCCCGGTCGCCGTACGTGGAGAGCAGGTCCGGGTAGATCCAGACGATGCCCAGTGCGCTCTCGCTCATGTGCCGACCTCAGTTGACACGGTCCAGCTCCGTTCGGATGTCCTGGAAGGCCGTGTAATTGGCGATCACCTCGAGGCGGCCGGGCGGAGTGGCCTGGATCGCCTCACTGAAGGTACCGACGTACCGGAACGGCACATCGTTCACGTCCAGCCGGACCGCGAGGTCGTACGCCCGGTCGCCGGTGATCAGCACCATCCGGTCGCGCAGCGGGGAGAAGTCGACGTCGTAGAGCCAGGAGGTGTCGAAACCGTCCGCGATGCGGGCGTTGATGGACAGCAGCGTGGGGGCCGGCTCGGCCATGTCGAACGCCTCCAGCCAGCTGGCCGGGTTCTTGGCGAGCAGCAGCCGGATGGTGCGGCCGTCGCGCTCGACCTTGGCGTACCGGCCGGCGACCGAGGCGACCGTGGCGAGGCGGGGGACGGCCTCGAGCGGGCGTACCCCGAACTCGGCGGCCGTGGCCAGCGCGGCGGCCGCGTTGCCCAGATTCACCTGCCCCGGCAGCTGCAGCCGGATCAGGTGCCAGTCGCCGCGGGGGTCGGTGACGCCGTCGTCCTCCACGGTCCACTGGGCCGGCGGGCGGCGCAGCGCGCAGCCGGTGCACCACCACTGGGCGCCGTCGCGTTCGATGCCGGAGCCGCACCCGGGGCACACCCAGGAGTCGTCGAGCCAGCGCTGCCCGGGGCTGAACCAGGTGAGGTGCGTGGTGTGCATCGCGGCCCAGACCACCATCGGGTCGTCCGCGTTGGCCACCACGTGGATCTCCGGGTGGGCGGCGAAGACGGTGCGCCACATCTGCGCCATCATCGCCACCTCCTCGGTCCGGTCCAGCTGGTCGCGGCTGAGGTTGAGCAGCGACACGACGTGCGGGTGCGTCTCCTCGATGACCCGGGCCAGATAGTGTTCGTCGACCTCGAGCACCGCGAACGGGGTGACGCCGGCCCCGGCCAGCGCGGACGTGTGGCCGGAGGGCATGTTCGCGCCGAACGAGTTGCTGGCCACCGGGCCCCGGGCGCTGAGGGCCGCCGCGGCCAGCCGGGTCGTGGTGGTCTTGCCGTTGGTGCCGGAGACGAGGGCGATGGCGCGGCCGGCCGAGAGGTTCCGCAGCAGATCGGGGTCGATCTTCAGCCCCAGCCATCCGCCGATGACCGCGCCGTCTCCGCGGCCGGCGGCCCGGGAGAGCGCAGCCGCGGTCCGCGACACCGAGGTGGCGACCTTGGCGCGCAGGGGCATCTTGCCATCCGTCACGCGAGCGAGGGTACCGGAACCGGACGTAACGACCGGTTTTCCTCTCGCCCCGAAATAGACGCGTGTCGGCACGTCGCCGGTTGTCCGATTTATGACCCTGGAGTCCTTTGTGGGGATGTCTGGGCGGGCTGGGACTCGCCCGAGGTCGCGCTGCGTACAGATATTTGTGTGTTGTGTTTCACTGATTGTTATCGACGCCTCGTGATCGAGCCGATACGCATTGCCTCGGCATTCTTCGCGACTAGCGTGCAAACCGGACAGACGTCCATGTGCCAATTACTGTGAGTAATAAGGTGGGGGGCTGCGGCGTATCCGGATCTGCGTTATCAAGGTCTGGCCGCGAGCGACCGCTCCCGGCTCGTGTCACACCGGCCACGCCGAGCCCTGCCCCGGCCGAGCGGCACGACCCGAGTTGCGAATGACCACTAAGGCATGTGGGGGCAGGGACGGGGGACCCAGATTCGGTCCATCGACGCGTCGGCCGCTTCGGCGGTGGATGTGTGGACCTTGGGGTGAAGCCGCTCCCGCGGCCGGGCAACCTTCCCGCCCGAACCCGACAGCTAACCTCGCAGGCGTGCCGGAGGGATATCTCTACCGTGCACGAACGCAGTTCGAGCCGTCGCCGTCGTCTCGGCACCGGCAGCATCGCACTGTCCCTGGGTCTCTGCCTCTGTGCCGGCCAGCTGGTCGGCACCCCGGCGAGCGCCGCACCGACCACCACCGCCGTCCAGGCGGCTGCGGCGGCCGCGGCGACCCCACAGATCAACACCAAGGTCAGCACCAAGAAGCTCGCGTACGGCAAGAAGGTCCGGATCAAGATCACGCTCCGGGACCGCAAGACCGGCAAGGCCGTCAGCAAGGGTGTCGTCCGGTTCCAGGCGCTGCGCAAGAACAAGTGGCAAACCTGGACCAACAAGAAGGTGCCGGCCAGCGGCAACCTGAGCTACGACGCCAAGCCGCTGGTGAGTGGCTACTTCCGCGTGTACTACGTGGGCACCGGCAACCTCAAGTCGGTCGGTAGCAAGAAGGTGTATGTGAGTGTCGTGAACAGCGGCACCAAGATCATTTCTGAGGCGAACAAGCACGTCGGTGCGCTGTACAAGTACGGCGCGTCCGGGCCGAAGCGGTTCGACTGCTCCGGGTTCACCAAGTACGTCTACAAGAAGGCGGCGGGCCGCAAGCTCCCGCACAAGGCGAACTCGCAGCAGAAGTACGGCAAGAAGATCGCCAAGAGCAAGAAGCAGGTCGGCGATCTGATCATCATTCGGTCCGGCTCGTACGGATACCACGCCGGGATCTACGCCGGCGGGAACAAGTTCTACGACTCGCCGCGCTCCGGCAAGCGGGTCTCGAAGCGGAAGATCTTCAGCAGCAACTACGTGGTTCGTCGTCTGGTCTGACGCACCGGCCACCGCCTGACGAAGGAGCGTGCCCCCTCGGGGTCACGCTCCTTCGTCGTTTTCTTCCTCCATTTCCCCCCACCTTTGCCTTCCGGAACGCTCGCGGGCCCGTTTCGGCGAGAGTTTCCTGCCCGCCTGGGCGGCTTGTCGGAAACAGGACCGGGTCTGGGGCGCTTGCGCCCTCCACTTCGCGCCCAACGCTCTGAACTGCACTTTCATCCGCGAATCCGCTTCGCAGACGCCTCCATTCCGGTTGCGGGTGGAGGGAAGTGGAGTAGAGTGGAGCGCAGTGGCAGGGCCGAACCGGGGCGAGTGGCCCCCGAGGGAACTGCCGGCCCGAGCAGACAGGCGGACCGCGAACCGCCGAGGGGCAAGGGGGTGACGCCGGTGTTTCTCGGCACGCACACCCCGCGCCTCGACGACAAGGGCCGGCTGATCCTTCCGGCGAAGTTCCGGGACGAGTTGGCGGGAGGTGTCGTGATCACCAAAGGGCAGGAGCGTTGCCTGTACGTCTTCCCGATGCCGGAGTTCCAGCGGATCGCGGGGCAGCTGCGCGAGCAACCGGTCACCCACAAGGCCGCCCGGGCGTACAGCCGGGTGTTCTTCGCGAGTGCGCACGACGAGGTTCCCGACAAGCAGGGCCGGGTGACCATCCCGGCGCATCTGCGGGAGTACGCGGCGCTCAACCGCGAACTCGTGGTGATCGGGGCGAGCACGCGGGTGGAGATCTGGGACAAGCAGTCCTGGGAGCAGTACCTCTCGGCGAGCGAGGACGACTTCGCCGACATCGAGGAGGGGGTGCTGCCCGGCGGACTGTGAGGCGTGCACCGGGTGGGCCGTGCGTTCGGCCCGGACGTCGCTGCCGCTGTACTGCGAGATCTCCAGCCGCTCGCGCTCCTGGCGCCTCTTCCCCGGCGCCAGGCGCGTTGCCCGCCGGCACGGGCATGAGCGGATGGGGATCTGGCGGTACGGACGGACGACCGGGCCGACGGCACAGAGTGGCCGGGTGGGTGCCGAATGAGCTTGGGCTATGGGGGTCGACAAGATGGGGGAGCTGCGCGGCACACACGTGCCGGTGCTGCTCGAGCGCTGTCTCGAGCTGCTCGCTCCCGCATGTGAGCTGCCGGGTGCGGTGCACGTCGACTTCACGCTCGGGCTCGGCGGTCACGCCGAGGCGTTCCTGGACCGGTTTCCGGACCTGGTCCTGATCGGACTCGACCGGGACCAGGAGGCGCTGGCGCACTCCCGGCACCGGCTGGCCCGCTTCGCGGACCGTACGCACCTGGTGCACGCGGTCTTCGACGAGCTGCCGGACGTGCTCGCCGACCTGGGTCACCCGGTGTTCCACAGTGGCCTGTTCGACCTGGGTGTCTCGTCGCTGCAACTCGACGAGCCCGACCGCGGGTTCGCCTACGCGCAGGACGCGCCGCTGGACATGCGGATGGACCAGTCGCAGGGGGTCACGGCCGAGGAGGTCGTGAACACCTACGAACCGGGCGAACTGGTCCGGGTACTGCGGGTGTACGGCGAGGAACGGTTCGCGACCCGGGTCGTCTCGGCGATCGTGAAGGAACGGAAGCAGGCGCGGATCACGTCGTCGGCACGGCTCGCGGACCTGGTCCGGGACGCAATCCCGGCCGCCGCGCGCCGAACGGGTGGAAATCCCGCGAAAAGAACGTTTCAGGCGCTACGTATTGAGGTAAATGGCGAACTCGCCGCGGTGGAGTCGGCCGTTCCGTCGGCGTTGGACTCCTTGGCCCCGAAAGGGCGCCTTGTGGTGATGAGCTACCAATCGTTGGAGGACCGGATCGTCAAGCGCGCCATCGCCGCGAGGGCGCGCAGCACCGGGCCGATCGACCTGCCGGTCGAGCTGCCCGGAACCGGACCGTCACTGCGGCTCCTGACCCGAGGGTCGGAGCCGCCCAGCGCGGCAGAGGTGGCGGCGAACCCGCGGGCGGCTTCGGTGAAGCTGCGCGCGGTGGAGCGCACCGAAGAACGGAAGTAGGCACGGCGCACACCGGCAGAGGGACCGCCCGCGAACGGTCCCGGATGCCGGCAACGCACGGGGGACGAGGGCGGTGACGCCCGGGGGAACAGCAGGAGGGGGAGGGGCTATGAGCGAGCGCACCCACGCTCCGCGGTCGGGGGGCCGGACCACGGAGCAGCGCAGCACGGCGGAGGCGCGTCGCCGCACCGGCACGGCCGAGCCCGGAAAGGCACGGGGGACCCGGGCCGGGACCGAGGACGCGGCCGAGTCGAGGAGCCCGCGGGGGGCGCGGGCCACGACCCGGGGCACGGCCGAATCCGGCACTGTGCGGGGGACGCGGGCCGCGACGCAGGGGACGGCCGCGCTCAAGCTCGACACCGCGACCGCCGAGCCGCTGCGGGTGACCGACACCGCGGCCACTGCGCCGCGGCTGCGGGTCGCGCCGCCCGCGCCGATCAGCGCACCGCGTGCGCCGTTCATCGCGGCGGTGATCGGACTGGTGATCGTCGGCGTGCTGGGCATCCTGATGATCAACACGAAGACCAACGAGAACTCCTTCGAGATCAGCCGGCTGCAGGACCAGAAGGCCGCGCTGGACACCCAGCAGCAGCAGTTGGAGAACCAGCTGGCCCGGTACGACAGCGTGGGCAACCTGGACGCGGCGGCGAAGCGGCTGGGCCTGGTCAAGGCGGACGCGCCGGCGTACATCCGGCTGCCCGACGGCAAGGTGATCGGCGTGCCGCGTCCGGGCACCGGCCAGCCGGCGGTGACCGCACCGGACACCGACGCGGCCGCCACCGGCCCGAACCGGACCGGCACCGCGCCGGACCGGCAGGGCCAGCAGGTCCAGCCGGGCGGCCGGGGCCAGCAGGTCCAGCCGGGTGGGCAGGTCCAGCAGGTCCAGCCGGGTGGGCAGGTCCAGCCGGAGAACCCGGCGGGCACGCCGGGTGAGACGATCACCGCGGGCGTCGGGGGATAGCCGCCGATGTCGCCGCGTGCCGACGAGCCACCGCGCCGGGGTCAACCACCCCGGCGCGGTGTTTCCCGTGAGGTTCCACCGGCCGAGGGCGACGGCGAGGACGACGCCGGCCGCGGTTTCGGCGGCATCTCCGACGCCCGGGCCTACACCCCGCGCGGCCGGACCGTCGCCGAGCGGGACCAGCGCACCCGGTCACCGCGCGCCGGCCGCACCACCGATCCGTTCCGACCGGCGCTGCAGGTGCTCGACGGCGGCCGGCGTACCGGAGACGACCCGGAGCCGCCACGCCGCGGCGGCCGCACCGACCGGGCCGGCCGGGCCGACCGAGCCGACCGAGCCGACCGAGCCGACCGGGCTGACCGGGCCAGCCGGGACGACCGAGCCGACCGGGCTGACCGGGCTGACCGAGCCGACCGGGCTGACCGGGCCGACCGGGCCGACCGGGCCGACCGGGCTGAGCGGGCTGAGCGGGACCCGCGCGGCGGCGCCGGCGCGGACCGCCGCACGCCCGCGCGCCGTACGGCCCGGGCCGCCCGGGAGGAACCGGACTACGACGACGATCCACCGCCGCGCCGTGGCGGCCGGTCGCAGACCGCGGAGCGGCAGGCGCGCCGGGACGACCGGGAACGCCCGGCCGAGCGGGCCCGCACCGGCGAGCGACAGGCGACCCGGGTCACCGCGGGCGCCGGCCGCCTGCGGTCGACCGGCGGTGGGCGTACCGAAGCGGGTGGCCGCACCGCCCGGGACCGCAAGGTGGCCGTCCCGCCCGCGCCCCGGCGCACCGCCGGCAGCCGGCCGGACCGGGCGGTCCCGCCGCCGCGGACCGGTGCCCGGCGGCCCGCGCCGACGGTCCCGGCCGAACCGCCGCGGCTCGCCAACAGCACGCGCCGGCTGCGCATCGGCACCGTGCTGGCGCTGATGCTGTTCGCCACCATCGGCGTGCGGCTGGTCGTGCTGCAGGCGGTGGAGTCGCCGGAGGCCGAGGAGAGCCTGCTCCGCCAGCGGGACTACCGGCTCACCAAGGTGGTGCTGCCGGCGCCGCGTGGCAGCATCGTCGACCGGGCCGGCGCCGTCCTGGCGCACAGCGTGGCGGCGCGTTACATCTACGCGGACCCGGAACTGGTGGAGAAGCCGCGGGAGGTGGCGGCGAAGCTGTCCCCGCTCCTCGGCGTGCCGCCCAGCAAGCTCCTGACGCTGATGGCCAAGAAGAAGCGGCCCGGCGGCACCCCGTCGCGGTTCGAGTACCTGGCCCGGGGCGTGGACCCCGGGGTGGCCGAGCGGATCGCCGCGATGAACCTGGCCGGCATCGGCCAGGACCGCGACGAGCGCCGCGACGTGCCCGGCGCCGACCTGGCCGCCAACCTGATCGGCTTCACCGGCGAGGACCACACCGGCCTGGAGGGCATGGAGGCACGGTACGACGACCTGTTGCGCGGCACCGACGGCATGCGGATCTTCGAGACCGGCAAGGGCCGGCTGGCCACCGAGATCCCGGGCCGCTACCACCGGGAGACGCCCGCCCAGCCGGGCACCTCGCTCCAGCTCACCATCGATCGCGACCTGCAGTTCGAGGTGCAGCGCATCCTGGGCGAGAAGATGGAGGCGGTCAAGGCGACGGTCGGCGGTGCGGTGGTGCTGGACGCGCGCACCGGGGAGGTGCTGGTCCAGGCCAGCTACCCGGCGTACAACGCGCAGAAGTGGTCCGACTACAAGCCCACCGTGCGCGAGGACGTGCCGACCAGCGTCATCACCGATCCCGGTTCGACGCACAAGGCGTTCATCATCGGCGCCGCCCTGCAGGAGGGCGTCATCCGGCCGGACACCGCGTTGCCGCTGGGCCGGGGCCTGATCCGGGGCGGTCACTCGTACTCCGACCACCACGAGGTGCCCAAGGGGAAGAAGACCACGATCGCCGGCCTGCTGACGTTCTCGTCCAACGTGGGCACCATCGTCGTCGCGGACCGGCTGGGCAAGGAGAAGGTGTACGAGTACCAGAAGAAGTTCGGCCTCGGCCGGGAGACCGGCGTCGGCATGCCCGGCGAGGCCTCCGGCAAGCTGCTGACCCCGGCCGAGTGGGGCGCCGCCGGGACCGCCTCGATCCCGATCGGGCACAGCATCGACGCCACCCTGATCCAGATGGCGGCCGGATACGGGGCCATCGCCAACGACGGTACGTACGTCCAGCCGCACCTGGTCAAGGCGACGCTCCCGCCGGGCGGGGCGCCGGTGCCCGCCCCGGCACCGGCCAGCCACCGGGTGCTCGATCCGGGCGTGGCGGCGCAGCTGCGCACGCTGATGGAGTCCGTGGTGGTCAGCAAGGGCGGCACCGGGGTGAAGGCCGCGGTGGACGGCTGGCGGGTGGCCGGCAAGACCGGCACCGGCAAGCGGCTGATCGAGGGGCGGTACACCAAGCACAACGCGGGCTCGTTCATCGGCATGGCGCCGGCCGAGGACCCGCGGTACGTGATCGCGGTCTCCGCCGACGTACCCACCGGCACCGGTGGGACGGTGGCCGCACCGGCCTTCCAGGAAATGATGAAGGCCACGCTCCTGCACTACCGGGTTCCGCCGTCGGCCACCGAGCCGCCCAAGTTCAAGCTGTTTTCCTGACGCTTGTATGGCGTCCGCAGTCGGATGCCGGACACGGGGTAGGGTCTGACGCCGTGTCCGGCATTCCCCGTCCCCAGCACGTGCCGCCGTACCGGCTGGCCGATCTCGCGGCCCTGCTCGCGGTCGATCCGGCCGGCCCGGACGTGGCCGTCACCGGAGTGACCCACGCCAGTGGCGAGGTCCGTCCCGGTGACCTCTACGCGGCGCTGCCCGGCGCCCGCCGGCACGGCGCGGAGTTCGTCGCCGCGGCCGCCGACGCCGGTGCGGTCGCCGTCCTGACCGATCCGGCCGGACGGGACGCCGCCGTCGCGGCCGGCCTGCCGGTGCTGGTGGCCGACGATCCCCGGGCCGTGCTCGGCACGGTCGCGTCCGCGATCTACGGCGACCCCACCTCGCGGCTCACCATGATCGGCATCACCGGTACCGCCGGGAAGACCTCGACGGCGTACCTGGTCGAATCCGGCCTGCGCGCCGCCGGGCTGACCACCGGCCTGATCGGCACGGTGGAGACCCGGCTCGGTGCCGTTGTCATCGACAGCGTGCGCACCACGCCGGAGGCCACCGACCTGCACGCCATGCTGGCCGTCGCGGCCGAGCAGGGCGTCCGCGCGGTGGTCATGGAGGTCTCCAGCCACGCGCTGGTGATGGGCCGGGTCGGCGGCGTGCGGTTCGCGGTCGGCGGCTACACCAACTTCGGCCTCGACCACCTGGACTTCCACGCCGACGCGGACGACTATTTCGCGGCCAAGGCCCGGCTGTTCGACGGCCGGTGCCGCGACGAGGTGCTCAACGCGGACGACCCGGCGCTGCGGCCGCTGTTCAAGCCGTCCACGATCAGCTACTCGGCGCTCGGCACGCCGACCGCCGGCTGGTACGCCACCGACGTGCAGGCGTCGGCGTTCGGGCAGCGGTTCACCGCGCACGGCCCCGGCGACCGGGCGGTGCCGGCCGGGGTGGCCCTGCCCGGGCGGCACAACGTGGCCAACGCGCTGCTCGCCCTCGCCGCCCTGGTGGCCGTCGGCGTCGCGCCCGAGGTGGCGGCGCGCGGCATCGCCGACTGCCCCGGCGTGCCCGGCCGGCTGGAACGGGTGGACGCGCCGGGCGACGTGCTCGGCGTGGTCGACTACGCGCACAAGTCGGACGCCATCGTGGCCGCGCTGGCCGCGCTGCGCGAACTGGCCAACGCCCGCGGCGGGCACCTGATCTGCGTGCTCGGTGCCGGCGGCGACCGGGACCGCGGCAAGCGGCCGCTGATGGGCGCGGCCGCGGCCCGCGGTGCGGACCTGGTCGTGGTCACCGACGACAACCCGCGGAGCGAGGACCCGGCCACGGTGCGTGCCGCGGTCCGGGCCGGTGCGGAGCAGGCCGGCACGCCTGCGAAGATCATCGAAGTAGCCGGCCGCCGGGCCGCGATCGACGAGGCGGTACGCCTGGCCGGTGCGGGCGACGTGGTGGCGGTCCTGGGCAAGGGACACGAGCGGGGCCAGGAGGTGGACGGCCGAGTGCTGCCGTTCGACGACCGGATCGAGTTGACCGCGGCGCTGACCGCACGCACCGGTGGGGGCACCGCATGATCCCGATGAGTCTCGCCGAGATCGCCACGATCACCGGCGGCACCCTGGTGCACGCCGGCCCCGAGGCGCTGGTCACCGGCACCGTCGAGTACGACTCCCGCGAGGTCGGCCCGGGCAGCCTGTTCGTGGCGTTCGCCGGTGAGCGCGTGGACGGTCACGACTTCGCCGCCCAGGCGGTCGCCGCGGGTGCGGCCGGCGTGCTGGGCAGCCGCGACACCGGCGTACCCGGGGTGGTGGTGGCCGACCCGCTGGCCGCGCTGGCCGTGCTGGCCCGGGCCGTGCTGGACCGGCTGCCCGATCTCACCGTGGTGGGCATCACCGGTTCCTCCGGCAAGACCACGACCAAGGACTACATCGCGCAGCTGCTGGCCCGGCTGGGCCCGACCGTGGCGACGGTCGGCTCGCTCAACAACGAACTCGGGCACCCGACCACCGCGCTGCGGGCCACGCCGGACACCCGGTTCTCGGTGCTCGAGATGGGGGCCCGCGGCGTCGGGCACATCCGGCACCTCGCCGAGGTGGCCCCGCCGCGGATCGGCGTGGTGACCAACATCGGCACCGCCCACGTCGGCGAGTTCGGCTCCCTCGAGGGCACCGCCCGGGCCAAGGGCGAACTGGTCGAGGCGTTGCCGGCGGACGGGGTGGCGATCCTCAACGCCGACGACCCGCTGGTGTCCGGGATGGCCGGGCGGACCGCGGCGCGGGTGGTGCGCTTCGGCGAGTCGCCGGACGCCGACGTGCGCGCGGAGAACGTCACGCTGGACTCCCGGGGCCGGGCGTCGTACACGCTGGCCGGCCGCCCGGTACGGCTCCGCGCCACCGGTGCGCACCAGGTTCCCAACACGCTGGCCGCCGCCGCGGTGGCGCTGTCGCAGGGCATGTCGCCGGACGACGTGGCGGCCGCCCTGTGCGAGATCGACATCGTCTCCAGCCGGCGGATGGACGTGTTCGACCGGCCGGACGGGGTGACCGTCATCGACGACTCGTACAACGCCAACCCGTCGTCCACCGCGGCGGCGCTGCGGGCGCTGGCGGTGCTCGGCGCGGACCGGCGGACCACCGCCGTGCTCGGCTACATGGTGGAGCTCGGCGAGTACGAGGTCGCCGGACACCGGGACGTCGGCCGGCTCGCCGCCGAGC
The DNA here is from genome assembly GCF_020216025.1 of Jidongwangia harbinensis. Classification (GTDB taxonomy): domain Bacteria; phylum Actinomycetota; class Actinomycetes; order Mycobacteriales; family Micromonosporaceae; genus Actinoplanes; species Actinoplanes harbinensis. The sequence goes on along the minus strand of NZ_JAIWNC010000003.1, from coordinate 228,878 downwards.
TGGGCGTGGACCGGCTCATCGTGGTCGCCGACATCGCCCGTCCGGTGCTCGACGGCGCCGCCGAGGTGGAGCAGTGGAAGGGCGAGGCGGTGTTCGCGGCCGACCAGGAGGCGGCCGTCGAGGCGCTGCGGGCAGACCTGCGTCCCGGGGACGTGGTGCTGGTGAAGGGTTCGAGGTATCGGTGCTGGAAGGTCGCGGACGCACTGCGGCCTGAGGGGGTTCGCCCGTGAGGGCAGTCATCGTCGCGGCCGCGGTCGCGTTTCTCATCTCGCTCTTCGGCACCCCGATTGCGATCAAGGTGTTCTCCGCGCTCAAGGCGGGTCAGCCGATCCGGTCCCTGGGACCGGCGTCGCACCAGGGCAAGAAGGGCACGCCCACGATGGGCGGGGTGGCGTTCATCGTGGCCACGGTGTTCGCGTACGTCGCCGGCCACCTGGCGCTGACCACCCTGCCGGAGCGGCAGATCGCCCAGGAGAAGCCCACCATGACCGCCCTGGTCCTGCTGGGGTTGTTCGTGTTCTGTGGCGCGGTCGGCTTCCTCGACGACTTCCTCAAGGTCCGCAAGCGCAACTCGAACGGCCTGAGCGCCAAGGGCAAGCTGCTCGGCCAGCTCATCGTCGGTGGCGGCTTCGGTATCGCCGCGCTGTACGTGCCGAGCACCAACGGCCAGACCGTGGCCAGCGAGAGCATCTCGTTCATCCGGGACATCAGCTTCCTGGACGTCGGCAAGGTCGGCTCGGTGCTGGTCTTCGTGTTCGTCATCATGTCCATGTCGAACGGCGTGAACCTCACCGACGGACTGGACGGCCTGGCCACCGGCGCGTCGATCGCGGTGCTGGGAGCGTACGCGCTGATCGGTTTCTGGCAGTACCGGCACTGGTGCGCGGACATCGACTACTCCGGGGGCGGTGCCTACTGCTACGAGGTACGCGACCCGTTGGAGATCGCCATGATCGCCGCGGCGGCGGCCGCCGCCTGTGTCGGTTTCCTGTGGTGGAACACGAACCCGGCCCGGATCTTCATGGGTGACACCGGCGCGCTCGGCCTGGGCGGCCTGATCGGCGGCCTGGCCATAGCGACCCGGACCACGCTGCTCTCGGTCATCATCGGCGGCCTGTTCGTGATCATCACGCTCTCCGTGGTCATCCAGATCATCTCCTTCAAGACCACCGGCAAGCGGGTGTTCCGGATGTCACCGCTGCAGCACCACTTCGAGCTGGCCGGGTGGAGCGAGGTCAACATCGTGGTCCGGTTCTGGATCGTGGCGGGGCTCTGCGTGGCGATCGGCCTGGGGCTGTTCTACAGCGACTTCCTGGCGACGATGGGGTGATCTGATCTCACCCACCGACACGCGGCGCGCGTCCGCGGTGATCGATGTCGTTACCCCGATGATGAGGTGATGGAGGAACAGAAGGCCCGCCCGTCGCTCAGCCGGCAACTGCTGCCCGCCGTGCACGGGATGCTGGCACGGCCGCTGTCCTCCTACTACCTGCTGCTCGCCAGCTCCGGCCTGCTGCTGCTGATCGGCCTCACCATGGTCTTCTCGGCGACCAGCGTGAAGGCGTACGCGCAGCACGGCAACGCCTTCAGCGCGATCCGGGACCAGGCGGTCTTCGCGCTGCTCGGGCTGTTCGGCTTCTGGGTGTGCCAGCGGCTGCCGGCCCGCACGCTGCGCACGCTCGGCACGTACGTGCTGGGCGCCGCGATCGTGCTGCTCGCCGTGCTGGACCTGCTGATGGCGCTGAAGTCGGTCAAGATCCTGAGCGAGCCGAAGCTCGGGCCGGTCGAGGCCAACCTGCTCTGGCTCTACCTCGGCCCGGTCGGCATCCAGCCGTCCGAGCTGGCCAAGCTCGGCCTGGTCCTGTGGGGCGCGGACATCGTCGCCCGCAAGGGCGCCTACCTGGGGCTCTGGCGCGAGCTGGCGATCCCGCTGTTCCCGGTGCTGGGGCTGCTGTTCGTCCTGGTCGGCTACAACGACCTGGGCACCATGCTGGTGCTGCTGGCGCTGGTCGTCGGCCTGCTCTGGGCGGCCGGCGTCCGGCTGCGGATCTTCGCGGCCCTGGGCGTTCTCGGCCTGGCCGGGATCGGCCTGCTGATCGCGGCCGCGTCCCGCGGTGCCGGCTCCGGCTCGACCGACACGGACAACTACCGCCTGGCCCGGCTCACCACGTTCTTCCGCCCGCCGGAGGACTGTGACCTGGGCGCCTGCTACCAGCTGCTGCAGGGGCGGTCGGCGATCTACGAGGGCGGCTGGTTCGGCGTCGGGCTGGGCAAGAGCGCGCTGAAGTGGGACTGGCTGCCGGAGGCGGACAACGACTTCATTTTCGCGGTGGTCGCCGAGGAGCTGGGGGTGGTCGGCTGCGCCGTGGTGCTGGCGCTGTTCTCGGTGCTCGCGTACACCGGCTTCCGGATCGCCCGCCGGGTCGAGGACCCGTTCCGCCGGCTCGCCGCCACCGCCATCACCACCTGGCTGGTCGCCCAGGCTGTGATCAACATCGGCGGCGTGGTGGGCCTGCTGCCGATCACCGGCCTGCCCCTGCCGTTCATCTCCGCAGGCGGCAGCGCGCTGGTCGTGACGCTCGCCGCGATCGGCATGCTGGCGTCGTTCGCCCGTGCCGAACCGGACGCCGCCCGGGCCCTGAACGCCCGTCCGCCCGCTCGATGGGTACGGCTAGTCTGGGCCCCGCTGCCGCCGCTCCCCCCGCCGCGGCGGCCCGCCGCGAAGCGTCCGCAGGCGACGGCGGGGGGTGGGAGGAGACGGTGATGGCTCTGCTGCGGTCGGTCGTGTTGGCCGGAGGGGGCACCGGTGGTCACATCTATCCGCTGCTTGCCTTCGCCGATGCGTTGCGCCGGCACTTCCCGGAGGTGCGCATCACCACGCTGGGCAGTCCGAAGGGCATGGAGAACGAGCTGATCCCGCCGGCCGGCTACGACCTGCGGTTGATCCCGGCGTTCCAGCTGCCCCGGGCGGTCAACCTGAACCTGCTGCGCACCCCGGACCGGATGTGGAAGTCGGCGCACGCGGCGGGCAAGGTGATCGACGAGGTCCAGGCCGATGTCGTGGTGGGCTTCGGCGGGTACGTGTCGGTGCCGGCCTACCTGGCGGCCTGGCGGCGCGAGCTGCCCCTGGTGATCCACGAGGTCAACGTGCCGCCCGGGGTGGCGAACCGGATGGGCATGAAGTTCACCAAGAACGTCGCGGTCGGTTTCCCGCACCAGCCCCAGCAGGCCGAGTCGTTGCGTTCGGCCCGGGTGGTCGGCGTACCGCTGCGCACCGCGATCGCCCGGCTGGACCGGCCGGCCCTGCGGCCGAGCGCGCTGGCCCACTTCGGACTGCGTCCCGACCTGCCGGTGCTGCTGGTCTCCGGCGGCTCGCAGGGTGCGCGCGCGATCAACCTGGCAGTCGCCGGGGCGGCCAAGGCGCTGACCCACGCGGGCATCCAGGTGCTGCACGTGCAGGGCGGGCGCAACGATCCGTTCGAGGTGCCGCACGACCTGCCGGTGCCGTACGTGGTGGTGCCGTACCTGTCCGACATGCAGCTCGGATACGCCGCGGCCGACCTGATGCTCTGCCGCGGCGGGGCGATCACGGTCGCCGAGACCACGGCGATCGGGGTGCCGGCGATCTACGTGCCGTACCCGCACAGCAATCAGGAACAGAAGCGCAACGCGCTGCCGGTGGTCGAGGCCGGTGGGGGCCTGCTGGTGGACAATGCCGAGGTCACACCGGAATGGATCGAGCGTACGGTGATCCCGCTGGCGCGTGACCCGCAGCGGCTCGCCGCGATGGGCCGGGCGGCCGGGGCCTACGGACGCCGGGACGGCGACGAGGCCCTGCTGGACTTCGTGTGCGAGGCGGTGGCCCGATGACGGCGCCGTCCATCAGTAGGGGAGTGGACCTGTGAACACGGCGGAGCTGACGCCGGCCGGCGAGTTGACCGCCGAGGACCTGGGCAGCGTGCACCTGATCGGCATCGGCGGCGTGGGCATGGGCGGGCTGGCCCGGTTGCTGCTCACCCGCGGCGTACCGGTGTCCGGCAGCGAGTTGCGCGAGTGGCCGGCCCTGGCCGCGTTGCGCGCGCTGGGCGGCACGGTGCACATGTCGCACACCGCGTCCAACCTGGACGGCGTGGACACCGTGGTCTACTCGACCGCGATCCCGGCCGACCACCTGGAGCTGGTCGAGGCGCGCCGGCGCGGGCTGCGGGTGCTGCACCGGTCCGAGGCGCTCGCCGCGGCCATGACCAACCGGCAGACCATCGCGGTGGCCGGCACCCACGGCAAGACCACCACCACCTCGATCATGACGGTGATCCTGCAGCACGCCGGGCAGGACCCGTCGTTCGTGATCGGCGGCGAGATCTCCGAGGCCGGGTCGAACGGCCACCACGGCACCGGGCCGTACTTCGTGGCCGAGGCGGACGAGAGCGACCGGTCGTTCCTGATCTACCGGCCGCACGTCGCGATCGTCACCAACATCGAGGGTGACCACCTCAACAACTGGGGCGACCTGGCCGGGCTCAAGGCCGGTTTCCAGCAGTTCGCCGAGCTCACCGACGCGGACGGCTTCGTGGTGACCTGCGCCGACGACCCCGGCGTCCAGGATCTGATCGTGGCGCTGCGGGCACAGGGGCGGACCGTCTACACGTACGGCGAGAGCGAATGGGCGGACCTGCGGCTCGACGACGTGGTGTCGTCGGTCAGCGGGGTGCGGTACACCGCCGCGCTGCACGGCGAGGCGCTCGGTGAGATCAAGCTGGCGCTGCCCGGCCGGCACATGGGACTGAACAGCGCGGCGGCCGTGCTCACCGCGCTGAAGCTGGGCATTCCGCTGGTGTCGATCACCGAGGCGCTGAGTGCGTTCCCGGGGGTGCGGCGGCGGTTCGAGCGCAAGGGCATCGCCGCGGGCGTCCGGGTCTACGACGAGTACGCGTACCACCCGACCTCGGTGAAGGCCGCGCTGCGCACGCTGCGCGAGGTGGCCGGCGACGGCCGCCTGCTGGTGGTGTTCCAGCCCTACCGGGTCTACCGCACCCGGGACCTGCAGGCCGAGTTGGCCGAGGGGCTGTCGCTCGCGGACGAGGTGATCGTCATGGAGGTCTTCGGCCCGGGCGAGGTGCGCGAGCCGGGTGAGGGCGGCGTCGCGCTGACCGCGGCGGTCGCGCTGACGGACGACCGCAAGGTGTTCGTGCCGTCCTGGGAGGACGTGCCGACCGAGGTGGTCCGCCGCAGCCGCCCCGGCGACGTGGTGGTCACCATGGGCGCGCCGCCGATCTCGCTGATGGGCGACGAACTGCTGGCCGCCCTCACCGAGGCCGATCGGGACCGCTGAGCGATGACCGCGGGGGGCGGGCGGAACTGGCGGCTGGTCCGCGCGGACACCGACGCGGTGCCCTCGTCGGTGCGCCGGTTCATGGCCCGCGCCCGGCAGCGGCGCCTGCGGGCGGCGCTGCCCTGGGCGGTCGGGGCGGGGGTCGTGCTGGTGGTGGGCGGACTGATCTGGATGGTGTACGGCACGTCCGTGCTGGGCGTGCGCCAGGTCCGGGTGGTGGGCACCGAGGTGCTGTCCGCGGTGCAGGTCGAGCAGGCCGCGGCGGTGCGGATGGCCGAGCCGCTGGCCCGGGTGGACACCGACGCGGTGCGGTCCCGGGTGCAGGGCCTGGCCGCGGTGGACCACGCGGTGGTGTCCCGGGACTGGCCCGGCACGCTCGTGGTCGAGGTGGTGGAGCGGACGCCGGTGGCCGCCGTGGCGGCGGCGGGGAACGCCTCGTACACGTTGATCGACACCGAGGGTGTGGCGTTCCGGACCGTGCCCCGCAAGCCGGCCGGCCTGCCGCTGGCGAAACTGGCCGCTCCGGGCCCGTCGGACGTGAACACCCGGGCCGCGCTCACCGTGCTGGCCGCGCTCACCGACGACCTGCGCGAGCAACTGGTGGCGATCTCGGTGGAGGCGCCGGCGCGGATTCACCTGCTGCTGCGCAAGGACCGTACGGTGATCTGGGGTGACGACTCCGCCAGCGAGGTCAAGGCCAAGGTCTCCACCGCGCTGCTCAACCGCGACGGCCGGACCATCGACGTCAGCGCCCCGTCCGTGGTCACCATCCGCTAATCGGACAAAATTGCCCAAACGGAGCATTGCGTACGAGGTTACGGCTCAGTCGGATAGTCGCCATGCACGCGCACGCCGACACGCCGCGTCGGTCCTTGGATGTCGGTAAAGGTCCGCTTACCTTGCGACCAGAGGTTCAGTAGTTGACATAACACTAAGCCTCTAGTAGAGGGTGAGGGTTTCCTCGCCCTCCCTTGTACGGCTGCGGTTGTCGAAGTGTGGTTCTGGCCGGAACCGCAGGGGCCCTCGACAGCCGCCAACCCTGGAAGGGAAGGCTGAGCCCGATGACACCTCCACACAACTACCTTGCCGTGATCAAGGTCGTCGGCATCGGTGGCGGCGGCGTGAACGCCGTGAACCGCATGATCGAGGTTGGGCTCAAGGGCGTCGAGTTCATCGCGATCAACACCGATGCGCAGGCGCTGCTGATGAGTGACGCCGACGTCAAACTGGACGTCGGCCGGGAACTGACCCGCGGACTCGGTGCCGGCGCGCAGCCGGACGTCGGCAAGAACGCCGCCGAGGACCACCGCGACGAGATCGAAGAAGTGCTCAAGGGCGCCGACATGGTGTTCGTGACCTGCGGCGAGGGCGGCGGTACGGGCACCGGTGGCGCGCCCGTGGTGGCGAACATCGCCCGCAAGCTCGGCGCGCTCACCATCGGCGTGGTCACCCGGCCGTTCTCCTTCGAGGGCAAGCGCCGTCAGGTGCAGGCCGAGTCCGGCATCGACGAGCTGCGGAACCAGTGCGACACGCTGATCGTCATCCCGAACGACCGGCTCCTCGCGCTCGGTGACCGCGGCATCAGCATGATGGACGCGTTCCGCCAGGCCGACCAGGTGCTGCTCTCCGGTGTGCAGGGGATCACCGACCTGATCACCACGCCGGGTCTGATCAACCTGGACTTCGCGGACGTCAAGAGCGTGATGAGCGGCGCCGGCAGCGCGCTCATGGGCATCGGCAGCGCGCGCGGCGACAACCGCGCCGTCGAGGCCGCCGAGAAGGCGATCTCCAGCCCGCTGCTGGAGCAGAGCATGGACGGCGCCCGCGGCGTGCTGCTCTCCATCGCGGGCGGGTCCGACCTGGGCCTGTTCGAGATCAACGACGCCGCCCAGTTGGTCACGGACGCGGCCCACCCGGACGCCAACATCATCTTCGGCGCGGTCATCGACGACGCGCTCGGCGACGAGGTGCGGGTCACCGTGATCGCGGCCGGTTTCGACGGGGGCGCGCCCTCGTACAAGCCGTCCGAGCCGGCCCGCAAGGTGGTGCAGCAGCCGACCGCGCCGCCGCCGGTCACCACGCCGCCGCCGGCGAACAACACCACCCCGCCGGTACCGGCCACCACCCCGCCGCCGCGCCGGGTGCTCTTCGACGACGTGGACGTGCCGGACTTCCTGAAGAACGGTTCCTGAGGCCCGCGGTTGGCGGACACCGGCCGGCGTGCGCAGCTCGCCGCCTCGCTCGACGAGGTGCGGGAGCGGATCGCCCGTGCCTGCACCGCGGCCGGCCGGGACCCGTCGGAGGTCACGCTGGTCGCGGTGACGAAGACGTACCCCGCGGACGACGTGCGCCTGCTCGCCGGCCTCGGGGTGACCGACGTCGGCGAGAACAAGGACCAGGAGGCGTCCGGCAAGGCGGCCGAGCTGTCCGACCTGCCGCTCCGCTGGCACTTCGTCGGCCAGCTGCAACGCAACAAGGCCCGGTCCGTGGTGACGTACGCCGAGGTGGTCGAGTCGGTGGACTCCCGGCGCCTGGCCCGGGCCCTGGACGGCGCGGCCGGGCGGCACCGGGACCGGCCGCTCGACGTCCTGGTGCAGGTCAGCCTGGACGGCGACCTGGCCCGCGGCGGCGCGGTGCCGGGCGGCATCGAGGCGGAACGGGACCTGTGGCAGGTCGCCGACGCGGTCGCCGGGTCGGCGCACCTGCGGCTCGGCGGCGTGATGACGGTGGCGCCGCCCAGCTGGCACCCGGATCTGGCGTTCGAGAAGCTGGCCGAGGTGCGGGCGCGGCTCCTGTCCGGACACCCGGACGCCACCGTCGTCTCGGCCGGCATGAGCGGGGACCTGGAATCCGCGATCGTGCACGGAGCGACACACGTGCGGATCGGCACTTCTTTACTCGGGATGCGAAACAAGCTGCGGTAGCCTTGCGGCGGGCAGCAAACTACACAGGTGTTGTTTACGCACGCCAGGCAGTTCCGGCAGCCGGCGCGCCCGACAGCGCGAGCGTGCCTCCCGGGGTGCGTGCAAGGGGGGAAGCGGCTCGCCGAGGGGGCGCGCGCCGCACAGCGGATGTGAGGTGGGGGCATGGACGGGCGGTTTAGCGCCGAGCGGGACGAGGTGGCGGCATGAGTGCTCTGCGCAAGGCGGGGGTCTGGCTCGGCCTCGTCGAGGAGGACGACGAGCGCGGGTACGACGACCGCGGCTACCGCGAGAGTGGCTACCGTGAGCGCGACCGTGACCGGGACCGGGACCGCGACTCCGGGTACCGCTACGCCGACGAGTTCGCCGACGAGGACGACGACGTCGAGGAGGCGCCGGCACTGCCCCGGGCCCGTGCCTCCGAGCGGGTGCGGCTCAGCGAGCGCGCCGCCGCCCGGGCCGACCTCGACCGGGACCACCACGAGCGCACCGACCGCACCGAGCGCGCCAGCGTGCGCTCGATCACCCGGTCGACCACCGGCGGCGACAGCGGCGGCGGGCTGAGCTACCAGACGCGGGACAACCTCGCGCTCGCTCCGCAGGCCCCGGCGCCGCGGCCGGTCGAGGAGGACCAGCGGTACCAGATCACCACGCTGCACCCGACCACGTACCGTGAGGCCCGCACGATCGGGGAGCACTTCCGGGACGGCGTACCCGTGATCATCAATCTCACCGAGATGGACGAGGGCGACGCCCGCCGACTGGTTGACTTCGCTGCCGGACTGGCCTTTGGCCTTCGCGGTACGATCGAGCGCGTGACCAACCGGGTTTTCCTGCTCTCACCGGCAAATGTCCAGGTCACCGCGGAGGACAAGGCCAAGATCGCTGAGGGCGGCTTCTTCACTCAAAGTTGACCCGAACGAGGGATCCGCCGACCGTGCTGTCGATCGTCTTTCAAGTTCTCTACCTGTTGGTCTACGTCTTCTTTCTGACTCTGCTGACGCGCTTCGTCCTGGGTGCGGTGCTGCAGTACGGGCGCCGGTGGCAGCCTGGACGAGGCGCGTCCGCGGCATTGGAGTCCGTGTGGAGCGTCACTGATCCCCCCCTCAAGGCGTTGAGGCGTGTGATCCCACCGCTGCGAATTGGTAACGTGAGCTTGGACCTGGCGTCCCTGGTCCTGCTGGTTATCCTGTTCGTGCTTTTGAACTTCGTGTTAGCGCGCCTCATCATGACTTTCAGCGTGTGATGGGTAGCGCCCCACGCGGCCGCAACTGACCCGAGGAGTTTCGATGCCGCTGACCCCGGCCGACGTGCACAACGTCGCCTTCAAGAAGCCCCCGATCGGCAAGCGGGGGTATGACGAGGAGGAGGTCGACGCCTTCCTGGACGAGGTCGAGCGCGAACTCGCCCGTCTGATCGAGGAGAACAACGAGCTGCGTGCCCAGGTGGAGCGCGGCGGCCGGGGTGGCGCACCAGCCGGCCCGGGTGCCGACCCGCGGCTGGCGGCGGAGCTCAACGACATGAAGGCCCAGCTTGACCGCGTCCAGCGGGACAAGTCGGCGGCCGAGCAGGCGGCCCGCCAGATGCAGGCCGAGCTCGAGCAGGTCCGTGCCCAGGGCCCGGTCGGCGCCAGCGCCGGCACGGCCGGTGGCGACGGCGAGCAGCAGGCGCTGCGGGTCCTGATGATGGCCCAGCGGACCGCGGACGACCACGTGTCCGACGCGCGCCGCGAGGCCGACAAGCTGCTGTCCGACGCGCGCAGCAAGGCCGAGGAGGTCACCCGCGAGGCCCGTGCCAAGGCGGACGCCCTCGAGCGGGACGCGCGCCAGCGGCACCAGGAGGCCATGGGCGGCCTGGACGCCAAGCGGTCGGCGCTGCAGAAGCACATCGAGGAGCTGAAGCAGTTCGAGCGCGAGTACCGCACCCGGCTCAAGGCGTACCTGGAGAGCCAGCTGCGTGACCTCGACGGCCGTGGCCAGGGGCTGGAGGCCGAGATGCAGCGCGCCGACGCCAACCGCGCGGTCGGCGGCTCCGGCGGTCTCGCCGCGGCGGGCCTCGCCGGCTCGTACGGCGGCAGCCGCGCCAACTCCATCGAAACCGGCCGCTGACCACTCTGGTTGCGGTGGGGAACACCCGACGAGGATGAGCCATGATCGTTGCTAGCCTGCTGCTCATCCTCGTCGCGGTGACGCTGCTGGTATTAGGGCTCGCCGGCGGTTCGAGCACACTCCTGATCAGTTCGATCGTGACCAGTCTGCTGGCCGCGGTCGCCCTGGTGGTCGGCGCGCGGCACGCCGCTGCCCAGCGGCGTACCGGCGGACCGGACGGACTGCCGGTCGACCCCGCCGCAGATCTCACGACTGCCGATCTCGCCGCCGCCGGCCGCACTCCCGCCGGCCGGACCCCGGCTGATCTCACCGCCGCTGATCTCACCGCTGCGGATCTGCTGGCTGCGGATCGCGGGGCTGCGGATCTGACGGACGCGGATCGTGGAACTGCGGATCTGACGGACGCGGATCGTGGAACTGCGGATCTGACGGACGCGGATCGTCGGGCTGCCGATCGGATGGCCGCGGATCGTCTGGCCATGGACGACACGGCCGCCGATCTCCTGGCGGAGCCGGTCGGCGCAGGGACGCGCGGCGACCGGTACCCCGCGGCGGGCGCCGCCGGTCGCCCCTATCCCGATCGTCCGGACGAGCAGTCTCCGCACGCGGAGGCACACGCTTCCGATGGCGCCACTTCCGACAGTTCCGGTGTTGCCGCCGAGTTCGCGGACCTCTCCGACCATCACCGGGCGGACCGTCCCGACTTCGGCCGGCCCGCGGGCCACGACCTTGAAGGTGCGCACGCCGGCCCGGGTGGTTTCGACCGCTACGCCGAGGACGCACCGGCCGGGTCGGATCGGGACGTGCCGGATCTACCGGGAACGTCCGCCTCGGCGGGGACGGCCCGCGATCGGGTGGGCGCCGACCGGCTCGTCGCGGACGAGCGGGACGACCCCTACCTCGGATCCACGGAGATGCGGACCGGCGGCGCAGCGAACCCGGCGTCCGCCGATGTCGAGCACGCCGGACCCGCCGACGTCGCGGGACCGCACGGCCCACGGGCCACATCCGATTTCTCCGGGTCTGGAGCCCTCACAGACGATTTGGTGGGTTCCGATCATGGCAGTGCGGACGCCCGTCGCGATCGGGTCTCGGGTCCCGGCCGCGCGGCGTCCGATTTCTCCTCGTCTGATGATCTCCGCGCCGATTCTGCGGCTTTCCCCGATCACCGGGGTACCGACGAGGCGCCGGACGGGCACTCCGCCGACGACCGCCCGGCCGATCCGGACTACGACCGTGCCGCCACCGTGATCGGCGCGGCCCGTAGCACCGAGCCGCCGACCGCTCCCTGGGACAACGACCCGCTCCAGGACGGAGAGACCACCGGGCCGTTGTACCCCGAACACGGTCAGGCCGGACCGCGGTCCGATCGCGGCGTCGACGAGGCGGACCATCTGAGCCCGCCCTCGGATCCGCTGGGTTCGGGGTCCCCCTCCGATCCGCTGGGCTCCGGGTCTCCCTCGGATCCGCTGGGGTCTGCGGAGGATCCGCTGGGTGCGCCGGCGAGGCGGGGCGCTCCGGAGCCGGATTACCTCGGCGACCTCCTCGGCCACGGCGCCGCGGGCGCGGGTGGTGCCACCGCCTCCGGTCCCGGCTACCACACGCCCGAATTCGACGAACCGGACGACGAGGACCCCGCCGACGAACCGCTGCCCCAAGCGGTCCGCCCGGGCGACGCGGTCCGGGTCGCCCAGTTGGACGCCGAGGTCGTGGTCGTGGACGGCCGGCCGCGCTACCACCTGGCCGACTGCGGTCACCTGGCCGGACGACTGAGTGAACCGCTTCCGGTGCGTGAGGCGGTCGAACTCGGTTTCAGTCCGTGCGGGCAGTGCCGTCCGGTGGACCGTCTGGTGGCCCGGGCCACGCGCCCGTGACCCCTCCGCAGGGGTGCGGGTGAGGGACTACTCACAGTTGTGGGGCGACCCCGGCGCGCGTCCGGAACGATGATCGGCACAATGAGGCATGGCCAAGCGGCACCCCACTCCGCCCGATCCCGGCCACAGCGTCTCGGTGCCGGTCCGGGTGCGGCCGGGCGCGGGGCGTACCCGTGTGGGTGGGTGTTATGACGGTCCGCACGGCCCGGCGCTGATCGTCGCGGTCGGTGCGCCGGCGGTGGACGGCAAGGCCACCGAGGCGGTCCGCCGGGCGCTGGCGGCTGCGCTCGGTGTGCGTCCGGGGAGCGTCGCGCTGCGGCTCGGTGCGACCAGCCGGGACAAGGTCTTCACGGTCGACGCCGACGGCACCGCGGTTCGGCGGAGGCTGCTGGCTCTCCGCGAGGATGTCACCGAACAGCGGCGTCCGCCCGCCCCCCGCGACGACGCCGGCGACCGGCAGCGTGGGGTCGCCCGGCCGGACCGCGCCGGGGATAGGCGCCGGCCGGACGCCGGGCGCGACGGCACGGGATGACCGGGAACCTGGATTACGCGCTGCTGATCGGGGCGGCGGTGCTGCTCGTCGCGGTGGCCGCGGTCCGGTTGTCGACGCGGCTCGGACTGCCGAGTCTTCTGGTGTACCTGCTGATCGGCGTGGTCATCGGGGAGTCGGGGCTGGGCATCCGGTTCGACGACGCGGACCTCACCCGTACCCTCGGATTCTGCGCCCTTCTCATGATCATTGCCGAGGGTGGGCTGACCGCGCGCTGGTCCACGTTGCGCCCGGTGCTGGGGTTGGCGTCGACGTTGGCGACCGTCGGGGTGGCGGTGAGCATCGCGATCGTGGGCGTGGTCGTACACCTGGTTCTGGGTCTGGACTGGCGCCTCGCGCTGCTGTACGGCGCCGTGCTGTCGTCCACCGACGCGGCGGCCGTGTTCGCGACGCTGCGGCGGCTGCGCCTGCCGCCGCGGCTGGTCGCCACGCTGGAGGCCGAGTCCGGCATGAACGACGCACCGGTGGTTCTGCTGGTCGTGTTGCTGGCGGCGGCCGGGCCCTTCGCCCACCCCTGGTGGTACGAGCTGCTGATCGTCGGGTACGAGCTGGCGGTGGGCGCCGCCATCGGGCTCAGCGTCGGCGTGATCGGGCGCTGGTTGTTGCGGCATGCCGCGCTGCCCTCGGCGGGTCTGTATCCGATCGCGGCGGTGGGGCTGACCGTGCTCGCGTACGCGGCCGGTGCGGTGGCGCACGCGTCCGGGTTCCTGGCGGTGTACGTGGCCGGCGTGGTGCTCGGCAATGCCCGCCTGCCGCACCGGCGGGCGATTCTGGGGTTCGCGGACGGGCTGGCCTGGCTCGCGCAGATCGGCCTGTTCGTGCTGCTCGGCCTGCTTGCGTCGCCGTCCCGGCTGTCCGACGCGCTGGTTCCGGCGCTGGTGGTGGGCTGTGCGCTGATCCTGCTGGCCCGGCCGTTGTCGGTGCTGGTGTCCGCGGTGCTCGCCCGCAGCGTGCGCCGGCTGGGCTGGCGGGGGCAGACGTTCCTGTCCTGGGCGGGGCTGCGCGGTGCGGTGCCGATCGTGCTGGCCACGATTCCGTTGTCGGCCGGCACGCCGGGGGCGGAGGGGCTGTTCGACGCGGTCTTCGTGCTGGTCATCATCTTCACCCTGGTGCAGGCGGGGACGCTGGCGCCGGTGGCGCGGTGGCTGCGGATCACGGCGCCGCACGAGGCGGCCGAGGTGCGGGTGGAGATCGCGCCGCTGGAGCACATGGGTGCCGACCTGCTGCAGATCGACGTGGCGCCGGGGTCGCGGCTGGCCGGGGTGCACATCGACGAGCTGCGGCTGCCGGTGGGCGCGGCGGTGACCCTGGTGGTGCGGGCGGGCAGCGGGTTCGTGCCGGATCCGTACACCCGGTTGCGGACCGGGGACGCCCTGCTGATCGTGGCGACCGCGGCGGCGCGGGACGTGGCGGAGCGGCGGCTGCGAGCGGTCAGCCGGCGGGGGCGTCTGGCGCGCTGGTTCGGTGAGGAGGGCCGGGCGGACTGACCTGCGGATATCGTCGGGAATCCGACCGGCGGTTCGCGTGCTTCGTCCGGGTTGCCCGGCCTCGGCGCGGTGCGCCGTGTTGTCGGTGCCGTTCACGTTCCGTATCCTTGCGAACCTCTGGTGTGCGCGACGCTCGTCGTCGCGCCATTTGTGCACATGGGGACTTGTGCACCGGAGGCACGGCGGCGGTTCGCCCACGGATCGCCGCGCGGCCGGGCGCGACGTGTCCGGCTCCGACAACCGGGACGGGTGGCCGCGGCTCGACGAGCCGGCGACCGGATTCCGCAGACGCCGATCGCCGCGCGGGGGCGCGCGGCCGAGGGAGCGACGATGGCCAAGGCAACCGACACGAAGTCAGCTTCGACCGCCAAGGCCGCCACGAAGCGGTCCCGCAGCGCGGCGGAGACGCAGAAGATCGAGACGGCCCTGACCGAGCGCCGGGACGAACTGCAGGCGGAGTACGACCAGACGCTCGCCGAGATCACCGAGCTGCAGCGGGAACGGCTGACCGACTCGGCCGGCGACGACCAGGCGGACACCGGCACCAAGACGCTGGAACGTGAGCAGGAGATCACTCTGGCGAACAATCTGCTGGAGCGGATCAATCAGGTGGAACGCGCCATCGACCGCCTCGGCGAGGGCAACTACGGTTACTGCGAGAAGTGCGGGAACGCCATCCCGGTCGAGCGGCTGGCGGCCTTCCCGTCCGCGACCCTGTGCGTGTCCTGTAAGCAGCTGGAGGAACGACGCTGAACGCCGACGAGGCCACGGTGACCGAGCCGGGTGGCCGCACCGCGCTGCCCGGTGGCTTCAGCCGGGCGGCCGTGACGGTGCTGGCCGCGACCGCCGTCCTGGCGGTGGTGGTCGACCAGGTCACCAAGGAGCTGTCCACCCAGCACCTGACGGAGGGCGAGCCGGTCCGCATCCTGGGCGGGCTGGTCTACCTGTCCCTGCTGCGCAACAGCGGCGCCGCCTTCAGCCTGGGTAGCGACTACACCTGGGTGTTCCCGCTGATCACGCTGGTCGTCATCGGGTGGATCGGCTGGATGGCCCGCAAGCTGCGCTCGGTGCCCTGGGGCATCGCGCTCGGCCTGGTGCTGGGCGGTGCGCTGGGCAACCTCGGCGACCGGCTGTTCCGGGCGCCGGGACCGTTCCGCGGGCACGTGGTCGACATGATCAGTGTGTTCGGGCCGTACGGCGAGAAGTTCGCCGTGTTCAACGTCGCGGACAGCTGCCTGAGCGTCGGCGTGGTGGTCGCGGTCCTGCTGGAGCTGACCGGGCGGCAGCGCGACGGCGGCCGGCTCGGCCGGGACCAGTCGGTGCCCGAGGCCACCCCGACGGACAAGGCCGGCGACGCGTGACCGCTCCCTACGTACGCCCGACCGGCGACCGCCGCTCCCTGCCGGTCCCGGACGGCCTCGACGGCATGCGTCTCGACCAGGCGGTGTCCCGGCTGTTCGGGCTCTCCCGGACCGCGGCCGCCGCGCTGGTGGAGGCCGGTGACGCCCTCGTCGACGGCGTGCCCCGGCCCAAGTCGGACAAGGTCGCCGCGGGCGCCTGGCTGGAGGTCACGCTGCCCGCGCCGGTCAGCGCCCCGGCGGTGGTGGCCGAACCGGTGCACGGGCTCGGCATCGTGCACAGCGACGACGACATCGTGGTGGTGGACAAGCCGGTGGGCGTGGCGGCGCACCCCAGCCCGGGGTGGACCGGCCCGACCGTCATCGGCGGGCTGGCCGCGATGGGCCAGAACGTGGCGACCAGCGGCGCGGCCGAACGGCAGGGCGTCGTGCACCGGCTGGACGTCGGCACCACCGGCCTCATGGTGGTGGCCAAGAGCGAGATCGCGTACACCGTGCTGAAGCGGGCGTTCAAGGAACGCGAGGTGGACAAGCGGTACCACGCCGTGGTGCAGGGCCACCTCGACCCGCTGCGCGGCACGATCGACGCGCCGATCGACCGGCATCCGACCGCCGACTACCGGTACGCGGTGATGTCCGGCGGCAAGCCCAGCGTCACGCACTACGACACGCTGGAGGCGTTCCGCGCCGCCAGCCTGGTCGACGTGAAGCTGGAGACCGGGCGCACGCACCAGATCCGGGTGCACTTCTCGGCGCTGCGGCACCCCTGCGTGGGCGATCTCACCTACGGCGCCGATCCCACCCTGTCCGCCCGGCTGAAGCTGCACCGGCAGTGGCTGCACGCGCGTGAACTGGCCTTCGTCCACCCCCGTACGCACGACGAGGTCCGCTTCGTCAGCGAGTACCCGGACGACCTGGCCGCCGCGCTGGACCTGCTCCGCGACGGCAACTGAGGCCGGCGGCGGGAAACAGGCACCATGCGGTCCGCGTTGCGCGTGCTGACCGGGCTCTCGATCGCCGGGTTGCTGATCCTGCTGACCGGACTGACCTGGGCCAACGATCGCGAACCGGTACCCGGCCGGGACGGCACCGACATCGTCCGGGTGGGCGTGGTGGACGGGCAGCCGCTGTCCGGCTACCTGCACCACAGCCGGATCGAACTCGACGGGCTTCTGCGCGCGTCCGGCGTGTCCACCGGCGTGCCGACCTGGGCGCTGGTCAGCCTGGCCGGTTACCTGCCGCCGGACCGGCTGCCCGCGGTGCTGGGTGGCGCGGCGGTCGCCGAGGTGTACGCCCGGGCCCCGCTGCCGGGCGCCGCCACCGGCGTGGTGCGGATTCCGGTGTACCGGTGGCCGGACGACGTGACGGCCGGGATGCTCGCCGCGGCCGCCCGGCGGGACCAGGAACAGGCCGACTACCGCCGGCTCGGCGACCGGGTGAGCGACGACAACCGGAATGTGCTGCGGCTGCGCGCGGCGTACCGGACCGCCGCCGAGGTGGCGGCCGCGGAGGCGCACGCGTACCGCGGGCCGTGTGCCTGTGTGTTCGCGGCCGTGGTGCACGCCGACCCGGGCGCGTTACGGGAGATCGCCGGCCGCACCGAGGTGCGGGTGGTGGACCCGGCGCCGGAGGTGCGCCGGGTGGACCGGGTCGAGTTCCGGCCGCCGCTGCCGGAGGAGCAGGTCGCGGCGCCGCACGGTACACGCTCCGCAAGCGCGCCGGCACCATCGGGAACATCGACGGTTGCCCCGGTCCGACCGGTGCCGCTACCCTCGGCGTCCGGGGTTGCTGTGACATCCGACTCATCGGGCGATTCCGCCTCGGAGCCCGGCCCCGTCGCGACGGCATCGGAGGATCCCACTGCCGTACCCAGCGCACCCGCCGCGAGCAGCCCGCGTCCCGATCTGCTGTCCGCGCCACAGGGAGCATCCCGAGGCGCGTCCGGGCGTTAGTTCCCAGGACGGCGAGCGCCGGAACGTACCGGTGCACGTGCAGGAAATCTGGGAGTGGCCTGAAGAGGGTTCACCTCCGTAGCCTGTCTAGGGCATGGCGCCCGAGGCGTGGACCGTGGTGCAACACCGAGCCGAAGCAGGAGGACGAGCCGTGGACGGGACCGAGACCGGCTGGGGCCGGCCTGCGGAACCAGCCCCGCGCTGGCGGGCGCTGCTCGACCGTGCCCGGCACGCCTCCCGGACCGCCGAGGAGGCCGAGGAGGACGCGCTCGCCGAGGCGGACCGGGCGCCCGAGTCGCGTCGCCCGAACGCGCCGCAGCCGCCGCCGATGCGCCCGGTCAATCCGCTGGAGCGCCGGTCCTGGGCCGCCGAGCCGCCGCCGCGTACCGCGCCGGAGCCGCGTCCCGAGCCGCGCCCGTTCAACCCGTTGGACCGGCGGCCGGTGAACCCGCTGGACCGCCGCGCCACCCGCAACGGCGGCGAGCCGCGTCCGGCCCCGCCGGCCGACCCGCGACCGGTCAACCCGCTGGAGGCCCGCCGCCAGTCGCGCATCGCGGAGGGCTTCCAGGGCCGCCCGGAGCCGTACCCCGGTCGCGCCGAGCCGGAGCAGCCGCACAGCTTCTTCAGTCCGTCCACCCGCCAACCTCAGCCGCCGCCGGCGCCTAACCGCATGCCGCCCGGCGACACCTATCGAGCCGCCGCCTCGGTCGGGTCGGCGCCGGTGCTGCCGCCCGCGCCCGCCGCACCGACCTCGCCGGCCGCGGCCCGGATCGAGTGGCGCCAGGCCCGGCCGGAGCAGGAACTCGACCGCGCGGTCGCGGTGATGCGGCGGAAACTGGGCAAGCCGCGGGTCCTGGCGTTCGCCAACCCGAAGGGCGGCGTGCACAAGACCACCGCGACCGTGCTCGCCGCGGCGACCATCGGCAGCGTGCGCGGGCGGGGCGTGGTGGCGTGGGACGACAACGAGCTGCGCGGCACGCTCGGCCTGCGGGCCGGCAGCGCCCGGCACGCCCGCACCATCCGGCACCTGGTCGCCGACCTGATGCAGATCGAGAACCTGCACGGCGACGGCCTGCTCCACGCGCTGGACGACTACCTGCGGCACGCGTCCGACGGGTCCTACGACGTGCTGGCCGGCGAGGAGAATCCGCGCTTCGCGCAACGGCTGGACCAGAGCACGGTACGCCGGGTGATGGATCTGCTCCGCCGCACCCACGACGTGATCTGCGTGGACACCGGCAACAACGTGGAGAGCGTCAACTGGCAGACCGTGATGAAGGCGGCGGACCAGTTGGTGATCACCACGGTGCCCCGCGAGGACGCCGCGTTCACCGCGGACTGGATGCTGGACCTGCTGAACGAGACCGGCATGGACGATCTGGTGGCCAACGCGGTGACGTTGATCTCCTGTCCGTCGCCCGGCAAGCTGCCGCTGCTGGACGATCTGACCAAGCATTTCGCCACCCGTACCCGGGCGGTCGCGGTGGTGCCCTACGACCCGGCGCTCGAGGTCGGGTCGTCGATCGAGTACGCCGAACTCCAGCCGGAGACCCGCTCGGCGTGGCTGCGCGCCGCGTCGATGATGATCGAGCCTTTCGCCGAATGACCCGGGTGTCACCCGTGTTTCTTGTCGGTGGCTCGGACTAGGCTTTCCGACGCCGTCAACGCGAGGGGGGTCCGGGTGGCTGACTCGTTCGTGCACCTACATGTGCACACCGAGTATTCGATGCTCGACGGTGCCGCCCGGCTCAAGGATCTGTTCGCCGAGGCCAACCGTCTCGGCATGCCGGCCGTGGCGATCACCGACCACGGCAACATGCACGGGGCCTACGACTTCTACAAGCAGGCCACCGCGGCCGGGGTGACGCCGGTGATCGGCGTCGAGGCCTACGTGGCGCCGGAGTCCCGGTTCCACAAGTCCCGGGTGAAGTGGGGTCGCCCCGAGCAGAAGAGCGACGACATCTCGGGCAACGGCGCCTACACCCACATGACCATGTGGGCCCGCAACGCCACCGGCCTGAAGAACCTGTTCCGGCTCAACTCACTCGCGTCCATCCAGGGCCAGCTCGGTAAGTACCCGCGGATGGACCTGGAGCTGATCGCCGAGCACGCCGACGGCATCATGGGCACCACCGGCTGCCCGTCCGGTGCGGTGCAGACCCGGTTGCGCCTGGACCAGTTCGACGAGGCCCTCAAGTCGGCCGCGGCCTACCAGGACGCGCTCGGCAAGGACAACTACTTCCTCGAGATCATGGACCACGGCCTGTCCATCGAGCGCCGGGTCCGCGACGGGCTGCTCGAGATCGGCCGCAAGCTGGGCATCCCGCCGCTGGTCACCAACGACTCGCACTACACCCACGAGGCCCAGGCCGAGGCGCACGACGTGCTGCTGTGCGTGCAGACCGGCAGCAACGTGGCCGACCCCAACCGGTTCCGCTTCGACGGCGCCGGCTACTTCGTCAAGTCGGCCGACCAGATGCGCGCGGTGGACTCCTCGGACGCCTGGCTGGAGGGCTGCCGCAACACGCTGCTGGTGGCGGAGAAGGTCGACACCGCCGGGATGTTCGAGTTCCGCAACCTGATGCCCCGGTTCCCGGTGCCGGAGGGCGAGACCGAGGAGACCTGGTTCCGCAAGGAGACGTTCCGCGGCCTCGCCCGCCGCTACCCGGGCGGAGTGCCGGAGACCCACGTCAAGCAGGCGGAGTACGAGCTCGGCGTGATCCTGCAGATGGGTTTCCCGTCGTACTTCCTGGTGGTCGCGGACTTCATCCAGTGGGCGAAGAGCCAGGGCATCGCGGTCGGCCCCGGGCGTGGTTCGGCGGCCGGTTCCCTGGTGGCGTACGCACTGGGCATCACCGACCTGGACCCGCTGCCGCACGGCCTGATCTTCGAGCGGTTCCTCAACCCGGAGCGCGTCTCGATGCCGGATGTCGACATCGACTTCGACGAGCGCCGGCGCGGCGAGGTCATCAAGTACGTCACCGAGCGGTGGGGCGACGACAAGGTCGCGCAGATCGCCACGTTCGGCACGATCAAGGCGAAGGCCGCGATCAAGGACGCGTCCCGGGTGCTGGGCTTCCCGTTCGCGGTCGGTGACCGGATCACCAAGGCGCTCCCGCCGGATGTCATGGGCAAGGGCATCCCGCTGTCCGGCATCTTCGACAAGGACCACAAGCGCTACAGCGAGGCCGGCGAGATCCGCACGCTGTACGAGCAGGACCCGGACGTCAAGAAGGTGATCGACACCGCGCGCGGGATCGAGGGCCTGATCCGGCAGACCGGCGTGCACGCGGCCGGCGTCATCATGAGCGCCGAGCCGATCATCGAGCACATCCCGCTGATGCGCCGGCCGTCGGACGGCGTGATCATCACGCAGTTCGACTACCCGACCTGCGAGACGCTCGGCCTGCTGAAGATGGACTTCCTGGGCCTGCGCAACCTGACGATCATCGATGACGCGGTCAAGAACATCGAGCTGAACCACGGCAAGAAGGTCGACCTGCTGGCGCTGCCGCTGGACGACAAGGCGACCTACGAGCTGCTCTCCCGCGGCGACACGCTGGGCGTGTTCCAGCTCGACGGCGGCCCGATGCGTTCGCTGCTGCGGCTGATGAAGCCGGACAACTTCGAGGACATCTCCGCGGTCCTGGCGCTGTACCGGCCGGGTCCGATGGGCGCCAACTCGCACACCAACTACGCGCTGCGCAAGAACAAGCAGCAGGAGATCGTGCCCATCCACCCCGAGCTGGAGAAGCCGCTCGAGGAGATCCTCGGCCCGACCTACGGCCTGATCGTCTACCAGGAGCAGGTGCAGCGCGCCGCGCAGATCCTCGCCGGATACTCCCTGGGCAAGGCCGACCTGTTGCGCCGCGCGATGGGTAAGAAGAAGAAAGAGGTCCTGGACAAGGAGTTCGTGCCGTTCCGCGACGGCATGCGGGCCAACGGCTACTCCGACGAGGCGGTGAAGGCGATCTGGGACATCCTGGTCCCGTTCGCCGACTACGCGTTCAACAAGGCGCACACCGCCGGGTACGGCCTGGTGTCCTACTGGACCGGCTACCTGAAGGCGAACTACCCGGCCGAGTACATGGGCGGACTGCTGACCAGCGTCGGCGACGACAAGGACAAGATGGCGATGTACCTGGCCGAGTGCCGGCGCATGGGCATCCAGGTCCTGCCGCCCGACGTCAACCAGTCCGCCGGCCCGTTCACCCCGGTCGGCACGGACATCCGCTTCGGTCTCGCCGCGGTCCGCAACGTCGGGCACAACGTGGTCGACGCGATCGTCCGGTGCCGCAAGGACAAGGGCGACTACGTCGACTTCTACGACTTTTTGTCCAAGGTCGACGCGGTGGCCTGCAACAAGAAGACCATCGAATCGCTGATCAAGGCGGGCGCGTTCGACTCGATGGGGCACACCCGCAAGGGGCTGCTCGCGGTGCACGCCGAGGCGATCGACGCGTACGCCGACGTCAAGCGCAACGAGGCGGCCGGGCAGTTCGACCTGTTCGGCGCGTTCGGCGACACCGAGGGCGGCAGCTCCGCCACGGTCGCCATGCCGCCGATCGGTGACAGCGAGTGGGACAAGCGCGACAAGCTCGCCTTCGAGCGCGAGATGCTCGGCCTGTACGTCTCCGACCACCCGCTGGCCGGGCTGGAACAGGTGCTGCACAACGCGGCGGACACCACCATCGCCTCGCTGAACGAGGACGGCTCGGTCCCGGACGGGCAGATCGTGACGCTGGCCGGCATCCTCACCGGGGTGCAGCGGCGGATCACCAAGCAGGGCCGGCCGTGGGCGTCCGCGACGCTGGAGGACCTGGCCGGTGGTGTGGAGACGCTGTTCTTCCCGAACACGTACGAGGTGATCGGGCAGTACATCGCCGAGGACGCCATCGTGATCGTCAAGGGCCGGGTCGACCGGCGCGACGACACCCCGCGGATCATGGCGATGGACATGTCGATGCCGGACGTCTCACAGAACCCGGACAGCAAGCCGGTCACGCTCACCATGCCGATCACCCGCTGCACGCCGCCGCTGGTGAGCGAGCTGAAGGAGATCCTGGTCAGCCACCCCGGCGACGCGGAGGTGCACGTCCACCTGCAGAACGGCAGCCGGACCACGGTGATGCGGCTGGGCGGATTCAAGGTGGCTCCGACCCCGGCCCTGCGTGCAGACCTGAAGATGATCCTCGGCCCGTCCGCCGTCGGCTGAGCGAACCTGGCAGGATCGTAGGGTGAACCCGAGTTCCGAACCGGCCGTGGAGCACGAGCCGGGCGCGCCCTACGCCTGGGCCGAGCCGCCGCCTCAGCCGCCGCGCCGCCCGTGGAGCCGCACGCTCGCCGTCGCGGGACTCACCGCGGTGGCGCTGGCGGTCGCCGGCGGCCCGTTCGGCCTGCTGTGGCACGCGGTCGCGCCCACCGTGCCGGTGCTCAACGCCGGTGAGGGCCGGATCGTGATCCAGAGTGCGGCCCCCGAGCAGTACGTCGCCGCCGACGGCTGGTTCGCGCTGCTCGGCTTCCCGTTCGGCGTGCTGGCCGCGATCGCCGCCTGGATGGTGCTGCGGCGGCACCGGGGTCCGTTTCTCGTCCTGGGCGTCACCGTGGGGCTGCTCGCCGCCGCGCTGGCCGCCTGGCAGGCCGGGCGGCTGATCGGCCGGGGCGCGTGGCAGTCCTGGCAGGAGAGTTCGGCGGCGGGCGCGACCTACCAGGCCCCGGCCGACCTGCACGCCTACGGGACGCTGCTGGTGCCGGCGTTCGCCGCGGTGATCGTGCTCACGCTGCTCGCGGGCTGGTCGAACGACCCGAACCTGGACCTGCCCGGCCTGCAGCCCGGATACGGCCACGACCTCGACGACCGCCCGGACCCGGATTCCGACGGCCCGGACTTTACCGGCCGGGACTTCACCGGCCGGGATTCCGCCGGCCCGGACTTTACCGGCCCGGACTTTACCGGCCGGGACTTCACCGGCCGGGATTCCGCCGGCCCGGACTTCACCGACCGGGACCTCACCGGCCGGGATTCCGCTCGCAGGGACTTCACCGGCCGGGATTCCGCTGGCAGGGACTTCACCGGCCGGGATTTCGCCGGCCGGGACCTCGCCGGCCCGGAAACCGACGGTCCAGACGTGGTCCGGACGGACGCGGCCGCGCCGGGGGCGCCTGGCACGCCGGGGGCCGGGCCGCCGGTCAGTTCGGGCTGGCCGGACGGGCCAGATCCGACAACGGCACCGGCACCGCCCGCACCCGGGCCAGGAGCCCCGCCTCGCGCTTGAGCAGCTTGAACTCGGCGCGCAACCGGCTCGCGGTGTCCGGCGCGGCGAGCAGCATCTGGCGTTCGTCCGTGGTGAGCTGCGCGGTCGCCGCGATCAGATGGGACAGCACCGTCGGATCGTCCGGCACCTGATCGAGCACCTCGGAGTCCGGCCGCAGCAGTTCCAGGTAGGCGCGGAACGCGGCCAGCGTGCGCGGGGCCAGCAGATGCGCGTTCGCGTCGGCGTCCGGTTCGTCCGGCATCCACTCCACCTTGGCGGTCAGGTACGGCGTGGCGCCCTGCTCGACGCTCAGCACGGTGAACCGGCGCCGCCCGACCGTGACGATGTCGAACCGCCCGTCCGGCAGCTCGGTGACCTGGCGCAGCTCCGCGGTACAGCCCACCTCGTACACGCTGTCCGCGGTGACCGGGGCGTCCGCCACCGGCTGGTCACCCTCGGGTGACGACTGCACCTCCAGCCCTCGGCGCAGCGTCACCACGCCGAACTCGTGCGGGCCGTCGTGCGGGCTGGCGACCAGTTCGCGTACCAATGTGCGGTATCGGTCCTCGAAAATGTGCAGGGGCAGCACCAGGCCCGGGAAAAGCACCGTGCCCAGCGGAAAGACCGGGATGTTCTCGCCCACAGGGCGAGCGTATCGGCATGGTCGCGGTGCGCGCGCCCCCCACCTGGCAGGGACCGGCCAGGGAATGCCCGCGCGGCCCGGCCGGGGTGTGCCCGCCCGGCCCGGCCCGGGTGTGTCCGCGCGGCCGGGTGTGTCCGCGCGGCCGGGTGTGTCCGCGCGGCCGGGTGTGTCCGCGCGGCCGGGTGTGTCCGCGCGGCCGGGTGTGTCCGCGCGGCCGGGTGTGTCCGCGCGGCCGGCCCGGGAGTGCATGCGCGGCCCCGCCCAGGAGCAGCGGCTGGCCGTGGAGTCCCAGGCCGTGGAATCCGGCCGGGAGCCGGCGTCCGGGGCGGCCTAGACTTGGGCACGTGCTGAATCGGACCGACCTGCGCGGCTCCCGCCGTGACCCGCGCGGACTCATGCCCCGTGCCCAACTCGACGTCTCCGTTGCGGTGGAGCAGATCCGCCCGGTCGTCGAGGCGGTCCACGAGCATGGATTCAGCGCGATCCAGGACGCCACCCGCCGGTTCGACGGTGTCGAGCTGTCCCGGCTGCGGGTGTCCGCCGACGCGATCGCCGCGGCGGCCGACGCGCTCGACCCGGACGTCCGGGCGGCGCTGCTCGAGGTCATCGCCCGGGCCCGCAAGGTGCACGCCGACCAGCGGCGCACCGACGTCACCACCCAGGTGGTGCCGGGTGGCACGGTCACCGAGCGCTGGGTGCCGGTCGGCCGCGTCGGGCTGTACGTGCCGGGTGGCCTCGCGGTCTACCCGTCCACCGTGGTGATGAACGTGGTGCCCGCGCAGGCGGCCGGCGTCGAGTCGCTGGTGGTCGCCAGCCCGCCGCAGGCGGACAACGACGGCCTGCCGGACGCCCGGGTGCTGGCCGCGTGCGCGCTGCTGGGCGTCGACGAGGTGTACGCGGTGGGCGGCGCCCAGGCGGTCGCCATGCTGGGCTACGGGTCGGACGGCGCGGACGCCGCGGACCGCTGCGAGCCGGTCGACGTGATCACCGGTCCGGGCAACATCTGGGTCACCGCGGCCAAGCGGCTGCTGCGCGGCGTCGTCGGCATCGACGCGGAGGCCGGGCCGACCGAGATCGCCGTGCTGGCCGACGACACGGCCGATCCCCGGCACGTCGCCGCCGACCTGATCAGCCAGGCCGAGCACGACCCGCTGGCCGCGTCGGTGCTGGTCACGCCGTCGGAGACGCTGGTCGCGGCGGTCGAGGAGGAGCTGGCCCGGCAGGTGCCGGCCACCAAGCACGAGGCACGGGTACGCGAGGCGCTCACCGGCGTGCAGTCCGGTGTGGTGCTCGTCGACGACCTGGAGCAGGGGCTGCGCGTGGTGGACGCGTACGCCGCCGAGCACCTGGAGATCCAGACCCGGGGCGCGCGTGAGCTGGCCCTGCGGGTGCGCAACGCGGGCGCGATCTTCGTGGGGCCGTGGGCGCCGGTGTCGCTGGGCGACTACGCGGCCGGGTCCAACCACGTGTTGCCCACCGGGGGGTGCGCGCGGCACTCGTCCGGCCTGTCGGTGCAGTCGTTCCTGCGCGGCATCCACGTCGTCGAGTACGACGAGGCCGCGCTGCGCGACGCCGCCCCGCACGTGGTGGCGCTGGCCAACGCGGAGGACCTGCCGGCGCACGGTCAGGCCGTGACGGCGAGGTTCACCCCGTGACCGCGGTTCCCACCCCGGCGGACGCCGGTCCGGCCGGCGGCGGGATCACGATCGACGATCTGCCGATCCGCGACGACCTGCGCGGGACGTCGCCCTACGGCGCGCCGCAGCTCGAGGTGGCGGTCCGGCTGAACACCAACGAGCACGCGTTCGCCGTGCCGGACGAGGTGGTCGACGCGATCGCCAAGGCGGTGCAGGCGGAGCTGCGCGACCTCAACCGGTACCCGGACCGGGACGCCGCCGCGTTGCGGGCCGACCTCGCGGACTATCTGGGGCACGGGCTGACCGCCGCGAACCTGTGGGCGGCGAACGGCTCCAACGAGGTGCAGCAGCAGTTGCTGCAGGCGTTCGGCGGGCCGGGCCGGACCGCGCTGGGCTTCGGGCCGTCGTACTCGATGCACCCGATCCTGGCCGCCGGCACCGGCACACGCTGGATCGGCGCGCTGCGCGACCCGGACTTCGGGCTCACCCCGGCGGACGCCGTGGCGCAGGTCGAGCAGCACCGGCCCGACCTGGTCTTCCTCTGCTCGCCGAACAACCCGACCGGCACCGCGCTGGACCCGGCCGTGATCGACGCGGTGCTCGCCGTGGCACCCGGCATGGTGCTCGTCGACGAGGCCTACTTCGAGTACGCCCGGCCGGGCACCCGCAGCGCCCTGGGCCTGCTGCCCGGTCACCCGCGGCTGGTGGTGACCCGGACCATGAGCAAGGCGTTCGGGTTCGCCGGCGGCCGGCTGGGTTACCTGGCCGCGGACCCGGCCGTGGTGGACGCGGTGCAGCTGGTGCGGTTGCCGTACCACCTGTCCGCGCTCACCCAGGCCGCGGCCCGGGCCGCGCTGGCGCACCGGGACGCGCTGCTGGCCACGGTCGACGCGATCAAGGAGCAGCGCGACCGGATCGTCGCCGAGCTGCGCGCCCGCGGCTTCCGGGTGGCCGACAGCGACGCCAACTTCGTGCTCTTCGAGGTGGGTGGCGACCAGCGCACGGTCTGGCGGCGCCTGCTGGACAATGGGGTGCTGGTGCGTGACGTGGGCCTCTCCGGATGGCTACGGGTCACCGCCGGCACGCCCGCCGAAACCGACGCCTTCCTGGGGGCCCTCTCATGAGCCGGACCGCGCGCATCGAGCGCGTCACCAACGAGACCAAGGTGCTGGTCGAGATCGACCTCGACGGCACCGGCAAGGGCGACCTGAGCACCGGCGTCGGCTTCTACGACCACATGCTCAACCAGCTCGCCAAGCACGGCGGCTTCGACCTCACCGTGCGCACCGAGGGCGACCTGGAGATCGACGCCCACCACACGATGGAGGACACCGCGATCGCGCTCGGTGAGGCCTTCGCGCGGGCGCTCGGCGACAAGGCGGGGATCCGGCGGTACGGCTCGGCCACCATCCCGATGGACGAGGTGCTGTGCCGGGCCGCCGTGGACCTGTCCGGCCGGCCGTACGTGGTGCACGACGAGCCGGAGCTGGCGCCGTACATCGGGCCGGTCTATCCGACCAGCATGACCCGCCACATCTTCGAGTCCTTCGGGCACACCGCCAAGGTGACGCTGCACGTCAGCGTGCTGCGAGCGGCCCGGGACGGGGGTCGCCCGGACGCCCACCACGTGGTCGAGGCGCAGTTCAAGGCGTTCTCCCGGGCGCTGCGCGAGGCCGTGGAGATCGACCCGCGCAACGCCGGCGCGCTGCCGTCCACCAAGGGCGTGCTGTGATCTCGCTCGTCATGTTCGGCCTCTCCGGCCTGCTGGTCGGCGGCGTCGTCCTACTGGTACGCCAGGACAGAGACCAGTTCCGGATCCTGGTGACCGCGTTGGCGGCGGTGCTCTGCGCGGCCTGCGGCCTTTCCTACCTGGGGGAGTCGTGACCTCGGTGGTGGTGCTCGACTACGGGTCGGGCAACCTGCGGTCCGCGGAGCGGGCGGTGGCCCGCACCGGGGCGGACGTCACGGTGACCGACGACCTGGACGCCGCCGCGGCGGCGGACGGGCTGGTGGTGCCGGGCGTCGGGGCGTACGCGGCGTGCATGGCCGGGATCGAGAAGCTCGGCGCGGGCCCGGTGGTCGCGGAACGGGTCGCGGCCGGGCGTCCGGTGCTCGGCATCTGCGTCGGCATGCAGATCCTGTTCGAGTCCGGGGTCGAGCACGGCGTCGAGACCCCGGGGCTGGGGCTGCTGCCCGGCGCGGTCACCCGGATCACCGCCCGGCGCATCCCGCACATGGGCTGGAACACGGTCGACGTGCCGGCCGGGAGCCGGTTGCTGTCCGGGCTGGCGGAGCAGTCCCGGTTCTACTTCGTCCACTCGTACGCGGCCTCCGACCTCGCCGCCCTGCACGCGGCCGGCGCCCGGGTGACCACCGCGACCCACGACCTGCCGTTCGTGGCCGCGGTCGAGCTGGGTTCGCTGTCGGCCGCCCAGTTCCACCCGGAGAAGTCCGGCGATACCGGCTACGCGTTGTTGCGCAACTGGGTCGCCGGGCTGTAGCGGATGAGCAAGGAACGGGCGCGGCGCCGCGCGGAACGTCTGGCCGTCCTGGAGAAGGAGAAGGCGAAGCGGGCCCGCTCGGTGGCGCGCCGGAACCGGCGGCGCGCGCTGGTCCGGTCGCTGACGCCGCGCCGCCGCGGTGTCGGCCGGCTGCACCGGCGCGGTCGCGGCGAGCGCATCGGCATCGTCGTCGTCCCGGTGCTCCTGGTCGCCGCGGTCTGGGTGCTGGTGCCGGACCTGGCTCTCCGGCTGGTGCTGAGCGCCATGCTCGTCCTGGTGGTGCCCGCCCTCGTCGTGGTGGTCCTCGGCCGCCGCTAGACCCCGTCCCACATTTGGAGATCATGTGACGCTCACCCTGCTGCCCGCCGTCGACGTCGCGGACGGCCAGGCGGTCCGCCTGGTCCAGGGCGCCGCCGGTTCGGAGACCAGCTACGGCGACCCGCTGGACGCCGCGCTGGCCTGGCAGAACGACGGTGCCGAGTGGGTCCATCTGGTCGACCTGGACGCCGCGTTCGGCCGCGGCTCGAACGCCGACCTGATCGCCGGCGTGGTGGGCCGGCTCGACGTGCACGTGGAGCTGTCCGGCGGCATCCGGGACGACGAGTCGCTGACCCGGGCGCTGGCGACCGGGGCGGCGCGGGTGAACATCGGCACCGCGGCGCTGGAGGACCCGCAATGGTGCGACCGGGTGGTGGCCGAGTACGGCGAGCGCGTCGCGATCGGGCTGGACGTGCGCGGCCGTACCCTCTCGGCCCGGGGCTGGACCCGGGACGGCGGCGACCTGTACGAGGTGCTGGAGCGGCTGGACAAGGCCGGCGCGGCGCGGTATGTGGTCACCGACATCACCAAGGACGGCATGATGCGCGGGCCGAACCTGGACCTGCTCCGCGAGGTGTGCGCCCGTACCGACCGGCCGGTGATCGCCAGTGGTGGCGTCTCCACGCTCGACGACCTGCGCGCCCTGGCCACGCTGGAGTCGGCCGGGGTGGAGGGCGTGATCGCCGGCAAGTCGCTGTACGCGGGGGCGTTCACCGTGCGCGAGGCCCTGGACGTTCTGGCCGCGGCGTGATCCACCGGTTCTCGTCGGGCGGTCCGTGGGAGGCGGCGTACGGGTACTCGCGCGTGGTGCGCGCCGGTGACCTGCTGCTGACCGCGGGCTGCACGTCCACCGTGGACGGCGTGGTGACCGGGGTGGGCGACCCCGCGGCGCAGGCCCGGACCGCGTTCCGGATCGCGCTCGACGCGCTGGACGCGGCCGGTGCCGACCCCGCCGACGTGGTCCGGACCCGGATGTACGTGACCGACCCCGGGTACGCCGACGCGGTGGGACGCGCGCACGGCGAGCTGTTCGGCGCGGTCCGGCCGGTGGCGACGCTCGTCGTGGTGGCCGGTCTGCTGCACCCCGACCACCTGGTCGAGGTGGAGGTGGAGGCGTACCGGCCGGAGACACCGCGCCCGCTCGCTAGGGTGGGCGCATGACGGTGGCGGTGCGGGTGATCCCTTGTCTGGACGTCGACGCGGGGCGCGTGGTCAAGGGTGTGAACTTCGTCGATCTGCGGGACGCGGGCGACCCGGTCGAGCTGGCCGCCGCCTACGACGCGGCGGGCGCCGACGAGCTGACGTTCCTGGACGTGACCGCGTCCTCGGACGACCGCGGCACGATGCTCGACGTGGTCCGGCGTACCGCGGAATCGGTCTTCATCCCGCTCACCGTGGGCGGCGGGGTGCGCTCGGTCGACAACGTGGATGTGCTGTTGCGGGCCGGTGCCGACAAGGTCGGCGTGAACACCGCGGCGATCCACCGGCCGGAACTGATCACGGAGATCGCCGAACGGTTCGGCAACCAGGTGCTGGTGCTGTCGCTGGACGTGCGCCGGGCCGAGGATCAGCCGAGCGGGTGGGAGGTCACCACGCACGGCGGCCGCAAGAGCGCCGGGCTGGACGCGATCGGGTGGGCGCGCCGGGTGGGCGAGCTGGGCGCGGGGGAGATCCTGCTCAATTCGATGGACGCCGACGGTACGAAGGCCGGCTTCGACCTGGAGCTGATCCGCGCGGTCCGGGCGGTGGTGGACATTCCGGTGATCGCCAGCGGTGGCGCCGGCCGGGTCGAGCACTTCCCGCCGGCGGTGGCCGCGGGCGCGGACGCGGTGCTGGCCGCCAGTGTGTTCCACTTCGGAGACCTGACCATCGGCGAGGTCAAGCAGAGCCTGCGCGGGGCCGGCCACCCGGTCCGCTGACGGCCGTTCCTCAGCGGCCGTCCGCGAGCCGCAGCGAGTATTCGCGCACCGCGGCCGCGTACGTGTGCTCGTCCAGCTGCCAGTCGGTGTAGCCCGGCGTGCTGGCCCGGTTCAGCTGGGTCTGCAGGGTCACCACGGCCGACGACAGGCCGCTGAACGGCCGGGTACGCCACAGCTGCTCGCCGGCCGGCGCCACCTCGACCATGTCGTCCTCGACGGTGATCAGCCCGGCTCCGGCCAGGCGGCGCACCGCCTCCCGCAGGTCCTCCCGGCTCGGCACGCTGTGGTGCAGGAAGTCCGCGGCGGCCAGCAGGTCGGCGAGCGTGGCTCCGGTCACCGGCAGGGCGGCGTGCAGGGCCCGGTCACGCTCGAGGCGCTCGGCGATGACCGCGGACACGAAGATCCAAGCGTCGTTCCAGTGCCACCCGCCAGCCCCCATGCCGCAATGATGCCGTGCGCCCTGCCCCACCGGGAAGCAAATGTGTCCGGATGATCACCGACCCGTGACCCGGCCGTCCGGGCGCTCTCCTCCGGTGTACACCGTGGCGTGGTTCCGGGCCCGGAGCCCGCCCCACAGCATCAGCAGGCAGATGCCGATCAGCACCGGTTCGAGCGTGAACGCGGCGGCCAGCCCGTACCGGTCCGCCAGGCTGCCGAGCAGGCGCCCGACCAGGATGCCGAGGAGGTTGCCGCTCAGGGCGGTGCCGGCGGGCCGCCGCGGACAGGCCGGTGTCGAGCAGCATCTGCGTCCGAAGTACACCAGGCCGAACTCGATCGCCGATCCGACCTCGGTGAGCACCGCGAACAGCCGGCAGGCTGGACCGCGGGCGCGCCCGCGGGCTGCTCGCCGGGAACGGGGTGGGCGAGGTGCGGTTCCCGGTGACCCGCCACCGGTGGGAGGGCTTCCGGGACGTCTGGACGCGGGCCGGCCCGGCACGAGTGGCAGGTGGTGGTGCGGGCGACCACCCGCGCGGCCGGACCCCGGACCGCGCCGCGTTCCGGGCCTACCGCGCCGCGTTCCGGGCCTACCGCGCCGCGTTCCGGGCCTACCGCGCCGCGTTCCGGGCCTACCGCGCCGTGACCCGGGCCTACCGAGCGGCGACCGGCACCGGTTCGTCGGCGGGCGCGGCGTCGACCGTGAACATCGCGAGGAACGGCTGCGTCAGCGGCCCGATGGCCAGCGCGTAGGCGATCGTGCCGAGGCCGACCGTGCCGCCGAGCAGGAAACCGGCGCCGAGCACGGTCAGCTCGATGCCGGTCCGCACCAGGCGGATGGACAACCGCGGGAACCGGTTCACCAGGCCGGTCATCAGCCCGTCCCGCGGGCCCGGCCCCAGATTGCTGCCGATGTACATGCCGGTGGCCACGCCGTTCAGCACGATGCCGGCGACCAGGTAGGTGATCCGCATGGCGAGCGACCCGCCGGCCGGCAGCACCGCCAGCGCGCCGTCCACCACCAGGCCGATCACCACGATGTTGGCCACCGTGCCGGCGCCGGGCCGCTGCCGCAGCGGAATCCACAGCAGCAGGATCGGGATGCCGACCAGGATCACCACCAGGCCGAAGCTCAGCCCGGTGGTCTCCGTGAGGCCCTGGTGGAACACGTCCCACGGGTTGAGGCCGAGAGCGGACTCGACCATGAACGC
The DNA here is from genome assembly GCF_020216025.1 of Jidongwangia harbinensis. Classification (GTDB taxonomy): domain Bacteria; phylum Actinomycetota; class Actinomycetes; order Mycobacteriales; family Micromonosporaceae; genus Actinoplanes; species Actinoplanes harbinensis. The sequence goes on along the minus strand of NZ_JAIWNC010000003.1, from coordinate 196,378 downwards.
CATGCTGATGCCGTACAGGGTCAGGCCCACGAAGAGCTGACCGTACCGGCGGGTGGTGGTCTTGCTTGGCGTCCTCATAAGTGCCACTCTGAATGCCAATCCGAGGCGCCGAAAGTGCCAATTCGCGGGAGGTGGCCGTGACGACGTCGGTACGGGGAAGCCAATTGGCACGACTCCTGGGCCAGTGGCACTCGCTGCCCGGGCGGCACCGCAGCCCGGACTACGCCGCGCTCGCCGGGGCGATCCGCGGACTGCTCGCCGACAGCCGGCTCGCCCTGGGCGTGCGCCTGCCGGCCGAACGGGAACTCGCCGAGGCGCTCGCGATCAGCCGCACCACGGTCACCGCGGCGTACCGCGCGCTGCGCGAGAGCGGCCACCTGACCAGCCGGCGCGGCGCCGGCAGCTGGACCACCCTGCCGAACGGCCACCGGGTGGCCACCTCCGGCCTGTGGACCGCGAACGACGACCTCGACATGATCGACATGGGAGTGGCCGCCTCCGCGGCGCCGGTCGAACTGGTCCCGGCCGCCCGCGCCGCCGCCGACGACCTGCCGCGCTACCTGGGCAGCGCCGGCTACCACCCGACCGGGCTGTCCGACCTGCGGGAGGTGGTCGCGGCCGGCTTCACCCGCCGGGGCGTACCCACCTCGGTCGACCAGATCCTCATCACCAGCGGCACCCAGCAGGCACTCGACCTGGTGCTCCGGCTCTCCGTACCGGCCGGGGCGCACGTGCTGGTGGAGTCACCGACGTACCCGAACGCGCTGGCCGCCCTCGCCGCCCGCCGCGCCCGGATCACCACCCACGGCCTGGACGCCGCCACCGGCTGGGACGCCGAACTGCTGCTCGCCGCGCTCCGCCAGACCCGGCCCCGGCTGGCGTACGTGATCCCGGAGTTCCAGAACCCCACCGGGCACCTGATGCCGGCGGAGCTGCGCGAACGCCTCGTCGCCGCGGCGCACTCGACCGGCACCGAGCTGGTCGTCGACGAGTCCTTCGTGGACCTGCCGCTGGACGGCACGCCGATGCCACCCCCGGTCGCGGTCTTCGACCGGCACTCCCGGGTGGTCACCATCGGCGGGATGAGCAAGGCCTACTGGGGCGGGCTGCGGATCGGCTGGGTACGCGCCTCGGCCCCGCTGGTCCAACGGCTCGCCGCGCTCCGGGTCGGCGTGGACATGGCCAGCCCGGTGCTGGAACAACTGGTCGCCGTGCACCTGCTCGCCGACGCCGAGTCGATCGTCGCGGCCCGCCGGGCCCAGCTGTCGCTGCGCCGGGACTCGCTGGTCGGGGCACTCACCGAACTGCTGCCGGAGTGGCGCGCACACGTGCCGGGCGGCGGCGTGATGCTCTGGGCCGAGCTGGACGGGCCGATCTCGAGCGCGCTGTCCCGGGCCGCCGAGGACGTCGGCGTGCGGCTCGCGCCCGGGCCCCGGTTCGGCATGGACGGGACCCTGGAGCGCTTCATGCGGCTGCCGTTCACGCTGGCCGCCGACGACCTGACCGAGGCCGTCCGCCGGATCGCCGCGGTCCGGCACGACCTGGACCGGGCCAGCCGGCCGGCCTGGCGTACCCCGGCGGTCATCGCCTGAACGGCGCCGGCCTCCGCGCGGGGAGGCCGGCGCCGCCGGTCATCGCTGGACCAGGCTGCCCGTGTACATCTGGTCGATCTGCTCGGCGAAGTTGGTCTCCACGCTGCGTCGCTTGATCTTCATGGACGGGGTGATCTCACCCGCCTCGATGCTCAGGTCCCGCGGCAGGATGGTGAACTTCTTGACCGTCTCCCACCGGTTGAGCTTGCCGTTCAGCTCCTCGATGTAGCCGGCGACCAGCTTCTGCGTCTCCGCTCCGGCGCAGATCTCCTGGTACGACTTGCCGGCCAGCGGCCCGCCCGCGGCCCACGCCTTGATCGCGTCCTCGTCCAGCGAGATCAGCATGGTGACGAAGTTGCGGGCCTGACCCACCACCACGGCCTGCGAGGTGTACGGGCAGACCGCCTTGAACAGGCTCTCGATGTGCGACGGCGCGATGTACTTGCCGCCGGACGTCTTCACCAGGTCCTTCTTGCGGTCGGTGATCGTCAGGTACCCGTCGGCGTCGAGCTCGCCGATGTCACCGGTGCGGAAGAAGCCGTCCTCGGTGAACGCCTCCTCGGTCTCCTTCGGCAGGTTGTGGTACCCGCGCATGACCGGCTTGCCGCGCAGCAGCACCTCGCCGTCGGTGTCGATCCGGCACTCCAGATCGGCGAACGCCTGGCCGACCGTACCGATCTTGAGCCGGTCCCGGCGGTTGCAGAAGGCGCCGGCGCTGGTCTCGGTGAGGCCGTACGCCTCCATGATCGGCAGATTCGCCGCCGCGAAGAACTCCGCGATGTCCCGGCTCAGCGGCGCGGCACCGGACACCAGCAGTTGCAGCCGGCCGCCGAGCCGGGCCTGCAGCTTGCTGAACACCAGCTTCTCGGCGACCGCGTACTTGGCCTTCAGCACCCCGCCGACCGGCTTGCCGGCCTGCTCCAGCGCCACCTTCTGCCGGCCGGTGGCGAGCGCCCAGTTGAAGATCTTGGCCTTGGCGCCGCCGGCGTCGAGCGCGGTGGTGACCGTCCTGTTGTAGACCTTCTCGAAGATGCGCGGCGCGCCGCACATGACCGTGGGCCGGACCACCGCCAGCATGTCGACCAGCTTGTCGACCCGGCCGTCGACGTAGGTGGGCAGGCCCAGGTGCATGACGCTGCAGAGCAGGGTCTTGCCGAACGAGTGCGACAACGGCAGCCAGAGATACTGCACGTCGCCCTCCTTGACCGCCGGGACGATGTCCTGCTGCGCGACACCCTCCCAGGTCCAGCCGGCGTGCAGCAGCTCGACACCCTTGGGCCGGCCGGTGGTGCCGGACGTGTAGATCAGCGTGGCGACGTGGTCCGGATCGATCCCGGCGACGATCCGGTCGATCAGGTCCGGTTCGCGGGTCAGGGCGGCCCGGCCCCGCTCCTCCAGGTCGGCCAGCGTCAGCTGCGGCGGCTGGGCGGCCGCGTCGGCCATCCCCTCGATCAGCACCACGTGGCTGACCGAGGTGCGGGCGCCGGACAGCTTCAGCGCCTGCTGGGGGTCCTCCGCCACCACGATCTTGGAACCGGAGTCGGCGACGATGAACGCGGCGTCCTCCGGCTCGGTGGTCGGATAGACGGTGGTGGTGGCGGCGCCGGTGCAGTTCACGGCGAGGTCGACGAGCACCCACTCGATCCGGGTGCCGGACAGGATGGCCACCCGGTCCTCCAGGCCCACACCCAGTTCGTGCAGCCCCGCGGCGATGGCCTTGGCCCGCTCGCCGACCTGCGACCAGGTCATCCAGTCCACGCCGGTGTCGTCGGAGTTGGGGGCGCCGAAGGCCCGGCGGTCGGGCGTGGCGGCCACTCGGTGCAGGAACATGTCGGGGATCGACCGGTAGGGAACCTCGAAAGCCATCGGCGCCGCCTTAAAGCCTGTATGGGGGACGTTACGTAGTGGTAACCGCAGGGTATTGCCGTAGCGACGCGAGGGCCATAGACCGGTCGCGCGGAACGTGATCCGCACAACATCGTATCCACCCAGGCCGGATGTTCCCGGCATGCACGGAGCCCCGTGGTGTCCCACGGGGCTCCGGTGCCGGTCCGGGATCGATCAGTCGTCGTCCCGGTCGTCCCCGTCGTCGTCCCCGTCCTTGTCGTCGGTGTCGTCGTCGGTGTCGGTCTCGTGCTTCAGCACCGCGCCGGACTCCCGGTCCACGTCCACCTCGTGCTCCACGGCCCCGGCCTGGACCTCGATGTCGTACACCGGTCGGCCGTGCTCGGTCTCCTCCTCGACCTCGGTCACCTGGCCGCCGCCCGCGGTCCGTACCGCGGTCGCCTTCGCCGCGTCCAGGCTGACCGCCGAGGCGGCGGTCGAGGTGGCGGTCGCCGGGGCGCTGCCCGGCCCGGTGGCCGGCGCGCTGGTGGAGGCGGACGGGGACGGGTCGCCGGTGGGCGCGGTCGTGGCGGCGGCCGGCGCCGCCACGGCCCGCTCGTCGTCGTCGGCTCCCGCGGCGAGTGCGGTGCCGCCGAGAGCGAGGGCCGCCACGGCGCCGACGGCCAGGGCGGAAGCGGTACGCAACTTGATCATCAGATCCTCCGGTGCGGTTCGTATCGGACCACTGCAGCCTCGCCCGGCGCTCGCTATGGGCGCGCTGTGCGACCCCTAAGACGAGGTAAAGACGGTCGCGCTCGGCGGGGTTCGGGGTGCTCGCGGGCCCGCGGGGCTGATCACGGGCCCGTGTCGTCAGGGCGGAGGCGCGAGCTGCAGTCGCACCCGCGCCCCGCCCCCGGGTACGGCGTCGACGTGCAGCGCGCCGCCGCCGGTCTCGGCCGCCCGGCGGGCGATGTCCAGGCCCAGGCCGGTCGAGCCGCGCCCGGACTCGCCCCGGCGCAGCGGATCGGGCGACGGGAACCCCGGCCCCGCGTCCGCCACGGTCAGCGTCGCGCCGCCGCCGGGGCGTGCGGCCAGTGCGACCGACAGGGCGGTGCCGTCGGGGGTGTGCGCGAACACGTTCTCCAGCAGCGCGTCCAGTGCCGCGGCGAGGTCGTCGGCCGGGACCGCCACCGGAAGCGGAGCGGACGGCAGCTCCCGGCGTACCTCCCGGTCGGTGTCCTCGGCCAGCACCGACCAGAACGCCACCCGGTCCGCGACCACCGTGGTCGCGTCGCAGCCGGTGGCGGGGCGCTCGGCGCCGCGCCGGCGCGCCTGCTGGATCACCGCGGTGACCGCCCGTTCGATCTGATCCGCGGCGGACGCCACCCGCGCCGCCTCGTCCGGGTCGCGCAGCGACTCCGCCTCCAGGCGCAGCGCGGTGAGCGGCGTGCGCAGCCGGTGCGAGAGGTCGGCGACCTGTTCCCGTTCCTCGCGCAGCAGGTCCTGGATGCGCCCGGCCAGGTGGTTCAGGGCGCCGGCCACCTCGCGTACCTCGGGCGGTCCGGCCGGGTCGGCCCGCGCGGACAGCTCGGCGCGGGCCAGGCGGTGGGAGACCGCGGACAGGTCCGCGATGGGGGCGACGAGGGTACGGGCGAGACGATCCGCCACCAGCATGCCGAGCAGGATCAGCGCCGCGCCCAGCCCGGCCAGCACCAGCCAGGCCTGGGTCACGCCGCGGGTCAGCTGGGCGCGGGGGACGAAGGCCCGGACCACGGTGGTACGCCCGCCGCCGACCACCGGCACCACGATCTCCCGGCCGTCGTCGGTGTCCACGGTGAGCGACTTGCCGCGGGACCGGGCCAGCCGTACCGCGCCGGTGGTGTCGGCGGCGGTGCCGAGTACCCGGCCGTCCGGGAGGAACACGCTGACCGGCAGCGCCCGCCCGGTCACCGCCAGTTCCAGGTCGGCGGGCGTGCTGGTGCCGACCAGCGGCACGATGGTCTGAACCAGATCGGTGGCGCGGCTCGTCGCCCGGTCCTCGGCCACCTGCCGGACCAGCACCGCCAGCGGTACCAGGAACGCGATCAGCACCAGCGCCGTGGTGGCCACGACCAGCAGCGTCAGCCGGCGCCTCATGCCGGTCCGCTCAGCCGGATCCCCACCCCGCGCACGGTGTGCAGGTATCTCGGCTGCTGCGCGGTCTCGCCGAGTTTGCGGCGCAGCCAGGACAGGTGCACGTCGACGGTCTTGTCGGCGCCGCCGTACGGGACCTGCCACACCTCGCTGAGCAGTTCCCGCTTGGTGACCACCTGCCCGGCGCGGGTGGCCAGATGGTGCAGCAGGTCGAACTCGCGCGGGGTGAGGTCGAGGCCGGCACCGTCCAGGGTGGCGGTCCGCGCGCCCGGATCGATGTGCAGGCCGCCGACCACCAGCGCCGCCGGTTCGGTGCGCTCGGCGCCGCGGCGCAGCACGGCCCGGATCCGCGCGTCCAGCTGTGCCGCGGTGAACGGTTTGACCAGGTAGTCGTCGGCGCCCGCGTCCAGCACCTGGACGATCCCGGTCTCGTCGTCGCGGGCGGTGGCCACGATCACCGGTACCGCGCTGACCGCGCGGAGCATCCGGAGCAGTTCGCGTCCGTCCAGGTCGGGCAGGCCCAGGTCGAGGACCACCAGGTCGGGGCGTTCGGCGAGCGCGGTCTGCAGCCCGTCCATCGCGGTGTGCGAGGCGGCCACGGCGTGACCGCGTTCGCGCAGGGCCTTCAACAGATGGGTACGGATGGCGACGTCGTCCTCGATCAGCAGAAGGTGGGCCACGCTGCACGGTAACCCGCCCGGGCCGCGCCGCCGGTCCGCTTAACCCTCCCTTAGCGTCGCCGCGGGCCCGGCTTAGCGTGCGGCGGGGCATAGTCGGGGCATGGCACGTCGACTGATCGTCACCGCCGGCTGGTGCGCCGCGGCGGTGCTGGCCGTCCTCGTCGGGCTGCTCGCCGTCAACATCATCGGCGACGGCCTCACCTCGCCGTCCACCCGGGCGATGAGCGAGGACGAGGTGGACCGGGAACTGGCCGTGCAGCCGGGTGCGCCGTCGGTGTCCACCGGCGTGGGCGACAGTCCGCGGCCGGACGGCGGTGTGGTGCGGACGTACACCACGCCGGCCGGGACCGTGGTGGGGCGCTGCACCGGCAACCTCCCGGAGGTGGTCTCGATGTCGCCGGCGCAGGGGTACTCGGTGCACGACCGGGACACCGGACCGCAGTCGGACGACGCGGACGGCGAGTTCCGCCGCGGCGACGGCGGCCGTGGCGACCGGGTGGAGTTCGAGATCGTCTGCACCGGCGGCGTGCCGGAACTGGTCGCCGACAGCTGATTGTCGTACCCGGGCCCGACAATGTCCGGGTGGATCTGGTGATCGATCTGGCCGGGACCGGTGAGAAGACGGTCCGGGTGTACCGCGCGCTGCGTGCGGCCATCGTGGACGGCCGGCTGCCGCCCGGGCACCGGCTGCCCGCCACCCGGGCGCTCGCGGTCGACCTGCGGGTGGCCCGCAACAGCGTCGCCGCGGCGTATGAACGGCTCGTCGCGGAGGGCTATCTGGAGGCGCGGGTCGGCGCCGGCACGTTCGTGGCGCCGGTGCGGTCCCGGCCGGTGCCCCGGCCGGCGCCCGCCGATCCGCTGCGGCCCCGGGCCGGCTGGACGTTCACCCCGCTGCCGGTGAGCGCGGACGCGGAGCCCCCGCCGTACGATTTCCGCACCGGCATCCCGGACGCCCAGCTGTTCCCGTTCGACACCTGGCGCCGGCTGCTGGTCGCCGAGGTCCGGCTGCGGGCCAACAGCCCCGGGACGTATGCGGAGCCCTCCGGTCATCCCGCCCTGCGCGCCGCGATCGCCCGCTATCTCGGTGTCTCCCGCTCGATCCGGGCCGGCGCCGGCGACGTGGTGGTCACCAACGGCACCCAGCACGCGCTGGATCTGATCGCCCGGGTGCTGCTGCGCCCCGGCGACGTGGTGGCCGTGGAAGAACCGGGCTATCCGCCGGCCCGGCGGCTGTTCGCCTCGGCCGGTGCCCGGGTGGTCGGGGTCCCGGTCGACGTGGAGGGCCTGCGGGTGGACGCGCTGCCCGGCACCGCCCGGCTGGTCTACACCACGCCGTCGCACCAGTTCCCGCTCGGCCGCCCGATGAGCCTGGCCCGGCGGCACGCGCTGCTGGACTGGGCCGGCCGCCGCCCGGCCGCGATCGTGGAGGACGACTACGACAGCGAGTTCCGCTATTCGGCCCGCCCGCTGGAACCGTTGTACGGCCTGGACACCGCCGGCCGGGTGCTCTACGCCGGGACGTTCTCCAAGTCCATGCTGCCGACCGTGCGGACCGGGTTCGTGCTGTCGCCGCCGGCACTGCGCCCGGCACTGGTCGCGGCGCGCCAGCTCGGTGACGGGTACGGCCAGGTCGTGGTGCAGGCCGCGCTGGCCCGGTTCATCGACGACGGCCGGCTGGCCCGGCACGTGCGCCGGGCCGGCCGGGCGTACGCCGGCCGGCACGCCAGGATCGTCGCCCGCCTCGCCGCCGAGGACGCGCTCGAGGTGCTACCGTCCGCCGCCGGCCTGCACCTCACGGCGCTGCTGCGGGACGGCGACCCGGCCCGCGCGGCCCGGGTGTGCGCGGCGTCCGCGGCGTCCGGTGTGGCCGTCGACGACCTGAGCATCTATCAGGACTCGGCCAGGCAGGCGGGCTTCGTGTTCGGGTTCGGTGCGGTCGACCCGGACCGGATCGACGCCGGGCTGACCATCTTCGCCGACCTGCTCCGGGCCGACCGCTCACGCACATGCTGATACACCACCGCCGCGGCCGCGACGCCCAGGCTGAACAGCGCGGGTGCGCCGTTCAGCCAGAGCAGGCCCAGGACCGCGGCGAAGGCCACGCCGGCCCCGCGGCGGGACCATCCCGGCGGCAGCAGGCGCAGCGCCGCCGCGGTGCCGAGCACGTACACCAGCGTGAAGCACCCGGTCACCAGCAACATCGCCAGGTGCAGGTCGAGCGGCAGCAGCGCGGAGCCGAGACCACCGGCGGCGACCACGGCCAGCGACCGGCGCGGGGTGCCGACGATCCGGCGCGGCAGGGCGCCGTCGCGGGCCAGCGCCACGCCCAGCTGGGTGGCCCCGGCGAGGTACGCGTTGACCGCCCCGACGGTCAGCAGCACGGCGATCACCGCGGTGAGTTCCCGTACCGGCCCGCCCACGCCGACCGCGAGCAGGTCGGCCAGCGGTGCCGCGCTGCCGCCCAGCGCCGGCCCGAGCACCAGGACGCTGGTGACCGCCACGGCCAGGTAGAGCACGCCGACCACGAGCACCGCCACCACGGCCGCCCGGGGCACGTCGCGGCGCGGGTTGCGGTATTCGCCGGACAGCGAGGACACCGCCTCCCACCCGGCGAAGCCCCACACCAGCACGGCCGCCGCGGTGCCGATCGCGGCCCAGCCGTGCGGCGCGAACGGGCCCAGGTTGGCGAGCCGGGCGTGCGGCAGGGCGGCCAGCACGGTGATCAGCAGCAGCCCGGTGAGCGTGCCGGTGAGCAGCAGCTGCACCCGGCCGCTGATCCGCAGGCCGAACCAGTTCATGGTGAACACCACGGTCATCACCAGGGCGAACGTCACCAGCATGGTGGTGCGCCCGCCGCCCAGCACGTCCGCGACGTACCCGCCGGCGAACGCCACCGCGGCCGGCGCGCCCAGCGGCACCGCGAAGAAGAAGCACCAGCCCACCGCGGCCGCCGCGCGGGAGCCGAAGGCCAGCCGGACGTAGGTGGAGACGCCGCCGCCGTCCGGGTACCGGGCGCCCAGCGCGGCGAACGTCCAGGCCAGCGGCGCGGACAGCACGATCAGCACCAGCCAGGCCAGCAGCGAGGCGGGTCCGGCGACGTCCGCGGCCAGTGCCGGCATCGAGATGACGCCGGTGCCCAGCACGGCGCCGACGGAGAGGGCGGTTCCCTGGCCCACGGTCAATCTGCTCATGGGACGACCGTAGGCGTCGATTGGCCCAGCGTTCGGGCCAATCCGACCCGACTCTATTGGGCCAATTCAGATGCCGAGGCGGGCCGTGCGGAGGCGCTCGACGGCGTCCGGCTCGCCGTCGATCGTCACCCGCGCGGCGCGTTGCCGGCCGGAGACGAACATCGTCAGTTCGCCGGGGTCACCGGTGAGCGTGGCGCGCGGGTCGTCCCCACCGATCGCCAGCTCGCCGACGCCGGGCGCCCGGACCAGCAGGGGCAGGTGCAGCCGGCGCAGGCCGATCCGCGCGGTGAACCGCACCCCCCGCCAGAGCAGGCGCTGCTGGCCGGCGTCCAGCTCCCGCGGTTCCCAGCCGGGCGTGCCGCGCCGGATGTCCTCGCGGTGGATGAACATCTCGCCGCTGTTGACCAGCTCGTCGGTGAGCGGATTGCCCAGCGGGCTCCACCACGGCGGCCGGCGGATCTCCGCGACCAGCTGCTCGAACGGCTCGGCGGTCCGCGCCCGGCGCAGCTGCTCACCGCGCCCGCGCAGCGGCGGGATCACCATGCCCACCATCGCGTCCGGCCGGCGCTCGCGCACCACCAGGTGGGCGGCGAGGTCGCGGGTGGTCCAACCCTCGCACAACGTGGGTGCGTCCGGCCCGGTGGCGAGCAGCAGGTCGGCGAGCTCGCGGCGGTCCCGCCGGGCGAAGTCCGTCATGGGTGGATGGTAGGGGACGAGCCGGCTCGATGTGTCGGCGGACACAATCACAACAGTGTGAACGAACCCGACCGGTTCGGCAGGATGGACGGTAAGGCCGGGCGAGCCGGCGGACACTTACGGCAGGACGGGATACTTGACCACCAGGGCCAGCCGGGACGTGCTCGGGCGGGGCCTGCGCGTGCTCGGCACCGCGATCCGCACCGAACCCCGGCTCTTCGTCATCGGCACCGTGGGCAGCAGCCTGTTCGGATTGCTGATCATCGCGAACGCGTACGTCGTCGGCGCGGTCATCGGCCACGTCGTGGTGCCCGCGTTCGCCGAGCGGCGGGCCGGCGCCGGCGAACTCGCGCTGATCGTCGCGGTCTTCCTCGGCATCAGCGTGCTGCGGGTGGCGAGCATCTTCGGCCGCCGGCTCGGCGCCGGCTACATGCAGTACCACCTGCAGGCCCGGTACCGCCGCGCGGTCACCCGCCGCTACCTCGCGCTGCCGCCGTCCTGGCACCAGCGGCACGCCACCGGCACGCTGCTGTCGAACGCCAACTCCGACGTCGAGGCCGCGTTCGTACCGATCGCCCCGTTGCCGTTCGCGGTCGGCACCATCGTGATGATCGTGGCCGCGGTGATCTCGCTGTTCCTCACCGACTGGGTGCTCGCGCTGGTCGGCGTGACGCTGTTCCCGCTGCTGTTCGGGCTCAACGTGATCTACTCGCGGCGGATGTCGCCGCGGCAGATCCGGGCCCAGCAACTGCGCGCCAAGGTCAGCGCGGTGGCGCACGAGAGCTTCGACGGCGCGCTGGTGGTCAAGACCATGGGCCGGGAGGCCGACGAGGCGCGGCGCTTCGGCGTGTACGTCGGCGAGCTGCGCGACGCGCTGATCGCGGTCGGCCGGCTGCGCGGCCTGTTCGACCCGCTGATGGACTCGCTGCCCAGCCTCGGCACGCTGGCCGTGCTGCTGCTCGGTGCGTGGCGGCTGCAGACCGGTGCGCTCGGCGTGACCGAGCTGGTCAGCGTGGCGTTCCTGTTCACCGTGCTGGCGTTCCCGGTGCGCGCGATCGGCTGGGTGGTCGCCGAGCTGCCGCGCAGCGTGGCCGGCTGGGAACGGGTGCAGGCGGTGCTCGGGGCGACCGGCGACCTCGCCTACGGCGCGGCCGAGCCGCACGGGACCGGTCCGGCCGCAGTGGAGTTCGACCGGGTCACCTTCGCGTACGACGGCGGCCCGCCGGTGCTGCACGACGTGTCGTTCACCGTGCCGGCCGGGCGGACCGTGGCCCTGGTCGGTGCCACCGGAGCGGGCAAGTCGACGATCGCCTCGCTCGCCGTGCGGCTGGTGGACCCGGCGTCCGGCACGGTCCGGCTGGACGGCACCGACGTGCGGGACCTCAGTTCGTCCGGGCTGGCCGGGGCGGCCGCACTCGTACCCCAGGTGCCGTTCGTCTTCGACGACACCGTGCGCGGCAACATCGCGCTGGACCGCCCCGCGGTGACCGACGAGGCGGTCTGGTCGGCGCTGCGCCTGGCGCAGGCCGACGGCTTCGTGGCGAACCTCGCCGACGGGCTGGACACCGCGGTCGGCGAACGCGGCACCTCGCTCTCCGGCGGGCAGCGGCAGCGGCTGACGCTGGCCCGCGCGCTGGCCGGGCGGCCCCGCATGCTGGTCCTCGACGACGCCACCAGCGCCGTCGACCCGCGGGTGGAGGCGGCCATCCTGGCGGCGCTGCGCGGCGGCGACGCGGACGCCTCGATCCTGGTGGTGGCGTACCGGCGGGCCACCATCGCGCTCGCCGACCAGGTCGTCTACCTGGAGAACGGCAGGGTCGCGGCGATCGGCACGCACACCGACCTGATGGCCACCGAGCCCGGGTACCTCAATCTGGTCACGGCGTACGAACAGGCCGAGGCGGAACGCGCGCTCGAGGAGAGCGGGGTGACCGCGTGACCACCGCGACCGCCGTCGCGGACCGGGCCGAGGAGGGCGCCTTCGGCACGTTCCGGCGCGGCCTCGCGCTGTCGCCGGAACTCCGCCCCGGGCTGGCCGGCACGCTCGCGCTCGCGCTGGTCTCGATGTCCGGCCGGGTCGCCGTGCCGATCGCCGTGCAGCAGGGCATCGACCGGGGCATCCGTGCTCCCGGCGGTCCGCACCTGGACGTCGTCGCGATCGTCGTGGGCCTGACCGTGGCCGCGCTGGTGATCTCCACGGCCTGCGGCTACCTGATGACCCGGCGGCTCTTCACGGTCAGCGAGACCGCGCTCGGCTCGCTGCGGTCCCGCACGTTCCGGCACATCCACGACCTGTCGATGCTGCACCAGCAGTCCGAGCGGCGCGGTTCGCTGGTCTCCCGGGTCACCGGCGACGTCGACCAGATCACCCAGTTCCTGCAGACCGGCGGCGTGATGCTGCTGCTCACCTCCGGGCAGCTGGTGGTCACCACGATCGTCATGCTGGTCTACTCGTGGCAGCTCACGCTGGTGGTGTTCGCCGCCTTCCTGCCGGCCGGCGTGGTGATCCGGCTGTTCCAGCGGCGGCTGGCCCGGCGCTACCGCACGGTCCGGGAACGCACCGGCGTCATGCTCGGCGCGGTCGGCGAGAGCGTGGTCGGCGCCACGGTGATTCGCGCGTACGGCGTGGCCGGGCGCACCGAGCGCCGCCTGGACACCGCGATCGGGGACCTGCGGCACGCCCAGAAGCGGGCCATGCGGATGAGCGTCACGAGCTTCTCCACCGGCGAGATGGCGGCCGGCGTGGCGCTGTCCGCAGTCGTCGTGATCGGCGTGCTGCTGGGCGTGGACGGCGGTCTCACGGTCGGCAAGCTCACCGCGTTCCTCTTCCTGGTCACGCTGTTTATCCAGCCCGTGCAGATCGCCACCGAGGTGCTGAACGAGGCGCAGAACGCGGTGGCCGGCTGGCGCCGGGTGCTGGACGTGCTGGACATCCGCCCGGACGTGGCCGACCCCGCCGAGAACGGCGTGCCGTTGCCGCCCGGGCCGCTTTCCGTCCGGTTCCGGGACGTGTCCTACCACTATCCAGTCGGACTGCCTTCAGTCGGTTCAAGGGCGGCGGCGGGGCGGTTGGATGGGCCCGTGGTGCTCGCCGACGTGGACCTGGACATCCCGGCCCGTACCCGGGTCGCGGTGGTGGGGGAGACCGGCAGCGGCAAGACCACGTTCGCGAAGCTGCTGACCCGGCTGATGGACCCGGCGTCCGGTGAGGTGCTGCTGTCCGGCACGCCGCTCACCTCGGTGCGGTTCGAGTCGCTGCGCCGGCGCGTGGTGATGGTCCCGCAGGACGGCTTCCTGTTCGACGCCACGGTGGCGGAGAACATCCGCTTCGCCCGGCCCGACCTCACCGCCGCGGACCTCGACCTGGCCTTCACCGAACTCGGCCTGGCCGACTGGGTGGCCGGGCTGCCACAGGGCCTGGACACCTCGGTGGGCGAGCGCGGGGAGGCGCTCAGCGTGGGGGAGCGGCAGCTGGTGGCGCTGGTCCGGGCGTACGTGGCGGACCCCGACCTGTTGGTGCTCGACGAGGCCACCAGCGCGGTCGACCCGGCCACCGAGGTGCGGTTGCAGCGCGCGCTGGACGCGGTCACCCGGGGCCGGACCACGGTCGCGATCGCGCACCGGCTCTCCACCGCCCAGGCCGCGGACGAGGTGATCGTGGTCGACGCGGGCCGCGTGGTGCAACGCGGCCCGCATGCCGAACTGCTCAAGGATCCCGAGTCCATCTACGCCAAGCTCTACGCCAGCTGGCTGGAGCAGACGAGATAAACGCTCCCGGTGGCCGGATGCGGATGCGTCCCGGTGCAGTCAGGCGAGTTGCTGGTCATCCCTTGGCGCCTGTCGACGCGAAGTCTCCACTCGGTCATGACATCGCGGAGATCAGCCTCGTGGCATTCGAGAGCCACGAAAGCTCCGTCGCCCCAGGCCGACACGTCAGTGATGTCGAGGTGAGCGTCACCGAGTTGTACGCCGATATCAGCGTCCGCGGGCAGGGACGACAAGTGCGCTAAAAGATCATCGCGTTTCATCGGATGGATCCCTTCTCGATGTCCTGGTCTGGCACGGTCCAGCGGAATCCGCCGAAATCCGCTGCACATGTGGGCCCTGGCCCATCAGCTCGTACCAACGGATCTGGCAGGCGGCACGCGGTGAGAAAGCCGCGTAAAGCTAGATGTCGACCGATACAAGGGCTGAAGTTCCCGGGTACGCAGGTGATGCAGAAGCCGTCGCGGTCCGAGCGGTGATCTCTGTGTAGCTGATACGCCATGGTCCACATCAGGTGATCTACGCACCCAGCCGGAGGCATGGACGGCGGGTCTGCGGTGTCGAACGGTGGGCCGGGCACGGTGCTCGCCTCCTGAAGGCAGACACCTCGCAATTCCGAGGCGTTGGATCGGCGTTTCGCTCCCCCGGAGAATGGCCCAACCCACGTCAAGCCAGGAGGCCGTAGACAGGACTTACCAAGGACGTCCGCGAGGCCTTCTCGTCAGATGCGAAAAGTGATGTCCTCGATGAGTCCAACGCATCTGCAGAGGCTGATATCGGAGAGGTTGCCCGACGATGACGCGACCCACCGCTAACACCCGCTTGAAGGCGGCGCGGCAGCACGCTGGCTACAGCTCTCAGCAGGCATTCGCTGACGCGTTAACTCAGGCGGCACCGCGCATCGGCCTCGGTGCAATGGAGGTCAGTGTCCGGCAGATTCGTCGGTGGGAGTCACCTGCGCCGCCGTGGCCACGGGCCGACCACCAACGTCTTCTCGTCCACGTCCTGCAGATGGCGATCGAGCAGCTCGGTTTTCATCCACCCTGGCAGAGTCCGACAATGGCAACCGGTCAGGAACCGGCGTCACCACGACCGGTTCCCGTAGCCGTTCCGGCGGGTCTTCCGTTACCCCGGCCCACCAACGCCGTGCAGCCACCTACCATCGGCGCTGACTACGCCTCCATCACGGTGGCCCACCGCCGCCTGTATTGGAGCGTTCAGCCCTCGCACCTGCACCCCACGGTGGTGGAACACGCCAGGCTCGGTCATTACCTGCTTGCCGAGACGACCGGTGTCGCCCGGCGTCTGCTCGCCACCGCCTTAGCCGAGTCGCTGCTGCTCGCCGGGCGGATCGAGTTTTTTGATCTGCGGCAGTCCGACGACGCCGACGCCACCTACGTCCGTGCCTTGCAAGCCGCGGGCGAGGCCGACGATCCGCTGCTCGGCGCGGCGATCCTCGCTCATGCCGCATTCATCCCCGGATGGGCACAGCGCCGCAACGACGTAGCCGAACGTCTCCGAGCTGCCCGCACCTACGCTCGTCGCGGTCCGGCCTCCGCCGAGTTCCTCGCCTGGATCGACGCCGTCGAGGCCGAATGCGATACCCGCTGCGGGCGTCCCACGGACGCTCTGCGGACCATCGCGCGCGCTGAGCACGTTCTCGACACCGGAGGCGAACACCGGTCGCCCGAGTGGTTCACGTGGTTCTCCCCGGTCCGGCTGGCAGCGTTCAAGGGCAACACTCAGATCAAGGCCGGCCGTCATGCGCAGGCCCGGGACACGCTCACCGCAGCGTTGGCGGAGTTGACCGCGGTCGAGGGCAAACAGCGTACGGTCATCCTCGCCGATCTAGCCGCGGTCGAGGTTGCCCGCAAGCAGCCGGCCGAAGCCTGCATGCACGCTCACGAAGCACTCGACCAGCTGGCGATCACCTGGTACGCCACCGGCATGGAGCGCATCCGCGAGGTTCGCCACCGCTTGCAGCCCTGGGCTGAAGCCGACTGCGTCCGCCGGCTCGACGACCGGCTCTACGGGTGGCAGACCACCCTCAGCGCACTCCGGCATTGAACGCTGCGATCCGGTCCGTTAATTCGGCCAGCGATTCGATCCGCATCGTCGCCAACCGGTCTGCCTCCGGATCGTCCTGCTGAATAGTCGCCCACGGACCCCGAAGGATCAACGCCGTCCGGAAACCCGCCGTGGCGGCCGGCCGGATGTCGTTGTCCAGCCGGTCTCCCACGTACAACGTCTCGTCCGGCCGGTACGGCGTTTCCTTCGCCACCGCGTCGAAGAAACCGGGATCCGGCTTGGCGACACCCCAGTCGTCCGACGTTGCGATCATGTCGCTCGGCAGGTCGAGGGCGCGCAGAAGGGTGCCGGCGCGCACCGTCTGGTTGCCCGCGATTCCCACCCACAGGCCGGCTTCATGCAGGGCCGTCAACGCGGGCCGTACGTCCGGATACAGGTCCTCCTCGCCGAACCACTCCGGCCGGCCGGCTGTCGTTCGTTTCTCCCGCTCCTCCGTCAGGTCGAAGCCGGGCCGAAACACCTGGAACGTCTGGCGGTAGTCCTGACCTCGTGCGATCACCGCTCCGAATACTGCGGAGAAGGTGTGCCGGGGCACTCCGAGCCAATCCGCCCAGGTGCCGTACTCCCGTGCCTCATTGACAAGACACTCACCGACGTCGAACACCACCGCGCGAATCATGGCGGCGAGCCTACGTGGAGTGAAACGGCGGCTCGTCGCCTCACCCCACGATGGTCGCCCGCAGTGCGAGGCTCAGCGGGCGTAGAACTCCACGACCAGCTGCTCGTCGCACAGCACCGGGATCTCCGAGCGCAACGGCTCGCGGATCACGGTCGTGCGCAGCTCCTCGAGCACCGTCGACAGGTACGGCGCGGTGGGCCCGTCGGCGTGCGCGCCGGCCGCGGCGATCTGGAACGGCGGCTTCTGCCGGCTGGTCTCGCGCACCTCCACGACCTGTCCGGGGCGCAGCCGGTACGACGGGCGGTCCACCTTTTTGCCGTCCACGGTGAAGTGGCCGTGGGCGACGAGCTGCCGGGCCTGGTACACGGTCCGCGCCAGGCCGGCCCGGAACACGACCGCGTCGAGGCGCCGTTCGAGCAGCGTGACCATGGTCTCGCCGGTCTTGCCCTCGCCGCGGTGCGCGTCGTCGTACGCGCGGCGCATCTGCTTCTCGCTGATGTTGTACTGGTGCCGCAGGCGCTGCTTCTCCAGCAGCCGGACCTGGTAGTCGGAAGCCTTGCGCCGGCCCCGGCCGTGCACGCCGGGCGGGAACGGCCGCCGCTCGAAGTACTTGACGCACTTGCGGGTGAGCGGGACGCCGAGAGCCCGCGAGAGCCGGGCCTTGGGGCGGGAGTTGTTCACGGGTGCTGTCTCCAGATCGTTGCGCTTGAGGCGGGTGTTACGGTTAGCCTCACCTTACTAAGGTAAGCCTAACTGGTGCCCGGAGGTCCCGATCATGCAGCCCACCCCCGCCGAAGTCGCCCGCACTCTGGCCGCCGGTCATCTGCCCGCGGGTGCGCACATCGCCTGCCGGCCGGGCCCGCTGCCGGTGCGGCACGTCACCGACCAGCACGGCGGGGTCCTGCTGCTCTCCCCGCGCGACGGCGCGCTCGCCGGTGCGCTGCGGCCCGCGGCGGGCACCGACGACACCGCGCTGGTGCTCGACATCTCCGACGTCCCGCCGGTCGCCGGCGCGCCCTCACTGGGCCGGGTCTGGGTGTCCGGCTGGGCCCGCGCACTGGCCGGGGACGAGGCCCGTCAGGCGGCCCTGGACTACGCCGAGACGGACCCGGCCACCGATCTGCTGGACGTGGGCGACACCCAGGTACTGCACCGGATGGACGTGGCCGAGGTGCGTTACGAGCGCAGCGGCGTCCTGATCGACATCGACCCGGAGGACTTCGCCGAGGCGGGCCCCGACCCGCTGCGCGCGATCGAGTTCGACCTCATCGCGGACCTCGCCGACCACCACGTGCCGGAGATGAGCAGCTACGTCCGCCGCCAGCTCGGCCCGGTGGCCGGCCCGGACGATCAACCCCAGGTGGTACGCCTGGACCGGTACGGCATGCTGGTGCGGGTCGGCGACCGGCTTGCCCGGCTGGCGTTCCCCCGTGCCGTGCAGGACCGGCACGACCTCGCCCACCTGCTGCATCCGGTACTGTGCCGGCGCTGCGGCGACTGAGCAGTCCGGGACGGCGGCGGGGTCGCGCTAGGACAGTGGCCCGGTGAGGTAACGCTGCACGGTCGGGCCGATCGCGCGTACCAGGGTCTCCGGGTCGGTGCTCGCCACCGGCTCGACCCTGAGCACGTAGCGCACCACCGCCAGCCCGGCGATCTGCGTGGCGACCAGTCCGGTCCGCAGCTGCGCGTCCTCGTCCTTCAGCCCCAGCTCGGCGATGGCCCGCCGGAGGATCTGGGTGACCACGAACTCGCGCAGCAGGCGGGCCGTCCAATCGTTGCTCATCGCCGAGCGCAGCATCGCCACGGCGGCCGACCCGGCCGGCGAGTCCCACACGCCCAGGATCATCCGGACCAGGCGTTCGCCGGCTTCCTCGCGCGGCCCGGACAGCGCCTTCGGCAGTAGTTCGGCCGGGTCGATCGGCGCGTTCATGCTGGCCAGGAAGAGCTTGTCCTTGGTGCCGAAGTAGTGGTGCACCAGCGCGGGATCGACCTGCGCCGCGGTGGCGATGGCGCGGATCGAGGCCCGGTCGAAGCCCCGCTCGGCGAACATGGTGCGGGCCGCGTCCAGGATGGACTGCCGGGTGTCCTGATTGCCCGGCCGCCGCCCGCTCCGTCGTACCACCGTCTCTCCCCTCAGGGTGTGCGCCGCCGCAACGTCGCCGCGGCCAGGACCAGCGCGATGATCGCCGCGCCGGCCACGACCGCGAGGTCGCGCCACATCGTGGCGGTGGCGTCGGGGTGCGCGCCGACCTCGGCCAGCGCCTCCACCGCGTAGGACAGCGGCATCGCGTCGCTGACCGCCTGCAGCCAGCCGGACATCTGCCCGCGCGGCACGAACAGCCCGCACAGCAACAGTTGGGGGATCACCACCACCGGCAGGAACTGTACGGCCTGGAACTCGGTGCGCGCGAAGGCACTGCAGAACAGGCCGAGCGCCACCCCGAGCACCGCGTTGACCACCGCGATGACCACGACCAGTCCGATGCCGCCCGCGGTGTCCAGCCCCAGCAGCCAGTACGCCGCGGCCACCGTGATGCCACCCTGCACGGCGGCGGCCAGCCCGAACGCGAAACCGTACCCGAACAGCAGGTCCAGCTTTCCCAGCGGCGTGGTGAGCAGCCGTTCCAGCGTGCCGGTGGTGCGTTCCCGCAACATCGCGATGCTGGTCACCAGAAACATGATCACGAACGGGAACACGCCCAGCATGACCAGCGCGATCCGGTCGAACGTCGGTCCCGCGTTGTCGTACATGAAATACAGGAGCGAGAGCAACAGCGAAGGCACGATCAGGAGCAGGGCGACGGTACGCCGGTCGTGCCGCAACTGGCGCAGGATCCGGCCCGTGGTGGCCAGGGTGATCGAGACGCTCACGCCGCCACCTCCTCGTGCCGCCGGATCAGCCGGAGGAACGCGTCCTCCAAATCCTCGGTGCCCGCCGACGCACGGATCGCGGCCGGCGTGCCGTCGCCGATCAGCCGCCCGTCCCGGATCAGCAGCAGCCGGTCGCAGCGCGCCGCCTCGTCCATCACGTGGCTGGACACCAGCAGCGTGGTGCCCGCGCCGGCCAGCGCGTGGAACTTCGCCCACAGGTCGGCCCGCAGCACCGGGTCCTGCCCGACCGTCGGCTCGTCCAGCAGCAGCACCCCCGGACTGCCGATCATGGCGCAGGCCAGCGAGGCGCGGCTGCGCTGCCCGCCGGACAGGTTGCCGACCAGCTGACCGGCGGCGTCGGCGAGCCCCACGTCCGCGACCGCACGATCCGCCTCCGCCGCGCCCAGGCCGTACAGCGTGGCGAAGTACCGTGCGTTCTCCCGCACCGAGAGGTCGGCGTACACGCTGGGCGCCTGCGTGACGTACCCGACCGTGCGGCGCAGCGCGGCCGACCCGGCCGGCTGCCCGAGCACCGTGACCGAGCCGGACGCGACGACCTGGGCACCCACCACCGCCCGGATCAGCGTGGTCTTGCCGCTGCCGCTGGGACCCAGCAGGCCGGTCACCGTGCCGGCCGGAACCGCACAACTGATGCCGTGCAACACGCGGCGGCGACCGCGCTCGACGACCAGATCACGAACCTCGACGGCGCTTTCCATGGCACCCTCCGGAGAACTCATCATGCGTTGAACTCAACGCTAGATGAATTCTGCCGGCAGGTCCATCGAGTCCCTCCCTACAGCGCCAGGATGCGGTCCAGGAACTCCCGGTAGCCGCGCATCGCCATCCGCATGCTCTCCGTGTCGGGGTTGGCGGTGGCCCGCAGCGGGTCCAGTTCGTCGCGCTCGGCGAGCAGCGCCTCGGTCAGCTCGTTGACCGCCTCGGTGAGCAGATCGTGCGCCCGGGTCAGCGCGGTGACCGGGTCGTCCACGAACTCGCCCTTCACCTCGTGCCACGCCGACCGGTAGTGCGCGACCGCCTCGTCGTCCCAGAACGCGATCTGGATCTGGTTGATGTCACCGGGGCGGAGCGGAGGGCCGGCGGGGGACGGCTCGGGCGCGGCCCGCCGCCCCGCACGGGGCATCTGGTCGGGCTCCGGCCGGTTGCTTTCGGGGCGGTTGCTCTGTGGCCGGGTGCTCTCCGGCCGGGTGCTCTCGGGGTGGTTCGCGGCCGGGCGGTCGGCGGCTGGGTGGCCGGCGGCTGGGCGGTCCACGTCCTCGAGGCTGGTGGAGCGGCGGGGTGTGGGTGGCTGCCCGGTCGCGGCCTCGCGTTCGGCCGGTGCGGTGGCGGGCGCTGTCTGGTTGCTGGTGGAGATGGTCGGCACTCCTGATGTCGGCACGGTGGCCCAGCCGGCGGCGGGGCGTCCCGACGCCGCGGTGTTGCGTACCGCGGCGTCAGGGGAGTTGGTGGTGGAGCTAGGCACGCCGTGCGGGCCGGTGGCGTTGTCGGGGGTTGGTGCGTCTGCGTGGCCGGCCGGATCGGCCGGAGCGTTGCTCGGGACCGGTCCGGCCGCCCGCCCGGCCGGCGGGTTGTCCGTCGGCCGTTGCCGTCCCGGCACGGGCATCGGGATCGCTTCCGACGCCCCACCGAGCGGAATGGAACCCCGCGGGTCGCGTGCCGGTGGCGCCTCGGCCGGTGGCGCGGGCGGTGCGTACGGGCCGCTGGTCCGTTCCTGCGCTGGTGGCGTGTGTGGGCCGCTGGTCCGTTCCTGCGCTGGTGGCGTGTGTGGGCCGCTGGTCCGTTCCTGCGCTGGTGGCGTGTGTGGGCTGCCGGTCCGTTCCTGCGCTGGTGGCGTGTGTGGGCTGCCGGTCCGTTCCTGCGCTGGTGGCGTGTGTGGGCTGCCGGTCCGTTCCTGCGCTGGTGGTGCGAAGGGGGAGGGGCCGCTTGCCGGCTCTGGCCGTCCTTGCGGTGCGAAGGGCGACGGGCTGCTCGCCGGCTCAGGCCGTGCCGGCGGTGCGAAGGGCGACTGGCCACTTGCCGGCTGTGGTCGCCCCTGCACCGGTGGTGCGAACCGCGACGATCCGTTCATCGGCTCCGGCCGCCTGGGCGATGCCAGCGGCGACGGGCCGCCGCGTGTCTCCGATCGCTGGGGCGGCGCCAGCGGTGCCGGGCCGGCCATCGGCCGCACGGGTGCAGGCGGGGGTGGTGCGAACGGCGACGGGTTACCGGCCTGCTCCGGCCCGCCGGACGTGGACGGCCCCGGACCGCCGGCCGCGTCCGGCCCGGCGGGCGTTCGACCGGCCGGCTCTCCGGGTGCTCGGCCGACCGGTTCCGCGGGTGCTAGACGGAATGGCTCTCCGGGCGCGCGACCGGCCGGCTCTCCGGGTGCTCGGCCGACTGGTTCTCCGGGTGCTGGGCCGGCTGGTTCTCCGGGTGTGCGACCGACTGGTTCTCCGGGTGCTCGGCCGACGGGGGCCCCGGACGTAGCGGATGCTGGACCGCCGGGGCCGGATGCTGGACCGCCCGGGCCGGATGCTGGACCGCTGGGGCGGGATGCTGGACCGCCGGGAATGGGCGCCGGGCCGCTGGGGCCGGATGCCGGGCCGCTGGGGCCGGATCCCGGGCCGCTGGGGCCGGATGCCGGACCGCCGCGGCCGGATGCGGGGCCGCCCGGCGCACCGGACGTGGCGGATGCCGGGCCGCCGGCTCCACCGAATCCGCCGGCCTGCGCCGGGTTGCCGACGGCGCCCGAACCGGCGGACGGAATGGGCGGTGTGGACGGCGGCCGCCCCGCCACGCCCGGCGGGGCGAACGGGGACTGACCCGCCTGCGGCACACCGCCCGGGGGCGGCGCGGCCGGCGGCACCGGCGGCGGGAACGGCGACCGCGGCGCGGGCGGCGGGACGTCGACCCCCAGCGGCACGCCGTTCGGCACCGGCGCACCGCCGTGCCGGGGTGTGCTGTCGCCGTTGCGCATGCGCTCGGACTCCACCGGCGGAAAGCCACCCTGGTTGCCGTTCCACATCCGGGCACCGTTGGGCGCGCCGTCGAACGGCCGCCGCGACCCCAGCGCCACCATCTGGGTGTCGCTGGTCAGAGCCGGATGGGCGGGCTCGGGCTGCTCGGCACCGGCGGGTTCCTCCGGAGCCTCGTCCACGGGCTCCGCCGGTTCCGCGGCCGGCTCGCCCGCACGGGCCGCCTGTCCCGCCACCGGACCGCCGTCCTCATCGGACTGCCGCGGCGCCGGCGCGGGCATCCCGTGCACCGGCCAGAACCGGGCGAGACCGCGCGACTGGCGGGTGTTGTCGGCGCTGGACGTCGGCTCCATCGGATCTAGACTCCCGTCGAGAGGCGGCGCGACCCGGCCGGTACAGCACGCACGGCGGGTGGCGGGCGCGGCACCCGGGCAGGCGCGGCGCACGGACGACCGTACCGCCCTGCGCCCATCGACACACCCCCTGTGCGTTGTCCGTGCCCGGATCGTGGGCTGTCCACAGGCCGCACCCACGCGCGACGTCACTGCGCAACAATGTCTGGGTGCCCGTACCTGACCTTGAGACTCACCTGGACCCGGCCATCGCCGCGCGCTTGAAGCGCGACGCCGACGGTCTCGTTGCCGCCGTCGTGCGTGAGCACGCCACCGGCGACGTGCTGATGATGGCGTGGATGGACGACGAGGCGTTGCATCGCACGCTGACCACCGGCCGTGCCACCTACTGGTCCCGCAGCCGCCGGGAGTACTGGGTGAAAGGCGCCACCTCGGGCCACCACCAGTACGTACGCGGCGTCGCGCTGGACTGCGACGGTGACACGCTGCTGGTGACCGTGGACCAGGTCGGTGCGGCATGTCACACCGGCGCCCACACCTGCTTCTCCGACGAGCTGCCGGTGACCGGAGGGCAGGCCCAGTGACCAGCGGCGCCGTCCTCCCGGACGAGACCACCTTCCTGGCCTCGGCACGCGACCGGCGGGTCGTTCCGGTGACCCGCCGCCTGCTGGCCGACGGCGAGACCCCGGTCGGCGTCTACACCAAGCTGGCCGGTGGACCGGGCACGTTCCTGCTTGAGTCCGCCGAGCAGGGGGCCGCCTGGTCGCGATACTCGTTCATCGGTGTCCGCAGCGCCGCCACGCTGGTCGAGCGCGACGGTGAGGCGGCCTGGCTGGGCACGCCGCCGTCCGGCGTACCGCTGACCGGAGATCCGGTGGCCGCCCTGCGTGAGACGGTCGCGGCGCTGGCCTCGCCGACCGACCCGGCCGGCGACGATCTGCCGCCGCTGACCGGCGGCATGGTCGGCTATCTCAGCTACGACCTGGTACGCCGGTTCGAGCGGCTGCCCTCGACGGCCACCGACGACGTGCCGCTGCCGGAACTCGGCATGATGCTCGCCACCGACCTGGTGGTGCTCGACCACTTCGACGGCTCGGCGATCCTGGTCGCCAACGCGGTCCTCGCCGAGGACGCGACCGACCAGGAGAGGCGCGCGGCGTACCACCAGGCGGTCGGCCGGCTGGACGCGATGACCACGGCGCTGTCCCGGCCGACCCCGCCGATGATCTCCACGGTGGAGCGGGTGCCGCCCGGCGAGGTGGTGAGCCGGACCCTGCCGGGGGAGTACCAGAAGGCCGTCGAGCAGGCCAAGGAGGCGATCCGCGCGGGTGAGTGCTTCCAGATCGTGGTGGCACAGCGTTTCGAACGGCCCACCGACGCCGCCCCGCTGGACGTCTACCGGGTGCTGCGCGCGACCAACCCGAGCCCGTACATGTACCTGCTGCGCTTCGACGACTTCGACATCGTCGGCTCCTCCCCGGAGGCGCATCTCAAGGTCAGTGCGGCCGAGAGCGGGGTACGCCGCGCGCTGCTGCACCCCATCGCCGGTACCCGCTGGCGTGGCGCCACGCCCGAACAGGACAACGCGCTGGCCGCCGAGCTGCTCGCCGACCCCAAGGAACGCGCCGAGCACGTGATGCTCGTCGACCTCGGCCGCAACGACCTGGGCCGGGTGTGCCGGGCCGGCTCGGTGGAGGTGCCGGACTTCGCCCGCATCGAGCGGTACAGCCACGTCATGCACATCGTCTCCACGGTGGTCGGAGAGCTGCGCGAGGACCGGACCGCGTTCGACGCCCTGGCGGCGACGTTCCCGGCCGGCACACTGTCCGGCGCGCCGAAGGTACGCGCCATGGAGATCATCGAGGGCCTCGAACCGACCCGCCGCGGCCTGTACGGCGGCACCGTCGGCTACTTCGGTTTCGCCGGCGACATGGACATGGCGATCGCCATCCGCACCGCACTCATGCACGGCGGCGTGGCCTACGTGGGCGCCGGCGCCGGCATCGTGGCCGACTCCGACCCGGCGTCCGAGGAACAGGAGACCCGCAACAAGGCCGCCGCCGTGCTGGCCGCGATCGCCGCCGCCGAGACGCTGCGCGCCGCCCGCTGATGCGCCGCCTCCCGCACGCCGTCATCGCCGTCCTGGCCGGTGCCGGGCTCGCGCTGTACGCCGCCACGCGCACCTGGTCGGTGCGGCTCACCGAGCGTCCCGGCCTGTCCGACCTGCGCGCGGAGGCCACCGGCGCGGCCGAGATGCCGTGGCTGCCAGCGCTGGCGCTGGTCGCGCTGGCCGGCGCCGGGGCGATGCTGGCCACCCGGGGAACGGTGCGGCGGGCGCTGGGCGTTCTGCTGGTGGCCGGCGGCGCGGGGCTGGTGCTGAGCGCGATCGTGGCCCGGGCCGGCCTCGACCCGGGCGCCGCGGGCGCGGCCGCGACGATCTGGCCGGCCGCGTGCGTGCTGGGCGGTGCGCTGGTCGGGCTGGGCGGGCTGGGCGCGGTACGCCACGGTCGGCATTGGCCAGTCATGGGCGCCCGGTACGAGCGCCGTGCCGTGCGGTCCGCCGCGATCGACTCGGTCAGCGAGTCCGCGTCATCTGCGGCCACCGCGTCCGCAACAACTCCTGCCGCCGGGCCGGGGGCGGGGACGACGGCCGCCGGGTCCGCATCCGCCAGGGCGACAGCGGGACCGATCGCGGGGTCGGCCGGGAGCCGCGACGAGGTGACGGGCGAGGCGTCGGGTTCGGCGCCGGCCGGCCGGGACGGTCAGCCCGGCAGGGACGGTCAGCGGGCCGAGGAGCCCGTCGACACCAGGGCGGTCTGGGACGCCTTGGACCGCGGCGAGGACCCGACGGCGCGCTGACCCTTGCCGCCGCGACGGGTCTTGGCCGCGGGCTGGTGCTGCCCGGTGGACCGGTTCTGACCGGCGGGCCGGGTCCGTGCGGTCCGGGACGCGGCCGGAGCGGACCGCCCGGCAGCCGAACGCTCGCCGCCCGGTCGGCCGTCGCCCAGCTCGCCGGCGGTCGGCTGAGCTACCGGCGACTCGGTCGTGGGCGGCTGAGTTGCTGGCGATCCGGTCGTGGGCGGCTGAGTTGCTGGCGATCCGGTCGTGGCCGGCTGAGTTGCTGGCGATCCGGTCGCGGTCGGCTGAGCTACCGGCGACTCGGCTGCGGCCGGCTGGGTGGAAACGACCGACCGGGGGTGGTTGGCGAGCCGCATGCGTACCAACTGGTCCATCTCCTCGCGCGCCTGCGCGCGGGCCCGGTCCGCGCAGAGCGCGTCCCACGCGTTGCCGCGGGCGGTGCGCACGTTGGCGTCGCCGACCACGGCGCGTTCCACGGTGCCCACCAACTCGGCGGCGACGGCGACGACGGCACGGGAAACGGCGGCGAACCCGGCGGGTGGGAGTTCCGCCCGGGACTTCACTGGCGTGGCCATGATCAACTCCACACTGATCGTTTCTACTGGTCGGCGTCGCGTGCGTCGCCGATCAGTCTGCCGGATACCGATGGTGGCTGACCCGCATTTCGGTGCTGTGACGTGCACGTCAACGCGTCCGGGGGATCATCCGATCGTCGGAGGGGCCCCAGCACAGCGACGTGCCCATCGAGGCTCCTGTGACCGACGAGACAGCACACCGACGGCGGCGCCACGCCAGGGCAGCCGCCGTGTCACCTCATGACGGTGAAGCAGGCCTCGGTCCGTCCTCGCGATCCCGGACGTCAGCCGCCGCTCGATCGGCGAACGGGTGCGCGGTGAAGTCGTGGAGTTGTGGTCGTAAGGCAACCCGGGGTGCACAAGATCCCGGAGCGACCGTGCGGATCTACGGCGCGGGGGATGGCGCAACTCCACCCGGTCGCCTTGCTTGCCTGAAGCGTGGGAAGGTGCGGCGCGGAGCACGCCACCATTCCACACACCTGCCGTCTCCCGGGGTGGCGAGAGGACACGCAAGCCGTTGATGGCGTCGGCCGGCCCGGCGCTCATGCCCACAACCGCCGGATAGCCGGCCCGGCGCTCATGCCCACAACCGCCGGATAGCCGGCCCGGCGCTCATGCCCACGACCGCCGGATATCGGTGCCGGAATTGTCGGTTCGATGCGGCTCCGTGGCCACCACAACAGGCTTGGCCGAAATAGCGACAAATTTTGGTGGGCGGGCCTCGAAAAGCGCGCGAGCGTTCAAGATTAATGAGCTGCCACTCCCGGCGGCGATCGTGCCGGGCGGCGGGCGGCCGGGGCGGCCGAGGTAGCGGGATATGCGCTGCTGGGAACCGGGCCGGCGGCCCGCGCCGCGGCCGGAAAGGAGCACGCCAATGCCCCGGGCAGCGCATTATGCCGGAGCCCACGATGTAAGGCGCGCCATACCCCGGGGCTTCGCCGATGTCCCCGGCCACCTAGCATCGGGCGGAAGACACCCGGAGAGGGGAGTCATTACGTGACATCCGATCAGGCCGGAGCGGGCAGTGGCGGCCCCGCGGAGCAGGGTACGGGCCCGGCGAACGTCCTCGAGGAGATCCTGGCCGGGGTCCGCGAGGACGTAGCGGCCCGCCAGGAGCGGATCCCGCTGGAGCAGGTGCGTGACCTCGCCGCGGCGGCCCCACCGGCGATCGACGCGTACGCGGCCCTGCGTAAGCCGGGCGTGGCCGTCATCGCCGAGGTCAAGCGTTCGTCGCCCTCGAAGGGCGCGCTCGCCGACATCCCCGACCCGGCGGAGCTGGCCGGGGAGTACGCGGCCGGCGGCGCGCGCTGCATCAGCGTGCTCACCGAGGGCCGGTGGTTCGGCGGGTCGCTGGAGGACCTGGCGGCCGTGCGAGCCGCGGTCGGTGTGCCGGTGCTGCGCAAGGACTTCGTGGTCTCGGCGTACCAGGTGCACGAGGCCCGTGCGCACGGCGCCGACCTGGTGCTGCTCATCGTGGCCGCGCTCGAGCAGAACGTGCTGGTCGGGCTGCTGGAGCGGATCGAGTCGCTGGGCATGACCGCGCTCGTCGAGGTGCACAACGAGGAAGAGGCCGACCGGGCGCTGGACGCGGGCGCCCAGGTGATCGGCGTCAACGCCCGGGATCTGCGGACGCTCGAGGTGGACCGGTCGGTGTTCGAGCGGATCGCGCCGGGCCTGCCGAACAACGTGGTCAAGATCGCCGAGTCCGGCGTGCGCGGGCCGCACGACCTGATCCGGTACGCGTCGGCGGGCGCCGACGCGGTGCTGGTCGGCGAGGGCCTGGTCACCAAGAAGAGCCCCCGGGACGCGGTGGCCGAGCTGGTCAACGCCGGTAATCACCCGGCGACCCCGAGGCCGGTGCGATGAGCACAGCAGTGTCGCACCGGGGCCCGCGTGGCGGAGGCGGACGGTGAGCGCCCCGGCGATGCCGGACCTGGCCGGGCACTTCGGCCGGTTCGGCGGCCGGTTCGTGCCCGAGGCGCTGGTCCGCGCGCTGGACGAGCTGGACGCGGCGTACCGGGCGGCGAAGGTGGACCCGGAGTTCCAGGCCCGCTTCGCCGACCTGCTGGTCAACTACGCCGGCACGCCGTCCCTGCTGTACCGGGCCGAGCGGCTGTCCGCCGCGGTGGGCGCGGAGATTCTGCTCAAGCGGGAGGATCTCAACCACACCGGCGCGCACAAGGTCCGCAACGTGCTCGGTCAGGCCCTGCTGGCGAAGAAGATGGGCAAGCCGCGGGTCATCGCCGAGACCGGCGCCGGTCAGCACGGCGTGGCCAGCGCGACCGCGGCGGCGCTGCTCGACCTGGAGTGCGTCGTCTACATGGGCGCGGTGGACACCGAGCGGCAGGCGCTGAACGTGGCGCGGATGCGCATGCTCGGCGCCACCGTGGTGCCGGTGACGAACGGGTCGCGCACCCTCAAGGACGCGCTCAACGAGGCGCTGCGGGACTGGGTGGCCAGCGTGGACACCACCCACTACCTGCTCGGCACCGCGGCCGGGCCGCACCCGTTCCCGGAGATCGTCCGGGACTTCGTGGGCGGCATCGGCACCGAGGCGCGCGAGCAGTGCCTGACCGGGCTGGGCCGGCTGCCGGACGCGGTCGCCGCGTGTGTGGGCGGCGGGTCCAACGCGATCGGCATCTTCCACGCGTTCGTGCCGGACGAGACGGTGCGGCTGTACGGGTTCGAGGCGGGCGGTGACGGCGTCGCGACCGGCCGGCACGCCGCGTCGATCACCGGCGGGTCCACCGGGGTGCTGCACGGCGCCCGGACCTTCGTGCTGCAGGACGACGACGGGCAGACGCTGGAGTCGCACTCGATCTCGGCGGGCCTGGACTACCCGGGCGTCGGGCCCGAGCACGCCTGGCTGCACGACACCGGCCGGGCGGCGTACGAACCGGTCACCGACGCCGAGGCGATGGCGGCCTTCCAGCTGCTCTGCCGTACCGAGGGGATCATTCCGGCGATCGAGAGCGCGCACGCGCTCGCCGGCGCGGCCCGGATCGTGCCGGCGCTGACCGCCGAGCTGGGGCGCGCCCCGACGATCCTGGTGAACCTGTCCGGCCGCGGCGACAAGGACGTGCACACGGCCGGCGCGTACTTCGGCATTCTGGACGACGTCGAGACGATCGTCCCGGGGGAGAACGCATGACCGACTGCGCCGCAGCGAGGCAACGGCCGGGCGGGCATGCGAGCGGAGGCTCCGCATGACGATCGGCGACGTGTTCGGCAAGGCGAAGGCCGAGGGGCGCGCGGTGCTGGTCGGCTGCATGCCGGCCGGCTTCCCCACGGTCGACGCCAGCATCGCGTCGATGCGGGCGATGGCCGAGTCGGGCTGCGACGTCATCGAGGTGGAGCTGCCGTACTCGGACCCGGTGATGGACGGGCCGGTGATCCAGAAGGCGAGCGACATCGCGCTGGCGGCCGGGGTGCGCACCCGGGACACGTTGCGGATCATCGAGGCGGTGGCCGGCACCGGTGCGGCGGTCGTTCTGATGACCTACTGGAATCCGATCGAGAAGTACGGGGTGGACGCGTTCGCCCGGGACCTGGCCGCGGCCGGCGCCACCGGCATGATCACGCCGGACCTGATCCCGGACGAGGCGGGCGAGTGGATCGCCGCCGCCGACCGGTACCGGATCGACCGGACGTTCCTGGTGTCGCCGTCGTCGACCGACGAGCGGATCGCGATGACCGTGGGACAGTGCCGCGGTTTCGTGTACGCCACCGCGCTGATGGGCGTCACCGGCGCCCGGACCAGCGTGTCGCAGGCCGCGCCGGACCTGGTGGCCCGGGTGCGGGCGGTGGACCCCGACATGCCGGTGGGCGTGGGGCTGGGGGTCGGCAACGGCGCCCAGGCGGCCGAGGTGGCCGCGTTCGCCGACGGCGTGATCGTC
This sequence comes from Jidongwangia harbinensis, assembly GCF_020216025.1. Lineage (GTDB taxonomy): Bacteria > Actinomycetota > Actinomycetes > Mycobacteriales > Micromonosporaceae > Actinoplanes > Actinoplanes harbinensis. The sequence goes on along the minus strand of NZ_JAIWNC010000003.1, from coordinate 166,261 downwards.
GGCAGCGCGCTGATCCGCTGTGTACTCGACGCGAACGACCCGGCGGAGGGCGAGCGGCGGCTGCGTGCGCTCAGCGCGGAACTCGCCGAGGGTGTCCGCGGTCGCCCCTGACGGCGGAGCCCGGCGCGCCGGCGGTAGCGTGTGCGCGTGACCTACGCCGCCATCCCGAGCCCCACCACGTCCGTGTGGCACGTCTTGGGCCTGCCGATCCGCGCGTACGCGCTCTGTATCGTCCTGGGCATCGTCGTCTCCGTGCTGGTCATGGAGTATCGGCTGCGCCGCCGGGGGGTGGCGCCGTGGGCGTCGCTCGACATGGCGGTGTGGGCGGTGCCGTTCGGCATCGTCGGTGCCCGGATCTATCACGTGATCACGTCGCCCGGTGACTACTTCGGCGACGGCGGTGAGCCGATCCGCGCCTTCTACATCTGGGAGGGCGGCCTCGGCATCTGGGGCGCGGTCGCCGGCGGTGCGCTGGGCGCCTGGTTGGCGGGCCGCCAGCTGGGACTGCCGCTGTCGGTGTTCGCCGACGCGCTGGCCCCGGGCCTCCCGCTGGGCCAGGCCGTCGGCCGGTTCGGCAACTGGTTCAACAACGAGCTGTACGGCGGGGTCACCACGCTGCCGTGGGGCCTGCGGGTGCACGACATGGACCGGGCCAATCCGGGCCACGCCACCGTCATCGACGGCGAGGCGGTCACCCTGCCCGACCTCTACCATCCCGCGTTCCTGTACGAGGCGGTCTGGAACGTCGGTGTCGCGGGCCTGGTCTGGGCGCTGGACCGCCGGTTCAAGTTCGGCCGGGGGCGGGCGTTCGCGGTGTACGTGATGGCGTACACCGCGGGCCGGCTATGGATTGAGATGCTGCGCACCGACGAGGCGTCCGAGTTCTTCGGCGTCCGGCTGAACGTCTTCACATCGATCGTGGTGTTCGTGGCGGCGCTGGCGTACTTCCTGATGGTCAAGGGCCCGCGGGAGTACGTGGTGCCGGTGGACGCGCCGCAGACCGCGCCCGAGGCGGAACCGGACAGCGACGTGTCGCAGGTCGACGTGTCCGAGACGGCCGCCGCGGAGACGAAGGCGCCGTCCGCGTATCAAGTGGTCAGCGAGGAACGCTTCCGTACGTACGAACGCACGGGCATACTTCCGCCCGTGGCCGCCGCCGCCGACGAACCGGCTGCTCCGGAGTCCCCGCCTGGGGACGACCCCGAGAAAGCCGGCTCGTCGCCGAGCTCCGCCGACGAGCGCTGATCCGCGGCCACGGCGGGAGGCGGGTGACGTGCGCACGGCCGTGGTGGTGGGTGCGGGCATGGCCGGATTGGCCACCGCCGGCGCGCTGGCCCGCGCCGGCTGGCAGGTCACCGTGCTGGAGCGTGGCGAACGGGTGACCGCGCCGCCGACCGCGCTGGTGCTCTGGGCCAACGGGCGGCGGGCGCTGGACGCCCTGGACCCGGACGGCGGGTGGGCCGGCATCGCCTCCCCGGTGCCGGACGGCGGGGTCCGCCGGCCGGACGGGCAGTGGCTGGTGCCGCCGCGGTCGCGCCCCGGCGCCGGCCCCGCGCCGGCCGTGGTGCATCTCGAGGACCTGTACGACGCGCTGGTCGCCGGGCTGTCCGACCGGGTGGAGATCCGCACCGGCGTGAACATCAGCACCGTGCGCGTCGGCCGCGGCCGACGGCCCGCGGTCGCCCAGGGCGGCACCGAGTTCGAGGCCGACCTGCTGGTCGCCGCGGACGGCATCGACAGTCCGGTACGCCGCGCGCTGGCACCCGAGGCGGCCGCGGTCGGTTCCGGGTTCGCCGCGTGGCAGGCGGTGATCCCCGGCTACCGGGCGCCGCGGTTGCCGCAGGACCAGGCGTGCGGCGGCGAGACGCTGGGCGCCGGGTACCGCTTCGTCTCGATGCCGCTGGGCGAGCGGGCGGCCGGGCAGGGTGGCATCTACTGGGTGGCCACCGCGGCCGGTGCGCCGCGCCCGGAGTCCCCGGCCACCCAGCTGACGCTGTTACGGCGCTGGTTCGCCGGCTGGCACGCCCCGGTCGGCGAGTTGCTGGACGCCACCCGGCCGGAGGATCTGCTGCCGCAGGAGGTACGCGAGCTGCGGCCGCTGCCCCGGTCGTACGGTTTCTGTTCCGGTCCGGGCGGTGTGGTGCTGCTCGGTGACGCCGCCCATGCCATGCCGCACCATCTGGGGCAGGGTGCCTGCCTGGCGTTCGAGGACGCCGCCACGCTGCGGTCGCTGATGGCGGACGCCGAGCCCGGGCCGGAGCTGTGCGCGGCGGTCGAGGCGTACAGCCGGGAACGCCGGCCCCGGACCACCAGCGTGGTGCGGCAGACCCGGCGGATGTCCGCGGTGGTGCAGGCCCGCGGCCGGCTCGCGCTGCGAGCCCGCGACGCCGCCCTCAACCAGCTCCGCCCGCGCATCCTGGGCCACGCCCAGGGCCTGGCCGCCGACTGGACCCCACCCGACTGAGCCCCGCCCACCCTCCCGCCGGGGCCCCACGTGCGGGTCAGAGGGGGGCGGCGGCCGGCTCGGCTATGCAGGCGGTGCCGATGCGGCGGAAGCCGACCTTGGAGTAGAGGCGGGCTACGTCGTCGGTGCCGGCGGAGAGGAAGACCAGGTTGACGCCCTGTTCCAGGGCGTGCCGGGCCAGGTTGGCGGTGAGCTGGGAGGCGTAGCCGCGGCCCCGGGCGGACGGCAGCGTCGCCACGCCCACGATCTCCGCCACGTCGCCGACCCGCTGGACCGTGCCGCAGGCCACGATGCCGTCGGCGGGTGTCTCCACCACGCCACCGACGAAGCGGCCGGCGGCGTACCCCTTCTGCTGGTCGGCGAGCGACTCGGGGGCCGGCGGCGGCACCGCGTCGCGTTCGGCCGGGCCGGCCGGGGCGACCGGCGGGGCGCCGCTGAGCGGGCCGGTCGGGATCAACCCGGCGGTGGCGTCGCCGGGCAGCGGCGCGCTGGACGGGGCCGGCGTGCGGAATCCCACATGCCCGACCGCGCGGGACGCGGCCAGGTCGGCGGCGAACGTGGGTGACGACGCGTCCAGCAGCCGGATCGAGGCGCCGGGTAGCGGCAGGTCCGGCACCAGGGCGGCGCGTTCCAGCACCATCAGCGGCGCCAGGAGGACGTCCAGGCCGGCGGACCGGGCAACGGCCAGCAGGTCGGGGCTGTTCTCGTGCACCCATTCGAAAGCTTCCGGGATGCCCAGCTCTCGTTGCCGGCGCCGAACGGAAGTAACATCGGCGGCGGACGGCGTGTCCGCGCCCAGCCGGGGCCGGGCGTAGAACGGCCAGCCTTCGCCCTCACGGACGAAGAGCACGAATCCTCCGATTTCCTCCGCGACAGCGGCGTCGCGGGGTACGGCATCGTAGAAGCGTTCGAGCCGATCGAAGACGTCAGTTTCCCTGTGCGCCACCGCGCGAGACTATCCAATCACCGGCGGCGAAGTGTGATCCAACCGCACCTGGCGGAGATCCGGAGCCCTTACCGTAGTATCGAGAGACTTTTGCAGGGCCGACGTCGTCCCGACCTTGAATTGAAATGAGTGACGACAGGAGGCCCGGTGGCTCTTCCGCCTTCCCAGGGTTTGTACGACCCTTCGAACGAGCGTGACGCCTGCGGTGTGGCTTTCGTGGCCGACCTGCACGGACGCCGTTCCCATGACGTCGTCGCCAAGGGTCTGTCCGCGCTGATCCGCCTGGACCACCGGGGCGCCCGCGGCGCCGAGCACAACACCGGGGACGGCGCCGGCATCATGCTGCAGATCCCGGACGCGTTCTACCGCTCCGTGGTGGACTTCGCGTTGCCGCCGGCCGGGCAGTACGCCACCGGCCTGGTCTTCCTGCCCGAGGACGCGGACGACGCGGCCCGGGCCATCAAGATCTTCGAGAAGTACGCGCTGGTCGAGGGCGGCGACGTGCTCGGCTGGCGGGACGTGCCGGTGAACCCGTCCGGCCTGGGCGAGAGCGCCGACGCGGCCCGCCCGGTGATCCGGCAGGTGTTCCTGGCCGCGCACCGGCTCACCGGCACGCCGGCCGGGGCGGCCGGGGAGCGGCTCGACGGCATCGACCTGGACCGGGTGGCGTTCTGCATCCGCAAGCAGGCCGAGCGGGAGACGTCGCAGCGGGGCATCGCCGCCTACCTGCCGTCGTTGTCCAGCCGCACCGTCACGTACAAGGGCATGCTCACGCCCGACCAGCTGCCGGAGTTCTTCCCGGACCTGACCGACCCGCGCACCGACAGCGCGATCGCGCTGGTCCACTCGCGGTTCTCCACCAACACGTTCCCGTCCTGGCCGCTGGCGCACCCGTACCGCTTCATCGCGCACAACGGCGAGATCAACACGATCCGCGGCAACCGGAACTGGATGCAGGCCCGGGAGGCGCTGCTGCAGTCGACGGTGCTGCCCGGCTCGATCAAGCGGCTGTTCCCGATCGTCACCCCGGAGGCGTCCGACTCGGCCGGCTTCGACGAGGTGCTGGAACTGCTGCACCTGGCCGGCCGCAGCCTGCCGCACGCGGTGCTGATGATGATCCCGGAGGCGTGGGAGAACGACGCCGGGATGGATCCGCGGCGGCGCGCCTTCTACCGCTTCCACGCCAGCCTGATGGAGCCGTGGGACGGCCCGGCCAGCGTGGCGTTCACCGACGGCACCGTCATCGGCGCCGTGCTGGACCGCAACGGGCTGCGCCCGGGCCGCTGGTGGCACACCGAGGACGGACTGGTGGTGCTCGGTTCCGAGGCCGGCGTGCTGGACCTCGACCCGGCCACCGTGGTCGCCAAGGGCCGCCTGCAGCCGGGCAAGATGTTCCTGGTCGACACCGCGGCCGGGCGGATCGTGCACGACGACGAGATCAAGGCCGAGCTGGCCGGCGCGCTGCCGTACGACGACTGGCTGCACGCCGGACTGATCAAGCTCGAGGACCTGCCGCCGCGCGAGCACATCGTCTACACCCACGACTCGGTGATGCGCCGCCAGCAGGTGTTCGGCTACACCGAGGAGGAGCTCAAGATCCTGGTGGCGCCGATGGCCCGGACCGGCGCCGAGCCGCTCGGATCGATGGGCACGGACACCCCGATCTCGCCGCTGTCCACCCGCCCGCGGCTGTTGTTCGACTACTTCCACCAGCTGTTCGCCCAGGTCACCAACCCGCCGCTGGACGCCATCCGGGAAGAGCTGGTGACCAGCCTGCAGATGACCATCGGGCCGGAGGGCAACCTGCTGGAGCCCGGCCCGGCCAGCTGCCGGCAGATCGTCATGCCGTACCCGATCATCGACAACGACGAGCTGGCCAAGCTGCTCTCCATCGACGAGGACGGCGACCTGCCCGGTTTCAAGGCGGTCCGGGTGTCCGGCCTATACCCGCTGCGCGACGGCGCGGCCGGCATCAAGGCGCGGCTGACCCAGATCTGCCGGCACGTCTCCGAGGCGATCGAGGACGGCGTCCGCATCCTGGTGCTGTCCGACCGCGACTCCAACGCCGACCTGGCGCCGATCCCGTCGCTGCTGCTCACCGCGGCGGTGCATCAGCACCTGGTGCGTGAGCAGACCCGTACCCAGGTGGCGCTGGTGGTGGAGAGCGGCGACTGCCGGGAGGTGCACCACGCGGCCGTGCTGATCGGGTACGGCGCCGCGGCGGTCAACCCGTACCTGGCGTTCGAGACGGTCGACGACCTGATCGCCACCGGACCGCTGGCCGGGCTGGAGCCGCGCACGGCGGTCCGCAACTACGTCAAGGCGCTCGGCAAGGGCGTCCTGAAGATCATGAGCAAGATGGGCATCTCGACCGTGTCGTCGTACTGCGGCGCCCAGGTCTTCGAGGCCGTCGGGCTGGACCAGAAGCTGCTGCAGCGTTACTTCGCGGGCACGTCCGGACGGATCGGCGGCGCCGGCCTGGCCGAGATCCACGCCGAGGTGAAGGCGCGGCACTCCAAGGCGTACCCGAGCAACTCCGCCGAGCGCACCCACCGGCGTCTGGAGGTGGGCGGCGAGTACCAGTGGCGCCGCGAGGGCGAGGTGCACCTGTTCAACCCCGAGACGGTCTTCCTGCTGCAGCACGCGACGCGGTCGAAGCAGTACGACGTGTTCCGGCAGTACACCGAGAAGGTGGACCAGCTGGCCGCCGAGGCGGGATCGCTGCGCGGGCTGTTCACGTTCCGGTCCCGGACCCCGGTCCCGATCGAGGAGGTCGAGCCGGCCAGCGAGATCGTCAAGCGGTTCGCCACCGGCGCGATGAGCTACGGGTCGATCTCCGCGGAGTCGCACGAGACCCTCGCCATCGCGATGAACCGCCTCGGCGGCAAGTCGAACACCGGCGAGGGCGGCGAGGACGTGGACCGGCTGTACGACCCGGAGCGCCGTTCCGCGGTCAAGCAGATCGCCTCCGGCCGGTTCGGCGTGACCACCGAGTACCTGGTGAACGCGGACGACCTGCAGATCAAGATGGCGCAGGGCGCGAAGCCCGGTGAGGGCGGCCAGCTGCCCGGCAACAAGGTGTGGCCGTGGATCGCCAAGACCCGGCACGCCACCCCGGGCGTCGGCCTCATCTCGCCGCCGCCGCACCACGACATCTACTCCATCGAGGACCTGGCGCAGCTGGTCCACGACCTGAAGATGGTCAACCCGGCGTCCCGCGTACACGTCAAGCTGGTCAGTGAGATCGGGGTCGGCACCGTCGCGGCCGGCGTGGCGAAGCTCAAGGCCGACGTCATCCTGATCTCCGGCCACGACGGCGGGACCGGCGCGTCGCCGCTGAACTCGCTCAAGCACGCCGGCTCGCCGTGGGAGCTGGGCCTGGCCGAGGCGCAGCAGACGCTGCTGCTGAACAAGCTGCGCGACCGGGTCACCGTGCAGGTCGACGGGCAGCTGAAGACCGGCCGGGACGTGGTGGTCGCGGCGCTGCTCGGCGCCGAGGAGTTCGGCTTCGCCACCGCGCCGCTGATCGTCTCCGGCTGCATCATGATGCGGGTCTGCCACCTGGACACCTGCCCGGTCGGCATCGCCACGCAGAATCCGGTGCTCCGGGAACGCTTCAACGGCAAGCCGGAGTTCGTGGAGAACTTCTTCCTCTTCCTCGCCGAGGAGGTCCGCGAGTACCTCGCCGAACTGGGCTTCCGCTCGATCGACGAGGCGATCGGGCACGCCGAGGTGCTGGACGTGGTGCCGGCCGTGCGGCACTGGAAGGCACAGGGGCTCGACCTGAGCCCGCTGCTGTTCGTACCCGAACTGCCCGCGGACGCGGCCCGGCGCGGCATCGTGGCGCAGGACCACGGCCTGGAGAAGGCCCTGGACAACGAGCTGATCGCGCTGGCCGCGCCGGCGCTCGCCGACGGCGACCCGGTCCGCGCCACCGTGGCGGTGCGCAACGACCAGCGCAGCGTCGGCGCCATGCTGGGCGGCGAGGTGGCCCGCCGGTACGGCGGCGACGGCCTGCCCGACGGCACCGTCGAGTTCACCCTGCACGGCACGGCCGGGCAGTCGTTCGGCGCGTTCCTGCCGCGCGGCGTGACGTTGCGGCTCATCGGCGACACCAACGACTACGTCGCCAAGGGCCTGTCCGGCGGCCGGGTGATCGTGCGCCCGGCCGAGGAGGCGCCGTTCGTCGCCGAGGACAACATCATCGCCGGCAACACCATCCTGTACGGCGCCACCGGCGGCGAGGTGTTCCTGCGGGGCCGCGCCGGGGAACGGTTCGCGGTCCGCAACTCCGGCGGCGTCGCGGTCGTCGAGGGCGTGGGTGACCACGGCTGCGAGTACATGACCGGCGGCACCGTGGTGGTGCTCGGCCCGACCGGGCGCAACTTCGCGGCCGGCATGAGCGGCGGCACCGCGTTCGTCCTGGACCTCGACCCGAACAAGATCAACCCGGAGCTGGTCGACCTGGCCCCGCTCACCGACACCGAGCAGGGGCAGCTGCACGAACTGGTGCAGAAGCACTTCGCGGAGACCGACTCGGCGGTCGCCGGCCGGCTGCTCAAGGACTGGCCGGAGGCGGTCACCGAGTTCACCGCGGTGGTGCCGCGCGACTACAAGCGCGTGATGGAGCTGATCAGGACCGCCGAAGCCGCCGGTCGCAACATCGACGAGGCGGTCATGGGAGTCAAGAGTGCCTGATCCGAACGGTTTCCTGCGGTACGAGCGGCAGCTGCCCAAGCGCCGCCCGGTGCCGGTGCGCATCCAGGACTGGCGCGAGGTCTACCCGCCCGCGGGCGAGGAACTGATCCGCGACCAGGCCACCCGCTGCATGGACTGCGGCATCCCGTTCTGTCACGACGGCTGCCCGCTGGGCAACCGCATCCCGGACTGGAACGACCTGGTGCGTACCGGGGCGTGGGCGGCGGCGGCCGAGTCGCTGCACGCCACGAACAACTTCCCGGAGTTCACCGGCCGGCTCTGCCCGGCCCCGTGCGAGGCGGCCTGCGTGCTGGCCATCGCCGACGACGCGGTGACCATCAAGCAGGTCGAGGTGGAGATCGCCAACCACGCGTTCGACCTCGGGTACGTGCGCCCGCAACCCGCCCCGGCACCGTCCGGCAAGCGGGTCGCGGTGGTCGGTTCCGGCCCGGCCGGGCTCGCCGCCGCGCAGCAGCTGGCCCGCGCCGGTCACGCCGTCACCGTGTACGAGCGCGACGACCGGATCGGTGGCCTGCTGCGGTACGGCATCCCCGACTTCAAGATCGAGAAGGAGCACATCGACCGCCGGCTGGCCCAGATGGAGGCCGAGGGCGTCGAGTTCCGCACCGGCGTCAACGTCGGCGTCGACGTGACCGCGGACGACCTGCGGGACCGTTACGACGCGGTGCTGCTGGCCTGCGGTGCGCTGGCCGGCCGGGACACCCCGCAGACGCCCGGGCGGCAGCTGAACGGCGTCCACCTGGCGATGGACCATCTGGTCCCGGCCAACCGCGTCGTCTCCGGCCTGCAGGACACCACCCCGATCGACGCGCACGGCAAGCACGTGGTCATCATCGGCGGCGGCGACACCGGCGCCGACTGCCTCGGCGTCGCCCACCGCCAGGGCGCGGCCGAGGTGATCCAGCTGGACCAGTACCCGCTGCCCCCCGAGATCCGCGCCGCCGAACTTCACCCGTGGCCCACCTGGCCCACCATCCTGCGCAACTACCCGGCGCACGAGGAGGGCGGCGACCGCGTCTTCGGCGTGGCCGTGCAGGAGTTCGTCGACGACGGCCACGGCAACGTCGCCGCCGTGCGCATCGCCGACGTCGTCGTCGAACGCGTCGACGGCCGGCGCCAGGTCACCGTCACCCCCGGCTCCGAGCGCGACCTGCGCGCCGAGCTGGTCCTGCTCGCGATCGGCTTCGAGGGTACGGAACCACAGCCGCTGCTCGACCAGCTCGGCGTGACCCGCAACCCCCGCGGCGCGGTGGACACCGACGACCGGTGGAGCGCCGCCGACGGCGTGTTCGTGGCCGGCGACATGCACCGCGGCGCGTCGCTGATCGTCTGGGCGATCGCCGAGGGCCGGGCCGCCGCCGCGGCGATCCACACCTATCTCGGTGCGCACGGCGACCTGCCGGCCCCGGTCCACCCGGCGTCCCAGCCGCTGGCCGCCGCCCGCTGACCGCATCGATCGTGGCCCGGGGTGGAACACCACCGTCGTCACGAGGGCCTGGTAACCACGCTGGTGTACCACTGGAGCGCTCCAGTGGTACACCAGCGCTGGTATCCGGGGCTTGAAGGGACGTTGCTGTTCCACTGGTGGTGATCAAGAGCTGCCGTGCCGGACTCGGCCGCAGGGCCGGGACGGGCTCAGCCGCGCAAACAGGGCAAATTCCCGCCCCACGCGTGCTCCTGCGCCGGCCCGGTCCGGCGGGCGACCCCGGACCCTCGGACGCGTCGCCGGCAATGGCCGAATCGTGGCTACACACAGTGGACGGTAGGTGACACGATGGGGGTCGATGACGACCACAGCGACGCCCATCGAACGGTCCCGGTCCGCCGTACGATCCTGGGTTCGCGCCGCGGGCTCGGGACTCCGTAAGGCCACCCCCTACAGCATCGTCGCCCTGCTCGCGGCGTCCGCGGTCGCGCCGGTCGCCGGGGTCGCGCTGGGCGCCACCGCCGAGTACACCGCGGCGCTCGGCCAGCTCGGCGGGATGGGCAGCAACTACCTGTCCGACGCGCTGATGTCCGCGGCGGACCGGCTGCGCGGGACGTCCGCGACGACGGAGGACGAGTGGCGCGAGGCGGTGGCCGCCGAGCTGCTGGCCCGCCTGGAAACCGGTGACACCGGGCTGCGGGACGAGATCGCCGCGCTGCTGCACGCGGTCGGCGCGGTGGACGTCGCGCTGCGCGAGGCCGACGAACGTACCCGGCGGGAACTGGCCGAGGCGTTCGGCGTGCTGGACACGCTGGCGCAGGACGCCAACCGGTCCCTCGCCGCGATCGGGCAGCAGCTCGCCGAGCAGGGCCGGGCGCAGCGCGTCCAGACCGATCTGATCCGGCAGTCGCTGGTCGTCACCGCACGCATCCAGCAGGACCTGATGGGCCGGCTGGCGGCCGACCCGCCCCGGCCGGTGCCACCGCCGGGCGACGCGGACGCGACGCCGTACCCCGGGCTGGCCAGCTTCGACGCGACGGACGCCCGCTACTTCCGGGGACGCGAGGCGCTCGTCGCCGAGTTGCTCGGCCGGCTCAGCGAACAACTGGTCGGCGGCCCGCCGCTGGTCGTGGTCGGCGTCTCCGGCGTCGGCAAGTCCTCGTTGCTGCGGGCCGGAGTGTGGCCGGCGGTGGCGAACAACGGCCTCGGCGACGAGGTAGGCGGCTGGCCCTGGCTGGTGATGACCCCGGGGAAGACGCCGTTGGCCGAGTACCGGGGCCGGGTGGAGGCGCTCGGCACCGACCGTTTCGTCGTGCTGGTCGACCAGTTCGAGGAACTCTTCACCCAGTGCGCCGACCCGGCGGAACGGGCGGCGTTCGTCGAGGCGCTGGCCGCCGCACGACCGGCGCTGCTGATCATCGCGGTTCGGGCCGACTTCTACCCGCAGTGCACGGAACTGGCGCCGATGGTGCCGATGCTCGGCGCGGGCCAAGTGGTGGTCGGCCCGCTGGGCAGCGACGACCTGCGCCGGGCGATCCACGAACCGGCCGCGGAGGCCGGGCTGACGGTACAGCCCGGCCTGGCCGAGCTGCTGCTCGCCGACCTCGGCGCGCCGGACTACCCGCCGGGCGCCCTGCCGCTGCTCGCGCACGCCCTGCGGGCAACCTGGGAACGCCGCGAGGACACCACGCTGACGGTCGACGGGTACCGCCGCACCGGCGGCATCCGGCGCGCCGTCGCCGAGACCGCCGAACGCATCCACCTGGACCTGGACGAAGCCGGCCGGGTCGCGCTGCGGGCGGCGTTACTGAGCCTGGTCACCGTCGCCGACGGCATCCCGGTCCGCCGCCGTTCCACCCCCGAGGAGACGGATCTGGCGGTCCTCCGCCCGATGATCGAGGCGCGCCTGGTCACCGCCGGGCACGACACCGTGGAGATCAGCCATGAGGCGCTGCTGACCGGCTGGCCCCGGCTGGCATCCTGGCTGGTGGAGGCGCGGGAGGAGATCCTGCTGCGGCAACGGCTCGGCCAGGCGGCGGCCGAGTGGTCGGCGGCGGGGGAGGACCCGGACGCGGTCTACCGGGGTGCCCGGCTGGCGGCGGCCCGGGAATGGGCCGCCGGGCGCGGCGACGTGCCGGAGGTACAGCGGCGTTTCCTGGCCGCGTCTGAGGCGGCGGCGCAGGCGCAGGAACTGGCCCAGCGGCGGACCAACCGGCGGCTGCGCCGGCTGGTGGCCGGGTTGGCGGTCACATTGCTGCTGGCGGTGGCCAGTGGGGTGGTGGTGTGGCGGCAGCGGGTCCAGGCGGACCTGGACGGCCGGGTGGCGACGTCCCGGCAACTGGCGGCCGAGGCCCGCAACGAACACTGGACGTTGCCCGACCTGTCGGCCCGCAAGTCGTTGGCGGCGTGGGAGTCCGCACACACCCGGGAGGCCCGGAATGCCCTGCTGTACGCCCAGCACACCGTCGTCTCCGGACAGCTCGGCACCGAGTCCGGCGCCCATACCGTCGCGGTGAGTCCGGACGCCCGGCTGATCGCGGTGGGCTACACGGACAGGCGGGTCCAGCTCTGGGACAGCACGACGCAGGAGCTGATCGCGGAGCTGCGGCACCCGACCGAGAAACGCGGCGGTACCGGCCCGGACGCCGGCAAACCCGCATTGTTGTTCTCCTTGAGCTTCTCGCCGGACGGGCGGTTCCTGGCCGCCGGCGCGCTGGCGCAGGTGGGTGGCGTGGCGATCTGGGACGTGCCCGGCGGCACCCTGCGCCGGACGTTCTCGGGGTTCGGCGCGGTCGCCTGGCTGCCGGACTCCACGGCCGTCCTGGCCAGTCGGATGGACATCAAGACGGCCGGCTCCCTGGGTGCCTGGGATCCGGAGACCGGCCGGGTGCTCGCCGCGTTCGCCATCGGCGGCCCGGACGTGATCGCCCTCGCGGTGAGCCGGGATGGCCGCTACCTGGCCGTGGCCGACTCGGACGACGGCGAGATCCTGCGCCGGTCCGACGGACGACGGCTCGCGAAACTGAGTGCGGCGGTACGGTCCGTCGGCTTCGCCGCCGACGGCACACTCTTCAGCGCCAGCGCGGACGGGCCGGTGCAGGCCTGGCGTCCCGCCTCCAGCTGGCGGCCGGTCCCGCTCAACGACCTAGAGAGCGGCGACACGGGCATCTACCTCGCGGTCGCCCAGGGCGGCACCGCGATCGTCGGCGGTGACGAACCCGGAGAGATCCTGGCGCTGACGCTCGGTGGTGCCCGCACGCCGGTGGACGGCTTTCCGGATGTTCCGTCCGGCCTGGCGCTCTCCCCGGACGACCGGCTGCTGGCGGTGACCAGTCACTTCGCCCCGCCTCGGGTGATCCGGCTGGGCAGAGGCCAGCTGCCGCACCCGCAGATCGTCGGTCGCGTGGCGTTCGACGCTTCCGGGCAGCGGCTCGCCACGGGCAGCAACGACCCGGCGATCCGGGTCTGGGACCCGCGGAACAGCACGCTGCGTGACACCATCACGGTGCCGGGCGGCGACGGGCCGCTGGGCCTGGCGTACGCACCGGACGGCTCGCTCGCGGCCAGCTTCACGGACGGCCGGATCCTGGTCTTCGACCCGGCACACCGGTTGCGCCGCACGCTCCGGATACCGTCGGACCTGTATCCGGGCGACGTAGCCTTCTCGCCGGACGGTTCGCTGCTCACCGTGGTGACCAACTACCGCAACCCGGACGAAAAGCCCGCATGGGAAGTGCAGGAACGTCCGGATCCGGACATCCATGTCTGGGAGGCCCGCACCCTGAGTCCGCGTGCTCCGCTCAAATTACCGGGGCACCTCCCCATCGCCGAGGCGTTCACGCCCGACGGGCGGTATCTGCTGGTCGGTGCCAACCGGAGCAGACAGAACGGGCCGCAGGACGGGGCGGTCTGGCGGTATCGCCTTCCGGACCTGTCGCTGGTCGACCGGCGGGACGTGCCGGGCAGTCCGATGACCGAACTCGCGGTCAGCCCGGACAGTGCCCTGGTCGCGCTGGCACACGGACAGGGCGCCCCGGTGCTGCGGGTGGACGGGCTGACCCCGGTCCGGACGATGGGCAAACATGCCACACCGTTGTCCCGGGTGGCGTGGTCGGCGGACGGCCGCACGATCGCCACCGCGACCGACAGCGACACCGACATCATCCGGCTATGGGACGCCGGCACCGGCAACCAGATCGCCGAAGTGCGCTCGAAGAGCAACCAGTCCGGCGAGATGAAGTTCTCCCCGGACGGGAGCATCCTGGCCGCGGGCGCCAACGACTGGACCGTGACGTTGTGGCACCTCGACCCGGACGATGCGGTGCGGCGGATCTGCGACATGCTGGTCCCGGCCTCCCGGCACGGCGGGGAGCCGCTGCCCCGCACCTGCCGATAGGGCTCCACCGGCATGGCGCCGTGGCACTACGCACAGTGGACGGTCCGTGACACCATGAGCGCGTGTCGATGACTTCCGCGGACGCTCCCGGTGCGGCGGACGCCGATCCGGCCGTTCCCGTCGAGCGGGCTCGCGGCGGGGTCGGGGCCTGGGCTCGGCAGGCCGGGCGACGGGCCGGTGCCGGGCTGCGCGGCGCCACTCCGTACGGCATTATCGCGTTCCTCACCGCGTCCGCCGTGGCGCCGGTAGCCGGCGCCGCGCTCGGCGCCCCGGCCGACTACACCGCCACGCTGGACCAGCTCGGCGGCATCGGCGGCAATTACCTTTCAGACACGCTGGCCGCCGCAGCCCGCAAGCTACGCGAAGGCGAACCGGGCGGACCGGGGGAGCCGGACCGCTGGCGGGATGCGATCGCGGCGGAGGTGCTGGCCCGGCTCGAGGCCGGTGACGAGCGGGCCGCCGCGCTGCGCGACGAGGTGGCCGCCCTGCTGCACGCGGTCGACGCGGTCGGCGTCGCCCTGCGCGCCGCCGACGAGGAGGGCCAGCACGCGCTCGCGTCGGCGTTCGGCGCGCTCGGTGCGGACGTCGGGCGGTTGCAGTTACTGGCCGACGACGCCGCGTACGCGCTCGCCGCGATCCAGCAGCGACTCGCCGAGCAGGGCCGGGCCCAGCGCCAGCACACCGATCTGCTGCGGCAGTCGCTGGTGGCCACCGCGCAGCTCCGCCAGGAAGTGCTCGGCCGGGTGACCGGCCGCGGCGAGACCGGGCCACCGGGACCCGCGGTCGGCGGTCCCGCGCCGTATCCCGGTCTGGCCAGCTTCCAGGTCACCGACGCTCGCTGGTTCCGCGGTCGCGAGACCCTCGTCGCCGAACTCCTCGGCCGGCTCAGCGAACACCTCGTCGGTGGCCCGCCGGTGGTCGTCGTCGGGGTCTCCGGCGTCGGCAAGTCTTCGCTGCTGCGCGCCGGGGTACTCCCGGCGATCACCAACGGCGGGCTCGGCGAGGGCAGCGGCTCCTGGCCGTGGCTGATCATGACGCCCGGCGCCGGGCCGCTGGCCGAGTTGACCGGGCGGGCCGCCACGCTGGCCGGCGCCGAGCCGGGCGCCGCGCTCGCGGCCGTACGGGACGACCCGGCCGGGTTCGGCGACCTGGCCGCCAGGGCCGCCGGCGACGGCCGGCTGATCATCCTGGTGGATCAGTTCGAGGAATTGTTCACCCAGTGCACCGAGCCGGCCGAACGCAACGCCTTTGCCGCCGCGCTCGCCGCCGCGGGGCCGGCCCTGGTGCTCCTCGCCATTCGTGCCGACTTCTACCCGCAGTGCACCGAACTTCCGGCCCTGGTGCCGATGCTGGGCGCCGGGCAGGTGGTGGCCGGCCCACTCAGCACCGCCGACCTGCGCCGCGCGGTCGATGAACCGGCCCGCGACGCCGGGCTCATCCTCGAACCGGGTCTGGCGGAACTCCTGCTCACCGACGTTGGCGCGCTCACCGGGCGCGGGTACGAGCCGGGTGCTCTGCCGCTGCTCGCCCACGCGCTGCGCGCCACCTGGGACCGGCGCGACGGCGTCACCCTGACCGTGGCCGGCTACCGCGACACCGGCGGCATCCGGCACGCGGTCGCCGAGACCGCGGAACGGATCTACCTCGGCCTGGACGACACCGGCCGGGCCGCCCTGCGCTCGGCCCTGCTCGGCCTGGTCACCGTCGTCGGCGACAAAGCGGTACGCCACCGGGCCGGCCGAGACGAGGCGGATCTCACCGTGCTCCGCCCGCTTGTCGACGCCCGCCTGGTGACCGCTGGCCGGGACACCGTGGAGATCAGCCACGAGGCGCTGCTGACCAGCTGGCCGCGGTTGACGGCCTGGCTCACTGAGGCGCGCGAGGAGATCGTGCTGCGGCGCCGGCTCGCCCAGGCCGCCGCCGACTGGGCCGGCGCGGGCGAGGACCCGGACGCGCTGTACCGGGGCGCCCGGCTGGCCGCCGCGCGGGAGTGGGCGGGCCGGCGTACCGACCTGCCGGAGACCCAGCGCCGGTTCCTGGCCGCCGGAGCCGCCGCCGCCGAAGCGGACGTTGTGGCCCAGCGCCGTACCACCCGGCGGCTGCGGCGGCTGGTCGGCGGGCTCGCGGTGGCGCTGCTGGTCGCCGTCGGCGGCGGTCTGGTGGCGGTGGACCAACGTGGCGAGGCCCAGGACCGAGGCGCCGATGCGGCGGCGAACGGCCGGCTCGCGCTGTCCCGACAGCTCGCGGCCGAGGCGCGGACGGACTTCCTCACCGACGAGCTGCGTGCGCTCGGCAAGGCGGTCGACGCCTGGGACGCCGCGCCCACCGCGGAGGCGCGCAGCGTGTTGATGTCCGGGCAGCACACCACGGTGCTGGGCCTGCTCGGCAGCGAGAGAGGCGCCCGGCACGTGGCGGTCAGCCCGGACCGGAGGCGGGTCGCCGTCGGCTATCTGAATGGCCGGATCCAGCTCTGGGACAGTGCCTCGCTACGGCAGGTCGGCGCGGACCTCCGGCATCCCGGTACGGACCTGCATTCGGTCGCCTTCTCCCCGGACGGGCGTTACCTGGCCGCCGGCACGCTGAGCGTTCCTCAGGGCGTAGCGGTCTGGGAGGTGGCGAGCGGTCGCCGGCTGCGGACGCTGACGGCGTTCGGGGCGGTGGCCTGGCTGCCGGAATCGTCCCTGGTCGCGACCCGGGCGGAGGGCGCGCCGGCGGGAGAGGTGCTCGGTGTCTGGGATCCGGCGGACGGCCGGCTCCGCACCACGATCCGCACCGGTGTGCCGGGTGCGGAGAGCCTGGCGGTGAGCCGGGACGGCACCTATCTGGCCGTCGGGTCGGTCGCCGACAGCCGGATCATCCGGCGGACGGACGGCCGGCAGATGAGCCGGCTCCCGAAGAGCTTCGAGCTCAGTTTCGCCGGCGACGATACGGTGGTCAACGTCGAGGCGTCCGGCGTGGTCACTGCCTGGAACGCCGCCACCGGGCGCCGGGCGGCCACGGTGTCCGCCACGGCGGACGGGCCGGTGGCCAGCACCGCCGCGGTCACGCCGGACGGCACGGTGATCGTGCAGGGCGGCCGGGAGAACGAAATCCTGCGGCTCAAGGCCGACGGCGGCGGGCCGCGACCGCCGCTCACCGGCTTCCGAAGCTTCGCGACCGCGGTGGCCCTGTCCGCCGACGGCAGGCTGCTCGCCGCGGTGGGAAGCGACTCCGCGCCGATGCTGTTCCGGCTCGGCGTCGACCGGTTGCCGCACCCGCAGGCGGTCGGCTACCTCGCGCAGGACCCGGGCGGTGACCGGCTCGCCACCGGATCGAACGACCCGCGGATCCGCATCTGGGACACCCGCACCAGCTCTGTGGCCCGCACCCTGGAGGTGGCCGCCGACGACGGGCCGCTCGGGCTCACCTACGCGCGGGACCGCTCGCTCGCCGCGGTGTTCGGCGACGGCCGGGTGCTGGTCTTCGCCCCGGACGGACGCCTGCGCTCCACCTTCCGGGTCGATGCCGGGATGGTCCCCAACAGCCCGGCCTTCTCGCCGGACGGTTCCCTGCTCGCGGTCGTCGTCGATGCCCAGAAGCGCGGGGGGAAGGCCGACAGCCACGACGAGCGCCAGGCCAGACGCGGCGTGTCGGACGTCGTCGTCTGGGACGTCCGCACCGGGCGCCGACGCGCCCAGTTGGAGACACCCGACCACCTCGCCATCTCGGTGACCTTCGGCAGGGACGGCGGCCACCTCTTGGCGGCGTCCAACCACAACCGGCCGCTCGGCCAGCCGTCCGGGCCGCACCAGGACGGGGGCGTCTGGCTCTGGCGGACGGCGGATTTCGCGCTGCTCGCCCACCGGACCCTGCCCGGCGTCGCGGTCGATGATGCCGAGTTCAGCCCGGACGGCGGCACCGTCGCCATGGCCTCCAGCGCAGGGCACGCCGAGCTGCTGCACGCCCGCGACCTGACGCCGGCCGGCCCGGTCGGGACGCACGACTTCAAAGTCGACCGGATCGCCTGGTCGCCGGACGGGCGGCTGCTGGCCACCGCGAGCAGCAGCGACCCCGACTCGGTCCGGATGTGGGAGGTCCGGACCAACGCACTGGTCGCCGAGTTCCGGATGCACCCCAACGCGGTGCAGGATCTCGTGTTCTCCCCGGACGGCCGGACACTGGCCACCGCGTCCGCGGACTGGACGGTCGCCATCCACCGCCTCGATCCGGGCGAGGCGGTGCGGCGGATCTGCGCGATCGTGGTGCCGTCGGCGGAAGCGCACCAGACCCGGATCCCGCGGCTCTGCCGGTGACCCCGGTACCGTGCCGTTGACCGGTGCGCCCGGCGGCACGGCGGGCTGGTGCGGACGGGGCGGTCGCCGTTGCTTTCGGTGACGGGCGGATCGCGTACCCGTCAGTCGTGCATGTGCCCGCGACGGCGTCGCGCCGACCGATAAACTGGCCGCGCCGCGGTCGTCGTCGCCCGCCCATTCGCCTGCATCCCCGACATCGGGGGTCGGCCGCCAGGCCGATCCGAAAGAGAGACTAGCCTGATGGCTGTGACACGCCGCGCAAAGATCGTCTGCACCATGGGTCCCGCCACCGCATCACCCGAGCGCATTCGCGGGCTCGTCGAGGCAGGCATGGATGTGGCCCGGCTGAACTTCAGCCACGGCAGCCACGCCGACCACGAGCAGGTCTACCACCTGGTGCGAGAGGCGGCCCGGGACACCGGTCGCGCCGTCGCGGTGCTGGCCGACCTGCAGGGTCCGAAGATCCGGCTGGGCAAGTTCGCCAACGGGCCGCACGACTGGCGCACCGGCGACGTCGTGACGATCACCAGCGACGACATCCTGGGCACCCCGGACCGCGTCTCCTGCACCTACGACAAGCTGCCGCAGGAGGTCAAGGTCGGTGACCGGCTGCTGATCGACGACGGCAAGGTCGCGGTCGAGGTCGCCGGCGTCACCGACAACGACATCCGCTGCCTGGTCGTCGAGGGCGGGCCGGTCTCCAACAACAAGGGCGTGTCGCTGCCGAACGTGGCGGTCAGCGTTCCGGCGATGAGCGACAAGGACGAGGAGGACCTGCGGTTCGCCCTCAGCCTCGGCGTCGACATGATCGCGCTGTCGTTCGTCCGCTCGCCGGACGACATCAAGCTCGTGCACCAGATCATGAACGAGGAGAACGTCCTCCGCCCGGTTCTCGCCAAGGTCGAGAAGCCGGAGGCGGTGGACCACCTGGAGGCCATCGTGCTGGCCTTCGACGGCGTCATGGTGGCCCGCGGCGACCTCGGCGTGGAGCTTCCGCTGGACCAGGTGCCGCTGGTGCAGAAGCGCGCCGTGCAGCTGTGCCGGGAGAACGCCAAGCCGGTCATCGTCGCCACCCAGATGCTCGACTCGATGATCGAGAATTCCCGGCCGACCCGCGCGGAGGCCTCCGACGTCGCGAACGCCGTGCTCGACGGCACCGACGCCGTGATGCTGTCCGGCGAGACCAGCGTCGGGAAGTACCCGGTCCTCACGGTCAGCACCATGGCCCGGATCGTCACCACCACGGAGCAGGGTGCCCTCGGTGTGCCGCGGCTGCAGCACGACCCGCGCACCCACGGCGGCGCGCTCACCGTGGCCGCGTCGCAGATCGCCCGCAACATCGGCGCCAAGGCGCTGGTGGCGTTTTCGCAGACCGGCGACACCGTCAAGCGGCTGTCCCGGCTGCACTGCGAGCTGCCGCTGCTGGCGTTCACGCCGGTCCGTGAGGTCCGCGACCAGCTGGCGCTGTCCTGGGGCGTGGAGACGTTCCTGACCGATTTCGTCCAGCACACCGACGACATGTTCCGTCAGGTGGACCGCGCCATGCTGGGCCTCGGCCTGGCCAAGCCCGGCGAGTACGTGGTGGTCGTGGCCGGTAGCCCGCCGAACGCCCCGGGCTCCACCAACACGCTGCGGGTGCACCAGCTCGGCTCGCTCGTCGACCCGGCCACGGTGGCCGAGACCAGGTGACGCTGCCGCACGGCCAGGCCGCCGTCGACCAGCTGCTCGAGGTGCTCGATCTCAAGCAGGTCGACGCGGCCACGTTCACCGGCGTCAGCCCGCAGGTCGGTGCCCAGCGTGTGTTCGGCGGCCAGGTCGCCGGGCAGGCGCTGGTCGCCGCGGGGCGCACCGTCGACCCGGACCGGCACGTGCACTCGCTGCACGGCTACTTCGTCCGGCCCGGCGACCCGACCGTGCCCATCGAGTTCGGTGTGGAGACCATCCGCGACGGACGGTCGTTCTCGGTCCGCCGGTCCACCGCCCAGCAGCACGGCCGGACGATCTTCTTCATGTCGGCGTCGTTCCACGTGGTCGAGGAGGGACTCGACCATCATTCGCCGGCCCCCGCGGACGTGCCCGCGCCCGAGGACGTGCCGACCATGGACGACTGGCTCAAGCCGTACCCGGACCGGGCCGCCGCGTTCAGTTCCGCGCCCCGGGCCGTCGACGTCCGCTACGTCGGCGTGCCGGGCTGGGTGCCGCCCGGTGACCGCACCCCGAACCACCAGCAGCGGGTGTGGATGCGGATCGACGGCACGCTGCCCGACGACCCGCTCATCCACGCCTGCGCGCTGACTTACGCGTCCGACCTGTCGCTGCTCGACTCCGTGCTCTCCACGCACGGCGAGGTGTGGGGGCCGGGCGGCGTCATCGGCGCCAGCCTCGACCACGCGCTGTGGTTGCACCGGCCGTTCCGCGCCGACGAATGGTTCCTGTACGACTGCACCAGCCCGTCCGCCAGCGGCAGTCGTGGCCTGGCCAGCGGCCGGATGTTCACCCGGGACGGCCGGCACATCGCCAGCGCCGTCCAGGAGGGCCTGCTGCGGCGGGTCGGCGCCCCGGCCTGACCGGCGGCGCCCCGGCCCGGCGGTACGGCGGACCCCGCCGGCGGGGACCCCGGCCCGGCGACTGACCGTTGTGCGGATCCCGTTCGACGGGGTCGGGGGTGCGAAACAGGCCCCGTCAGTCCTTGTCGGCCTCCGCGTCCTCGCTCTTCGCCGCCCGTACCGTGGTCCGCTCCGGGTCGTCGCCGTCCTCTACCCCTTCGGGCGTGTCCGGCACCTCCGGCACCTCGTAGTCCCCGGCCCGCGCACCGACCCCGGCGCCGGTCACCCCGGCCAGCGCGAGCATCGCGTCCAGGTCGGCGGTCGTGCGCACCACCTCGTCGTGGAAGCTGCCGCCGGCCGCCGCGGCGGTTCCGGCCGTCGCGGTTCCGGCGGTCGCGGTCCCGGCCGGCGAGCCGCCCTCGGCCGGGGCGCCCGCCACCGGCGTGGACAACGTGTCCAGGGCCTGGGTGGCCGCCCGGCGCCGGCGCCGCCCCCGCGGCGGTGCCGTCGGGAAGTCCGACAGTCCGGCCGAGTACCCGGCCACCCCGGCCTCCCGTTCCGGCGGCAGATGCAGCAGGTCCGCCCGGACCGCCGCCTCCCGCAGACGCAGGGCGGTCGCCAGGTCCGCGATCGCGCGCAGCACACCCAGGCCGCCCACCATCACGACCACCAGATCGGCGGTACGCGAGAACGGGCTCGCCGCGAAGAAGCCGAGCCCGGTCTCCAGCACGCCCACCACCATCAGCAGGCCCCAGATCCGGTCGGTGTCCCGGGTCAGCGTGGCGATCACCACGTCCGCCGCGCCGCGCACCAGCAGATACCACCCGATCAGGGCCGCCGGCGTGGTGTACGACGAGTCCTGCTCCAGCAGCAGGATCACCCCGGCCACGGCGAACAGCACCGCCATGCCCGCGTTCAGCCACCAGGTGGGCCGCCCGGCCAGCGCCCGCAGCACCTCGGTGGCGGCGCCGAACAGCAGCACCGGCCCGGCCACGTGCACGATGTCGATCGGATCCAGCCGCAGCACGCTCCAGGCGACCGCCAGCCAGGTCACGCCGGCGACCATCAGCAGCCCCCACCGGCCGTCCCGTGCGACGGCATGGGACGAGGATCCGGATGACAACATGAGACCTCCCGCGGACGTCGTCCCTGCCATGACAACACTCGCCGCTGCGGCAGACCGCCCAATCCGGAAAACCGGGGGCCGGGGCCGGGCGTGTAGCGTGCTGCCCGGATCCGGACCGGTGGGTACGGCGCGGACGGAAGTGACAAGAGCAGCGTGCACGATGACGAAGACCTCGCCGCGGCGCTGAGCGCGGCGGCGACCGGTGACGAGGCGGGTTTCGCGGTGCTCTGGCGCTCGCTGCAACCCGCGGTGCTGCGGTACCTGCGCGTGGTGGTGGGTGACGCGGCCGAGGACGTGGCCTCGGAGACCTGGCTGCAGGCCGCCCGTGACCTGCACCGCTTCGAGGGCGACGCGACCGCGTTCCGGGGCTGGCTGTTCCGCATCGCCCGGCACCGCAGCATCGACGAACGGCGCCGGAACGCCCGCCGCCCCGAGCACCCCGCCGACGCGGTACGCGGCGACATCGCCCGGGACGCCGCCGCCGAAGCCCAGGAACAGTCCGACACCGACTGGGCGCTGGCCCGGATCGCGGCGCTGCCACCGGACCAGGCGGAGGCGGTGATGCTGCGTGTCGTCGCCGGACTGGACGTCGCCACCACCGCCCGCGTCCTCGGCAAACGCTCCGGCGCGGTCCGCGTGGCCACCATGCGCGGCCTGCGCCGGTTGGCCGCGGACCCGCAGGTACAGGCCCGCGGCGGTGCCGCGGCGCGGCTGTCCGGGCCGGCCCGGCCGGCGCCCGGCGTCACCCGTCCGGGAGAAGGTGTAACGGGATGAGGATCTGGCGCGCTCTTTCTGATGCGATGCGTGTACGGCGGACTCCCCGGATCGGCTCGGCGGACGTCGAACGGCTGATAGCCGGCGACCCCACCGGCCCCGAACACGACGGTCTGACCGCCCTGCTCGCCGCCGCCGGTGCACCCCCCTCCCCCGGGGAACTGGCCGGCGAACGGGCTGCGGCGGCCAGGCTCTCGGCCGCGTATCGGGATGCCGGATCCGTCCGCACCCGGAGCGACGTCCGCCGTACACGCATCCTGCCCGCCCGGGCGGTCACGGTGAAGGTGGCGGCCGTCCTGGCCGTCCTGGCGGCGGGCGGTACCGCGGTGGCGGCGGAGACCGGGAACCTCCCCGCCGCCGCGCAGCACCGCGCACACCGCATGTTCTCCGGGCTCGGCGTGCCGCCGCCGGAGAACCGCACCACGCCCGTGGACCCCGGACGTCCCGCCGGTTCCGCACCCACCAGCACGCCGGCGCCGCGGCCCTCGCCGACGGCCCCGGCCGACCGGGACGTGCCCGCGCTGTGCCGCCAGTGGCAGGCCGCCCGGGACGATCCGGGCCGCCGGATGCCGGCCGAGGCCCGGCGGGCGCTGTCGGTCGCGGCCGGCGGGACGGCGAAGGTGCCGGCGTTCTGCGCCGCCCGGCTCGCCGGTCCGTCGGCCGGCCCGTCCGCGAGCCCGCCGCCGGGCCGGTCCGGTCCACCGGCCGGTCCCGGCCGCCCCTCCGATCCCGGCCGGCCCGCCGATCCGGGGAAGCCGTCCGGCGCCGGCCCGCCGGACCGGTCGGCGAAGCCGAGCCCGCCCGCCGGGCGGGGCAACGGGAACGGGACCGACCGCGGGAACGGCGAGCGCCGGATACGTTAACCAAGATGTAACGCAGATAGGGGTAAATCCGCCCGTCCCGCCGTCATCCGGGTGTCCGGCGGTTCCTCCCACAATGGCGTGGGCGCGCCGGAACCGGCTGCCGTTCCGGGCACCGGCCCGCGTCCGGAATCCGCGACCACGATCGGCGGTTCGTGTCCCTTACCGGGGCTTGTGCTGCGAAAAGAGGCGCGGCCATCGACGCGGCCCGGCTTTGCCGGGCCGTCCGGCCGCGACGCCACTTCATGGTCATTCCCGAATGCCGGGAACCGCGTGTGGGTGGTGGTTATCTCGGCGAACCGTCGCCGCCGACGGCCCGCCGACGGCAGGCAGGCACCTGGGTGTGGGTTGTCGAACCGGCGGGACGTGCGATTCCGGCCGGTGCGTTTCCATTCGTCACGGCGCCCGGAGACCGTCTTTTTCCGGACCGTTCCGGACTACGGTGAATGGCTGGTCCCGAAACTCCGCGGGCATGCCATTCCCCGGACTTCCGACGAACGTGAATGGGAGGCCCGCCGGATTTCTGCTCCCGGCGTGTGACGGGAATGGTGTCCCCGGTGGGATTCGAACCCACACTGGATGGTGTTTGAGACCATTTCCTCTGCCGTTGGGATACGGGGACGAGGCGGCCCGGCTTGGTCGCAGTTGGTCACGCCAGGCTGAGCCACGGACAGACTACCCACTAGGCTGATGAGGGTGACACCCACATACCGGGGTGTCGCGACTGACAAGCGTCGAGGGGTAGGGGTTCGTGGCCGACACGCAGGCGAGCGCCGAGCGCAGGCGGGTACTCATCGCCGAGGACGAGGCCCTCATCCGGCTGGATCTGGCCGAGATGCTCGTCGAGGAAGGCTACGACGTGGTGGGCGAGGCGGGCGACGGCGAGACCGCCGTGCGGCTGGCCGAGGACCTGTCGCCCGACCTGGTCATCCTGGACATCAAGATGCCGATCATGGACGGCCTGGCGGCGGCCGAGCGGATCGCCGGGGCGAAGATCGCGCCGGTGGTCATCCTGACCGCGTTCAGCCAGCGGGACCTGGTCGAGCGGGCCCGGGCGGCCGGCGCGATGGCGTACCTGGTGAAGCCGTTCCAGAAGTCGGACCTGGTGCCGGCGATCGAGATCGCGCTCTCCCGGTATTCCGAGATCGCCGCGCTGGAGGCGGAGGTGGGCACGCTCACCGACCGCCTGGAGACGCGCAAGGCGGTGGAGCGGGCCAAGGGCGAGCTGATGACCCGCTACTCGATGACCGAGCCGCAGGCGTTCAAGTGGATCCAGCGGACCGCGATGGATCACCGGATGACCATGCGTGAGGTGGCCGAGCGGATCCTGGCCGAGCAGCAGGCCGAGGCGGAACCACCGAAATGAGCCGGGTGCGGCGGGCGGTCGCGGCGCTGCTCGGGTCCGTACTCCTGGTGTCGGGTTGTGCGGACGATCCGGCACCGCCGCCGGCGCCGTTGGGCATGGCCTGGCAGGAGTTGCGGCTGCCGCCGCCGGCCGGCGTGGCCGGCGCCGCGATGGTGCGGGACGCGGCGGTGTGCGACGGGCGCTGGTTCGTCGTGGGCGCGGTGCGGGACGCCGCCGGGGGTACGACGCCGGCCGCGTGGTCGAGCACCGACGGCTCGGCGTGGACGCCGATGCGCACCGATGCGCGTTCCTACTACGGTCGCCAGAACGTCCTGTCCTCGGTCGCCTGCCAGGCCGGCCGGATGGCCGCGCTGGGCGGGAAGGTCGGTGGCGCGCACGGCAACCCGCGGACGAGTTCCTGGTACGCCGCGGGCGACGGCGTGCTGCACGAGGTGCTTGCGCCGTTCGTGCTGTTCGGCGGGTCGGAGGCGGTGAACGTGTCCCGGCTCGACGCCGGGCCGCGAGGTTTCCTGATCTCCGGCAACCGGGTGAGCGGGGCGGCGGTGTGGCGGTCTCCGGACGCCTCGGAGTTCGAGCTGATCGAGCGGGCACCGCAGCTGGCGGCGGACCCGTCCGGGGAGACCTGGGCGTTCGACGCGGTGGCGGTGCCGGACGGCTGGCTGGTGGTGGGCGGCTGGCTTGCCAAGGGCCGGGTGGACCGGGACGTGATGGGGTGGCGGTCGGCGGACGGGCGCTCCTGGCAGCGGCTGGCGGCGCTCGCTCCGACGCCGGCGTACGAGGAACTGCAGCAGGTCGCGATGGCCGGGACCACGCCGGTGGCGGTGGGGCTGCGCGGCGGGTCGTTCGGGGCGTGGCGGCTGGCGGCGGGCGGCTGGGAGCAGGTGGGGACGTTCGGTTCGGTCCGGCCCACCGCGTTCTCCGGCGTACGCTCGCTCGTCGCGCAGGGTGATCGGCTGTTCTGCGTGACGTCAGACGGTGACGCCTACGCGCTGTGGGACTCGGCGGACGGCGGGCGGAACTGGCGCCCGGTGGCGCTGCCCGCTCCGATGGCCGCCCGGGCCGAGACCTCTGTGGCGGTTTCCGGTGATGGGAGCCGTCTGCTCCTTGTATCCGATGACTCCGAAGCTGGGCGGATTTACACGGCGGAAACGCCCGGGTAACGCGGGGAGCGTTCCTACCCTGACCGGGTGGCGGATTTCCCTCAGACTTTCGAGCAGCGCTTCGTAACGGTTTGGCAAGCGTGCGTGCCACGGGTTACGGCAGCAATTCTCGGCCAAGTACGCTGCGCCATCACGAGCAGTACGCAGGTTTTGCGGTTCGGACACGACGGAGACGGCAACGGACACGTGGTGTGCCTCTGTCCGGGGCGCCGCACCCTGCACCTGGATGAAAGGTCATAAGCCTTGAGGCGAAACTATGCACGGGTCCTCGGTGCTGTGGGTCTGGCTGCCGCGCTCTTCGCGGCGGCGGGCTGCCAGGACTCCGGGGGTGGCGGCACCGACAACTCGAACGCTTCCGACTGTGGTGGCAAGATCGCGATCTTCGGTGCCTTCACCGGCCCGAACGCGGGCCTGGTGATCCCGTCGCTGAACGCCGCCAAGCTGGCGGTGAAGCAGCACAACGCCGCGAACGCGGACTGCCAGGTGACCATGCAGGAGTTCGACACCACGGGTGAGCCGCAGCAGGCCACCCCGATCGCGAACCAGGTGGCGCAGGACCAGTCCTTCACCTCGGTGATCGGTGGTCACTTCTCCGGCGAGTCGAAGGCCACGATGCCGATCTACGAGGCGGCCGGCCTCGTGATGGTCGCCCCGTCGGCGACCGCGACCGAGCTGACCGCGGGCGGCAACAAGTCGTTCCACCGGGTCGTCGGCAACGACGCCACGCAGGGCACCGCCGCGGTGGGGTACATCAAGAACGTGTTCAAGGCCCAGAAGGTCTTCGTCATCGACGACGGCACTCCGTACGGCCTGGGCATCATCGACGAGGTCAAGAAGGGCCTCGGCGCGACCGTCGTCGGGTCCGACAAGGTCCAGAAGGACCAGACGAACTTCGACGCCACCATCTCGAAGATGAAGTCGGCCAAGCCGGACGTGATCGCGTACGGCGGCTACACCAACGAGGCGGCGCCGCTGCTCAAGCAGGCCCGTGCGGGCGGCGTGACGGCCAAGTTCCTGGGCTTCGACGGCCTGTACGACCCGGCGTTCCCGAAGGGTGCCGGCGAAGCCGCCAACGGTGCGATCGTGACCTGCCCGTGTCTGCCGGCCGCCGAGGCCGGTGGCACCTTCTCCGCCGACTTCCAGAAGGAGTACGGCAACGCTCCGGGTTCCTACGGCGCCGAGGGCTACGACGCGGCGACCGTCCTGCTCGAGGGTTACAAGGCGGGCAAGAAGACCCGTGCCGACCTGCTGGCGTGGGTGGACGCGTACGACAAGCAGGGCGTGTCGAAGTACCTGAAGTTCGACGAGACCGGTGACGTCGACAAGTCCAAGGTCGTCGTCTGGTCGTACCAGATCAAGGGTACGGAGTTCGAGCCTCAGCAGGAGATCAAGCTCAGCTGAGCCGAGGTGCGGTGATGCGGCCGGAGGTGTCATACCTCCGGCCGCGTCTGGTGCAGAAGGAGTTTTGGTGAACTTCGACGAACTCTTCGGGCACCTGGGCCAGCACACGGTGGACGGTTTGGCGAAGGGCTCGATCTATGCCCTCGTCGCGCTCGGCTACACGCTGGTCTATGGCGTTCTGAAGTTGATCAACTTTGCCCATTCCGAGGTCTTCATGGTCGGCACGTTCGCCGTCCTGGGTACCTGGTCGATGTTGGGTGCGACGGACAATCCCGGTTTCGGGCTGATGCTGGTCTTCCTGGTGGCCGGCCTCGTGGGCGGTGCGCTGGCGTCCGGTGCGACGGCGGTGGCGGTGGAACGGATCGCGTACAAGCGGCTGCGGGAGATGAACGCCCCACCGCTGATCTTCCTGATCACCGCGATCGGTCTGTCGCTGGTGCTGTCCGAGGCGTTCGGCCTCTGGCAGGGGCGGCTGATCGTCGGTATGCCGACGATCCTGCCGCAGGAGGTGCTCTTCACCATCGGCAACACCGGGGTGACGAACACCCAGCTGCTCACGGTCGTGGCAGCGCTCGTGATGATGTTCGCGCTGGACCAGTTCATCAACCGCACCCGGTACGGCCGGGGGGTGCGGGCGGTGGCCCAGAATCCGGACACCGCGGCGCTGATGGGCGTCAACAAGGACCGGGTGATCATGCTGATCTTCCTGCTCGGTGGTCTTCTGGCGGGGGCCGCCGCGCTGCTGTACGCGATCCGGTACGGCAACACCCGGTTCAACGTGGGCTTCCTGCTCGGCCTGAAGGCGTTCACCGCGGCCGTACTCGGCGGCATCGGCAACCTGCGCGGCGCGCTGCTGGGCGGCCTGCTGCTCGGTGTGGTCGAGGTGTACGCGGCGACGCTGACCTCCTCCAACTGGGAGGACGTCGCGGCGTTCGTGGTGCTCGTGGTCGTCCTGCTGTTCCGGCCGACCGGCCTGCTCGGCGAGTCGTTGGGGAGGGCACGCGCATGACCGAGGTCACTCGCAACAACCCCCTCGACCGGATCCGCGACCTCACCGGCGGAGTCGGTTCCCGGTTCCGGGCGCTGCCGAAGTGGCAGCGGTACGCCGCCTTCCTGGCGTTCGTGGTCTTCCTCTACTACCTGCCGCTGCTCGGCATCCCGGGCCTGGTCTGGCTGCGCACCGACTCGATCGACGGTGGCAACAACTGGGCCGGTGTGCTCTTCACCTGCGCCATCTATGTGTTGATCGCGATTGGCCTGAACGTGGTCATCGGCCTGGCCGGCCTGCTCGACCTGGGGTACGTCGGCTTCTTCGCGGTCGGTGCGTACAGCGTGGCGCTGTTCGGGTCCCGGCAGTCGCCGGTGGTCGCGGCGCTGCAGAACCGGTTCAACCTGTCCGAGGACTGGGCGGTGACCTGGGCGGTATGTATTCCGATCGCGCTGGCCATCGCGATGATCTCGGGTGTGCTGCTGGGCTGGCCGACGCTGCGCCTGCGCGGTGACTACCTGGCCATCGTGACGCTGGGCTTCGGCGAGATCATCCGGATCGTGGTCCGGAACTCGCCGAGCTGGTCCGGCGGGCCGTCCGGTGTCGCGGCGATCCCCGGGCCGCAGGGTGCCCCTTCGCCCGACAACACCGTGTTCGGCCTGATCGACGTCAAGCCCTGGTACTGGCTGGCGCTGACCGTCGTGCTGCTCGTGGTGTTCGGGGTGCGGCGGTTGGAGAACAGCCGGGTCGGCCGGGCCTGGCTGGCGGTGCGTGAGGACGAGGACGCGGCGGCCGTGATGGGCGTCTACCCGTTCAAGTTCAAGCTGTGGGCGTTCGCCATCGGCGCGGCCCTCGGCGGGCTGTCCGGCTTCCTGTTCGCCAGCCGGGGCGGGTTCATCGAGCCCGAGCAGTTCAACGCGCAGCTGTCCATCCTGTTCGTCGCCATGGTGGTGGTCGGCGGGTCGGGCAACATGGCCGGCGTGGCGCTCGGCGCGTTCCTGCTGGCGTACCTGCCGGAGCGGTTCCGCGACTTCAACGAGTGGCGGTTCCTGGTGTTCGGTCTGGCCCTGGTGCTGGTCATGCTCCTGCGCCCGCAGGGACTGATCCCGAGCCGGCGGCGGGCCCGAGAGTTGAAGGACCGTCAGGAGGAGGTGGCTCCCGGTGTCTGATCCGACCGGACGCGAGGTGCTGCTGGACGTCGACCACGTGACGTTGCGGTTCGGCGGCGTGGTGGCGCTCAACGACGTCAGCTTCCAGCTCTACAAGGGCGAGATCCTGGGCCTGATCGGCCCGAACGGTGCCGGCAAGACGACCTGCTTCAACGTCATGACCGGGGTGTACAAGCCGACGTCGGGCGCGGTGACGTTCGACAGCCAGCGGATCACCGGGCGCAAGCCGCACCAGATCAACCGGATGGGTGTGGCGCGTACGTTCCAGAACATCCGGTTGTTCCCGGAGATGACGGCGCTGGAGAACGTCATGGTGGGCACCGACTCACGGCACTACACCAGTGTCGTGGGTGCCCTGTTCCGGCTGTACCGTAAGCGGGTCAAGCCGGAGGAACTGCCGGTGGTGAACTCGGACAACGGCCTGATCCGCACGATCCAGCAGATCCGGCGTACGTCGGCGAAGATCTTCGGTCTGTCCCGGCACACGCTGGAGGAGCGGGCCGGCGAGCGCAAGTCGCTCGACCTGCTCCGCTTCGTCGGCATCGAGCAGCGGGCCAACGACCTGGCCCGCAACCTTCCGTACGGCGACCAGCGCCGTCTCGAGATCGCCCGGGCACTGGCCACCGAGCCGAAGCTGTTGTGCCTGGACGAGCCCGCGGCGGGCTTCAACCCGGCCGAGAAGGAAGAGCTGATGCAGCTCATCAAGCAGGTCCGGGACATGGGATACACGGTGCTGCTGATCGAGCACGACATGCGGCTCGTCATGGGCGTCACCGACCGCATCGTGGTGCTCGAGTTCGGCAAGAAGATCGCCGAGGGCTCGCCGGCCGAGGTGCGGGAGAACCCGAAGGTGATCGCCGCCTACCTGGGGGAGTCCGCTGATGCTTGAGCTCGACAACATCACCGTGCGGTACGGCCGCATCGAGGCGCTGCACGGCCTCACGTTGCGGGTCGACGAGGGCGAGGTGGTGGCGCTGATCGGCGCGAACGGCGCCGGCAAGACCACCACCATGCGGGCCATCTCCGGGCTCAACGCGCTGTCGTCCGGCCGGATCCTGTTCAACGGCCAGGACATCAGCACCATGCGGGCCGACCTGCGGGTGCCCCTGGGTATCTGCCAGTCGCCGGAGGGCCGGGGGATCTTCCCCGGCATGACGGTGCTGGAGAATCTGGACATGGGCGCGTACACCCGTAAGGACTCCGCGGGCATCGCGGCGGACCTGGATCGGGTGTTCGGTCTCTTCCCGCGGCTGGCCGAGCGCCGGAAGCAGGCCGGCGGCACGATGTCCGGCGGCGAGCAGCAGATGCTCGCGGTCGGCCGGGCCCTGATGAGCCGGCCGAAGCTGCTGCTGCTGGACGAGCCGTCGATGGGTCTGGCCCCGATGGTGATCCGGCAGATCTTCGACATCATCACGGAGATCAACCAGCAGGGCACCACGGTGCTGCTGGTGGAGCAGAACGCGCAGCAGGCACTGTCCCGGGCACACCGGGGCTACGTGCTGGAGACCGGCCGGATCGTCAAGGAGGGCACCGGCCAGGAGTTGCTGCACGACCCCGCGGTCAAAGAGGCGTACCTGGGCGTCGCCTGACCGTCTCTTTCGAGGGCGGCCGTGTCACCACGGCCGCCCTCGGCTTTTCTGTCGTACCCGGCGACTAGAGTCGTCCCCCGTGAGCAACGACGCGCCCCGACTACTGCTTCTCGACGGACACTCCCTGGCGTACCGGGCGTTCTTCGCCCTGCCGGTGGAGAACTTCTCCACGCAGACCGGGCAGCCCACCAACGCGGTCTTCGGTTTCACCTCGATGCTGATCAACATGTTGCGCGACGAGCAGCCGACGCACATCGTGGTGGCCTTCGACGTCTCCCGGCACTCCTTCCGCACCGACAAGTACGCGGAGTACAAGGCGGGCCGCTCGGAGACACCGCAGCCGTTCCAGGGTCAGGTCAGCCTGATCAAGGAGGTGCTGGAGGCGCTGCGCATCCCGGTGGTGGAGAAGCCCGGCTACGAGGCGGACGACGTCATCGCCACGCTCTCCTGCCAGGCCCGCGACCAGGGCATGGAAGTGATCATCTCGACCGGCGACCGGGACGCCTTCCAGCTCGCCGGCGAGCACGTCACGATCCTCTATCCGGTGCGCGGCGTCTCCGAGGTGTGGCGGATGACCCCGGCCGCCATCGAGGCGAAGTACTTCGTCCCCCCGGAGCGCTACCGCGACAAGGCCGCGCTGGTCGGCGAGACCAGCGACAACCTGATCGGCGTGCCCGGTGTCGGCGACAAGACCGCGGCCAAATGGATCAAGGAGTACGGCGGCCTCGACGGCATCGTGGCGAACGTTGACAAGATCAAGGGCAAGGCCGGCGAGAACCTGCGCGCCCACCTGGCCGACGTGCTCCGCAACTACGACCTCAACGCGCTGGTCACCGACCTGGAGCTGCCGCTCGCCCCGGCCGACGTGAAGTGGCAGGGCTGGGACCGCGAGGCCGTGCACCAGGTGTTCGACGCGCTGGAGTTCCGGGTGCTGCGCGAGCGGTTGTATTCCTATCTGGACGCGGTGGAGCCCGAGGCCGAGTCCGGCTTCGACCTGTCCGGCAGCGTGCTGGGCGCCGGCCAGGTCGCCGGGTGGCTGCGGGAACACGCCGGGGCCGCTCCGGTCGGCGTCGCGGTGACCGGGCGGTTCGGCCGCGGCACCGGCGAGCTGACCGGCGTCGCGGTGGCCACCGGCGACGGTCCCGCCGCCTGGTTCGACCCGGCCACGCTGGACGAGAACGACGAGCGCGCGGTGGCCGCCTGGCTGGCCGAGCCGGCCCGGCCCAAGGTGATCCACGACGCCAAGCCGGCGATGCTGGCGTTCCGGGCGCACGGCTGGTCGCTGGCCGGGGTCCGGGTCGACACCGCCCTCGCGGCCTACCTGGCGAAGCCCGACCAGCGGGCGTACGACCTGACCGACCTGGCGCTGCGCTACCTCAAGCGCGAGCTGCGGGTGGACACCCCGGACGACGGTCAGCTCACCCTGGACGGGCTGGGCGACGAGGGCGTGGCGGAGCAGAACGTCATGCTGCGGGCCCGCGCCACGCTGGATCTGGCCGACACGCTGACCGAGGAGCTGTCCCGAGACGACGGCGCCTCGCAGCGCCTGCTGATGGAGGTGGAGCAGCCGCTGTCGGTGGTGCTGGGCGCCATGGAGGCGATCGGCATCGCCGCCGACACCGACTACCTGTCCGAGCTGGAGGCGCACTTCGCCGCGGAGGTGAAGGCGGCCGCGCAGAGCGCGCACGAGGTGGTCGGCCGCGAGTTCAACCTCGGGTCGCCCAAGCAGTTGCAGGAGATCCTGTTCACCGAGCGCAACCTGCCCAAGACCAAGAAGATCAAGTCCGGCTACACCACCGACGCCGACGCGCTGCAGAGCCTGTTCGCGCAGACCGGCGACCCGCTGCTGGCGCACCTGCTGCGGCACCGCGACGTGGCCCGGCTGAAGTCCACCGTGGACGGCCTGCTCAAGTCCGTCTCCGACGACGGGCGCATCCACACCACGTTCAACCAGACGGTGGCCGCCACCGGCCGGCTGTCGTCCACCGAGCCCAATCTGCAGAACATCCCGATCCGCACCGAGGAGGGCCGGCGGATCCGCCGCGCGTTCATCGTCGGCGGCGGCTACGACCTGCTGATGACCGCCGACTACAGCCAGATCGAGATGCGCATCATGGCGCACCTCTCCGGCGACGACGCGCTGATCGCCGCGTTCAACTCCGGCGCCGACTTCCACGCCGCCACCGCCTCGTCGGTGTTCCACGTGCCGGTCGAGGACGTCGTGCCCGACCAGCGCCGCAAGATCAAGGCGATGAACTACGGCCTGGCGTACGGACTCAGCGCGTTCGGCCTGTCCAACCAGCTCGGCATCTCCACCGAGGAGGCGCGCGGGCTGATGGAGGAATACTTCGAGCGCTTCGGCGGGGTCCGCGACTACCTGCAGGTGGTGGTGCGGCGGGCGGTGCAGGACGGCTACACCGCCACCATCCTGGGCCGCCGGCGCTACCTGCCGGACCTGTCCAGCGACAACCGGCAGCGCCGCGAGATGGCCGAGCGGATGGCACTCAACGCCCCGATCCAAGGGTCGGCCGCCGACATCATCAAGGTCGCCATGCTGCGCGTCGACGAGGCGCTGCGCGACTCGGGCCTGCGCTCCCGGATGCTGCTGCAGGTGCACGACGAGCTGGTGTTCGAGGTCGCCGCGGAGGAACGCGAGGCGCTGGAGGAACTGGTCCGCCGCGAGATGGGCGGGGCCTACCCGCTGTCCGTGCCGCTCGAGGTGTCGGTCGGGCACGGCCGCGACTGGAACGGCGCCGATCACTGACAGTGGTCGCCGGGTGTGCGCCCGCGACGTCCGGCGCGGGTGGCACCGTTCTTGCCCGTGTGTCCCTGCTGAGCTGCCCCAATAGTACGTTCACAGAGGACTTGCGGGGCTCTGCAAGGCTATGCGCATGCCCACCCTTTCCTCGGAGACGACGTCACGTAGAGACACGCCGGCGTGGACGCCGGTGGTGCAGGGAGCGCTCGACGCCCAACAGGCCGACGCGTTCGCCCCCATGTTCAAGGCGCTCGGCGACCCCGTCCGTCTGCGCCTGCTGTCGATGATCGCGTCCGCCGGCCGTGGTGAGGTCTGCGTCTGCGACCTCACCGGCGAGTTCCAGCTGACCGGACCCACCATCTCCCACCACCTCAAGGTCCTTCGGGAGGCCGGCCTGGTGCACAGCGACCGCCGCGGCACCTGGGTGTACTACCGGCTGGTCCCGGGCGCGCTGGCGCTACTGGGCGGGCTGCTGGACCTGGGCGAGGCGGTCTCGGCCTGACCTCTGGACCTGGGCGAGGCGGTCTCGGCCTGACCTCTGGACCTGGGCCAGACGATTCCGGCCTGAACTCCGCCCGCCGCTGCCGGAGCGCCAGGTCACCCTCACCACCGGTCTGGCCGAGTCCGGCGGCCGCGGCCCGCACCCGGGGCCGGGCCGGGGATTCGGCGGGCGCCCGGAGCCGGCTCCGTCGGGTGGGATCCACCGACCCCTCGCCGGACCCGCTCTCAGTGCTTGAGCGGGTCGTGGCCCCAGTTCATCAGCGAGTGCCGCCACGGCGTGTCCCGCACGTCCCCGTCCGGGCGCTGGGCGAGGTGGCGGTGCACGTACCCGATGGCCTTGCGCATGTGGTCCTCGTCCGCATCGGTCAGATCGTCCTTGCGGGCGCGCAGGATCGCGACAACGCGGCGGCCGGAGTCGTGCCCGACGGATTCGCCGCCGCCGGCCGGTTTCTGGCCGACCGCCTTCGACTCCTCGGTGCCCAGCCACTTCTCCAACTCCGACGCGGTCATGTTGACCGCGTCGGAGAACTCGGCGTACGTCTCAGTCGTCATGCTTCAGCGCTCCCGGCTTGTGCACCGCCTCGCGCCCGGTCTTGTCGCTCCTGACCTTGTACTGCGGGTCGTCCTTCGACGCGGCCACGGTGCGGCCCGCCTCCTCGGTACGGGAGGTGATCTTCTGTTCCACGGTCCCGTGCACCTGCTCGCCGTGGCTCTTCCAGGACACCTTGTCGCCCTTGCTCAGGTTGTCTGCCATGCCCTGGCAGTACCCGGAGAACCGACGCGAAAACCGACTCAACCCTGGTCGCGACGGGTGACGAAGATGGCCGTACCCGGGAACAGCCGTCCGCGCAGCGGGCTCCACTGGCCCCAGATCTGGTCGTGCCCGGCCGGCCACTCGGGTTCCACCAGGTCGTGCAGGACGAATCCGGCGGCGACCAGCTCCCGCACCCGGTCGCCGAGCGTGCGGTGCTGCTCGACGTACGAGGGCACGCCGCCGGGGTCCTGCTCCACGTACGGGCGGCGGTCGAAGTACGAGTGCACCGCGGTCAGTCCCGCCTCCCCGGGCTCGTCCAGGAAGATCCACCGCATCGGGTGCGTGATCGAGAACACCCAGCTGCCGCCGGGGCGCAGCACCCGGGCCACCTCGCGCATCACGGCGCCGGAGTCGGCCACGAACGGCACCGCCCCGAACGCGGTGCACACCACGTCGAACGCCCGGTCCGCGAACGGCAGCGCCAGCGCGTCCGCCTGGATCAGCGGCACCCGTACCCCGGACCGGTCGGCGGCCTCCCGCGCGTGCCGCAGCATGCCCGCGGAGAGGTCCAGCGCAACCACCTCGGCGCCCTGCCCGGCCAGCCAGCGGGCGCCGGCCGCGGCGCCGGCGCCGAGTTCCAGGACCCGCTGCCCCCGGACGTCGCCGAGCAGCCGGGCGTCCGCCTCGCGCAGCCCCTCGGGGCACCAGACGAAGTCCACGTCACCGAGGAACGCGCCGTGCTCGGCCTGGTACTCGTCGGCGTCCGCGTCCCACCACCGCCGGCTGGCGACGCGGCTCTCGGCGTCGGTCACCGGACGGCGGGTCACGGCTGTGCCGGAGGGCTGTTCCTCGATCACCCCGGCCACGGTACGGGAGGGCGCCGGGCCCTCCGCCGACACTCCGGTGTCGAACTCGTCCCCGAATCAGGACATATCGCCCCTGGTGGGGGCTTTGGTGAGAACATTGTGCCGCCGTCGGCAGGAGGGCTTGCAACCTGTGGTAATGCGCACGGTAAGCTAGTCGATGCGCTCGCGGATCGTGTGCCTCGGCAGGGAGCAGGTTCCGTGGTCGTCGGTCCCAGCTCGATCAGACTCGCATGGTCAGACTCCACCGTCATGATCACAACGGATGTTCGTGCTGTGCCCGTCGGCAGTTCCGCGGAGCGCGAGAGACACCACGAAACCATCCGTTCGGAGCAACAGTCCACATGACGAGCAGCATCGAGGCCACCTCGAGCGCCACCAGGGTCACCGTCGACGACCTCGGCTCGGAGGAAGCTTTCCTCGCGGCCATCGACGAGACCATCAAGTACTTCAACGACGGCGACATTGTCGAGGGAACCGTCGTTAAGGTCGATCGGGACGAGGTCCTGCTCGACATCGGCTACAAGACCGAGGGTGTCATCCCCTCGCGCGAGTTGTCGATCAAGCATGACGTGGACCCCGCGGAAGTGGTGTCGGTCGGAGACCACATCGAGGCCCTTGTTCTCACGAAGGAGGACAAGGAAGGCCGGCTGATCCTCTCGAAGAAGCGCGCGCAGTACGAGCGGGCGTGGGGCACGATCGAGAAGATCAAGGAGGACGACGGCGTCGTGCGCGGCTCCGTCATCGAGGTCGTCAAGGGTGGTCTCATCCTGGACATCGGCCTGCGTGGCTTCCTCCCCGCCTCCCTGGTCGAGATGCGCCGCGTGCGCGACCTCCAGCCGTACGTCGGTCGCGAGCTCGAGGCGAAGATCATCGAGCTGGACAAGAACCGCAACAACGTGGTCCTGTCCCGCCGCGCCTGGCTCGAGCAGACGCAGTCCGAGGTCCGCACCGAGTTCCTCAACAAGCTGCAGAAGGGCCAGGTCCGCAAGGGCGTCGTGTCCTCCATCGTCAACTTCGGTGCCTTCGTGGACCTGGGTGGCGTGGACGGCCTGGTGCACGTCTCGGAGCTGTCCTGGAAGCACATCGACCACCCGTCCGAGGTCGTCGAGGTCGGCCAGGAGGTCGAGGTCGAGGTGCTCGACGTCGACCTGGACCGCGAGCGCGTCTCGCTGTCGCTGAAGGCCACCCAGGAAGACCCGTGGCGCCAGTTCGCCCGCACCCACGCGATCAACCAGATCGTGCCGGGCAAGGTCACCAAGCTGGTTCCGTTCGGCGCCTTCGTCCGGGTGGACGACGGCATCGAGGGCCTGGTGCACATCTCCGAGCTGGCCGAGCGGCACGTCGAGCTGCCCGAGCAGGTCGTCCAGGTGGGCTCCGACGTCCTGGTCAAGGTCATCGACATCGACCTGGAGCGGCGCCGGATCTCGCTGTCGCTCAAGCAGGCCAACGAGGGCTTCGTCGAGGGCGAGGAGCACTTCGACCCGACCCTCTACGGCATGGCCGCGACGTACGACGCCGAGGGCAACTACATCTACCCGGAGGGCTTCGACCCGGAGACGGGCGAGTGGCTCGAGGGCTTCGACAAGCAGCGCGAGACGTGGGAGAAGCAGTACGCCGACGCCCGCGAGCGCTGGGAGGCCCACACCAAGCAGGTGCAGGCGTCCCGCGAGGCCGACGCCGACGCCGCGCTCAACCCGCCGGCGCCCGGTGGCGGTGGCGGTGCGACGTCGTCCTCCTCGTCCTCCTCGTCGAGCTCGCCGGCACCGGCGCGCGCGGCCGAGGAGCCGGCCGGCACGCTGGCCACCGACGAGGCGCTCGCCGCACTGCGCGAGAAGCTCGCCGGCGGCAAGTGAACCGCCGATCGGCGAGGTAACCGCTGATCCATCCGAAAGGCCGTCCGCGACTTCTGTCGCGGGCGGCCTTTCGGCCATACTTGCCCGGTGCTGATGGTGGGTCTGACCGGTGGAATCGGCGCCGGCAAGAGTGCGGTGGCGCAACGGCTCGCCCGGCACGGCGCCGTCGTGATCGACGCCGACGTGCTGGCCCGCGAGGTCGTCGCACCCGGCACCGACGGGCTCGCCGAGGTGGCCGAGGCGTTCGGACCGGACGTCGTCGGCCCGGACGGCACCCTGGACCGGCCCGCCCTCGGCGCGCGGGTGTTCGGCGACGAGACCGCCCGCCGCCGGCTGGAACAGATCATCCACCCCCGGGTACGCGCCCGCACCGCCGAACTGGCCGCCGCCGCACCCGCCGACGCCGTGGTGGTCAACGACGTACCGCTGCTCGTCGAGACCGGTATCGCCCCCACGTACCATCTGGTCCTGGTCGTCGCCGCGAGCGAGGACGTCCGGGTGCGGCGGCTGGCACAGACCCGCGGCATGACCCCGGAACAGGCCGCGGCCCGGATCGCCGCCCAGGCCGGCGACGACCGGCGGCACGCCGCCGCGGACGTGCTGCTCACCAACGAGGCCGGGCTCACCGAGTTGCACGCGCAGGTGGACCGGCTGTGGCGGGACCGGCTCCGGCCGTACGAATGGAACCTGCGGACCGGCCAGATCGCGGTGCCGGACCGTACCCTGCGGATCATGCCGTCGAATCCGGACTGGCCGGCGCAGGCGGCCCGGATCATCGCCCGGATCCGGCACGCGGTCGGCCCCCGGGTCCCCGTCGCCCACATCGGTTCCACCGCCGTGCCCGGACTCCCCGCCAAGGATCTCATCGACCTGATGCTCGGCGTCCGCACGTTGGAGGAGGCGGACGGGCTGGCCGGTGCGTTGCTGCGCGCCGGACTGCCCCGCCGCGCGGGGGAGTGGTACGACAACGCCCGCGGCATACCGGGCAAGACCTGGCCGAAGCGGCTGCACGGCAGCGCCGACCCGGGCCGGTCGGTCAACCTGCACGTCCGCGTGTCCGGATCCCCCGGCTGGCGGTTCGCGCTGCTCATGCGCGACCACCTGCGGGCGGTGCCGGCCGCGCGGGACGAGTACGCCCAGGCCAAGGAACGCTGGGCGGCCGAGCACGGCGACATCGACGGGTACGCGGAGGCGAAGGAGCCGTGGTTCGACGCGGAGGCCCGGGCGGCGGACACCTGGGCACTGCAGACCGGCTGGCATCCGGTCTGTGCCTGAGCGGCGAGCCGGCGTGCGGGTCTGTGGCTGAGCGGGCCGCTGGCGTCCGTCTGCGCCTGAGCGGCATACGCGGGGCCGACAGGGGGGCCGACAAGGAAGGGGCCGTCGCGGCGGCCGGTCGGCACTAGGCACGACCACCGTCGGTGCGCACGCCGGCAGGGCCGGGGCTGCAACCACGGTGCCGGGCGGAGGGGCCATCGGACGGTCCCGGAGCCCGCTCGGCGGCCGCCGCGAAGCGGCCTACCGCATCAGGGTAGAGGGCCGTGGAAACCCGGGACAATGCCCGGCGGTGGTGCCGATTGTGCACCCTGAGCACAGCCGCCGGTCGATCGCTTCCGGTGGGCCCGGAAACTTGTCATACCCCCGACGTACCGTGGACCCCATGGCGCTCGACATCCCACGCCTCGACGGCCGTTTCGAGGTCATCAGCGATTTCCAGCCGGCCGGCGACCAGCCCACGGCGATCAACGACTTGGAGCGCCGGGTCCGCGGCGGAGACCGGCACTCGGTGCTGCTCGGCGCGACCGGCACCGGCAAGAGCGCCACCGCCGCCTGGCTCATCGAGCGCCTGCAGCGGCCGGCGCTGGTGATGGCGCCCAACAAGACGCTCTGCGCCCAGCTGGCGAAGGAGCTGCGCGAGCTGCTGCCGAACAACGCGGTGGAATACTTCGTCAGCTACTACGACTACTACCAGCCCGAGGCGTACATCGCGCAGACCGACACCTACATCGAGAAGGACTCGTCGGTCAACGAGGAGGTCGAGCGCCTGCGGCACTCGGCCACCATGTCGCTGCTGACCCGCCGCGACGTCGTGGTGGTCGCCACGGTGAGTGCCATCTACGGCCTGGGCACCCCGCAGGAATACGTCGAGCGCGCCGCCCACGTGAAGGTGGGCCAGGAGGTCGACCGGGACAAGCTGCTCCGCCGCCTGGTGGAGATCCAGTATTCGCGCAACGACATGGCCTTCCAGCGGGGCACGTTCCGGGTCCGGGGGGACACCCTGGAGATCATCCCGGCGTACGAGGAACTGGCCGTGCGCGTCGAGCTGTTCGGCGACGAGGTGGAGAAGCTCTACTACCTGCACCCGCTGACCGGCGAGATCGTCCGCGAGGTGGACGAGCTGGTCATCTTCCCGGCTACGCACTACGTGGCCGGCCCGGAGCGGATGGAGCGGGCGATCCGTGACATCGAGGCCGAGCTGGCCGAGCGGCTGGCCGAGCTGGAGCGGCAGGGCAAGCTGCTGGAGGCGCAGCGGCTGCGGATGCGCACCACGTACGACATCGAGATGATGCGCCAGGTCGGGTTCTGCAACGGCATCGAGAACTACTCCATGCACATGGACGGCCGGAAGCCCGGTGACCCCTCGTTCACCCTGCTCGACTACTTCCCGGACGACTTCCTCACGATCATCGACGAGTCGCACGTGACGATCCCGCAGATCGGCGGCATGTACGAGGGGGACGCCTCCCGCAAGCGCATCCTCATCGAGCACGGTTTCCGGCTGCCCAGCGCCGCCGACAACCGGCCGCTGCGCTTCGACGAGTTCCTGGAGCGGGTCGGCCAGATGGTCTTCCTGTCCGCCACCCCGGGCCCGTGGGAGATGCAGCAGACCGGCGGGGAATACGTGGAGCAGGTGATCCGGCCGACCGGCCTGGTCGATCCGCAGGTCGTGGTGAAGCCGACCAAGGGCCAGATCGACGACCTGATGCACGAGATCAAGGAACGCACCGACCGCGACGAGCGGGTGCTGGTCACCACGCTGACCAAGAAGATGGCCGAGGATCTCACCGACTACCTGCTGGAGAACGGCATCCGGGTGCGCTACCTGCACTCCGAGGTCGACACGCTGCGCCGGGTCGAGCTGCTCAAGGAACTCCGCAAGGGCGACTACGACGTCCTGGTCGGCATCAACCTGCTGCGCGAGGGCCTCGACCTGCCCGAGGTGTCGCTGGTCGCCATCCTGGACGCGGACAAGGAGGGCTTCCTGCGCAGCGGCCGCTCGCTCATCCAGACCATCGGCCGCGCCGCCCGTAACGTCTCGGGCGAGGTCCACATGTACGCCGACAAGATGACCCCCTCGATGCGCGACGCCATCGAGGAGACGGACCGGCGCCGCGCCAAACAGATCGCCCACAACGAGGCGAACGGCATCGTGCCGCAGGCGCTCCGCAAGAAGATCCACGACATCCTCGACGACATCTACCGCGAGGCCGAGGACACCGACACCGCGGTCAGCGGCGCCATGGTCGGCGGCGGCGGCCGCCAGATGTCCCGTGGCAAGGGCCCGGTGCCGGAGACCCGGTCCAAGTCCCGCGCCTCGTCCACACCGGCCCGCGAGGGCATGGCCCGCGCCGAGCTGGCACAGCTCATCCAGGACCTCAACGACCAGATGCTGGCCGCCGCCCGGGAGCTGCAGTTCGAGCTGGCCGCCCGGATCCGCGACGAGGTGTCCGAGCTGAAGAAGGAACTGCGGGGGATGGACATGACCGGCGTCAAGTAACCCGGATCAGCGTCCAGCGCCGGGGTTCCCGATCGACGCGGTCCGTGGGCAACCGCGGGCCGCCGGTCTCGGGGTGCGGGGGTTCTGGTCCTGGGCGGCTGCGGGCTGGCGGTCTCGGGGTGTGGGGGTTCTGGTCCTGGGCGGCTGCGGGCTGGCGGTCTCGGGGTGCGGAGGCCCCGGGGCGGTCGCGGGTCGGCGGCCGGCGCTCGGGTGACGTGCCGGCCGTCAGGTCGCGTAGCACGTTCGTCTGCCGTCAGGTCGCGTCCGCCGGCCGTCAGGTCGCGTAGCGCGCCCGCCGGCCGGCCGGGATGAATCCGAGCCGCCGGTACAACCGCCCGGCCGGATTGTTCACATTGACCTCGAGCGAGGCCCGCACCGCACCGCCGGCCCGCATCCGCCGTAGTGCCTCCCGGACCAGTGCCGCGCCGACCCCGGCACCGCGGGCCGCCGGCACGACACCCACCTGGGCGATCCGGTCGCTCTCCGCGAGGAGGAACCCGGCGTCACCCACGCCCGGCACGGTGGCCAGCACCGACAGCCGCGGCCGGAAGTCCGCGTCCTCGTCGGCGTCGCCGATCCACTCCTCCGCCGACCACCCCGGAAAGCCGGGCCGCTCCCGGAACGCCGCCTGGTACACAGCGAAGAACCGCGGCGCAGTGTCCCCGGACCAGTCCCGCAGCACGGTCCCCGGCGGCCACACCGGCTCCGGCACGGCCTCGGTGAGGTCGATCCGCAGCACGTCCTCGGCGAACACCTGACGCAGTCCGCGCGAACGGAACAGCGCCTCCGCGGCCGGCACCAGCGACTCGGTCTCTACCGTCACTCGACCGCCGCCCTCCGGGCTGATGGACCCGTCCTCCTCGGCGCCGACGGGACCGTTCCCGGCGGGGCGTTCCAGGGCTGGGGCGAGAGGGCCGTCCTCGACGGCGGCGACCACTCCCTCGCCGACTTGATCCGGGCGACCACCCTCGACCGGGTCAGGGTGGCTGCCCTCGGCCTGGTCCAGGCGGCTGTCCTCGGCCTGGTCCAGGCGGCTGCCCTCGGCCAGGCCCCAGTCCAGCAGTCGACTGCCGAGCCCGCGTCCACGCCAGTCCGGATGGACCAGCCCGGTGAACAGCGCCCCGCCGTCGGCCGGATACGGACGCACCGCCCCGGCCGCGACCAGTCGGCCGCCGACCCACCCGCCGAGTGTCACGACGCCCTCGGCGGACCACCGGCCGCGCAGAAATCCCGGATCGGTGGCAGCGGACAGGCCGCCGTCCCGCGCGTGGCCGGCCATGGCCAGCGCCACCAGGTCGTCGGCGGCGCCGTCGAGTGGCGCCCAGTTCACCTCGTCCGATTCCGGCACGCGCCGCAGCGTAGCCACGGTCCGCCGTGCTCCGCACCGGATTTCCTGGCAGTCACCTGACGCGGCGCATCGCACGTCAGCTCGCCGCGCCCGAGCTGGTGGTGGGGTCCGCTGCCGGCAGATCTTGTGCACCTGTGGTCGTATATCGACCACAGCTGCACGACTTCGACGCCCGCGGACGTTCGACGCCTGCGGACGGCCGCGTCGCCCGAGTCCCCGTCCGCAGCGCATCACCCGACCTTTCGGCTCGGGCGTGGGGAGCAGTGGCGCGCTTCGCGCCGCAACTCCACCCGCCCCTCCGACCCGAGCCCGGCGTGTGGAGGCGCGGCGCGGAGCGCGCCCGGAAGCCACGCGCGCCCGGCGTGTGGGGTGCGGCGCGGAGCGCGCCCGGAAGCCACACGCGCCCGGCGTGTGGGGGTGCGGCGCGCAGCGCGCCCGGAAGCCACGCGCGTCCGGCGTGTGGGGTTGCGGTGCGTGGCGCGCCCGGGACCGACCCGCGCCCGGGGTGCGGATTCCGGCGCGCTCGGCAAAGCCACATCGGCGCAACCACGCGCGACCCATCACGCCTGCGACCCCGTCCATAGCGGTCACCTACTGCCCGACCGCCCGACGCTCGACCGCCAGCGCCCGCACGAGACGGCAGGCGCGGAGTCCGAGCCGTCGACTGGACCGGTGCCACGAGCACGCCGCAGGAAACGCGGAATCGAAGCCGTCGACTCGGCCGGCGCCACGACACCACCGGCCCGACATCCGAGACATCGGACGGACCGGCCGGCGAGGCCCCGGCGAGGGCCAGGGACCGCCTAGCCGGCCGCGACGTCGGTGAAGTGTTCGACCACCGGGGGCTTGGCGAAGAATGGCCCGATCAGCGCCCGCCACTCGCCGAAGCGCTCGGTCTCCCGGAAGTTTTCCTGGTGCGCCGCGACGCTGTCCCACTCCACCAGGAGCACGAACCGGGACGGTGACTCGATGCCGCGGGTCATCCGTACCGACTGGCATCCGGGGGTGCCGGCGAGGATCGGGTGGGCCTTCTGGTACGCCGCGGCGAAGGCGTCCTCCCGGCCGGGGAAGACGTCGATGAGGGCAACTTCGAGGATCATGATGCCAGCCTGCCATACCGGCAGGTGGCTAGCCTCCTAGGATGCCCTAGCGGTGGTGCGGTACCGTGCAAAAAGCGTCCGCGACCTGGTCTTTTAGGCACCGACGGGGAGACCTCGCGCACTTATCC
This sequence comes from Jidongwangia harbinensis, assembly GCF_020216025.1. Classification (GTDB taxonomy): domain Bacteria; phylum Actinomycetota; class Actinomycetes; order Mycobacteriales; family Micromonosporaceae; genus Actinoplanes; species Actinoplanes harbinensis. The sequence continues at coordinate 121,956 of NZ_JAIWNC010000003.1, read as the reverse complement.
CCATCTGGTGTGTGCGAACTGCCGTGGATGCGACACAATGGCGAGGTTGGAAGGGGAGTATTCCTCTGCGCCGGTCTCGTCAACACGGTCCCATCCCTGAGGGTGGACCCGGGGCCGGCGGTCGGTCACCCGCTCTCGGGCGCCCGGCGGAAGAGACCTTCGACAGTCGCATGTCGCTGCACCCGACCGAGTCGTGGTGCAGCGATGAACCGTGTCTGCCGGAGGTTCCTGTTGAACGTGTCCGCCTGGGTCTGGATCGTCACCCTGGTCGCCCTCGTCGCCGTGCTCGCGGTCGACCTGCTGATCGTCGGCCGGCGACCACATGAGCCCAGCATGCGTGAGGCCGGGTCCTGGGTCGGCTTCTACGTGGCCTTCGCGCTGCTGTTCGGTGTGGGCGTCTGGGTCACCGCGGGCGGCACGTACGCCGCGGAGTTCTACACGGGCTGGCTGACCGAGTACAGCCTCTCCGTCGACAACCTGTTCGTCTTCGTGATCATCATGGCCCGGTTCGCGGTGCCCCGGCGCCTCCAGCAGAAGGTGCTGCTCATCGGCATCGTGCTGGCGCTGCTGATGCGCGGTGCGTTCATCGCGGCCGGTGCGGCGCTGATCGCGCAGTTCTCCTGGGTCTTCTACATCTTCGGTGCCTTCCTGGTGTACACCGCCGTCACGCTGGTGAAGCAGGGCGAGAACGACGAGGAGGACTTCAAGGAGAACGTCCTCATCCGGTGGGCGAAGCGCGCGCTGCCGATCTCCTCGTCGTTCGGCGACGGCAAGATGATGATGCTGTCCGAGACCGGCAAGCGGCTGTTCACGCCGATGCTGATCGTGATGATCGCGATCGGTACCACCGACCTGATCTTCGCGCTGGACTCGATCCCGGCGATCTTCGGCATCACCAAGGAGCCGTACCTCGTCTTCACCGCGAACGTCTTCGCGCTGATGGGCCTGCGCCAGCTGTACTTCCTGCTCGGCGGCCTGCTGGAGCGTCTGGTCTACCTCAACCTCGGCCTGGCGTTCGTGCTCGCCTTCATCGGTGTGAAGCTCTTCCTGGAGGCGCTGCACACCAACCAGCTGTCGTTCATCAACGGCGGTGACGGTGTGCCGTGGGCGCCGGAGATCCCGATCTGGTTGTCGCTGCTGGTCATCATCGGCACGCTGGGCATCGCGACGGTGGCCAGCCTGATGAAGTCGTCACGCGACCGTCGCAAGGAACTGGCCGACAGCAAGGTCTGACGCCGCCCCTCCCGGCCGGCGGGTGCGCCGGCCGGGGACGGCAGGTCAGTGCTGGCCGCCGGAGGCGAAGATGACGTCGCCGGTGATCCAGCGCGCGTCGTCGGAGGCCAGGAAGGCGACGACCGGGCCCACATCCTCGGGTACGCCGAGACGCCCCAACGGGATGCCGGCGACCGCCTCCGCCTCGGCCGGGGAGCCGACGAAGCCCATGGCGCGGGTGCCGTGGGTGTCGGACGGGCTGGCCGCGATCGCGTTCACCCGGATGCCGCGGGGCGCGAGTTCCTTGGCGAGCACCGACGTCGCCGCCGCCAGCGCCGCCTTGGTGGCGGTGTAGAGCGAGGTGTACGGCGGGGTCGTGGAGATGCCGGCGGTGGCGATGTTGACGACGGAGGCGCCCGGCCGGGCCCGCCCGGCGAACGCCTGCATGGTGAGGAACGGACCGAGCAGGTTCGTGTCGATCTGGCGGTGGAATTCTTCCGGGGTCATCGCCTCCAGCGGGCCGAAACCGTACACGCCGGCGTTGTTCACCAGCACGTCCGGGACGCCGAAGGTGCTCTCGGCGGTGCCGATCAGCCGCTCGACGTCGTCCGGCCGGCGGATGTCGGCCGGCACCGCGATGGCGCGGCCGCCGGCGTGCTCGATGCCGGCGACGACTCGGCCGGCCGCCTCGGCGTCCGACACGTAGTTGACCACCACCCGGGCGCCGGCCGCGGCCAGCGACCGCGCGATTCCCGCCCCGATGCCCTTGGCGCCGCCGGTGACCACGGCGCTGCGTCCGGTCAGAGTTCCCATGGTGCTCCCCGTCTGAGTGGCGGGTCCGTCCCGCCTCGACCACGACGCTAGGCACCGCACTCTCTTTCGGAAAGAAGGCACCTTTTCGTAAGCTCCTGGCATGACGGTGACCCATCAGGCCGAAACGCTGGAGACCGCGCGCACGTTGCTTACCCGCGACACGTTCGCCCGAGACTGTCCCGGCCGTGCCGTCATGGACCAGGTGATGACGCGATGGGCGACGCTGATCCTGGCGGCACTGGTCACCGGACCGCACCGTTTCTCGGCGCTGGCCACCCGGGTGGAGGGGGTGAGTCAGAAGATGCTGTCGCACAATCTGAAGGCGCTGGTGCGTGCGGGCCTGGTCCACCGGGCCGTGGAGCCGACGGTGCCGCCGCAGGTCACCTACTCGCTGACCGCTCTGGGCGCGGACCTCGCCGGGCCGCTGTGCGCGCTCATCCACTGGTTCGGCGCCAACGCGCCGGCGCTGCAGGAGGCCCAGGCCCGCCACGACGCCACGCGCTGAGCCCAAAAAGGGGGTACGGCTGGCGTCAGCCGTACCCCCTGTGGTTGGTGCTACTGCGCGTGCTTGCGGCGGGCCGCCGCGCGACCGCGGGTCTGCTGGTCGAGCACCACCTTGCGGATCCGGACCGCGACGGGGGTGACCTCGACGCACTCGTCCTCGCGGCAGAACTCCAGTGCCTGCTCCAGGGAGAGCTTGCGCGGCGGGATCAGCTTCTCGGTCTCGTCGGAGGTCGACTGACGCATGTTCGTCAGCTTCTTCTCCTTGGTGATGTTGACGTCCATGTCGTCGGAGCGGGAGTTCTCGCCGACGATCATGCCCTCGTACACCTCGGTGGTCGGCTCGACGAAGAGCGTGCCGCGTTCCTGCAGGTTGGTCATGGCGAACGCGGTGACCACGCCGGCCCGGTCGGCGACCAGCGAGCCGTTGTTGCGGGTACGCAGCTCGCCGAACCACGGCTCGTAGTCCTCGAAGAGGTGGTGCAGGATGCCGGTGCCGCGGGTCTCGGTGAGGAACTCGGTGCGGAAGCCGATCAGCCCGCGGGCCGGCACCAGCCACTCCATCCGGATCCAGCCGGTGCCGTGGTTGACCAGCTGCTCCATCCGGCCCTTGCGGGTGGCCAGCAGCGAGGTGATCGCTCCCATGTACTCGTCGGGGGCGTCGATGGTGAGGCGCTCGACCGGCTCGTGCACCTTGCCGTCGATGGTGCGGGTGACGACCTGGGGCTTGCCGACGGTGAGCTCGTAGTTCTCCCGGCGCATCTGCTCGACCAGGATGGCGAGGGCCAGCTCGCCGCGGCCCTGCACCTCCCAGGCGTCGGGGCGTTCGGTGGGCAGCACGCGCAGCGACACGTTGCCGACCAGTTCCTTGTCGAGCCGGTCCTTGACCATGCGCGCGGTGACCTTGGCGCCCTTGACCCGGCCGACGAGCGGCGACTGGTTGGTGCCGATGGTCATCGAGATGGCCGGCTCGTCGACCGTGATCAGCGGCAGCGGGATCGGGTTCTCCGCGTCCGCCAGGGTCTCGCCGATCATGATCTGCGGGATGCCGGCCACCGCCATGATGTCGCCCGGGCCGGCCTGCTCGGCGGGCTTGCGCTCGAGGCCCTCGGTCATCAGCAGCTCGGAGATGCGGACCTTGTCGATGGTGCCGTCGGTGCGGCACCAGGCCACGGTCTGGCCCTTGCGGATGGTGCCCTCCCGTACCCGGCAGAGCGCCAGGCGGCCGAGGAACGGCGACGCGTCGAGGTTGACGACGTGCGCCTGCAGCGGCGCGTCCTCGGTGAAGGTCGGGGCCGGAATGGTCTCCAGGATCGTCTTGAACAGCGGTTCCAGGGTGTCGCTGTCCTCCGGGACGGTGCCGTCCTTGGGCTCGGTCAGCGAGGCGACGCCGTCGCGGGCGCAGGCGTAGACGATCGGGAACTCGATCTGGTGCTCGTCGGCGTCGAGGTCCAGGAAGAGTTCGTACGTGTCGTCGACGACCTCCTTGATCCGGGCGTCCGGGCGGTCCACCTTGTTGATCACCAGGATGATCGGCATCCGGGCCTTGAGCGCCTTGCGGAGCACGAACCGGGTCTGCGGGAGCGGCCCCTCGCTGGCGTCGACGAGCAGGACGACGCCGTCGACCATGGTCAGGCCGCGTTCCACCTCGCCGCCGAAGTCGGCGTGGCCGGGCGTGTCGATGATGTTGATGACGACGTTCTCACCGTCGGTGCCCCGGTAGCTGATCGCGGTGTTCTTGGCGAGAATGGTGATGCCCTTTTCCCGCTCCAGGTCCATGGAGTCCATCACACGGTCGCCCATCTCGGCGCGTGCGTGGAACTGTCCGCCCTGCCGCAGCATGGCGTCGACCAGGGTGGTTTTGCCATGGTCGACGTGAGCGATGATGGCGACGTTGCGGAGGTCGGTGCGGGTCTGCATGGCACCATTGTCCCCGGCCCGGGTTGCTGTTGCGCCCCGGGGTGGAATCACCTGCGTCACGTTCGCGGTCGTCCGGAGGGGGATTCGGGGCAGCGTACGCCGACCGGCGGCGGCCTCGTCCCGGACCCGGAGATTCGGCCCGGTCGTCGATGGAGTCGTGCCGCCGGGGCCGGTGCCGGGTCGGCCGATGGGCCGCGGCCCTCCGGTTCCGGTGCGGCGGTCGTCGCGGCGGTGCTCGGATGATGCCATGGGCTCTCCGCGCGTGGTGCCGGCCGTGGTCGCCGGGCTGGTCGCGGCGCTGCTGCACGCCGCCCCGGCCGGAGCCGGGGCGGACTCGGTCGACGAGATCCACTACTCGTACGGCGAGACGCCCGGGTCGGTGGTGGTGAACTGGCGTGGCGCGGCGACGACCATCGAGTACGGGCCGACCGCCGCGCACGGTTTCCAGGCGGTGGCCGGTGCGCCGGCGATCCTGCCGGTGGATTCCGGCGGGCCGTTCCGCGAGGTGGAGCTGACCGGCCTGGCCCCGGACACCGCCTACCACTACCGGATCTCCGACGGCGCCGACCACGTGCTGCGGACCGCGCCGCTGGGCAGTTTCCGCTGGGTCGACGTGGGCGACACGGCCAGCACGCTGTGCAAGCCGTGGGTGGCCGACGTGCACGCGCTGATCGCCCGGCTGGCGCCGCGTTTCGTCACGCACGGCGGGGACATCTCCGAGGCCAACGTGTGCGGTGCCGCGGCGGTGCACACGTACTACGTCGACCAGCAGGCCTGGTCGCTCGGGGCGGCGTTCCAGCCGGTGTGGGGCAACCATGAGTATGGGTCGCCGACCGCGGGTGCGCCGGCCGGGACGCCGCGCGACTCGCTGGCCAACTACAAGGGCCGCAGCGAGCTGACCAATCCGCAGACGCTGGCGCTCGACACGCCCACCCGGGTGACGGCGCCGGGCTGCCCGTACACCGGGTCGGTGAACACCTGCCGGGGTGAGGACTGGGGCTGGTTCCGGGCCGGCGGGGTGCTGTTCGTCAGCTACCCCGAGATGTGGCCGGGCGCGATGGCGGACTGGCAGCCGGTCGCGGACGCCCTGCTGGCGCGGGCGCAGGCGGACCCGGAGGTGGACTTCGTGATCACCTACGGGCACCGGCCGGCGTACTCCAGCCTGAACACGAACGGCTGGGATCCGGCGGTCCGGTCGGCGCTGGACGCGCTGGCCCGGCGGTACAGCCCGGCGCCGGGGCGTGCGGACGGTAAGTACGTGCTGAACCTGGCCCACCACGTGCACGCGCTGGAGGTGTTCGGGCCGGTACACGGCCTGACCCACGTCACGAACGCGGGCGGCGGGCAGGGCACGGTGAGCCTGCCGTCGCCGGCCGCCGGGTCGCTGCTGCGGTTCAGCCACCTGGGCGTGCTCGCCGGCGACTACGACGCCGGGGCGGGCCGGTTGTCGCTGCGCTGGGTGTGCGGGCCGAAGCTGGGGACCAAGGCCACCTGTGGGTACGGCGACACGGTCTGGTCCACCACGTTCCCGGCACCGGCCGGTCCCGCCCCGGCGCCCACGCCCGCGCCGACCGGGCCGGCTCCGACGCCCGCGCCCACGCCGACCGGCCCGGGCCCCACGGCGAGCCCCACACCGCCGGGTCCGGGGCCGTCCGGGACGCCCGTACCCGTCCAGGAGTGGATCTCCAATCCCGGTCTGGAGACCGACCTCGCGGGCTGGAGCGGCCGCCACGGCCCGGCCGCGTCGGTGACCGTGGGCCGGGTGACCACCGGCGCGCGCACCGGCCGGGCCTGCGTCCGGGTCGCGGCCGGCCGCGGCGCCAACAACCTGTCCAGCGGCTTCAAGGACCAGCCCCGGTGGGTACGGCGGACCGTGGCGGGCACCCGGTACACGGCGTCGGTGTGGGTGCGGCCGGGATCGGTCGGTCAGCAGGTCGTGGTGCGGTTGCGGGAGTGGACGTCCGGCGGCGCGGCGGTGACCGACCGCACCGGCACGCTCAAGGCCGTGACGACCGGCTGGCAGCAGGTGTCGGTGCAGGTCAAGGCGGTGAAGTCGGGCGGTAGCCTGTCGCTGGCGGTGTATGCGAAGGACCTGGACGCGGGGGAGTGGTTCCTCGCCGACGACCTGTCGTTGACCAGTGGCTGAGGCGGGGCCGGGGCACTCGGCCGGGAACGTCGCGGGCGGGCTACACTTGTCGGCGGAACCCGAGACCCAGGCCCGCTGCCGAGCACCAAGGCCGCCGTTTTGACCCGGAAACCGGCGCGGTAGTAAGGTCTCGGGGTTGTCGTGCGTACAGCTGCTGGCGAGCTCCCTGTATTCGGCCCGTGCAGCACACACTAAGGAGCTTTTGCGTAATGCCGCCCAAGAAGAAGACCCATGAGGTAACCCTCGCGCTTGAGGCGGGTAACGCCGCGATGGTCGACCTCGGCAAGATGCTCGGTCCGACCGGCGCGAACATGCGGGCCGTGAAGGTCGAGTACGACGAGGCCACGTCGAAGAACCGCGGCGAGATCATTCCGGTCGTCGTCAGCGTCTTCGAGGACCGCAGCCACCAGCTCACCTACAAGACGCCGCCGACCAGCTTCCTGATCCGTAAGGCTCTGGGGATCCAGTCCGGCGCGTCGAACCCGGCGACCCAGACCGTCGGCACGCTCAGTGCCACCCAGGTCAAGGAGATCGCCGAGCGTAAGCTGCCCGACCTCAACGCGAACGACCTCGACGCCGCGGTCAAGGTCGTGGCCGGCACCGCCCGCTCGATGGGTGTCAAGGTCGCCGAGTAAGTTCCGGCTCACCGCACGCGGGTCCTCCTGGTCAGGAGGGCCCGCGTGCGTCGTCTCCGACCACGGTGTCGATCAGGCCGTAGTCGCGCGCCTCCGCGGCGGACAGGCTGCGGCCGGACGCCAGGTCGTCCTCGATCCGGCTGCGGGTCTGGCCGGTGACCGCGACCAGGCGCAGCACGACCTCCTCCAGCTCGCGCAGGTGCTGCCCGGCGGCCGCGGCCACCTCGTCGGCGGTGCCGGTCAGCCCGGCCGCGCGGGGCTCGGCCAGCTTGAAGCGGGCGTGCCGGTACGCCGAACGGCGTTCCGCCGCGGCCAGCACCGCGAGCACCGCGCCGCCGGCCTCCGAGGTCACCGTGGCGTGCACCGTCGCGGCCAGCGAGTCCATCACGTCCACCACGGACAGTGCGGCGCCGAGTTCACCGGCCGAGCTGGCCACGTGCAGCTGCACCGGCGCCGGACCGGTCGCGTCCAGGGTGAGCAGCGCGGCCGCGACCTGCGTGGCGGCCACCGTGGTGAGCGGGCCGCGGATCATGACGATGCGCTGGTCGAACAGTCGCTCCTCGAGCCAGCCGGGCAGTCCCGGGCCGGCCTGCAGCCCGCCGGGCAGTCCCGGTGGCCACGGCTCGGGGGAGCGGTCCGGGGCGGGTTGCCAGCGCATCGGGTCGTGTCGCAGCTCCACCGTGGCCTCCACCGGGTTGAGGGGTCCCGCCAGCGTAGCCAGCGCATCGGGCCCGGGCCGACCGCTTCCGCTGAGGGCGGACGGGCCGGCCGGCCGTGCCTCAGCGCAGCAGGCCGGCCTGGTGCACGAGCAGCGCGGCCTGCACCCGGTTCTCGCACTCCAGCTTCAGCAGGATCCGGCTCACGTGGGTCTTCACGGTGCTCTCCGAGATGAACAGTTCCTCGCTGATCGCCGTGTTCGACAGGCCCCGCCCCACCGATACCAGGACCTCCCGTTCCCGGTCGGTCAGCTGGGCGAGCCGGGACGCCGCGGACGCCACCGATCCCGGCCGGAACTTCCGGAGCTGGCTCATCGCCTGCCGGGTGACCGGCGGCGAGAGGTAGGCGTCGCCGGACGCCGCGGCGCGGATCGCCGGCTCGAGTTCCTCGGCGGCGGAACTCTTCAGCACGAAACCGGCCACGCCCGCACCGACCGCCTCGGCGATGTACTGCGCCTCGCCGAACGTGGTCAGCACGATCACCGCCGCGGACGAGCCGGCCCGGAGGCGGGGCAGCGCAGCCAGGCCGTCGAGCACCGGCATCTTGATGTCCAGCAGGACCACCTGCGGGCGGTGCCGGACGGCCAGGTCGATCGCCTGCTGCCCGTCGACGGCCTCGGCCACCACCTCGACGCCGGGCACCCGGCTCAGGATCAGACCGATGCCGGCGCGGATGAGTTCGTCGTCGTCGGCGACCAGGACCCGGATCGGTTTCGGGGTGGCGGTCATCGGCGGACGCCCTCCTTGGTGATCAGTACCCCGTCGCGGAAACAGAGCCGGTAGTAGGCGTCCGTCGCGCCCAGCGGCGTCTGCGGGGTGGCGGAGTAGTCGAGGCAGGTGGTGCCGGCCGGGCTGCCGGGCGCCGGCGCCGACGGTTCCGGCAGGCGCGCCCGGATCCGGTCCTCGGCGTCGCCGACCCGGAGCGACGCGAACGTCTCCGCGCTCACCGTCTGCTGGCGGAGCAGCAGCACGCCACCGCCGAAGCAGAGTCCGACCACCGCCAGCGAACCGAGCGCCAGCGCCGCGATCCACCGGCGGGACCGGCGCCGGGCGGCCCGGTGCAGGTCGTCGATCATCGCGTCCGCCGGGTCGGGCGGCGGCAGGTGCGGTTCCGGCGTCCGTACGTCCAGCGGCAGCGTGGCGGCGAGGCGGTACCCGCCGTCGGCTTCCCGGCCGTGGTAGAGCAGCCCGCCGGTGAGGTGCACGCGTTCGGCCAGCCCGTACAGGCCCTGGCCGCCGGTCGGGGTGCCGGCCGGGGCGCCGGGACCGTTGACGACCTCGGCGACCAGCGCGTCCGGCTCGTAGCGCACGGTCATCCGGATGGTGCTGCCGCGGGCGTGCCGCAGCGCGTTGGTCACGCCCTCCTGCAGCGTGCGGTACGCGGCGTGCTCCACCATCGGCGGCAGGCCCACCGGCGCACCGGTCCGGGTCAGCTCGATCCGTGCGCCGGCCGACCGGGCGCCGGCGACCAGGTCCTCCACCGCGTCCAGAGCCGAGGCTTCGGCGGGCCCGTCGTCCTCGTCGTGCCGCAGGACGCCGAGGATCTGCCGGAGTTCCGCCATCGCCGTCACCGACGCCTGATGCAGCACCTCCACCGTGGCGTCCGGGTGGTCCGTGGCGGAGCGCAGCGCGCCGGCGTACATCGAGATCAGGGTGAGCCGGTGGCCCAGCGAGTCGTGCATCTCGCCGGCGATCCGGGCCCGTTCGCGGGCGCGGGCCCGGTCCGCGACCGCGCCCTGTTCGTTGCGCAGGTGGACGTTGCGTTCCTGCAGCAGGTCGAGCAGTTGACGGCGCTGGCGCACCACCCGCCCGACGACCGCCGGCAGCACGTTCGCCACCAGGAAACCGGCCAGGGCCAGGATCCAGACGCCGGTCCCGCCGTCCACGGTGGTGCCCAGGTCCGCGGCCAGCGGAGCGAGCAGCACCACGGCGAACACGGCGACCGTGCGGACGGTGCCGCGGATCCGGTAGCCGGCCGAGAAGCACAGCACCACGAGCAGGAGGTTCGTCGTGGGCTCGGCGGCGCCCAGGGCGGTCGCGGCGAGCAGCGTCCCGGCCGGGAACACCAGGCGCAGCGGCACCAGCACGAGGATGGCCGCCGCGCTCGCCGCGATCCACGCCGGTGAGCCGTCGTCGAGCCACCAGGAGACGAGCACGGAGACCGCGGCCACGGCCACGGCCAGTACGCCTTCGTACGTCAGCCGGCCCGGGCCCGCGGACCGGACGGCACGCCACCAGCGTTGCGCCGTCTCCCGCGGACCCGGCAGCATCGTCATCACCCATTCAGAATGATCTTCTTCTTCTCGGTCAGTTTGCCGCCCTGGAAGCAGAACCGGAATACCGGGAGCTCCCCCTCGCGCGCACTGTCCAGCGGCTTGACCCCGTAGTACATGCAGGATGCGCCGTCCGGGCGGCCCTGCCGGGCGGCGTCGTTCCCGTCGTAGATGTCGGCCTCGGTCATCTCCAGCGGCGCCGGAAGCGCGGCCCGCACCGAGGTCTCCGCGGTGCCCACCGCCTGCGCGTCGAACTGCTGCTGGGTGATGGTCGCGGCGAGGAAGTCCCGCCCGATGTCGAAGACGCGGTAGCCGTAGTAGCCGCCGACACCGCAGAGCACCAGGACGACGGCGAGGATGATGAGCAGAACCTTGCGCATGGTCGGGTTCGCTTTCCGCAGGGGTCAGGGACGTCCTCCACCCTCGCGTGCGGGATGCCCGCGGCGCGCCGGTCCGAGGACCGATTCCGGCGCCGCGGCCGTAGTCCGAAAGTGCCACGCGCCGGCCGCGGGGAGCTTGCCTGCCGGTCGGCCACCTGCTTGCATGGCGAAGGGTGACCACTTCGGCACACTTCGTGATCAAGCCGTCCCTGGAGGAACGATGCTTCAGCTCGACCCGGCCCGGACCGCCCTCGTGCTCATCGAGTACCAGAACGAGTTCACCTCCGACGGAGGCGTGCTGCACGGCGCGGTGTCCGCGGTGATGGACAAGACCGGCATGCTGCCCAGGACGGTGGCGCTGGTCGAGGCCGCCCGGGCCGCCGGCGTGACCGTCATGCACGCGCCGATCACGTTCGCCCCCGGGTACGGCGAACTGTCCCGCCACCCGTACGGAATCCTCAAGGGCGTGGTCGAGGGCAACGCCTTCGTCAAGGGCACCTGGGGCGCCGCGATCGTCGACGACCTCGCCCCGGCCGACGGCGACATCGTGATCGAGGGCAAGCGCGGGCTGGACACGTTCGCCAGCACCAACCTCGACTTCATCCTGCGCGGCAGGGGCATCGACACGGTGATCCTCGGCGGCTTCCTGACCAACTGCTGCGTCGAGTCGACGATGCGCAGCGCCTACGAGAACGGCTACCGGGTGATCACCCTGACCGACTGCACCGCGGCGACGTCGGCCGAGGAGCACGACAACGCCATCGCGTACGACTATCCGATGTTCTCCCTGCCGATGGAATCGGCGGCGGTCGCCGACGCGCTGAAATGAGCCGATAACCGGGCGGGTCTAGGGTCGGCCCATGCCGGGTCCGCGACGCCGCTCGATCCTGGTGTCCCGGCTCGCCGGCCGGCCCGCCGGTGGCCCGCAGAGCGTGCTGCTGGACGAGTTGCGCGCGTGCATCCTGGACGGTGACGTGCCGCCCGGCACCCCGATCCCGGTGGACCAGGTGGCGGCCGCGTTCGGGGTGAGCCGGATTCCCGTACGCGAAGCCCTGATGACCTTGATCGGCGAAGGGCTGGTCGATCACCGTCCGAACGGCGGGTACCGGGTCGCCATCCTCACCGCCCGCGAGTTCGGCGAGTTCTACCTGATCCGCGAGGCCCTGGAGACGGCGGCGTTGCGGGCCGCGGTGGCCGAGGCCGGCCCGGCCGACGACGTGCGGGCCCGGGCGGCGCACGCCGCGCTGGACGCGGCGGTGGTGGCGCACGACGCGCGGGCGCACCACCGGGAGAGCCGCCGCTTCCATCTGGCGCTGATCGCCCCGTGCCGGTTGAGCCGGCTGCTGCACCTGCTGGAGACGGCCTGGAACATGACCGAGCCGCTGCAGCCGATGGCCCACCTGGACCACGCCGGCCGGGAACGGCTGCACGCCGACCACGCGCAGATGCTGGCCGCGTTCCTAAATCGCGAACCGGACCGGCTGATCGCCGTGTTCACCGCGCACCACCGCCGGCTGCAGTCGTTCATCGAGGCGCTGCCGCGCGACACCGGCCTGTTCGCGGACTAGCGAAGATATACCGTTCCGCTCATCGGCAGGTAACAGCATGTTCCTAGCGTGTGGCCAACAGCGACCGCAAGGAGTGGCCATGGCCGACACGCTCTCCAGCAGCACCACACCCGCGGACGTCGTCGAGGCCGCCGGCCATCCGGTCGGCGGGGGCGAGATCAAGCCGGGGTACGACCCCCGCCTCACCAACGCGGACCTGGCCCCGCTGCGCCGGCAGACCTGGGGCTCGTACAACATCTTCGCCTTCTGGATGTCCGACGTGCACAGCGTCGGCGGCTACGTCACCGCGGGCAGCCTGTTCGCGCTCGGCCTGTCCAGCTGGCAGGTGCTGATCTCGCTGGTCGCCGGCATCACCATCGTCTACTTCTTCTGCAACCTCGTGGCCAAGCCCAGCCAGGTGACCGGCGTGCCGTACCCGGTGATCAACCGCGCCGCGTTCGGCGTGCTCGGCGCGAACGTGCCGGCCGTCATCCGCGGCCTGATCGCGGTGGCCTGGTACGGCATCCAGACCTACCTGGCCTCCGCCGCGCTGGACGTGGTGCTGCTCAAGCTGTTCCCGTCGCTGATGCCGTACGCCGACGTCGACCAGTACGGCTTCCTCGGGCTGCCGCTGCTCGGCTGGTGCTCCTACGCGCTGCTCTGGGTGCTGCAGGCCGCGGTGTTCTGGACCGGCATGGAGACCATCCGCAAGTTCATCGACTTCTGCGGCCCGGCCGTCTACGTGGTGATGTTCCTGCTCACCGGATACCTGATCTGGAAGGCCGGCTGGGGCGAGATCAACCTGTCGCTGGGCGAGGTGCGCTACTCCGGCGCCTCGGCGATCCCGGTGATGCTCGGCGCGATCGCGCTGGTGGTCTCCTACTTCTCCGGGCCGATGCTGAACTTCGGCGACTTCTCCCGGTACGGCAGGTCGTTCGGCGCGGTCAAACGCGGCAACCTGCTGGGCCTGCCGGTCAACTTCCTGGTGTTCTCCATCCTGGTGGTGGTCACCGCGTCGCTGACCCTCCCGGTCTTCGGCGAACTCATCACCGACCCGGTGACCACCGTGTCCCGGATCGACAGCACGTTCGCGATCGTGCTCGGCGCGCTGACGTTCACCATCGCCACCATCGGCATCAACATCGTGGCGAACTTCATCTCGCCCGCCTTCGACTTCTCCAACGTCAGCCCGCAACGGATCAGCTGGCGCGCCGGGGGCATGATCGCGGCGGTCGGCTCGGTGCTCATCACCCCGTGGAACCTGTACAACAACCCCGAGGTCATCCACTACACCTTGGAGACGCTGGGCGCGTTCATCGGCCCGCTGTTCGGTGTGCTGATCGCCGACTACTACCTGGTGCGCAAGCAGACGGTGGTGGTCGACGACATGTTCACCATGGGACCCGAGGGCCGGTACTGGTACCGCAGGGGCTACCACCCGCCGGCCATCATCGCCACCGCGGTCGGCGCGACCGTCGCCATGGTCCCGGTGCTCTGGACCGGCGGGCCCGGCATGCACACCACCGCCCAGTACAGCTGGTTCATCGGGTGCGGCCTCGGCTTCGCCGGGTACCTGGCGCTGACCACGAAGCTGCGGGCCCGTGCGCATTAGGGTGGTCAACCCCAACACCACGGCGTCGATGACCGCCACCATCGAACGCAGTGCCCGGGCCGCCGCCGGCCCGGGCACCACGATCGAGGCGGTCACCGCGGCGATGGGACCGGCCTCCATCGAGAGCCACTACGACGAGGCGCTCGCCGTACCCGGGGTGCTCGCCGCGGTGGCCGACGGCGCCGGCGCGGACGGATTCGTCGTCGCCTGCTTCGGCGACCCCGGGCTGGACGCGGCGCGGGAGCGGGCGACGGCGCCGGTGGTCGGCATCGCGGAGGCCGCGATGCACGCGGCCACCCTGGTCGGGCGCGGCTTCAGCGTGGTGACCACCCTGGACCGGACCCGGGGCCGGGCATGGGACCTGGCCGGGCGGTACGTCCCGGCCGGCGCCTGCCGCGGCGTGCACGCCTGCGACCTGCCGGTGCTCGCGCTGGAGGACGACCCGACGGTGCTCGAGCGGGTGGTGGAGCGGGCCCGCGAGGCGCTGGACCGGGACGGCTCCGACGTCGTGGTGCTCGGCTGCGCCGGCCTGGCGGACCGGTGCGCGGCGGTGTCGGCCGAACTGGGCGTGCCGGTGATCGACGGGGTGGCGGCCGGGGTCGCGCTGGTGGAGGCGCTGGTGCGGACCGGGGTGCGGACGTCGCCGCGCGGGGAGTACGCGGCGCCGCCGCGCAAGCCGTACCGCGGGGTGCTGAGCGCCTTCGGCCTAGGCGGCGGCCGCGGCGTCCTCGATGGACCGTCGCAGCGCTGAGCCGATCGGTCCGCTGAGCTGGGTGAGTTCCCGGATGCGCCGCTTGTTGGCGCGTTTGGTCCGGCGGTCGAGGACGAGCCGGAGGTTGCCGACGGCGACGATGGCCACGAGTGCGGCGTCGGCGTCGGCGACCCGGTCGACCGGCTTGTGCAGGGCGGCGTTGACCCGGCCGAGAAGATCCTTGCGGACGCGGGGGTCGCGGATGGTCACCGTGGTGACGGGGAACAGGCCGAGGACCTTGCGGGGTTGGAGGCGGACCCAGCCGCCGTCACCGAGCTGCCGGCGTACCGCGCGGACGGTGGCCCGGTGGCGGCGGCCGATCCAGGAGTGCCACTTGCGCCGCCGGCCACCGGCGATCTCGTCGAGGAATGCGTCCAGGACGGGATCGTGGCGGGGCTCCCGGGCCCGGACGGCGACGCGGCCGTTCTCGTCGGTGAGGTGGCCGCTGAGGTAGAGGTCGGCGAGGGCCGCGGCGCGCAGCATGGCACCCAGGTTGGTGCCCAGGCGGACCCGGCCCTTGTCGGGGTCGTGGGCCAGCAGGAAGATGCGCTGGGGCAGGCTGTCGGGTACGGCCATGTCACTCTTCTTCCGGGTCGGGGGTGGCGGGGGGCCGGCCGGGTCCGCGCATCCGCCCGACGCCCCCGGGCAGCCGGCCGGCGTCGGCGAGCGCCTTGCGCAGGAGGTACTCGATCTGGGCATTGGTGCTGCGGAACTCGTCCGCGGCCCAGCGGGCGAGCGCGTCGTGCACCGCGGGGTCGAGCCGGAGGAGGAGTTTCTTCCGTTCGGCAGCCATCGGGCTAGGCGTAGAGCGTGCCCGCGTTGACCACGGGCTGGGCGTCCCGGTCGCCGCACAGCACCACCAGCAGGTTGCTGACCATCGCCGCCTTCCGCTCCTCGTCGAGGTCGACGACGTGCTTCTCGGCGAGGCGGATCAGTGCCATCTCCACCATGCCCACCGCACCCTCGACGATGCGGGTACGGGCCGCGACGATGGCGTTCGCCTGCTGCCGGCGGAGCATGGCGTGGGCGATCTCGGGCGCGTAGGCGAGCCGGGTCAGCCGGGATTCAATGATCTTCACGCCGGCGGCGGCGACCCGTACGCCGATCTCCTCCGACAGCCGTGCGGTGATCTCGTCGGCGTTGTCCCGCAGCGACATCTGGGTGGTGTCGTGGGAGTCGTAGGAGTAGCTGTTGGCGATGTGCCGCACGGCGGTCTCGGTCTGGATGGCGACGAACTCGATGAAGTCGTCCACCTCGAAGACGGCGCGGGCGGTGTCCTCCACCTGCCAGACGACGACCGCGGCGATCTCGATCGGATTGCCGTCCGCGTCGTTGACCTTGAGCACGTCGGTCTCGTGGTTGCGGATGCGGGTGGAGATCCTGCGCCGGGCGGTGATCGGATTGACCCAGCGGAGCCCGTCCGTGCGCACGGTGCCGGTGTACCGGCCGAGGAGCTGCAGGACGCGGGCCTCGCCGGGCGCGACGGGGGTGAGGCCGGCCGCGGCGACCGCGGCGGCCAGGCCGACCAGCAGGCTGAGGCCGACCAGGCTGCCCGCGACCGCCGGGTTCTCCTGCTGCACGCCGATCGCGAAGATGGCGACGCTGAGCGCGAGCACCAGGACGGACAGGGCCAGCACCGGCCAGCCCGAGACGCCCCGGGCGATGCGCTCGCGGACCTGGGGGGTGGGCAGGTCGAGATGTTCCGTCATGGCGGCTCCTTCAGACGTTGATGTCCTCAGGCTATCAAAGTGATATCACTTTTCCAAGGCGAACGGGCGCGGCCGGTTAGCTTCGCTGACGGTGCCCCGGGCGGGTTGTCGTGCGCACTGGGCGAGGCGCCCCACCCGGCGGCGCGAGTGATCGCCGGTTCCCGCATTAGATCGCCCTGCTCGACCGCCTGCCGGCGCCGCGCGGGGCCCAGCCGGGTGTGGGGAGTTGCGGTGCGGGGCGAGCCGTTTCGGCACGCGCTGGGCGTGGGTCGGTTGGGTGTGGGGAGTTGCGGTGCGGGGCGAGCCGTCTCGGCACACGCTGCGCGTGGGGAGGCCCGGTGGAGGCGCGGCGCGGAGCGAATCGTTTCCGCACGCGCCGCGGGCATTGACCGTGTAATGGGGCGTAGGAACAACGTGGGCGGGTGGAAGGGTGGTGAGCCGCCCGGGCCGCGAGGCTGACGGGTGGAAGACGACCCAGCCGCCAAGATCTACGGCGGGAAAGACGCATAACGGACCGGCGGTGGACAAGCCACGGATGGCGCCGCTCTCCCCCCAACACGGAGGCGTCGCCGCCGGCTCGTGGGCCGGCTCACCAGCCGCGGGCGCGCCACTCCGGCAGCGACGGGCGTTCCGCGCCGAGCGTCGAGTCCCGGCCGTGGCCGGGATAGAACCAGGTGTCGTCGCCGAACCGGTCGAACAGCTTGCGCTCCACGTCGCCGATCAGCGAGGCGAAGTTCTTCCGGTCGCCGCGGGTGTTGCCCACGCCGCCGGGGAACAGGCTGTCGCCGGTGAACAGGTGTGCCGTGCCGGCCGGGTCCTGGTAGTGCAGCACGATCGAGCCGGGCGTGTGGCCGACCACGTGGATGACCTCGAGCGTGCAGTCGCCGACCGGGACCCGGTCGCCGTCGGTCAGCGTGCCGGTGATCACCGGGATGCCCGGCGCGTCGTCGGCGTGTGCCAGGGACGCGGCGCCGGTGGTGCGGACCACCTCGGCCAGCGCCTGCCAGTGGTCGCCGTGGCGGTGCGTGGTGACCACCGCGGCCAGGCCCCCGTCGCCGATCACCGCGCGCAGCCGGGCCGCGTCGTTGGCCGCGTCGATCAGCACCTGCGTGCCGTCGGACCGGCAGCGCAGCAGGTAGGCGTTGTTGTCCATGGGGCCGACCGACACCTTGGTGACGGTCAGCCCGGTCAGCTCGCGCACCGCGGCGGGCCCGCCGGGCGTGACGTCTCCGGTGTAGGACATGGTCACTTCCATTTCGGTACGGCCGGGAGCTCGCCGTCCGGCGCCACGGTCAGGTCGCCGCCGTCGCCACGGCCGGCCAGCCACGCCGCCAGGGCGCGGGTCGGGCCGCCGATCACCGGGGCGGTCGCGCCGTCGCCGATGGTCAGCGGGTGCTCCAGGCCGTGCGGGCGCAGCACCATCGCGGGTGCGTCCGGGGCCGCGCCGGTGACGATCTCGCGCAGCAGGCGCAGGGCGAACGCGTCCGACCAGTCGGCCGGCGTGTAACCGGCGCCGAGGTCGACGTGGTGCACCTCGACCTCGCGCAGCCGCGCCCACGGCACCGCGGCCGCGGACTGGCCGGTGGACGGCAGGTGGAACGCCCAGGACTCGGCGGGCATCGCCGCGGCGGCGTCGGCGAACCGCTCGTGCGCGGTGCGGATGTCCTCGATCTGCTCGGCGAGCGGGCGCCCGGCACCGGCCTCGATGCCGGCCGTCCGGGCTTCCGGCGACGGGTACGCCGGAGTTTCCACGCCGGTCCGGGCCCAGGTGAGCAGGTTCGTGTAGGCGTCGGCGTTGCGGGCCACGTGGCTGAGCACGTGGCCGACGGTCCAGCCGGGCAGCGGCGACGGCGCGGTCACGTCGGTCAGCCCGTCGGCCGTGGCGAGCAGGCGGTCGGTGGCCGCGTCCACGTCCGTCATCAGCACCAGCGGATCCATGGTCACGAGCGGGGCCCCCGGCTGTCGGGCGGGCCGGAAATCGCAAGGGTCACGGTCGGAACCTTAGTAGGTGGGTCCGACACCCCGGCACCATAATTCGCTTCCCGCTGCGTAGCGGCGACCGTACCGTCGGTTCAGACGCATCGACCGATGCCCGGGGAGGAGGTGGGAAGCATGCGGTCTGCTGTTGCTGCGTCCCGTCGCACGGAGGTCCCCGCCTGACGACGGCGGGCGTCGCCTCCCTCACCGTAAGGGCTGCCATGACGTACGACCTGTCCCAGCTGGGCTGGGACGACTTCTTCGCATCCTCGTTCGCCCCGCTCGACCGCACCGACACCCGGCCCGGGCGGGTGCTGCGGGCGGACCGCGGCGTGTGCACCGTGCTGGACGCCGGCGGCGTCACCCGGGCCACGCTGGCCGGGTCGGTGCTGCTCAGCGCGGCCCGGGACCCCGCGCTGCTGCCGTGCGCCGGCGACTGGGTGGTGGTGCGGCACTGGCCGGACCGGCGTACCACCGTCGAATGTGTCCTGCCGCGACGCACCACCCTGATCCGCCGGACCGCGGACAAGGACTCCTCCGGCCAGGTCCTGGCCGCCAACATGGACACCGTCGCGGTGGTCGAGCCGATGCTGCCGGCGCCGGACGACGCCCGCGTCGAACGTCTCCTGGCGCTGGCCTGGGAGTCCGGCGCGCAACCGGTGCTGGTGCTGTCGAAAGGTGACACCGCGCCGGACCCGGCCGGGATCGCCCGGCAGCTGGCCCGGCTGGCCCCCGACGTCCCGGTGCTGCCGGTGAGCGTGCCGCGCGGCGACGGGCTGGACCGGCTCCGGGAGCTGGCCGGGCCGGGCCGCACGCTGGCGCTGCTGGGCCGCTCCGGAGCCGGCAAGTCGACCCTGGTGAACGCGCTGGCCGGGACGGCGGTGATGCCGGTGCAGGAGATCCGCCGGGCGGACGGCAAGGGGCGGCACACCACCGCGTACCGGCGGCTGGTGCCGGTGCCCGGCGGCGGGGCCGTGCTGGACACCCCGGGCATCCGCGGCGTCGGCCTGCTGGACACCGCGGCCGGGCTGGACCACGCGTTCGCCGACATCGCCGAGCTGGCCGCGCACTGCCGGTTCGGCGACTGCCGGCACGGCGCCGAGCCGGGGTGTGCGGTCGCCGCGGCGCTGCACGACGGCACGCTGTCGCCGCGGCGCCTGGAGCGCTGGCGCAAGCTGCATCAGGAGGTCGAGGTGGAGAGCGCGCGGCGGTCGGTGCGCCTGGCCGGTGCGGCCGAGCGTCGCCGCCGACGGCCCGGCTGACGTCTCTGGCAGAATGCACCGGTGCGCGCGGTGGACGAGGTCGACGAGCGGGCGGAGCCCGCGGCTGCCGCTCCGGCTCCCGCGCCGGCCCGGCGCCGCAATCTGCGGGATCTGGTGGTGTACGCCGGCTACCTGGCGCTCTCGCTGCTGGTGATGTGCCGGCTCTGGATCGACCCGAACGGCCGGGTGCTCTCCAGCAACGACGACGACCACGGCGTCTTCCTGTTCATGCTGGCGCACGCCGAGCGGGTGGTGTTCCACGGCGAGAGCCCGTTCTACAGCGAGCGGCTGAACGTGCCGGACGGCGTGAACATGATGGCCAACACGTCGATCCTGGCGCTGAGCCTGCCGGTGGCCCCGATCACGCACTTCCTCGGCGGCGGCGTCTCGGTGGCCGTACTCCTCACGCTCGGTCTGGCCGGCACGGCCGCGGCCTGGTATTTCGTGTTCTCCCGGCACCTGCTGCGGACCCGGCGGGCGGCCTGGATCGGCGGCCTGTGGTGCGGGTTCTGCCCGGCGATGGTGTCGCACGCCAACGGGCACATCAACTTCGTCGCCCAGTTCGTGGTGCCGTTCATCGTCTGGCAGGTGCTGCGGCTGCGGGAACCGGGCCGGGCGGTGCGCGGCGGGATCGTGCTCGCCCTGCTGGTGGTGCTGCAGGTCTTCATCAACGAGGAGACGCTGCTGTTCACGGCGCTCACGCTGGGGGTGTTCGTGCTGGCCTACGCGGCCATGGCCCGGGCCGACGCCCGGGCGGTGGCGCCGCGGTTCCTGGCCGGGCTGGGCGTGACCGCGGTGACCGCGTCGGCGCTGCTGGCGTACCCGTTGTGGTGGCAGTTCTTCGGTCCGCGCAGTTATCACGGGCAGCCGTTCGATCCCGGTCACTACGTCACCGACCTGCTCTCGGTCGGCGCGTACGCGCGGCAGTCGCTGGCCGGCAACGGCGCGATCGCCCGGCAGCTGAGCGTCAGCGGGACCGAGGACAACACGTTCTTCGGCGTACCCCTGCTGATCATGCTCGGGGTCTGCCTGGCCGTGCTGTGGCGCTCGGCGGCCGCGCGGGCCACCGCCGTGGCCGGGCTGGTCCTGCTGATCGCCTCGATGGGGCCCTGGCTGCGGGTGGCCGGGCAGGACACCTCGATCCCGCTGCCGTTCGGGCTGATCAGTCACGTGCCGATCATCGACCTGGTGAGCGTGACCCGGTTCGCGATCGTGACCGCCACCGTGGTCGGCGTGCTGCTGGCGCTGGCCGCGGACCGGATCCCGCAGGCACCGCACCGGCGCCGGGTGGCCTTCTGGATCGGGCTCACCGTGGCCCTGGTGCCGGTCGCGCCGAAGCCGCTGCCGATCGTCGAGGCCGACCCGATCCCGTCGTTCATCGCGGACGGGACGTGGCGCTCGTACGTGCCGGAGGACCGCACCCTGGTGCCGGTGCCGCTGCCGGACGTCACCACCGGGCGCACCGCGATGCGCTGGGCCACACTGGCCAACCTCGAGTTCCGGGTGCCCCGCGGCTACTTCATGGGACCGGCGAATCCGCCCGCCGACGACACCGGGTCGTGGAGTGCCCCGCCGCGTGCCACCTCGAACCTGCTGTGGCGGGTGCGCGAGTACGGCCGCCCGGTCGCTCTCACCGAGGCGGACCGCGCCGCGGCCGTCGCCGATCTCACGTTCTGGCGGGCCGCCGTGGTGGTCCTGGTGCCCGACAGCCGCAACGGTGAGCTGCTGGAGGACACCGTCACCGGGCTGCTCCGGCGCCAGCCGCTGCAGGTCGGCGGCGTGCTGGTGTGGGACGTGCGCGATCTTCCGGTTCCCTCTGCCGAGTGACGTGTCGCCCGCCTGATCTGCGGGAATGTGCACGGGGTGCGAAGCGCTGCACCTAGGCCGGCCGAAACTTGTCGTACCCCGTGGCTAGAGTTGCCGCTGCCTTAGCTCGATCACACATATGTTCCAATTCCACCAGACGGACCCACCAGACGGAGTTGCTTGGCTGTGGCCGACCGACTGATCATCCGCGGCGCGCGGGAGCACAACCTGCGTGACGTCAACCTTGACCTGCCCCGCGACGCCCTCATCGTGTTCACCGGGCTGTCCGGCTCGGGCAAGTCGAGCCTCGCGTTCGACACGATCTTCGCCGAGGGCCAGCGCCGCTACGTCGAGTCCCTGTCGTCGTATGCACGGCAGTTCCTCGGCCAGATGGACAAGCCGGACGTCGACTTCATCGAGGGCCTGTCGCCGGCGGTGTCGATCGACCAGAAATCAACCTCGCGCAACCCGCGCTCGACCGTGGGCACCATCACCGAGGTCTACGACTACCTGCGCCTGCTGTTCGCCCGCACCGGCATCCCGCACTGCCCGGTCTGCGGCGAGCGGATCAGCCGGCAGACCCCGCAGCAGATCGTCGACCGGGTGCTGACCATGCCCGAGGGCACCCGGTTCATGGTGCTCGCGCCGGTGGTCCGCGGCCGCAAGGGTGAGTATGTCGACCTCTTCGGCGAACTGCAGGCCAAGGGGTACGCGCGGGCCCGCGTCGACGGCGTGGTGCACCCGCTGACCGAGCCGCCGAAGCTGAAGAAGCAGGAGAAGCACACCATCGAGGTGGTGGTCGACCGGCTCAGCGTCAAGGCGGCCAGCAAGCGGCGCCTGACCGACTCGGTGGAGTCCGCGCTCGGCCTGTCCGGCGGCATCGTGCTCCTCGACTTCGTCGACCTGGCCGAGGACGACCCGGAGCGGGAGCGGCGCTTCTCCGAGCACCTGGCCTGCCCGAACGACCACCCGCTGGCGATCGAGGACCTCGAACCCCGGGTGTTCTCCTTCAACGCGCCGTACGGCGCGTGCCCGGAGTGCACCGGCCTGGGCACCAAGAAGGAGGTGGACCCTGAGCTGATCATCCCGGACGAGGAGAAGAGCCTCCGCGAGGGCGCGATCCAGCCGTGGTCCGGCGGCTCGACCCTGGAATACTTCCTGCGCCTGCTGGAGGCGCTGGGCAAGGCGGAGAAGTTCAGCGTCGACACGCCCTGGCGCAAGCTGTCGTCCCGGGTGCAGAAGACGATCCTGTACGGCTCCGAGGACCAGGTCCACGTCCGGTACCGCAACAAGTACGGCCGGGAGCGCTCCTACTACACCGGCTTCGAGGGCGTGGTGCAGTGGATCGAGCGCCGCCACTCCGACACCGAGAGCGACTGGTCCCGCGACAAGTACGAGGGCTACATGCGCGACGTGCCGTGTCCCACCTGCGGCGGCGCGCGCCTCAAGCCCGAGGTCCTGGCGGTCACCATCGCCGGCAAGAGCATCGCCGAGGTCTGCAACCTGTCCGTCGGCGAGTGCGCCGAGCTGCTCGCCACGATCGAGCTGGACGACCGGCAGAAGATGATCGCCGAGCGGGTGCTCAAGGAGATCAACGCCCGGCTGCGGTTCCTGGTCGACGTCGGCCTCGACTACCTCTCGCTGGACCGCGGCGCCGGCACGCTCTCCGGCGGCGAGGCCCAGCGCATCCGGCTCGCCACCCAGATCGGCTCCGGCCTGGTCGGGGTGCTCTACGTGCTGGACGAGCCGTCCATCGGCCTGCACCAGCGCGACAACCACCGGCTGATCGAGACGCTGCTGCGGCTCAAGAAGCTGGGCAACACGTTGATCGTGGTCGAGCACGACGAGGACACCATCCGCACCGCGGACTGGATCGTCGACATCGGCCCGGGCGCCGGGGAGCACGGCGGCCAGATCGTGCACAGCGGGTCGGTGAAGGGACTGCTGGCCAACAAGCAGTCGCCGACCGGGGCCTACCTCTCCGGCCGCAAGTCGATCCCCACGCCGGCCACCCGCCGCCCGCAGACGCCGGGCCGGGAGCTGGTCGTGCAGGGTGCGCGGGAGCACAACCTGCGCAACCTCACCGTCGGATTCCCGCTCGGGCAGTTCATCGCGGTCACCGGGGTCAGCGGCTCGGGCAAGTCGACGCTGGTCAACGACATCCTCTACACGGTGCTGGCGAACCAGATCAACGGTGCCCGGATGGTGCCCGGGCGGCACACCCGGATCACCGGCCTCGACCACGTCGACAAGGTCGTGGGCGTGGACCAGTCGCCGATCGGCCGCACCCCGCGGTCCAACCCCGCGACCTACACCGGGGTGTTCGACAACATCCGCAAGCTGTTCGCGGAGACCACCGAGGCGAAGGTGCGGGGGTACGGTCCGGGCCGGTTCTCGTTCAACGTCAAGGGCGGCCGCTGCGAGAACTGCTCCGGCGACGGCACCATCAAGATCGAGATGAACTTCCTGCCGGACGTCTACGTGCCGTGCGAGGTGTGCAAGGGCGCCCGGTACAACCGGGAGACGCTCGAGGTGCACTACAAGGGCAAGACGATCTCCGAGGTGCTGGAGATGCCGATCGAGGAGGGCGCCGAGTTCTTCGCCGCCATCCCGGCCATCCACCGGCACCTCCGGACGCTCGTCGACGTCGGCCTCGGGTACGTCCGCCTGGGCCAGCCGGCACCGACCCTCTCCGGCGGCGAGGCGCAGCGCGTGAAGCTCGCCTCGGAGCTGCAGAAGCGGTCCACCGGCCGCACCGTGTACGTGCTCGACGAGCCGACCACCGGCCTGCACTTCGAGGACATCAGGAAGTTGCTGATGGTGCTCAACGGCCTGGTCGACAAGGGCAACACGGTGATCGTGATCGAGCACAACCTGGACGTCATCAAGACCGCCGACTGGCTCATCGACATGGGCCCGGAGGGTGGCAGCAAGGGCGGCCTGATGCTGGCGGCCGGCACCCCGGAGGAACTGGCCGAGGTGCCGGAGAGCCACACCGGATCGTTCCTGCGGGCCACGCTGGGCCTGACCGGCGGGCCGTCCGGCGGCGTGGACGCGGTGAGCCGCGCGGCCAAGGCCAACGGCACCGCGAAGGCGCCGGCCAAGAAGGCCGCTCCGCGGGCCCGCTCCCGGGCCAAGGCGGCGGTATAACCAGAGTTAATTGAAGTCTCAGGTAACTCACAGCTACACAGCCCGAAGGTGCCGTAACGTCGGCGCCATCGGGCTGTGTGCGTTGTGATGCGGCCCGGCCACCGGTCCAACGCGCGCCAACCGGGGCAAAATGGTGCGGGAACGATCGAGAAAGTTGTCGTCGGCATGAACCACACCGACGGCCTCGACGTATCTAGAAACAGCGCCGCGTGACGACGTGGCGTTCATCAGGGTTACTGGAGGGTTCCGACCAATGACTGACGTGCAGGCGAGGCCCGAGACCGTGTGCCGGCATGAAACGACCAGCGGCGCGGTACCCACCCGTCGGGCCGTACTGACCGGGGCCGGCGCCCTGGGCGCCACCTGTCTCCTGGCGGCGTGCGGCACCGACACCCGCGGCAGCACCGGCAACAACGAACCGGAGTACTCCAACGACCCCATCCCGGCCGGTAGCTCCGGCCCGGCCGGCGACGCCAGCGGCAAGCCGGAGTCCGACGGCGGCGGTGGCGGTGTGGTGCTGGCCGCGAAGGCGGACGTGCCCGAGGGCGGCGGCGTCATCAAGGGCAAGTACGTCATCACCCAGCCCGAGAGCGGCACCTACAAGGCGTTCAGCAAGGTCTGCACGCACCAGGGCTGCGACGTCAGCAAGGTGGATGCCGGTGTGATCATCTGCACCTGCCACAACAGCGAGTTCTCCATCCTGGACGGCTCGCCGCAGAACGGACCGGCCAACCGGGCGCTGCCCGAGCAGAAGGTCAAGGTGGACGGCGACAACATCGTCGCCGCCTGAGCCGACCCGAGTTTCCCGGCCGGAGGTCCGACGCCGTGGCGGCGGCAACGGACCTCCGGTCGGGTAATCATGTCAGGGGTCGGCACTACTGTTGGAACCGTGCCTGACCCGTCCACCTACCGCCCCGCTCCCGGGACCATCCCGGACGCCCCCGGCGTCTACCGCTTCCGCGATCCCAGCGGCCGGGTGATCTACGTCGGCAAGGCGAAAAGCCTGCGTAGCCGGCTGAACTCCTACTTCGCCGACACGTGGACGCTGCACGCCCGCACCCAGCAGATGGTCACCACCGCGGCCGCCGTGGACTGGGTCACCGTGGGCAGCGAGGTGGAGGCGCTCCAGCTCGAATTCACCTGGATCAAGGAGTACGACCCGCGGTTCAACGTCAAGTACCGCGACGACAAGTCGTACCCGTTCCTCGCCGTGACGCTCAACGAGGAGTATCCGCGCCTGCAGGTGATGCGCGGCGCCAAGCGCAAGGGCGTGCGCTACTTCGGGCCGTACTCGCATGCCTGGGCCATCCGCGAGACGCTCGACCTGCTGCTCCGGGTCTTCCCAGCGCGCACCTGCTCCGCCGGGGTGTTCAAGCGGGCCGGTCAGATCGGCCGTCCGTGCCTGCTCGGCTACATCGGCAAGTGCGCCGCACCCTGCGTCGGCACGGTCACCGCCGAGGAACACCGGGCCATCGTCGACGACTTCTGCGACTTCATGGCCGGGCGCACCGACACGTTCGTCAAGCGCCTGGAACGCGACATGCTGCAGGCCTCCGAGCAGCTCGAGTTCGAGCGGGCGGCCCGGCTGCGCGACGACATCGCGGCCCTGCGCAAGGCCATGGAGAAGCAGACCGTGGTGTTCGGCGACGGCACCGACGCCGACGTGGTGGCGTTCGCCGAGGACCCGCTCGAGGCCGCCGTGCAGGTCTTCCACGTGCGCGACGGCCGGATCCGCGGCCAGCGCGGCTGGGTGGTGGAGAAGGTCGAGGACCTCACCACCGGGGACCTGGTGCACCACTTCTGCAGCCAGGTCTATGGCGGCGTGGAGGGCGAGGGGGACGTACCCCGCGAACTGCTCGTGCCCGCACTCCCGCCGGACGCGCAGGCCCTCGCCGACTGGATGGGCGAGAAGCGCGGCGGCGGCCGGGTCCAGATCCGGGTGCCCCAGCGCGGCGACAAGCGCTCGCTGATGGAGACCGTGGCTCGCAACGCCGGCGAGTCCCTGGCCCGGCACAAGCTCCGCCGGGCCGGCGACCTGACCACCCGCAGCAAGGCGCTGGACGAGATCGCCGAGGCGCTGGGCATGGACACCGCACCGTTGCGCATCGAGTGCTTCGACGTCTCCCAGATCCAGGGCACCGACGTGGTCGCCTCCATGGTGGTGTTCGAGGACGGGCTGGCCCGCAAGAGCGAGTACCGCCGGTTCGCCGTCCGGGGCAACCCCGACGGCAGCGGTACGGACGACCTGGCCGCGATGAGCGAGGTGATGCGGCGACGCTTCGCGCGGTACCGGGCCCGCCCCGGCGCGGACGCTCCCCGGGACACCCCCGAGTCCGAAACCGCCGGCCGGGTTTCCGGGGCGGCCGTCGAGTCTGAGGCTGTCGGCCGGGTTTCTGGGGGGGCCGTCGAGTCTGAGGCTGTCGGCCGGGTTTCCGGGGGGGCCGTCGAGTCTGAGGCTGTCGGTCGGGTTTCCGCGGCGAACGGCGAGTCCCGGCTCGTCGACGTGGGGTCCGTGTCGGCCGCGGGTGTCGAGCCGGCCGCCGGCGACGACCCGGCCACCGCGGAACTGCCCGGCATCGACCCGCTGACCGGAAAGCCGCGCCGGTTCGCGTACCCGCCCCAGCTCGTCGTGGTCGACGGCGGCCAGCCCCAGGTCAACGCGGTCGCCACGGTCCTGGCCGACCTGGGCATCACCGACGTGGCGCTCTGCGGCCTGGCCAAGCGCCTGGAGGAGGTGTGGCTGCCCGGCGACGACTTCCCGGTGATCCTGCCCCGCACGTCCGAAGCGCTCTACCTGCTGCAGCGCATCCGCGACGAGGCACACCGGTTCGCCATCACGTTCCACCGGCAGCGGCGGTCGAAGCGGATGACCGCCTCCGCGCTCGACAACATCCCCGGCCTGGGCGAGACCCGGCGCAAGGCGTTGCTGCGGCACTTCGGGTCGCTGAAGCGCCTCGGTCAGGCCACGCCCGAGGAGATCACCGAGGTTCCCGGCATCGGCCGGCGTACCGCCGAGGCGGTGCTGGCCGCCCTCCAACCGGACGCCGAGAAGCCGGAGACGGCGGAGTCCGCGACCTTCCCGGCGGGCGGCGCCGGCCGCACGAAGTCCGGGGCGACCCGGGCCCGCGCCGGGCTGCCGGCACCGGCGCCGGTCCGTGCGGCGGAAGCTGCGGCGGCCCGGCCGGTCTCCGCCGAGCCGGCACCGACTGTGGCCGAATCGAGCCCGGCGAGCGCGAATACCGAAACCGAAATCCTCGTTGATCCCGTTGACCGCCCGGAAGCCCCCGCGACCGGCGACGACGAACGGGGCATCCGGTCATCGGGGGACACCGGATCGGGTAACGGACCGGACCTCCGGCGGCCCTGACCGGTCCGGTCTGCCTAGGATGCAGTGTCGCGCGAGCGGCACGGAAGAAATTGACGTGGGAGGCGTGCGTGACGGAGTCGATGCCGGAGTTCGGATCGAGCGCGGCGGGCGGTGACAGGACCGGGCCCGGCGCGACGAACCGGACCGGAGGCGACCTCGGCGCGTTACACGGCGGCGGCGCCGAGCCCGGCGTGGCCAACCGTGGCGGGAGCGATCTCGGCTCGGCCGACCGCGACGGCGGCGAACTTGGTCCGGTGAACGACGACGGCTCCCGGTCTGCGGATGACAACGCCTCTCGGCCGGCGGGCGGCATTGGCTCTCGGTCGGATGCCACTGACTCTCGGCCGGTGGATGGCGTCGCCGCCCGGTCGGCGGACGGTGGGTCGGGGGGCCATGGCGTCTCCGGCGCGGCGGGCCATGGCGGCACGGGCCTCGGCAGGGTAGGGCGCGACGGCTTCGGCATGACGGAACGTGACGACACTGGCATGACGGATCGTGACAGTGCTGGAGTGTCGGGCCGGGATGGTGCCGGTCTGTCGGGCCGGGATGGTGCCGGTCTGTCGGGCCGGGATGGTTCTGGTGTGGCGGGCCGGGCCGGTGTAGCGGGCCAAGATGGTTCTGGCGTGCCGGGCCGGGATGGCTTGGGCGCGGCGGGCCGTGGCAGCGGCGCCGACGACGACCAGGTGGAGATCATCGAGCCCGATCCCGACGAGGTCGACACCGACCTGGTCGTGGTCACCGGCCTCTCCGGCGGCGGCCGCAGCACGGTGGCGCGCGCCCTGGAGAACGTCGGCTTCTACGTCGTCGACAACCTGCCGCAGGCGCTGATGCTGGACATGGCGCAGCTCGCGTTCCAGGCGGGCGGGGCGGCCCGGCGTACCGCCATGGTTCTGGACGTCCGCAGCCGCGCGTTCTCCACCGACCTGGCCGGCGCGATCCGGGCGCTCAAGGAGCGCGGCTTCTCGCCGCGCGTGGTGTTCGTGGACGCCGACGACGAGGTGCTGATCCGGCGGTTCGAGTCGGTGCGGCGCTCGCACCCGCTGCAGGGCGACGGCCGTCTCGCCGACGGCATCGCGGCCGAGCGCAAGCTGCTCGAGGAGGCCCGCGAACAGGCCGACGTGATCATCGACACCAGTCATCTCAACGTGAACCAGCTCCGGCGCCGGGTGGAGGAACTGTTCGGCGGCGAGGACGCCCGCCGGCTGCGGATCACCGTGCTGTCGTTCGGGTTCAAGTACGGCCTGCCGCCGGACGCCGACTACGTGATGGACGCCCGGTTCCTGCCCAACCCGTTCTGGGTGCCGGAGCTGCGCGACCACACCGGCCTCGAGGAGGGGGTCAGCGGGTACGTGCTCGGGCAGGACGGCGCCGGTGAGTTCGTGTCGACGTACGCGCAGCT
Organism: Jidongwangia harbinensis; assembly: GCF_020216025.1. Classification (GTDB taxonomy): domain Bacteria; phylum Actinomycetota; class Actinomycetes; order Mycobacteriales; family Micromonosporaceae; genus Actinoplanes; species Actinoplanes harbinensis. Next base: position 92,780 of record NZ_JAIWNC010000003.1, on the reverse strand, counting down.
CATCGCCGCGACCGCGCCCGGCTTCGAGCGGGAGGGCAAGCGTTACCTGACCGTGGCCGTCGGCTGCACCGGCGGCAAGCACCGCAGCGTCGCGATCACCGAGGAACTGACGTCGCGGCTGCGCGACATCCGGCTCTCCGCCCACTCGTCGCACCGTGACCTGGGGCGGGAGTGACGGGGCCCGAGGCGGCGCAGCCGCGCACTCCGGCGGGCGGGACGGGGCCTGAGGCGGCGCAGCCGCGCACTCCGACGGGCGGGACGGGGCCCGAGGCGGCGCAGCCGCGCACTCCGGCAGGCGGGACGGGGCCCGAGGCGGCGCAGCCGCGCACCCAGCCGGGCGGGACCGCGGCGCGGCCGGATGGTCGATCCGAGGGCGGGCGGCCGCTCAAGGTAGTCGCGTTCGGCGGAGGCCACGGCCTCGCCGCCTCGCTGCGCGGCCTGCGGCACTGCGCCCGCGTCCTCGACCTGGACATCACCGCGGTAGTCACGGTCGGTGACGACGGTGGGTCGAGCGGCCGGCTCCGCGCCGAGCGGGACGCCCAGCTGCCGCCCGGTGACCTGCGCCAGGCGGTGGCCGCGCTGGCGTCCGCCGACGAGTTCGGGCAGCGCACCGCGACGTTGCTGCAGCACCGGTTCGCGGCGGTCGGCGACCCGGACCCGCTGGCCGGTCACGCGGTCGGCAACCTGCTGCTGCTCGGCCTGATGGAGCTGCTCGGCGACCCGGTCGCGGCGCTGGACCACGCGCTCGCCATGGTCGGGGCGCGCGGGCGTGTGCTGCCGATGGCCTGCCACGCGGTGGGCATCGAGGCCGACGTTCGCGGCGGCGACCCGGCCCAGCCCGGTGAGATTGTCACTGTCCGTGGTCAGCACGCGGTAGCGGTGACTCCGGGGCACGTCGAGGCGGTACGCCTGGTACCCGCCTCGCCGCCCGCCTGCCCGCCCGCGCTGGCCGCGATCGGCGACGCCGACTGGTTGATCTTCGGGCCGGGCAGCTGGTACACCAGCGTCCTGCCGCACCTGCTGGTGCCGGAGCTGGCCGACGCGATCGTCACCAGCCGGGCCCGCCGGTTGGTGACGCTGAACCTGGCGGCGGACAACGAGACGCTCGGCCTCTCGGTGGCCGACCATCTGGCCGCGCTGCACTGGTACCTGCCCAAGCTGCACGTGGATGCCGTCCTGGCGGACGCGCGCTGGGTGGGCGAACCCGAACCGGTGCACCGGGCCGCGGAGTCGCTCGGGGCTCGACTGGTTCTGGCACCGTTGGCCGTTGCGGACGGCAGCGCCAGGCATGATCCTGAGTCGTTGGGCGTTGCACTGGTGCCTGTCCTGGGTGCCGCTCGTTAAGCATCAGGCGTACCACGGCACACATTGTTCAAGATCCGGCGCATGAGGTGACACACGAATGGCGATGACGGCAGCGGTCAAGGACGAGCTGAGCCGGGTCGACGTGCCCAAGCCGTGCTGTCGCCGGGCGGAGATGGCGGCGCTGCTGCGCTTCGCCGGGGGCCTGCACATCGTGTCCGGCCGCGTCGTGGTCGAGGCTGAGCTGGACACCGGCGCGGTGGCGCGACGCCTGCGGCGGGAGATCGCCGAGGTGTACGGGTACCCCAGCGAGGTGCACGTCCTCGCGTCCGGCGGCCTGCGCAAGGGCAGCCACTACATCGTCCGCATCGTGAAGGACGGCGAGGCGCTGGCCCGGCAGACCGGCCTGCTCGACGTCCGTGGCCGCCCGGTCCGTGGCCTGCCGCCGCATGTGGTCTCCGCCAACGTCTGCTGTGCCGTGGCCGCCTGGCGCGGCGCGTTCATGGCGCACGGTTCGCTCACCGAACCCGGCCGCTCCAGCGCGCTGGAGATCACCTGCCCCGGCCCGGAGGCCGCGCTGGCGCTGCGCGGCGCCGCCCGCCGGATCGGCATCACCGCCAAGGAACGCGAGGTGCGCGGCGTGGACCGGGTGGTCATCAAGGACGGCGACGCGATCGCCGCGCTGCTCACCCGGATCGGCGCGCACTCCAGCGTGCTGGCCTGGGAGGAGCGGAGGGTACGCCGGGAAGTCCGCGCCACCGCGAACCGGCTCGCCAACTTCGACGACGCCAACCTGCGCCGCTCCGCCCGCGCCGCGGTGGCCGCCGCCGCCCGGGTCACCCGCGCGCTGGAGATCCTGGCCGACGAGGCCCCGAACCACCTCACCTCGGCCGGCCAACTGCGGCTCGAACACCGTCAGGCGTCCCTGGAGGAACTCGGCGCGCTGGCCGACCCGCCGCTCACCAAGGACGCGATCGCCGGCCGGATCCGCCGGCTGCTGGCGCTGGCCGACAAGCGGGCCCGCGACCTGGGCATCCCGGACACCGAGGCGGCCGTCACGCCCGAGATGATGGCCTGCTGACGGCCCGGGCCGGTGGGGCGGGCGGGGGTGTTGCGGTCGGGTGCGACGGACCCCCGTACCCCTGCCGTTGGATCTTGGAGCTGAGGTAACGGTGAGGTCGCGCCCCGCCGCCCACGGCGGGTTGGTCCTCGGCTAAGGTCGGTCTTGACGGCGACGGTGCCGGCAGCATGGCCGCCGCGCCGCGACGCCGCCAGGCCCGACCTTCCTGGTTCGGCGCGGCGACGGGTCGTTCGACCCTGGCACGCGGCGGCCGGACGACGCACAGCCGGCCCCCAGAGACGGTCGGCACACAGTCCTCCGCCGGTCGCAGAATCCGGCGGACCGAAACGAGGAGATCCACCTGTGACCATCCGGGTTGGCATCAACGGCTTCGGCCGTATCGGCCGCAACTTCTTCCGGGCGGTTCTCGCCTCCGGCGCCGACATCGAGATCGTCGGTGTCAACGACCTGACCGACAACGCCACGCTCGCCCACCTGCTGAAGTACGACAGCATCCTGGGCCGCCTGCCGCACGAGGTGAAGGCCACCGCCGACGAGATCACCGTCGGTGGCAAGACCTTCAAGGCGTTCGCCGAGCGTGACCCCGCCAACCTCGCCTGGGGTGACCTGGGCGCCGACGTCGTGATCGAGTCGACCGGCTTCTTCACCGACGCCACCAAGGCCAAGGCGCACGTCGACAACGGCGCGAAGAAGGTCATCATCTCGGCGCCGGCCAAGAACGAGGACATCACGATCGTGATGGGCGTCAACGACAACCTGTACGACGGCGCGAAGCACACGGTCATCTCGAACGCCTCCTGCACCACCAACTGCCTCGCGCCGATGGCGAAGGCCCTGCACGAGTCCGTCGGGATCGAAAAGGGTCTGATGACCACGATCCACGCGTACACCCAGGACCAGAACCTGCAGGACGGCCCGCACAAGGACCTGCGCCGGGCCCGCGCCGCCGCGCTCAACGTGGTGCCCACCTCGACCGGTGCGGCGAAGGCGATCGGCCTGGTCATGCCGGAGCTCAAGGGCAAGCTGGACGGCTTCGCGATGCGCGTGCCGATCCCGACCGGCTCGGCCACCGACCTGACCTTCACCGCGTCCCGCGAGACGTCGGTGGACGAGGTCAACGCCGCGGTCAAGGCCGCCGCGGACGGCCCGCTCAAGGGCTACCTGACCTACACCGAGGACCCGATCGTGTCGGCCGACATCGTCACCGACCCGGCGTCCTGCATCTTCGACGCCGGCCTCACCAAGGTGATCGGCAACCAGGTCAAGGTCGTCGGCTGGTACGACAACGAGTGGGGCTACTCGAACCGCCTCGTCGACCTGGTCAAGCTGGTCGGCTGACACACGTGAAGACTCTCGACGACCTGCTCGGCGAGGGTGTCTCGGGTCGGCGCGTGCTGGTGCGCGCCGACCTGAACGTCCCGTTCGACAAGAAACAGGCCGGCGTCATCACCGACGACGGCCGGATCCAGGCGGTGCTGCCGACCCTGGTGGCGCTCCGCGACGCGGGTGCCCGCGTCATCGTCTTCTCGCACCTCGGCCGTCCGAAGGGCGCGCCGGACCCGGCGTTCACCCTCGACCCGGTCGCCACCCGGATGGGCGAGCTGCTCGGCACGCCGGTGGTGTTCGCTTCGGACACCGTGGGCGAGTCCGCGTCGGACGCCGTGGCGGCGCTGCAGGACGGTCAGGTGCTCCTGCTGGAGAACCTGCGGTTCAACGCGGGGGAGACCGCGAAGGACGACGCCGCCCGCGCCGCGTTCGCCGCGCAGCTCGCGGCGTTCGGCGACGCCTACGTGGACGACGCGTTCGGTGCGGTGCACCGCAAGCACGCTTCGGTGTACGACGTGCCGGCCCTGCTGCCGCACTACGCCGGTGGGCTGGTGCTGCGCGAGGTCGAGGTGCTCAAGCGGGTCAGTGAGAGCCCGGAGCAGCCGTACGTGGTGGTGCTCGGCGGCTCCAAGGTCTCCGACAAGCTGGCCGTGATCCAGGCGCTGCTGCCGAAGGTCGACAAGCTGCTCGTCGGCGGCGGCATGTGCTTCACGTTCCTCAAGGCCCAGGGCCACGAGGTCGGCAAGTCGCTCCTCGAGGAGGAGATGATCGCGACCTGCGCGTCGCTGCTCGAGCAGGCGCAGGGCCGGATCGTGCTGCCCGTGGACGTGGTCGCGGCCACCTCGTTCGCCGCGGACGCCGAGCACGACGTGGTGGCCGCCTCGGACATCCCGGCCGACCGGCTCGGTCTGGACATCGGCCCCGAGTCGGTGGCGTTGTTCGCCGACGCCATCGGTTCCGCGAAGACGGTGTTCTGGAACGGCCCGATGGGCGTGTTCGAGTTGGCGCCGTTCGCCGCGGGCACCCGGGGCGTGGCCGAGGCGATCACCAAGATCGACGGCTTCTCGGTGGTCGGCGGCGGTGACTCCGCGGCGGCGGTGCGCACGCTCGGACTCGACGAGAGCGCGTTCGGGCACATCTCGACCGGTGGCGGTGCGTCGCTGGAATACCTGGAGGGCAAGACCCTCCCCGGCGTCGCGGCTCTGGAGAACTGATGGCTGACGAGACCCGCCGTCCGATCATGGCCGGCAACTGGAAGATGAACCTCAACCACCTCGAGGCCATCAACCTGGTGCAGAAGCTGGCGTTCAGCCTTACCGAGAAGCACCTCACCGACGTCGAGGTGGTCGTGCTGCCCCCGTTCACCGACCTGCGCAGCGTGCAGACCGCGGTGGACGGCGACAAACTGCAGATCCGGTACGGAGCGCAGGACATCTCGCAGCACAAGGGCGGCGCGTACACCGGGGAGATCTCCGGCGCCATGCTCGCGAAGCTGGGCTGCACCTACGTGGTGATCGGGCACTCCGAGCGCCGCGAGTACCACCGCGAGGACGACGCCCTGGTCAACGCGAAGATCAAGGCGGCGTTCGCGGTCGAGCTGACGCCGATCTTCTGCGTCGGCGAGGGCCTGGACATCCGCGAGGCAGGCGAGCAGGTCCCGCACGTGCTGGCGCAGGTCGACGCCGGCCTGGACGGCCTCAAGGCCGAGCAGGTCAAGCAGACCGTCATCGCGTACGAGCCGGTCTGGGCGATCGGCACCGGCAAGACCGCCACGCCCGAGGACGCGCAGGAAGTGTGCGGCGCGATCCGGGCCCGGCTGGTCGAGCGGTACGGCGCCGAGGTCGGCGACGCGGTCCGCATCCAGTACGGCGGTTCCGTGAAGTCGGGCAACATCGCCGCGATCATGGCGCAGCCCGACGTGGACGGTGCCCTGGTCGGCGGTGCCAGCCTGGACGCCGAGGAGTTCGCGAAGATCTGCCGATTCCCCGAGCACGTCGCCCGCTAGCGAGAACCCGGGTGGCCGCCCCGAGCGGTCACCCGGGTTCCGCTATTGTTGACGCGCTTGCTGTGCCCTTCGAGAGGAATGATCCGGACCATGCCGATCGGGTTCGCATACACGCTGGTCGTGTTGCTGATTGTCACGAGCATTCTCTTGACCCTGCTGGTCCTGCTGCACCGCGGCAAGGGCGGCGGCATGTCGAGCATGTTCGGCGGCGGTGTCACGTCCAGCCTGGCCGGTTCCTCGGTGGCCGAGAAGAACCTGGACCGCTACACGATCCTGGTGGGCATCGTGTGGTTCGCCTGCATCGTGGGCCTTGGTCTCTGGCTGAAGGTTCAGCAGGCGGGCTGACGTCAACCGGCTCGATTCCTCCTCGATCGAGCCTTCCTGAGGCGACTCGGGAGTCGTAAACTCTGCCGCGCGGTCCGGTCCACTACGGGTCGCGCGGTCGTGTTCTCTCACCGTTGCACGCCCCAATACCGCTCGGTTCCCGACAGGAGTGAACTCCGTGTCCAGTGGCAGTGCGATCCGCGGCAGCCGCGTCGGCTCCAGCCCGATGCGCCCCGACGAACGCAGCGAACCGGCCCCCCGTCGGGAGGTGACGTACTTCTGCGCCGGCGGCCACACCTCGGTGGTCCGCTTCGCCGCGGAAGCCGCCCTGCCGGACACCTGGGACTGCCCGCGCTGCGGCCAGCCGGCCGGCCTCGACGGCAACAACCCGCCCGGGAAGGTACGCGTCGAGCCCTACAAGTCGCACCTCGCGTACGTGAAGGAGCGCCGCTCCGACGCGGACGGCGCGGCGATCCTGGCCGAGGCGCTCGCCAAGGTCCGCCAGCGGCGCGGCGAGTAGCCCTCGCGGGTCCCGCTCAGCGGGTGGGCTCGGTGGTGCGGCCCAGGTAGAGGACGTTCGGGTTGCTCATCGGGATCTCGGTGAAGCCGAGCCGGCGATAGAACGCCAGCGCTCCGGTGTTGGACGGGGCCATGCCCAGGTGTACGCGGGCCGCGCCGGCCTTGCGTACCCCGGCCAGGAACGCGTCCATCAGACCGCGTCCCCACCCCTTGCCCTGCCAGTCCGGCAGCAGATCGATGTGCAGGTGTGCCGGGTAGTCGGCCAGCTCCGGCACGAGCATCCGTTCCGGGTACAGGTGCAGGCCCAGCATCACGTCGTCGGCCGTCACCGGCGGGTCGGCCGGCTCCGGGTAGCGGCCCGCGATCGCCGGGATCCACTCCGCCCGGTAGCGCCGGGTGAAGCCGGCCGTGTCCGCGGTGCCCAGGATGTAGCCGACCGGCGTGCCGGTGCCGTCGTCCAGCAGGTGCGCGTGCTGCGGCTCCAGCGTCACGTACGGCGCGGCGAAGACGTCACCCGGCAGCCGGTCGTCGAGATACTTGCCACGGGCGTCGGAACCACTGTCGGCGGTGCGCGCGCAAATGTCGTAGATCGCGTCGAGGTCGGCCGGGCGGTACGGGCGGATCGATGGCTGCACGCCTGGAAGTCTAGGGCGTGTTTCGGAGTGGGGGCCGGAGCGAGGCGAGGTCCAGGTGTCGGCTGGGTGTGCGGCGCGGGCGCCCGAATACCGGGGTTGTATTCGGGTGTTTGCGACGTGCGGCCAGCCGGCGGCTGGGCCACGCCGCAGCCCGTCTCCCACTCAGAAACACGCCCTCGGAGCCGCGCCGGTGTTCCGTGGACCCGCCGGGCCCGCCTGCTGCCAGGATGGGCCGATGAACTGGACTTTGGAAGTGGTAGTGGTTCCGGTCGCGGACGTGGACCGTGCCAAGGCGTTCTACGCCGACAAACTGGGCTTCAACGTCGACCACGACACGGTGATCAACGAGAACGTCCGGCTGGTGCAGCTGACCCCGCCCGGGTCGGGCTGTTCCGTGGTGATCGGCAAGGGCGCGGTGCCGGAGATGCCGCCCGGCTCGCTCAAGGGCCTGCAGCTGGTGGTGCCGGACATCCAGCAGGCGCACGCCGAGCTGACCGCCCGGGGTGTGGAGGTCAGCGAGGTGCGGGTGATGGGCGAGAACCCGCGGCCGGTGCCGGATCCGCTGGACAACGTCGGCTTCGTCTTCTTCGACGACCCCGACGGCAACGGCTGGGCGGTGCAGCAGATCTCCTCCCGCGCCGGGTGACCCCCGCGGGGTTGAGGGTTTCGGGGGGCTGAACCTGATGGCAACCGGGGCGCGTCTGTTCTGCACTCGGGGGCCGGCGTGATGTCCCGAAGAGGATGGCATGACTGACACGCAGATCGTGGAGCTGGGGCTGCAGGCGATGACCATTGCGGCGAAGATGAGCGCGCCGGTGTTGTTGACCGCGTTGTTGATCGGTTTCGCGATTTCGTTGTTCCAGTCGGTGACGCAGATTCAGGAGGCGACGCTGTCGTTCGTGCCGAAGGCGGTGGCGGTCGGGGTGGCGATCCTGGTCAGCGGCAACTGGATGTTGCACGAGATGATGACGTTCACGACGCAGTTGTTCGAGCGGGTTCCGGCCCTGCTGGGCTGACGCGCGACGACGGAAAAGGGCCGCCCACCGGGCGGCCCTTTTCCGTGTCCGGGGTCAGCGCAGGCTGCGCGCCCGCGGCGGGACCTTGGCCGCCGCGGGCCGGTCCAGCAGCCACAGCGTCCGGTCGGTCCCGGTGGCGCCGGCGGCGGGTAGTTGCCGCCACCCGGTGCCCTCGATCGCCATGCCCACCGGCGCCGCCTTGTCCGGGCCGGCCGCGATCAGCCAGACCTCCTCGGCGGTCTGGATGGTGGACATGGTGAGCGTGGTGCGTACCGGGGGCGGCTTCGGGCTGTTGTGCACCGCGGCCGTGGTGCCGGTCTCGTACGTCACCGGGTGCTCCGGGAACACCGACGCCACGTGCCCGTCCTCGCCGACGCCGAGCATCAGTACGTCGAAGTGGGGCAGTTCGGAGCTGCCCGGCTTCGCGGCGGCGGCCAGGTCCCGGGCGTACCGGGCGGCGGCCGCCTCCGGGTTGTCGCCGTCGGGGCCGTCGGAGGGCGGCATCGCGTGGATCCGGGCCGGGTCCAGCGGCAGCGCGTCGAGCAGCGCCTCCCGGGCCTGGGTCTCGTTGCGGTCCGGGTGGCCGGCGGGCAGGAAGCGCTCGTCACCCCACCACAGGTCGACGTGTGACCATTCGATCGCGTCGGATGCCGGCAGGTCCTTCACCGAGCGCAGCACCTTCGCGGCGATCCGGCCGCCGGTCAGCACCACGCTCGCCCAGCCACGCTGTGCCTGCGCATCAATGATCTTGACGACGAGGCGCGCCGCCACGGTAGAGGCCAGGATGTCGGCGTCGGGAACCACCACCACAACGGTTTCGCTCATGTCGTCTCCCAGCTCGGAACCGCCCACCACGACGGCGGACAACCCCGTTGATCTTAGGGACCGGGCGGTCAGGCCGCGCTGCCACCGGGGCCCGCGAACGCCCCGGTCTCGTCCCCGGCCCGGGCCGCCTGCGCCGGGTCCTTCCAGACGTGCACCCGCATGCTCGGCCGCTGCTCCAGACCGGTGACCCCGGCCATCGCGCCCAGCGCCTCGCCGTAGATCTGGTCCGGGTCGAGCCGCCGCAACTCCTCGGCCAGTTCGTCGCCGACCGGCCGCTTCGGCAGCGGCATGTAACGGTCCTCCTGGCCGGTACGGCTGAACAGCGCCGTGCCCTCCTCCCGGGTCACCGTCACGCAGTCCCCGTTGGCGCACTGCAGCTGCACCGACTTCATCCGCGGTGCCCGGTCGGTCGGCTCCCACGCCGGCTCGATGTGCAGGCGGGACTGCAGCCAGCCCTTCATCAGGGCGGCGGTGGGGTCGTTGGGCGGCGCCACGATCGTCGCACCGGTCACTCGTTCCTCGGTGGTGTCGAACGCGCCGGCGACCAGCGTGCGCCACAGCGTGATCCGGGTCCAGGTGAGGTCGGTGTCGCCGGGGGCGTAGTCGGCGGCCCGCTGCCGCAGGGCGGCGACCGGGTCCGGGGCGAGCGCCGAGTCGGTGATGCGACGGTCGGCGACCACGCCCAGGAAGTCGTTGGCGATCATGTCCGGCGGGGACTGGTGCCACCAGGTGACCACGGGTACGTCCGGCGCCAGCAGCGGCATGACCACGGACTCGGCGTGCAGCGCGAGCCGGCCGTACATCCGCATCACGACCGCCTCGGCCGGGCCCAGCCGGCCGCCCACCACGATCTCCGCGTCCAGGCGGCTGCGGCCCTCCAGGTCGGAGCGCACCACGATGAGCAGCCGGCACGGGTGCGCGGCGGCGGCGATGGTGGCGGCCGCCTCGGCCTCGCGTACCTTCTTCTCCTCGACCACCGCGACCAGCGTGAGCGCCAGCCCGCTGGCCACGCCGCCGGCGCTGCGCCGTTCGGCGGCGAGCGCCTTGACCACCTCGTTGCCGGTGGTGTCCCACAGCCCGATCATGCTCGCCTCCAGGCCCGGCCCTCGCGGGCCAGCATCTCGTCCGAGGCCCGCGGACCCCACTCACCGGCCCGGTACCGTTCCGGTCCGGTGCCCGCCCAGGCCTCCTCGAGCGGGTCGATCACCCGCCACGACTGCTCCACCTCGGCGGCGTCCGGGAACAGCGTGCGGTCGCCCACCAGCACGTCGAGCACGAGACGTTCGTACGCCTCCGGGCTGGACTCGGTGAACGCCTCGCCGTACTGGAAGTCCATCGCGATGTCCCGGACCTCCATCGTGGTGCCGGGCACCTTGGAGCCGAACTTCAGCACCACGCCCTCGTCCGGCTGCACCCGGATGACCAGCTGGTTGTTGCCGAGCATCTCCACGTCGGCCGGGTCGAACGGCAGGTGCGGCGCGCGCTTGAAGAGGATCGCGATCTCGGTCACCCGGCGCGGCATCCGCTTGCCCACGCGGACGAAGAACGGCACCCCGGCCCAGCGGCGGTTCTGGATGCCCAGGCGCACCGCCACGTACGTCTCGGTGGTGGACTCGGCCGGCACCCCCTTCTCCTCCAGGTAGCCCACCGCGCGCTCGCCGGCCACCCAGCCCTGCAGGTACTGCCCGCGGACCGAGCCCTCGGCGATGTTCTGCGGCAGGCTGATCGCCTTGAGCACCTTGAGTTTCTCGGCCCGGATCTCGTTCGGGTCGAAGCTCGTGGGTTCCTCCATGCCGACCAGCGCGAGCAACTGCAGCAGGTGGTTCTGCAGCACGTCGCGGGCGGCGCCGGCGGAGTCGTAGAACGCCGCCCGGGTGCCGATGCCGACGTCCTCGGCCATGGTGATCTGCACGCTGTCCACGTACTTCGAGTTCCACACCGGCTCGAACAGGCTGTTCGCGAAGCGCAGGGCCAGGATGTTCTGGACCGTCTCCTTGCCCAGGTAGTGATCGATCCGGAACACGTCCTGCGGGGTGAAGACCTCGTCGACCAGCTTGTTCAGCGCCATCGCGGTCTGCAGGTCGTTGCCGAACGGCTTCTCCACCACGACCCGGCGCCAGCCGCCGGACTTGGCGTTGTCCGCCATCCCGGTGCGGTTGAGCTGGTTGAGCACCAGCGGGAACGCGGCCGGCGGGATGGAGAAGTAGAACGCGGCGTTGCCCGCGATGCCGTTGCGTTCGCGCAGCTCGTCCAGGGTGCTGGCGAGCGTGTCGAACGCGGTGTCGTCGTCGAACGAGCCGGGAATGAACTGAAACTGGCTGGCCAGGCGCTGCCAGACGTCCTCCCGCCAGGGTGTGCGCGCGCCCTTCTTGGCGGCCTCGTACGCCAGCGACTCGAAGTCGCCGTCGCCCCAGTCGCGGCGGGCGAAGCCGAGGACCACGAAGCCCGGCGGCAGCAGCCCGCGGTTGGCGAGGTCGTACACGGCCGGGATCAGTTTCTTCCGGGACAGGTCGCCGGTGACGCCGAAGATGACCAGAGCGCACGGCTCCGGGATCCGGGGAAGTCGACGGTCCTGTGCGGTGCGCAGCGGATTACCCACGTGGTCCATCCTGCCAGCTTTTCGGTGTGGTGCAGGGTTACGTGCGAGACACGGCCGGCCCGCCACAGGGGCGGGCCGGCCGATGGTTGTCAGCTGCGGATCAGACGACGTCCTTGGCGGCGTCGCTGGGGTTGTCCTCGCCCCGGCCGGCGGCCTGCAGCGACTTCGCCATGCCCTCCAGCAGTTCCTTCCAGCTGGCCTCGAACTTGTCGACGCCCTCGGACTCCAGCACCTGGACCACGTCGTCGAAGTCCACGCCGACCGTGGCGAGGTCGGCCAGTACCTTGCGGGCCGACTCGTAGGCGCCGGTCACGGTGTCGCCACGGGTCTCTCCGTGGTCCGCGTACGCGGTGATGACCGACTCCGGCATGGTGTTCACCGTGCCGGGCGCGATCAGCTCCTCGACGTAGATGGTGTCCTTGAACTCCGGGCTCTTGGTGCCGGTGGACGCCCACAGCGGACGCTGCGGGTGCGCACCGGCGTCGGCCAGCGCCTGCCAGCGGTCGGAGGCGAAGACCTCGGTGTACGCCTCGTACGCGAGCTGGGCGTTGGCGATCGCCGCCTTGCCCTTCAGCGCCTTGGCCTCGTCACTGCCGATCTTGTCCAGCCGCTTGTCCGTCTCGGTGTCCACCCGGGAGACGAAGAACGACGCCACCGAGCCGATCTTGGTGAGGTCGTGCCCGTTCGCCTTCGCCTGCTCGAGGCCGGCCAGGAACGCGTCCATCACCTTGCGGTAGCGCTCCAGCGAGAAGATCAGCGTGACGTTGACGCTGATGCCCGCGGCCAGCGTCGCGGTGATCGCCGGCAGCCCGGCCTCGGTCGCCGGGATCTTGATGAACAGGTTCGGCCGGTCGACCAGCCACCACAGCGTCTTGGCCTCGGAGACGGTCTTGTCGGTCAGGTACGCCGACCGCGGGTCGACCTCGATGGACACCCGTCCGTCCACTCCGGCGGACGCGTCGTACGCCGGCCGCATCACGTCGCACGCCCAGCGCACGTCGAACGCGGTGAGCAGGCGGATCGCCTCCTCGACGGTGACGCCCTGGGTGGCCAGGTCCTTCAGCTGCTCGTCGTACGCGTCCGCGTCGGCCAGTGCCTTGGCGAAGATGGTCGGATTGGTGGTCACGCCGACCACGTGCTGCTCGCGGCGCATCTTGTCCAGCGAGCCGGACTGGAGCCGTACCCGGGAGAGATCGTCGAGCCAGACCGCCACACCTGCGGCGGAGAGCTCGGCCAGTCTGTCGGTCATCGCGATACCTCTCAGTTCCCGGTCGTGTGACCGGTGATTTCGCCGACCTTGGCGAGGACGGCGTTGGCCTTGGCCACCACGTTGTCCGCGGTGAACCCGAACTGCTGGAACAGGATGGGTGCCGGGGCGCTGGCGCCGTAGTGCTCGATGCTGACCGCCTCGCCGGCCTCGCCGAGCAGCCGGTCCCAGCTCATCCGCACACCGGCCTCGACGCTGACCCGCGCCTTGACCCCGCGCGGCAACACCTGCTGCTGGTACGAGGTGTCCTGCTCGAAGAACCACTCCTGGCACGGCATGGAGACCACCCGGGTGGGCGTGCCCTGCTCCTCCAGCCGCTCCTGGGCGACCAGGCAGTGCTGCAGCTCCGAGCCGGTGCCGATGAGGATCACCTTCGGCTCGCCGCCGGCCGCCTCGGAGACGATGTAACCGCCCTTGAGGACGCCCTCGGCGCTGGCGTACTTCGTGCGGTCGATGGTCGGGAGGTTCTGCCGGCTGAGCGCGAGCGCGGTCGGCCGGTCGGTGTGCTCCAGCGCGCCACGCCAGGCCCAGGCGGTCTCGTTGGCGTCGGCCGGGCGCACCACGTCCAGGCCGTGGATGGCCCGCAGTGCGGTGAGGTGCTCGATCGGCTGGTGCGTGGGACCGTCCTCGCCGAGGCCGATCGAGTCGTGCGTCCAGACGAACGTCACCGGCAGCTTCATCAGGGCGGCGAGCCGGACGGCGCCGCGCATGTAGTCGCTGAACACCAGGAACGTGCCGCCGTAGACCCGGGTGCCGCCGTGCAGCGCGATGCCGTTCATGATCGCGCCCATGCCGTGCTCACGGATGCCGAAGTGCAGCGTGCGGCCGTACTCGTGGCCCGGGAACGCCTTGGTGGCGTACTCGGTGGGGATGAACGACGGCTCGCCCTTCATCGTGGTGTTGTTGCTCTCCGCGAGGTCGGCCGAGCCGCCCCACAGCTCCGGCAGGACCGGCGCGAGGGCCTCCAGCACCTTGCCGGACGCGGCGCGGGTGGCGACCCCCTTGGCGTCGGCCGGGAACTCCGGCAGCGCGGCGAACCACTGGTCCGGCAGCGTCCGGGTGGACATCCGGTCGTACAGCTTGCGGGCCTCGTCGTTGGCCGCCGTCCAGGCGTCGAAGGCCTTGTCCCACTCGGCGTGCGCGGCGCGGCCGCGGCCGACCACCTCGCGGGCGTGTGCCAGCACCTTCTCGTCCACCTGGAAGTTCTGCTGCGGGTCGAAGCCGAGCAACTCCTTGGTGGCGGCGACCTCGTCGGCACCGAGCGCCGAGCCGTGGATCTTGCCGGTGTTTTGCTTGTTCGGCGCGGGCCAGCCGATGATGGTGCGCAGCACGATGAACGAGGGCCGCTCGGTCTCCGCCTTGGCGGCCAGCAGCGCGGCGTACAGCGCCTCCACGTCCTCGTGGTAGTCGCCCTGGTCGGCGTGGCCGGCGCGCCAGTCGACGGTCTGCACGTGCCAGCCGTACGCGGCGTACCGGGCCGCCACGTCCTCGTTCTTGGCGATCCGGGTGTCGTCCTCGATCGAGATCTCGTTGTCGTCGTAGATCAGCGTGAGGTTGCCCAGCTTCTGCACCGCGGCGATGGCGCTGGCCTCGTGGCTGACGCCCTCCTCGATGTCACCGTCCGACGCGATCGACCAGATGTAGTGGTCGAACGGGGAGGCACCGGGGTCACTCTCCGGATCGAACAGTCCGCGCTCGCGGCGGGCGGCCATCGCCATCCCGACCGCGTTGCCGACGCCCTGGCCGAGCGGGCCGGTGGTGGTCTCGACGCCCGGGGTGTGCCCGTGCTCGGGGTGACCCGGGGTGAGCGACTCCCACTGCCGCAGCGAGGCGAGGTCATCCAGGGTCAGGCCGTAGCCGGCCAGATACAGCTGGATGTAGAGGGTGAGGCTGGAGTGACCGCAGGAGAGCACGAAGCGGTCCCGGCCGGCCCAGTTGGGGTCCGTCGGGTCGTGCCGCATCACGCGGTTGAACAGCAGGTATGCGGCGGGTGCGAGGCTCATCGCGGTGCCGGGGTGACCGTTGCCGGCCTTCTCGACGGCATCCATCGCCAACACCCGGACGGTGTCGACCGCCCGCTTGTCGAGGTCGGACCAGTTCAGATCGGGATCATGGGCAGCCACGTCGTCGCGCTCCTCGGGGCCTGGTTAGCGGAACACTATGCAGTTGACCCTAGCGAGTAGCGGTAAACCCCCGTCGCCGGAACCGCGCAGGCCCATACGCTGAGAGCGGACGACGGTACGGGCCCCCCGGACCCGGATGTGACTCCCTGCACCGGTGACGGGTCGCCCGATCAGCCCCGTTGGCTGCGCGTAGTCTGTGCGAGCGTGCCGCCGGTGTCTGCCGGCAACGGCCGTTGTGCTGGTCCGTGCCGATGCCGGAAGGTGGCTGTCCGTGAGCATGATCACCGAGCGTCCCGTTCAGGGGCGGTCGCCGGGGCTTCGGCAAGCGGCCCCGCGAACGGCAGTCCGTTCGGCATCCCGCCGCGACATCGCGGGCGTGATCCGGGCGTACGTCTCGTTGACCAAGCCGCGGATCGTCGAGCTGCTCCTGGTCACCACGGTGCCGGCGATGATGGTCGCGGCGGGTGGCTGGCCGGATCTGGGCCTGGTCCTGATCGTGCTGGTCGGCGGTTCCCTGGCGGCCGGCGCGGCGAGCGCGCTGAACTGCTACATCGACCGCGACATCGACCAGCTGATGCGGCGGACGAAGCGGCGCCCGCTGCCCGCGCACTCGGTCACCCCGCGGGCGGTACTGATCTTCGGGCTCACCCTGGCGCTGATCTCGCTGATCCTGATGGCCGCGTTCACCAACTGGCTGGCGACCGCGATGACCGCCGCCGCGATCTTCTACTACGACGTCGTCTACACCCTCTGGCTCAAGCGCCGGACCCCGCAGAACACGTTCTGGGGCGGGGTCTGCGGCGCCGCGCCGGTGCTCATCGGCTGGGCCGCGGTGACCGGCTCGATCGCCCCGATGGGTTGGGCGCTTTTTGCGGTTGTGTTCTTTTGGCAGATGCCGCATTTCTACGCGCTTGCCATCAAATACAAGGACGACTACGCCCGGGCCGGCGTCCCGATGCTGCCGGTGGTGCGCTCGGCCGGCCGGGTGAACGGGGAGATCCTGCTGTTCACCGGGCTCACCGTGGTGGCGTCGCTGGCCGCCTGGCCGCTCGGGCTCGGCCCGATCTACGGCATCACCGCGCTGCTGACCGGTGCGCTGTTCACCTACGAGGCGGTCCGGCTGTACACCCGCTCCCGGCGCGGCAAGGTGGCGCAGCCGATGCGGTTGTTCCACGGCTCCGTCACGTACCTGACGATCCTGTTCATCGCGATCGCGGTCGACGCTCTGGTCTGACGGCCGCCGGTGGCCGGCATCACCCGTCCGGGGCGAGGCGCCGGTATCGGATGGGGGAGCGTCGATGCCTCTTTCGGGCGAACGTCGCCCACGTACAATTCGGACAATATCGTCCTATACCAATTTGATCGAAACTTAAACCTGCAGGTAATTGGCATCACAAAAGACCGTGATGGCTACTTGTCAGGGGTCTTCGTCTGCATACGCTTCGCGTCATGGCAGAAGGTTCCGATACGACACTGACCGCCGATATCAAGTCGTTCGCCGGCCGGCACGGCGGCGCGAAGGCGGTCATCGAGTACGTCGGCAAGCGGGGCGCGCGCATCGTCCTGGTCGGCGAGGACGGCGAGTGGTCCGACCAGTTCGCCGACGGCACTGACGTGGCTCGGCAGGCGTGCGAGGGCGCGGGCGTGGAAGTGGAGAACGCGTGGGAGCGCGAACTCATGGAGCAGATGCGGCCCAGTAACGACCTGTGGCGGTCGATGGCGCGGCGCAGCATGGCGCGCTGACCGAGGCCGCCGGAAAATCACCTGGAACCCGGCCGGCCGGCCGATACGGTCCCCTCATGACTCGAGCACCATCCGACCCTGCGACCCGGGAGCAATCCCGGGTCGCTCTCGTCACCAGCGACCTCTTCCCCGACCTGTGGCTGGACGACCATCCGCTGCGGGACGCGATCCGCGAGCGCGGCGTGCGGGTGGACGCGGTCCGCTGGGACGACCCGGACGCCGACTGGGACGCCTACGACCTGGCGGTGATCCGGTCGCCCTGGGACTATCCGGCGCGGCGGGACGAGTTCGTCGCCTGGGCGCACCGGGTGCCCCGGCTGGCGAACCCGGCGGATGTGATCGAGTGGAACACCGACAAGCACTACCTGCGCGATCTGGCCGCGGCCGGCCTGCCGGTCACCCCGACCGCGTTCGTCACCCCGGGTACGCGGTGGACGCCGCCGCCCGCCGGCGAGTGGGTCATCAAACCCACGATCAGCGTCAACAGCCAGGACACCGGGCGGTACCGGCTGCCCGAGCAGAGTGACCTGGCCGCCGCGCACGTGGCCCGGCTCGCCGCCGCCGGGCGGGACACGATGATCCAGCCGTACCTGTCGGCGGTGGACACCGCGGGGGAGACCGCCGTGCTGTGCCTGCCCGACTCCGACGGGCGGCTCGCCTACAGTCACGGCATCCGCAAGGGGCCGCTGCTCACCGGTCCGGATTCCGGTGAGTTCGACCCCCGGGAGACCCGCGAGGAGATCAGCGCGCGGACGCCCACCCCGGCGGAGCTGTCCACCGCGGCGCGGGTGCTGGCGGCCGTGCCGGGCGGCGCGGACCGCCTGCTGTACGCACGGGTGGACCTGATCCCCGGACCGGACGGCGAGCCGATGCTGGTCGAGCTGGAGCTGGCCGAGCCGTCGCTGTTCCTGCTGCACGCACCGGGTTCCGCCGAGCGCCTGGCGGACGCCGTCGTGGCGCGCCTGGGCTCCCGCCGCGGATAGGCGCGCACCGGCGACCCGGTGTGCGCCGGGAGCGCCGGTCGCCGCCGGCCGAGCATCTCGGTGGCGTTGAGGGCGATGCCGGCCAGGACGGCGAGCCCGCCGGCCACCTGTCCGGCGCCCACCGGGTCGCCGAACGCCGCCGCTCCGAGGACCACGCCGACCAGCGGCTCGAGATTGAGGAACGCGCCCGCGACCTCCGGCGAGACCCGGGCCTGTGCCCAGGCGAACAACGTGAACGGCAGCAACGTCCCGCCGACCGCCAGCCCGGCCATCGCGGCGGTGGGCAGCAGGCCGGGAACCGTGGCCGGTACGCCCTCGGTCAGCAGCGCGGCGGGGAGGGCCGCCGCCGCGCCGGCCGTCAGCTGTACCGCGGTGAGCGCGACCGGGTCGCGTCCGGCGAGCATCCGCGGCTGGGCCACCAGGAACGCCGCGGCCAGCAGCAGCGACGCGAACACCAGGGCGTCGCCGCCGACCGACGACCCGCCACCGCCGTGCCCGCCGATCACCGCCACCCCGGCCAGCGCGACCGCGAAGCCCAGCCAGGACGGGACGCCGACCCGGGCCCGGCCCAGGGCCACGGTGCCGAGCGCGACCAGGACCGGCGTGGTGCCGACCAGCAGGGCCGCGTGGCTGACGCTGGTCCGGGCGATGCCGGCGTTCTGCAGCACGATCACCGCGCCGTACCCGATCGCGCCCCAGGCCAGCGTGGCCGGTGCGACCGCGGCACGCAGGTGCCGGCGCCCCCACCAGGCGAGGGGTGCCGCGGCCAGGGTGAACCGGGCCACGGTGAGCCAGGCCGGGTCCCAGCCGGCCAGCGCGACCTTGGTGAGCGGGACGGTGGTGCCCCACAGCAGGCCGGAGGCGACCAGGGCGAGCAGGGTGGAACGACGATCGGTACGCATGGGGTCGATGCTCCACGGTTCTGGCGATCGTGAGATCCATGGAGCGATCGGCTGAACTATATTCAGCAGAATGGCGGTGAAGCTTGATGAAGTTGACCTAATCCTGCTCCGCGAGCTGCAGGAGGATGCCGACCGGACCAACGTCGACCTGGCCCGGCTGGTCGGCCTGTCGCCGGCCGGCACGCTCAACCGGGTACGCCGGCTCAAGGAGTCCGGGGTCGTCCGCCGGATCACCGCCCGGCTGGATCCGGCGAAGGCGGGCTTTCCACTGCAGGTCTACGTGTCGGTGACGCTCGCCCGGCACGAGCCGCGGGCCAGCAAGGGCTTCGAGGACGCGGTGCGCGCCATGCCGCAGATCATCTCGGCGGACTGGGTGGCCGGCGAGATCGACGTGATGCTGCTGGTGGTGGCACGGGACGTGGCGGAGCTGCAACAGGTGCTGGTGCGGCTGTCCACCCGCGGCGCGCAGCGGCTCACCACGCTGCTGCGGCTGGAGGAGCTGAAACCGGCGTCCCCGCTGCCGGTGGCGCCGCGGTGACCGGTCCGGTCAGCGCGCCGCGGCGACCGGCTGCGGGGACGCCGGCGTGGCGTCCGAGGGCGGCTCCGGATCCGCGACGGCCGGGCGTACCCGCAGGCTGCGCAGCGCGGCCAGGGTGGCGATCCAGACCAGCGCGGCGCCCAGCATGTGTGCGCCCACCAGCAGCACCGGCAACTGGGTGAAGTACTGCACGAACCCGATCAGGCCCTGGCCGAGTTCCACCAGGACCAGTACCCCGGCGGCCCGGACCGCGGCGGCCGGCGCGCCCACCGCACGCAGCGCGAACCACAGCGCCACCGACAGGCCGATCAGCAGGAACACCAGGTCGGCATGCGCCTGCGAGACGGTGGCCGGGTCCAGGCCGTTGCGCTTGGCGTCCGCGTCGCCGGCGTGCGGGCCGCTGCCGGTGACGACCACCCCGAGCACGATCACCGCGGCGCTGACCAGGGCGGTCAGGCGGGCCAGCGTACGCAGCGGGCCGGGCACCAGCGACCGGGCCGGGCCGTCGCCCTCGCCGGCGCGTTTCCAGAGGGCGTACGCGCCGGCGACCAGCGCCATGGAGAGCAGGAAGTGCAGCCCGACCACCCACGGATTGAGGTCGGTGAGGACCGTGATGCCGCCGATCACGCCCTGGCCGGGGATGCCCAGCCCGACCGCGAGCGCCAGCAGCACCAGTGACCGCCGGCGGGGCCGTTCGCGCAGCGCCGCCACGAAGCAGGCCAGCGCGATGGCGGCCAGCACGAAAGTGAGCAGCCGGTTGCCGAACTCGATCACGCCGTGCACGCCCATCTCGGCGGTCGTGGTGTACGACGTCTCGGTGCACCGCGGCCAGGTCGGGCAGCCCAGGCCGGACTTGGTGAGCCGGACCGCTGCGCCGGTGACGATCAGGGCGGCGTTGGCCACCAGGGACGCGAACGCCAGCGGGCGCAGCAGAGAACGCTTCACCCCGGTGATGGTACGGCCGTGTCGTGGATCACCGGCACGCCGGTTTGCGGGTGCCCCCGGAAATACGTAACGTTGCCGTAGTGAAATACGAGGTGCTGTCCCGGAGTGGTGTGGTGGCGAATGCCGCCGCCCCGGACGGGCGCACCCGGGACCGGGTCGCCCAGCTCCTGCTGGAGCGCGGCGCGGCCACCGCGGCCGAACTCGGCGCGCAGCTCGGGCTCAGCCCCGCGGCCATCCGCAAGCACCTCGACGCCATGCTCGCCGACAACCTGGTCGAGGTCCGCGACGCCCGCACCACCGGTCCGCGCGGCCGGGGCCGCCCGGCCAAGGCGTTCGTGCTCACCGCCGCGGCCCGCGAGGGCTTTCCGCACTTCTACGACGGCATCGCCACCGCCGCCCTGCGCTGGATCGCCGAGCGCGGCGGCGACCAGGCGGTCGGCGAGTTCGCCGCCGCTCAGGTCTCCGCGCTGGAGGAGCGCTGCCGGGCCGCCATGCGGTCGGCCGGCGACGACCCGATCGCCCGGGCGGAGGCGCTCGCCGAGGCGCTGACCGCCGAGGGCTACGCTGCCAACGCGACCGCGATCGCGTCCGGCGGGCAGCTGTGCCAGCACCACTGCCCGGTGGCGCACGTGGCCGCCGAGTTCCCCCAGCTGTGCGACGCCGAGACCGCGGTCATCTCGCGGCTCATCGGCACCCACGTGCAGCGTCTCGCCACCATCGCGCACGGCGACGGGGTGTGCACCACGCACATCCCGGGACCGGCACCCGTCCGACCGCCCCACCCGCCGCCCAAGGCCGGACTGAAGGCCGGACTCAACGCCGCAACCACGGTTAGGACACAGATATGACCGACCAGATCGTCACCACTCAGGAAGAGCACCTCGCCGCCCTGGGCAAGTACGAATACGGCTGGGCCGACGCCGACACCGCCGGGGCGACCGCCCAGCGCGGACTGTCCGAGGCCGTGGTGCGCAACATCTCCGCGCTGAAGAGCGAACCGCAGTGGATGCTCGATCTGCGGCTCAAGGGCCTGCGCCTGTTCGACCGCAAGCCCATGCCGAACTGGGGCGCCGACCTCACCGGCATCGACTTCCAGAACATCAAGTACTTCGTGCGCTCCACCGAGAAGCAGGCGGCCTCCTGGGACGACCTGCCGGCGGACATCAAGAACACGTACGACAAGCTCGGCATCCCCGAGGCGGAGAAGCAGCGCCTGGTCTCCGGCGTGGCCGCCCAGTACGAGTCCGAGGTCGTCTACCACAAGATCCGCGAGGACCTCGAGGAGCAGGGCGTCCTGTTCCTGGACACCGACACGGCCCTCAAGGAGCACGAGGACATCTTCAAGGAGTACTTCGGCACGGTCATCCCGGTCGGCGACAACAAGTTCGCCGCGCTGAACACCAGCGTGTGGTCGGGTGGCTCGTTCATCTACGTGCCGAAGGGCGTGCACGTCGACATCCCGCTGCAGGCCTACTTCCGGATCAACACGGAGAACATGGGCCAGTTCGAGCGGACCCTGATCATCGTCGACGAGGGCGCGTACGTGCACTACGTCGAGGGCTGCACCGCGCCGATCTACTCGTCCGACTCGCTGCACTCGGCGGTCGTCGAGATCATCGTCAAGAAGAACGCCCGCTGCCGGTACACCACCATCCAGAACTGGTCGAACAACGTCTACAACCTGGTCACCAAGCGCGCCACCTGCGAAGAGGGCGCGACCATGGAGTGGGTGGACGGCAACATCGGTTCCAAGGTGACGATGAAGTACCCGGCCGTCTACATGACCGGCGCGCACGCCAAGGGCGAGGTGCTCTCGGTCGCGATGGCCGGCGAGGGCCAGCACCAGGACGCCGGCGCCAAGATGGTGCACGCCGCGCCGCACACCTCCTCGACGATCATCTCGAAGTCGATCGCCCGGGGCGGCGGCCGCACCTCGTACCGCGGCCTGGTGCAGGTCATGGAGGGCTCGCACCACAGCGCCAGCACGGTCAAGTGCGACGCGCTGCTGGTCGACACCATCTCCCGCTCGGACACCTACCCGTACGTCGACATCCGCGAGGACGACGTCGCGATGGGTCACGAGGCGACCGTGTCCAAGATCAGCGACGATCAGCTCTTCTACCTGATGAGCCGCGGCCTGACCGAGGACGAGGCCATGGCGATGATCGTGCGTGGCTTCATCGAGCCGATCGCCAAGGAACTCCCGATGGAGTACGCGCTCGAGCTGAACCGTCTCATCGAACTCCAGATGGAGGGCGCAGTCGGCTGACGACTGTCCTCCCCGGGCCTTCCTGCACACCCTGAGAACAAGGACGAGATGACTACCGAGGCCATGGCACCCCCGAGCACCAAGTCGCAGGTGCTGCGTTCCTTCGACGTCACCGACTTCCCGGCCCTGAACGGCCTGGAGGAGGAGTGGCGCTTCACCCCGCTCAAGCGGCTGCGGGAGCTGGTCACCGCGACCGGCGGCACCGGCAAGCAGGTCGGCGTGGACTACGCCAACCTGCCGGCCGGCGTGACCGCGCGGCAGGTCGACGCGGCCTCGGTGGAGAACGTGCTCACCCCGTTCGACCGGATCAGCGCGCTGGCGTACGGCGCGGCGACCGACGTCACCCTCATCGAGGTGGCCGAGGACGCGGTGCCGGACGCGCCGGCGCTGGTCCGGGTGACCGGGCAGGGCACCGACGCCGCCTCGTACGCGCGCACCTTCGTCAAGGTCGGGCGCTTCGCCAACGCCGTTCTGGTGATCGAGCAGCTGGGCTCCGCCACGCTGGCCGACAACCTGGAGGTCACGGTCGCCGACGGTGCCCAGCTCACCCTGGTCACCATTGCGAACTGGGCGGACGACGCGGTGCAGGCCCAGCACGTCAAACTGCGGGTCGGGCGGGACGCGAAGGTCACCCACGTGCAGGTGGCGCTCGGCGGGGATCTGGTACGCCAGTTCACCAGCGTCGAGTACGCCGGCCGCGGTGGCGACGCCGAGCTGTACGGCCTGTACTTCGCGGACGCCGGCCAGCACTTCGAGCACCGCCAGCTGGTCGACCACGGCGTGCCGGACTGCCGCAGCTACGTCGGTTACCGCGGCGCGCTGCAGGGCCGGTCCGCGCACACCGTCTGGGTGGGCGACGTGCACATCCGGGCCGCCGCCACCGGCACCGAGACGTACGAGATCAACCGGAACCTGCTGCTCACCGACGGAGCGCGCGCCGACTCGGTGCCGAACCTGGAGATCGAGACCGGTGAGGTCGCGGGCGCCGGGCACGCCAGCGCCACCGGCCGGTTCGACGACGAGCAGCTGTTCTATCTGATGGCCCGCGGCATCCCCGAGGGCGAGGCCCGCAAGCTCGTGGTCCGTGGCTTCTTCGCGGAGCTGATCAACAAGATCCCGGTCGAGGAGCTGCGCGAGCGCCTGGGCGACGCGATCGAGGCCCGGCTGGTGAAGGCGGGCTCATGAGCTTCGAGCGGGTCGGGCCGGCGGGTGACGTCGGCAAGGGCAGCGTGATCACCACCGAGGTCGGCGGCGTCGACATCGCGATCGTGCACGCCGACGACGACAACTTCTACGCCGTCCGGGACGAGTGCAGCCACGCGGCGATCGCGCTCTCCGAGGGCGAGGTCGACGGCTGCACGCTCGAGTGCTGGCTGCACGGCTCGCGCTTCGACCTGCGTACCGGCGAACCCAGCGGCCTTCCCGCCACCGAACCGGTGGCGACCTTCCCCGTCGAGATCCGCGACGGCGACATCTACGTCTCTTCGACCCCGAGCAATGGAGTTATGCCGTGAGCACCCTGGAGATCCACGACCTGCAGGTGTCGGTCAAGCTGCCCGACGGGCAGCTCAAGCCGATCCTGGCCGGCGTCGACCTGACCGTGAAGGCGGGCGAGACGCACGCCATCATGGGCCCCAACGGCTCCGGCAAGTCCACCCTGGCCTACTCCATCGCCGGCCACCCGAAGTACGAGATCACCGGCGGCACGGTCACGCTGGACGGCGACGACGTGCTGGCGATGACCGTCGACGAGCGTGCCCGGGCCGGTCTGTTCCTGGCCATGCAGTACCCGGTCGAGGTCCCCGGCGTCTCGGTGGCGAACTTCCTGCGTACCGCGAAGACCGCGATCGACGGCGAGGCGCCGAAGCTGCGCACCTGGGCCGGCGAGCTGCGCGGCGCCATGGAGAAGCTGCACATGGACCCGGCGTTCGCCCAGCGCAACGTCAACGAGGGCTTCTCCGGCGGCGAGAAGAAGCGGCACGAGATCATGCAGCTCGAACTGCTCAAGCCGAAGGTCGCGATCCTCGACGAGACCGACTCCGGCCTGGACATCGACGCCCTGCGGGTGGTCAGCGAGGGCGTCAACCGGGTACGCGAGACCGGCGACACCGGCCTGCTGCTGATCACCCACTACACCCGGATCCTGCGCTACATCAAGCCGGACTTCGTGCACGTCTTCGTGGCCGGCAAGATCGTCCGCCAGGGTGGCCCGGAGCTGGCCGAGCAGCTGGAGACGTCCGGCTACGCCGAGTTCGTGGAGAAGGCGGGCGCTACGGCATGAGTTCCTTCGACGTCGCCAGGGTCCGTGCGGACTTCCCGATCCTGGGCCGGGAGATCAACGGGCATCCGCTGGTCTACCTGGACAGCGCCAACACCTCGCAGAAGCCGGTGCAGGTGCTCGACGTCATGCGCGCGCACGCCGAACAGCACAACGCCAACGTCTCGCGCTCGGTGCACACGCTGGGCACCGAGTCGACCGCCGCGTACGAGGACGCCCGCGCCAAGGTCGCCACGTTCATCGGCGCCGCGTCGCCGGACGAGGTCGTGTTCACCAAGAACTCCACCGAGGCGCTCAACCTGGTGGCGCACTCCGCGGGCGAGATGCTTGGCGTCGGGCCGGGCGACGAGATCGTCATCTCCGAGATGGAGCACCACTCCAACATCGTCCCGTGGCAGCTGCTGTGCCGGCGTACCGGCGCGACGCTGCGCTGGTTCGGCGTCACCGACGACGGCCGGCTCGACGAGTCGACGCTGGACGAGCTGGTCAACGAGCGCACGAAGATCGTTTCGCTGGTGCACATGTCGAACATCCTCGGCACGATCAACGACGTGTCGCGGATCGTCGCCCGGGCTCACCAGGTCGGCGCGCTGGTGCTGCTGGACTGCTCGCAGTCCGTACCCCATCTGCCCCTCTCGGTCTCCGCGCTCGGCGCCGACTTCATCGCGTTCACCGGGCACAAGATGGTCGGCCCCACCGGCATCGGCGTGCTCTGGGGGCGGGGCGCGGTGCTGGCCGACCTGCCGCCGTTCCTCGGCGGCGGTTCGATGATCGAGACGGTCACGCTGGAACACACCACGTTCGCGGCGCCGCCGGCCCGCTTCGAGGCCGGCACGCCGCCGATCACCGAGGCGATCGGCCTGGGCGCGGCGGTCGACTACCTGTCCGCGATCGGCATGGACGAGATCCACCGGCACGAACAGGAGATCACCGGGTACGCGCTGAAGACGCTCGCCGACCTGCCCGGTGTGCGGGTGTTCGGCCTCGGCACCCCGGAGGGGCGCGGCGGCACGGTGTCGTTCGACGTGGACGGCATCCACCCGCACGACGTCGGGCAGATTCTGGACGATCTCGGTGTTCAGGTGAGAGTGGGTCACCACTGCGCCCGGCCGGTGTGTGCGCGGTTCGGCGTGGCGGCGATGACCCGGGCGTCGTTCTACCTGTACACGACGACCGACGAGATCGACGCGCTGGCGCGCGGCATCGAGCAGGTGCGGAGGGTGTTCGGCTGATGATGGACCAGCTCTACCAGGAGATCATCCTGGACCATTACAAGCACCCGCACGGGCGCGGGCTGCGTTCGCCGTTCGGCGGCGAGGCACACCACGTGAACCCCACCTGCGGCGACGAGATCACCATCCGGGTCACCACCGATCTCTCCGACATCTCGTACGACGGCATGGGCTGCTCGATCAGCCAGGCGTCCGCGTCCGTGCTGCACGACCAGCTCACCGGCCTCGACCCGGCCGCCGCGTTCCGCGTACACGAGGCTTTCGTGGAGCTGATGCAGGGCCGCGGCCAGGTCGAGCCCGACGAGGACGTCCTCGGTGACGCGGTGGCCTTCGCCGGCGTGGCGCGCTACCCGGCCCGGGTCAAGTGCGCGCTGCTGCCGTGGATGGCGTTCAAGGACGCCGCGGTGCGCGCCGGCGTCGGCGTGAGCCCCGAGGTGACGGCGTGATCGTCCGCAGTGCAGCGAAGCCAGGGCCGGAAGGCCACGCCGAAGGAGACATCGCATGACCGACAGGACCATCGAAGAGATCGCTTCCGACGCGGCCGCGACCGCGGGTCCGGACGACGCGACGTCGCCCGAGGTCGATGTGGCCCGTCCCAACGATGCGGCTGGGTCTGCGGCGCCGGCCGGTGCGGGTTCCGCCGAGCCCGCCTGGAAGGCTGAACTGGCTGAGGAGGTCAAGGCCGAGGAGGCAGCCGAATCCGCCGCTACCGCCGCTACCGCCGCTGCCGCCGCTGCCGGGTCCGCGACCTCTGCCAGCGAGTCCACCGAGTCTGCCGCCTCCGACGGTGGACCGGTCACGAAGGCCGCCATCGCCGACGTCGAGGAAGCGATGAAGGACGTCGTGGACCCCGAACTCGGCATCAACGTCGTCGACCTCGGCCTGGTCTACGGCACGCACGTCGACGACGACAACATCGCCACCCTGGACATGACGCTGACCTCGGCGGCGTGCCCGCTGACCGACGTCATCGAGGACCAGACCCGGCAGGCGCTGACCACCGGTCCGGGCGGTGGCCTGGTGAAGGACTTCCGGATCAACTGGGTGTGGCTGCCGCCGTGGGGCCCCGACAAGATCACCGACGAGGGCCGCGACCAGCTGCGGTCGCTCGGCTTCAACGTCTGACCGACGTCCGACCGCAGACCCGCGACGGCCCCGGCTCACCGGCCGGACCGTCGCGGGTCTTTTGTCGTACCTCGCTGGTAGACACTTCGCATGAGTGACGTCCCGCAGTTTCCCGCCCTGCTGTCCCTGATCGACGACCGGTCGGCCGCGCTGCGGGACGCGGCCGCCGCCGCGCCCGACCTGGAGGCGCGCGTCCCCGGCTGCCCCGACTGGACGCTGCGCGACCTCGTCGTCCATCTGGGCGAGGTGCAGCGCTTCTGGGCCGCCACGGTGCGCGCCGCCGACGCCGGGGGACCGCCGTCGCCCGAGGCCATCGGCGACCGCACCCCGCACGGCGACCTGCTCGACTGGTTCGGCGAGTCCACCCGGCTGCTGCTCGCCGCCCTCCGCGAGGCCGGGCCCGACGCCCCCAGCTGGACGTGGTGGGGTGCGTCCGACGCGCCGCAGACGTCCGGGGCGGTGGCCCGGCACCAGGTGCAGGAGGCGGCCGTCCATGCGTACGACGCACAGGAGACGATCGGCAAACCGGAGCCACTGCCGGCCGCCGAGGCCGTCGACAGCATGTCCGAGTTCCTGGTCGTCAGCCTCGGTGTGCTCGGAGCCTGGCCGCACCGCCCGGCCCGCGTGGCGTTCCGGGCCGTCGAGGGTCCGGCGTGGACGGTGGACCTCACGCCCGACGGCGCCAAGCTGTCCCCGGCCGCTGGCGGGGCCGCGGTGACGACGCTCCACGGTTCTGCGAGCGACCTGGTGCTCGCGCTGTACAAGCGGATTCCGCTGAGCAGGCTCCGCATCGACGGCGACGCCGAGGTGGCGCGGCAACTGCGGGACTGGACCGAGACCGAATGACCGCTGCCGGTCCGGTCCGGCGGCCCGGTCCGGCGGCCCATCCGGCCCTGGTCCGGCCCTGGTCCGACCCTGGTCCGGTCCTTGGTCCGGTCCTTGGTCCGGTCCTGGTTCGGCCCCGGTCCGGCTTGGTTCGGCCCCGGTCCGGCTTGGTTCGGCCCCGGTCCGGCTTGGTCCGGCTCGGTCCGGTCCGGTCAGGCCGCGGCGTCGGGTGGTGCGGCCTGGTCGGGAGCGGCGCTGGGCACGCCGGGTGGCAGCGCCTCCGCCGGCAGGTGGGCGACCGAGTTGTAGACGTCCAGCACCAGCCGACCCGAGGCGCCGTCGAAGCGGGTGATCGACGCGTTCCGCACGCTGTTGCCCGCCGACACCTCCACCACCCCGGCCCAGTCGAGCCGCTCGATCACGGCCCGCATCATGAGCACCACCGCGTCGTGGGCCACCACGACGACGCGCTGCCCGGCGTGGTCGCGGTTCAGGTCGTCGAGGAACGACCGGAGCCGCACCTCGATGTCCGCGAACGACTCACCGTTCGGCGGCCGGTACCGATGCTCGCCGGCCTCCGAGCGTCGCGTTCCCTCGTCCGGGAACCGTTGCTCGATCGCCGCCCGGGTCATCATCTCCAGATCGCCGAGCAGCCGGTCGACCAGCCGGTCATCGGTGGCCGGCGTGGGAAACGGCAGCCCGGACGCCTCGGCCGCGATGCGCCACGTCTCCCGGGCCCGCAGGTACGGCGACGTGATCACCACCTCGGGCCGCCGCGGTGCCGGCAGGTCGGCCAGCCAGCGACCCACGGCGGTGGCCTGCGCGCGGCCCAGATCGGTGAGTGCGACATCGGTGTCCCGGCCGGTCAGCCCCGACTCCAGCAGCCCGGCCGCGTCCGCTTCGGGAAACGCCACGTTGGCGGCGCTCTGCCCGTGCCGGATCAGAATCAGTTCGGCGACGACCCCCATGATGCCGAACCTTATCCGGCCGCACCGGCGCCCGAAAAGCGCACGTTCCCCGTGGATCGACCATGGACGCCAGGTGCCGTCGCAGGCGTGGGGCACGGGACCGTGTTGGTGAGTCGGTGAGTCGGTGAGTCGGTGAGTCGGTGGGTCGGTGGGTCGGTGAGTCGGTGGGTCGGTGGGTCGGTGGGCCGCCTTGGCGGTGGGCCGGTGAGCCGCCGGTGGCGGTGGGCCGGTGAGCCGCCGGTGGCGGTGGGCCGGTGAGCCGCAGGTGTCGGCGGCTGGTGGCTGGTGGCCGGTGGCCGGTGTGGAGGCCGGCGCCCGGGCGGTGGCGTCGCGGGAATGCGGGTGCAGCGTGTCCGGACCGGGATGCCAGGGAGGGCGACCGGCCGGACGGGCCGAATTTCGCTGGCACGGGCTGCGCCCGGCCCGCATCATCACCTGGTGACCACACCGAGAATCGTCCGCGCTGTTCCTGTCGTCGCCGGCCACCGGGCCGCCCGACAGCAGAAGCGCGTCGGTGGAACGGCGGTCGTTCACCAGCTGCCGTGAGCGCGGCGTTTCTGGCCGGCGTCGTCGCCGGCTATGGCATCGCCGTGCCCGTGGGGGCGATCGCCGTGCTGATCGCCGGCCTGAGCGCCCGGACGTCCCTGCGGGTCGGCGCGGCCGCCGGTCTCGGCGCGGCTACCGCGGACGGGGTGTACGCGCTGGTCGCCGTGCTCGGCGGGGCGGCGCTCGCCGGCCTGATCGCCCCGATCGCCACGCCGCTGCGGTGGGTGGCCGCGGCGGTGCTGGTGGGGCTCGCCGGGTACACCGCGGTCGGGGCGATCCGGCGGAGGCACCGCGCCCCGGAACGCCCGGAGCGGCCGACCACCGCGCTCCGGGCGTACCTCGGGATCTTGGGGTTGACTCTGCTCAACCCGGCGACCGTGGTGTATTTCGCGGCCCTGGTGCTGGGGCGCGGGGTCGCCGGAGGCGGTTTCTGGTTCGTGGCCGGGGCGTTCCTCGCGTCGGCGAGCTGGCAACTGCTGATCGCGGGCGGGGGGTCGCTGGTCGGGCGGCTGCTGACCGGCGAGCGCGGACGTCTGATCACCGCCCTGGTGTCGAGCGCGGTGATCGCGGTGCTGGCCGTCCAGATCCTCTAGTCCGCGGTGCCGGACGACCGGGGCCGCCCGTCAGAGGTGTTTGCCGGCCTCGCGCACCGACAGCGGGGACAGCTCACCGCGGTGGCGGGCAACATACCGCCGCACCGCCTCGGGGTCGGTGCGGGCGTACTGCCGGAGCGCCCAGCCGATCGCCTTGCGGATGAAGAAGTCGCGGTGCCCGGCCTGCCGGGTGCAGTAGCGGAACAGCCGCTCGGTGTCGGTCTCCGGGCCGTAGTGCAACTGGTGCAGCAGTGCGGTGCGGACCAGCCACAGGTTGTCGTCGGCGGACCAGGCATCCATCCGGGTGATCAGCCGCGGGTGCCGCTTGACCAGGCCGCCGACCACTCGGGTGGCGAGCGGGTCGACGGTGTCCCACCAGGATTTCGTGGTGATCAGCGCGCGCACCGTCTCCAGGAAGCCGGGACCGGGCACGGCGACGTGGGTACGCAGCCAGTCGCAGGCGAAGGACTGGTATTCGCGTTCCGGGCGGTCCCAGCAGGCCAGCGCCACGGTGCGCAGGTCGTCCTCGGCCGGCCGGGACAGACCGGTGAGGGCGGAGCGGGCGAGTGCGCGCTGGGTGGCCGCGCTCAGGCCGAGGAAGGGGAACTGGTCCCGCATGTACGCCGACTGCTCGGCGGCGCGCGCCGGGTCGCGGGCATGGTCGAACAGCCGGGTGAGCCGGGCGAGCACCTCGTCAGCGAGCGGCCGCGCCACCTCCGTCATGCCGGCATCATGCCACCGGGGTGCGACACATCCGGGCGGGACATCGTGCGCCTATCCTCCGGGGGAGCAGATCACGACGGCGAGGGGTGCGGCAGGGTGAAGGGCGGCGGGGGACGGCCGGCGGCGGGCGGTGGCCGGTGGGTCGACGTGGCGCCCGAGCGCCTGTCCCGGTGGCTGGCCAACTTCGCCACCCGGCACGGGCCGTGGACCGCGGACGGGCTCACCCTCACCGCGGCGGACGGCGCCACCGCCACGCTGACGCCGCCACCGGGTGCGCCGCCGGTCGGCGACGTGGACGGCCTGGTGGAGATCGCGCCGCAGGCCCGCCGGATCGGGCTGCTGCTGGTCCGCAAGGGAGCGGTGGCGGCCGGTGTCGCGTACGGCGGCGGGCTGACCTCGTCCAAGGTCGACACGCATTATGTGCAGGGCCGCACCGCGGCGGGCGGCTGGTCCCAGCAGCGCTTCGCGCGCCGGCGTGACAATCAGGCCCGGGCCGCCACGGCGGACGGCGCGGCCATCGCGGGGCGCATTCTCCTCCCGGAGGTACGGACACTGCGCGCGCTCGTCACCGGCGGCGACCGGGCGGCGGTGGACGCGGTCCTGGAGGCGCGCGAACTGGCGCCGCTCGCCGCGTTGCGTGACGACCGGTTCCTGGACGTGCCGGAACCCCGGCACGCGGTCCTGCTGGCGGCGATCGCCCAGGCCCGGGCCGTCCAGATCCTGGTCCGCGACCCGGCCAGTTAGCCAGGTAGGGCTGGACCCGGCCGGTACGCCGGCCTGACCGGCGACGGTCGTCGGCACCGGTACCAGTCATGCGTCAACGGTTACCGGTTCCGGTTGTCGCAATTCGCCCATCTGATCGCCAACGTCTGCGTCCAGACGGACGTCGACCGGGTCTGTAGCGGTAATTGGGCGGTCGGCAAGTCGGAGGTCTTCGATGTGCGGGCCGACTCGCTCTACGGCTGGCAGTGCTGGGCCGAGGTGGTCGGCGGCCCGACCGTGTCCACCACGAGGTTCAGCCGATACGACGCCAAGGAATGCTACGTCCAGGGCGATCTGGTGAACTACTCCATGGCCACGAAGTCCTGACCGGAACGGATTCCTGACCGGGCGCGGGCCGGCCGCCGGGGACGCTCGGCGGCCAGGCTCGCGGTGCGGGCAGAGGGCGGCCTGGCGACGGGGTACGCCGGAGCCGGCAGAGTAACGGGGGCACGCTAGGCCGCGCTGACGAACACGCCCGCGACCGGCGCCGGCAGCCCGGTGACCAGCAGCGCGGTGGCCTCGTCCGGGGGCATCGGCTGGGCGAACAGGAAGCCCTGGCCCTGCCGGCAGTTCAGGGTCAGCAGGTCGGCGCACTGCTCCGCGGTCTCGATGCCCTCGGCGACCACGGCCAGGCCCAGCGAGTCGGCGATGGCCAGCACCGCGCGGACGATGCCGCGGTCGGTGTCCGTGGCCGGCAGGCCGGCCACGAACGAGCGGTCGATCTTCAGGATCTCCACCGGCAGTCGTTTGAGGTGACTGAGGCTGGAGTACGAGATGCCGAAGTCGTCCAGCGCGAAGTGCACCCCGGCGTCGCGGAGCGTGGTGGCGAACTCGGTCACGTCCGCGCGGATCGAGCTGTGTTCGGTGATCTCCAGCCACACGTCCGACGGGCGTACGCCGGTCGCCGTGATCGCGTCCAGGGTGCGGTTGGCCGCGTCCGGCTGCTGCAGCTGCACCGCGGACAGGTTCACGCTGATCCGCAGCTGCTGTCCGCCGGGCATCCGCTGCCACTCGACGAGCTGCCGGCACGCCTCCCGGAGCACCCACTCGCCGATCCCGATGATCGCCCCGGTCTCCTCGGCCAGCGGGATGAAGTCGTCCGGCTGGATCAGGCCGCGCCGCGGGTGCTGCCACCGGCAGAGCGCCTCGAACCCGGTGATCCGGTTGGTGCTCAGCTCCACGATCGGCTGGTAGTGGACGATCAGTTCGCCCCGGGCCACCGCCTGGTTCAGGTCGGAACGCAGTTCCAGACGGTCCAGGCTGCGGTGCGAGGCGTCGTCGTCGAACACCTCGACCCGGCCGCGGCCGGCGTTCTTGGCCGCGTACATGGCGGCGTCGGCGTCGCGCAGCATGGTGGTGGCGTTGGCCTGGCCCCGGACGCCGAGCACGCCGCCGACGCTGACCGAGATCTCCACCCGCTCGCCGAGCAGCGAGAACGGCGTCTCCAGGGCGCGCACCACCCGGTCACCGATCTCCAGCACGTCGGTCAGGTCGGTGATGCCGTCCAGCAGGATGACGAACTCGTCGCCGCCGAACCGGGCCAGCAGATCCTCCCGGCGTACGCAGCCGCGCAACCGGTCCGCCGCCTGCACCAGCAACTCGTCGCCGGCCTCGTGACCGAGCCGGTCGTTGACCTCCTTGAACTTGTCCAGGTCGCAGAAGAGCAGGCCGACGTGGTCGCCGGCGGAGGCGCGGGTGAGCGCCCCGTCCAGTCGGTCCGCGGTCAGCGCGCGGTTGGCCAGCCCGGTCAGCGGGTCATGGGTGGCGCGCTGGCGCAGTTCGTCCTCGAGCCGGCGGCGTTCGTCGATGACCCGGGAGGACAGCACCACGGTGTCGTCGGCGGGCATCGGGCGCAGCGCGCTCTCCACCCAGACCCAGGTGTCCCGGCCGGTGCGCAGGCGGTACTCCACCTTCGGCGCGTGCGCCGGGTCGGCCAGGGCGGCCACGACCGCGGGCCGGTCGTCGGGGTGGGCGAGGCCGGCCACCGCGGTGCCGAGCAGGCGGCCCGGCGGCAGGGCGAGTTCCCGCTCGTGCGACGGGGACGCGTACACGAATCGTCCGGTGTCGTCCACGACCGCGATCAGGTCGCTGATCGCGTCGGTGATCAGGCGCAGCGAGTTCTCGCTCTCGCCGAGGGCCAGGTACAGCTCGGCGTTCGTCATGGCGGCGCCGACGTAGTTGCCGAAGATCTTCGCCGACTCGATCGCGTCCCGGCGGAACGGGGTGCGGTCGCGGCGGAAGGCGTAGAGGACGGCGGCCGGCGAACCGTCGCGCATCACCGGCACGCCGAGCACCGAGCCGTGCACGCCGAACTCCTGATGCACCCCGGCGTACGGCTCGCCGGAGACCAGGCTGGCCCAGCCCCACATCTTCTCCGCCGGAACCGCCGTGAAGTCGCCGGGCGGATCCACCGGCCGGGTGACCGCGCACAGGCTGGCCGTCCCGTCGCGGACCGTCATCACGCCGGCGTCCTCCGCGTCGACCAGCATCGGCAACAGCCGGGCGGCCTCGTCGAGCAGCGAGGTCAGGTCGAGCCGGCTGGTGAGCCGGTGACCGAAGGCGGCCAGCGTCTCCGCCGACGCGCTGCGCCGCCGCGCCTCCACCGCGAGCCGGAGCCGGGACGCCACCGAGCCCAGGACCGGCAGGTCGGTGGGGGGAAAGCCGGCGTCGTCGGCCCGGAACATGATCAGCAACTCGTCCATCGCGCCCGGTTCGCCGACCGGGACCCAGACCGCGGAGCGCGGTGCCAGACCGGTCAGGGACGGGGGTACGTCGGTGGCCGGGTCCAGCGCGGCGCCGGTGCGGGCGACCGCCCGGCCGGTCGTGACGGCCGCCTCCGCGGCACCGGCCAGCGGCCAGCCCTCGGTGTACGCCGGGTCGTCCTCCGGAATGCCGCACGCCCCGGTCAGCTGCAGCCGGCCGGCCACCAGCCGGGCGGTGGCCGTCACGTCGGCGGCGTAGACCTGGGACAGCACGACCAGCGTCTGCTCGACCAGTTCGGTCGGCGAGGAGGGCTGGCCGAGCACGGTGAGCACCCGGATCAGCCGCGACGTGTGCCGGTAGGCGTCGCCCGCGGCCGCCACGGCGGCCGTCAGCTGCTCCTTGAGCCGGTCGGCGGACTCCGCCGACGCCGGACGCGTCGTACCGGACATGGTGTTCCCTACTGACGGCGCGCTACAGCGCGAGGGCGGTGATGGTGGCGTTGTGGTAACCGGCGACGCCGGTGGTGCGGGCGAACTCGCCGTAGGTGTAGAACCCGAACGTCGAGACCGGCCCGGCGGCCTTCTGCAGTTTGACGGCTTCCTCGTCCTCGCGTTCGGTGAACATGTCCATCCGGGCGATGCAGCTGAACGTCAGCATCACGGCGGCGTCGTCGAGATCGCTCAGCGCGTCCGCGACCACCTGCTCGCTGATGTCGAGGAGGTCGTCCGGGTTGGCCGAGACGATCTGCACGGCGCAGTATTCGGGCAACGGCGTGAACGTCCGGACCTGGCCCTCGTCGTCCAGGAATCCGCCGCGGATGAGCTGGGTCCCGTCCGGCTCGATCAGGCCGAACGAGTGCTTGGTGAACCAGTCGCCGCGGGCGCCCTCGGGCACCTTCCGCTCCGCGTACCCGCTCCGGATCGCCTCGTTGTAGAGCTCGGCGGCGGGGCGTCCGTCGATCTCGTGGACCACCTGCCCCTCCACCCGGGTGACCAGCATCGGCAGGCCGTGTGCCTGCCAGCCGTGGCCGGAGACGACGTGGAGCGGCCGGTCGGAGCCGATCCACACGGCCACCGCGCCGTCGGCGATCACCTTGTCGTCGTGCAGGACGAACGATCCGGAGAAGGTACGGTCGTCGCCCGCCGCCCCGCCGACCACCGGGACCGCCGCCCCGGTGACCCGGTAGATGCCGGTCAGCAGCCCCTGCATGTCCCCGGCCATGCCGTCGGCCAGGACGAGCACCGCGCCGTGCGGGGTGGGTTCGGGGCCGGCCGCGTCGACCGCCTGCCGGGCCAGGTCGTGGCCGGCCGTCATGGTGTCGGCGCTGATGCCGCCGACCGACGCGGTGGCGAACCGGTAGACACCGGCACCGAGCACCAGCACGCTCACCGAGGTTCCCGGCGGCAGGAACTCGCCGTCGGAGAACTGTCCGGCGGTGGTGGCGCCGACCAGCGGAGTGTCCCCGGTGACGGCACGGACCGCGGCCAGCAGCTCGGTCAGGTCGTAGCGGATCGAGGCGTACACGATGACGAGGCCGGGATCCGCGCCGTTCAGGCCGGCCATCGCGGTGTGGGCGGCGGCGGTCCCGGCGGCGGTGGCGTCGTCCAGGCTGCTCGTCCCGGACCCGACCGGTAGCTTTCTCATACTCTAAGTCATCGGCTCGAAACTCTCCGAATTGAGCCGACCGACGCGCGTCACAGTGCCGCGGCCCGAGGGGGCCCGTTACGACACGGCGCCGCCGCGGAAGGTGTCGCAGGACTTGGGGTCGCCGCTGTCGTAGCCGGTCCGGAACCACTGCTGGCGCTGCGCGGAGCTGCCGTGGGTGAACTCGGCCGGGTTGATCGTGCCGCCGCTGCGCTCCTGGAGCGCGTCGTCACCGATCTTGGCGGCGGTGTCCAGGCCCTCCTGGATGTCCTGGTCGGTGATGCTCTTGAAGATCTTCTGGCCGCTGCCGTCGTCGGTGCCGGTGGCGTTGCGTGCCCAGGCGCCCGCGTAGCAGTCGGCCTGCAGCTCCAGCCGGACCGACAGCCGGTTCGCCGCGGCCGGGTCCCGTTCCTGCTGGCGGCGCATCTCCGCCTCGGTGCCGAGCAGGTCCTGCACGTGGTGGCCGTACTCGTGGGCGACCACGTACGGCTGGGCGAACTCGCCCGGCGCGCCGAGCTGCTCGGCCAGCGTGCGGTAGAAGGCCAGGTCGATGTAGATGCGGTCGTCGGCGGGGCAGTAGAAGGGGCCGACGCCGGAGTCCGCGTTGCCGCACTTGGTGCGTACGGCGTTGGAGAAGAAGACCGTCTTGGCCGGCTCGTACGTGGTGCCGAACGACTGCGGCAGCGCGTCCACCCAGTAGTCCTGGATCGAGTTGACGTAGAGCACGTTGCGGCAGTCCATCTGCTTGATCCGGTCGGTCTGCGCACACTCCTGGGACAGCGTGGTGTTGTCGCCGCTCTGGGTGCCGCCGCCGTCGCCGCCGAGCTGATTGATGCCGAAGTACCCGCCGACCACGGCCAGCAGCAGGCTGACCACGATCCCGGTCAGGCCGCCGCCGCCGATGGGCAGGCCGCCGAGTCCGCCGCCGCCACCACCGCCGGAACGCTGGTCGTCGATCTGACTGGTGTCGATCTTGGCGTTCTCGTTCAGTTCCATGTCGTCCTCGCTCGCCACTGGCCGGGGTTCCCCGCGTGTACCCGTTGATCTTGCCGGTTAATCGGGTGGGGGTCCGTACCGGGCGCCCGGTACACTAGTCGGGTGCTGCTCTGCGAAGGCTGACCCGCCCCGCGCCGACCGTCGTTGACGGCCGGCGCGTTCGTGTGCCCTGAGTCAGCCCCTCTGCCTGCGAGAGCGAGAAAGCTTCCCATGATCACCGCAACCGGACTCGAATTGCGTGCCGGCTCCCGGATCCTGCTGTCGCCGACCACCCTGCGGGTGCAGCCCGGCGACCGGATCGGCCTGGTCGGCCGCAACGGAGCGGGCAAGACCACCACGCTCAAGGTGCTCGCCGGCGAGGGCCAGCCGTATGCCGGCGCGGTGGACCGCCGCAGCGAGGTGGGCTACCTGCCGCAGGACCCGCGTACCGGCGACCTGAACGTCACGGCCCGCGACCGGGTGCTCTCCGCGCGCGGGCTGGACACCCTGCTCTCCGAGATGCAGAAGCTCGAGGTGCGGCTGGAGGAGAGCGCCGACGAGAAACTGATCCGGCGGTACGGCACGCTGGAGGACCAGTTCGCCAGCCTGGGCGGGTACGCCGCCGAGGCCGAGGCGGCCCGGATCTGCGCCAACCTGGGCCTGCCGGACCGGGCGCTGGCCCAGACCATCGGCACCCTCTCCGGCGGTCAGCGGCGGCGCATCGAGCTGGCCCGGATCCTGTTCCAGAACTCCGGCCAGAACGGCCAGGGCACGCTGCTGCTCGACGAGCCCACCAACCACCTGGACGCCGACTCGATCACCTGGCTGCGCGGCTACATGGCCCAGCACAAGGGCGGTCTCGTGGTGATCAGCCACGACGTCTCGCTGCTCGACGCGGTGGTCAACAAGGTGTGGTATCTGGACGCCAACCGGGCCGTCGCCGACGTCTACAACGTCGGCTGGAAGACCTACCTGGAACAGCGCGAGACCGACGAGCGCCGGCGCCGGCGCGAGCGCGCCAACGCGGAGAAGAAGGCCGGCGCGCTGATGGCGCAGGCCGACAAGATGCGGGCCAAGGCGACCAAGACGGTGGCCGCGCAGAACATGGCCCGGCGCGCCGAGCGGTTGCTGAGCGGGCTGGAGGAGGTACGCACCTCCGACAAGGTGGCGAAGGTCAAGTTCCCCAGCCCGGCGCCGTGTGGCAAGACCCCGCTCACCGCGTCCGGCCTCTCCAAGTCGTACGGCTCGCTGGAGATCTTCACGGACGTGGACGTGGCCGTGGACCGCGGGTCGCGGGTCGCCATCCTGGGTCTCAACGGCGCCGGCAAGACCACCTTGCTGCGCATCCTCGGCGGCCTGCTGGAGCCGGACACCGGCGAGGTGCGGCCGGGCCACGGCCTGCGGCTGGGCTACTACGCCCAGGAGCACGAGACGCTGGACGTCGACCGTTCCGTGCTGGAGCACATGCGCAGTGCGGCGGCCGACCAGACCGACACCGACCTGCGCAAGATCCTCGGTGCGTTCCTCTTCTCCGGCGACGACGTGGAGAAGCCGGCCGGCGTGCTCTCCGGCGGTGAGAAGACCCGGCTGGCACTGGCCACGCTGGTCTGCTCCGGCGCCAACGTGCTGCTGCTCGACGAGCCCACCAACAACCTCGACCCGGTCAGCCGGGAGCAGGTGCTGGACGCCATCGCCAACTACCCGGGTGCCATCGTGCTGGTGACCCACGACGCGGGCGCGGTGCAGGCGCTGAAGCCGGACCGGGCCATCCTGCTGCCCGACGGCGACGAGGACGCGTGGAGCGACGATCTGCTGGAACTGGTGGAGCTGGCCTGATTTGGCCCGCTTGATCCAGGATCATGGGCATCGTTGGGTTGTCAACCGGCCACCACACAGACAGTGCGATTTTCTGCCCGGACGCAGGCGTGTTCGGGGCGCTTCCGGGCACCGCAAATCGGACTTTCCCGGCCACCGTGTGTCCGTTCGGTCATCGCCGTATCCTTACCGTGAGTGTTCGGTCGACTCAGAGTTACTAACCCGTAGGGTTGCTGCCCTGTCGATGTTTGTGCAGGTGATCGACGGTCTTGGCGGTTCGCCGCCGGTGAGCCGTTCCGCCGGCCATCGGAGCCGATCCTGTCGTGCGCGTACTCGCCGACAAGTCGCGGTTAACTGTCCGGCATTGATGCCACTCGTCATCGTCAGGTTCCTGACAGTGATAAATGGGCACGTTGGCTGGTGCCAGATCCCTAGCGCATGATCGTTGGAGGCGGTCTAATAGGTGGGACCGTACCGAACCGCACAGTCTGGGACGTGAGGAAACAGCATGGCAGCCACCGGCACAGCCACCAGCACTGAGAAGGGTCGCCGAATCGTCGGAAGCGAGCGGCAGACGCTTGCCAAGGATCTGGTCAAGCGTTACACCTCTGGCGAGAGCATTCGCGCGTTGGCCGCTTCGACCGGACGGTCGTACGGATTCGTGCACCGGGTGCTCACCGAGTCCGGCGTCCAGCTCCGCCAGCGCGGCGGCGCCCGGCGCCGTAAGAAGGCGTGACGAGCAGCAGCGCAGCCGATGAGGCGGGGGTTCGCCTCGACATCGACGGGCCGGTCGCGACGGTGTCGCTGTACCGGCCCGATGTGCTCAATGCACAGACTCCGGCGATGTGGGCTGAGCTGGCCAACATTTCCCGGAAATTGCCGGGCGACGTGCGAGTCGTCATTGTCCGGGGCGCGGGACGCGCATTTTCCGCCGGTCTCGATCTGTCGGTTGCGCGCGGCGACGGCGATTCTTCGCTCGCCACTCTCTCGCGCTTGTCGCCGGAAGAGTGCGCCGAACGGATAGCCGGCTTCCAGTCGGCGTTCACGTGGCTGCGCGGTCCTTCGCTGGTGACGATCGCGGCGGTACAGGGGCATGCGATCGGCGCCGGATTTCAGCTCGCGTTGAACTGCGACATGCGAGTGCTGGCGGATGATGCGCGATTCTCGATGGCCGAGGTGACGCTCGGCCTCGTACCCGATCTGGGTGGCACCAAGCGCCTCGCCGAGTTGGTCGGGCCGTCCCGGGCGCTGGAGATCTGCCTGACCGGGCGCACGCTCACGGCGGCCGAGGCCGACCGGCTCGGCCTGGCCACCGCGGTGGTGCCGGCCGCGGACCTGAAGGGTGCGGTGGCCGACCTGGCCGCCGCGGTGCTGGACGCTCCGCCCGGCGCGGTAGCCGAGATCAAGGCGCTGGTCAGCGGCGCTTCCGAGCGGTCGTACCCGGATCAGGACCGAGCCGAACGCGAGGCGCAGACCCGGCGGCTGCGCGACCTGTCCGGCATCGGCGAGTAAGGAGTATTCCGGAATACCCGCCTTACCTCCCGAGGTTGTCATACCCGTTGGGCACACTTGGGCCTGACACCCGGGAGGTAACCGATGGGTCCAGGCATGTCCGGCGGCACCGGCTGGACGATGTTGCGCTCGATCCGCGACGCGGACAAGGTCACCCAGCACCGCCTGAGCCGGGGCACCACCCGCCGGATCGTGGCGTTCGCCCGGCCGTACCGCCGGGACATCACCGTCTTCCTGGTCACCGTCGTGCTCGCGGCAGGGATCGGGGTGGCCACACCGGTGCTGGCCGGCCACGTCATCAACGCCATCACCAGCGGCGACGCCGGCGCCGCCGCGCTGGTGGTCCGGCTGGCCCTGATGATCGCCGGCCTGGCCGTGGTGGACGCGCTGCTGTCGCTCGCCCAGCGGTGGTATTCGGCCCGGATCGGCGAGGGCATCATCCTGGACCTGCGCACCCGGGTCTACGACCACGTCCAGCGGATGCCGCTGCAGTTCTTCAGCCGCACCCAGACCGGCGCCCTGGTGAGCCGGCTGAACAACGACGTCACCGGCGCCCAGCGCGCGTTCACCTCGACGCTGTCCGGCGTGGTCAGCAACGTCATCCAGCTGGTGCTCACCGCCGCCGTGATGGTCACCCTGTCCTGGCAGATCACCGTGCTGTCGCTGCTCATGCTGCCGCTGTTCGTGATCCCGGCCCGGCGGGTCGGCAAGAAGCTGGCCGAGATCACCCGCGAGTCGTACAACCTCGACGCCAAGATGAACGCGACCATGACCGAGCGGTTCAACGTCTCGGGTGCGCTGCTGGTGAAGCTGTTCGGCCGGCCCGACGTGGAGGCGCAGCGGTTCGGCGAGCGCGCCGAGCGGGTCCGCGACATCGGCGTCCAGCAGGCCATGTTCTCCCGCACCTTCTTCGTCGCGATGCTGCTGGTCGCGTCGCTCGCCCAGGCGCTGACCTACGGCCTGGGCGGCTGGCTCGCGGTCACCGGCAGCGTCACCGCCGGCACCGTCGTCACGCTGGCCCTGCTGCTCACCCGGCTGTACGGTCCGCTCACCGCGCTCAGCAACGTGCGGGTCGACGTGATGAGCGCGCTGGTCTCCTTCGACCGGGTGTTCGAGGTGCTCGACCTGCGGCCCGGCATCGAGGAGCGGCCGGACGCCCGCCCGGTCCCGGCCGGCGCCGGCCGGCTGGAGTTCCGCGACGTGCGGTTCCGGTATCCCAGCGCGGACGAGGTGTCGCTGGCCACGCTGGAGGACGTGACCACGTTGGAGCGCACCGAGAACGCGCCGGTGCTCGACGGCGTCGACTTCACCGTCGAGCCGGGGCAGATGGTCGCGCTGGTCGGCCCGTCCGGCGCCGGCAAGTCGACCACGTCGATGCTGGTGTCCCGGGTCTACGACGTGAGCGGCGGCGCGGTGCTGATCGGCGGCGTCGACGTGCGGGACGCCACGCTGGACTCGCTGCGCGACACCATCGGCGTGGTCACCCAGGACTCCCACCTGTTCCACGAGACGATCGCGGAGAACCTGCGATACGCCCGCCCCGGCGCCACCGACGAGCAGCTGTGGGCGGCCCTGCGCGGCGCTCAGGTCGAGGGCCTGGTGCGCGCGCTGCCGGACGGCCTGGACACCGTGGTGGGGGAGCGGGGATACCGCTTCTCCGGCGGCGAGAAGCAGCGCATCGCCATCGCCCGGCTGCTGCTCAAGCAGCCGTCCATCGTGATCCTGGACGAGGCCACCGCGCACCTGGACAGCGAGTCCGAGGCGGCCGTGCAGCGCGCGCTGTCCGTGGCGCTGGAGGGCCGCACCGCGCTGGTGATCGCGCACCGGCTCTCCACGGTGCGCGACGCCGACCAGATCCTGGTCCTCGACGCCGGCCGCATCGTCGAGCGCGGCACCCACACCCAGCTGGTCGCCGCCGGCGGCCTGTACGCCGAGCTCTACCGCACCCAGTTCGCGGTCGCCGACAGCCCGGCGCCGCCGTTCGCCGACGACGGCGAGCCGGTCGTCCTCACCGTCCCCGCCTCCTCGATCGATCCGTGAGCACAGGCCGGCGGCCCGGCCCGGCCGGCACAGCCCGGCCCGGCCGGGCCGGCATAGCCCCGGCCGGCACAGCCCCGGCCCGGCATGAACTGGCCCTGGACTGGCCCCGGACAGCCTGGACTGGCCCCGGACAGCCTGGACTGGCCCCGGACAGCCTGGACTGGCCCCGGACAGCCTGGACTGGCCCCGGACAGCCTGGACTGGCCCCGGGCAGCCTGGACTGGCCGCGGACATGCCTGGACCGGACCCGGATCGGCCCGGGGCCGCTTGAGCGGGCCGGCGTCCCGCTCAGGCGGTGCCGTCGATGCGGGCCAGGAGTGCCGGGATCCAGTGCCGGCCGTACCGCCGCCGCAGATCTGGCCGGCGCCAGTCGTCCCCGGTGACCACGCCCCGGCACCGGGCCGAGCCGCACCGGCAGGCCATCGCGAAACCGGCCACCCCGGTGCTGGTGCCGTAGTCGTTCGTCAGCTCCTCGCCGGCCCCGATGTCCCGGCGCGCGGCCAGTGCGTAGCGCCCCACCCACCACAGGTTCGGGTCGCAGCCGTGGTTGCCGTACCCGTTGTCCCGCCGCGGCGGCAGCACCAGGTGCGTGTCCGCGCCGGCCGTGATGGTGTCCACGTAGGGCCCGTCCGGGTCGGCGATCAGCCGGTCCAGCTCGGCCGTGGTGACCAGCCGCCCGCCCAGGCGGGAGACCACGGTGCCGGCCGGGATCGGTGCCCGGGCGAACAGGCCGCTCCCCTCGATCGGGGAGTCGCGCACCTCCACGTCCGGATGCAGCCAGCAGTCCGGCTCCGGCACGGCGGTCACCGGTCCGCGGCCGCCGGCGGCCCGGCGAACGCCCGGGCCCGCAGCTCCGCGAACGCCGCGGCCAGGCCGTCCACCGTGTAGTGCGCGTTCAGCCCGCTCGGGTTCGGCAGCACCCAGACCGGCACCCCGGCGACCCGATGGTCCTGCGGTCCCATGGTCGCCTTCGGCCGCCCGAACGCCACCCGGTAGGCGGTCACCCCGAGAACCGCCAGGAACCCCGGCCGCC
The DNA here is from genome assembly GCF_020216025.1 of Jidongwangia harbinensis. GTDB lineage: Bacteria > Actinomycetota > Actinomycetes > Mycobacteriales > Micromonosporaceae > Actinoplanes > Actinoplanes harbinensis. Next base: position 49,604 of record NZ_JAIWNC010000003.1, on the reverse strand, counting down.
AGCGCGCCACCAGGGCGGCCAGGACCGCACCGCCCGCGACGAGTTCACCGGGGGAGAGTTCGTCGGCGCGGGCGGTGGCCCGGGCCGCCACGTTGGTGACTCCGAGGCCCAGGGCCGGCAGCTCGCCCTGTTCGGACGGGTGCAGCTGCCGGGCGGTGAACCCGGAGCGGTGCAGCGCCGGCCAGAACCGGTTGCCCGGCCGGGCGAAGTGGTGCCCGGTGGCCGCCGAGTACAGGCTCGGGTTGATGCCGGAGAACAGCACCCGCAGATCCGGGCCGACCAGGTCCGGAATGGTCCGCCCGGCGGCGGCCGCGAGATCCGCGGGACTGGGCCGCGCCGGCCCCGCGGGCCGCTGCCGGCCGGGTTCGGAAGGGGTCGCCGCCGGTCCGGCGGGCCGCCGGACGGGCGGATGCGGGGTCACAGTGTGCGCAGCGCGCCGCCGTCGACCGGCAGCGTGATGCCGGTCAGGTAGCTCGCCGCCGGCGACAGCACGAACGCCGCCACCCGGCCGAACTCCTCCGGATCGCCCAGCCGGCCGAGCGGGACATCGGTCGCCGAGTGCGCCGCCGCCGCGGCCGGGTCGTCGGCCGCGTCGAACAGTTCGCGGGTGCGGTCGGTGAGCAGCCGGCCGGGGAGCAGGCTGACGAAGCGGACGTTGCGCGGACCGTACTCGTCGGCCATGTCCTTGGCCACCCCGGCGAGGCCGGGCCGCAGCCCGTTGGACAGGCCCAGCCCGGGCAGCGGCGCACGGGTGGACCGGGACAGCACCAGGGCGACGGCACCGCCGTCCGGCATGGCCGCGGCGAACGTGCGGGCCGCGCGCACGCTGCCCAGGAAGATCGTCTCGAACGCGTCCCGCCAGTGCTGGTCGGTCATCGCGGCCGCGGTGCCCGGCGGCGGCCCGCCCACCGAGATCAGGGCGCCGTCCAGGCGGCCGAACGTGTCGACGGCGGTCCGCACCAACGTGCCGGGAGTGTCCGGGTCGGCCAGATCGGCCGCCACTCCGACCGCGTGGCCGGCGCCACCGAGGGACGCGGCGGCCCGGTCGACGTTCGCGGGGTCACGGGAGGACAGGACCACCCGGGCACCGTCGGCGACGAGGGCCTGTGCGGTGGCGAAGCCGAGGCCCTTCGAGGCGCCGGTGAGGACGAAGACGCGATCCGCGAGGCCGAGGTCCATCCGCCGATCCTGCCACGCGACCCGGCCCGGCGCGGGGCCGGGAAGGACCACGTCCAGGACGTCGTCGATGAGGGCGTGTGCGCCGTTCAGGCCCGGAGCGCCTCGGCGGTCGCCGCGTCGGCCGGGAGGAACGACTCGACGGCGAGTTCCGCCAGCGTCACGTCCAGCGGTGTGCCCAGCACCGACGTCACGCTGAAGAAGTTCAGCTCCCGGCCGTCCAGGTGGTAGCGCAGCGGCACCAGTACGCCGTCCGGGCGGCCGTGGGCGGTACCGCCGGGCAGCGCGCGCAGTTCGTCGTACATCGATCGCAGCACCGGGTCGCCGGTGGCCGCCGCCTGCCGGTCCAGCCGGTGCAGCACGTGCGACCGCCAGTCCGGCAGGTTGCCGATCCGCGGTGCCATCCCGTCCGGGTGCAGCGACAGGCGCAGCACGTTCACCGGCGGCTCCAGCAGGTGCGCCGCCGCGCCCGCGAGCAACGGCGCGACCGCGGCGTTCGCCTCCACCAGCGTCCAGTGCCGGTCCACCAGCAGCGCCGGGTACGGCTCGTGCGCGGCGAGCAGGTCGCGCAGCCCGGCCAGCACCGTGGCCAGCCGGGGGCCGTGCAGCTCGGTCTCCGCGTACCCGGGTGCGAAGCCGCCGGCCAGCAGCAGTTCGTTGCGCGACCGCAGGGGTACGTCGAGCTCCCCGGCCAGCCGCAGGATCATGTCCCGGGTCGGCCGGGAGCGCCCGGTCTCCACGAACGACAGGTGCCGCGCCGACACCCCCGCCCGGACCGACAGCTCCAGTTGGCTCAGCCGCCGGCTGCCCCGCCACCGCCGCAGCAACTGCCCGACCTCCGTCATGTCCCGATCGTAGGAACCGGTCCGCGCCGGGCCCATTACCTGGCGGGTAATCGACGCGCTTACCGGTTCGGGAGACGGTGGAACCCGTCCGAACCGAACGAGGAGGATCCGATGAGTGACATGGTGGAGAGGTACCTGGCGGTCTGGAACGAGACCGACCCGGCGGCCCGCCGCAGCGCGATCGACGACGTCTTCACCGACGACGTCCGGTACGTGGACCCGCTCGCCGCGGTGACCGGCCGAGACGCGCAGGACGGGTTGATCGGGGCGGTGCACCGGCAGTTCCCTGGTTTCGTGTTCACGCCCGCCGGGCCGGCCGACGCCCATCACGACCTGGTGCGGTTCACCTGGCGGCTGGGCCCGCCCGGCGAGGAGCCGCCGGTGCTCGGTTTCGACGTGGCGGAGCGTGGCCCGGACGGCCGGATCAGGCTGGTGCTCGGTTTCCTCGACCGGGTCCCGGCCTGACCCCGGTGGTCAGAGCGCGAACTGGCGGGTGGTGGTGCCGAACCAGCGGTCGGTCAGGCCCTCGTCGGCCATGCCGAGCCGCCCGGCCACCGCCTGCGACCGCTCGTTGTCGGGGTCGGTCAGCGCCAGCACCCGGGGCAGCGCGGCCAGCCCGAGCAACGCGCCCGCGGCCTCGGTCACCAGGCCGCGTCCCCAGTGGTCCGGGTGCAGGTGCCAGCCGACCTCGACCTCGTCGGTGGGGCCGTTCGCGTCGGCGAGCGGGAGCAGCAGCACGGTCCCCACCGGTGCCGAGGCGCCGGTGGGGACGATGGCCCACAGTCCGAGCGGGGCGGACTGGACCGTCCGCCAGCGGTCCAGCCGGGTGCGGGCCTCGTCGAGATCGGTGACGACGCGGCGCGGATGCGGGCCGAGCCAGCGCATCACGTCCCAGCGCGAGTACAGGTCGTAGAACGCGTCCAGGTCGTCCGGTTCCCAGGCGCGGAGCAGGAGGCGCGGCGTACCCAGCAGTTCCACGGCTCAGTTCCGGCGGCGCGAGGTGAGGGACATGAGACGAACCTACGCCCTGCCGGCGGCCGGGGTGCGACGCAGCACACGTACCCGCCCGGCGATCTGCACCGCGACCACCCCGCCCGCGCGCCGCACCGCCGGTCCGCGCCGCCGTCGCGGTGCGGACGTCCCGTCGTACCGCCATTCCGCCTCCCGCGCCGCCAGCTCCGCGCCGGCCAGCGCGGGCAACGCCGCACCCAACTCGCGGGCGAAGTCCCAGCCGTCGCGGAGCGAGCCGTTGGTCGGCCGGCGGGCCGCCCACCGGGCGAACGTGCCGGTCCATTCCGCACCGTGCCCGGCCGCCAGCAGCGGCCACTGCCACGCGACGTCCCCGGCCCGCTTGCGCAGCAGCGCGACCCGGGCCACGCCGACCAGACGACCGTCGAACCCCTCGGGTACGGGCGCACCGGCGGTCAATGCCGCGACCAGGCCGGCCTGGCGCTCGGCCAGGGTCTCCGCCCGGCCGCCGCCCGCATCGGCGCCGCGGCCGTTCATGTGACCGCCGGGTACCCGGACGCCTGGGCGATCGCGTCCAGTTCCGCGCGCAGCGCCGCGGCCGGCGGGTAGTCGCCGTCGCGTTCCAGCATCAGCGCCGGCGGCCGGTGCCGGGCCGACAGCTCGGCGACCAGCGCCAGCACCGCCTCCGGCACCGCGTCGGTGTGCGTGTCGTGGTAGATCCCGTCGTGCTCGGCGCCGCCCGCCACATGCACGTAGGCGACCCGCTCCAGCGGCACCCGGTCGAGCAGCGCGGCCGGGGCGGTGCCGCGGTTGCGCGCGTTGGCGTACACGTTCGCCACGTCCAGCAGGAGCAGCGCGCCGGTCCGGTCCAGGATCTCGGTGAGGAACGCGCCCTCGTCCATCTCGTCGTCCGGCCAGTCGAACACCGCGGCGATCGGCTCCAGCGCGATCGGCACGTCCAGCTCGGCCTGGGTACGCCGGACGTTCGCGACGACGGCGTCCACCGCCTCGCGGCTGCGCGGGACCGGCAGCAGGTGGCCGGCCTCGACGCCGCCCGCCCGGACGAACGCGATGTGCTCGCTGACCAGCGGCGCGCCCAGCCGGCGGGCGACCCCGGCGAGATGTTGCACCCGGGCCGGCTCGACCGGCTCGGCGCCGCCCAGCGACAACCGGATGCCGTGCGGAACCACCGCCACGCCACGGCCGGTCAGCTCGTCCAGGCCGGGCGGCAGATCCCCGTGCGGGTGCACCGATTCCGCCACGACCTCGGCGAACCGCAGGCCGGGCAGGTCCGCCACGAACCCGGCGATCTCGGGGCGCCAGCCGATGCCGACGCCGTACTCCGTGCTCATCCGCCGCCTCCGCAGCCTTCGCAGCGCTCGCGGCCTCCGTGGGTCCCGGCGCTTGCGTAGTGCACGGTGCTCATCCGCCGCAGCCTCCTCCGCCGCCGCCGCAACCTCCACCGCCTCCGCCCCCGCCGGAGCTGCACGAACTGCCGCTGCTGCAGCCGGAACCGCCGGAGGCGAGGGAGTTGTTCGCGGCCTGCCGGATCTCCGCCTCGGCCGCGAAGGCCGGGTCCATCAGGTACAGGGCGCCGGCGCCGTACAGCGCGACACCCATCGCCGCGCCGGTCGCGCCGTAGGTGGCGTACGACGGCCGCTGGGCCGGCGCCAGGTGGGCGTTGCTGTGCCGCATCCGCATCAGCCCGGTGGACGCGGCGGGGGTGCGGGTGGCGCTGGCGCGTACCAGCATCCACACCGTGACCACAGCGGCCAGCACGATCAGGCCGAGCAGGAAGCCGACCGGGCGGTCGTTCTGGAGGCCGTCGACCAGGCGGGCGAAGCCGAGCAGCACCACCGCGGCGCCGGCGACGGACCACATCAGGGCGGCGCGCCGCTGGCCCCGGGTGACCGCGAGGCCGGCCGTCTCCAGACCGTCCCGCAACTGCTCGACGGCCCGGACCACCCACTGGTCGCTGCCGACCTCGCGGGCCGGGACCTGCCGGCCCGCCGCGTGATGGACCGCGGTGTCCAGGGGCGTGACGCCGGACGGCAGCGGACCGGACTGGACCAGCGTGCGGCCGGGACCGGTGCCGAGGGCGCCGGCCGCGCGCAGCCCGCCGAGCGCGGTGTAGACGGCCAGCCGGGCCCCGCCGTTCAGGTAGGCGATCTGCTGCGGGCCGAGCCGGTCCACGTCGACGCCGGTGTCGCCGCGGAAGAGGATCCGCCGGTGCACCGCCGCGGCCACCGCCACGGCGACGATCAGGACGAGGTAGAGGACGAGGAAGGCCGGGCCGGAGATGCCCCAGGTGTCGCTGTTCGCGGTGGATCCCATCAGCGGTACCTCCCCTGCAGGTGGAACGTCAGGCCCTCATTGTGCAGGCCCGCGCAACCGTCCGGTTACGCACGGCGAACCGCCTCTTCCACCAGGTCAAGGACCCGGCTCAGCTCGCCCGGCGGGCGGCCGGTGGCCAGGTGCAGCACCATGCCGTCGTACGCCAGCTCGAGGAACTGGGTGAGCACCTCGACGGCGATGTCGTCGCGCAGCACGCCGGCCTCCCGCTGGCGCTGCAGGCGCTCCCGGGTGGCCTCGGCGATGGCCGCGGAGCGGGCCGCCCAGCGTTCGGCGAAGGCCGGATCGGTGCGCAGCCGCCGGGACACCTCGAGCTGGCTGCCGAGCCACCCGGCCGTGTCGCCGGAGCCGGCCCGGTCCAGCAGGTCGCGCATCACCTGAACCAGGCCGTTGTCCGCCACGGTCTGCACCATGGCGGCGGCGTCGTCCTCGGCCACCGCCAGGAACAGCGAGTCCTTGTCGCGAAAATGGTGGAAAATGGCGCCCCGCGACAGCCCGGTGGCGTCCTCCAGCCGGCGGACCGTGGCGCCCTCGTAGCCGAACCGCGCGAAGCAGCTCCGCGCCGCGGCGAGGATCTCGTGGCGGCGGGCGTCAAGCTGGTCCTGGCTCACCCTGGGCACGGCGTCGATCGTGTCATGCCGGTTCCGGCGCTTGCAATCCGTACGTACGGCTTGCCAGTCGTCCGGGTCATTCGCCGCAGGTGGGCTGACCGGATGATGCGAATTCGACCATCCCGACCATGGTTTGTTAACAGATGCGGGCTGTCGGCCGACGTGCCCGCTCACGTAAAGTGCCCGCGTGCCTCTCGTCTTCCTGGCCCTGGACGACACCCTGCTCGACCGCAGCGGTGCCTTCCGGCTGTGGGCGAAGGGCTTCCTGGACGAGATCGGCGCGCCGGCCGAGGACCTGGACTGGTTACTGTCCGTGGACGCCGACGGACTGACCTCCCGGTGGGACCTGGCCGACGCCGTCCGCGACCGGTACGAGCTGCACATCCCCTCGATCGACCTGCTCGAGGAGATGCACGAAGGTCCCTTGGCGTACGAACGGTTGGACCCTCTCGTGGCCTGCGCACTGCAGATCGCCGGCGACGCCGGTTGGGTGCCGGTGGTGGTCACCAACGGTCCGCACGAGCTGCAGGAGACCCGCATCCGGCGTACCGGCCTGGACCGCTATGTCGCCGACTGGGTGATTTCCGAGCAGGCCGGCGTCAGCAAGCCGAACCCGCGGATCTTCGCCATGGCGGCGCAGCGCGTCCGCATGCGGCTGGGCGGCGCGTGGGTGGTGGGCGACAGCCCCGAGGCCGACATCGGAGGCGCCGCCGCGATGGGGCTGCCCAGCGTCTGGCTGCACCGCGGCCGGGAGTGGTTCGACAACCGGTACGCGCCGACCCGCATCGTCGGCAACGTCATCCAGGGCCTGTCCGCGGTGATGGCGACCCGCTGAGGTAATTCGGTTGCGCGGGCCGGTCCGGGCCCGTCAGAGTGGGTCCGTCAGGAACGATCCTGCGCGAGAGAGGGGGGTGGAACCCATGGCTGTCTTTGCGATGTGCCGTGCCCGAGTTCCCATGACCTTTCTCTCCGAGGAGACCCCGAAGTGCGCGAGCACGATTCTTTCGGCCCGACGACTACCCGCCGCGGCCGCCGCAAGTTCGACGACGACGACGTCACCTTTCTGAAGCGCGGTCGGCTCGAGCCGGCGCTGAGCACCGAACCCGACTTGCCCGAGACCGGTGACCGCTGGTCCACCTGGGACGACGCCCTGCACGGCCCGGAACCCCGGCCCGACTGGGTGCGCACCGAATTCGCCGCGGTCGACACCGAGCTGGGCATGGTCAAGACCGGCAAGGAAGCCGACGTGTTCCTGGTGCGCCGGGCCATCCCGGACACCGACAAGGTCAGCATGCTGGCCGCGAAGCGCTACCGCGACGGCGACCACCGGCTCTTCCACCGCGACGCCGGATACCTGGAGGGCCGCCGGGTGCGCCGCTCCCGCGAGATGCGCGCCATGACCGGCCGCACCTCGTTCGGCAAGGAACTCATCGCCGGCCAGTGGGCCGCCGCCGAGTTCGGTGCCCTCAGCCACCTGTGGCAGGTGGGCCAGGAGAGCGGGGCGGTCTCCGTGCCGTACCCGGTCCAGCTGCTCGGCACCGAGCTGATGCTGGAATTCATCGGCGACTGGGAAACCGGCGAGGCGGCACCCCGGCTGGCACAGACCCGTCCCGACCCGGACCGGCTGGCGGACCTGTGGCGGCAGATGGTGGACGCGCTGTCCGTGCTGGCCCGGGCGCAGGTGGCACACGGCGACCTGTCGCCGTACAACCTGCTCGTGCACGACGGCCGGCTGGTGCTCATCGACCTGCCGCAGATCGTCGACGTGATCGCCAACCCGCAGGGCGCCGACTTCATCGCCCGGGACGTCCGCAACGTGGCCAAGTGGTTCGGCGCCCGCGGCCTGCCCGCCGACGTGCTCGACGCGGACGGGCTGATCGAGCGGCTGCTCTACGAGTCAGGGCTGCAATGACCGGCCCGCACCGCAGGGGCGGCCCCGCCGCCCCTGCGGTCCGCCGGCCTACTGGAGGTAGTTCTCGACCTCGCTGGTGCTGTGCGCCTTCTCCGCGTCCGGGTCGTTGCCCACCTCGCGGGCCGCGCGGCGGCGGCGGAGCAGGTCCCAGCACTGGTCCAGAGCTTCCTCGAGTTCGTTGAGCCGGGCGTGTTCCTCGTCCGAGGAGATCTCGCCGCGGCGCAACTGCTCCCGCAGCTTGTGTTCCTCGTCGACCAGGCCGTTGATCCGGCTCAGCACAGTCTTGTCATCCATGCGCCGAGCCTAGCCAGCCCGGGCGACGCTGAGCAGGTGGCTGCTGGCACCGAACAGCGTCGGGTCCTCCTCGACCAGACGCATCTTCGCCAGCAGCTGGGCGGTCCGGTCCGGCCGGTCCAGGATGTCGTCCAGGCGGGGGCCGCTCATCCACAGCGGCCCCTCGACCGCGAACCGGCGCTGCACCGCCAGACCGGCGTCGGCGGCCTCGGCGGCGATCTCGTCGGGATGGTGGAAGTACGCGGTGACGAGCCACGGGCCGGCCGGGTCGGCGTTGCGGTGCGCGCCGTCGACCAGCGCGCCGTCCACCAGCGCCTCGAACCGGGGATCGGCGATGACGTCGGTCACGAAGCCGGCGAACAGCGAGGCGTACCGGCTGATCGTGGCCGCCACCACCAGCCCGCCGGGGCGCAGCACGCGGGCCGCCTCGCGCCAGGCGGTCACCCGGTCGGCGCGGTCCGGCAGGTGGTACAGCGGACCGAGCAGCAGCACCACGTCGGCACTGCGGTCCGCGGCCGGCAGGGTACGGGCGTCGCCCACGGCGGCGGTCACGCCGGGCCGGGCCGCCGCCAGGGACACGTGGCCGGAGACCGGGTCGACCACGTGCACCCGGTACCCGTCGCGGGCCAGCGGCTCGGCGTAGGCCCCGGTGGCGCCGCCGACGTCCAGCACCGTGGCCGGCGCGGCCGGCAGCACCCGGCCGAGCACATCCCGGGTACGCAGGAACTCGAGGCGGCCGGGGCCGGTGGCGAGCCGGTCGCGTTCGCCACCGCGCTGGTAGAAGGCCATGATCTCCGGCTGCAGCATGGGGCGATCGTGCCCGGCGGGGCCGGTGCGGACAACCGGAAAACGCGGCGCCCCGCCGTCCGGTGCGGACGGCGGGGCGCCGGAAGCGCGACGGCTCAGCTGGTCAGCATCTTGCGCAGCACGTACTGCAGGATGCCGCCGTGGCGGTAGTAGTCCGCCTCGCCGGGTGTGTCGATCCGGACGTCCGCGTCGAACTCCACGCCGGTGTCGGTGCGGACCTTGACGGTGCCCGGGATCTCGCCGTCGTTGAGCGCGGTCACCCCGGTGATGGTGAACGTCTCGGTGCCGGTGAGGCCGAGCGACTCGGCGTTGGTCTTCGGCGGGAACTGCAACGGCAGCACGCCCATGCCGATCAGGTTCGAGCGGTGGATGCGCTCGTAGGACTCGGCAATGACCGCCCGCACGCCCAGCAGCATGGTGCCCTTGGCCGCCCAGTCGCGGGACGAGCCGGAGCCGTACTCCTTGCCGGCCAGGATGACCAGCGGCACGCCGGCCTCCTGGTACGCCACCGAGGCGTCGTAGATGGTGCTCTGCTCGCCGGTCAGGTGGTTGACCGTGAAGCCGCCCTCGACGCCCGGCACCAGCTGGTTGCGCAGCCGGATGTTGGCGAACGTGCCGCGGATCATCACCTCGTGGTTGCCGCGGCGGGAGCCGTACGAGTTGAACTCGTGCCGGGGCACGCCGTGCTCGGCGAGGTACTTCCCGGCAGGGGAGTCCGGCTTGATCGAGCTGGCCGGGGAGATGTGGTCGGTGGTGACCGAGTCGCCCAGCTTCGCCAGCACCCGGGCGCCGGAGATGTCCACCACCGGCGTGGTGTCGGCGGACATGCCCTCGAAGTACGGGGGCTTGCGCACGTACGTCGACTCGGCCGCCCAGGCGAACGTGTCCCCGGTCGGCGTGGGCAGCGACTGCCACTGCTCGTCGCCGGCGAAGACGTCGGAGTAGGCGGCGCTGAAGCCGGTCGCGCCGATCGCCGAGGCGATCACGTCGTCGATCTCCTTGGCGCTGGGCCAGATGTCGGCGAGGTGCACCGGCTGGCCGTCCGAGCCGGTGCCGAGCGGCTCCGTGGTGATGTCCAGGTCCATCGTGCCGGCCAGGGCGTACGCCACCACCAGCGGCGGCGACGCCAGGTAGTTCATCTTGACGTCCGGGTTGATCCGGCCCTCGAAGTTGCGGTTGCCGGAGAGCACCGACACGGCGGTGAGGTCCGCCTCGTTGACCGCGGCGGAGATGGCCTCGGGCAGCGGGCCGGAGTTGCCGATGCAGGTGGTGCAGCCGTAGCCGACCAGGTTGAAGCCGAGCTTGTCCAGGTACGGCGTGAGGCCGGCCCGGTCGTAGTAGTCCATGACCACCTTGGAGCCGGGCGCCAGCGTGGTCTTCACCCACGGCTTGCGGGTCAGGCCCCGCTCGACCGCGTTCCGGGCGAGCAGCGCGGCACCGATCATCACCTGCGGGTTCGAGGTGTTGGTGCAGCTCGTGATGGCGGCGATGACGACCGCACCGTGGTCGAGTTCGAACTCGGTGCCGTCGTCGCCGGTCACCCGGACCGGGTTTGACGGCCGGCCCTCGGCACCGGTGGCGGCCGAGAAGACGTGCGGCTTGTCCGATTCCGTGGAGGAGCCGGCGGCCGGCGGATCGCTGGCCGGGAACGACTCCTCGCTGGCCTCGTCCGCGCGGCCGGACGGCTGCACGTAGTTGGCCAGCGCGTCGCGGAACATCGGCTTGGCGGCGTTCAGCGGCACCCGGTCCTGCGGGCGCTTCGGGCCGGCCAGCGACGGCACGATGGTGGACAGGTCGAGTTCGAGGCGCTCGGAGTACTCCGGCTCGGCGGCCGGGTCGTGCCACAGGCCCTGCCGCTTGGCGTACGCCTCGACCAGCGCCACCTGCTGCTCGCTGCGCCCGGTCAGCGTGAGGTACTTGATGGTCTCGCCGTCGATCGGGAAGATCGCCACGGTCGAGCCGTACTCCGGCGACATGTTGCCGATGGTGGCCCGGTTGGCCAGCGGCACCGCGCTCACGCCGGGGCCGTAGAACTCGACGAACTTGCTGACCACGCCGTGCTCGCGGAGCATCTCGGTGATGGTCAGGACCAGGTCGGTGGCGGTGGTGCCGGCCGGCATCTCGCCGTGCAGCTTGAAGCCGACCACCCGCGGGATGAGCATGCTGACCGGCTGGCCGAGCATCGCGGCCTCGGCCTCGATGCCGCCGACGCCCCAGCCCAGCACGCCCAGGCCGTTGACCATGGTGGTGTGCGAGTCGGTGCCGACCACGGTGTCCGGGTACGCCTGGCCGTTTCTTTCCATGATCGTGCGGGCCAGGTACTCGATGTTGACCTGGTGCACGATGCCGGTGCCGGGCGGGACCACCTTGAACTCGTTGAACGCGGTCTGGCCCCAGCGCAGGAACTGGTAGCGCTCCCGGTTGCGCTGGTACTCCAGCTCGACGTTGCGCTGGAAGGCGTCCTCGCGGCCGAACAGGTCGGCGATCACCGAGTGGTCGATGACCAGCTCGGCCGGGGCCAGCGGGTTGACCTTGGTGGGGTCGCCGCCGAGCTCGCGCACCGCTTCGCGCATGGTGGCGAGGTCGACGACACAGGGCACGCCGGTGAAGTCCTGCATGAGGACGCGCGCCGGGGTGAACTGGATCTCCACACTCGGGTCGGCGGTGGGGTCCCATCCGCCGAGTGCGCGGATGTGGTCGGCGGTGATGTTCGCGCCGTCCTCGGTCCGCAGCAGGTTCTCCAGCAGGATCTTCAGGGAGTAGGGCAGGCGTTCGTGGCCCTCCACCTTGTCGATCGTGAAAATCTCGTAGCTCGCGTCTGCGACGCGCAGCTGGCTCTTCGCACCGAAGGTGTCGAGGCTCGCCACGTCATCTCCTTCACACCCAGCGACCGTGAGTAGTCCTCAACAGTCTTTCGCAACGGTGACGGATGCGCGTCAGTAAGGCACACCTAACCGACGGTTCACGTCTCCAGTAAACCGTACGTCCGTCTTGTATAGCGGCGCAAGCCGGGGGTCAGGCGGTGACGCGCACCGAGAATTCGTTGTTCTGCTCGTAGTAGGGCTGCACCTTGACCTCGCCCAGGGTCGCGGCCGGAAGCACGTACGCGACGTTCTTGCGGGCCACGTCGTCCAGGAACCGGCCGAACCGGATCGGGTCGCCGTCCGCCGGGCGGAGCCACAGGCCCCACACGCCCGGGTCCAGGGCCGGCACGGTGGTCCGGAACGCGGTGCCGGAGGTCGGCTCCAGCGGCCGTTCCACCACCTTGCCCTCCGGGCCGAGCAGCTTGAGCGCGGCGCCGTCCAGCGACACCCCGAACGCCTCCGCGTCGACGTGCACGCCGTCCGCGTCCACCCGGACGTCACCCACCTCGGCGTGCACCGGGCGGCGCCAGACCCGCAGGCCCAGGCCGCCGTCGGGCAGCCGGTAGGGCAGCCGGACCAGTACCTCCTGCCCCGGCTCCGGACGGTGGTCGATCAGCGCGCGGGTGTCCAGCGCACCGGCCTGCACCTCGACGCCGTCCGCGGTGAACAGTTGCCAGATGCCCTGCGAGACCCGCTCGCCCACCGGGATCTCGGCCGGCCCGCCGATCCGCCGCCAGACCAGCGCGGTGCCCTCCGGCACGGCCGGGCCGGGCCGGACCTCGAGCTCGCCGCCGGGCGCGGCGACGCAGGTGGCGGTGGGTACGGTGAGCGTCGGCGCCGGCCCGAGCAGCACCGGCGGGGTCACCGGGCCGGGGGTACGGCGGGGCAGGAACCGGCTCCACCAGCGGGCCCGGCGGCGGGCCTTGCGCTCGGCCAGCTCGGCGAACAGCTGCTCGTAGCGCTCGGCGATCGGATCCGGGTCGTACCGCTCGGAGTTCTTCAGCGCGGCCTCGGCCATCGCCCGGCGCTTCTCGTCGTCGGAGACCACCCGCAGCAGCGCGTCGCCCATCGCGTCCGGGTCGCCGACCGGGGTCAGGATGCCGTCCACGTCGTCGGCGAGGATCTCGGCCGGACCGTACGGTGCGTTGGTGCTGACCACGGGGACGCCGCAGCGCATGGCCTCGACCAGCGTCATGCCGAACGGCTCGCGGTCGGACGGCACCGCCGCGACCGAGCCCTTCGCCCATTCCGTCTCGATCGGCGTGTACGGGCCCATCATCAGCACGTGGTTGTGCAGCCCGAGCTCCAGCACCAGCCGGCGCAGCTCGTCGTTCAGCTTGCCCAGGCCGTAGATCCGCAGCTGCCAGTCCGGGTGCTCGGGGACCACCTTGGCGAACCCGCGGATCAGCACGTCGTACCGCTTGCCTTCGACCAGCCGGCCGGCCGCCACCACGATCTTGGCCCGGCCGTCGGACGGCGGCACCGTGGGCACCGGCACGCTGTTCGGGATGAACAGCAGCTTGGTGTGCTTGAGGTTGAGGTGCTTGCGGTAGTCCTTGGCGTCCCGCTTGGTGATCGTGACGAACCCGTCCAGCCGGTTGATGTGGATCGGCAGTTCCTCGCGCATCGCCTTGCGCTGCTGCCGGCGGGTCAGGTGCTCCTGGCCGATCCGGATCATCCGGTCCGGGGCGAACCGGGCCACGTACGCGATCAGGCCGGCCCGGGTGGCGATCACCACGTCCGCGTCGCTGGTCTTGAGGAACCGCTCGTACCGGTCCTCGATCATCTTGTCGTAGTCCGCGGAGCGGTAGTCCGCCTTCGGATAGAACTCGGCCGGCTGCCCGCGCAGCGGGTCCTCGGCGTCGTAGTCCGGGTGCGCCGGCCGGGTGTCCACCAGGGCCATCAACTTCACGTTCGGGTGGACCGGCAACTGCGGGATGTCCCGGTGCCGTAACGTGCTCAACACCTCGACCTCGTGCCCACGTGCCGCCAGCGCGCTGGCCAGATTGAACGTGGTGGTGATCGTGCCACCGATGCCGAAGCCGTTGTTGATGAGGAACAACACCTTCATGGGAGTTCGCAGGACCTTCCGGGCGCAGAGGGGGTGAGCGGCGCGTAACGCCCGACACGCTAGACCCTCGACGCTAGCCGTGGGGGGCGGGGTTTGTTACGAACCCGAATCGGGAATCACGCGGCCGTGAGAGCGCCCACCGACCTGGCCAACCTGACGGACTTCTTCGACCGGTACGGCTCAGCGCTGACCAGGGGAGACGTGGCGGCCGTCGCCGGTTGTTACGCGCTGCCGGGCATGGTGGTCGCCGACTCGTACAGTTTCACCTTCGCCTCGCCCGCCGCGGTGGCCCTGTCTTTCCTCGGTGCCGCTCCGGCGTACCGGGATCAACAGATCGTAGCGGCGCACGCGCAACTCAAGGACGTCCAGCCGCTCAGTGACGCGCTCGTCATGGTCGCGGTCGAGTGGGAGTACCTGGACAGCGCCGGCAACGCGGTGCCCGGGGAGTCCTACCGGTACCTGATCCGGTCCGACGCCGGTGGGCCCCGGATCACCACGGTCATCGCGACCCACTGAAACTGACGCACCCCGGTGCCATCATGGCCGGGTGACCACGACCGAGATCACCCTGGACGCCGCGCAGACCGGCGGCACCCCGCCCGGCCGTCGCGGCCGGCCGCAGTGGCTGGTGGTGCACTACCACCGCGACGACGCCGGATACGGCGACTGGGCCGTGCACGCCTGGGGAGACATCGCGCCCGGGCAGGCCACCGGCTATCCGGGCGGGCACCCGTTCGCGGGCGAGGACGACTACGGGCGCTTCGCCTGGGTCCGGCTGGCCGACCACGCCCGGCACGTGGGCTTCCTGGTGGTCGACCACACCGGCACCAAGGACGTCGCGCAGGACCGGCACGTCGATCCCGCGGTCACCGGCGAGATCTGGCTGCGGCCCGGCGACCCGCGGGTCTATCCCACCCGCGCCGCCGCGGACGGCGGCGCCGGGCCGGTCCCGCCGCCCGGACCGGACCTGGCGGTCATCCACTACCGGCGCGCCGACGGCGACTACGCCGGGTGGGGCCTGCACGCCTGGGAGGGCACCCCGGAGAAACCCCGCTGGGGTACGCCGCTCGCGCCGGCCACCTTCGACGCGTTCGGCGCGGTGTTCCGGGTGCCGGTCCGTCCCGACGCGGTCGGCCTGCGATTCGTGCTCTACCGCGGCGACACCAAGGACCTGCCCGACGACCAGCGGCTCGACCTGACCGCCTGCCGGGAGGTGTGGCTGGTCGCCGGCACGTCCGCGCCGGTGCTGCCGGACCTGCGCTCGCTCGGCCCGGAACTGGACCCGGCCCGGTCGCTCGCGGTCTTCGTCGACCGCACCACCATCGCGCTGCCCGAGCAGTTGGCCCACCTCGCGTCCGGCTTCACGCTGGTCGCGTCCGCGCACGGTGACCTGCGCCGGGACGGCGACGAGCTGACCGGCGAACACGCCGCGCTGCCGCTGACCGCCCGGCCCGGTGGGCTGTTCCAGGCACAGAGCCGGCACTTCCCGCACCTGCGGGCCTACCGGGCGTTCTCCGTGCGGGAGTCGGGCGACGCCGCCCTGGGCGACCTGCTGCGCGGCCAGGTGCTGGTGGTCGGCAGCGACGACGCCGGCCGGGTCACCGTGGTGACCGGCGTCCAGCTGCCCGGCGTCCTCGACGACCTGTACGCCGAGGCCGCCGATGTCGAGCTGGGCGTGCTGCTGGACGAAGGGCGGCCGTCGCTCGCGGTGTGGGCGCCGACCGCCCGGTCGGTGCGGCTGGAACTGTCCGCCGCGCCGGCCGACGAGCCGGAACTGCTGCCGATGGACCGAGACCCGGTGACCGGCGTGTGGTCCGTCACCGGCCGGCCCGAGTGGCTCGGGCGCTACTACCGGTACCGCGTCGAGGTGTGGCACCCGGCCGCCCAGCGGATCGTCACGACCAGCGTCACCGACCCGTACTCGCTGGGCCTCGCGGTCGACTCCACGCACAGCCTGCTGGTCGACCTGAACGCACCGGAACTCCGGCCGCCCGGCTGGGACACGCTGGTCAAGCCGGCCGCGGTGGCGCCCGCCCGGATGCAGATCTCCGAGGTGTCGGTGCGCGACTTCTCCATCGCCGACGCCTCGGTGCCGGCCGAGGAGCGCGGCACGTACCTCGCCTTCACCCGCGCCGACTCGGCCGGGATGCGGCACCTGCGGTCGCTGGCCGGCGCCGGGCTCACCCACGTACACCTGTTGCCGGCGTTCGACTTCGCCACCGTGCCGGACCGCCGCGCCGACCAGGCCGTACCCGCCTGCGACCTGGCCGCGTTCCCGCCCGACTCGCCCGAGCCGCAGCGCGCGGTCGCGGCGGTCGCCGACACGGACGGCTTCAACTGGGGTTACGACCCCTGGCACTACACCGCGCCGGAGGGCAGTTTCGCGGTCGATCCGGCCGGCCCGGCCCGCATCCTGGAGTTCCGCCGGATGGTGTCCGGCCTGAACGACGCCGGCCTGCGGGTGGTCATGGACGTGGTCTACAACCACACCATGGGCGGTGGCCTCGACCGGTTCAGCGTGCTGGACCGGATCGTCCCCGGGTATTACCACCGGCTGCTGCCCGACGGCACGGTCGCCGAGTCCACCTGTTGCCCGAACACCGCGCCCGAGCACGCCATGATGGGCAAGCTGGTGATCGACTCGATCCTCACCTGGGCCCGGGCCTACAAGGTGGACGGCTTCCGTTTCGACCTGATGGGTCACCACCCGCGGGGCAACATCCTCCAGACCCGGGTGATGCTCGATCACCTGACCGCCGAGGCGGACGGCGTCGAGGGCCGCGACATCTACCTGTACGGCGAGGGCTGGAACTTCGGCGAGGTGGCGTACGATGCCCGCTTCGCCCAGGCCACCCAGGTCAACATGGCCGGCACCGGCATCGGCACGTTCAACGACCGGTTGCGCGACGCGGTCCGCGGCGGTGGATCGTTCGGCGACGACCCCACCGAGCGCGGCTTCGCCACCGGACTCGGATCGCACACGCCCCTCGCGGTGCACGACCGGATCAAGGTGGGACTGGCCGGCGGCCTGGCGGCGTACCGGTTCGTCACCCACCACGGCCACGAGGCGAGCGGCGCCGAGATCGACTACAACGGCTCTCCCAGCGGATACGCCGCGGCCCCCGGGGAGACGGTCAACTACGTCGACGCGCACGACAACGAGATCCTGTACGACGCGATGGCGTTCAAGCTGCCGGCCGGCACCGCGCCGGTGGACCGGGCCCGCATGCAGGTGCTGGCGCTGGCGCTGGTGGTGCTGAGCCAGGGCGTCGGCTTCGTGGCCCTGGGCAGCGAGCGCCTCCGCTCCAAGTCGCTGGACCGCAACTCGTACAACTCCGGCGACTGGTTCAACCAGATCCGCTGGGACCCGGCACAGGGCAACGGTTTCGGGGTGGGCCTGCCGCCGGCCGCGGACAACGAGGACAAGTGGCCGTGGGCCCGCCCGCTGCTGGCCGACCCGGCGCTGGTGCCCGGCGCGGACGTGGTGGAGATGACCGCCGAGCGCTACCGCGAACTGCTCCGGATCCGCCGCTCGTCCCCGGTCTTCGGCCTGCCCACCGCGGACGAGGTACAGCGGCGCCTGACCTTCCCGCTGGGCGGACCGGGCGAGACGCCGGGCGTCGTGGTGATGTGCCTGGACGGCGCCGGGCTGGACCCGCGGTGGCGCCAGGTGGTGGTGGTCTTCAACGCCACCGCCGAGCCGGTGTCGCAGACCGTGCCGGGTGCCGCGCCGGGCCTGCGGCTGCACCCGGAGCTGACCGGTTCCGCCGACCCGGAGCTGCGCACCGCCACCGCCTCCGGCGGCACGCTCACCGTGCCGGCCCGCTCGGTCGCCGTCTACGTCGCCGACGTGCACTGAGGCGGCTCCGCCCAGGGTGGTGACTCCGGCCCGGGTCGCGGCCGTTCATCCGGCGATCATGTGCAGGTAGGGCGGTACGCCAACAGCGGTATGCCACCCACGACTGCACGACGTGATCCGACCGCCCGTGCACGTGTGCGGATTTGCGGCAGCCACCGCACCTGAACTCCACGCGTCCTGACGGTGGCTCCAGGCCGTGCGGTTTTGTGGCACCCACCGCGCCCGAACTCCACACGCACCGGTGGCGCCCGCGCCGTGAGCCAGCGACACCGTGCCGTACTCCGGCACGGGACGCCAGTGGAGCGCTCCACTGGTACACCACGGCGGCGGTCCTGTCGATCACGACCGGTCAGGGCCTAGAGTTTCGCTGTGATGCGCAGGTTCTGCGCCGGGCTCGCGGTGCTCGCCGCGCTCGCCGGGTGCACGTCGACGGCCGACCCCGACCCGGCGCCCTCGGCCAGTGTGGTGGCGTCGCCGCCGCCGTGGTCGGAGCCGTCCGACTACGGCTTCGTGCTGGAGCGCCGGTGCGACCCGGAGCCGTCGGCCGGACGGTACCGCGTGGTCGTCCGGGAGCGGGAGGTGGCCGACGCGGACCGGGTCGACGGCCGTACCGCGACCGGCGAGGAGGAGATCAGCGTCCCCACGCTCGCCGAGCTGGTGGAGATGGCGGAGACCGCGCAGGCGGACGGCGCCGAGGTGACCAGTTCGTTCGACCCGGGCGACGGCCACCCGACCGCGGTCACCATCGACCGGTCCGGCGAGAAGGCCTGCTTCCTGATCACCGGCTACGCGCCGCGGTCCGGTTCGTAGAGCGCGACCAGTTCCGCGCCCAGCCGGGCCAGTTCGGCGCGGACCACGTCCGGCTCCAGCACCTCGACCGTGGCTCCCCAGCCGGCCAGCGTCTCGGCGATCGACCGGGCCAGATGGGCCGCGACCCGCACCCGGACCCGCCCGTCGGCCCGGGTCTCCAGCGTCTCGCAGTGCCGGCCGAAGTGGTCGCGCAGCACCGGCAGCAGGCGTTCGGCGATGAGCAGCGTCGCGGTGACCGGGGAGCGGCGCTGTTCCATCTCGCCGACCACCCGGTCCCATTCCCGGGACAGGTCGAAGTCGGCGGGCCGGTGCGCGGGGAGGTCGGTCACCTCGGCCGCGCTGATCCGGTCCACCCGGAACGTGCGCTGCCCGCGGTCGGTGCCGGCGATCAGGTACCAGACGCCGTCCTTGTCGACGAGGCCCCACGGGTCGACCTCGCGGC
Organism: Jidongwangia harbinensis; assembly: GCF_020216025.1. Taxonomy (GTDB): domain Bacteria; phylum Actinomycetota; class Actinomycetes; order Mycobacteriales; family Micromonosporaceae; genus Actinoplanes; species Actinoplanes harbinensis. The sequence continues at coordinate 30,592 of NZ_JAIWNC010000003.1, read as the reverse complement.
GGGTGCGGCCGGGCCCGCGTCCGGCGTACTCCATGGTGATTCTGCGGCGCCGGACCACCGCGTCCTCGAGCCGATCGACCAGGACCGGCCGGGCCCGGTCCCGCGCGCCCCACCCGGTGGGATCGACCACCACCGCGTCGGCCGCCGCCTCGGCGTCCGGGCGGAACGTCTCGGGCAGGGCGCGGACCAGTTTGCGCAGCGCGGAGCGGACCTGCGGGGTGCCGCCGGCGGCCGGGCCGGCCAGCACGAACAGCGCCCGCGCCTCGGTGGCGGTGAGGCCGGTCAGGTCGGTGCGGGCGCCGCCCACCAGCGACCATCCGCCGCCGCGACCCGCCTGCGGGTACACCGGAACTCCGGCGGTGGACAGCGCCTCCAGGTCGCGGCGGGCGGTCGCCACCGACACCTCCAGCTCCGCCGCCACCTCGGCCGCGGTCACCCGCCCCCGGGACTGCATGAGCAACAGGATGGCCACCAACCGGTCCGCGCGCATGTGCCGAGACTGCCAGGAAAAGTGCTCAGAAGGTGAGCACTTCAGCGGCGCAGGATGACCTCGTCGACCGATTGAGGGGAGAGAACGATGTTCCGGGGATTCGCCACCATCAGCTTCTACGCCGACGACCTCGCCGCGGCCCGCGACTGGTACACCGACCTGCTCGGCATCCCGCCGTACTACGCCTATCCGGCGGCGCCCGCGCCGCCGGCGTACCTCGAATTCCGGGTCGGCGACGACGGCGACGAACTCGGCTTCATCGACCGCCGGTACGCCCCGCCCGGTGCGGCCAACCCGCCCGGCGGCGCGGTGCTGTTCTGGCACGTCGACGACCTCGAGGGCACGGTGGGCCGGCTGCTCGGCAAGGGTGCCACCGAGTACCAGCCGGTCACCGAGCACGGCGACGGCTCGGGCTTCGTCACCGCGTCCGTGATCGACCCGTTCGGCAACGTCCTGGGCGTTATGCACAACCCGCACTACCTGGAGGTGCTGGCCGCCCGGGCGACGTGAGGGTCAGCCGGGCAGGCGCGGGCCGGCCGCGCGCTGCGAGGCCAGCCACTGCTCCACCTGATCGGCCGAGCGGGGCAGCCCGGCCGACAGGTTGCGGCAGCCGTCCGCGGTGACCAGCACGTCGTCCTCGATCCGGATGCCGAGGCCGCGCAGCTCGTCGGGCACCATGTCGTCCTCCGGCTGGAAGTACAGGCCCGGCTCCACGGTCAGCACGTACCCCTCGCCCAGCGGGCCGTTGCGGTACGCCTCCTTGCGGGCCTGCGAGCAGTCGTGCACGTCGATGCCGAGCATGTGCCCGAAGCCGTGCAGCGTCCACCGCCGGTACACGGTGGACGTGCTCTCCATCGCCTCGTCCACGCCGACCGGGAGCAGTCCCAGGTCGTGCAGGCCCTCGGCGAGCACCCGCATGCAGACCTGGTGCACGTCCTGGAACACCACGCCGGGCTGGATGAAGTCCATCCCGGCCTGCTGCGACGCGTGCACGATGTCGTACACCTGCCGCTGCAGCGGGGTGAACGTGCCGGACACCGGCAGCGTGCGGGTCACGTCCGCGGTGTAGAGGTTGTGGCCCTCCACGCCCATGTCCATCAGCAGCAGTTCGCCGGGCCGGGTGACGCCGGTGTTGCGGATCCAGTGCAGGATCGTGGCGTGCGGGCCGGCGCCGACGATGGAGCTGTACCCGACGTCGTTGCCGTCGTGCCGCGCGCGCAGCCCGAACACGCCCTCCAGCAGGCGTTCCTTCACGCTCCGGTCGGCCGGCAGCACGCGGGCGACGTCCTCGAACCCGCGCACCGTCGCGTCGATGGCGTCCTGCAGCTGGGCGATCTCCCACTCGTCCTTGACCAGCTTCAGCTCGGAGAGGACCCGGCCCAGCTCGCGGTCGCGCCGGACCTGCGGATCCGGTTCGTACGCCAGCACCGTGCGGTCCACCGCGGCGTCCAGGCCGCGCAGCACCCTGGTCCGGGCCGGGGCGGAACCGGCCAGCGCCCGGCCCAGCTCGCCGTACGGTGCGGTCTCCAGGCCCAGCTCGGTGGACTTCTCGGCGAGCGTGTGCCGCCGGCCCACCCAGAGTTCGCCGTTGCGGTCCCGGAAGAACCCGTCGGTGTCCTTGGAGTTGCGGTCGTGCGTGTACAGCACCGCGTCGTGGCCGGAGCCGCTCGGGCGCAGCACCAGCACGCTGTCCGGGTCGCGGTCGCCGGTCAGGTAGAAGAAGTCGCTGCCCGGCCGGAACGGGTAGTCGGTGTCGTTCGCGCGCACCTTCTCCGTACCCGAGGGGATGATCAGCGTCTCGCCGGGGAACGCCTCGGACACCGCGGCGCGCCGCTTCGCGTAGTTGGGCGCCTCGGGCACCGGCGTGACGTGCAGCGGGTCCTCCCGCCAGCCGGAGCGCATGAACTGCAGGAACGCCTCGGGGAAGTCCGGGTCGTGCGACTCGGTCTTGGGGGCGGACTGCTCGGTCATGGTGCTCCTCCTGTCGGGCGTCCGGCTTCCTGGAGACGTTACCGCCTCCGGCGCTAAAGCGGCCCGCTCTGTCAGGCGGGCAGGGTGAGGCAGGCCACCCGCGGCCCGGCCGTCCCGGCCTCTCCGTCGGCGGTACGGGTGAGCGAGCCGTGCAGCACCAGCGACCGTGGCGCCGTGGCCCGGTCGAACGCCGGGTGCGCGGCGGTCACCGTGGCGGCACCGGCGGCGTCCGCGGTGAAGTCCAGCCACACCTCGTTGCGCGGGTTCGCGTAGTCGGCGTCCACCGAGGGCGGCGACGCGGCCGCCTTCGGGTCCGGGCGGTGCTGGTAGTGCGGTCCGGCCGCGTCCGGGGCGGCGCTGCACGGGCGGCGGTGCAGGTGCGCCCCGTACGCCCGGCGCGGCACCATGCCGGCGGCGGTCAGCCGTACCGTGATCCCGGTCCCGGCCGGCCGGATGTGGACCTGCGCCGTCGCGCCCGGCGGGACCGCCGCCGGGTCGTAGGTGACGGCGGCGGCGCCCGGGGTGTACGGCAGGAACGTCCCGGTGACGGCGCCGTCCGGCGACTCGGGGACCCGGATGTTGTCGGCGCCGAGGGTGCCCGGCTCGCCCGGCGCGTCGGTCGACATCGGCGCCTCCGTGGACGGGCGCACCTCCGGTTCGGTGGCATCGGCGCAGGCGGACAGCAGGAGGGCGGCGGCGAGGAGGGGAAGCGGCAGACAACGCATCGGGCCATTCTCGCAAAACGGACAAAGGGGGCGTGGTGCGGGAGGCCGCTGGCTTTCTGCGCCGCCGGAGGAGATGCTGATCGGGCGTTACCTGGAGGAGTCGACATGGGCTATGCGGTGGTGCTGGGTGAGTCGCTCGTCGATCTGCTGGAGACGGAGACCGACGGCGAGTTGATCTATCGCCAGGCGATCGGCGGTGCGCCGCTCAACGTCTCGGTGGGCGCCACCCGGCTCGGCGGTGAGGTGCAGTTCGTCGGCACCCTCGGCAACGACGTGCTGGGGGACCGGATCGCCACGTTCCTGCGTACCGCCGGCGTCGGCACGGCCGGACTCCGGCGGGTCCCGGTGCCCACGGTGCTCGCGGTGACCACCTTCGAGGGCGCCGAACCCACGTTCACGTTCTACGGCGAGCCGCCGTCGTACACACTGCTGACTCCGGACGACATCGACACCACGCTGGTGGCCGGCGCCGACGTGCTCTACACCGGCTCGATCAGCCTGCTCCGCGAGCCGTTCCGGGCCGCCGCCCGGACCGCCTGGGCGGTACCCGGCCCACTCCGCGTGTTCGACCCGAACGTCCGGCCCACCCTGCTGCCCGACGCCGCCGCCGTGAGCGCCCTGCGCACCCTGGTCGAGGAGTTCTTCGCCACCGCGCACCTGGTCAAGCTGAGTTCCGCGGACGCCGAGGTGCTGTACGGCGGCGCCGACCCGGCCGCCGCGGCCGCCCGCATCCTGGCCACCGGCGCCGGCGCGGTCGTGGTGACCTGCGGCGCCAAGGGGGCGTACGTGGCCACCGGCAGCAGCACCGCCATGCTGCCCGCGCCGACCGTGTCCGCGGTGGACGCCACCGGCGCCGGCGACTCGGTGATGGGCGCGCTGGTCCGCCGGCTGCTCGCCGAGGGGCTGCCCGCCGACCTGTCCGGATGGCAGCGGCACGTCACGTTCGCGCTCGCGGTGGCCGGCCTGGTCTGCGAACGCCGCGGCGGGGCCGTGGCCATGCCCACGGCCGAGGAACTGACCACCCGCTGGGGCGCTCTGGTCTAGATCTGCTCAGTCGCCGAGCGCCTTCGCGATGAAGCGTTGCCGGTCCAGGAGTACCCGCTCCACGCGCACCTCCGCGACGACGTCCTCGCCGTCCCGGACCACCACGTCGAACAGCAGCTTCCGCCCGTCCACCTTGGCGAGGGTGGCGAACGCCGTGACGTGCCGGCCGACCGCGGTCGGCGCCCGGTGTTCCACCTCGGCCCGGGTGCCCACCGTGGTGACTCCGCCGGGCATCTGCCGGGCGGTCGCGACCACGGTGGCGGCCTCGGCGAGGGCCAGCACCCGCGGCGTGCCCAGCACCGGCACGTCACCCGAACCGAGGGACTGGGCGGTGTCGGCATCGGTGACGGTCAACTCGACCCGGGCGGTGAGACCGGGGGCGAACTCCGGAAGCTCCATGAACCAAGCTTAGGGGCCCGCGGTCCGGGCGCCCGGTCGCGAGCCGGCGTCGCTAAGGCTGGGCGGGCGGCTGGTCCGCGGATGGCTGGTCCGCGGATGGCTGGTCCGCGGGGGCGGGCGGTCGCTGCCAGGTCGTGTCGTCGGTGACCGCGGCCGCCACCACGTCCCGCCCGGAATGCTCCTCGCGCGCCCGGCGGGCCCGGGTGGCCAGTTGCTCGGCCAGCGCCCAGGCCTCGGCCAGGTCGCGGTCGTGTGCGGTGCCGGAGCGGCCGCCCGCGGTGTCGGCGTAGACCGTGGCCAGGCCCAGGCGCCGCTGGATCGGGCCCTGGACGACGCGCACGCTCTGCAGCCGGGCGTACGGGACCACGGACAGCTGCCGGGTGAGCAGCCCCCACCGGCTGACAAAGACCTGGTCGGTGAGGCCGGCCCCGATCCGGCGTAGCGCGAACGGGTGCAGCCAGCGTGCCCGGGCCGGCGGCGGCGTGGTGGGCAACGCCATCAGGTCCACGCCGGGCAGGACGTCCCAGACCAGCGCCCGGGCGGTCCAGAAGTCGCCGACCGGAAGCAGGCGGTCCGAGCCCTTGTCGGTGCCGGACTGGGGGCCGGGATAGCCGGCGATGTCGAGGCGCAGGTGCAGCCACTGCTTGGGGCGCCAGAGCAGCGGCCAGGTCGCGGTCACGGTCTGCACCCGGTGCAGCGGCACCACCTGGCTGCGGGTCTCCACCAGGCCGAAGCGCACCAGCAGCCGGCCGTCGGTGTCCCGGGCCAGCCGGAAGTTCCAGTCCTGCAGGACCCGCCGGACGGGCTGCATGAGGACGCCGGCCATGGCGGTGACGGTGCTGGCGATGCCGACGAAGCCCCAGGATCCCTGCAGCACGAACTGCACCACCACGAACGCGACGCCGATCGGGAGGAAGAACGCCTGCGGGGTGAGCAGCTGGCTGACCAGGACGTCCTGGTTGTTCACCTGGAGCATCGGGCGTTCGCCGGTGGGCGCGGCGGGGGCCGGTGCCGCCGGGTCGGCGGGTGCCGGGGCGGGCTGGGCGGGGGTACGGCCGGCCAGCGCCAGCAGGCGTTCGCGGAGGGCGGCGGCGTCCCGGACCGTGAGGTACGCCAGCGGCGCCTCGGTCTTGCCGCCGCCGACCACCTCGAGGCGGAGTTCGGCGAGGCCGGTGAGCTGGGCGAGCAGCGGGCGGCGCAGTTCCACGGACTGCAGCCGTTCCAGCGGGATGGCCCGGTTGCGCCGCCACAGCAGGCCGTCCTGGATGCGCAGCTCGCGGCCGACGATGTGGTACCCGGTGTTCAGCCAGCTGATCAGCGACAGGATCACCACGCCGACCGCCAGCACGAGGACGACCAGCGCGAACCGTCCCACGCCGACCTGGGACAGCGTCTGCCAGGACAGTGCGGCCACGATGACCGCGATCGACTTGGCGCCGTGCAGCAGCGGGCTCATCGGGTGCAGCCGGCGGCGCGGTTCCTCGGTCGGTACGGGGGACAGCGCGGCGGGTGGTTCGGCGGCCGGTTCCGGCTGCTCCTCGGGCTGGGCCGGCGCGTCGGTGGAGGTCACAGTCCCTCGGCCCGGTCCTCGCCGAGGGCGGTGAGGCGGTCGCGGAGCCGGGACGCCTCCTCCGGCGGCAGTCCGGGCACCTTCGCGTCACTGGCCGCGGAGGCGGTGTGCAGCTGCACGGTGGCCAGCTGGAACGCGCGCTCCAGCGGGCCGGCGGTGACGTCCACGTACTGCATGCGGGCGTACGGGACGATGGACAGCCGGCGGATCACCAGGCCGTGGCGGACCAGCAGGTCGTTGTCGCGTTCGGCGTACCCCCAGGCCCGGACGGCCCGGACCGTGATGAACGAGCGCCAGATCGCGAACAGCACCACCGCGCCCATGCCGGCCAGCCACAGTTCGTGGTCGTTGTACATCCAGCCGACGAACAGCCCGGCCAGGAGCAGCGCCACCCAGATGGCGCGGTTGATCAGCTCCACAGTGATCAGCTTGGGTGACACCGGGCGCCATTCGACCGCATCGGGCCAGGGCTCCAGCGGGTCGACCCGGTGGGCATCGGGGGGAGACACGGACGACTCGGTCACGTGTCGAGCCTAGGAGATGGGCGCATCGGCCGCCGCCGGGAACGGCGCCACGTCGCGCAGGAAGCGCCGGGCGCCCAGGAAATCGCCGAGCGAGACGCGGTGGTCGTCGCAGGCCAGCCAGGTCTTGCGGTACTCGGGGGTGTGCAGCTTGGGGTTGTTCCACAACAGCTGCCAGGCCGCGGGCGCGCGGCAGCCCTTGGCGGAGCACTGCGGCTCCAGAACGGGCTCCAGCAGGTGGTGCGCGGATTGCTCGACCATCCCGCCAAGACTACGTCGGACACGGGGGAGGGAGTAGAGCGCCGGGCGACCACGGGGGAAGTCGCCCGGCGACGCTTCAAATCTTACACGCTTGTCGAGTCCCCGCGTCCACCCGGCGGGTGTGCCCGTTCCGGCGTATCGCGCAGAAAGATCGACTCCTTCGGGCCATTGCGTACGCCGGTACTGGGGTAAGGGCGCACCCGGTTCCGTGCGTGTTGTGGCCTCCGCCGGGACGCTCTCAGGGTGGTCGTGTAAGTCTTGAGCGTCGGGCATCCGCGCCCGCGCGAGTCGATACCCGCTGTGGAGGACCGGTGGCCCAGCCGATCACACCCGATACCGGCACCAGCTCGGAGACGAGCGCCGCGGTGCCACCCGCACAGGACGCGACGCAGCTCGAGAGCGCCATGTTCGAGGTCAAGCGGGTGATCGTGGGTCAGGACCGGATGGTCGAGCGCATGTTCGTCGCCCTGCTCGCCCGCGGTCACTGCCTGCTCGAAGGCGTACCCGGAGTGGCCAAGACGCTGGCCGTCGAGACGCTCGCCCGGGTCGTCGGCGGCACCTTCTCCCGGGTGCAGTTCACCCCCGACCTGGTGCCCGCCGACATCGTCGGCACCCGGATCTACCGGCAGTCCAGCGAGAAGTTCGACGTCGAGCTGGGCCCGGTGTTCGTCAACTTCCTGCTCGCCGACGAGATCAACCGGGCGCCCGCCAAGGTGCAGTCGGCACTGCTCGAGGTGATGGCCGAGCACCAGGTGTCGATCGGCGGGCAGACCCACGAGGTGCCCGACCCGTTCCTGGTGATGGCCACGCAGAACCCGATCGAGCAGGAAGGCGTCTACCCGCTGCCGGAGGCACAGCGCGACCGCTTCCTGATGAAGATCCTGGTCGGCTACCCGACCGACGCCGAGGAGCGGGAGATCGTGTACCGGATGGGCGTCAGCGCGCCCGAGCCGAAGGCCATCTTCACCCCGGAGGACCTGCTCGCCCTGCAGCGCCGCGCGGACCAGGTGTTCGTGCACAACGCGCTGGTCGACTACACGGTCCGGCTGGTGCTGGCGACCCGGGCGCCGGCCCAGCACGGCATGCCCGACGTCGCCCAGCTGATCCAGTACGGCGCCAGCCCGCGTGCCTCGCTCGGCATCGTCCGGGCCACCCGGGCGCTGGCGCTGCTGCGCGGCCGGGACTACGCGCTGCCGCAGGACGTGCAGGACATCGCGCCGGACATCCTGCGCCACCGGCTGGTGCTCAGCTACGACGCGCTGGCCGACGACATCCCGGCCGACCAGATCGTGGCCCGGATCATGTCCATGGTGCCGATGCCGTCGGTGGCGTCCCGCCAGGGTGCCGCGCCGAACGGCCAGCCCGGGCCCGGCCCGGCGTTCGGCCAGCCCGGTCACCCCGGTCCGAACGGTCAGGCCGCACCGACCAGCGGCGTGCCGGCCGGTGCTTTCGACGCCACGGCGCATCCGCATCCGCCGCAGGCCTCGATCTGGCCGGGACAGCAGTGACGGTGCCGTGGTGACCGAGGCAGGCAGTCCGGCGGCCGCCACCGGTCCCGGCGCCGGGGACGCGATGGGCACCGCGCGTGCCGAGGCCGTCCTGTCCCGCCTGCAGTTGCTGGTCACCCGCAAGCTCGACGGCCTGCTGCAGGGCGACTACGCCGGCCTGCTGCCCGGGCCGGGCACCGAGGCCGGCGAGTCCCGCGAGTACCGGCCCGGCGACGACGTGCGCCGGATGGACTGGCCGGTGACCGCCCGTACCACCACGCCGCACGTGCGCCGCACCGTGGCGGACCGCGAGCTGGAGACCTGGATGGCGGTCGACCTGTCGGCGAGCGTCGACTTCGGCACCGCCCGCTGGCTCAAACGGGACCTGGTGATCGCGGCCGCGGCCGCGATGGCGCACCTGACGGTCCGGGGCGGCAACCGGATCGGCGCGGTGGTCGGGACCGGTGCGGGCGTACCGGCGCCCCCCGCGCGTGGCCGCCGCAGCTGGCTTGGCCGCCGGGAGACCGCCGCCGCGCCGCCGCCACCCGCGCCGATCCTCCGGCTGCCCGCGCGTCCCGGCCGCAAGGAGGCGCAGGGGCTGCTGCGCGCCATCGCCCGCACCGAGGTCCGGCCGGGACGGGCCGACCTGGGCGCGCTGATCGACAAGCTGAACCGGCCGCCGCGGCGCCGCGGGGTGGCCGTGGTGATCTCCGACTTCCTCGCCCCGGTGGACGAGTGGGCCCGCCCGGTCCGCAAGCTGGGCGTCCGGCACGACGTGCTGGCCATCGAGGTCGTCGACCCGCGCGAGCTGGAGCTGCCGGACGTCGGGGTGCTCACCCTCGCCGACCCGGAGACCGGCGCGCTGCACGAGGTGCAGACCGCCGACCCGGCGTTGCGCCGCCGCTACGCCGAGGCCGCCGGGGAACAGCGCGGCGCCATCGCCCGGGCCCTGCGCGCGGCCGGCGCCGCACACTTGCGGTTACGCACCGATACGGATTGGCTGTTGGACATGGTCCGGTTCGTTGCCGCCCAACGACACGCACGCACCCGGGGGACCACCCGATGATTCGTTTTCTCGAGCCGGTGTGGCTGCTCGCGCTGCTGCCGGTGATCGCGATCGCCGGTCTGTACCTGTGGCGCCAGTTCCGTCGCCGGACGTACGCCATGAAGTTCACCAACGTCGACCTGCTCCGCACGCTGGCGCCGAAGGGCCTGGGCTGGCGCCGGCACGCGGCCGCGGGGGCCTTCCTGCTCAGCCTGGTGGCGCTCGGCACGGCGATGGCCCGTCCGTCGGTCGACACCGAGGAGCCGCTGGAGCGGGCCACGGTGATGCTGGCCATCGACGTATCGCTGTCCATGGAGGCCGACGACGTCGCGCCGAACCGGATCGAGGCGGCGCAGGAGGCGGCCAAGGCGTTCGTCAGTGAACTGCCGCCCACGTACAACCTGGGTCTGGTGTCGTTCGCGAAGTCGGCCAACGTGCTGGTGCCGCCGACCAAGGACCGGTCCGCGGTGCTGGCCGGGATCGCCGGCCTGACGCTGGCCGAGTCGACCGCGACCGGCGAGGCGGTGTTCACGTCCCTGGACGCGATCCGCACCGTGCCCGCGGACGGCGCGAGCGGCGCCCCGCCGGCCCGGATCGTGCTGCTCTCCGACGGCTTCCGCACGTCCGGGCGGTCCGTGGAGGACGCGTCCGCCGCCGCGGTCGCGGCCAACGTGCCGGTCTCCACCATCGCGTTCGGCACCGACAACGGCATGGTGGACATCCGCGGCCAGCTGCAGCGGGTCCCGGTGGACCGGAAGGCGCTGCAGGAGATGGCGGAGACCACCAAGGGCTTCTTCTACGAAGCCGCGTCGGTGAGCGAGCTGAAGCAGGTGTACGAGGACATGGGCAGCTCGATCGGGCGGCGGGTCGAGGCCCGTGAGGTGACCCAGTGGTACGCCGGGGTGGCCCTGCTGTTCGGGCTGATCGCGGCGGCGCTGAGTCTGCTCTGGACGTCGCGCCTGCCGTGACGGCTCACGCCGCGCCGTGCACCAGCACGAACAGGACGACGACCCAGGCGGCGGCGATGGTGAAGCTGAGCGGAGCGGCGAAACGGCCCATGGTTCGAACCCTTCGGAAGTGACCGGCGACGGGAAACGCGCACCCGGGAAGTCGCGGCCGGCACCCTGATCCCCGTGGTCGCGGCGCACACGACCGCACCGGCCCGCCGAGGTGCGGCGGGATCCGGCGGGGGACGGGCGGGAGACGTCAGCGGTCAGACACGCTGACGAGCGGCCCGGCCACGACTGGGAGGATCGCTATCTCGCACAGCGATCACCTCCGTCGGTCGTCCCGGGCATTTGAACCGTGTGGGAGCGTACCCCTTAAGCAGAACTTAATGCGGGCGGGTCCGCCCGGCGTGGCGTGACCGGACCGCCCGGCCTCCTCCGGAGTGCGACGAGCAGGAGCAGGCCGGCCGCCAGGACCGGCAGCCAGGCGATCCGCTGCACCACCCAGACCGGCCCGTCCGGCGTGCTGAGCAGGCCCGGCATCCGGGGGTGCAGCAGCGCCGCGGCGGCCGTGACGGCCAGCAGCACGCTCTGGTGGGTGAGGTAGACAGGCAGCGCGGCCCGGTTCAGCAGCGCCACCGGCCGGGACGGGCGGGTCAGCCGGGCCCGGATCAGCAGCACCACGCCGATCTGCGCGATCGCCAGGGCGACCGCGGCCAGCGACGGCGGGGACAGGTTGGACCGGCCGTCGCCCGGCACGCCCACCGCGCTGACCGGATATCCGGCCACCCCGATCAGCACCGCCAGACCCGCCGCCCCGGCGACGATCAGGGCCACCGGGGGAACCCGCAGCCGGTCCCGGGCCACCAGCATGCCCAGGAGCCACGGCACCGACCAGGCGCCGGCGATCGCCAGCGGGGCCGGCAGCAGACCCGCGTCGGACGCCGCCACCACCGCCACGGCGCCGGCGATCAGCGCACCGGCGTGTCCCAGCAGCCGGTGCGCGGGCCGGGTGACGGCCCGCAGCGCGAGGTACGGCAGCAGGAACCAGAGCGGGCTGACCACCAGCTTCGCCACCGTGCGTAGCGTGCCGGCCGGGGTGCCGAGCGCGGCGCCGGCACACAGCACGACCGCCCAGAAGCCGATCAGCATCAGCACCGCCCGGACCAGCCGGGTGGTGCCGCCGCGCCCGGTGCGCGGCCTCGGCGGGCGGTCCGGCACGTCGGTGGCGCCGCCGCCGGTGCGTGGCGCCGGCCTGCGGTCCAGGGCGCGGGTGGCCGCGAACCCGCCGGCGAAGAAGAACAGGCCGAGCGTCTGCAACAGCCAGGTGACCGGGGCCAGCTGCGGCATCGCGGCCAGCGGGCTGGCCTGCCGCAGCACCCCGTCGCCGTGCACCACCAGGCCGGTCACCAGCCAGTGCCCGCCCACCACGCCGGCGATCGCCACGGCCCGGATCGTGTCGATGCCGGTGTCCCGGGTGTGCCGGCCGGCCGTCGCTCCGCGGCTCGGCGCTCGTCCGCCGTCGGGGTCCGGACTCGTAGCCTCACCGCTCCCGCTCATCGGGCGGCCTCCGTATCGGCCATGCGGCCCAGGACGACCTCGGCCACCGCGTCCAGTGTGGCGCTTCCGGGCACCAGATAGCCGTCGTGGCCGGACACCCCGGCCGTGGGCAGCGGCCGGGCACCGAACGCCGGTGCGGACGGGCGGCGGCCGTGCCCCAGGTCGAGCAGGCGGACCGCGGGCACCCGGCGGATCCAGTCGGCCGGGGCCAGCGCCGCCCACACCCGCGCGCCGCCCAGGTCGGCCGCCCGGCCGGCGCCCATCCCGGGCGCGCCCAGCGCCACCAGGTCACCCACCTCGGGCAGGTCCGGCGCGGCCAGCCCGACCACGATCGCGCCGTAACTGTGGCCGACCAGCGTGACCGCGGCGCCCGGCCGCTGCGCCACCAGGCCGCGCACGAACCCGGTCAGCGCCCGGGCGCCGTTCCGGGCCGCGGACTCGCGCACCACGTCCAGGCTGGTGCCGTCCGGGGTGTCGTAGCCGAGCCACGCCACCACCGCGACGCGGGCATCCGGGTGGGCCGCCCGCAACTGCCGGTACAGCGCCCGGGCCTGGGTCGCCGGCGCCCGCCGGGCCACGCCGCCCAGCCCCCGGTCGAAGTCCGGCAGCGCGGTGTCCGCACCGGGCACCAGCACCGCGATCCGGTCGGCGGTGGCCAGGTCGCCGATCACCTCGGCCGCGGTGCCGTCGCCGCGCGGATCGAACGCCAGGAACCGGCGGCCGGCGGCGGCCCAGGTGGCGTACGGCGGTCCGGCCGCGTGCATGGCGGCGGTCGCGGACCGGTACGCGTCGGCGAAGGCGGGCAGGGTCGGTACGGGGGCGGCCGGCGCACCGGGAAGCATCAAAGCCATCAGGGTGGCGCCGCCGAGCAGGAGGACTGTTCGCATGCCCGGCAGCGTCCGGCGCGGGCCGGTGCCCGGTCGTCACACTCCGGCGTGGTCCGGAGCCCGGTACCCGGGTGCTACCCGCCGACCGCGACCAGACCGGTCTCGTACGCGAACACCACGGCCTGGGCCCGGTCCCGCAGGCCGAGCTTGCCCAGGATGCGCCCCACGTGGGTCTTCACGGTCTGCTCGGCCACCACCAGGTCGGCGGCGATCTCCTGATTGGACCGGCCGCGGGCGATCAGCCGCAGCACGTCGGTCTCCCGCGGGGTGAGTGCCTGCAGGGCGGTGGGCCGGGGCCGGTCGGCGTGCGGGCGGGCGGCGAACTCGGCGATCAGCCGGCGGGTGACCGACGGCGCCAGCAGCGCCTCGCCGGACGCCACCACCCGTACCGCGTGCACCAGGTCGGCCGCGGGCGCGTCCTTGAGCAGGAAGCCGCTGGCTCCGGCGCGCAACGCCTCGTACACGTAGTCGTCGAGGTCGAACGTGGTGAGGATGAGCACCCGCGGGCCGTCCGTCCGGCCGTTCAGCAGCCGCCGGGTCGCCTCCAGGCCGTCCAGCACCGGCATCCGCACGTCCATCAGCACCACGTCCGGGTCCAGTCGCCGGGCCGCGGTGATCGCCGCCTCGCCGTCCGCGGCGTCGCCGACCACCAGCAGGTCCGGCTGGGCGGCGAGCAGCGCGCCGAAGCCCTGCCGCACCATCGCCTGGTCGTCGGCGATCAACACCTTGATCATTCGCTGTCCTCCCGGTAGGGCAGGCTGGCCGTCACCACGTACCCGCCGCGGGCGTCCGGGCCCGCGGACAGCGTGCCACCGAGCAGATCGGCGCGCTCGCGCATGCCGGTGAGTCCGTGTCCGTGTCCGCCCGGCGTCGGTCCGTCCGGCTGCGGGCTGTCCGGGTGCGGGCTGTCCGGGTCCGGGCCGTCGGGCTGCGGGTTGTCCGGGTGCGGTCCGTCGGGCTGCGGGTCGTCCGGGTGCGGGGCGGCAGCGTTCGGATCGCTCTGCGGCGGGCTGTTGTGCACGGAGATCTCCAGCCGGTCCGGCAGCGCGAGCACGGCGATCTCGACCTTGCTGCCGGGCGCGTGCCGGGCCGCGTTCGCCAGGGCTTCCTGCACGATCCGGTACGCCGCCAGCCCGACCGGTTCCGGTGCCTCCCCGCTCCCGGCCGGTGACCAGGTCACCGTCACGCCGGCCCGTTGCGCGGCCGCCACCAGGTCGGGCAGGTCGGCCAGCCCGGGCTGCGGTTCCCGGGGCGCCTCCTCGCTGTCCGCGCGCAGCGCCCCGAGCAGCCGGCGCATGTCGGTCAGCGCGGCCCGGGCGGCGGTGGCGATGGTGGCCAGTTCGTCGCGGGCCGGTTCGCCGAGATCGCTCAGCCGGTACGGCGCGGTCTCCGCGCGTACCGCGATCATCGACATGTGGTGCGCCACCACGTCGTGCATCTCGCGGGCGATCCGGGCCCGCTCCTCCAGCACGGCCCGCCGGGCCCGTTCCAGCTCGGTCAGCTCGGTCTGCTCGGCGAGCTGGTGCCGGTTGCGCCGCCGGCGGGCCAGCACGTCGCCGAGCAGCGCGACGGCGATCAGCAGGACCGCCACCCCGTACGCGTTGCCCTGGTCGGTGAGGAAGAACGCCGGGACCACACCGCACGCGGTGATCCAGACCGTGATGACCGCCTCCTCGGTCAGCGCCACCAGCAGCACGATCACCAGGTATCCGATGATCTGCACCGGTGACCACGGCCACGACTCGCTCGGCGCGGACCCGAAGGTGCCGAGGAACAGCATCACGAACGCGACCCGCCAGCCCTGCAACGGCCGGCGGGCGGCCAGGGCCACCGGCAGCACCGCGCCGACCGACAGCAGGAGCGCCCAGAAGTCGTGCATGCCGCGGGCGTCCTGCAGGTAGGCGGCGTTGATGGCGCCGAGTCCGGCCAGGGCCAGCAGGCCGAGCGGGGCCGCGTACCGGAGGATCGGCCGGGGGGTCAGCCGGAGGGGTTCGTCCGGCCCGGTCAGGACGCGCAGCAGCGGGCCCATGGCTACGCGTCCGATGCCGAGGCCGCTAGTCTCCATCACCAGCACGTTACGGCGGTGCCGCCGCCCGAGTCGTGCCGCTACGGTGCCAGCCGGCACCCCTACCCGGGTATTACGAGAAGGAGTCCCGTTGGCCCGCACGGTGTTGGTGACCGGAGGAAATCGCGGTATCGGCCTGTCGATCGCCCGCGCGTTCGCCAAGCAGGGCGACCGGGTGGCGATCACCCACCGGGGCAGTGGCGCGCCGGAGGGCCTGTTCGGGGTGCAGTGTGACATCACCGACAGCGCCGCGGTGGACGCCGCGTTCAGCACCGTGGAGGCCGAACTCGGCCCGGTCGAGGTGCTGGTGGCCAACGCCGGGATCACCGACGACACGCTGCTGCTGCGGATGACCGACGAGCAGTTCGAGCGGGTCGTCGACACCAACCTCTCCGGCGCGTTCCGGTGCGCCAAGCGGGCCAGCACCAAGATGCTGCGCGCCCGCTGGGGCCGGATGATCTTCATCTCCTCGGTGGTCGGCCTGTACGGCGGACCCGGACAGGTGAACTACGCCGCCAGCAAGGCCGGCCTGGTCGGCATGGCCCGCTCGATCACCCGTGAGCTGGGCAGCCGTAACATCACGGCGAACGTGGTCGCGCCCGGCTTCATCGACACCGAGATGACCGACGTGCTGCCGGAGAGCCGCAAGGCGGAGATCATCAAGGCGGTGCCGGCCGGTCGGCTGGCCCAGCCGGACGAGGTCGCCGCCGCGGTGACCTGGCTCGCGAGCGACGCGTCGGCGTACATCTCCGGCGCGGTCATCCCGGTCGACGGCGGCCTGGGCATGGGCCACTGAGCTCTCGAGATCCTGGAGAATTCGTGTCTGGACTGCTGGCCGGCAAGCGGCTGCTCGTCACCGGTGTCATCACCGACGCCTCGATCGCCTTCTCGACGGCGAAGCTGGCCCAGGAAAGCGGCGCGACCGTGATCCTCACCGGCTACGGCCGGCTCTCGCTGGTCGAGCGGATCGCCAAGCGGCTGCCCCAGCCGGCGCCGATCATCGAACTCGACGTGACCAGCCCGGACCACCTGGCCGGCCTGCCGGACAAGGTCCGCGAGCACACCGACGGCCTGGACGGCGTGGTCCACTCGATCGGGTTCGCCCCGCAGAGCGTGCTCGGCGGCGAGTTCCTGAACGCGCAGTGGGACGACGTGGCCACCGCGCTGCACGTGTCGACGTACTCGTACAAGTCTCTGGCGACCGCCTGCCTGCCGCTGATGCAGCCGGGCGGCAGCATCGTAGGGTTGACGTTCGACGCCACCAAGGCGTGGCCGGTCTACGACTGGATGGGCGTGGCCAAGGCCGGTCTGGAGTCGGCGTCCCGCTACCTTGCGCTGCACCTGGGCAAGCAGGGCATCCGCAGCAACCTGGTGTCGGCCGGGCCGCTGCGCACCATGGCGGCCAAGTCGATCCCCGGCTTCGAGCAGTTCGAGGACGCCTGGGTGGAACGGGCGCCGCTCGGCTGGGACCTGGACGACAAGGAGCCGGCCGCCAAGGCGGTGTGCGCGCTGCTGTCCGACTGGTTCCCGGCGACGACCGGCGAGATCGTGCACGTGGACGGCGGGTATCACGCGCTGGGCGCCTGACCGTCCGTGAGGATTCTTCGGAAAAGCGTCACCCGGCCGCTCCGGCGGGCCTAACGTTCGGTTCGTGGCGAAGAGGCGCGTACGATCCGGATCCCGCCGGGGCGTCCGGCGACTGACCGTGCTGGCCGGCATCGCGGCAACGGCCGCGTTGACCGGTCTCCCGACGATCACCGAGGCGTCCGACTTCGGGCCGGGGGCCGACGTGTCCGCCCCGGTGGATCCGGGGGACACGGCGACCGACCGTTGGGGCGGTACCGGCGACGCCGAGGGATCGGCCGAACCCGACCCGGACGCATCGGCCGAACCCGACCCGCCGGCCCAGTCGAGTTCTTCGGCGCAGTCGGGCTCGTCGGGTTCGTCAGACGCTTCGGATCAGTCGGACGCTTCAGATCAGTCGGACGCTTCGGATCAGTCGGACTCGTCAGATCAGTCGGACTCGTCGGGTCCTTCGGGCTCCTCGGATAAGTCGAGCTCCTCGGATAAATCGGGCTCGTCGGATCAGTCCGGTTCTTCGGATCAGCCCGGTTCTTCGGACCAGTCGGGCGCTGAGGTTAAGCCGGGCGCTGAGGTTGAGCCGGGCGCTGAGGTTGAGCCGGGCGCTGAGGTTGAGCCGGGCGCTGAGGTTGAGCCGGGCGCTGAGGCTGAGCCGGACGGCGGGGGTGAGCGGCCGGCGGACGTGCGGGACGATCCGGAGGACGAGCCGCCCGCGGACAATCGGGACGAGCCGGGCGCGCAGACCGATGCTCCCGTGGACGACCCCAAGCCCTCGGCCGACACCGCCGAGCCGTCGACGACCGGCTCGATCGAACCGGCCGCCGCTCCACCCGTGGCCCGGCCGGCCGCTCCGGCAGCTCGGCCCGCTGCTCCGGCCGCTCGGCCCGCTGCTCCGGCCGCTCGGCCTGCTGCGCCGGCCGCCCCGGCCGCCCCGGCCCCGGCCGCCCGGCCTGCTGACCAGGCGGCCGAACCGGACGCCCGGCCCGCCGGCGGGGCCGCGCCGCTCACCGGGGCCGAGCCCACCGGCGCATCCCCCCTGACCGAGGCGCTGCCGGCCGACCCGCCGGAACTCGACGCCCAGGCCGCCCCGATCTTCCACCGGCTGGCCACCGAACTCGGCTGCCCGGATCTGGGCTGCGCGCCCACCGGGGCTCCCCGTTCGATCGCCTGGCAGGGTGCCGATCTGTCCGCAGTGCCGGAGCCCACCCCGCAGGCGCCCGTGGCGGCGGCCGCCGGCCAGGCCCGGACCCTGGAGCGTGCCGCGGCGCGGACGCCGTCGGACACCGCCGATCCGCCGGACGACAGCTCGGACACGGGCGGCACCAGTGCCGACAACCTGCCGCAGGCCGGGGCGGGCGGCGCGCAGGCCGAGGCGTACCCGCGGGCGCAGACGGCGGACGACGACGACACCTTGCCCACCACCGGCCCGGAGGTGCTCGCCATGATCGCCATGTCGCAGATCCTGATGGTCGGCGGGGCGGCGCTGCGGGTCGCGGCCCGTCCCCGCGGTCAGGACGCCTAGGTTCTGATCCGTGGATCTGGTGAGCGCGCGACCAGGTCCACGGTGATCCTGACGCCGCGGAGCGGTGGTTCTCACCACCCCGTGGGGTGACCTCGCCGCCGGCCGGGCGGCGAGGGAGGATGGCGGGGTGGCGTACGACGCGTTCCTCCTGCTGTCCTTCGGTGGCCCCGAGCACCCCGACGATGTGATGCCGTTCCTGCGCAACGTGACGCGCGGGCGCGGCGTACCCGATGAACGTCTGGCCGAGGTGGCCGAGCACTACTACCACTTCGGCGGGGTGTCGCCGATCAACCAGCAGTGCCGGGACCTGCTCGCCGCGGTGGACGCGGAGTTCGCCGCGCACGGCGTGACGCTGCCCACCTACTGGGGCAACCGGAACTGGGCGCCGATGCTGGCCGACACCGTGGCGCGGATGCGGGACGACGGGATCGAGTCCGCGCTCGGGTTCGCGACCAGCGCGTACGGTGGCTATTCGTCCTGCAAGCAGTACTGGGAGGACATCGCCGCGGCCCGGGCGCACGTCGGCCCGCGGGCGCCGCGGATCGCGAAGCTGCGGCAGTTCCACGATCATCCCGGCTTCGTCGGCCCGCACACCGACGCGGTGCGCACCGCGCTCGCCGAGCTGGACCCGGCCCGGCGGGCGACCACCCGGCTGGTCTTCACCGCCCACTCGATCCCGGTCACCATGGCCGAGACGGCCGGGCCGGAGGGCGGCCGGTACACCGCGCAGCTGCACGAGACCGCCGCCCTGGTGCACGCCGGGTCCGCCCCGGACCTGCCGTGGGACCTGGTCTGGCAGAGCCGCTCCGGCCCGCCGCAGGTGCCGTGGCTCGATCCGGACATCAACGACCACCTCGCCGACCTGGCCGCCAAGGGCGTCACGGACGTGGTGGTGAGCCCGATCGGGTTCGTCTCCGACCATCTCGAGGTGCTGTGGGACCTCGACAACGAGGCCGCCGACACGGCCCGGGATCTGAGTCTGGGGTACGCCCGTGCGGCGACGCCCGGCACCGATCCGCGCTTCGTGGCGATGATCCGGGAACTGGTGCAGGAGCGCACCGACGGTGCCGGTCGCGAGCGGCTCGGTACGCTCCCGGTCTGGGACACGTGCCCGGCCATCTGTTGCCCTCCGCCGAAGCGGCCGGGTGCCGGCCGGGGCGGACCGGCGCAGCCGGGTGCGGCACAGGGAGCGACGTGATGGAACGCAAGGCCATCGAGAGCTGGCTCACCGACATGGACGGGGTACTCGTCCACGAGGGTGTGCCGGTTCCCGGCGCGCCCGAGTTCGTCCACCGGATGAAGACGTCCGGGAAGCCGTTTCTGATCCTGACGAACAACTCGATCTACACGCCGCGCGACCTGCAGGCCCGGCTGAGCCGGATCGGCATCGTCGTACCGGAGCAGTCGATCTGGACCGCGGCGCTGGCCACCGCGCAGTTCCTGGCCGACCAGCGGCCCGGCGGCACCGCGTACGTGATCGGTGAGGCCGGCCTCACCACGGCGATGCACGCGGCCGGCTACGTGCTCACCGAGTTCGCACCGGATTACGTGGTGCTGGGGGAGACCCGCACCTACAGCTTCGAGTCGATCACCAAGGCGGTCCGGCTGATCAACGACGGGGCCCGGTTCATCTGCACCAACCCGGACGCCACCGGCCCGTCCAACGAGGGCGCGCTGCCGGCCGCCGGCTCGGTCGCCGCGATGATCTCCAAGGCGACCGGGGTGGAGCCGTACTTCGTCGGCAAGCCGAACCCGATGATGATGCGGTCCGCGCTGAACACCATCGACGGGCACTCCGAGAGCACCGCGATGATCGGCGACCGGATGGACACCGACGTGCTGTGCGGGCTGGAGGCGGGGCTGGAGACCATCCTGGTGCTGACCGGGATCAGCACCCGGGAGGAGAGCGAGCGGTACCCGTACCGGCCGTCCCGGGTCGTCAACTCGGTGGCCGACCTGATCGACGAGATCTGAGGTCAGGAGCCGACCTCGTCGGCCGTCCGCAGGCCGTGGATGTCGTAGGACAGTTCGCCGGCCGCCAGCCGGGCCCGCATGGTGGCCTCCCGGTCGAGCCGCGCGGCGACCGCCACGGCGACCTGGTCCACGGTCTCCGGCGGCACGACCACGCCGCCGTCGGCGTCCAGGATCACGATGTCGCCGGGGGCGATGGTCGCGCCGCCCACCCGGACCGGTACGTCGAGCTCACCGCGGACGTCCTTGGCGGCACCCCGCACACGGCGCCATCGTGCCCAGACCGGCAGGCCCAGCCGGCGCAGGTCGTCCACGTCCCGTACGGCGGCGTCGACCAGAATGCCGGCCGCGCCGCGGACCTGGGCCTGGGTGGCGAGCAGCTCACCGATCAGCGCGACCGGTGCGGGACGCGGCATGGTGAGCACCAGGATCTCGCCGGGGCGCAGCCGGGTCATGGCCTCGTGCACGGCGCGGTTGTCGTCCTGCCCGCACCGGACGGTACGGGCCGGACCGGCCACCCGGCTGCCCGGAACGAGCTGTTCGAGGTCGGTGTCGAGAAGACCGCGCCGTCCGGCCGCCTCGTAGACGGTCGCGACACCGGCGGCGGCGAGGTCCTGGTGTCCGGCGGTCACAGCGCGTCCACCACGTTCGGGATGAGCCGCTGGAACGCCTCGGCGTACTGGATCGCCTTGTTGCCGGTGACCTTGCGGGCGTGGTTGGCGCGGTGCTCGGCCCGCTGGGTGTAGTACTCGCGCAGGTAACTCTGTGCGCCCATGGCCGCCATCGCTTCGCGCTTGGCCGGCATCACGTCGGTGATGTCCACGAACACGGTGGGCACGAAGCCGCACAGTTCCGGCTGGTGCGGCTCGAAGGCCAGGAACTCGCTCGGCGCCACGGTGTGGAAGCCGCTGGCCACCCCGGCTCCCGCGGTGAGCTGGCGGGACAGGGCGACGGCGGCGTGCGCCGCGGGGTGGTCGGGGTTGAACGGGTCGGTGTCCGGGTGGGTGAGCACCGTGTGCGGCGCGAAGTCACGGATGAGCGCGGCCAGCCGGTCGATGTGCTCGTCGCCCACCCGCAGCGGGTAGTCGCCGAGATCGAACGGCTCGAACCGGGCGCCGACCGCCGCCGCGGCCGTGGCGGCCTCCGCATGGCGGATCCGTTTGACGTTCTCGACGGTCTGGTCGGGGTCCTTCCAGAGTTCGCCGGACTCGCCGCGTTCGCCGTAGGAGAGCGCCACCACCAGGGCCTCTCCGCCGCGGCTGGTGTGCTTGGCGACCGCGCCGGCGGCACGCCAGACGAAGTCGGCGCTGTGCGCACCCACGACGAGCATCCGGCGGGCGCTCGGTGCCAACTGTCGCTCCGCGGATCGGCGATCGTCCGCCGTCGTGGTCCGGGTCGTAGCCTCACCGCTCCCGCTCGGTGCCAACTGTCGCTCCGCGGATCGGCGATCGTCCGCCGTCGTGGTCCCGGTCGTAGCCTCACCGCTCCCGCTCATGCGGACACCTCGACCGGGGACGGGGCCGCCGCCAGGGCGCGGGAGTTCGTCACCGCCATGGTGCGCACCTCCGCCTCGGTGAAACCGGCCTCCAGAAGACGGTCGGCGAACAGCGCGAGACCGTCCTCCACCGGGGGGTTGAACGGCTGACCGAGGTCGCTGGAGAGCACCGAGTGCTCGGGTCCGACCTGACGGATGTTGTCGAACAGGTCCGGCCACGACACCTTGCCGGTGTGCGGGGTGGTGAAGCACCGTTCGAGCAGGGCTCCCTGTGCGGCCAGCTCGCGCTGCACGGGCACGGACAGCCGTTGCGAGGTGAACTCGGGGTGGGTGACGACGACGCGGCGTACGCCCTCCTCCCGCGCGGCCCGGACCACGGCCAGAATCTCCGGCCCGGACAGGTGCCCGGTGGCCAGCACCATGTCGTGCCGGGCCAGCACCCGCAGCACCTGCCGTACCGGTGCCAGCACCGTGTGGTCGGAGTCGAGTACCTCGACCACGTCCGGGACGATGCCCTGGGCCTGCAGGTCGCGTTGCAGGGCGCCCCACATCGCCGGTTTGGCGCCCGGCAGGTCACCGGCCGTGCTGGTGCGCTGGTTGCGGGAATCAACGGTGGGCATCCAGGCGATCCGGGCGCCGAGCCGGCCGGCGATCTCCACCGCGGCCGGGTTCATGCCGCCCATGGATCCGTTGAGGGTGATCGCGCCGAGCACGTCCACGCCGGGCACGGCGGTACGGACCACGGTGGCCCGTTCGGCGGTCGTGACGTAGTGCGACTTGAGGACGAAGCCGGCGAGGCCCACGTCGGCGAAGCGCCGCGCCAGGTCGACGTCGTTGATGCGGCGTTCCATCACGTCGGGTGCGACGTGCACATGGGTGTCGTACGCGCCGGACACCAGCGCCCGCGCGGCCGCCGACGGGACGGGGTGGTCAGACATGGCTCTCCTTGTGGGTGGGTTTCCCCGGCGGGGTGGCGGCGCGCCGCTGCTTCGCCGCGGTGGTGTGCGAGAGCGTGCCCTCGACGTGGGAGAGGTGACGGCGCATCATGTCCTCGGCCGTCTCCGGGTCGCGGGCCGCGATGGCGTCGACGATCGCGAGGTGCTCCGCAAAGGACTGTGCGGGCCGACCGGGCACCAGGATGGTGCGGAACTGGAACCGGACCATCTGTGCGCGCAACCCTCGGATCAGACGCGCGGCGGTCTCGTGCCGGGAGGCGGCGATGATCGCGGCGTGCAGAGCCGCGTTGCTCTCCGAATAGCCGAGCAGATCGTCCTGGGCCAACTTGCGGTCCATGTCGGCGAGGATCCGGCGGATCGAGGCGAGTTCCCGGCCGGTCGCGCGCCGGGCGGCCGCGCCCGCGGTGAGGCCCTCCAGCACGGCCCGCGCCTGCAGGATCTCGACCGCCTCCGCCTCGGTGACCATCCGGACCCGGGCGCCCCGGTGCGGGGTGAGCACCACCATCCGGTCCTGTCCGAGGCGGACCAGTGCCTGGCGCACGACGGCGCGGCTGACCTCCAGCCGGGCGGCGAGGTCGGCCTCGACCAACCGCTCGTTGGGCATCAGCTCGCCGCTCGAGATCAGCGCGCGCAACGTCTCGTACGCGCCGTCCGGCACTGTCATCTCGCGCTCCACCTCCCCGGAAAGAGTCATTGTGGATGGGACACCGGAGACTATCGGGCCCTGCCCGACCGCGCGAGATTGTCAACAATCTTGTCTACACCACGGGCAACCGCCGGGAGCCTCTCGTCGCATGCACGAACTGCGAAAACGTCCTAACAGGACGTCCCGCACGCGGGATTTCCGCTGTCCGAAGGAGACGAATGTCCCCGTGACAGGTGATTGACACTGCTCTAGCATCTCGTCCGGACCCGGGGCTGGCGGGCACGAATGTCGATGGCACAGGCGTTCCCCGGTTCCCACGAACAGCCGAACTTTCACCCGCGATCGGCGGGAAATCCAGGAGGAATGCATGATCAGACGTTCACCTGCGCTGGTTGCCGCCCTGCTCGTCGCGGCGGTCGGGTTGAGCGCGTGTACCGGCGACAGCGACGGCGACAGCGGCGCGAGTTCCGGCAAGGTCGACAAGGTGACCTATGTGACGGCCTTCGGCGCTGTCGGCCGTGACTCGTTCATCTGGCTGGCTAAGGAGAAGGGCTACTTCCGGGACGTCGGCATCGATGTCGAGATCCAGAAGGGCGCCGGTAACGTCCAGAACCTGACGCTGCTCAAGTCGGACCAGGCGCAGTTCGCGGCCCTCGACTTCACCGGCGCGGTCATCCAGTCCGGCACCGGCAAGTTCACCGACTGGCGCGCGGTCGCGGCGATCCACCAGCAGACCCTGGTGTCCATCATGACCACGAAGGACACCGGGATCACCGCGCCGGCCGACCTCGCCGGCAAGACCGTCGCCACCGGCAGCGGCTCGGTCAGTGAGCTGCTGTTCCCGGCGTACGCGAAGCTTGCCAAGATCGACGCCAAGACGGTCAAGCTGCAGGGCGCCCAGCCCACCGCGCTCAACGGGCTGATGGCCAAGCGGAAGGTCGATGCGCTGAGCACCTTCCTCCTCAGCCAGAAGGCGCTGGAGAACGTCTCCAAAAAGGAGGTGGTGGTCATGCCGTACAGCACGTACCTCAGTGATCTCTTCGGCAACGCCATCATCGCCAAGCCGGCCCTGATCGCCAGCAACCGCGATCTGGTCAAGCGGTTCACGAGTGCGGCGCTGAAGGGCCTGCAGGACGCGGTGGACAATCCCGAGGAGGCCGCCACCATCCTCAACCGGGCCGAGCCCACGGCCGCCGTCCCCGCCGCGGTGGGCGAGCTCAAGGCGATGAAGCCGTACGTGGCACCGCCCGGTGGCGCGCCGCTGGGGCACATCGACGAGCAGCGGGTCGCCCGCGGCATCGCCGTTCTGCAGAGCGCCGGGCTGATGCCGCCCGGCATGAGCCCGGACAAGGTCGTCGACTTCGGGTTCGTCCCGGCCGGCTGATGTCGCAGGGGGCGGGGTTCGCCCCGCCCCATCCATCGTCCGAGACCACCCACGGAGTTCCACCATGACGGACTTCTCAAGCGGCACCCGGCTCGCCCGGGTGTGGACCAACGCGGGGCTGCCCGTTCTCGGGGTGGTGATCGCCGTGACTCTCTGGTGGTCGCTCACCGTCTTCCTGCGGATCGACCCGTTCTACGTACCGTCACCGGCGGACGTGGTGGAGTCCTTCCTGCGGACGCCGCGGTTCCTCCTGCAGGAGACCTGGATCACCTCGCAGCGGGTACTCGTCGGTTTCTGCATCGCGGTGGCGGGCGGGCTGACCATCGCCGTGGTGCTGGCCGCGTCCCGTACCGTGGAGCGGATGGCGATGCCGATCCTCGCGGCGGTCAACGCGATCCCCAAGGTCGCGCTCGCCCCGCTGCTGCTGGTGTGGATGGGCTTCGGTGATCCGCCGAAGATCGTCATGGTCGTCCTGGTCAGCTTCTTCCCGGTGGTGGTGTCGACCATGGCCGGTCTCTCCTCGACGCCGGCCGATCTGCACGAACTGGCCCGTTCACTCTCCGCGTCCTGGTGGCAGACCTTCGTCAAGGTACGACTGACCTGGGCGCTGCCCCAGGTGTTCGTCGGTCTGAAGGTCGCCACCCCGCTGGCCATCATCGGCGCCGTCATCGGTGAGGTGGTCAACCCGGACCACGGCCTCGGTTCGGTCATCGCGGGTTCCGGTGCCTCCAACGACACCCCGCTCGCGTTCGCGGCCCTGGCCCTGCTCGCGGCCATCGGCGTGCTGTTCTTCTACGTGATGGCCGGCATCGAGCGCCTGCTGGTGCCATGGGCCCGCGCGATCTCGTCCTAGGCCCACCGGCCGCTAGCACCCAGGGAAGTCCGATGATCACCATCGACGGGGCGTCGCAGACGTTCCGCGGCAGGTCCGGTCCGGTCGAGGCGCTCAAGGACATCAGCCTCACCGTCGGGGCGGGCGAGTTCATGGCCGTCATCGGCCGTTCCGGCTGCGGCAAGTCGACCCTGCTGCGGCTGATCGGCGGCCTGCTCAAACCCACCGGCGGCCGGATCGCCATCGCCGGCGACCGCGTGGTGACGCCGCGCCGGGACGTCGCGTTCGTCTTCCAGCGGCCGGCCCTGTTGCCGTGGCGCACGGTCGAGGACAACGTCCTGCTGCCGGTGGAGATCTTCAAGTGGCGCCGTCCGCAGCACCGGGAACGGGCCTGGCAACTCCTCGAGATGACCGGCCTCGGCACCTTCGCCAAGCGGCTTCCGCATGAGTTGTCCGGCGGCATGCAGCAGCGGGTGTCGCTGTGCCGGGCGCTGATCCAGAACCCGAAGGTGATGCTGATGGACGAGCCGTTCTCCGCGCTGGACGCCCTGACCCGCGAGGAACTCGCCGTCGAGCTGCAGCGCATTCACTCCGAGCTCGGCACCACCATCGTCTTCGTCACCCACTCGATCCAGGAGGCCGTCCTGCTGGCGGACCGGGTGACCGTGCTCAGCGCCCGGCCCGGGCGGATCAACAAGATCGTCGACGTGGACATCCCGCGCCCGCGTTCGTTCGGCCTCAACGCCCACCTCGACCAGGTCGCGGTGGCCTCGGCCGAACTGCACCAGCTGCTGCTGACCGAACAGCACCTCCCCACCCCGCCGACGGACTGAACCGCACCGCCGGTCAGCCCGGTGCGCCCGGTTCGGTCACGAAGTCGATCAGGCGTTCCATCGAGTTGATCAGCGGCGTCTCGACGTCCTTGTAGCTGTGCACGCTCGCCAGGATGCGCCGCCACATGTCGGCCGGTTCGGCGACGCCGGCGGCGGCGCACACGCCTTCCTTCCAGGGCCGGCCGGGCGGGATCACCGGCCACGCCCGCAGGCCCACCCGGTCCGGTTTCACCGCCTGCCAGACGTCGATGTACGGGTGCCCGGTGACCAGCACGTCCGGGTGCTGCACGGCGGCCACGATGCGGCTCTCCTTGCTGCCCGGCACCAGGTGGTCGACGAGCACGCCGAGGCGGCGGTGCGGTCCCGGCCGGAACGACCGCACCTCGGCGGCCAGCTCGTCGATGCCGTCCAGCGGCTCCACCACCACGCCCTCGACCCGGAGGTCGTCACCCCAGATCCGTTCCACCAGCGCGGCGTCGTGGATGCCCTCCACCCAGATCCGGCTGGCCTTGGCCACCTGGGCCCGCTGCCCGGCGACCGCCACCGAACCGGAGGCGGTGCGCTGCCGGGCGGCCGGGCGGTCCGGCGCCGCCGGCTTGCGCAGCGTCACCACCGCCCCCTCGAGCAGGAACGCTGCGGGTTCGAGCGGGAAGTTGCGGCGGCGGCCGTGCCGGTCCTCCAGCACCACCGCGCCGAGTTCGAACCCGACCACCGCGCCGCAGAATCCGGAGTCCACGTCCTCGACCACCAGGTCCCGCTCCGCGTCCACCTCGGGCACCACCTTGCGCCGGCGCCAGTTGCCGGCGAGTACGTCCTCCCCATACATGCCCGCACGGTAACCCCTGGGCAGTGACACGCCGTTTCCGACGCTCCGACGGAGACAACGCTGTCGTGCGGCACGTACCCTTGCTCGCATGTCACCCGCAGCGAATGCGGCGACTCTCACGGCGCGCCGGTCCACCCGGTTCGTGGCGTGGGTGCGCGCCTGGCGCGCCGGTCTCGTCCCGTTCGACGAGCTGGCCGACGAGATCGCCGGCGACGAGGAGCACCTCGTCGCCGATGTACCCGGCACCTGGACCGACGTGCCGCTCGGTTCCGGGCTGCCGGTGTTCGCGAAGCTGCAGCCGGACGACGTCCGCCTGGTGCTGCCGGCACCCGGCGACCCGCGTGGCCTGCCCGGCCCGGGCCCGCTGACCGGCGCCGCCATGCTGGCCGGCGAGGCGGTGATGACACCGCACTTCGGGATCGTGCCGGAGGTACGCCGGCACACGTCCGGTTCCGGCATGGAGTTCGAGACCGTGCTCTGGCGCGTGCACCCGGTGTCCGGGCACCGGCCGGGGTTCCAGATGGGCGCGGCCGAGGCGGAGTCCGAGCTGACCGCCGCGCTGGCCGAGGCGACCACCCAGCTGACCCGGCTGGACGTGGCGCAGTGGCGTCCCGAATTGGCCGGCGCGCTGCAGGCGTTGCGCCGGCCGGACAGCACCGCCACGCTCCCGCCGGGTTTCGACCCGCGGGCCCGCCGGCTGTTCGCCCGGGCCAGCATCCTGGACCAGGTGCTGACGCTGGCCGAGCACAACGCGCCCGGCGGGGCGGTCAACACCTACGAGGCCCAGCAACGCGACGCGGCGCTGCGGCCGCTCACCGCCGCGTGCCGGCAGGCCCTGGTGGCCGCCTGCAATTCGCCGTTGCATGCCTGACCGGTACGCGCACTGCACGTTCTGCGGCGCCCGGTTCGCCGCCGGGCGGCCGTGGCCGCGGCACTGCGCCGCCTGCGGCGAGACCAGCTACCTCAATCCCAAGCCGGTCGCCGTCGCGGTCCAGCCGGTGGGGCTGGCGCTGCTGGTGGTGCGGCGCGGCATTCCGCCGGCCCGGGACCGGCTGGCGCTGCCGGGCGGCTACATCGACATGGGGGAGACCTGGCAGCAGGCCGTGGTACGCGAACTCGCCGAGGAGACCGGCCTCACCGCGGACCCGGCGGCGGTACGCCTGTTCGACACGCTCAGCGCCCCGGACGGCACCCTGCTGGTGTTCGGCCTGCTGCCGGCCGTGACCACGCTCCCGCCGCCGCTGCCGAACGAGGAGACGCTCGGCGTCGAGGTGATCGAGCAGCCCACGCCGCTCGGCTTCGACCTGCACACCCGGGTGGCCGACCGCTACTTCGCCTCGGTCGCGGCCGGCTTCTAGGCCAGGTGCGCCGGGTCCCGGCGGAAGCGCAGCGTGGCGATGTCCAGGCCGTCCACCGCTCCCTCCGGGGTACGCCGCACCTGCAGCACCTCGCCCGCGTTCTCCCCGGTCAGCCCGCGCCACCGGTCCGGTCCCTCGGGGGCGAAGGACCACGGCTCGACCGCCGGCGGGGTCACCTTGCCCATCACCACCCGGTCGCCGTCCGCGTCCAGCTGGTACTCCTGGCCCATCCACCACCAGCGGCCGCACAGCTCGGCCGTCCCGTCGCCCGGTGCCGGCGGCGGCCGCCACGGCTCCGGCGTCGCCGGTTCGGCGTCCAGCACGGTGGTCAGCGCGTCCAGGCAGACGTCCCGGATCGACGTGCCGGTCAGGCGGTGCGCGTTGGCGAACGCGATCACGCCGGTGCGGCTGCGCCGGTGCACCGCGAGATGGGCGGCGTATCCCGGCATGGATCCGCCGTGCCCCACGAACACCCGTTCGCCGACCCGGAAGAGCTGGGGTCCGAGCCCGTGCCCGCCGGTCCACGACTCCAGGTCGGTGAGCGCCACCGGTGCGCACATCTCGTCCAGCGTCTCCCGGCCGAGCACCGCGGGCGCCGGATCGGCCAGGAACGCCGCCCAGGTCGCCATGTCGGTCACGGTGGACCAGAGCTGCCCGGCCGGCGCCATCGCGCCCGCGTCCCGGCGCGGCTCCTCGTGCAGGCTGCCGTCCAGCGCGTGCACCACGTACCCGCGGGCGAACGGCTCGACCGGCGCGTACGTGGTCCGCGTCATGCCCAGCGGCTCCAGCACCCGCTTGCCGGCCAGCGCCGCCCAGCTCTCCCCGGTGACCCGTTCCAGCATCGCGCCGAGCAGGCCGTACGCGAGGTGCGAGTAGTGGAACCGGCGGAACGGCGGCCCGGCGACCTTGTCGAACGCCAGCTCGGCGAGGAACGTGTCGACGTCGCCGCCGTCGGTGCGCTGCCACCACGGGCCGTCCGGCTCGCGCTGCAGCCCGGACACGTGCCCGAGCAGCTGCCGCAGCGTGATGCTGCCGACCGAGGTGCCGGGCAGGTGCCGGTACAGCAGGTCGTCGAGGGCGAAGGCGCCCTCGTCGCGGAGCTGCAGCACCATGGTGGCGGTCAGCATCTTGGTGATCGAACCGAGCCGGTACTGCGTCTCGGGATCGGGGCGGGGCTGCTCGCCGACGCCGGCGAAGTGCAGCACGGCCCGGTCGCGGACCACGGCCAGCGCCAGGGACGGCGCACGCCCCGCACTCTGCGCGCGGGCGGCGATCTCGTCGACACGTCGGCCGGTTTCCGGCAACAGGGACACGGTGGGCCTCTCTCGGTGGAGCAACTGGGGTATACAACTGGCGCGCGGCGATATGGCTACGCCGTGACTGGCCGTCGCTATACGTGCGCAGACGTGTCACGATCGGGGTATGGAAGCTGTCCTCTGGATCGTTCTCGCCGTCGCCTTCGCGATCGCCGAGGCCTTCACCGCGACCTTCCTGATCATCTTCTTCGCCGCGGGCGCGCTGGCGGCGGCCGGTGCGGCGGCCCTGGGCGCCCCGCTGCTGCTGCAGGCCATCGTCTTCGCGATCGTGTCCGGGCTGTCGGTCGCGGCGATCCGGCCGATCATCGTGAAGCACCAGCGCTCGGCCCTGGAGTCGGGCGAGACGCCGTTCGGGGTGGAGGCGATCGAGGGATCGCAGGCCACGGTGCTCGAGGAGGTCGACGCCGACCACGGCCTCGTGAAGATCGACGGCGAGATGTGGACCGCGCGGTCGTTCGACGGCACCGAGATTTACCAACCGGGCGAGCGGGTCCGGGTCATCAAGGTCCGTGGCGCCACGGCGATCGTCTGGCGCGACGACATTTCACATATGTAGAGAGGCGCCATGGAAGTTGTAATCGGTGTACTCATCTTTGTTATCGCCCTTTTTGCGGTGATCACCCTGGTCCGTTCCGTCCGCATCGTGCCGCAGCAGCGGATGGACGTCGTCGAGCGCCTCGGCAAGTACAAGCGCACCCTGTCGCCCGGGCTCAACCTGCTCGTCCCGTTCGTGGACGCGGTCCGCACCAAGGTGGACATGCGCGAGCAGGTGGTCAGCTTCCCGCCGCAACCCGTCATCACGTCCGACAACCTGGTCGTCTCGATCGACACGGTGCTCTACTTCAAGGTCGTCGACCCGGTCCGGGCCACGTACGAGATCTCGCACTTCCTGCAGGCCAT
>NZ_JAIWNC010000045.1 GCF_020216025.1 Jidongwangia harbinensis | reverse complement strand
ACCCAACCACCCAAACACCAACACACCGCCGACGAGGAACTCGCCCTACAACACTGACCACCCAACGACACGAACAACATCCGGGACGGGCCCCACGCCCGTCCCGGACCTCTTCATACCCCCCACCACTCCGCGGCGGCCGGCCGGGGCATCCCGTTCAACACGTGGCGTACTGGCATCGAGCCGCGGACTCTGACGAGACGAGCAAGGCGGGACAAGTCAGCCGCGCACGGACCTTGGATCGGGCATTCGCAAGATGGTTTGACCCACGCGCGGGCGTCGACTGCACCGATGGTTAGAGGCGCTAGACCTGACGCGCAACGATGTTCGCGACCAAGAATCCACCGAAGCCGATCCCATATCCGAGAGCAATTCCAAACGCTCGACGTCCAGGTCGCAACGACAACGAGCAGATGGATATCGCCGAGCCGACTGCAACTGCCAGCAACGGACCGACGGCGACTACCTGCTGGCCGGCGGCCGAGCAGATCAGTTGGCTGTCTGAGTCACCGCAGTTGCCGCTTGAGTACGGGAGAACGAATAGGCTGTACAGCGCGGCGGCGCCGCCCAAGACGATGAGGAGCACAACCGCAGCGACCGCCCCACCGTGACCGCCGGTTTGTCTGTCGCGCGGATTTCCGGCCGCGAAGAGACGTGGCTTTGGCTCGTACATCACAGCGACGTTACCGCTCAAAAGGTGCATCAGGGCGGCCTTCAGCAGGACTGGCACCCTTGCCCTGATCTGCCGCGATTGGCTCAACCCTGGCTGATGCCCCGGGAAGTTCTGCTGGCATGGAGGTGAATGCCTCAGCCGGGCGGCAGGTGGGGCGAAACAACTCTCACACGGCGCCGGTATCCGCGTTGTCGGCCGCTGGTGGTGCGGTAACGGCTGGTACGCCGCCAACGGCGGACACGGCAGCGCGCATCCGCTGCTGGGTGTCGAGCATCCAGGACAGGACCTCTGGCCACCGCTCTCGTTCGGCGATTTTCGGTCCGATAGGCGGACCTCGATGCGACAACTCTTGTTGTTGGGTAGGTCATCGAAGACAAGCTCGTCGCCGAACTCCTTCTCGAGCTCGGCGCGGCGTTGCCTGAGCACCTGCCATCGTGCGGAGTTGACATTTGGATCGGGGTGGCCGAAGTTCAACTGGGAACGGCAGCCGGCCATCGCGTAGGAAACCTCCCATGTTGTGCCGGTGACGCCGGTCGGCATGCTCCACCAGTTCGTCGCTGGTGCGGATGCGTTGGTCCGCCCGCGGGCTTTAGCTTGGGCCTCGAACTCGGACCAGAATTGCCGGTACAGATCCTGGGTCGGCCACACCGCCGTCACGGCGACGGGCTCGAGGCTGGTCAATCTGACCAACGGCGATCGCGCATCCAATGGCCCGACGGCGGGAGGATCCCCGTCGAAGTCTTCCGCTTCGGACACGGGAGGATTTGAGGTCGGCAAGCCTCGTACCGCGTCCTGCATACGGGCAAGGCTACCGAGAGCCCTGCGGTTGACGGCTTCAATTCGAGGGCAACGGTGCATCGAGAGCCTGCCCGCTGAAATCTCATAGCCGGGCGTGTCGAGCCGATGAGGAGTCCTGTGCCGCTGACGCGCAAAGCCGTCGCACTCTGGGCCGCGCGCGGTGCTGTGTCACTTGCCGTCGTCACGGCCGTGGTCCTGGCCGCTCGCCGCAAGCGAGTTGAGGCTTCGCTGGTTGGTTCACCAGAGGTCGTCCGTGAACCCGCGGACGAACCCGTGCCCGCCAGGCTCGGCGTTCACCTATCGCGGCGATGGGTGGCGGCGTCCGTCGTGGTGATCCTGGTTGCCGTGTGCGGCGTTACCGCGTTCCTCTCAACCAGACCCGATGGCTCTGCGTGCATGTCGAGCCCGACGGTGTATCCAGACTCCGCGAACGTTTACGTAGACGGGACGCCGCGCGAGATCCTGGTCGAGGATTTACCCCCGTCCGGGAGATTGCTGACGTTAGGGAATCTGCTGGAACTGGGGCATGCCGCTGAGAGTCGGCACGACGTCTCGGTGCTCGGCGTGGACGATGTCGAGCCGACGGCCAACCTGCGGCCGGCGGATGGCAGGCGGCTCGTGTCGGTGTCGTTGCAGGAACGCAATATGGGGCAGCGGACCATCATTGCGCAGGTGGGTAACTACACCTGGCTGTGCGACGCGGAGGGCACCTGGTATCAGCATGATCTCGCGATGACGCGGATGCTCGCAGGCGACGATCGACTCGAACATCGGGAGAAGGTCGTTCAAAGAGTGGTGTTCCAGATCCGCGCCGACGCCCGACCGGCTCGAGTCCGTACCGCCGCCACCGGGGAGCAGTCGGCCACGAGCGCCGATTGGGAGCTTGATTGAGCGCATACCTAGGGTCTGGTGGCTGCGCTGCTCGTGGCGGGTGCGGCGGAGCAGGTCTAGGTGTGTCGCATCCTGACCGGCGCCGCCGATTGTGAGGCCTTCGGTGGGGTGGCGGGAGATCCCGGGTGCGAACGGTTCTCGGGTCGTAGTGCTACTCGCGGGATCGGATGGCCTGGGACACGTTGCCCTCCTTGACCACGACGCCTCCACTTTGCGGTGTGGTTTTCTGGAATCTACGGTGAGACGGGGCACGAATGTCGTCCGCTGCACGAGGGAGTGCCATGTGCGGAATCGTCGGTTGGGCGGACTTCGACCGGAGTCTTGCCGCGGAGCACGCGACCATTCGCGCGATGACCGCCACGATGGCGCTGCGCGGACCCGATGACGAGGGCGTCTGGCTCGATGAGCGGATCGCGCTCGGGCACCGGCGGCTGGCCGTCATCGACATCCGCGGCGGCGTCCAGCCGATGTCCGTGCAGCGCGACGGCACCGTGGCCGCCGTGCTCACCTACAGCGGTGAGATCTACAACTTCCGTGAGCTGCGCACCGAGCTGCGCGGGTACGGCCAGACGTTCCGCACCGACAGCGACACCGAGGTGGTCCTGCGCGCCTATCTGCAGTGGGGCGACTCGTTCGTCGAGCGGCTACGCGGCATCTTCGCCTTCGGTCTGTGGGACTGCGCGCGTGAGCGGCTGGTCCTGGGCCGCGACCGGATCGGCGTCAAGCCGCTGTACTACCGACGGACCGCGCACGGGGTGCTGTTCGCCTCCGAGCCGAAGGGGATTCTGGCCCATCCCGGCGTGACCACCGAGGTCGACGCGGACGGGCTGCGTGAGTTGCTCACCCACTTCAAGTCGCCCGGCCGGACCCTCTACCGCGGCGTGTCCGACGTACGGCCGGGGCACCTGGTGATCGTGGACCGGGCCGGAGTGCGGAAGCACCGGTATTGGTCGCTGCGCACCCAGGAGCACGCCGACGACCTGGACACCACCGTAAGCACCGTACGGAATCTGCTTGAGGACGCGGTCGTCGAGCAGTTGGTGGCCGACGTACCGCTGTGCACGCTGCTCTCCGGCGGTCTGGACTCCTCGGCGATCACCGCCATCGCCGCCGGCTCGGGAGTGGCCGGGCCGGGAGTGCGGACCTATGCCATCGACTTCGTCGGGCAGACCGAAAACTTCCGGCCCGATGCCGTGCGGGATCAGCCGGACACGCCGTTCGTGCACGACGTGG
This sequence comes from Jidongwangia harbinensis, assembly GCF_020216025.1. Lineage (GTDB taxonomy): Bacteria > Actinomycetota > Actinomycetes > Mycobacteriales > Micromonosporaceae > Actinoplanes > Actinoplanes harbinensis. The sequence goes on along the minus strand of NZ_JAIWNC010000045.1, from coordinate 84,977 downwards.
TGGCGCATGTCGGGAGTCACGGCATCGACCACCGGGACATCATGCTGGACACCGCCATGATGATGGATCCGCTACACCGCACCTCGGTACTGCTCGCCAATGACCTGCCCACGCCGATGGGTGACATGTACCAGTCGTTGTACCTGCTATTCCGGGCGGTACGCGAGCACTCCACGGTGGCCCTGTCCGGAGAGGTCGCCGACGAGGTGTTCGGCGGCTACTGGTGGTTCCACGACCAGGAGGCGGTAGCGGCCGACACGTTCCCGTGGCTTTTTCCCCGCCATCCCGCGGCCGGCGGAGGGAACCCGATCGTCGAGCTGCTCGACCCCGACCTGGCCGCGCTGCTGGACTTGCCCGGTTACCAAACCCACCGTTACCGCGACGCGTTGGCAGAGGTCGAATACCTGCCCGGCGAGGACCCGCCGGAGCGGCGGATGCGCGAGCTGAGCTATCTCGCGCAGACCTGGTGGGTTCCGTTCCTGCTGGACCGCAAGGACCGGATGAGCATGGCGCACGGCCTGGAGGTCAGGGTGCCGTTCGCCGACCACCGGCTCCTGGAGTACGTCTACAACGTACCCTGGTCGATGAAGTCCTTCGATGGCCGGGAGAAGAGCCTGCTTCGCGCGGCCGTCGCGGACCTGCTGCCGGATTCGGTGCTCCAGCGCCGGAAGAGCCCCTATCCATCCACTCAGGACACCCGGTATGAGCAGATGTTGCGCGCCCGGGCGGTCGGGATCCTCACCGATCCGGCGGCGCCCAGCGCCGGGCTGCTCAACGCGAAGCCGCTGCTGGAGCTGTTCGAATCTCCGCTGGAGAGCAGCGGTTTCGGCCCACGGCGGCGGTCGGCCGAACTGGTGGTCGGCCTGGATGACTGGCTGCGTCGCTATCCGGTGCAGTTACGACTGGCCTGAACGCGGCCGCAGATTCCCGAATCGAACACCCAGGGCCGTCACTGGGCCGAAGGCGGCGACTCACGCTTGCTGGGCGGAGATCGCCCGCGCCCAGGGCAGCATCCACCGCTCCAGGCCAACGATCAAGTAGAACAGGCCGGAGCTCCACAGGCCGAGCAGCACCAGGCAGAGAAAAGCGAGTGGAGTCTCGAACTGCGCGGATGCCTTGACGATGGCGCTGCCGAGACCGGAGTTCGGGTTGTTGGTTTCGGCCACGACAGCGCCGATGACCGCGAGCGGCACGGAAAGCTTGAGCCCCACAAAGATCTGCGGCAGGGCCCACGGCACCCGCACCTTGAGGTACGTCTGCCAACGCGAGGCGGCCAACGACGCGGCGAGTTCCCCCAACTCGGCCGGCGTCGAGGCGAGGCCGGACATGGTCGCCACCACCATCGGGAAGAAGCAGATCAGGATGACCAGTACGACCTTCGGCTCGATCTCGAACCCAAGCCAGACGACCAGCAGTGGGGCGAGCCCGACCTTGGGCACGGCGTTGAGTGCCACGAGCACCGGCATGGCCGCCCGTTCGACGCTGCGAAACGTGGCCAGGAGAACGGCGATGACGAACCCGCCGGACATCGCGATACTGAAGCCGATCAGCGTGACCTGAGCGGTCTCCAGCGAGCGGTCCAGTAGGTACTGCCCGCGTCCCGGCTGGCGCAGCGAATCGATAACGTCTAGTGGACTGGGCAGGAAGAGCGGGCTGATCTCGAAGATGGCGGTGACCAGCCACCACAGGCCGAGGTTCACCGTGATCCCGATCAGCGGCAGCGGGACCGCCCACGAGCGCCAGCGCGGGGGACTGCCGGTGCGATCACCCGGGCGGACTGCCGACTTGAAGATCACGTATCGCTCTTGGGGAGGAACCTGGCGTCGGCGATGTCCGCAGGGGCAAGGCCGGGCGGAACGAGGCCGAGTTCGTGCAGCAGGTTGATGCTCTTTGCCATCCGGGCCTCGTCGAAGGTGCCCACCGGAGTGCCGCTGGCAGGCAGGGTGTTCGGCTTGAGGATCGCCAGTTCCTGTGCCGCCTGGTTGGCATCCACCGTGTTGTCGGTCTCCCGCAGGACCTTTCCGATCTCCTCCGGGTTGTTGACCGCGTACTTGACCCCGCGCATGATCGCCTGATTGAAGCGCCGGACCAGATCCGGGTTCTTTTCGATGACGTTCTTGTGGGTCATGATCGTGATGCCGTAAAGGTCGGAGAGGAATTCGCTGTACGGGAACATGAGCACCTTGCGACCGCCGGCCAGCTTCTCCAGGCCGGGCTTGGTAGGCACCTGGGTGACTAGGCCGTCCACCTCATTGGTCGCCAACAGGCTCCCGCTGTTCTGGGTGGTGGCATCGATCCACTTGATCGTCTTCTCGTCGATGCCGGCGAACCTGGCGTACGCCGGGAACAATGCCCGCGGCGCGGCGCCGACGACCGCGCCCAATGTCTTGCCCTGCAGGTCCCGGGGCGAGGTGAAGCCCTTGTCCTCGAAGGTGGCCAACGAGTTGAGGGTGAGCTGGTGCACCACACCGACGATCCGCAGGTCTCGGTCCTGCGGCTTCGCGGCCTTGCCGGCCCGGATGATCGCGCCGGAGGCGTCGATCGAGGCGAACTGGGCTCGTCCGGCCAGCAACTGGCTGTGGTTGTAGTCGCCGGCCTGGCCGTACTGGACGTTGACCTCGATCCCGGCCTCTTCGAAGTAGTTCTTGTGCACCGCGGCGTGGATGTACGCGTCCCGGCCCAGGTTGCCGAACGAAGTGAGGTAGGTGACTTTGTCCACGTTGCCGTTGGACGAGCCGCTCGCGTTCTCCTGGTCGCCCGAACACGCCGCGAGCGTCCCGCCCACGGCGCTGAGACTCATTGCAGCCAAGAAGGTCCGGCGTGAGGTCATCGTCATTGCACCTTCCTTCGCTGCGGGGTGCGTTTCTCGGATCCGAACGACTGCCGGCGTGGGGTACGCGCCACTCTGCGAGTCTTCTCAGCCGACCGGCCGCCATCTGCCGCCGTCGTCCGTCGCGGTGTTTCCAACATCGACTCTTCCCGTGAGTTCGGCGTCCCAGAGTCGCCACATGCATGCCTCAGTAAACCTGGACAGTCGTGTGCAACGTCTACATTGGATGACCCTCCGCGCTCGGGTCAAGACCAGTGCATCGGCTGTCGTTGATCAGTCAGGTCGCCTCGGACATGGACAACAACGTGCGCTGGCCGCGCTCGTGGGTCACCCGGCGTGATGGTGGGCGGGGACGCATAGTGCGCGCCCGTACCGACGAGCGGGTATTGGATCATGCCGGGATCGGTGAGCTGTGCCGGCCGACGCGACCCTGGCAGGATCTCGCCATGGCCACCTACGACGTTGCGTTGGTGCTTCTCGTCGACTCCTCGGGCGCGGTACTCCTGCAGCATCGCGATGATCGGACCTCGGTCTCTCCGAACCAGTGGAGCCTGCCCGGCGGCCATGTCGAGCCAGGCGAGACACCCGAACAAGCAGCGCATCGGGAATTGCTCGAGGAGACGGGCCTGACGGTGGGCGAGCTGCGTCCGCTATGGAGCGGCCCTCGTCCGTACGAGGCGGGCTTCCCACACACGGTGATCGTCCACGTGTTCCGTGGCGCGACCGACGCTTCACCGCAGGACGTGGTGGTCGGCGAAGGGCGCGCGATGGTGTTTGTCCCGCGGGAGAAGCTTCTTGACCTAAACCTGGCCGTGACGACCGCAGCGGTCCTGCCGCTCCATTTCGGGAGCGCTGGAGACGTGCGCTGATCCGCCGCCGACAAGGCGTGGGAGCGGCCACGTCGAGGATGTTGTCAGTCGGCGAGTGCCGCGCGGATGGCGGCACCGAGCGTGGCGACGTCGTCGGGGGTCTGTGCGATGACGCCGTTCTCCGACCTGAGTGCGTGGTATTGCTGCTGACCGTAGGGGGTGCCGGGGGGTAGCGGCGCGACGTGCCGGTGGATGTGCGAGTTGCCCTGCATGCTGCCCAGCGACAGGATGTATGTCCGTTCGGTCGGGACCACGTGGTTGATTGCTACCGCGACGGTGTGCACGACTGCTTGGAGTGCGAGGTACTGCGCCGAGGTAGGGCCGCGGACGACGTCGGCGACGTGCCGGCGAGGTGCGACGAGAGCGTAGCCGCGCGGGGTGGGGTAGCGATTCAGGAAAGCCACGTTTACGCCGTCGTCGTAGAACAGCTCGTGCTCGGCTCCTGGGTCGCCACGCAGCATTGCGCAGATGAAGCAGCCGCCGCAGCGGACTCGCTCGCGTCGTCTGCCGGCACGCCGATCCGCGGGCCCCGCGCGCCGCCCGGTGAGCCGGGTCCATCGGCCGTCGGCACGCCGGCCGGGAGCCGCACCGGCCCGGTGGCGATCAGGCGGCGCAGCGCCGGGCCGAGCGGGCGTTCGACCAGGCGGTGGACCAGCCACGCGACGACCAGCAGCACCAGGATGGCGCCGGCGACGAGCAGCAGCACCGGGAGACCGGTGCGGTCGTAGGCGTACCGGATCATCGTGAAGCCGATGCGCGGATGCAGGAGATAGAGCGGGTACGACACGGCCCCGGCCACGGCCAGCCAGCGCCAGTTCCAGCGGTCGGTGTGCCCGAGCGCGATCGTCAGCAGCACCGCGAACCCGAGCGTGATGATCAGCAGCCCCGGCCCGACCGGCACCGGGAACCCGGGGTTCGCGAACAGCACGCGCTCCCGCACGCGGACCAGGCTGAGCACCCACGACGCGGCGAGCAGCAACCCCAGCGGCAGGGTCATCCCGTGCCGGCGGATCAGGTAGAACGTCATGCCGGCCACGAAGTACGGCGCGAACTGCGGCATGACCAGCTCCGCGAGCGGCACCCCGGCCGGTACGACGACGGAGGCGGCCAGCCAGCCGACGCCCAGCGCGAGCACCCGGCCACGGGTGAGGCCCAGCGCGATCACGACCGTGAACAGCAGGTAGAAACGTAATTCGTACCAGAGCGTCCAGTAGACGGTGTCGACGTAGGGCACGTTCAGCGGTGCGGCGAGCATGGTGAGGTTGACGGCCACGTCACCGCCGGTCAGGCCGTGCGGGAGCGGGACGCCCTCGGTGAGCGGGAACCAGGTCATCACGGCCGTGGTGATCAGCACGCACGCCCAGAACGCCGGGTAGAGCCGGCCGGCCCGGGAGGCGACGAAGGCGCGCGGGCTCCGGTCCCAGCCGCTCATGCAGATGACGAAGCCGCTGATCATGAAGAACACCTCCACGCCGAGGAAGCCGTAGATCAGCACCGAGTTCATTGCCTGCGGCAGATGCGTGCTGGTCGGCCGTACGCCGTCCAGCGACCAGGCCATGCCGAGATGATGGGCGGCCACCACGAGCGCGCACAGCAGCCGCAGCCCGTCCAGGGCCAGCAGGCGGTCCTTCGTCGCAGCCATGAGCGGCCGCCTCCTGTCGGTTCTGCGCAGGGGTCCATCGCCGTGGGTGGCGGAGCCACCGACGGTGCGGAAGGGGGAAACGGTGGGTCAGGCCCGGGCGGGCAGGCGGATGGTGAAGGTGCTGCCGTGGCCGGTGCGGCTGGTCGCGGTGACGGTGCCGCCGTGCGCGTCGGCGAGGTCGCGGACGATGGCCAGGCCGAGGCCGCTGCCGCCGGTGTGCCGGCTGCGGGACCGGTCCGCGCGCCAGAAGCGGGTGAACACGTGCGGCAGGTCGTCCTCGCTGATCCCGTCGCCGGCGTCGACGACCTCGATCACCAGATCGTCGCCGTCGAGGCGCGAGCGGACGGTCACGGTGGCGCCCGGCGGGGAGTGCCGGATCGCGTTGGAGAGCAGGTTGCCGACGGCCTGGCGCATCCGGAGCGGGTCCAGAATCACCTCGGGGTCGCCGACCGGTTCGGTCACGATCGTGACGTCGCCGGAGCGGCTGCGGTGCGCGGCGGCGACCTGGTCGAGCAGCTCGTTGACGTACACCAGCTCCGGGTGCAGGCGCAGCCGCCCGGCGTCGGCCGCGGCGAGGTCGCGCAGGTCGTCGATGATGTGCTGGAGCACGTCGGCCTCATCGGCGAGTAGATCCAGCAGCTCGGGGTCGGGGTCCGCCACACCGTCCCGGGCGGCCTGCAGCCAGGCACGGATGTTGGTCAGCGGCGTGCCGAGCTCGTGCGCGATGTCGTTGACCATCGCCTGCCGCTGCCGTTCCCCGGCCTCCCGGCGCTCGGTCAGGTCGTTGAACGCGGTGGTGAGCCGGCCGATCTCGTCCCGGCCCCGGATCGGCAGGCGGGCCACGCCCTGCTCCGCGGCGCGGGTGAGCGCACGCAGCGGCCGGGACATCCGCACGCCGACCACCAGCGTGATCGCGACGGCGACCGCCAGCACCAGCGCCGAGACGCCGGCGATCCGCATCGTGCTGGCCCGGGAGAGGTCGAAGACCGGACCGGTCACCGATGCCGTGTCGTGGATGTAGAGGATCGCGCGCGGGGCCACGTACGGCCGGAGCTGCATCCGGAGGGCGTCATCGATGCAGGTCCGCGGGTTCGACCCGGCGGGAGCCCGTCCGGTCCAGGTGAAGCCGAGCCGCACGGTGACCGTGCCGCCTCTCAGGCAGGCGTAGGTGAGGGCGGTTAGCTCGTCCAGCGCCCGCCGCTCGGTGGCGGTGGGCACGTCGGCGCCGGACTCGCGCGCGCAGGCGGCCCGCTGAGCGTCCGATGCGTTCTCCGAGTTCAGCGTCGGCCGGCCGCCGTTCTCAGCGGAGAGCCATGCGTCGAGGTCCTTGTCGCGCAGGCACGACTCTGCCGCCTGCATGCGCTCGTAGACGGTCTCCAATTCGGCCTGGGTGAGCCGGTACGGACCGACCGCGCGCCAGTCGATACCGCGCACGGCCGGTTCGGGGGAGAGGTAGCCCTCGAGGTAGAGCGGGTCGACCAGCGCCGACCGCCGGGCCGGCCGGGCCGTCGACGTCTCCGAGCCGGCCAGGTACTCGCCCTCCGGATCGGACAGCGAGATCGGCCGGCTGGTCCGCGTGGCGAGTTCGACGAGCAGCGGCCGCACCTCGGACCAGTCGGTGTGCGTCGCGGCGTAGGCGACCAGCTCGTCGTAGATCATCCGCTCGTCCGCGGAGGGCCACTGGTCCTGCGCCTGCACGATCGCGCGCGTGGTGCTCTGCGCCGCGAGCCACGCGGTGGCCGTCACGGCGCACAGCATGACCACCAGCGAGAGGGCCAGCAGCCGCGCGACCAGGCTGCGGTGCAGCGGGACGCGCTTCACCGCGACCCGTCCGTGAGCTTGTAGCCGACGCCGTAGACGGTCAGCAGGTAGGCCGGGCGGCGCGGATTCGGCTCGATCTTGCGGCGCAGCCTCACGACGTGCATGTCGACGGTACGGTCGGTGGCCGCGGCCTCGAAGCCACGGGTCCGCTCCAGCAGCTGCGCGCGGGTGAACACCCGGTCCGGCGCGGCGGCCATCGCGGCCAGGATCTCGAACTCACCGGGCGTACAGTCCACGCGGCGCCCGCCGCTGGTCACGTGCCGGTCCCGGATGTCGACCACGATCTCGCCGACGCTCAGCGCGGCATCCGGCTCGGCCGGCGCCCACTGGTTGCGGCGCAGCATCGTGCGGACCCGCGCCATCAACTCCCGCGGGTTGTAGGGCTTGATCAGGTAGTCGTCCGCACCCACGTCCAGTCCGCGCAGCAGGTCGTCCTCGTCGCGCCGGGCGGTCAGCATCAGCACCGGCACGTTGCTCTCCCGGCGCAGCACCCGGCAGACCTCGACGCCGTTCAGCTGCGGCATCATCACGTCCAGAATGACAAGGTCTGGCGGGGTCAGCCGAACCTGCTCGATCGCATCCCGGCCGCCGTGCACGACCGAGGCGCGATACCCGCTCGCCTCCAGGTACCGCCGGACCACCTCGGCCTGCCGGGCGTCATCCTCAGCGACCAGTACATGAGCACGCACAGCAGCGACTATAGGGAGCCGGGACCCGCCAGCAGCCGATCATGACAATGCCGATACAACCGGCCTGCGCCCAGGTGAGGAAGAATCAGGTCACGCAGTCAGTGCCGAGGCGGAGACCGGGCCGAGCCGCTCCCGTCACCTCCTCCGGACATGCCGTCGCCATGGAACGGATCTTCGCCGGTGCCATGGACGCTCGAACCGTTCGCCGCTGAGGCGGGCGATGTCGGTCCTGCCTTGTTTCGGCGTCGGTGACCGAATCGGCAGCAGCCCGCACCTACCTCAGACGCTGGTGCACAGCCGCCAATAGCAGCCCTATGGGTGGCATGCCGCCCTCCCGGAACGAGAGCAGAGCGATCAAGCGGTGCGCGCCGGCGTGGTGATCGGTCCAGAAGCCGTGCACGGTGACGCCGAACGTGGGCAGGCACATGGTCGGCTTCCGCTACGCCCCGGTGGCGGCTGTCCTGGCGGACTCGATCGCCGACGTGAAATCGGGGTTGACCCCGATCTGGGCGAGCATCACGATCGTCCCGTTGTAGCAGTTGAACCTCTCGACTTTTCCGTCACGGAGATACCAGAAATCCGCCGCCGGCATGTCGATGCGGTTTCCGGTCGGCGGGATCACGCCGACCGGGGTCGGGAATCCGCCGAGATGTGTGCCCTGAATTCGCAGCTCGACGGCAACAACATCACCGAAGGTATGCACGGCGAGCAACTCCCGGTGAATGTCGGGAAAGATGCTGGTGAAGTCCGTCAGCGCCTGGGGAATCTGGTCTCCGCGGAAGGTTTGCCTATTCGGTACGTCGTTGAACGTCCCGTCTTCGGTAAACAGGGCGCGGAAACCAGCTCCGTCGAGGACGGGCCCCTCTGCCAGCCGGTATGCCGCACGAACAACTTCCTCGTTGCTTCTCACAGCCGCTCTCCTTGATGCCTGGTGTCGCTCCGGAAAATAGGTTGCTGTCGCCCAGCGAGGATCAGGTGACGACGCCCGACGTGGTCTCACCGATGCGCGCTTCAACGAAGCTAACAGGTTTTTGACCATATGGTCAATAACGTAAGCTTGCTCACATGCCTCGTCCCCGCAAGTTCCGCGAGAGTGATGTCGTCAGCAGCGCCAGTGAGGTGTTCGCCGTGCACGGCCTTGCCGCGGCGACACTGGACGATCTGGTGCGGGCGACCGGGCTGGGGAAACAGAGCTTGTACAACGCGTTCGGCGGGAAGCGGGAATTGTTTCTACGGGCGCTCTCCGAGGACCGGGAGGAGGCGACGCGCGCCGTATCGGAAGCGCTCGGACACGACGACGCTTCGCCGCTGGAGCGGATCCGGGGTCACCTGCTCCGGATGGCGATCGAGTTCAGCAGCGGTGACCGGCGGGTCTCGCTCACCACGCGTGCTCTGGTCGAATCGACCGGTGCGGAGGACCCGCTTTCCACGGCCACGAAGGCCGGCATCGAACAGCTCGCCGGGGTCTACGCTCAGTGCCTGGAACACGCGCGGGAGAACGGGGATCTGCCCGCGGACGCGAGCGTGCAATCGCTGGCGGTCTACTTCGTCGCCGTCACCCGGGGGATGGAGTTGCTCGGCCGCGCCGGTGTCGGTCGCGGCGTTCTCACCGCGGTCGCGCTCGACGCGCTTCGCGTGCTCCACGGTCAGCGGATGGAAGCGGCGAACGGCAACCATGTGCCGACCGAATCCGCCGGACCGGACTCCTAGCGGACTCGACCGGACACCGTGCCCGGGATGGCGGACCCGCCGCCGAGGACGCGCTGGAGACCGACGACGGACAGGCAATCACCGAATGCTCAACTCGTCGAGATCGACGGAAACGTGGTCGGTGAGCAGCGTGCGGTATGCGCCGACCACGTCATCGAGAAGCTTGCGGTGCTGGAGATCCATGATCGCGTTGACGGTGCGGATCTCGGCGGCCACGACTCCGTCGGATGCGCGGGTCAGTGTCTGCAGCACGTTCACGGTTCTCGGTTCTGGATAAAGGAACCGGGTCAGGACGTCGACGTCGTCACCGATCACCAGTTCCTTCCGGTAGCGCACCGTGGTCTCGAGGTCGACCGGTCCCAGCCGGCGCGCGGCGAGCGCTCTGGGGTCGAGGCCGCTGTGCAGGAGCGTCAGCCACCGCGCGTGGACGCCGTAGTCCAGGTACCTCGAGTTGCGCACATGGCCGTTGGTGTCGGTGTCGTCGGTCCGGACGTTGATGCGGACGGTGTGGGCCATGAGCTTGGCATTCCTTCAGGTGGACGGGCGATACGCCAACGATGATCCGGGCGGACCGGCGTCACCGCACAGCGCGGCGGCCTTTGGTGCACCGAGGACGGCGCGATCAACCCGGCGGAGTCCGCAAGCGGCTCATCGCCGATCACCTCGCCGGCTTGCCGCCGACCCGCTCCGGCAAGAACGGGTGCAGCCAGGACTGCCCGCTCGGGTGGCGTCGACGGAGCTGTTGATACCCGCTGAGTTCCGGATCGTGTTGCGAGGTGGCGCGAGATCACCGCGCCTCCTCGACGAAAGGAGCTGTCCGGATGGGTTCAGGAAAGCGGCGCCTGCTCGGTTTGACGACGGTTGGTGTGGCGCTTGCGTCGGTCGCCGTGGTCGCGGTGGCGGACGCGGGAACGTCTGCCCGGTCCGACCGCACCAGCCGGGTGGAGAGCGCCCGGGTCGATTCGGTGCCCACGCCGGTGTTGCGGTGGCAGCCCTGCAACGAGTCCGCGGAGTGTGCGACCGTGGCGCTGCCGGTGGACTACGACCAGCCGCGCGGTTCGACCGTCGACGTGGCGGTCCTGCGAGTCAAGGCCAAGGATCAGGAACGTCGGATCGGCAGTCTCTTCGTCAATCCCGGCGGTCCTAGTCTGCCCGCCAGGGATTTCGCGCTGGAGATGGCAGAGTCGCTCGGTGCTGAGGTGCTGAACCGCTTCGACATCGTCGGGTTCGACCCGCGCGGTGTCGGCGCGAGCAGGTGTTGCGGCGCGCGGTCGGCGACGCGAAGCTGAACTATCTGGGCCGTAGTTACGGCAGCGTGCTGGGACAGTTCTACGCCAACATGTTCCCGGACCGGTTCCGGGTCGTGGCCGTCGAGGGCGTTCTCGATCCGCAGGCCTGGGTGGGCGGTAACACCAGGCAAAGCCTGCGGGAGCGGCTGCGCTCGGGTGAGGCCAGCCATCGCTCGCTGACCGAACTGCTCAAGCGCTGCGACACAGCCGGCGAGACGCGCTGTGTGCTGGCGGCCGGGCACCCGGCGCAGAGGTTCGACGCGACCGCGAAACGGCTGCGGGCCACGCCGTTGGAACTCGCCGGCGACGGTGGCAGGCGGACGTTCACGTACGCGGATTTCGTCAACATGGTCATCGACGCGCTGCTCGCCGAGGACGTCGCCGACACCGCCCGCTTCATCGCCGAGGTCGAGACGGCGGTCACCGGCGGTTCGGCGGAGGCGCTCGTCCGGCGGCTGGAGGACGCCGAGGCTGCCGCCGGCGAGGAGGGCGGGGAAGCCGAGTACGACCACGGGTTCGACGCTTTCAGTTCGGTACTGTGCACCGACGGACTCCACCTGGACGACGTCGCCGCCTACGCCGCCTCGGCCACGCGCGCCGAGCGGACGGCACCGCACTTCGGGCGGCTCTGGGCGTGGAACGAGCCGCAGTGTGGTCGCAGCACCTGGACCGTTCGTGACGAGGACGCCTACACCGGGCCGTTCAACCGCAGGACCGCCGCCGGGGTCCTGATGGTGGGCTCGTTGCGGGATCCGCTGACGAACTTCGACGGGGTCGTGGCGGCGAACCGGCGGCTGCCGAACTCCGCTCTGCTCTCCAGCGACCAGTGGAGTCATGTCGCCTACGGCACCGGGCCGTGCGTGACCACGGCGGTCGACAGGTACCTGCTGACCGGCAGGCTGCCGGCCGACGGCAGGGTCTGCACCGACGTGCCGCCGCCCTTCACCGAACCGCTGGACGCCGCGGACACGTCCGCCGGAACGGCCGCCACGAACGATCCCGCAGGGCCGGACCCGCGGCGCGCGTCGACCCTTTCGCGCGTGCCGCGAACCGGCTGACACCGGCGGTGCGGGCGCTCGGTCCCACCGCCCGCACCGCCCCGCGGGCCATTGCGTAAGGCCGTCCCCGAGGCGGGGTTGGTAGCCTCGCCGCTGTGGTTCAGAACAGCGTGCCGGAGGGAGCATTCGAGTACGGCATTCTCGGCCCGCTCGAGGTTCGCTTCGCCGGCGCGCCGGCCGCGGTCGGCGGGCCCCGGCATCGTGCGCTGCTGGCGGCGTTGCTGATCCAGCCGAACGTGGTCGTGTCGCTCGGCCAATTGGTCGAGACGCTCTGGGAGGACCCGCCGGCCGGTGCCACGGAGCTGCTGTACGGCCGGATCGCCGAGGTGCGCCGGGCGATGCGGGCGGCCGCCGGCCGGCGAGTGCCGGATCTGGAGACGCACACCGGTGGCTATCTGCTGCGGGTGACGGACGGTGCGCTGGATGCACAGCGTTTCGAGCGGCTGGTCGAGGCCGGGCTTGAAGCGGCCGGGACCGGCGAGCACCGCCGGGCGGGCGAGCTTCAGCGCGCAGCTCTGACGCTGTGGCGCGGACCGGCCCTGGCCGACGTGGCCGACCAGCCCGCTGCCGAGGCCGCGATCGCCCGGCTGGAGGAGCTGCGGATGCGCGCGGTGGAGGCGCGCATCGACGCCGACCTGGCCGACGGCCGGCACCACGAGCTGATCGCGGAGTTGGCCGCGCTGGTCGCCGACCATCCGCTCAACGAACGGTTGTGGGGCCAGCTGATGCTCGCGCGCCACCGATCCGGTCGGCTCGGCGAGGCCCTCGCCACCTTCGACGCCGCGCGTCGCGAACTGGTGGAACGGCTCGGCACCGAACCCGGGCCGCACCTGCGACGGCTGCACCAGCAGTTGCTGCGGCCGGACCTGGAGCTGACTCCCGATGCCGCGGTGCCGGTCGCGGTCCTGCCCCGCCCGCTGACCACCTTCATCGGCCGCGCCAGCGAAGTCGCGATGGTCCGGCGCCTGCTCACGACGCAGCGGTTGGTCACCGTGACGGGCGTGGGCGGGGCCGGCAAGAGCCGGCTCGCCCTGGAAGCCGGCGCCGGCCGCGCCGCATGGCTTGTCGAACTCGCCGCGCTGAGCCAGCCGGACCTGCTGCCCGACGTCGTAGGTGACGCACTGGGCGTACCTCCGCACGGCACCCGCCCGCGGCTGGACGCCATCGTGGCGCACCTTCGCGACGTGGACGGCCTGCTGATCCTGGACAACTGCGAGCACCTGCTCGACGCCGCCGCCGGGCTGGCCGAGCGGATCCTGGCGGCGTGCCCCGGACTGCGCATCCTGGCCACCAGCCGGGAACGGCTCGGGGTCACCGGCGAGGCACTGCTGCCGCTGCCCGGCCTCGCCGTGCCCGATGCCGGTGCCGCCACTGCCGCGCTGGCCGGCCGGTCGCCCGCGGTGCGGCTGTTCGTGGAGCGGGCGACCGCCACCGACCCCGGCTTCGCACTGACCGACCGGACCGCCACCGCGGTGGTCACCATCTGCCGGGAACTCGACGGGCTGCCCCTGGCGATCGAGTTGGCCGCCGCTCGCGCCAACGCCTTCACCGTCGACGAACTCGCGGCCCGGCTCGGCGGCCGCTTCGATCTGCTCACCCGGGGCAGCCGGACGGCCGAGCCCCGGCACCGCACGCTGCACGCCGTCGTGGACTGGAGTTATCAGCTCCTGAACGACGACGAACGCCGCCTGTTCGCCTGGTTGAGCGTCTTCGCCGGCCGATTCGAGCTGGCCTGGGCCGAGGCACTCGCCGCCGACCTCCACCCACCGGCCACGACCGCGAGCATCGTCGCCGCATTGGTCGACAAGTCGCTGCTGAGCCAGGAATCCGGCCGGTACCGGATGTTGGAGACGCTGCGGGCCTACGGGATCGAACGTCTGGACGAGCAGCACGAGCTGCAACGCGTCCGCGATCGGCACGCCGTGCTGGTGGTGGCGATCGCCGACGATCCGCATTACCAGTTCGGGGGCGACAGCACGGCGGCGCAGCTGGTCGGCGCCACGATCGAGCAGTTCCGCACGGTGATGGAATGGTCCGTCGACCGGGGTGACGCGGAGGCCGCGCTGCGGGCTGCCGCGGCCCTCACCCTGCACCGGCAAAAGCCCGAGCAGCACCTGGCGGGCCGCCCCGGGTTGCAACTGCCGAGGAACGGCGGTGCGGACGTGTGGCCCGCCGTACGCGCCCGGGCGCTGAGCGGGTTGACCCTGCTGGCAGCGCATCAGGGCGATCTCGACGCGGCCACGGCAGCGGGCGAGGAGGCCGCCGCGCTGTTCCGGGAAGCGGGCGACATGGAGCGCTACGGGATCGTGTTGCGCCGGCTGGCCTTCGCGGAGATCTTCTGCGGCAGCCTGAAGCGAGGCGACGCCCTGCTGATCCGCGCCGATCAGGCCGCCACGAGCCCCAAGCCGGGGGTACGGGCAGCGATGCTCGCCGAACGTGCGCTGATGGCTCTCCTCCGCGCCGACTGGGAGCAAGCCGCCCGGCTGAGCGACGCGGTACACGAGATCCTGCGGGACGCCGGGGACGCCGACCTGCTCACGTACACGACGCTGATCCGGGCCGAGGCGGCACGCAACCTCTCCGGTCTCGCCGAGGGCGCGGAATGGCTGCGTGCCGCGCTGCGCCGTATCGACGGGGCGGGATGGCTGTGGAACACCGCCCTGGCGCTGCAGGTGGCGTCGCGGTTCTTCGACGAACTCGGCCTGGCGCCGCAGGAGGTGGTCGTGCTGTCCGCCGTCGACGAACTACTGCAGCGGCCCGGTGGCGCGTTGCTCCGCTGGGCCGAACGGCACAACCGGAAACGGCTCGCATGGCTGCGCGGGTCCATCGGCCCCGAGCGGTTCGACGCGCTCTGGCAGGAAGGACGAACCCGCTCGGCCACGGACCTGGTCGACGAGGTTCACCGGGTGCTGTCGCCGCCGGACCTGCAGACGACCTACAGGCGCGTACAGCCCATCTGAGGGTCGCCGCCGGAAGCTGTCTCTCCCCTCATCCGACGGAGGCAGCACGTGAGACAGGTCCGCGTCGCCCTGCACACACCGGACTCGTTCATCCGCGCCGGACTGACCCGCTTTCTCCAGCCCCAGCCTCGGGTGGAGCTGGTGCCGGATGCGGCCGCCGCGGACGTCCTCACCGTCGCGGTCCACCGGCTGACCGTGGCAGGCATAGCCGACCTGCGAGCGTGGATCCAGGAATCGCGTACACCGGTCGTCCTGGTGATCGGGGAGATGCCCGAGAAGGACCTGAGGATCGCGCTCCAGTTCAAGGTCGCGTCGATTCTCCCGCTGTCCGCGGTCACCGCCAAGAACCTCATGCAGGCCATCGACGTCGCCGTGGCGGGTGGCGCGATGATGCCACCGGACGTGATCGGAATGGTGCTCAGGCAACTGACGGACTTGCAGAACGACGTGCTCAATCGTTACGGGCTGACCCCGAGCCGGCTGACCACGCGCGAGATAGACGTGCTGCGACTGGTCGCGGACGGAATGGATACCGAGGACATCGCGGCCACGCTGAACCTCTCGCCCCGTACGGTGAAGAACTTGATCGCGACCGCCCGGGATCGGTTAAACCTGCGCACCCGCACACAGGCCGTCGCCTACGCCGTCCGCACCGGCGTGATCTGAGCGCCCGGCCGACGATGCCACGACGGTCGGACTACGTGCACGTCAGGTCCGTGGCGGGGAGTTCGCCCGCCGTGAGGTAGGACTCCAGGGCACCGATCGCGCAGGCGCTCGGCCTCGGGTGGATCAGCACGCCGTGGCCGCCCGCGTCGACCGTGATCAGCGCGGCGTCGGAGCCCATGGCCCGCTTCATGCCCTTGGCGGCGCGCAGCGGCGTGGACGGGTCGCGCTCGTTCTGCAGGATCAGCACGTTGCGCTTGCCGATCGGCCGCACCGCGGGCTCGGGGGCGGGGTGCCGCACGGCCCAGGCCGCACAGGGTGAGATGTTGGCGGGGGCGCCGGCCGGTCGGTGGCGGTGGCACGCCCCGCGGCGGTGTTGCCGGCGGCCCGCCACAGTTGCGCCATCGGCGGCACCGGTGCTTCCCTCGTGACGGTCCGGCTGGCGGGTGGTGTGGTGCGACGTTCGCGGTGGTCAGGTGCGGGAGCAGGTCACCGGAGTCGGCGGCACACTGCCGGGCCACCCGCTTGGCGAACGAGACGTTGCGACCGATCGCGCCGGTGCCGGCCGGGAAGGGCAGAATCGTCAGTTCCAGGTCACGGGTCAGCTCGCCGGCGCCGCGGCCGCAGCTCATCGGTGTGCTGTAGCCGATACCGCGCGGGTCGAAGGCCATCAGGTCGTAGCTGTCACGTACCGACTTGGGCAGCAGGCCGCCGAAAGCGGTCGGAACGTCGAGGCTCGCGCTGGGGCCACCGCCGTTGGTCAGCAGTACGCCCTTGCGCTTCCCCGGATCGGCAGCCGGAATAACTCGGAAGAGGACTGGTGCGCGGCGTCAGCCCAAGGCGAAACCGTGGTAATCGTTCGCGGCCACCTCGTCGCACGTCTTGCGGTACAGCCCGACCCCGCCCGCGTAAGGCAGGAACACACGTGGCTTGCCGGGCACATTGGCGCCCAGGTAGTAGGAGTCGGCGGTGGGGTAGAGCGTCATCCGGCTGACCTCGTCGACGTGCTGCGTCCAGGCGTCCTCGGCCTCGACCGTGGCCTCGATGGTCGACGCGCCGCGCTCGCGCAGCGCCACCAGAGCGTCGGCGACCCACTCCACATGTTGTTCGATCGAAACAGCCATGTTGGACAGCACGGACGGGCTGCCCGGGCCGGTGATCGTGAACAGGTTCGGGAAGCCTGCGACGGCGATACCGAGGTACGTCCGGGGGCCGTCGGCCCACTTCTCGCCCAATGCCATGCCACCCCGGCCGCGGATGTCGATGCGGGACAGCGCACCGGTCATCGCATCGAAGCCGGTGGCGAACACGATCGTGTCGAGCGCGTACTCCTGCTCCGATGTACGAATCCCGGACGGCGTGATCTCGGCGATCGGCGTCGTACGCACGTCGACGAGACTGACGTGCGGCAGGTTGTAGGTCTCGTAGTAGTCGGTGCCCACGCACGGACGCTTGGTGCCGAACGGGTGATCGACGGGCTGGAGCGCCGCGGCCACCGCCGGGTCGTCGACGATGTCGGCGATCCGGTCCCGCACGTATTGGGCCACCGTGTCGTTGGCTTCCTTATTCGTGATCATGTCGGTGTAGCCGACGAGCAGACCGGCCGGGTGGTTGTCGGGGCTGTGCCAGTTCCGAGCGAAGTATGCGGTCCGTTCTTCGTCGCTGACGTCCAGTGCCGACCTCGTCGCCGGCGGAAACGCGGTTCCGAAGGCGGACTCGCGGTTGGCTTGGCGGAACCTCACGTAGTCAGCCTTCACCGACCGCTGGTGTTCCGGGTCGATCGGGTGGTTGTTGGCCGGGACGACGAAGTTCGGGGTGCGCTGGAAAACGGTCAGCGCGGCGGCCTGCTGCGCGATCAGCGGTATCACGTGCACCCCGGACGACCCGGTGCCGACCACGCCGACGCGCTTTCCGGCGAAGTCCACGGGCTCCTCGGGCCAGTGCCCCGTGTGGTACCAGCGGCCGGTATAGCTTTCCAGGCCGGGCACCTCGGGAAGCTTCGCCGCCGACAGGCAGCCGGTGGCCATGATGACGTACTGCGCGGTCACCTCATCGCCACGGTTGGTGCGTACCAGCCAGCGTTGCGCGGGTTCGGCGTAGACAGCCTCGGTCACCCGCGTCGTCAACCGAATGTCGCGGCGCAGGTCGAGGCGGTCGGCGACATGGTCGAGGTACCGCCGCAGCTCTTCCTGCGGCGGATACTTCTCGGTCCACTCCCAGTCCTGATCCAGGTCCGGGTCGAACGGAAGGTTGTACTCCATGCTCTTCACGTCGACCCTGGCACCGGGGTAGCGGTTCCAGTACCACGTGCCGCCGACGCCGTCGCCGGTCTCGAACACCTGGACGGTCAGGCCCATGCCGCGCAGCTTGTGCAAGGCATACATGCCGGACATCCCAGCGCCAACGACAACGACGTCAACTGTCCTTTTCATCTTTCGCGCATCTTCCGGGGCTGTTAGCGGATCGTCTTCACGGGTTGCCTCCGTGGTGGGGAGGACAGCGTCCAGCGGTGACCCTCACACGGGCTGTATGCGCGTGTAGGTGGTGTGCAGGTCCGGCGGCGAGCACCGGACGCGAGCCGATCAGGCGCGGGAGGCGAGGAGGTGCTCCGCGGACCTGACGAAGTCCGCGACGAGGATGCTGGTGTCCGCGGCGCGGGTGACGACGACGACCCGGCACGGCTCGGCCTCGGCGATGGGTACGGCGACCAGTTCGGGGCGCAGGGTGAAACGCCGGTCGCCGGCCGGGACGACCGCGACGGCGTTGCCCTCGGCGATGGCTTCGAGTTTGTCCCCGTACCTGTCGGCGATGGCCGTGCCCACCGGGGCGGGTCTGCTGCCGGGGCGGGGTTCGAGCCGCCAGAAGCCGGTCCACGAGGCGCCCATGCCGGTGCAGCCGACCAGCGGTTCCGCCCACACGTCGGCCACGGTGACGGACTCCACGCCGGCGAAACGGTGGGCCGCGTTCACCAGCAGGACCCGGGGCTCGGCGTACAGCATCGTCAGCTTCAGGCCATCGGCCGGGATCGGCAGCGGCGTGCGGGTCACCAGCGCGTCGACCTGCCGGTCGAGCAGGGCACCGGCGTCCTGGAAGTCGAGATGACGGGTACGGATGTGCGCGTCGGGATGGCGGTGGCGCAGGTCGCGGACGGCGGGGGTGACGACCAGATCCTCGGCGTACCCGATCGTGATCGTGCGGGCCGGCGCCGCGGCGCGGGCGGCGAGGACCGTCTGCCGGGCGCCGTGCAGCAGTTGCTGCGCATGGGGGAGGAAGGCGGCGCCGGCGGCGGTGAGCCGGCTGCCCTGGGTGGTGCGTTCCAGCAGGCGTGTCCCGAGGGTGTTCTCCAGCCGCTGGATCTGGCGGCTCAACGAGGGCTGAGCCACCCGCAGTTCGTCGGCGGCGCGGGCGAAGTTCAGGTGTTCGGCGACGACCGTGAAGTACCGGACCAGCCGCAGATCGAGATCGGGAACCACGTTCGAAGCCTACGCGTCATGCACGCACGGCATGACGACCTGCAGAACGGGTCTTGGACGGCCGCCCAGGGCCGCTGCTGTGATTCCGCCATGACCATTGTTTTCGTCAACGGGGTCCCGGTGACCTCGGCCGTGTGGACGCCTCTGATCAACGAGCTGTCCCGGACCCAGACGCAGGATCTGGTCCGGCTGTCGCCGCCGGGCTTCGGCTCGCCGTTGGGCCCGAGGTTCGGGGCTACGTTCGCGGACTATTGCGACTGGCTGATCGCAGAGCTGTCACGATTCGAGACGCCCGTGCACCTTGTCGGCCACAGCCTGGCCGGAGGATACGTGCTCGAGGTCGCGATGACCCGCCCCGACCTGCTGCGCAGCTGGGTCAGCGAGACCGTTGCCGGGTACGAGCCCGACTACACCTGGCACGACGTGGCGAAGCTCTGGCAGACGCCGGGTACGGGCGAGCGTCATGTCGAGGAACTCTTCTCCGGCGACGTCGCGCAGCGGGCGGCACGCATGGTCGACTGGGGCATCCCCGAGCCGACTGCCGGCGAGGTGGCACTGGGCCAGGGTCCGGACATGGGCCGGGCCATCCTGGCGCTGTATCGATCACTGTCCCAGACGGTGCTGGCCGAGCGCGGCCGCGATCTGCCGAAAGCCGCGGCCCGACCGGGCCTGGTCCCGGTCGCCACCGAGGATCTGACCGTCGGCAGCGTCGCCACGCGCCACCGCGCCGCCCGGCGCGCCGGTGCGCGCGCCGTCGATCTCGACGGGATCGGCCACTGGTGGATGCTGCAGGACCCGGCACGGGCGGCGCGGATGCTGTCGGACTTCTGGCGCAGCGTGTAGAGCGAGCCAGGACGGTGTCACGCGGTCGACCAGAGTTCGGTCAGCAGGCGTTGACCGCCCCAGGTTGCTCGCGCTGCGGCTCGTGGGCGGCGCCGGGTATGCGTACGAGCCGAGCGTCGATGCGATCGGCAACTGTTGCGCAGATGGTCTGCATCAGGGTTGCCATGCCGGGCAGGTAGCCGGGCGGAACGGTTTCCCAACCGCCGACGATCACCAGCTTCGGGAAGCGCGCGGTGCGCAGTGGCTCGGTCGCCAGCTCGGCAAGCCAACACGGCCGCTCGTGCAGCGCCGTGTGGGCGGCGCGTCGCAGTCACCCGGCCGGCTCGGGGTGCGGCCGGTCGCCGAAGGCCAGGTCGACGTACTCCTCCGGGGTGCCCCGTCGGGCCCCGGCCATGAACCGGCGGCCGTCGTCGATGGCCCGGGCGACGCCGGGATCGGCGGCGGCCACGGTGTGTGCGCACGGCTCGATGAGCGCCAGGGAGCGGACCAGATCGGGGTGAGCGGCGGCGGCGAGCATGGCCACGGTGCCGCCGTAGGAGTGGCCCACCAGGTGAGCCCCGCCGGCGAGGAGGTCACCGATGTCCTCGGCGTCGATCGCGTAGTCACTGGTCACGTCGCGTTGATGCGTGGCCGCATCTGCGGACCCTATCGGACGCCGGCCACCCCGGTGTCCCTGCCCGTACGCCCGTTCAGCGATGCGGGGACTCGACCAGCGACACGTCCTGGATCTGCAGGCGGAAGTCCTGGTCGTGTCCACCGACCTGGAACGTGAGCTCCGAGTGGGCGCTGCTCTTCCGGGCCACGAACTGGTAGAGGTGCAGGCAACCATGCTGGGTGACGGGCACCTCCTGGTCGTGGGACCACTCGTACAGCGGTGGCTGATTGTCCTGCACACGCACCCGTACCGTGGTGGGGTGGTCGGCGGAGGCGCTGAACGCGAGGGCGTAGGTCGAGCCCTGCACCAGCGCGACGTCGCTCTTGACGATGATCACGTCGCCCGGACGGGACTTGCCCGCGACGACGTCGGCGCGGAAGCGGCGGCCGTCGGTGTGCAGTGTGGCGAAATCGGGATCGTTGACCCACCACGAGCCGGTCTGTTGCCCCTCGGGAGGGAGCCGAAGGACGTCCTGGCCGGTGGGAAGTGTTGTTCCCTGGGCCAGGCAGACGTCCGGTGCCTCGGTGCTGGGCTCGGCGGGCGCCGTCACACTGGCAGCCGCCGACCGGTCGGCCGGCCAGCTCCGGCTGACCCCGATGCCGACGCCGAGACCGGCCAGGAAGGCGACGACCACGAGCAGCCGGGTCAGTGGACGGCGCGGTCGCGGCGCGTCCACGGGCGCGGGCTCCTCCTGCTGTTCGCGGGTAGCGAGTGAGTGCCATCGTTCGCGCCATCGTTCGACCTCGGCGGTGGTGGCCGGACCGTCCACACCGTGGAAGCTCAGGCACGCCGTCACGTACGACTCGACGAACTCCAGGCGGGGCAGTCGGGGCAACCGTTTCCCGCCGAGGATCTCGGAGGTGGTGCTCGGCGAGAGCGGGTCCATCCGGTGGCCGTTCGGCGCGTCCGCGATCCGTTCCCCGGCGATGCGGTGGAGGTTCCGGAACGACGGATCACCGACCTGCGCGCGCAGCCTGCGGAGCTCGGCGACGAAGTCTTCGGGGGTCCGGAGTGGCGAGTGGACGGTGAAGTCGAACCTCAGCTTTCGGATCACGGCTTGCACGGTAATCGATGCCGCCATGCCACCTCGGTGTTCGGAACCGTTCCGAACAGTACGGACATGATCCGGACGGTAGCCGGACGGCGGCCGACTTGGTCAACTCCCCACATCAGGAGTGCACGACCGAACTGAACGGGGTGCCATGTCCGCCAGATCCACGATGCGCAGGCGAGCCCTGGGTCTGCTCGCCACGATGTCGTTGACCGTCAGCGGTGCCGTACCGCTGGAACTGGCCGATGAGCTGGAGCCGGGACCGTCCCTCGGCGCGGCGCTGGCCTCGGTGCGGGCGTACCTGGACCCGCCACGGCCGGCGGTGGACAACAGCCTGCGGGGCCTGCCGCAGCAGCGTGACGGCGGGTCGCCGGGTACCGGACCGGCACCGGCAGACGCGACCCGGGCGAAGGGTGGCGCGGGCCGGGCCCCGGGCAAGGGCATCGGGGCGCTGCCACCGGACGTACCGGAGAAGCGCACCGTCAAGAAGTCGAGGACGCCGCGCGCCGTGGACGCGAGCACCTTCGCCGCGAACGTCCCGCCGCAGATCGACGCCCAAGCTCCGGCGAGCGGCGCCAGCGTGCCGACCCTGACGCCGGAATTGCTGGCCGCCGCCACCGATCCGGATGGTGGCCCGTCGGCTGTTCGCTACTCGTTCACCGTGTACGACGCCGCATCGACGGTCGTCGCCCAGTCCGGGTCGATCGCCGCGCGAAGCTGGACCGTGCCGGCCGGTGTGCTGCGCTGGGGCAAGACCTACGTCTGGACGGTGTCCGCCAGTGACGGCTCGGCCACCAGCACCTCCCAGGAGCTCAACAGCCTGGTACCGCGCTTCCCGCAGCCGCTGATCACCACGGGCCTCTCACAGAATGGCGGGCGCGGCTTCGACCCCAACACCCGCAACTTCACCACCACGGTCACCGACCGCACCGTGCCGACGGTCGGTCCCTCGCTCGCGCTGGAGCGTTTCTACAACACCCTGGACGTACGGCGGGACACCGCGTTCGGCGCCGGGTGGTCGAGCATCCTGGACGCGAAGGCCACCGAGTCCCGCGACCGGGCGGGTTCGGTGCAGGGCGTCGTGGTGACGTACCCGAACGGGCAGGAGGTGGGCTTCGGCCGCAACCCGGACGGACGCTTCGTGCCGCCGACCGGGCGGTTCGCCACGTTCACCGCGATCAGCGGCGGCTACCGGCTGGTCGACAAGGACGGCACCGCGTACGCTTTCACCCAGGCAGCCGGCGCCGGGCAGTACCGGGTCACCGCCATCACCGACGCGCAGAACCGGGCGCTGACCTTCCAGTACACCGCAGGCCGCGCCGAGTCGGTGACCGCCGCGTCCGGCCGCCGGCTGTGGATCGACTGGGCGCAGACCGGCTCCGGCCGCTGGCACGTGCTGTACGTCAGCACCGAGCGGCTGGACCCGGACGACCCGGAGTCCAGCTTCACCCACGAGTACCACTACGGCCCGGACGACGAGCTGAGCCGGGTCTGCCCGCCGGGCAACGACGGCAGGTGCACGGTCTACCAGCACACCTCAGCCTCGCAGTATCCGTCCATCGTGGCCAACGCGGGCCCGCAGTCGTACTGGCGGTTGACCGAGTCCGCGGGCGTCACGGCGGCCAGCGCGGTCCCGACGAATCAGGGCGTCGACAACGCGGGGTACACCGACGTCGCGCTCGGCCAGCCGGGCCCGCTGGTCGGCGCGACGGCCACCGCGGCCGGCTTCAACGGCACCTCCTCGCGCGTCGAGCTGCCGGCGAAACTCGACGCCGCCACGGGTGTGCAGTCGGTCGCCCTGTGGTTCAAGGCGGAGCCGGGCGATCGCGGGGTCCTGTTCGGCTATTCCGCCGACCCGATCACCAACGCCACCACCGGCAAGCACTTCACTCCGGCGCTCTACATCGGCGGCAGCGGCCGGCTGCACGGCGGCCTCTGGACCGGCACCACCACCACGATGGCCACCGCCGGCGCCGTCAACGACGGCAAGTGGCACCACGTCGCGCTGGTCGCCGGCGGCGGGAAGCAGTGGCTCTACCTCGACGGCGCCGAGGTGGGCACCAAGACCGCGGCGGTGAGCATCGCCGGGCTGACCGGCAGCAGCCGGCGCTACCTCGGTGCCGGCTTCAACGGCGCCGGCTGGCCGGACCAGCCGTCGGCGACCGCCGCACCGAGCTTCTTCAAGGGACGGATCGCCGAGGCCGCCCGGTTCGACCGGCCGCTGACCGCCGACGAGATCGCCACCATGCACCGGGCGGGCACCACGGACTCGCACCCGGTGATCACCATCCTGCGCCCGTCCGGCAACGCCACCACGCGGATCAGCTACGACCGGGTCGACGGCACGGTGGACCGGATGACCGACACCGACGGCGGCGTGTGGCAGCTGGGCAAGCCCACCGTCTCGGGCTCCAGCAAGATGTACCAGGCCAGCGTGCTCGATGCCCGGCCGGCCGACTACTGGCGGTTCGCCGAGTCGGGCACCTGGCGGCCGGTCAACCAGGTGATCGGCGACGACGCCTGGTACAGCGACGTCGGCCTGGGCAACAGCGGCGGGCCGTTCGACGACAAGGTCGCCCACTTCGACGGCGAGGCCTCGTACGTCGGACTCGGTGACGGCAACGTGCCGCAGTCCGGACCGGTCTCGGTCAGCCTCTGGTTCAAGATGGACGCCGGTACGAACACCGGCGGGGTGCTCTACTCGTTCCAGTCGCACGAGATCTGGAACGACCCGGACGAGGACACCGACAACTGGGTGCCCGCCCTCTACGTCGGGCGCGACGGCAAGCTGCGCGGCCAGTTCTGCTACTGCGGCGGCGCCACCCCGGTCACCACCGGCGGCACGGTCAACGACGGCCAGTGGCACCACGTCGCGCTCGCCGCGGGCACCGGCAGCACCACGCTCTACCTCGACGGCGAACCGTCCGGCACGGTGCACCGGACCGTCGAGCAGAGCGAGGCCGGAAACGCGTACGTCGGTGCCGGCACCACGCTGGGCTGGCCCTCGGCGGCCACGGACAGCAGCAACGGCTTCTTCCCGGGCCATCTCGCCGAATTCGCCTACTACCGCTCGGAGCTGTCCGCGGACCAGGCCGCCGGACAGTTCGCCGCCCGCGGCAGGTCCACCGGACCACCGGTCAAAACGGTGATCACCACCGACCCCAACGGCAAGTGGCTCACCGACACCTACGAGCTGCCGGAGGACCGCCGGATCTCCACCACCGACGCGCTCGGCAGGACCACGAGGTACGGGTACGACACCGGCGGCTTCCTGCGCACCGTCACCGACCCCAACGGCCACGTGACCACCGAGGAACACGACGTCCGGGGCAACGTCGTCTCCACCAGTTCCTGCCAGAACCGGGCCGCCAACCGGTGCTCCACCGTCTACTACACGTACTACCCGGACTCCACGTCGACGGTGCTCACCCCGGACCCCCGCAACGACGTCATGCTGACCCTGCGCGACGGACGGTCCTCGTCGGCCACCGACAACCGGTACCTGACCACGATGACGTACGACGCGAAGGGCAACCAGACGTCGGTCACCGACCCGCTCGGCCGGGTCACCCGCACCACGTACTCCGACGGCACCGGCGCGGCCGTCGGCGGCGGCCTGGTGCCGGCCGGCCTGCCCACCGCGGTCACCACCCCGGGCGGCGCCCGCCGCGGCGTGGCCTACTACCGCACCGGTGACGTGGCCTCCGTCACCGAACCCACCGGCAAGGTGACGTCCTACGTCTACGACCTGGCCGGACGGGTGACCGACCAGACCGAGACCACCTCGAGCTTTCCGGACGGGCTTTCCACCCACTACGGCTACGACGCGCTGAGCCGGATGGTGTGGAAGGTCGAGCCACCGGTCACCAACAAGGTCACCGGCGTGGTGCACACCGCGTCCACCGCGATGGACTACGACGCCGACGGGTTCCTGATCGAGCAGACCGCGATCGACAAGACCGGCGGCGACGCGTCCCGCACGGTCCTCTACACCTACAACGAACACGGCCAGCCGTCGACCGTGACCGACACCTCCGGCAACGAGACCCACTACACGTACGACGTCCGCGGCAACGTCCGCACCGAGACCGCACCGGACGGCGGGGTGACCCGCAGCGGCTACGACCTCAACGGGCACCTGACCAGCACCACCGAGGTCGGCTGGACCGGCGACCCGAACAAGCCGTCCCCGGCGCGGGACCTGGTGCTCGAAACCAGAACGTACGACCCGGCGGGACGGCTGGCCTCCGAGATCGACGCGATGAACTGGGTGACGTCGTACACGTACACCGACAACGGGCTGACGGCCACGGTCACCCGGCGCGATCCGGCCACCGGCGCGTCGTTCGTCGCGGAGGACAACGCGTACGACGCCGCCGGCAACCTGGTCTCGCAGAAGACCAACAACGGCGTCACGCTCACCACCTACACTCTCGACGCCGCCGGGCGCACCACCGCGTCGGCCCTGGACCCGTCCGGCGTCAACCGGATCACCCAGTACGACTACAGCGACGACGACGCGCTGCTGGCCACCAACCGGCGGGTCGGCACGGGCGCGGTCGAGGAGCGGCTGACGTACGCCTACGACGCCGCCGGCAACCAGATCTCCGAGGCGCTGTGGCTTTCCGGCGCCGATCGCGCCGCCCGCTGGCGGCTCGACGGGCTGACCGACGGCCGGGCCGCCGACGATGTGGGCAACGGTGCGCTGACCCCGGCCCCCGGCGTCACCTTCTCCACCGAGCGCGACGGCGCCGCCATCCTCAACGGCACCGACGGACGGCTCACCAGCGCGGCCACCCCGGTCGACAGCAGCCGCAGCTTCACCGTCGCGGCCTGGGTGAAACTGGGCGCCACCGGCCGGACCGGCCAGGCGGTCAGCGCCGACGGAAACAAGCAGAGCCCGTTCCAGCTGCGCTACGACACCACCGTCAACCGGTGGCAGTTCATCACCAGTCAATCCGACAGCGCCACGCCCGGCGCCATCGCCTCCACCTCCACCTCCACGCCGTCCACCGGCACCTGGACCCACCTTGCCGGCGTCTACGACGCGGGCACGCAGACGATGCGGCTCTACGTCAACGGCACCCTGGAGGACACCGACACCGGCGCCCGCCCGTTCGTCTCCTCCGGCGGCACGACGGTGGGAGCCGGCCGGTGGAACGGCACCGTCACCGACTTCTGGCAGGGTCAGGTCGACGACGTCCAGCTCTACCAGAAGGCGCTGACCGGCAACGAGGTCGGCGCCGTACGCAACGGCGGCGGCCCCGGTGGTGACGCCCGGGTCGTGCGCACCTCCTACCGGGTCGACGAGGGCGGCTTCGTCCGCGCCGCCACCAGACCCAACGGCGACACCACCGACTACACGTACGACCAGGGAGACCGCCTCGCCGTGGTGGCCGAGCCGCCCGCCGCGAGCGAGACCGGTGGCGGCACGCCGGTCCGCAGCCGGGCCACCAGTACCACCGGATACAACACCTTCGGCAACGCCGTCGACGAACGCGACGCGGCCGGGCGCCGGACGACGCACACCTACGATGCCGCCGACCGGCCGACCGAGACCCGGTGGGAGAGCTACCTGGCGCCGGGCGTCAGCACCCCGGTCGTCCCCCGACTGACCCGCACCTACGACAAACTGGGCCAGTTGCTCAGCCTCACCGACGGACTGCAGCGGACCAGCAGCTTCGCCTACGACCAGCTCGGCCGGCTGGTCAAGCAGACCGAACCGGGCGGCGCGGTCACCCGGCACACGTACGATCTGATCGGCGATCGGCTCTCCACCACCGCGCCGAGCGGCGCGGTCAGCACCGCCACCTACGACTACCTGGGCCGCACGGTCACCAGCACCGACGTGGTCCGGCAGGACAACACCAACTACACCACCAGTTACGGGTACGCCCCGGGCGGCTGGCGCGGCTCGGTACGCTCCCCGGCCGGGGTGACCGAATCGGTGACCTACAACGCGGTCGGGCAGGTGGTGTCCGGCACCGACGGCGCGAACAGCGTGACCCGGCTCTACTACGACGCGCTGGGCCGCCAGGACGTCACGATCCTGCCCAACGGCACCGAGCTGGGCACGGCCTTCGACAAGGCGAGCCGACCGGTCGAGACCTGGGAACTCGCGCCCGGCGGCGACTTCCTGGCCGGCACGTTCGCCGAGTACGACCTGGCCGGCAACACCACCGCGACCGTCGACGAGCGGGGCACCCGCACGACGTACGCCTACGACGCGGCCGGGCAGCTCACCTCCCAGCGCCGGCCGGTGTCGGCGAGCCAGGCGATCCAGACCAGTTTCGGGTACGACGCGGTCGGCAACACCACCCGGTTCACCAACGGGCGCGGCAACTCGTTCGTCACCACGTACAACAGCATGAACCTGCCGGAGTCGCTGATCGAACCGGCGACCACCCGGTACCCCGGCGCCGCCGACCGCACCTTCACGCGCGTCTACGACGCCGCCGGCCGGGTCGTCGCCGACCGCTCGCCGGGCAACGTCAACACCGCCTACGAGTACGACGCCGCCGGCAACCTCACCCGCCACAGTGGCACCGGCGCGGAGGCCGCCACCACCGACCGGGTCTTCGACTACGACGCCGACGGCCGGCTGACGTCCGCCTCCGCCCCCGGCGGCACCAACACGTTCGGGTACGACGACCGCGACCTGCTCCGCACCACCGCCGGACCGTCCGGTGCCGCCACCCTCACCTACAACCCGGACGGCAGACCGGCATCGCGCACCGATGCGGCCGGCGCCACCTCCTACACCTACGACTCCGCGGGCCGGCTCGGCACGCTGGCGAGCACCGGTGCGGGACTGTCCGCGTCGTTCGGCTACAACGCGCTGTCACAGCCCACCGCCATCCGCTACGCCGGCGGCAACACCCGCACCTTCGAGTACGACGCATTCCGCCGCCTGTCCCGCGACCAACTGCACACCCCCGCGGGTGCCGAGGTCGCCGCCATCGACTATCAGTACGACGTCGCCGGGAACCTCACCGACAAGACGACCACCGGTTTCGGCGGCACGACCGAGAACAGCTACACCTACGACCTCGCCGGCCAGCTCACCTCCTGGGACAACGGCGTCAGCAAGGTGGCGTACGAGTACGACGCCGCCGGCAACCGCACCAGGATCGGCAACCGCACCCTCACCTACGACGCCCGCAACCAGCTCATGTCGTCCAGCGACGGCACCCAGTACGCCTACACCGCCCGGGGCACCCTGGCCGAGACCGGCAAGACCGGGACCACCACGCTCACCCGCGCCGACGCGTTCGGCCAGATCATCAGCCAACAGGCGCCCAACGGCCAGACCCAGACGTACGCCTACGACGCGCTCGGCCGGGTCATGCGCACCGGTTTCGCCTACTCCGGGCTCGGCAACACCCTCGCCTCCGACGGCGCCTCCAGCTACGTCCGGGACCCGTTCGACGACCTGTTCGGCACGGTCACCGGTGGGACCGCGCGTTACTCCTGGACCGACCGGCACACCGACCAGGTCGGCCAGTTCACCGCCACCGGCGCCACCCTGACCGGTGCCACGACGTACGACCCCCTCGGCAAGGTCCTGGCGAGCAACGGCATGAGCGGCTCGTTGGGCTACCAGCAGGAATGGACGGACACCAGCACCGGCCGGGTCAACATGCTGGCCCGCTGGTACAACCCGGACACCGGCCAGTTCGACAGCCGCGACTCGGTCACGACCAGTCCGACACCCGACCCCGTCTCGGCGAACCGATTCGCCTACGCGAACAACTCGCCTCTGCTCTCCATCGACCCCACCGGCCACGACGCCGACGAACCGGACCGGCTCATCACCGTCAACCCCGGTGGGGTCACCCGGCAGGCGGTCCGCCCCGGGAAGGTCGGCGGCGGCATCCAGGGGGCGGCCGGCAAGCAGACCGGCGGCCCGAAGAAGCTCACTCCGCCCAAGAAGGTCACTCCGCCCAAGAAGGTGGCTCCCGCCAAGAAGGCGACCGCCAAGAAGCCCGCCGCCACCGGCAAGAAGTCCGAGGGGAAAGCGGCCGCGGAGACCAAGGCCACCCAGAAGAAGGTGGTCGAGAAGGCCAAGCAGGACGGCAGCATGTCGTTCCTCGACAGGGCACGCCAGTTGGTCACCGACCCGGCCTCGTCGATCCGCGACGCCGCAAAATGGATCGAGGACAACTCCGATCTGATCCTCGAGGTGGCCGCGGTAGCCGCGATGATCACCGCCGGTGTCGCCTGTGCCGTCATCACCGCGGGAACCGCCGCCGCGCTGTGCGTGGTCGGCACGGCGGCGCTCATCAACCTCACCAAGGACGCCCTTCAGGGCGACATCAAGAACAACGGCGACATCTTCCAGTCCCTGGGCGAAGGCGCGGTCACCGGCCTGATGGACAGATTCGGCGGCCGGTTCATCGGCCGGTTCGCCGGGCCGCTGGTATCCCGAGTCAGCTCCACGACGGTCGGCCGGGTCGTGACGAGCCGCGGCGGTGAGGCGTTCACCTCGAGCCTGGTAGACGTCACCTCCCAGCTCGTCACCACCGGCAAGGTCGACCTGAGCGACGTGGCGGTCGCCGCGCTGACCGACGCCGTCCTGCCCGGCTCGCGGGGCAGGCGCGCCATCCCGTCCAGGCGCGGCGCGACCCCGACGACGACCTCGGGCGGCCCGAGCGACCCCGGCGGCGCCCTGCCCGCCGGCCAGGACCTGTCACCGGGGACGGGCCCGCTCAGCCGCAGTTCATCACCGCTGACCGCACGGGACACCACGAGCCCCAGCGTCTCCTGCCGAACCGGCAACAGCTTCGCCCCCGGCACGCCGGTCCTGATGGCCGACGGCTCCACCAAACCGATCAGGGACGTCAAGGTCGGCGACCGGGTCCGCAGCACCGACCCGGCGAGCGGGCTGACCGGTTCCCGCGAGGTCACCGCCGTGCACGTCAACCACGATCGAAAGCTGACCGACCTCACCGTACGCACCAGGGACGGCGGGAAGGCCGTCGTCCACACCACCCGGCACCACGAGATCTGGAACTCCACGACCGCGACGTGGGACGGCGCCGGCGAGCTCCGGGCCGACACCGAGCTGCACGCCCTCGACGGCCGCACGACGGTGCTGGCGAAGCGCAACTTCAACGGCGCACGCGACATGCACGACCTCACGGTCGAGCAGATCCACACGTACTATGTGCTCGCCGGCGAAACGCCGGTACTCGTACATAACTGTGGGCTGGATAATGCGGGTGCTGATGATCTCTACAAGCTCGCGACTAACGGCGGTTCGCCGAGCAGGTTGTCCCCCGCTGGACGCGGTATCCAGAAGCATTCCGCTCCGAATCGACCCCAGGCGCAACGAGACAAGTACGACTATGGCGCGAATAACAACAGTGACCGTAACGAAGTCGGTGACACTTTGATCCAAGAAATCTTGACCGACCCGAATGCTTCCCGGACCGTCAATCACGGGGCTCCGGCACACTATGGCGGATCCCAGCTTGACATCAGAATGGGTAATGGTATCGGGGCGAGATGGAGCATGCGTGGCGGTGGAATGACTTTCGAAGGGTTCCTGTGATGGGTTCAATCGAAGTCAGCGGTGGTTACCGCGAGGAGGACTTTCAAGCCGACGGTTCCCTCCGTGATGTGTGCGTGCTCGGAGTCGATCTGCCTGCGTGGGAGCGTTTGGTTCGGGTTGTCACGAGCGCGCCTTGGGATCGTCAATTCGACGTGAATGGAGAACCGTACCGCCTAGAGGACTTCTCGGTGCGCGGCTTCTTCGCCGCGAAGGAGGAGGGGGTGGATGTTTCGGCTCGGCTCGGTATCCGCGTAGGGGAACTATGGTTTGACTGCTTCTTCTTCGACATACGGGAGATCGAATTTAGCTTTGATCCATCCGAACTCGCTAATGGTCAACACTTTGGATCGCTTGAGCAATTCCTGATTTGGCTTGACGAGACTTGTGATCGGCGGGTCGTGGTGACCATGGAAACCACCCACCACAATGACATTCCGCCATTGCTCGAAACGGTTAAGAAGGGTATTTGATACCGCCAGTTGCCGTCACGGAGGGAGCGTCATCGATAGATCTCGATGTTCCGTGCTGGGTGGTGGGGTCTGTTCGGTGGCGTGCCGCGTAGCGGTGCGGCGTCGATCGCCGGAAGCGCGTCGAACACTGCGCAACTCAGCGATCGTCACGGCCCGGCTCGGTAGATCGCCTGCTTCTGATCTGCGCTCCGGACTGCTGGGCGTGCGCGCGGGGCATCGACTGAGGTGAGGGTGAGGGACACCCAGCCAACCATGCAGCCGGATCGTCTCGGCGCTTTTAGACGTTACGGGCACGCTGTGCTGAAGATGGGCGTCTGCGGCTGCTGGCGTCTGTTGACGTTGCCGTCAGCCGGGCCACGGGTCGGATAGATTCGTCTCGCTCACGCTCGATCGGACCATCGGGGGCGGTGAGTAGATGGCGCGGCGTTGGTGGGGGTGCGCGTACGCGGCCCGGCTTCGGCCGGGCCGTTCTGATCAAGTGAGGCAGTTTGGACCAGACCTACGTCGCAAGTCACCTTCCATAGGCTGTTCTGGGCCTACGGTCGTCTCGGCTGGTCCGGGTGGCGCGGTGGCGGGTGGGGCGCCGTCAGAGGTGCCGATCCTGTGGTGTCGGCGTCTGCGGGGCCGTGGTGGTCTCCGAATCACGGGCCGCCCGTAGGGCGGTCGCAGGGCGATGCGTAGCGCCCTCGAGGCCGGAGGGTCGGCCTGTCGTCGCTCGCGGCCTTGGCCGGTCATATGTCGAGGGCGCGATCGAATCTCCGAGATTGTTCCGGTGAACTCCGAGGGCTACGCGGCGGCCCGCTCCCAGCTGGACACCGGCTGAGCTTCCCCCTGATCGAGCAACCCGGCGCCGCTGTGCGTAGCGGCGCCGGTGATGGGGGCAATGGAGGCAATCTGTCCGCTCACGCGAACGCGTGGTGATGGGCGTCGACCCAGTCGTCTCCGCTCGCGCGGCTCACACCAGCAGCGCCGGTGAGGAAGGCGTGCGCGCACCCGTCCGCCGGCCGTGCGACGATGCCGTGCCCTGCCGGCGGTGGACGTCGCCGGGTCAGTACACGTCCGCCTGGAACGTCTGGTGATGGTCAGGGCAGATGAACAGTCGCAGTTCGCCGAACCGTCCCACATTCGTGCCCACCCGGTCGTCGCTGGCGACGGTGAAGACCAGCGGCATCGCGGTGCCGCAGACGGTACAGGGCACGAGGTAGCTGTGCGGGTAGGTCGCCTGCCAGGTAGGCCAGCCGCCGACCTTCCAGCCGGCGAGGCAGGTGATGACATCGCCGCCGGGGTGGATCTGCTTGGACGCTTCCGCCAGCCGCGGCTGCAACTCCTTGGGCAGTTCGTCGAAGAACGGAAAGTCCACGAGCGGTTCGGCGGTGATCGTGCACGGGGTGAGCGTGTAGCAGTCGTCGCTGTCGTACCGGTCCGGCTGGGGCGGGGTGGTCAGCACGTCGCGGACGTCCGCCGCGCGGCGCCAGCGGAGCTCGATGACCGGGCTGCCGCCGGCCTGCCCCCGGGGTGGATCCCAATGGTTGGTCGGACACCAGAGGATCTGCAGGAGGTCGAAGCCGGCCGGCCACCAGGGACCGGGCACGTCCCGGGCGAAGATCTGCGCGACCGGCACCATCGCGTTCGGCGGGAACCCGGACTCGTCCTCCTCGTCCGGCACGAGGCAGGTCGGCCACGTATCCTCGATCGGCCACAGCAGCGGGCCGCCGATGGAACTGTCCTGAACTCCCGGCGCGCCCGGCACCGGGTACAGCATGGCCGCCTGCTTGCCGTACGGGGCGAGTTCCGGCATGACGTTGAGAATCTCGCTGACCGGAGGACGATTCTCGGATGACACGGAGGGCTCCTCGGACGATGACATGATCGCCAGACCCTACGCGACCTGCCACATCGGACGCGGCCCGGCGCGGACGGGTCACGTCCGCCGATGCGGGTCCGGGCTCCGGCCGACCGGCTCGCGTGCTGCTCGGAGTCACGACGTGTCGGTTCGGTCCCCGATCCAGGCCGCTTCGAGGATCGCGGTCAGGCTGGCGGTGTCGGTCGAGCCGGGATGGTTCTGAATCAGGCGGGTGACGCCACCGGCCATCTCCGCGAAGCGGGGGAGGTCGGCGCGTGACACGCCGATGTCCGCCAAGGTGCGAGGGATGCCGATGTCGGCGAGGAGCCCGTCGAGCCAGATGAGGAACGCATCTGCCGCCTCGGCATCCGAGGCGCCGGTCACGTCGAGCCCGCACACCCGGGCGAGGACGGCCAACCGGTCGCCGACGGCATTCCTGGCCGCGTGCAGAGCGTAGGGCAGCAGCAGCCCGACGCCCAGGCCGTGCGGCGTGTGGGTGGCGGCGCCGATGGGGTATTGGAGGGCGTGCGGGGCCGCGGTGCCGGCGTGGGCGAACGCGAGCCCGGCCAGCATGGACCCATAGGACATGTCCGCGCGCGCGTCCGTGTCGCCTCCGTCCCGGACGGCGCGGCGCAAGCTGCGAGCGATGCGCTCCGCGGCCAGGAGCGCGTAGTGGTCGGTGATCGGGTTGCGGCCGAGAAAAACCTGTTCCACCGGATCGCGCGGTCCGTGGGTCCGGGCCCGTGCGGTGTAGCTCTCCACCGCGTGGCAGAACGCGTCGATGCCGGAGTGGGCGGTGACGGTCGCCGGGCAGGTGTAGGTGAGTTCGGGATCGACGATGGCGAAGTCGGGTACGAGGTGGACGCTGGAAACCCCGACCTTCAGCTCACGTTCCGGGTCGGTCAGAACGGAGACGGGTGTGAGCTCGGAACCGGTGCCTGACGTCGTCGGGACCGCGACGAGCGGAAACGTCGGGCCGGGCACCTTCGACTCGCCGTAGAAATCGCGCGGCGTCCCGCCATGGCGCCGGATCACGCCGACGATTTTGGCCAGGTCGATCACCGTGCCGCCACCGATGGCCAGGATCACGTCGGCGTCCACCTCGGCGGCGACCGAGACGGCCGAAGCGACATCGGCGAGGGGTACGTCCGGACTCGCGTCGGCGAACACCTCGACGAGCTCGACCTTCTTGCGTACGGCGGCCACGATCTCGGTTACGCCCGGCTGCGCCAGAAGAACCTGGTCGGTCACGATGAGGACCCGTGAGCCACTCTCGGCCACCACTCGTGGAATGTTCTGCGCGACTCCTTCGCCCACGATCAGTTGGCGTGGTCCGCGGACAGTCTCAAGCATGTCGGTGCCCTTCTGGCGCCCGGAGCGGCCGGCCGGTCACGGTAGGTCGATCGCCGCGTACGTGAGATCGAGGTACTCGAGGATGCCCTCGTGCGATCCCTCCTTGCCGATCCCGGACTGCTTCACGCCTCCGAACGGAGCTGACGGGTCCGATATCAGGCCACGGTTGATGCCGACCATCCCGGTATCCAGCCCCTCGGCGAATCGGAGCGCCCGCCGAAGGTCCCGGGTGAACACGTATCCGACCAGGCCGTGCTCGGTGTCGTTGGCCCTCCTCAGAACGTCGTCGTCGGACGTGAACGAGATGATCGGCGCCACCGGGCCGAAGATCTCCGCCCCCAGCATCAGCGCCCCGTCCGGCACGTCGACGAGGACCGTAGGCGGGTAAAAGTGGCCCGGCCCGGCCGGACGTTCACCGCCCACCACGACCCGGGCGCCGCGATCGACCGCGTCGGCCACGAGCTCGGCGATCCTGCTGACCGCGTTCTCGTCGATCAACGCGCCGACGTCCACGCCGTCGTCGAGACCGTGGCCCACCGAGAGCGCGGCCATCCGCTCGGCGAAGCGCGCCGTGAACTCCTCCCGCACCGGCTCCTCGACGTAGATCCGGTTGGCCGCGACGCAGGACTCCCCGATGTTGCGCATCTTGGCCACCATGGCGCCGTCGACCGCGACGTCCAGGTCGGCGTCGGCACACACGATCAGGGCCGCGTTGCCGCCCAGCTCCATGGAGGTGCGCAGCACGTTGTCCGCAGCCTGCCGTAGCAGCACACGCCCGACTTCGGTCGACCCGGTGAACGAGAGCTTGCGGGTACGGTTGTCGGCCAGCAGTGCCGAGACCACCGCGCCGGCGCGCGTGGTGGGCACCACGTTGACGACGCCCGGGGGAACGCCGACCTCCTCCATGATGCGGGCCAGGAACAGCATCGTGAGGGGCGTCTGGGAGGCCGGCTTGGTGATCGTCGTGCAACCTGCCGCGAGCGCAGGAGCGATCTTGCGGGCGCCCATGGCCAACGGAAAGTTCCAGGGCGTCACGAAGACACACGGTCCGACCGGCTTCGGCACGGTGAGAATGCGATATCCACCCGCGGGAGCGGTGCTGTAGCGCCCTTCGACGCGCACCGCCTCCTCGGCGAACCAGCGGAAGAACTCGGCGCCGTACGCCACCTCCGCCCGGGCCTCGGCGAGCGGCTTGCCCATCTCGAGCGTGATCAGCCGGGCGACGTCCTCGGACCGCTCGGTCAGTGCCCGGTACGTGGCGGTCAACATCTCCGACCGTTTCCGCGGCGGGGTGGCCGCCCACCGGGGCATCGCCTCGCTCGCCGCAGCCAGAGCGGCGAGCCCGTCGGCGACCCCGGCGTCCGCCACCTCGGCGATGGTCTTGCCGGTCGCCGGATCCTCGACGGTGAAGGTGGCGCCGCCAGTCGCGTCGCGCCACGTGTCGCCGATCCGGAGCCGTCGGTGTTCGGGAGCCGGAACGTTCACGCGATCACCGCCCGGCCCCGGACAGCGACAGCCCGGTGCCCGCATCGAACAGGTGCGCACGGTCCAGGTCGACCGTGACCCGCAGCCGTTCGCCCGGCGTACCGGTGACGGTGGGTCGTGCCTTGACCTTGAGGATCGTGGTGCCCACCCGAACGTCGACCACCGTCCGGTCGCCGAGCGGCTCGAGCCCGTAGAGCTCACCCGGCAACGACGCCTCCCCGCGCGTCTCGACGGACAGGTCCTCCGCGCGCAGGCCCAACAGCAACGTCCGACCGTCCTCGGCCGTGGTCCCGCGGGGCCGCGGCAGCGTCCAGCCTTCCGCACCGACCAGGCGGTCTCCCTCGGCGTGGCACGCGAGCAGGCTGATCGGGGGGCTTCCGACGAACTGTGCGACCCACTGGCTGACCGGACGCTCGTACACCTCGGCCGGCGTGCCGACCTGGTGCACCTTCCCCTCCTTGAGGACCGCGACCCGGTCGGCCATGGACAGGGCTTCGACCTGGTCGTTGGTCACGTAGACGAAGGTTGCGCCGAGGCCGCGGTGGATGCGGGTCAGCTCGGTACGCATCTCGACACGTAGCTTGAGGTCGAGGTTCGTCAGCGGCTCGTCCATGAGGAACGCGCGCGGGCTGCGGACCAGTGCCCGGGCCAGGGCGACCCGCTGCATCTCACCGCCCGACAACTGCGCGGGCCGACGCTGCAACAGGCGGTCGATGTGCAGCAGGTTCGAAACCCGCTCCACGGCAGTGGCGATCTCGCTCGCCGAGCAGCGGCGTGCCCGCAGCGGTGAGGCGATGTTCTCGTACGCGGTGAGTCGCGGGTAGAGGGCGTAGTTCTGGAAGACCATCGCCAGGTCGCGCGCGGCCGGGGCGTCACCGGTCGCGTCCCTTCCGTCGAGGTGCACCGACCCGGCGTCGAGCTTCTCGAGGCCGGCGATCGCCCGCAACGTCGTCGTCTTGCCGGCTCCGGAAGGCCCCAGGATGACGAAGAACGAGCCGTCCGGCACGTCCAGCGTCACCCCGTCCAGGGCCTGGACCCGGCCGAAGGACTTGCACAGCCCGTGCGCTGCGACGGTTCCCATCAGGCCACCAACTCTTCCGTGCGTACGTCGTAGACCGCCGGGGCTCCGCCGGTGTGCCGCAGCCCGACCTTCGCGTCGGCGGCGAAACGGACGGTCGACGGCATCCGCACCCGGACGTCCCGCTGACCGCCGTGGTCGACCACATAGATGACCTCGTCGCCGAGCCACTCCGCCGAGACCACCCGGGCCGGGACGGACCGTTCCGCCCCTGGTTCGGCGACTTCCAGCGCCTCCGGCCGGACGCCGGCGACCAGGCGGCGGTCGCGCGGCAGGCCCGGCGGTGGCGCGAGGGCCAGGCCGCCCTGACCGCAGAGCTTCCCGTCGGCCACCTCCACCTCGATCAGGTTCATCGGCGGGGAGCCGACGAACGCGGCGCAGAAGAGACTCGCCGGACGGTCGTAGACCTCCAGCGGCGTACCGATCTGCTCGACGCGGCCCCTGTTGAGGATGGCGATGCGGTGACCGAGCGACATCGCCTCGACCTGGTCGTGGGTGACGTAGACCATCGTCGTCCCCAGCTCTCCCTGCAGGTGCTTGATTTCCGTACGCATGTCCGCCCGCAGTTCCGCGTCCAGATTGGTGAGGGGCTCGTCCATGAGGAAGGCGCGCGGTCGTCGCACCAGGGCGCGAGCGAGCGCGACGCGCTGCTGCTCCCCGCCGGACAGCTGGCGGGGTCGCCGGTTCATCAGCGGGATGAGCCGCATCAGCCGGGCGGCCTCGTCGACCCGCTCACGCACCTCCGCCTTGGGCAGTCCCTCGGCCCGCAGGGGGAACGCCAGATTGTCGCGAGTCCTCAGATGCGGGTAGAGGGCGTAGAACTGGAACACCATGGCGATGTCCCGCTCGGCCGGCGGCAGGTCGTTGACCAGCGTGTCGCCGATGCGGATGTCGCCCGTCGTCTGCCTCTCCAGGCCGGCGATGGCCCGCAGCGTGGTCGTCTTGCCGCAACCCGACGGGCCGAGCATCACGAACAGCTCGCCGTCGCCGATGGACAGGTCCACGTGCTCGACCGCGACCGTCCCGTCCGGGTACCGCTTGTGCAGGGCGGTCACCTCGATGCCCGCCATCAGCGTCGCACCGCCCCGAGCGTCACGCCGGCGACGAGATGCTTGCGCACCAGGTAGGCGAAGATGAGTACCGGTAGGGCGAACACCACGGACGAGGCGGCCACCAGACCCCAGTCCACAGTGGTGCCACCGATGAGGCCGGCGATGGCCGGTGGCGCCGTCCGCACGTTCTCGCTGGACGTGAGGAAGATGGCGAACACGAACTCGTTCCACGAGAAGATGAGCGCGAAGACCGCCGTCGCGGCGATGCCCGGCACGAGCAGGGGGAGGGTGAACTTCCGGAACGCCTGCAAGCGGGTGTAGCCGTCGAGCATGGCCGCATCTTCATACTCCGCGGGCACCTCGTCGACGAACCCCTTCATCATCCAGATCGTGAACGGGACGTTGAACGCGGTGTAGATGAGGATCAGGCCGAGCGCGGTGTCGATGAGCCCGACGTAGCGGTACATCAGGAAGATCGGGACCACGACCACCACGGGCGGCATGAACCGGGTGGACAGGATGAAGAACAGTTGGTCCTTCTTGGCCCTCAAGGTGAAGCGCGAGTAGGCCCAGGCCGCCGGGACCCCGAGCACGGTGGCCAGCACCGTGGAGACCCCGGCGACGATGACGGAGTTGAGGAACGAGACCGACAAGGCTGAGCGACCGCCACCGGAGGCGATGAACACGTCCCTGTAGTGGTCCAGGGTGACCTCGAAGTCGAAGAACTTGGCCGGAACGGCGTAGACGTCCCGGTTCTCCTTGATGGACGTCTCGATCATCCACAGCACCGGGAAGAGCATCACGACGGCCAGCACGGTCAGCAGCGCGACCTCGAGCATGGCGCGGCCCCGGCCGCTACTGCGGCGCGCGGGCGGCGGGTGATCCTGGACGGGGCCCGGGGACACGGCCTCGTTGACGGAGACGGCCATCAGTCCTCCTTCAGCTTGCTCAGGTAACGCAGGTAGAGCTGCGTGAGGACGATCACGACGAGGACCATGAGAATCCCGTACGCCGAGGCGGTTCCGGTGTTGAAGCCCAGGAACGCGACCTTGTAGACGTGGAACGACAACGTTTCGGTGGAGACTCCCGGACCGCCGCTGGTGAGGATGTAGACGAGGTCGAACAGCCGGAAGGCCTCGATGGCCCGG
The DNA here is from genome assembly GCF_020216025.1 of Jidongwangia harbinensis. Lineage (GTDB taxonomy): Bacteria > Actinomycetota > Actinomycetes > Mycobacteriales > Micromonosporaceae > Actinoplanes > Actinoplanes harbinensis. The sequence goes on along the minus strand of NZ_JAIWNC010000045.1, from coordinate 45,442 downwards.
AACAGCACGGCGATCAGGAGCAGCGGCCACACCAGCGGAAGAGTGATGGTGCGGAACCGGAACCACTCCGATGCCCGGTCGATCGAGGCGGCCTCGTACAGATACTTGGGCACCGCGGTGAGACCGGCCAGGGCGATGAGCATGATGAACGGCGTCCACTGCCAGGTGTCGACCACGATCAGCGAGATCAGTGCCGTGCGCTGCCGGGTGAGCCACTCCACCTGCCCCAGGCCGAGCGAGCCGAGCATGCTGTTGATGACGCCGAACTGCGCGTCCAGCATGAATCGCCAGAACAGCCCGACCACGACCGGTGACAGCATCATCGGGACCAGGAACAGCGTGGTCAGAAGTCCTCGCCCGCGCGTACGCCGGGAGATCAGGTAGGCGATGGTGAAGCCGAGCAGGGTCTGCAGGCCGACCGCGCCGACCACGTAGATCAACGTCGTCAAGGCCCGCAGGTGGACCTGCGCCGACGTCAGGATGGCGGTGTAGTTCCCGAACCAGACGAACTGGGGCGCGTCCCCGCGGGTGGCCGAGTAGTCGGTGAAGGACAGGTACAGCGCCCACAGCAACGGGAACACCGACATGGCGAGCAACAGCAGCAGCGCGGGGGAGATGAAGGCCACGGCGAGCCCGCGGTCGCTCAACCGGCTGGTCCGGCCCGGTGCCGGGGGCGTGGCCGGCGCCTCCTGCCCGGGACGGCCGGTCGACAGGTGGACGGGGGAACTCACAGTCCTCCGCCGCCCTTGCGGCCGCTGGAGTCGAGCACGTTCTGCTGGTCCCTGGCGATGTCGTCGAGTGCCTCCTTCGGCCTCTTCGCGCCGTTGAGTGCCGCGTTCACGTTGGTGTTCTCGATGTCGACGAGACGCGCGTACTCGGGGACGTTCCACATGTCGCGCATCCGCGGCACCGAGTCGGTGTAGACCTGGTTGAACGGCCCGGCGTTGAGGAACTCGGGCGACTCCAAGGCGTCCGTCCGGGACGGCACGCCACCGGCCGCGGCCCACTTCTTCTGGATGTCAGCCCGCTCGAACCACTTCATGAAGTTCAGGGCCTCCGCCTGGTTCGCCGCGGCGGAGTAGGCCGACACATGCATCCCCATCCCGCCGAGCGGCACCAGGTTCGTCTTCTGGCTCGGCAGGGTGGCGAAACCCAGCTTGTCGAGAATCTGTTCCCGGGTGGTGCCGAGCGTCGACTGCTTCGGGTCGAGCAGGCCGCCGCTTGCGGCGATCCAGTTGAATGCGATGCAGGCCTTGCCCTGGGCGACCGCCGCGTTCACCTCGTCGATGAACCAGTTGCCGGAGCCCTTGGCGGTCAGCGGCTTCATCTTGGTGACCAGGACGTTCATCGCCTCCTGGCCGGCGGCGTCGTTGAGGACGCCCTCGATCTTGCGCTCCTTGGCGTTCCAGAGGTTGCCGCCGTAGACGCCGTTGACCGTGTTGTAGGTGACGGCCGCGGCGTCGGACCCGTTGGCCTGGTGGAAGGCCAGCCCGCTGACGCCGGGATGGTCCGCCTGGCACTTCTCGGCGACGGAGATCATCTCGTCCCAGGTCTGCGGTGGCTTGTCGCCGATCAGATCCTTGCGGTAGATCATCGTCCAGGTGTCGCCGAGCAGCGGCAGCCCGTACAGGCTGGCGTTCTCGTCCCGCTGGCCGGTCTCGGCCTGGGGGAACTGGCCGTAGGCGGCCAGGAGGTACGGGTTGTAGGCGTTGACGTCGATGTTCGTCTTGACGAAATCGGTGAGGTCGAGGATGTTGCCGTTCGTCACGGCCTCGCCGATGTGTTGCGAGTCCAGGATCGCGATGTCGAAGTCGGTCTTGCGCGCGGCGAACTGGGTGAACATCGCGTCGTGCCAGTTCGCGTTCGGTACGGTGTTGACTTTGATGGTGGCGTTCGGCCGTTCCTTCTTGTACTCCGCGTTCGCGAAGGTTTCCAGCGCCTGGGCGGGGGGCCATTCGAACCAGATGAAGCTGAGGGTCAGCGGGTCCTTGGTGAGCTCCGGGATGGTTGCCGGCGCCTTGGGGGCGCTCGCCTTCGCGCCGTCGTCCTGGCCGTCGCCGCACGCCGCCGTGGTCGTGGCGACCAGCAGCATGGCCGCCGTCGCCAGATGGATCTTTCGGCCGGGGACGGGCAGTCGTCCCCTTCGCTTCGGATATCGCATTTTCTTGCCTGCTTTCTGGGTGGGAATTCCAGAGCCTCGCTTAGTGCTTCGCCGAGCAGTTGCCGGGTCGTTCAGGCGTGGTGCGGGGCTGTCGAAGGCCCCGACCCGCGGACCGGGCGGGAGCTCCAGGCGATCGAAGGAGAGCGATGGCGGGCGGTTCCGCGGTGGTGGGGAGACGGCGAGTATCCGCCACTTTTCCTATACGATCTAGTGAGAGCGTCAGCATGTCGCAGCGTTGTGACCGATGTCAACAGGCGTGCGAAGACGCAGGAAAGGGACCTCACGTGACGATGGACGACGAAGCGATCATCGCGCCTGACCGGGGCGCGGCGGCGGGCGGAGTGCTGCCGGGCAGATCTCGCGGCCGGCTCGCCGACGAGGTGTACGACACGCTGCTCGGGCAGTTGATGTCGCTACGGATCGAGCCGGGCTCCCGCGTCACGATCGACGTCCTGGCGCGAGAGCTGGGGGTCTCCCAGACGCCGATCCGGGACGCTCTGAACCGTATGGAGGCCGAGGGCCTGGTCGTGCGCGTGCCCCATGCGGGCTACCGCATTCCCCCGCAGATCACCCGCCACCGATTCGAGGACATGCTCGAGGTGCGCCTGCTCCTCGAGCCGGCGGCGGCGCGCAGATCCGCTGAACGCGCGTCCCTGGAACAGGTGGCCGGTCTGCGCCGAATGCTGAAGGAGATGGCCGAGCTGGAGGAGGGCAACGGGCCCACGGCCTACGGCGCCTTCGGGCTACGCGACGCCGCCTTCCACGACCTCGTCGCCCTGAGCGCGGAGAACCAGGTCATCCGTGAGGCGCTCGCTCGTCTGCACAGTCACGTGCACCTCTTCCGGCTGCACCGCGACACCCAGGTCACCCACCTGGCCATGGCCGAGCACGAGGAGATCGTGGCCGCGATCGCCGCGCGTGACCCGGACGCGGCCGCCTACGCGATGCGTCGGCACATCTCGCGGTCCGGCGAGCGTTTCCGCCGATTGTTCGACGAGGTCGAGGGCGCGGACGGGGGGACGGCAGAGGCTTGACGGGCGTGCCGGCCCGAGGAATGCTGACTCACACCAGATCGGATCGGATTGGATCTACCTCACGCCCCCACATGCGAGGAGAAGCAGGTGCCCAGAGCGCTGCTCATGACCGGCGACGCCGCCGAGGAACTCGACACCATGTATCCCTACTACCGCGTGCAGGAGGGCGGTTGGGACGTTGACGTCGCGTCACGGACGACGCGCGACGTGCAACTGGTCATCCACGAGTTCGACCCCAACTCCGACGCCTACGTGGAGAAGAACGGCCGGAAGCTGCCGGTCGACGTGCCCTGGGCCGACGTTGACGTCGAGCGCTACGACGCGCTCATCATCCCCGGGGGACGGGCCCCCGAGTGGATCCGGGTCGACGCCGACGTCCGGCGCATCACCGAGCACTTCTTCGCGCGCAACCTGCCCATCGCGCTGGTGTGCCACGGCGCGCAGGTGCCGGCCGTGTACGGGCTGCTGAAGGGCCGGAGGACGGCGTGCTTCCCCCCGATCACCGGTGACATGGAGAACGCGGGCGCGACGGTCATCGACGCTCCCGACGTCGTGGACGGCAACCTCGTCTCCTGCCGGGGGTGGCCCGACATGCCGCAATTCGGCCGGGCGATGATGGAGGTCTTCTCGAAGTCCGTCAACTCCGCATCGGCATGAGCGCAGCCGGCCTGTCCCGGTGACGACACGTCGGACCGTCACGGTCGACGGCTCTCCCGTCCACGTCCTGGAGAGCGGCGCCGGGCCCACGGTGCTGATGCTGCACGGCTCCGGACCCGGCACGACCGGGTCCGGCGCCTGGTCGACGACCGCGCAGGCGCTGGGCCCGTCCCGACACGTGGTGGCTCCGGACCACGCGGGATTCGGCCGTACCCCCGTCCCGGCGGGCTACAGGGGCGGGCTCCGGCTGTGGACGGAGCAGGCCGCGGGCCTGATGGATGCTCTCGATGTTGATTCCTACGCCGTGGTGGGTCACTCCATGGGCGGTGCCGTGGCGCTGGCGTTGGCGGCCGCGCGCCCCCGGCAGGTCACCCGGGTCGTGGCGGTCTCGACGATGGGCGCCCCCGGGGCGCCGCTGTCCGCCGACCTCGACGCGATCTGGGCCGCCCCGGCCGGCCCGCGCGGGGCGCGAGACATGTTGAGCCGCCTCGTCCTCGACCAGGCGCTCGTGACCGACGCGGCCGTCGATGCCCGGGCGGCTGCGATGCGAGCGGGGGAGGCCGCGTTCGCGTCGTTGTTCCCTCCGCCGAGGGCGCGGTGGGCCGACGCGCTCGCCCTCTCGGCGCAGACGCTCGCTGCGGTCCGCGCGCCGGTGCTGCTCGTCCACGGGGCCGAGGACCGGGTCACTCCGCTCCGGACGGCCGCCCTGCCCCTGCTCGACCACCTGGCGGACGTCCGTCTGCACGTGCTCGGCCGATGCGGTCACGTGCCGGCGATCGAGCACCCGTACGCGTTCCGGGAACTCCTGTCGTGCTTCCTCGGCCGGGACCGAGGTCACTGATACCGCGACGGGCTTCTAGCGCATCATCAGCTCGATCGTCGGGTTCGGTCCCGGCTCCGGCGGCAGGCCCAGGTGCTCGACCGATCCGTCGACGAGGCCCACCATCAGCGACACAAGGCCACCCTCGTGTTCCCACCAGTCGCCGTTCGACGTATGGACGACGGCCGGCCACCGGTCGGGGTCCGGGCCGTTCCTGCGCCAGAAGAAGAGATCCCCCTCGTTGGATTCGCCCCACGGAAACAGCCCACCCTCGTGCGGATGGAACGTGTAGTCCTCCGTCATGCCGCGCTCGGCCAGGCGGTCCATCATCTCGAGTGTCTCGAACGCTCCGCGAAGGTAACCACTCTCGTCACCTGGTTCGGGCACCACAATCATCATGAAGTCGTCGTACGACAGAGCCGGATAATGATCCACGTACGCGCGGTAGTCCGCCGGGAACGTGATCCCCAGGTGGGTCCGCAGCAAATGCCAGTCGACGGGCCGCACGGTTGCCGACCGATGAGGCAGCAGCGCCGGCGCGACACGCTCCAGGTCACCCAGCGTCAGCATCCGTTCCCCAGGACCGGCGTGGCCGGGATGAGCTCGCCGAACAAGACCTCACCGCTCTTCGTCAGGTAGGCGGGCCAGGTGGATCCCAGAGGGCCCGCCATCTGTCCGCAGTGGAGGACGATCGCCTGATCGCCGAGGTGCGAGCAACGATGTTCGCACACGTCTCGTCCCGGCCGGGAGATGGCCTGATGCCGGTGGCGACCAGGCTCATGGCACTACCGCTAGCGGCTACCGGCCCGGACGCCGATTCGGGCTTTGCCTTGGTACATGGCCTGGTCGGCGAGGGCCAGTACCTCGTCGGCGCACCGGCCCGGCTCGTGGACGGCCCAGCCGACCGTTCCGCCGGCGTGGATGAGCCCAGCGCCGGTTCGGAAGGGCAACTCGAACGAGGCCCGAATGGCGGCGGCCATCGGCGCCGGGTCGGCGGTGGTCAGCACGACGAACTCGTCCCCGCCCAGCCGGGCCACGGTGGCTTCCGGGCCGCAGGTGTGCCGCAGCCGGTCGGCCACCCTGATCAGCAGGTCGTCGCCGGCCGCGTGCCCCAGGGTGTCGTTGACGTGCTTGAACCCGTCCAGGTCGACGAGCAGGACGGCGTACGACTCGCCGGCCTCGGCGAACCGCTGCCACAGCAGGGCCCGGTTGGGCAGGCCGGTCAGGGTGTCGTGGAAGGCGGTGTGGTGCAGGTGCGCCTCGTATTCGCGCTGCGCCGTGACATCGAGCAACGCGTACACCGTGCCCTGCTCGATCGGTACCGGCTCGACCCGGACCCTCGCGTCGGAGCCGTCCGGCCGGGTCAGGGTGATCTCGTCGGCCCCCGCCGTCCGCAGCGCGTCGTCCAGCCGCTCGGCGCCGGTCAGTGCGGCCGCGGCCGGGTTCGCCAGCACCACGCCGCCGTCCGTGCCGGTCACCACGACCGGGAACGGCAGCCGGTTCAGCACCTCGCCGAGCAGTGCGTTCTGCTCGCGCTGGTGCTCCTGCAACTTGAGCAGCATGTGCTGCATGCCGAAGATGGCCATCCCCATGAACGGCAGCGACAGGATCACGCCCGGGTCGGGGTTGATGCCCGGCACCGTCGCGTCGGCGGTGATCCAGACCGCGACCAGGCCGACGACGAAGGGGAGCAGCCGGGGCAGCGTCCGGGTCGCCGCGCGGAACATCACCGCCGGGAACATGATCGGTGCGACCACGTCGATGTCCCGGATCTGCGCGTAGACGAGGAAGAGGCCGATCAGCTCGGCCGCGTCCGTCAGGTAGGACACCGGGCGGCCCCGCCGTACCTCCACGATGCGCAGCACCACCATGCACACGATCACCGCAGTGCTCGTCGCGATGGCCGTGGTGGACAGGTGCGAGGTGACCACGCGTACCAGGGAGGGCAGCGTGGACAGCAGGAACATGACCAGGAAGAACAACCGCAGCGAGCGCAAGGGCTCACGGCGGACCGCGGTGACGAGACGGGCGACCACGAGAACAGGCTCCGGTGCCCGGGTTGCCGCGCGGGTTCAACGGCGGCGCAACCGGGGCGTACCGCAGTCGTGGGGGTCTTGTGAGCTGGCGGGACGCACGGGGCTGTGCGACGTCAATGCGGGAGCGTGCGCCGAGCAGGATCATCACGTGGGTGGTCCGCCATCGGGGTGATGCATGCATCGTGCCGATGACTGCGCGATTCGCTCGCTGCGGTGAGTTTCGGCACGCAGTCCACGTTCGGATGTCCGCGCGGCCACCTACGGCTGGTCGCTGATGTCATCGACCCACGCTGGTAGCGGCTCACACGCGCTCAGCCAGTCGGCGGGTACCCGGGTCAGTCCCTTACGACCGCCGATGATTCCGCCCACCATGGCGCAGGTGGTGTCCATGTCGCCGCCGGGCAGGGCGGTCGCCCACAGCGCCTCGGTGAGATCGTCGAGGTGGGTGGCGGCGGACCAGATCGCGTACGGAACCGTGTCGACGGCCGAGATCTGCTCGCCGCAGCCGAGCATCCCGGCAACATGACGAGGATCGGACGATGACGCGATTCGGTCGGCGCGCCGCAGTCGCGATGCGACCTCGCTGTCCGGCACCCAGTCGATGACCGCCGCGATGAGATCGTGGCCCGAGACGCCACGTACGCTCAACGCCGCCGCGACCGCTACGGCCACGGCTCCCGCAGTAGCCTCCGGATGGGCGTGAGTAACTGCGGCCGACCGGGCCGCCTCGGCCACAACCGTGTCGAGATCGTCAGCGAACCACGCTCCGAGCGGAGCCACTCGCATAGCCGCACCGTTGCCCCACGACCCCATCCCGTCGAACTGGCGCCGGGTCACGGCCTCCCAGTCCTCGTCCTGGCCGATTGCCTGCAGTACGTCGTGCATCGATGCGCCGTAGCAGCGATACGGGTCGGCGGCGTAGGCGCCCGCGAACGCCGCGGCCAGAGCGTCCTGATCGACGCGGTCATGCCGGTGCAGGATCTGCAGCAGTGACAGCGCCATGGCGGTGTCGTCGGTCCACGACCACTGTCCATCCTTGACTCGCCGCTCAACCAGTGCGGTCTCCACCACGTCGGCGGGACGGAAGAACCACGTCTCACCGAACGCGTCGCCCAACGCAAGACCCCGCATCGCCGACACCGCCGCTGCCCGATTCGCCATCGAACGATGATCGCCCAATTGGCCCCGGCAGTTCCACCTGGATTTGACCGGCGCGTGCCCGCTGAAACGCGATCCGGTCGAAGGCCGGCCGACACACCGGTCGCCGGCTGCCGGCACTGTCTGCAGGTCGCTAACGGGTGTAGGCCGGGACAGTCGCGGCCCCGCGATCGGCACCGACGTACACGGCGAACCACCGGACGAGGCGCCACACATCGCGGTCGACACCACCACCGTGCGTCGAATGTTTTAAGGCAATCCCCATAGCCCGTCGTGCGGACGGTTCGTCAGCCGGAGCGACGCTCCCAAGGACGCGGGGTCCATCGATTGACGTCCAGGTAGGTGGTGAGCCTCGGAAGTGCCGTCGTGCCTCCACTTTGTTACAGTTCGTCCTGCGCCAGCTCCCACAACTCCTGGAACCGTTCGATGGCATTCGGCCGCAACGTGCGAAGACGGCGCAACAGTGCCTGAGACACGAGCTCCGTGACGGCGCCCATCTCCGAGCGGGCATCCTCGACCAGGCGCCAGACGGATACTTCGTCCACGAGCTGGCTGTACGAGACTCCGTATGCACTGTCATGCCGCAAGAAAGCGCCGGTCTGCGGAGACCCGCTAACCAAGTGTGCGTCAAACGGCCAAGTAAGGGTGTTGCGGTCCTCCCTTCCCCGGTTCGGTCGGCGCTCGTGGCGGTTTGTGGTGGAGCGTGCTGAACCCCAACTGCACCGGTGACGATCCCCGTTGCGCCTCGGCGGGCCGGGGTTTGCGCCGAACTGGTCCGTATCGGCCGCCATAGTCGCCGCTACCACTCGGGGGAGTCGTCATGTGTCAGCGTTGTGAAGGCAAGCACCAGTCCGGGCGCCGGGTCGGTGGATGGTTCGCGGTGGTCGCGCTGGGGGCGGTCGGGGCCGGCCTGACCGGTACCGGGGTGTTCGCGTCGTGGGTCAGCACCAGCGCGATGCAGACCGGCGACCACAGCGCCGCGGCGATGGGCCTCACCCACACCGACACCAACGGCACCACCTTCACCAGCGGTGTCGCGAACATGCTGCCCGGTGATTATCTGTACCGGTACGCCAACCTGGTCAACACCGGCACGGTGACCGAGTCGTTCAGCGCCGCCGTGACCGGCACGGGCACGCTGGCCGGCGCAGGCGGCCTGCGCCTGGCCGTGGACGCATGCTCGCTTGCGTGGGCCGGCGACGGGTCGTGTTCCGGCTCCACCACGCCCATCGTGACCGTACGCGACGTGGCCACCGCCGGCACCGTTGCGCTGGGCGACATCGCGGCCGGGGCCACCAGTCACCTCCGGTACCGGTTCGTTCTGGACGCGGGCGCCGATCAGGCGACGTTCCAGGGCGCCACCGGCAAGATCAACGTCGCGATCACCGGTACGACCACGGCGGTCGGGAACCGAGACCGTACGAGCGGCTGATGTCGACCGCGACCAACGCGGTGTGCCCGGCCGTCGGGCGGCGCCGGGCCGCCCGCTGCTTGGTGCTACTCGTCGTCCTGCTGGCGACCATCGCCGTGCGGGCCGCGCCGGCCGCCGCGTCCTGGGCGACACAGGCCGCCTGGCAGTCCGGCACGGTGGGCATGGCCCGCGCGCAGTACACGCTGTCCGGCTCCGACGCGGCGGCCTTCACCACGTCGTTCTCCCTCGTCGAAGCACTGACCGTCGAGTACTTCACGATCACCAACACCGGATCGACCGCGGCGACGTTCACCGGCGCGGTGACCCACTCGGCGGGCGCCGGTCCGCTACAGCTGAGCGTCTGGTCCTGCCCGACCGCGTTCACCGTGCTCGGTAGCTGCCCGGGCGGCGCGACGGTCCTGGTGGCCGGCGCCGCGATGGGGAACCGCCCGCCGATCAACTTCGGGGGGACGGCCGCTGCCAACGCAACGCTGGCGGCCGGCACCAGCCGGTTCCTGAAAGTGCACGTGAACAGCCTGCTCGTCGGGGGCTGGGCAAAGATCGGGATGGGCAGCGCGGTGTTGCCCGCCGGTGGGCGGAACCGTACGCAGGGATGACCCGAGGAGACCACTGATGCGCCGCACCAGACTGCACCGCTTGGTGCTCGGCACCGCCTTCGTCGCCGTGCTGTTGTTCGCCTGCGCCTCGATCGCGGCGATGCTCACCCACGCCCGGGTGCTGCCCGTGCTCTCCGGCTCGATGGCTCCCACCATCGACGTCAACTCGCTGGTGGTCACCCGCCCGGTCGACGCCGGCCAGCTCCGTGTCGGGGACGTGGCCGTGTACGCCCGCCCCGGCAGCACCGACCTGGTGATGCACCGGGTGGTCGAGATCGGTGTCGTCGACGGCGCACGCATCCTCCACACCCGGGGCGACGCGAATGCCGCCGACGATCCGTGGACCATCGACACCAGCCGCTCCGTCATACATCGCGTCGAAGCGGCGGTTCCGCACATCGGACGGCTCTACCGGGTCGTGCACGCCAGCGTGCAGTCTCCCACCGCGGCGCTGTCCTGGGTCGGGCTGTTCGTGCTCCTGTCCGCCGCCGCCGTGTTCAGCCGCCGCCGCCGACCCACCTGTGACGACGGCGACCCGGTAGCCGCAAAGCCCTCCCTGGCCGCCGGCCTAGATCTGGCCACCGCCGAGGATCTGCGTCACCGTCTGGCCGCAATCATCGGTTACAGCGAAATCCTCACCGAACACCACGACGACCGCCCGGCCATGGACGTACAGATGGCCACCACGGTGCACGACCATGCCCGACGGCTCTGCGCCTCGCTAGAAGACCTCGAGATCCTGACCGCAGCCGGACGGTGAGAGCGCGGTCTACCTCGAGGGGGAGCCGCGCGACGACGAACGGCTCTTCGAACAGATCATGTGGAACATCAGCACTCCCGGGGCCTCGCTCGTCCTCGGCGGATACGGCAGCTCGAACACCGGCGGGCTGGGTGTTCCGGTGGAGGCCGACGACGGGGAGGTGCTGCTCGCCGAGTTCTATCTCCACGACGTTATGGTCGACGGTGAGCCGCAGACCGAGTTCGTGACGCTTTACTACGTGACCACCAGGGATACTCTCGCCGCCCGTGACTTCGACAGGGTGGGCATGTCGATGGACTTTCTGGGCTGAGGCGGTCCGGCACCCGGCCCGGCATCGGTCAACGTACCGGAGAGCCGTCGCCGCGCCTGGGCACAGGAGTCGTGTCAGGCTTGCCGCGAGTGGCGCGCTCGGGGGCGTCGGCCGAACGCGCTCCGCAGCCTCGAGCTGCGTCACGAGAGCGGCGGCTTCCGGCAACGCTGACGAAAGTCAGACGTCCGCGACGGAGAGAACCGCGTCCACTACGGACGCGATCGGCTGAGTGCCGTCGATGATCACAACGTCCGGCCGCCGGTGCACGGACTCCGTTGGCCGGTTCGCCCGCAACGCGGCAGCCAGTTCTTCCGGGTGCGAGCCGAACGAGTTCGTCGTCCGGCTCGCTAACCGTGCTGTCAGCGTCTCGTCGTCGACAACGAGACAGATCACGAGGTCGAACAGATCGTCCACCACGTCGCCGTTCTCGGCCGATCCGCAGAGAAAGACGGTCGTCGTGGCGGCTCGCGCAGCGAGGGACTCGACCTTCTCCCTGGCCATCCGCCACCCGTAGCGATCCAGCCAGCCGGCCGGGACCGGGAACGGCGGGTCGGCGACGACCTGCCCGCTGACTCGATCCACCCAGTGGCTGTATCCCTCCCAGTCGGCGTCGACCGCCACCCACCCTCGGCGCTTGAGCAGGTCGCAAACCGTTGACTTGCCGACGCCCGAATTCCCCGTCACCCAGATCAAGGCCACCGGCGGAGCCTCGCACAGCGGCCCGAACTCAGCCATCGAGATTGTCGATCCACCGAAGGCGATTTCGTTTGCGTTACCGGAAATCGTCGCTTCCATCGTCTTGCCATACTGCTCGGCAGGGGGATCCCGCGAATCGTGGACACGGCAGCCGTCGCTCAAGCAGGTTCGAGTCAGGTCCTCGAGGTCATGGAGATCCTCCTCGGCATCCTCGCCATGGCCCGCTGGCCGTTCGGCCCTGTCGATGCGATCGCCGTCCCCACTGGCCAGGGCGAGGAGTGGCGGGTGACGCAAGCCATTCAGCTGTGGGAGCGTGACCGAAGCACCCGACACCTGTTGGTTGCAAACGGCAATCCGGCAGAGCGGACCTACGTACCGATCACCCGCGGCTATCTGGGGGAGCTTGGCCTACAGCGTCAGGTCGGCGTCCACCTCCAGGAGGAGTATCAGCGGTGGCTGTGGGATTCATTGGGTCGCGTTCGCTGAAGTATCCGACATCGACGCTTCCCGCTGTCGCGACTCCGGCTGGTCGAGGACGGCCTATGCTCCGAGGATGCTGCAGATCGCCGAGGGCGTGTTCGAGATCGCGGTGGGGTTCGTGCACGTGCACCTCGTGCTGACCGATGACGGAGTTGTTCTCGTCGACACCGGACTGCCGGGCAAGTCACGCACGATCGAGCGAGCCTTGGGCGAGGCCAGGAAGACGATCGGCGACGTACGCACCATTCTGCTCACCCATTGGCACGCCGACCATGTTGGTGGCGCTGCTGCCCTGCGTCGGCGCTCCGGCGCGCGTACGGTCGCTCATGCGATCGACGCACCGGTCATCACGGGTGCCGTCCCGATGCCGCTCCCGGCGGTGCAGCGGACGCTCGCCAGGCTGGTGACCGGGAAGCCCGAACCGGTCATGGTGGATGAAAGCCTGTCCGCTGATGGACCGGTGTCGGTGCCCGGCTTCAGCGCCTTCCACACTCCGGGCCACACCGCGGGGCACGTGTCCTACCTGCTCGACCGTGCGGACGGCATCCTCTTCGCCGGTGACGCCGCGACCGGCGGGGGTACGAAGGTCCGCCACATGTCACGGACGTTGAACGCGGACCCGACAACGGCCCGGTCGAGCGTCGCCAAGCTGGCCGCGTTGTCCTTCGACGTCGCGGTCTTCGGTCACGGCAAGGCAGTGGCCGGAGGTGCGGTCGAGAGGTTCCGGGACCTCGCCGCGCGGTAGCCGACCGGCGGTGCCGCATCCGCTCATGGCACCGCCGGTCATGTGCTCGTTGCCGGGGACGACCGGCCACTGTGACCATCACGTCGGCTCGACCTCAGTGATCCAGAGGGTCAGCAGCTGCAGAGTCTGGTCCGCCGTGGCCGGCCGAGCGGCTTGGCAGGGCGTGCAATGCTGACCACCTTGCCCCGATCATCTTAGCCAGTAAGATACTTACATGGACATATCGGTCTACGTCACCGGGATCGGGAGACGACTGTGGACACGATGGGTGACCGCATCGCGGCGGTCGGTCGAAGCCGGGCCGCCGTCCGATGCAGAACTGCGGACTTCCGCAACCTATTTCGGTATTTCGAGCGGTCTCTGGTTTCTGAGTCGCGGAGGCGGACGTCAATGCAGTCGGGGAAGCGCAGAAGGACAGCTCGACTACGGAAAGCCACCATGTGCGCCAAATCAATGGTGCCTGTGATCCGGGTGCCCGTACGTCCCGCCGCAAGGTGCTCCCCTTTACTGCGGACGTCCGCAGAGCCGTGATGATTCCTGGCGACCCACCCGACGCCATGCGAACTTGTGTGTGGACACAGCGGCCTTCGGCCGGCGAGGAGGGAGTGTGACGGTGACCCAGACACGGCCGCCTGATCTGTGGGCCCACCCCCGCGTCCTCCTGCGTGGCGCCGTGCGGGTGTTCGGGCCCGAACGGATCGGCCTGTGGTGCATCGGTCTGCTGGCCGGCCGGGTGCCGCCGGACGCGCCCGACGAGCCGGCGCTGACCTGGCTCGGCGGCCGGCATGCCGAACAGCTGCTCGCTACCCGGGGCGCGGACCTGGGTGATCAGGCCTACTGGCCGCGGGTGTGGGCCGCACGGGGCCTGCTGCACGAGTGGGCTCCGGCCGCCGCGCCGGTCGTGGTCGCCGCATTGGACGATCCGGCGTGGCGGGTGCGGGAGATGGCCGCCAAGGTGGTCCGCCGGTTCGAGTTGGGCGAGGCCGGCGACCGGCTTGCTCTGTTGGTCGCGGACGACGTTCCCCGGGTCCGCGCGGCCGCGGCGCGGGCGATCGGCGACGTGGGTGAGGCCGAGCATGCCGACGCGCTGTACGAGGGCGCGGACGATCCCGACGACGAGGTCCGCCGGGCGGCCCGTCTGGCCCTTTCCTCGATGCGGAGGAGACTCGACCGTGACCTCTGAGCGGAGCGCACGGCCGCGGTACCCGTGGTCCGGCAGGAATCTTTCTCCCGCCATTCCTTACCTTCGATTACCTGCTTTGCGCGATCACCGGTTGTCCGACTCGGCCGGACGGTCAGGTGGCGGAGGAAAGACATTCCGGAGCCGGTCCCGATCTGGCCTCGTCTCGGATCCGTGCATTTTGTTGGGAGCGTTGACGTCGTGTTCACACCGTTGGGTATCGAATTCCTGAGGCCGGGGGAGCACTCGACCGTACGGGATCTCTGCCGCCGGCCCGGCAATGAAACCTCGGTCCTGCTCATCGAGGGGGAGGCCGGCATCGGGAAGTCCACGTTGCTGCACCACGGCGTGGCCGAGGCGGCCCGGTCGGGTCACCGGGTTCTGCGCTCCGCGGCCGTCCCCGCCGAGCGGGACCAGCCGTACTCCGGGCTGCTGGATCTGCTCGCCGGGGTCACCGGCGAGACCTGGCCGGACCTGCCCGAGCCGCAGCGCGACGCCCTGGAGGTCCTGCTCCAGCGCCGGCCCGGCGACGTGCGCGGGTTCGCTCCGCAGACCGTCGGGATGGCGCTGCTCTCCGTCCTGCGCCGGCACGCCCGGCAGACACCGACGCTCGTCGCTCTCGACAACCTCCAGTGGCTCGATGACGCGTCGCTGGATGCGCTGTCCTTCGCGGCGCGCAACCTCGACGGCGCACCGGTGCTGGTCGCCGCGACCGTGCGGACCTCGGCTCCGGGGGCCGTCCTGGACCCGGCCGATCTGACACCTCAGCCGCCCCGGCCGGAGGTGCTGCAGGTCGAGACGCGCCGGCTGCTGTCGCTGCGCGACCTCGACGCCCGTCAGGTCCGCGACCTGCTCTACGCGGCCTACGACGTGACGTTGTCGCTGCCGGACGCCGACCGGGTCCGCCGCTGGACCCGTGGCAACACGTTCTGGGTGCTGCAGCTGGGCGCGGAGATGGCCGGTCGCTGGCAGCCCGGCGACGACCTGCCGGTGCCGAAACTCGCCCTCACCGTGGCCCGCCGGTGGGTCGACACGGCGCCGTCGGAGACGGTCGAGGCCGTCGTCGCCGTGGCCGCCGCCGGCCGGTTGCCGGTCCACTCCGCCGTCGCAGCCCTGCAACCGGTGGTGGACGATGCCGGCGCGGCCCTCGACGACACCGTCGTCGCCGGGCTGGTGGTGGAGGAGGACGGTCACCTGCGGCCGGCGAGCCCGCTTTTCGGTGAGGCGGCCCGGCTGGCGATTCCACCGGTACGCAGGGCCGGCATGCACCGCCGGCTGGGCGCGCTCAGCACCGATCTGCACCGACGGGCGAAGCACCTGTCGCTGGCCGCCGGGGGAGGCCCCGACGAGGAGGCCGCCGCGGCGATGGAGGCCGCCGCCGTGTCCGCCGCGGTGCACGGCGACACCCGGCTGGCGGGCGAACTGGCTGCCGCCGCCGTCGAACTGACCCCGCCGTCGGACGGCTCGGCGGTCGTGTCGCGCCGGGTGCTGGCCGCCGAATTCCTGACCTGTGCCGCCGCGCCGGACCGCGCCTGGGACCTGCTGTCCCCGGTGGACCCGGCCGGGCTGGACGAGGAACTGGCGGAACGGGCGGTGCCGTTGCTGGCCGAGCTGCACACGGTTCGCGGCGAGACCGCCGCTGCCCGGGGACTGGTCGCCGGCGTTCTGGAGCACGCCCCGCGACGGGGCCCGCGGCGGGTTCTCGCGCTCAGCCTGGCGGCGCACTGGCGGTACGGGGACACCGACCGGTTGGCGATGGCGGTCGAGGCGGTCGGCGAGGCCGACCGCTCAGGCGCGTCCCCCGCGGTCACCCATCGCGCCCTGCGCGTGCTGGTCCTGTCCCGGGCCGAGGCCGGCGCGGGGATCGAGGAGGATCTGCTCGTCCGGCTGCGGCAGATCGAGAGCGAGACCGGGCACCGGCGCACGCACACCGGTGCGGACGCCCTGCTCGGCATGGTGAGCCGGTTCGACGAACGACTCGACCGCTCCCGCACTCTGCTGCGCCAGAGCCTGATCCGCGCGTCCGAGCGGGGCGAGCAGGACGGCGTCGCGGCGCTGCGGGTGCAGCTGGCGGACGCCGACCTGCTCGCCGGTGACGCCGAGGCCGCCTGGTCCGCCCTCGACCAGGAACGGGCCGCCGCGGACCGCGGTGAACCGCTGCCGTATCTGTCCGCCGTGGTACTCGGCAACCTGCTGGTTTCCCGGTGCCGGCTCAAGGCTGCCAGAGCGCTGGTGGAGGCCCAGGCCGCCGTCGTCGCCGGGCCGCTGGACGCGATCCCGTCCCGGGACCGTCTCGCGGTGTTGTACCTGCGGGGTCTGGTCGCCCACCGGGCCGGGGAGTCCGACATCGCGGTCAGTGAACTGCTCGCGGCCCGGGCCGAGGCCGACGCGCTGGGCATCCACGAGCCGGGCGCCCGGTTCCGCCTCGATTCGGAACTCGCCGAGACGCTGATCCGCGCCGAGCGCTTCGAAGCCGCGCTGGAGATCGCCGCCGACCACACCGTACGCGGTGAGACGCGCCCGGTGATGGCAGGTGTGGCTGCCCGGATCGAAGGCATGGTGGCGATGGCGCAGGGCGATCTCGGCACGGCCGCGGACCGGATCCGGGTGGCCGTGACGGTGCACGAGGACTCGCCGATCCCCGGCGAGCTCGGGCGCAGCCTGCTCGCCCTGAGCCGGGTCGAGCGCCGGCGACGCAGCCGCCGTGCCGCGCAGGAGGCGCTCGAGCGCGCCGCCGAGGTGTTCACGGCGATCGGCGACCGCTGCCATGCCGGACAGGTCGCCACGGAACTCGACCGGCTCGTCGGCCGGGGCTCCTCACACCTGCTCACCGAGGTGGAACGCAAGGTCGCGGAGCTGCTGGCCGGCGGTGCGACGACACGCGGAGCGGCGTCGCAGCTGTTCGTCAGCGTCCGCACCGTCGAAACCCACGTGACCGCGATCTACCGCAAACTCGGGGTGCGTTCCCGGGCCGAGCTGGCCCGCGCGGTCGTCACCGATCAACCCGGCTGAGCGGCGACCGGGCCGACCCGCTCGACGCGAAGGAAGGTGCCATGACGAAGACCACGGAGATCGTCCTGCCCGCACAGGTGGGGACGGCCGCTCGCAGACTGGCCGGAGAGCTGCCGGTCGCCCCCGCGGCGTTGCTGCTCGCCGCGCACGCCACCGTCACGGCAGCGCTGGGTGACAACGTGCCGGCCGACGGCGTCGAGAACACACCGGCCCCCCGGCCGGACACCGGAGCGGGCGACGAGGTGCATTGCGACCTGGGAATGCTGGTGGCCGAGCCCGGGTCCTGGTCCGACCTCATCCGGCGCGCCCACGACGTGTTGCCCGGCACGCTCTTCGAGGACGACATCCAGGTCGTCGGAGCCACCGGTGGCAGTGACTTTCGGGCCAACCTCGGCTGGCGGGCGGGCACGCTGACCATCCGGCTGGACTGGTGCGGCGATGCCCCGGTCACCCCGGACCCGCTGTCCGGCGGCGTCCTGGAACGCCTCGCCGGGTACTACCGGTCCGCGCTCGAGCAGATGACCGCGGACCCGGACGCCGCGCACCACTCCGCCGTCGTGCTCAGCCACGACGAGGAACGGCTCCTTCTCGACGGCCTGGCCGGCCCGGTACGGGACCTGCCGGACCGGCGGTTCCACGAGATCTTCGCCGCCCAGGCCCGGCGGACCCCGGCCGCGGTGGCCGCGGTGCATCGCGAGGTGTCCTGGACGTACGCGGAGCTGGACCGGTATGCCGACAAGGTTGCCTGGGCACTGGTGGAACACCAGGCCGGACCGGGCGACGTGGTCGCCGTGGTGGCGGACCGCGACCTGGATTGGCTGGCCGCGGTCGTCGGCATCCTGCGCGCCGGGACCTGCTACCTCCCGGTCGCCCCCGACCTGCCGGCCGAACGGATCGCCGCGATGCTGGCGCGGACCGGCTGCCGTACGGTGCTCACCGGATCGGCCGACCGGTCCACACTGGACGACGCGCTGGCGCTGTTGCCGGACGTCCGAAGCGTCCCGCTCGACACCGTGCTGCGGGGCCCGGAGCGTCCGGCCGGCGGTCCGCGGGTGGCGGTGCAGGGTACGGACCTCGCCTACATCTACTTCACGTCCGGCTCGACCGGCGAGCCGAAGGGCGCCATGTGCGAGCACGACGGGATGCTCAACCACCTGCTCGCCAAGATCGAGGATCTGGGGCTGGACGCCGGCCGGACGGTGGCCCAGACCGCACCGCAGAGCTTCGACATCTCCCTCTGGCAACTCATCGCCCCGCTGCTGGTCGGCGGCCGGACGCTGCTCGTGGCGCAGGACGACATCACCGACGTCGGCTCATTCGTGGCGCTGCTCGCCGCCCAGCGGGTCGACGTGGTGCAGCTCGTGCCGTCGTACCTGGCGGCCGTGCTGACCTTCGTGGCGGACCGGCACGTCGATCTGCCGGACCTGCGGCTGGTCTCGGCCACCGGGGAGGCGTTGCCGGCCTCGCTGGCCGCGCGGTGGTTCGCCCGCTTCCCGCACGTGCCGCTGGTCAACGCGTACGGACTGACCGAGACCTCGGACGACACCAACCACGAGGTACTGCGTGAGCCGCCCGCCGGGGACGCCGTACCGCTGGGACGGCCGATCCGCAACGTGTCCGTGCGGGTCGTCGACGAGCACCGTCGCCTGGTCGCCTTCGGCGCACCCGGTGAGATCATGTTCTCCGGAGTGTGCGTGGGCCGGGGTTACATCAACGACCCGGAACGCACCGCCCGGGCGTTCATCGGCGACCCGTTCCGTCCCGGCGAGCGTGCCTACCTCTCCGGCGACTACGGCCGGTGGCTGCCGGACGGCCGGCTCGCCTTCCTCGGCCGGCGCGACGCGCAGGTCAAGGTGCATGGCTTCCGCATCGAGATCGGCGAGATCGAGAACCGCCTGCGTGGCCTGCCCGGGGTGGACGCCGCAGCGGTGGTCGCGGTCCCGGCCGGTACCGGTGACACCGCACTCGCCGCCTTCTGGACCGGCGCGGTCACCGTCTCCGAGGAGGCCGTCCGCGCCGGGCTGGCCCGCTCGCTGCCCTCCTACATGGTGCCGCGGAGCATCAGCCGGTTGCCCACCTTGCCGCTGACCGGCAACGGCAAGGTGGACCGGGCTGCCCTGCGTGCCCTCGCCGGCACCGATCCGCTCGGCCGGACCGACGGCGACGCGCCGCGGACGGCGACCGAGCGCGCCGTGGCCGTGGTCTGGGCGGAACTGCTCGCCATTCCGCTCGAACACATCCGGCGCGAGGACGACTTCTTCGCTCTGGGTGCGACGTCACTCTCCGCGATCCGGCTCGCGATGCGCCTCGACGGCGAGCTGACGCCGGCCCAGATCGTCGAGCATTCCGTGCTGGCCGACCTGGCCGCGACGCTCGCCGCCCGGTAGCCCGTACACCGAGTCCAGGTAGCGTTCGCCCAGATCGGGTGCGATCGCGACGGCGACCAGCTCACTCCGCCGGTCCCGCTCGGCCAGCCACTGCAGCGCCCCGCTGACCACGGTGCCGGTGGAGCCGCCGAAGAGGAATCCGTGCCCGGCCAGCCGGCGGCAGGTCCGGATCGTCTCCGCCTCGCTGACCACACGGACGTCATCGATCAGGCTCTCGTCGAGCAGGGGCGGCCGTACCCCCATCCCGAGGCCCGGGATCAGCCGCGGACCGGCCGGTCCGCCGAAGGTCACCGATCCGTGGGCGTCCACCGCGACGATGCGTACCTCGGGCCGGTTCTCCCGGAAGTACCGGGCGCAGCCCATCAGCGTGCCGGTCGTCCCGGCCCCGACGAAAACCACGTCCACCGCCGGGAAGCTCTTCGCGATGGCCGGTGCGGTCTGGTGGTAGTGGGCCAGCCAGTTGGCCTCGTTCGTGTACTGATCGAGCCAGACGTAGCGGTCGTCACCGGCGCACAGACCGCGGACGTAGGCGATGCGCGCGCCGACGAAGCCGCCGACCGGATCGGGTTCCGTCACGACGTGCACGTCGGCGCCGAGCGCCTCCATGATGCGCCGGGTCACCGGGTTGCATCTCGGGTCGGCGACGCAGACGAAGCGGTAGCCCCGGCTGGCCGCGATCATGGCCAGCGCCACGCCGAGATTGCCCGACGACGACTCGATCAGTACGGAGCCCGGGCGCAGCCGGCCGGACCGTTCCGCAGCCGCCACCATCTCCTCGGCCGGGCGCAACTTGACCGAGCCGGCGAAGTTGAACGCCTCGCACTTGAGGAACAGCGGGTGCGGGCCCAGGAAACGCAGGTCGACGAAGACGTCGTCGACGTGGAACTCCTGCGGGTCGGTGATCACCGGCACGGTCGCCGCCCCGCGGTGCGCCCGCCCGCGCGGGAGGTGCTCACCCGTACCGCCGCAGGTCGTGGAAGAAGCCGTCGACCTCGGCGAGCACGCCGGCGGCGGCCAGTTCCCGGTACACGTGCCGGCCGACCGCCAGATCCAGCACCCCGAGGCCGAACGGTGAGAAGAACACCGGCCGGTCGGTGCGCGGCGTCACCCGGCCGAGGAGCACGTCGGCGAGGGTGCCGGAGAGGAAGTCGCGGTCACCGGTCAGTTCCTCGGCCAGTAGCGTCGAGGTACGCGCGCGCTGCGCGTGGTCCACGTCGTCGACGAAGTTGTCACCGCTGAGCAGCACCCGCGGCGCCAGGTCGCGCAGGGACAGGTGCAGCACGACCGGGCGGTGGGCGAACCAGCCCGGCTCCTGCACGTGCGGTTCACCCGCCACCGTGGCGAACAGCACCAGGTCGGCGGCCCGGATCGCCGCCTCCGGACCGGGATGCACCGTCACCCGGCTGGTGCAGCCGGTGCGCCGCAGGTAGCCGCGGAACTCGGCGGCGTGCTCGGCGGACAGGTCGTACAGGGCGATGTCGTCGAAGTCCCAGCCGGTTCCGGCCAGGAAACCGTGGGTGTAGCGGGCGATCAGGCCGGTGCCCAGGACGGCCAGGCGGCGGGGCCGCTGCCGGCCCCGGCTCAGCCGCTCGGCGGCGAGCGCCGCGGACGCGGCCGTGCGGACCGCGCTGACGATCGACGCTTCCATGCAGGCGTACGGGTATCCGGTCACCGGATCGTTGAGCAGCAGCACCGCCGAAGCGCGCGGCATCCCGGTGTCCACGTTGGACGGAAAGCTCGAGATCCACTTGATGCCGTCCACGCCGTCCTCCCCGCCGAGTGAGGCGGGCAACGCGATGATGCGGGAATCCGGCCGGTCCGGGAACGTCAGGAACGCCGACGGTGGGTTGACCGTGACCCCGGCATCGTGTCGCCGGTACGCGTCCGCGACGATCTCCACCAGGCGCTTCTCCTGCCCGGCGAGCACGGCGTGCACCTGGGTGCCGGGAATGACGGCGAACGCGGGTACCGAGCTCACCACTGCTCCTCCTTGGCGGGACGGGGTACCACGGGGTCGGCCATCGCGACCAGGACCTCGCGCGGACCGTGGAAGGCGGGCCGGCTGTGCGCCATCCGGACGTTGTCGACCAGCAGCAGATCCCCGTCCTGCCAGGGTTCGGCCACCGTGTGTTCCCGGTACGCCGCGTCGATCGCCGCCACGGTGGCAGCCGGCACCTCGGAACCGTCGCCGTAGTGGGTACGGAAGGGCAGTCCGTCGGGGCCGTACACCGACCGGAGGTACTCGCGGACGTCCGGATCGAGGGTCCACTCGCTCAGGAACGCGATCTCGTTGAACCACAGCCGTTCCCCGGATTCGGGGTGGGTGACCACCGCGGGGCGGCGCTGGGTGGTACGCAGACCGCCGTCGGCGGTGTGCTCACAGGCGATGTCGTTCGCCCGGCAGTACGCGGCGATGGCCGCCGGGTCGGTGGTGCCGAAGTAGTCGGCCCGGTCGACCCCACCGCCGGCCGGAAGGTTGCGGGTGACGCGCCACCCGAGCCGTTCCGCGTCGGCCACGACGTCCGGAGGCAGCGAGCGGAGCACCGCGCCGGAGTCGGCCACGGCGGTCTGCCCGCCCTGCGCCGGCGCCGTCAGGCACCCGAAGAGCAGCAGGCCGGGCACCTCCCGGCGATGACTCAGTTCGTGGTGCATGCACATCTGCTCGTTGGCCGGCCACTGGGCGGAGGTGTACACGCCCTCGCCCAGGCGGGTCCGTGGGGCGAATCCCTCGCGCTCGGTCACCGGCCGGTCGGTCAGCGCCCGGGCCACCGCGGCGAACCCGGCCGCGTCGCGCAGGTGGAGGCCGCGGACCAGAACCGCACCGTGGCGGTGGACCAGGTCACGCAGGTGGGCCCGGTACCGGGCGGGGCCGGCCGCGGCCGCGGCCTCGGACAGGTGCAGCACCGGCGGCCGGCCCGGCCGGAGCAGGGGAGCGCCGAGGGTCCAGGCGGTTGCGGTCATCCGGCCGTCACCCCCGGCTCGCGCTGATCAGCAGCCGCCGGGTGGACCCGAGCGTGGGCAACGTGTCGCGCGCCTCCGCGACCAGCACATCGGCGGCCTCGCCGCCCAGTTCGGCGGCGAGTTCGGTGTGCCGGGCGATGATCTGCTCGTACGCCGTGGCCTGGCGCTCGCGCCATCCGTCCGGCTCGGTGATCTCCACCTCGGTGAAGCCGGCAGCGGTCAACAGCCAGCGATGGTCGAGGTATTCGGGCTGCCAGGTGCTGACCGCCAGCCGGCCGCCGGGCCGCAGGATGCGGGCGAGTTCGCCGAATGCGGCCGCCTTGTCGCGCACCATCCAGAGCGCGTCCACGCTCACCACGCCGTCGGCGGTGCCGGCGTCCAACCCGGTGCCGGTGGCGCTGGCCACCGCGAACCGCGCCCGGTCGGCGAGGCCGAACTCGTCCACCCGTCCCCGGGCCTCCGTGACCGCCTCCGCCACCACGTCGAGGCCGACCAGGTCGGCGCCGGTTTCCTGGGCGAGCCACATGCCGGGCCCGCCCCGGCCGCAGCCCACGTCGACCAGCAGGTCGCCCTTCGCCAGGTGCAG
The DNA here is from genome assembly GCF_020216025.1 of Jidongwangia harbinensis. GTDB lineage: Bacteria > Actinomycetota > Actinomycetes > Mycobacteriales > Micromonosporaceae > Actinoplanes > Actinoplanes harbinensis. The sequence continues at coordinate 22,431 of NZ_JAIWNC010000045.1, read as the reverse complement.
CCGGGCGGCCAGGTGGCGCAGCTCGGGCCAGGTGACGAAGCCGAACGGATCGAGCTCGCCCGGGTGCTGCGTGCCGTACGCACGCTGGTAGATGTCGCTGAGCACCCGGCCGTGCCGCTGGTTGCGCAACACCGGCCGGTACCGGTCCTCGACGTCCGTCGCGGTGCGCGGGGGAACCGCCATCACATTCGCCTTTCCTGTCGGGTTACCGGTGGCCGGCGTCACCGTCGGGCCGTCCGGTTCGATGAGCCCGGTCAGGTCGGCAAGCACCTCGGCATGTACCTGCGCGGCCTGCGGGCGGAGAAAGAAGTGGTCGCCGGGCAGCATCCGCTGGCGGAACGGGCCGTCAACCTGGACCGCCCAGTCGTTCAGGTCGTCGTGCGTCACCCCGCCGTCGGCCCAGCCGCCGAACGCCGTCATCGGCACGGACAGCGGCGGCTCGGGGCGGTAGCGGTACGTCTCGCTGATGGCGAAGTCCGCCCGCAGCAGCGGCACGGCCAGTTCGACCAGTTCCGGATGCGCGAAGACCTCCGGCGGGGTTCCGTTGAGGTGCTGGATGGCGGCCAGCAGTTCGGGCGTGGGAAGCCGGTGAATGGGCCAGTCGCGGTCCACCAGCTGCGGCGCCCGCCGGCCGGACACGAACATGTGCCGCGGCAGGGGGCGTCCGGTCCGGCGCAGATGGCGGGCCAGTTCGAAGCTGACCAGGGCACCCAGGCTGTGCCCGAAGGTCACGTACGGCAGGTCGAGGGAGGCGTCGAGCGCGTCGGCCAGCGGGCCCACCAGCGCGTCCATGTCGCCGTACGGCGGTTCGGACAGGCGCGACTCACGGCCCGGCAGCTGCACCGCGCAGACGTCCACCCAGCCCGGCAACGACTCCGGCCAGCTCCGGTAGACGGAGGCTCCGCCGCCGGCGTAGGAGAAGCAGAACATCCGTACCCGCGGTGCCGCCGGCTGCCGCCAGCGGACCAGCCAGCGGTTCACGAGGTCGTCCCGGTGACCCGGTGGCCGGCCGCGGTCAGCGCGCCGGCCGCGGCCGGCAGATCGGTCACCAGCAGGTGGTCGGTGTCGAAGGTGGCCACCGCGAAGACGCTGAGCCCGGCCGCGGCCAGCGGGCCGACGACCGACGCGACGACGCCCGGCTCGCTGGCCGCGAACGTCTCCTCGATCCGTAGGCAGGACCAGCCGGTCTCGGCGGTGATACCGCCGGGCACGGCCGCATCCGCGCAGATGACGGACAACTCGGCCGGAGTACGCGTCAGCGAGAGGAAACCGGGCGCCGCGTGCAGCGCCCAGCCGGGCATCGGCGCGTCGGCCGGCAACCGGCAGATCGCGAAGCTGCCCGGCACCACGGCAAGGGTGAGACTCTTCTGGGGCACGACGGCCTCCGGCCTAGTAGACGACACGGGACTCGGCGGACTGCCGGTGCGCTCGCGACTTGCGCAGGTCCCGGGTGACGTTGATCCGCTTGAGCCACCGGTCGGTGCCGTCGTAACGGGCCTGGAACTTCTGCCGGCCGTGCACCGCGCGGTAGTTGTCGATGAAGCACATCTCGCCCGGCATGATGGTGACCTCGGTGAGCCGCGCGTCGATGTCCTTCGCGAACAGGTCCAGCGCCGCCCGCGCCTCGGCGTCACCGGGTGCGGCGTCCATGTAGTACGGATCGATGCACAGGTACGGGTTCTCCGGGTCGCCGGACAGCACCGGCACCGGGTCGGGTGCGGCGTTCATCTCCTCCATCCGCCGCTGCGCCTGCGCCACCAGCCGGGCGGTCGGCCCGTCGGCGTTCCCCGCGTCGGTGGCCTGCGAGCGTCCCAGGTGCGAGTCGTCCGGCCGGATGACGAAACGCGCCGCGCGCAGCACGTCGCGAAGTTCCGCGCGGATCGGCACCGCGTCGATGGTCGCCACGGTGGTGGCGATCCGGTCGTGGTTGCGCAGTCCCATCAGCCCGAGGTAGTCGCACTTCAACGGGTGGAACGCCTCCTCGGTGTGCCACAGCAGCGCGTCGGCGCTGCCGGTGCCGAGCTGGTCGTGCTCGTGGCCGGGCAGGGGCATCAGGTCGTGGACGATGGTGCCGTCCTGCTGGGTGGCCCAGCCGAACAGGTCGCCGAGCAGCGATCCGCACAGCACGAACGCCGTCTCCTCGATGGCGGTGGGCGACGTCGTACGGTGCGACTGCCAGGCCCGCGGCGTGGGGCCGATCCGGTCGTCGTCCACCGGCAGGCCGCCGATGACGCTGACCGCGGCCGACTCCCGGGTCCGCACGCCCGCCAGGAACAGCCGGAGCCGGCGGGGCAGCTCGTGCGCCTGCACCGCGGCGTCGTGCAGGAACGCCTCGTGATGGCGCAGCACGCCGTCCGGACCGGTGTGCCGGGCGGCCAGATCGGCGGCCAGCGACCGGATCGCGGCCACCTCGGCGCCGGTCAGGTCGAGCCGGCCATGGCCGGGCCGCTGCCGCCCGGCGGCGTCGGCCAGCACGGTGTTTACGGACATGGTCGGCTCCTCAGAATGTCGATGACGTCGCGGATCATGGCGGCCGCGGCGGGTTCCGGGCCGGGTTCGAGGCTTGCTGCGGACAACCGGTCGACGGCTCGGGCCTGGAACACCACACCCATCTCGTCGGGATGCAGCCGGGCGAGGGGGTGGTCCAGGGGAAGCGCGGCGGGCCGCACGGAGAGGCGGTAGGGCTCCTTCTCGCTGTCGCGTTCGGCCAGGCACAACAGCACCACCCGTTCGCCGCGTGCCGGTGCGCCGGCCACCTCCGCAGCGGTCAGGCCGGTGATCCCGGTGACCGGTACGTCGGCCAGTTCGGTGGGCTGCCCCAGCACCGCGTTGGCGGTGATGACCAGCTTGGCCGCGGCGTCCAGGCCGGACACGTCCAGGCCGGGATCCGCCTCGGCGATGCCCCGCCGCTGCGCGTCGGCGAGGGCGTCGGCGTAGGACCGGCCCTGTTCCATCGCCCGCAGGATGCTGTGCGTGGTGCCGTTGAACACCGCCTCCATCCGGCTGATCGGCGAGCCGGCGAGGTCACGCCGGCCCAGGTTGATCACCGGTAGGGCCCCCGCGGCGCAGGCGCTGAACCGCAGGCTCGGCTTGCCCGGTCCGCTCAGATCGCTCAGCGCGGCGAGTTCCCGGTAGGCCAGCGCGACCGGGCCCTTGTTGGCCAGCACCGCGTGGGTTCCCCGCCGCAGAGCCGTCCGCACCGTACGCAGGCCCGGTCCACCGTCACGCAGATCGACGGGGGTGGCCTCGAGCAGCACGTCCGGCCGGGAGGCGTGCACCATGCCCGCCGGTGGTGCGCCGGTCCGGCCGGCCGGATGCGCGGCCGCCACCGGGGCACCGTCGGCGAGGAGCTTGCGCAGCGCGCCGACGTTGATCCCGGCCGGGTCGACGACCGAGCCGGAGAGGTCTGCGACTCCGGTCAGGCGTACCGCGGTGGTGCCGTCCAGAACCGAGTCGCAGGCGTCGAGGAGATCCAGCACCGCGGCACCGACGTTGCCGAGCCCGGCGAGGGCGAGCGAGACCGGCGCGCTCATCCGAGGTCACCGATCAACCGGCCGAGCGTCTGGTGCGGCGCCGCGACCATCGCCCGGACCGTCGCGCGCCAGTCGCCGATCATCGCGGTGACCGTCTCGTCGGCGAAGCTGTCCTGGTAGTAGTGCATGATCAGCAGCGCGCTGCGGCCGGGCGCGACCTCCACCCGCAGCGGGAACTCGAACTGCGCGGTCTGGTAGTCCGGCTGGGCGAGCGGGTGATCGATGTCCATCCGGTCGGCCAGGGCCAGCAGCGAACCGTCCCACGGGTAGTTCTCGAAGACCATCATGCACTCGAACATCGCCGCGTCCGGCGCCCGGCCCTGCCAGGTGTTGATCAGGTCCAGCGGGGTGTACTCGTACTGGCGCACCTCGACCTGCTGGGCCTGCAGCTGTCCCAGCCAGTCGGTCACGGTGGCGGCGGGGTCCACCCGCACCCGTACCGGCAGGGTGTTGACGCACAGCCCGGTGACGGTGTCGACCCCGGCGAAGTCCGTGGATCGGCCCGCCGAGGTCACGCCGAGGACCAGGTCCGACCGTCCGGTCCAGCGGCTCATCAGCAGGAACCACGCGCCCTGCAGCACCGAGTTCGCGGTCACCGGATACCGGCGGCAGAACGCGGCCAGTTCGGCGTTGACCTCGTCGCCGAGCGGCTCCCGCTGCTTGGCGAACGGTCCCCGCTGGGTCGCGCCGGGCAGGCCGCGGGCGGCGACCAGTGGAGTGGGCGACGTGAAGCCGTCCAGGTAGTCCCGCCAGAACCGCTCGGCGTCGGCGAGGTCGCCGCGGCGCAGCCACGCCATGTAGTCCCGCAGCGGCCGGGCGTCGGGCAGGTCCGGCCGGGCACCGGTGCGCAGAGCCTCGTAGGCCTTGAACACCTCCTGCTGCACGATCGCCCGGGACCAGCCGTCGAGCACCACGTGGTGGTTGGCGAACACGTACTTCCAGGTGTCGTCCGCGATCCGGAGCAGATGGATGCGCAGCAGCGGCGCCCGGGTCAGATCGAAGCCGAGGCGCCGGTCCGCGGCGACCAGCTCGTCCTGGCGGCGTACCTGCTCGTCGACGTCGGCGTCGCGCCAGTCGTGGTGCTGCACCGTTACGGCCACGTCGCGGTGGACCAGCTGCAGCGGCTCGGTGAGCGGTGCCCGCGGGTCGTCCGCCGCGTCGCCCGGCCACCGGAACGAGGTGCGCAGCGTCGGATGCCGGTCGACGATCAGTTGCCAGGCGCGGGCCAGCGCGTCCACGTCCAGGCCGCCCGTGACGAACAGGTAGTCGGCGTGGATGACGTACAGGCCGGGCACCGGATGGCGCACCGCGCGGGCGAGCATCCGGCGCTGCATGGGTGCCAGCGGGTAGACGTCCTCGAGATCCGGGTGGTGTGCCCGTAACCGCTCGACGAGCGCGGGGTCGACCAGCGCGACATCGTCGTCGGCGGCCGCCGGCCCGGCGAGTTCGGTGTCCGTGGCCAGCGCGGCGAGCAGCCCGATGGTCTGGTACTGGAACATCTGCTTGGGCGTCAGCACGAGGCCCCGCCGGCGCAACCGGGCGATCACCTGGATGGTGCTGATCGAATCGCCGCCGAGGGCGAAGAAGTTGTCGTCCATTCCGACCCGTTCGACGCCCAGCAGTTCCTGCCACACCTCGGCCAGCACGGCCTCCACCCGGTTCCGGGGCGCCACGTACGCCGGGCCGAGAGCGCCCGCGCCGGTCTGCGGATCGGGTAGGCCCTTACGGTCGAGCTTGCCGTTCGCCGTGAGGGGGAAGGCGTCGAGCGGCACCAGCAGGTCCGGCACCAGCTGCGCCGGCAGCCGTCCGTGCAGGAAGGCGCGTACCGCCGCCAGATCCAGTTCCCCGTCGGCCACCACGTACCCGGCCAGGTGCTTGACGCCGGCGGCGTCGTCCCACGGCACCACGAGCGCGTCCCGCACCTCGGGGTGCTCGCGCAGCGCCGACTCGATCTCGCCCGGCTCCACCCGCCAGCCACGGATCTTCAGCTGGAAATCGCTGCGGCCCAGCAGTTCCAGGTTGCCGTCGCGGAGATAGCGGGCCCGGTCACCGGTGCGGTAGATCCGCTCGCCCGGCTCCTCCGGCACCGGACTGACGATGAACTTGGCTCCGGTCAGCACCGGATCGCCCAGGTAGCCGCGGCCCAGCCCGACCCCGGCGAGGTAGAGGTCGCCGGGCACGCCGACCGGTACCGGCTGCAACCGCGCGTCCAGCACGTAGCAACGCTGGTTCGCCATCGGCCTGCCGTACGGAATGCTCCGCCAGGAGGGCTCCACGGTGTCGACGCGGAAGATGGTCGAGTCCATCGACACCTCGGTCGCGCCGCCCATGGTGACCACCTCGGCGGCCCGGGCGACGGCGCGCAGCCGGTCCGGCAGGGTGAGCCCGACCCAGTCGCCGCCGAGGAGCACCAGGCGCAGGTCCATCAGCGCGTCGCCGTCGGCGGCCTCGGCGTACGTCACGAGCATGTCCAGCAGCGCCGGGACCGAGTGCCACACGCTGACCCGGTGCCGGCGCATCAGCTCCAGCCAGCGTGCCGGGTCACGGCCCGCGTCCGCGTCGACCAGCACGATCCGCGCCCCGGCCATCAGGGTGCCGAGCACGTCGTACGCCGACATGTCGAAACTCAGCGACGCCAGGGCGAGCAGGCTGTCCCCGGGTCCGATCGCGAACCGGGTGTTGAAGTCGTGGAAGTTGTTGACCCGGCCGCGGTGGTCGAGCTGCACCCCCTTCGGCCGGCCGGTGGATCCGGAGGTGTAGATGACGTACGCCAGGTGCTGCGGGCGTACCCCGCTCTCCGGGGTGGTGTCCGGCTGCGCCGCGAGTGCCGATGCCGCGGTGTCCAGGCACACCACCGTGCCGCCGTCCGGTGCCGGTAGCCGGGACGCCAGGGAGCTCAGCGTGATCAGCACCGGCGGGGCGGCATCGGCCAGCATCAGCGACAACCGCTCGGCCGGGTACGCCGGGTCCAGCGGCAGGTACGCGCTGCCGGCCTTGAGCACGCCGAGCATGGCCACCACGAGGTCGATCGAGCGCGGCAGGCTGATCGCCACCGGCACGTCCGGACCGGCGCCGAGCGCGCGGAGGTGATGCGCCAGCCGATTCGCGCGCGCCGTCAGCTCCCGGTAGGTGATCTGCTCGCCGGCACAGACCGCGGCCACGTCGCCGGGCCGGGCCCGCGCCCGCTCCTCGATCAGCTCGTGCAGGCACCGGTCGGCGGGAAACGGTGCCGCGGTGGCGTTCCATCCGACGACCAGTTCGTGCCGCTCCGCGGGGCGCATCAGGGGCAGGTCACCGATCGCGGTGTCCGGGTCCCCGGTCGCGGCCCGCAGAAGCTGTTCGAGGTGCGCGGTCATCGCCGCGACGGTGGCGCGGTCGTACAGGTCGGTGGCGTACTCGACGGCGATCCGGTACGCACCCAGGTTGGGTTCGACCGAGAACGTCAGATCGAACTTGGCGGTGCCGTTGTCGATCGGGATGGCCGCGCCGAGACCGGGCAACCCGCTCATGTCCGCCGCGCCGCCGACGGCCTCGTTCTGGTAGACGAGGACCACCTGCAGCAGCGGTGTGGCGCTCGCCGTGCGTTCCGGCCGGACCAGCTCCACCACCTTGTCGAAGGGCAGCTCCTGGTGGGTCTGCGCGCCGAGCACGGTCTCGTGCGCACGAGCCAGCACCTCGCGGAACGTCGGATCGCCGGACAGGTCGGTACGCAACAGCACCGTGTTCGACAGGTATCCGATCAGCTCCTCGAGCTCCACGCTGCCGCGGTTGGCGATCGGCGCACCGATGCCGATCCGGTCCCGCCCGCTGTACCGGTGCAGCAGGACCGAGAGCCCGGCGAGCAGCACGGTGAACACGGTGGTTCCGGCGGTGGCACCGAGGGCGTCGATCCGTTCGGCCAGCCCGGCCGGCAACCAGTGCACGTACTGCGCACCCCGGTAGCTCTGCTCGGCCGGCCGGGGCCGGTCGGTGGGCAGTTCGAGCGGGGACAGGTCACCGTCGAGCCGCCCCCGCCAGTAGTCCACCTGCCGGTCCAGCTCCGCGCCGTGCAGGCGGTTCCGTTGCCACTCGGCGTAGTCCGGGTACTGCACCGCCGGTGCCGGCAGCGGCGCCGGCTGACCGTGGCGCAGCGACTCGTAGGTGATCGCCAGCTCCCGCAGGATGATGCCGATCGACCAGGTGTCGGCGATGATGTGGTGCATCGCGGCGGTGAGTACCTGCCGGTCCGGCGCCAGCCGAATGAGCCCGAAGCGCACCAGCGGTCCCGCGGCCAGGTCGAACGGTTGCCGCGCCTGGGCGAGGACGAGTTCGTCGGCGGCCGCGTCGCGGTCGGCCTGCCCGGTGAGGTCGGTGACCGGCAGCGGCAGCCAGAGCTTCTCGTGCACCACCTGAACCGGGCCGCTGTCGGTGAGCGCGAACGTGGTCCGCAGCGATTCGTGCCGGCGGACCAGATCGTTGAGCGCGCCCTCCAGCGCCACCACGTCGACCGGACCGTTGATGCGTGCCGCCATCGGGATGGTGTAGTGCGGACTGCCCGGATCGAGCTGGTCGAGGAACCACATCCGTTGCTGCGCGAAGGAGAGTGGCGGGGTGGCCGAGCTGCGGCTCGGGATCGTGGTCCGGGGACGCGACGCGGTCGCCGGGCGACCACGCAGCCGGGCGGCCAGCAGCTCCTGCTTGTGGGGCGACAGCGCGGCGATCCGTGCCATCGTGTCGGGGTGGATGTCCACAGTCCCGGGTTCTCCTTCGGTAGCTCGGCGGGTGGCGGGGTACGGCTCAGTCGGTCGGGTAGCGGGGGATCGGCCACGACCGGCACAGCCGTTCCACCTCGTCGCGGACGGCGTCGCGGGTGGCGGGATCGAGTTCGTGCCGCCGGTCGTCGATCTCCCGGGTCGCCCGCAGCACCCGGTCGGTCAGCTCGGCGCAGATCTCCATGTCGGCGGGGACGGCACCACGCAGCGCGAGGGTGTTGGTGCCCAGCCGCAGCCCGCTGGTGACCGTCGCCGGACGGGTGTCGCCGGGCACGTGGTTCTTGTTCACCACGATCTGCGCCGACTCGAGCGCCCGCTCGGCGTTGAGCCCGCTGAGTCCGTGCCCGCCGAGGTCGACCAGCACGATGTGGTTGTCCGTGCCCCCGGAGACCACCCGGTACCCGCGCCGGCCCAGCGCGTCCGCCAGGGCCCGGGCGTCGGCCACGATCCGCTCCGTGGTCGCGGCGAACTCGGGCGTGCGGGCCAGCGCCAGCGCGCGGGCCTTCGCCGCGATGGCGTTGACCGCCGGAGCGCCCTGGAAGAACGGGAAGACGGCCCGCTGCATCAGGTCGCGCAGCGTGGTACGGCCGTCCGGGCCGACCATGTCGTGGTCCCGGCCGAGCAGGATCAGCCCGCCGCGGGGCCCGTACAGCTGCTTGTGGGTACAGGCCGTGGTGACGTGCGCGTGGTCGACCGGGTTGGCGTGCCGCCCGGTCACCACGAGGCCGGCGATGTGCGAGATGTCGGCCAGCAGCAGGGCACCGACCTCGTCGGCGATGCGCCGGAAACGCGCGAAGTCGACCGTGCGCGAGTATGCGGTCGCGCCGCAGATGATCAGCTGCGGCCGCTCGGCGCGGGCCACCCGCCGTACCTCCGCGTAGTCGATCAGGCCGTCCGCGTCCAGTCCGTAACCGACCGGCCGGAAGTACTGCCCGGAGAAGCCGGCCGGGGCGCCGTGGGTGAGGTGACCGCCCTCGTGCAGCCGCATGCCGAGCACCGTGTCGCCGGGCCGCAGCAGGCGGCCGAGCACGGTGTGGTTCGCCACCGACGCCGAATGCGGCTGCACGTTGGCGTACGTGGCGCCGAACGCGGCGCGGGCCCGGTCGATGGCGAGCTGCTCGATGAGGTCCACCTGCGCACAGCCGGCGTGGTAGCGGTTGCCCGGGTAACCCTCCGCGGTGACGTTGACCGCGGTGCTGGCCTGACAGGCCAGCACCGTCGGATCGACCACGCTGCTGGAGGCCACCATGACCAGGGAGCGCAGCTGCCGGTCGTGCTCCGCACGCAGCGCCGAGTACAGCTCGGGATCCTCCCGGCCGAGCCGCCCGGCACCGTCCTGAAGCAACTCGGTGAGCACGTCGCGGTCGAGGCCGGGCGGGTGGGTCAGGTCGGCGACGGTCATCGCGGGGTCTCCTCGGTGGTGGTGCGGTCGGCGGTGGCGGGCGGGTCCTCGACGAGCTGCTCGAGTTCGTCCAGGAGCGCGGTCAGGTCGTCGGCGTCGCCGCGCACCGCCTGCAGGCGCAGCACGTGGGCGGCGATCCCGCCGATCGTCGGCGCCTCGAACAGGTTGCGGAGCGGCAGATCGACATCGAACGCGGCGCGCAACCGGGCGGCCAGCTGGGTGGCGAGGAGCGAATGGCCGCCGAGCGCGAAGAAGTCGTCGTCCACGCCGAGCGGGCCGACGCCCAGCAGCACCTCCCAGATCGCGGCGATCTCCGCCTCGGCGGCGGTCCGCGGCGCCAGGTACGGCGTCAGCAGGGCGGGGCGTGGGTGCAGCGGCAGGCCGGTGCCGGCGGCGTTGCCCGCGGCAGCCGCGTGGCCCGCCTCGTGCAGCCAGTAACCGGTGCGGACCGCCATCGGCTCGGTGGACACGGTCAGATGGACCTGCGTGCGCCAGGCCAGCACCCGTTCCAGCAGCGCGGCCGTCTCCGGCTCGGAGAACGGACCGGTCGCCGCGGCCGCACCGGCCGGCCCGGCGACGTCGAACTTGCCGTCGTCCCAGTTCGTCGCGATCCAGCGGGGGCCGCCGTCGCGGTGGGTGCGGTGCGCGTACAGGTCGGCGAAGCCCGCGGCGGCCGCGCCCGCGAGACGGCCCAGTCCGCCGAGCCGGGCCGCCAGGGTGGACTGGACCAGCACGAAGTCGAGCGGCCGGCCGGCCGTCGCGGCGGCCAGCGCGAAGGTGCTGTGCACCCGACGCCGGAAATGCTGCTGGCAGACCGCGACGCTGGTGTCCCGGAGCAGGTGGTGCTCGCCCTCCTCGGCCAGTCCGGCGGTGTGCAGGACGCCGTGCAGACCACTCAGCGAGCCGATGACGGTCCGTACCTCGGCCGGGGCGGCCAGGTCGACCGGGATCAGGTCCACCCGCCCGCCGGCGGCGCGCAGCCGGCGCGCCGCCCGGATCCGTACGCTCGCCGGATCCCGGTCCGGATGCCGGGCGAGCCAGGTGTCCCAGTCCGGCTCCGCGGGAAAGCCCGGCCGTTCCAGACACGTGACCCGGGCCCCGTAGCGGTCGTGCAGGTACCCGGCGAACAGCGCGCCGGCCTCGTCGAGCCCGCCGGTGACCAGGTAGTGGCCGCCCGCGCGCAGCACCGGTTCCGGCTGGGGGTCCGGGCCGGCCGGTAGCGGCTCGTCGGCCGGGACCCATCGGTACGGACCCCGGAACGCCACCCGCGGTTCGGCCACCGCCAGACACTCCGCCACGACCCGGTCCGCGATTCCGGGGGCGGCGACCACCGGCACGTCGATGATCCGGGTGGTGACGGTGGCGCATTCCTGGGCGATGACCGTCGCGGCGGCCGGAAGGGTCGCGTGCGCCGGCCGCAGCGGCTCGTCGCCGGAGACGCTGAACATGCCGGCTCCCACGACGGTGACCGTGACCGGGTTCCCGGCCCGGTTCAGCTCGAGCGTCTGAGCGATCGACAACAGGCTGTAGAGGCCGTCCTGTTGCGCCTGCTCGAAGTCCGCGACGGTGTCGCCGGTGTCCCGCAGACTCCCGCAGTGCACGATCTGGTCCGGGCAGCCGGCGCCGGACAGCAGTGCCGGGTAGTCCGGTTCGGTACCGGCGGCCACCCGGACCAGGTCGGCGCCGGCGGCGTCCAGTCCGGCCGCGATCTGCGCGCTCAACTCGTCGCCGGCGTCGAGGAGGAGTACCCGGCCGGGGGCGGTGACCGGGCCGGTGGCGGCCGACCGCCGCCATCCGACGACGGACAGCCATTCCCGCATCGGGCGCCGGCCGGCCGGGGCGGCCGGCGCCGCGTCGGCGGCGGGTGCGGCCGGTGCGGCCGGTGCGACCCAGTAACGCTGCCGCTGGAACGGGTACGACGGCAGGCCCACCGGTGCGCGTTCGCCCTCCACGGCCAGCGCGGCCCAGTCGACGCCGGCCCCGGCGGACCACAGCCGGCCGATCGTGTGCAACAGGACGGCGGCCTCACCCGCGCGCCCGTCGGTGGATCGGCGGAGCGTGCTCAGGGTCTCCGGCGCCCGGGCCAGCTCCTGCTGACGGATCAGGCCGGTGAGGCCGCCTCCGGGACCGGTCTCCAGGACGATGCCGGCCGTGGTGAGGGCGGTCCGCACCGCACGGGCGAACTGGACCGGCCGGCGCATGTGCCGGACCCAGTAGCCGGGATCGCACACCAGTTCGGCGTCCGCCCAGTCACCGGTGACGCCGCTGACGTAGGGCAGGGTGGGTGCGCCGAACTCGACACCGCGGACGGCGTCCTCGAACTCCGCGAGCACGGGATCGACCGCCGCCGAGTGCAGGGCCGTGCTCACCGGCAGGCGCACGGAGGTGACACCCCGGCCGGCGAGGACGGTGGCGAGGCGCTGCACGGCATCCGCCCGGCCCGACACCGTGCAGGACGCGGGCGCGTTGTGCGCGGCGATCGTGATGCCGTCGTCCAGCATCTCGGCCAGCTCGTCCGCGGGCAGCGGGACGGCCAGCATGGCGCCCTCCGGCAGGCCGTCGAACAGCCGCCCGCGCAACGCGACCAGCCGTAGTGCGTCGGCCGGCCGCAGCACTCCGGCGAGGCAGGCCGCCGCGTACTCACCGAGGCTGTGCCCGACCATCGCCGCCGGCCGGATGCCCGCGGAGACGAGCAGCCGCGCCAGGGCGTACTCGACCGCGAAGATGGCCGCGGCGGAGACATCGGTGCGCTGCTCCGGAGCGCCGGTGAAGACCGCCTCGCGCAAGCCGGTGCCGAGGATCGGATCGGCGATCGCCGCGCAGGCGTCGAGATGTTCGGCGAACACCGGATACGTCGCGTACAGCTCCCGGCCCATGCCCGGGTACTGCGAACCTTGCCCGGGAAAGGCGAACACCACGCCCGCCGCACCCGGTTCCCGCGCGAGCTCGGCACCGGGGCCGAGCAGCGCGGCGGCCAGCTCCGCCCGGTCCCGCCCGACCACGACCCGCCGCCAGGGGTGGGCCGTGCGCCGGCTCTGCAACGTGTACGCGACATCGGCGAGGTCCGGCAGCTCCACGCCGGCCGCCGGGGCGGCGATCCGGTGGGCGAGCGCGGTCGCGGCGGCGTCCACCGCCTCGCGGGACCTGGCCGACAGCACCAGCGCCTGCGGCGTGCTCGACGGCGGCGGTGCGAACCGTTCCGGTGCCTCCTCCAGGATCAGGTGCACGTTGGCGCCACCGAGACCGAACGAGCTGACCCCGGCGCGCAGCGGTGCCGTGCCGGCCGGCCACGGCGACAGTTTGGTGTTGACGTAGAACGGTCCGGACCCGAAATCGATCTCCGGGTTCGGCTCGCTGAAGTGCAGGCTCGGCGCGATCAGCCGGTGCCGGAGCATGAGCACGGTCTTGAGCAGCCCGGCGATGCCGGCCGCGGCGTCGAGGTGCCCGATGTTGGTCTTCACCGACCCGAGCGCGCAGTAGCCGGCGGCGTCGGTGAACCGGCGGTACGCCCGGGTCAGGGCGGCCACCTCGATCGGGTCGCCGAGCGGGGTGGCGGTGCCGTGCGCCTCTACGTAGCCGATCCGGTCGGCGTCGCCACCGGCCATCTCCAGTGCCTCCGCGATGACCGCGGCCTGTCCGGCGATGCTCGGTGCGGTGAAGCCGACGCGGCGGTCGCCGTCGTTGTTCATGGCGGACGCGACGATCACGCCGTGGATGACGTCCCGGTCGGCGAGTGCGTCGCCGAGCCGCTTGAGCACCACCGCGCCGACCCCGTTGCCGCCGATGGTTCCCTCGGCGCGGGCGTCGAAGGCCCGGCAGTGCGCGTCGGAGGAGTTGATGCCGCCCTTCTCGTAGCGGTAGCCGGTCTGTTGCGGGCTGTCCACCGTGGCTCCGCCGGCGATCATCACGTCGGCGGCGTAGGACAGCAGGTTCTGGCAGGCGAGGTGCACCGCCACCAGGGAGGTGGAGCATGCGGTCTGCACGCTGAACGCGGGACCGGTCAGGCCCAGCTGGTACGCCACCCGGGTGGCCAGGTAGTCCTTGTCGTTGGCCAGCGCCACCTGATGCGGGCCGACCGCCTCGATGAGGTCCCGGCGGGGCAGGATGTTGCGCAGGAAGTAGCTGGTCATACCGCTGCCGGCGACCACCCCGATGCGGGCCGCCGGGTCGGTCGGGTCCACCCCGGCGTCCTCCAGCGCGTGGAAGGCGCACTCCAGGAACAGCCGGTGCTGCGGATCGAGCAGTTCCGCCTCGCGGGCGGAGAGCCCGAAGAACCCGGCGTCGAACAGGTCCGCACCGGTGAGGCTGCCGTGCGCCGGCACGAAGTCGGGGTGCGACACCAGGTCCGGGTCGTTGCCCGCGGCGAGCAGTTCCTCGGTCGTGTAGTGGCTGATCGACTCGACCCCGTCGCGCAGGTTGCGCCAGAACTGTTCCAGGTTCTCGGCTCCGGGCAGCCGCGCGGACATGCCGACGATGGCGATGCGGTCGAGATGCTCGGTCATCGCGGCGATCCCGTTCCGGACGTGCCGGCACCGGCGGTTTCCGGGTAGGCGGTCTCCCGGCCGAGGGCGACCAACAGCCGCCGCTCGCCCTGGTAGGGGTTGCGCCCGTGTGCGGTCAGCACGTTGTCGACCACCAGGACGTCGCCGCGCTGCCAGGCGAACGACACCTCCAGTCGTTCGTAGACGCCCAGGATCTCCGTCATCACCTCGTCGGGAATGGGCTCGCCGTCGCCGTACGTGCAGTTGCGCGGCAGGTCCTCCGGGCCGTAGAGGGCGGTCATCGCGGTCCGGGTGACCGGGTCGAGACAGGCCGGATGCCAGTGCTGTGCCTGGGTGAACCAGGACGGCTCACCGGTGACCGGATGCTCGACGACGGCCGGGCGTACGCACGTGGTCCGCAACCGGTTGCCGGGCTGCCACTCGTACCGCAGGCCCGCGTCGCGGCAGGCGCGTTCGACCTCCGCGCGGTCGTCGGTGCCGAACACCTTCGCCCAGTCCAGGCCCACTCCGCCGCCATAGCTGCGGTGGTAGCGCACGCCGGTGGCCAGGAAGCGTTCCCGGATCGCCGGGGACAGCTCCGCGTACACCCGCCGGCTGTCGACCAGCGGGGTCTCGCCACCGGAGGCGGCCGGCATCGTGCTGCAGAACACGATCAGCGCCGGCCATCGGTCGTTGAAGGAGTTCTCGTTGTGCCACAGCAGCCGCCGGTCGGCGGGGAAGAACACCGGGGTCTGCACCCGGCCGTTGGCCAGCACCGGAACGTGCTCGCCGTTGGCGTCCAGCAGGTCGCCGCAGACCGTGCCGGCCAGCCGCTCGAACGAGGCGGGTTCGTGGACGCCGAAGCCACGGAACAGCACGGCACCGTGCTCGGCGAGCCGGGGCGGCAGCCAGTCCGGGCGGGACGCGAGCCAGCCGGTCAGGTCCACCCCCGCGGACTCCGGGGTCGCCAGCAGCGGGAGGCGGCTGCCGGGGATCACTTCGCCGGTGCGGATCAGGCCGGTGTCGGCCACCGGCACCGGGCGGGGGGTGACGCGGCGGAATCGGGGAGACGGAACGGGTGCCATGGCGCGTCCTCCTGGAGCGGAACTCGATGGGATCGTCGGGGTGAGCGGGGCGTCCGGGTCGGCGGTCACGGTCCGCAGCGTCCGCAGCAGGTCGTCCCGGAGCGTCCGCGCCTCGTCGTGGTCGAGGACGTCCGTGGCGTACTGGAGGCGACCGGTGAGCCCGCCGGAGCCGTTCCAGGTGAAGAGCGTCAGGTCGAGCTTGGTGGTGCCGGCCGGCAGCTCGGTGAACTCCGCCGCCAGGTCGCCGAACCGGTCCGGCAGCCCGCCCTCCTCGTAACCGAGCAGCACGCTGAACAGCGGGGTGGCGGCGGCGCCGGGTGCCCGGCCGGCGCGGGCGGCGTCCACGATCCGGTCGAACGGCACCTGGCTGTGCGCCAGCGCCTCGCGGGACGTGGTCGCGGCCCGCCCCAGCAGCGCGCGGAAGGTGGTGACGCCGGAGACGTCCATCCGCAGCGGCACCTGGTTGAGGAAGAGCCCAGCCAGGTCGGCCAGTTCCGGGCGGTCCCGGTCCGCGACGTCGGTGCCGATGCAGATGTCCGGCCGACCGGTCCGGCGGGCCAGCACCAGGGCGAGCACGCCCAGCAGCACCGCGAACGGCGTGGTGCCGGCCGACGCCGCGAGCGCGAACACCGCGTCCCGCAACTCCCGCTCGATGTCCAGCGGGACGCTCGCGCCGGGCCGGTCCGCGGTCGCGGCCGGGACCGGGATGCGCTTCGGAAGGCCCGGTGCGCCCAGACCGGCCAGTCGTTCCGGCCAGTACGTCAGCGATTCCTGCAGCTGCCCGGGAGCCGACCGGCCGGCCTGCCAGGCGGCGTAGTCGGCGTACCGGACCGGCAGCTCCGGCAACCGGGCTGCCCGGCCGTCGCGGGCGGCGGCGTACAGCTCCGCCAGGTCCCGCAGCAGGATGCCGATCGACCAGCCGTCCACGGCGATGTGCTGCAGCACGGCGATCAGCAGGTGGTCGTCGGGTCGGGTCCGGAGCAGCCGGGCCCGCAGCAACGGCCCAGCGGCGAGGTCGAACGGCCGGTCCACCGACTCCCGGACGGCGGCGTCGGCGGCGTCCGGCCCGCCGACGTCCTCGACCGGCAGGTCCGGACCGGCCGGGTCGCCGGGCACCTGCCAGAGCGCGCCGTCGCGGTACGCGAAGCCCGTACGCAACGGCTCGTGCCGCACGACCAGCTCGGCGAACGCCCGGCGCAGCGCGGCCGGATCGAGCGGCCCGCGCAGCCGCACCACGGTCGGGATGTGGTGGTCGGTGCGGTCCGGCCGGACCTGGTGCAGGAACCAGATCCGTCGCTGCGCGTGCGTGGCGGGCACCGGCCGACCGGCCGGAACCGCGGGGATCCGGTCGGTGCCGTCACCGCCGAGCACACCGGCCAGTTCCGCGGGCGTCGGGTGGGTGAACACCTGCTGCAGCGCGACCGGATGGCCGGCCGCGGCGAGCCGGGCCACGACCCGCATGGCGAGCAGTGAGTTGCCGCCACTGTGGAAGAAGTTGGCGTTCCGGTCGCCGACCGGGCGGCCGAGCACCGACGCGTAGGCCTCCGCGACCGCCTCCTCGGCGGGGCCTCGGGGAGCCTCCCCGCGGACCTCGGGCGTCTCGGCCGCCAGGCCGGTCAGCGCGGCGTGGTCGACCTTTCCGTTCGGCGTCAGCGGTAGCTCGTCGTGCCGCCGGATTCCGGTCGGGCGCAGGTAGGCGGGCAGTTCTCCGGCCGCATGCCGGTGCAGGTCGGCCAGCTCGATCGATCGGCCGCTCCGGGGCACCACGTGCGCGGTCAGATCGGCGGTGACGGCGACCCGGCGAACCGCCGGGTGCCGGGCCAGGACCGCCTCGATCTCCGCCGGTTCGATGCGGTGCCCGTGCAACGTCAGCTGCCGGTCGATCCGGCCCAGGTGCTCCAGGTGCCCGTCGCCGGTGACCCGGGCCAGGTCCCCGGTGGCGTACATCCGGGAGCCGGGCTCGGCGGCGAACGGGTCCGGCAGGAACCGTTCGGCGGTCAGGTCCGGCCGGCCCAGGTAGCCGCGGCCGAGTCCGGGCCCGGCCAGGTACAGCTCACCCGGGGCACCGGGCGGCACCGGGCGCAGGCGGGGACCGAGCACGTACGCCCGCGCGTTGTCGATCGGGCGGCCGATGGGTACGACCGGCGAGCCGTGGCTGTCCCGGCAGTCCGCGCTCGTGCTGTCGACACAGCACTCCGCAGGCCCGTACAGGTTGACGAGGTCCGCGTCCATCGCGTCGAGGAACGCGTCGCGTAGCCGGGGGGTGAGTGCTTCGCCGCCGCTGAACACCCGGCGCAACGGGCTGGCCGTGCCGAACCCGGGCGTGTCCAGCAGCACGTCCAACAGGCTCGGTACCACCTGCAGGACGGTGATGTCGTGGGTGCGGATCGCGTCCACCAGGTAGGCGTTGTCGCGGTGCCCGTCCGGCTCGGCCAGCACCAGCCCGGCCCCGGCCAGCAGCGGGGCGTAGAACTCCCACACCGAGGCGTCGAAGCCGATCGGCGTCTTCTGCAGCACCCGGTCCGCGGGCGTGAGCGGCCATCGGCGTGCCATCCAGCACATGTGGTTGGTCAGGGCCGCGTTGCTGATCATGACACCCTTGGGCGTGCCGGTCGATCCGGAGGTGTAGAGCACGTACGCGAGGTTGTCCGGCCCGGCGGAAGGGGTGAGGTCGCCGTCGTCCTGGGCGGTGACGGTCTCCGCGGCCGGATCCACGACGGCGAGCTCTGGCCAGTCGGCCCCGGTGCCGTCGAGCACCAGCGCGACCCCGGCGTCCCGCGCGATGCGCTGCCGCCGGGCCGGTGGGTTGGCCGGGTCCAGCGGCACGTAACAGCCACCCGCCTTCAGTACGGCCAGAAGCGAGACGACCAGGTCGAGGCCGCGGTCGCCGGCCACGCCGACACGGGTCTCCGGGCCGACTCCCCGGCTCCGCAGGTACCGGGCCAGTTGGTTGGTGCGGCGGTCGAGATCGGCGTAGGTGAGGGCGCCCGCGGCGGCGGTCACGGCGACGGCGCCCGGGGTGCGGGCCGCCTGCTCGGTGAAGAGTTCGGCCACCGTGCGGTGTGTCGGGTGGCGCTGAGCGGAGCCGGTACCCGCGTCCGCCGACAGCGCGTGATCCGCGGCGGTCAGCGCATCCAGGTCGCCGATCGGCCGGTCCGGGTCTGCGATGGCCTGCTCCAGCACCTGCCGCAGGTTCGCCAGGAGCCGCTGGGCGGTGGCCCGATCGAACAGTGCGGTCCGGTAGCTGAGTCCGGCCAGCCACTCCTGCGGCAGCTCGGTGACGGAGAAGAGCAGGTCGAACTTCGCCGTGGTGACCGGCGGATCCAGCGGAGTCAGCCGCAGCCCGTCCACCTCCGCGGGCACGGCGGGTGGTTCCTGCCAGGCGAGCATGGTCTGGGTGAGGGGGTGCCGGGTGGGGTCGCGGTGGGGGTTGAGGGTTTCGACGATGTGTTCGAAGGGGGTGGTGTCGTGGTGGTAGGCGGTGAGGCAGGTGGTGCGGGTGCGGTTGAGGAGTTGGTGGAAGGTGGGGTTGTGGTTGGTGTGGGTGCGCAGGACGAGGGTGTTGGCGAAGTAGCCGATGGTGTGGTCGAGGTCGGGGTGGTGGCGTCCGGCGGTGGGGGTGGCGATGGCGATGTCGGTCTGTCCGGTGTGGTGGGTGAGGACGGTCTGCAGCGCGGCCAGCACCACCATGAACGGCGTGCTGCCCGACTTCCGCGCCAGTTGCTCGACGCCCGTGCGCACGTGGTCCGGCAGCGGCAGCTCGACGGTGGCGCCCCGGTCGTCCCAGTCCGACCGCGGGCGGTCCGTCGGGATGCGCAGGACCGGCAGATCGGCCAGGGTCGTCGCCCAGTGCCGCAGTTCGGCGGTGAGATCCAGGTGGGTCTGCTGCCAGTGGGTGTGGTCGGCGTACTGCAACGCCGGCACCGGCAGGGATCTGCCCTGGTAGTGGGCGACCAGTTCCTGGATGAGCACGGTGACCGACCAGGCGTCGGCGATGGTGTGGTGCAGGGTGATGGTGAGGGTGTGGTGGTGGGGGGTGTGGGTGCTGAGGTTGGCGCGCAGGAGGGGTCCGGTGGTGAGGTCGAAGGGTTGTGGGGTGGGTGGGTCGGGGTGGGTGGTGATGGTGGTGGGTCGGTGGGGGTGGATGTGTTGGGTGGGGGGTTCGGTGGTGGGGTCGATGGTGGTGCGGAGTGCTTCGTGGCGCTGGATGGTGGTGTTGAGGGCGTGGGTGAGGCGGTGGGTGTCGAGGGGGCCGTCGATGGCGATGGTGATGGGGATGTTGTAGGCGGTGCTGCCGGGGTGGAGCTGGTCGAGGAACCAGAGTCGTTGCTGGGCCCAGGAGAGCGGGACGACCTGGCCGGCGGGCCGGGGCCGTGGGGTGGGCAGGACCGCGCGGCGGGCACGGTCGATCTCGGTCAGCAGGCCGTTGACGGTCGGGGCGTCGAACAGCACCCGGATCGGCAGATCCACATCGAAGACGGCCCGCACCTTCGCCAGCAACCGGGCCGCGGCAAGGGAATGCCCGCTCAGGTCGAAGAAGTCGTCCTCCGGCCCGACCTCCGGCACGCCCAGCACCTCGGCCCACAGATGGGCCAGAACCTGCTGCGCGCCGGACGCGGCGCCGACCGGTGACCGCGGCGCCACGGGTGGCGGGTCGGCCGGTCGCGGCGCCGGCAGGGCGGCCCGGTCCAGCTTGCCGTTGCGGGTGAGGGGCAGCGCGTCCAGGATCACCAGCACGGCCGGCACCAGGTGGCTCGGTAGGACGTCCGCCAGCCTCCGGCGCAACTCGGCGGGGTCGAGCGCACCGCCGCGGACCGGCACGACGTACCCGATCAGCCGGTGGTCGCCGTCGGCCTCCAGCCGGGCGACCACCGCGGCCTGGGCCACGCCCGGCAGGCGGGCCAGCTCGGCGCGCACCTCGCCGGGCTCGATCCGGACGCCTCGGATCTGTACCTGGTCGTCGACCCGCCCGTGGAACTCCAGCACCCCGTCCGTGCGCCACCGGGCCAGATCGCCGGTGCGGTAGAGCCGGGCGCCGGGCCGCCCGCCGAACGGGTCGGGGCGGAACCGGTCGGCGGTCAGCGCCGGACCGCCCAGGTAGCCCCGGGCCAGGGCGGCACCGCCCAGGTGCAGGTCGCCGACCGCACCGACCGGGGCCAGCCGGCCGGCGCTGTCCAACACGTGGACGCCGAGGTCGCGCAGCGGTCGCCCGATCGGCGTCCGGTCCGCGCCGAGGTCCCGCTCACCCAGCGGGTAGGACGTGGCGTGCACCGTCGCCTCGGTCGGACCGTACATGGTGTGCAGCCGTGGTGTCCGGTCTCCCCGGCGGGCGAACCACGCGGTGACCGTCGCCAGGTCCACGGCTTCACCGGCGAACATGATGTGCCGCAGCGCGAGGCCGGCCGGCGCGGCCGCGTCGGCGGACTCCAGGTACCGGAAGGCCGACGGCGTGATGTTCAGCATCGTCACCCGCTCGTCGGCCAGCAGGCGGAGCAGCCGGGCACCGTCCTGGCCCACCTCGGGCGGGACGACGATCAGCCGGCCGCCCGTGGTCAGCGCCGCCCAGATCTCCCACACCGACAGGTCGAAGGCGTACGAGTGCAGGACCGTCCACACGTCCCCGGGCCCGCTCGTGACCCAGTCCCGGGCCGTGGCCAGCAGCCGGGCCAGACTGTGCCGGCTGATCGCGACGCCCTTGGGGCGGCCGGTGGAGCCGGAGGTGTACATGACGTAGGCGAGGTTGTCCGGCCCACCGGTGTGCGCGGGTGCGGTGTCGGGTTGCCGGTCGATGGTCGTGGCGTCCGCGTCGAGCCGCAGCACCGGACACCCCGCGCCGGTCGGCACCCGGCCGGCCAGGGCGGCCGTGGTGAGCAGCACCGCGGGCCGCGCCTCGGCGAGCAGATCGGTCCGGCGTGCGGCGGGACCGCCGGGGTCGAGCGGCAGGTACGCGGCGCCGGACCGGAGCACGGCCAGCATCGCCACCACCATCGGGGCGCCGGGCTCGAGCAGCAGGCCCACCAGCCGTTCCGGGCCGGCGCCGAGTTCGACCAGCCGGTGCGCGAGGCGGTTCGCGCCCCGCTCCAGTTCGGCGTAGCTCCACTGCCGCCGGTCCGCGGTCACCGCCGTCGCGTCCGGGTCCGCGGACGCCGCGCGGGCGACCAGGTCGGCGACGTCCGGGCTGTCCGGCACCGTAGCCGTCCCGTTCCAGGACACCAGCAGGTCGTGGCGCTCGGCCGGGGTCATCGGCACCAGCTCCGCCACTCGCCGTTGCGGATCGTTCAGCGCGGTCGCGAGCACCGCGGTCAGGTGCGCGGCGAAGCGGCGGGCGGTGGCCTGGTCGAACAGGTCGCTGCGGTACTCCAGGTACCCGCCGATGCCGCCGTCGTCCTCGGCCAGCACGAAGGACAGGTCGAACTGCGCGGTTCCGTTCTCCGCGGGCAGCACCTCCAGCTCGAGCCCGTCGATCCGCAGGGCGGCGACCGGCGCGTTCTGCCAGGCGAGCATGGTCTGGGTGAGGGGGTGCCGGGTGGGGTCGCGGTGGGGGTTGAGGGTTTCGACGATGTGTTCGAAGGGGGTGGTGTCGTGGTGGTAGGCGGTGAGGCAGGTGGTGCGGGTGCGGTTGAGGAGTTGGTGGAAGGTGGGGTTGTGGTTGGTGTGGGTGCGCAGGACGAGGGTGTTGGCGAAGTAGCCGATGGTGTGGTCGAGGTCGGGGTGGTGGCGTCCGGCGGTGGGGGTGGCGATGGCGATGTCGGTCTGTCCGGTGTGGTGGGTGAGGACGGTCTGCAGCGCGGCCAGCACCACCATGAACGGTGTCGCCTCGGCCTGCCGTCCGAAGTCGGTCACCCGGTCGCTCAGGGCGGGCGGCAGCCGGAAGTAGTGCCGGGCGGCGGGTGCGTCCCCGGTGTCCCGGCGCGCGTGGTCGGTGGGCAGGTCCTGAACCGCCAGGTCGGCGAGGACGGCGGCCCAGTGCCGCAGTTCGGCGGTGAGATCCACCCGGCTCTGCTGCCAGCGGGTGTGATCGGCGTACTGCACGGCCGGTGCGGGCAGCGGAATCCCCTGGTAATGCGCCTGCAGCTCATTGGCCAGCACGGTGACCGACCAGGCGTCGGCGATGGTGTGGTGCAGGGTGATGGTGAGGGTGTGGTGGTGGGGGGTGTGGGTGCTGAGGTTGGCGCGCAG
>NZ_JAIWNC010000044.1 GCF_020216025.1 Jidongwangia harbinensis | reverse complement strand
GACCAGGCCGGGCTCGACCACGTCGCCGACGAACTCAACGGAAGACCCCGCATGACCTTGGGCTGGGCCAACCCAGCTGCAAAAATGGCTGAGCTAGTCGGTGTTGCAACCACCAGTTGAGTTCGCCCATAGGGGCGGTGCGGCTCCAAGATTCGTGTGGGCCTCCAAGATCTGTGCAGGGTTCGGTCAAGCGGTGACAGTGTTGGCTTCGAGGAGCTCCGGAGCTGGGCGGACGGTTGCTGCGCGGCATGGGGCCGCTCGTACCCTCGTGCCCGGTCACCGTCCATGAGCAACCGCGCCTTCGCTACCCCGGAGATCTTGTGGACTTCGGGTCGTATCGACCACAGCTGCACGACTTCAACCCGCACGCCGGCCACAGACGGCCAAGTGCCCCTTTTGCGCATTTCCACCGCGCATCCTGCGCCGCTCCCGGCCACGGTGTGGAGCAGCGGCGCGCTGGGTGCCGCGACTCCACGCAGCCCATGTTGCCCGAGGGCAGCGTGCGGAGTTACGGCGCGCTGGGTGCCGGGAAACCACACGCGACGTCACCCGAACCCGGCGAACAGAGAAACGGCACGCTCGTCCACCTCCTAGCAATCGGGCAGATCTTGGAGGGGAGAGCAGATCTTGGAGGCGGGTTGCCCTCATGGGGGCCATTTCGCTCCAAGAATCGCCTCGCCTCCAGGACGGTCACCCATTTGGACCGGATTCGACGGAGACTCCAAGATCTGCCGAGTCGCCGGTGTCGCCACGCGGGCGTATCGGGAGATATCGGGAAGCGGGGCCTGTCCTTGCTCGTACCGACGACGCGGAGCCGACGAGACGTCCACCTCCAAGGGGGTCAGCGGATGAGGAGGGTGTGGCCGTCGGGGTGGGGTGGTAGGAGCTCGCCGATGACGGGGTAGCCGGGGACCTCGCCGGCCACCAGCAGGCCGCCGGAGGTCTGGGCGTCGGCCAGCAGCAGCAGTTCGTCCTCCGGCACGCCCCCGGTGTCGGCGTGCGGGCGTACCCAGTCCAGGTTGCGCCGGGTGCCGCCGCTGACGTAGCCGTCCGCCAGCGCCTGCCGGGCGCCGTCCAGGTACGGCACCGCGGCGGCGTCGACGCGGGCCGTCACGCCGCTGGCCCGGGCCAGCTTGTGCAGGTGGCCGAGCAGCCCGAAGCCGGTCACGTCGGTGGCGCACACCGCGCCGGCGGCGAGCGCGGCCTCGGACGCCGCCCGGTTCAGCTCGGTCATGGCGGCGACCGCCTGCGGGAGCGTCTCGCCGGTCGCCTTGTGCCGGCTGTTCAGGACGCCGATGCCCAGCGGCTTGGTCAGCGTCAACGGCAGGCCGGCCAGTCCGGCGTCGTTGCGCATCAGCCGGTCCGGGTCGGCGATGCCGGTGACCGCCATGCCGTACTTGGGTTCCGGGTCGTCCACGCTGTGCCCGCCGGCCACGTGGCAGCCCGCCTCCCGGGCGACGGTCAGGCCGCCCCGCAGCACCTCCGCCGCCAGGTCCATCGGGAGCAGGTCGCGCGGCCAGGCCAGCAGGTTGACCGCGACGACCGGGGTGCCGCCCATCGCGTACACGTCGGACAGCGCGTTGGCCGCCGCGATCCGCCCCCAGTCGAAGGCGTCGTCCACCACCGGGGTGAAGAAGTCGGCCGTGGCGACCACCGCCGTGCCGGCCGCGATCCGCACCACGGCGGCGTCGTCGCCGTCGTCCAGGCCGACGATCAGCTCACCCGGTCCGCGCGGGGCCGTCTCGCCGACCAGGCCGGCCACCACCGATTCCAACTCGCCGGGCGGGATTTTGCAGGCGCAGCCGCCGCCGTGGGCGTACCCGGTCAGCCGTCGTTGCTCCGTCGTCGTCATCCTCGAACTGTAGGCACGGCAGGGCCTAAGGTGGTCGGCGGAGGCGTTCAGGTGGCTGGTGCCCCTCCCGGTCTTCAACACCGGTGTGGCCCGGTATCCGGGCCGGGCGGGTTCGATTCCCGTCCGCCTCCGCTCACGCGCCGCTCAGGCGCCCAGGTACTCCTTGAGCATGTCGCCCCAGCCGGCCTGGATCATGCTCTTGAACCGCCACTGGCCGCCGGTCTTCGCCATCACGTCGACGTAGCGCATGTACCGGGTCCGGCCGTCCGCGGTCACCGTCGAGTCCGTCACCACCACGGCGAGGTCGCTGTTCAGGAAGACCGGCCGGCGCTCGTTGTCGATCCGCGTCGACGGGTCGGCGCCCATGCCCATCGCCTGGAGGAAGGTCTCCCGGTCCCACTCCTGGGTGACGCACTCGCCCGCGGAGTCGTTCGTCATCACCACCAGCGGGAAGAGCGCCATGTCGGCCATCGCCGCGGTGTCGTTGCGGCGCACGTGGTCGTCGTAGCGGGCGAACCAGGCCAGCAGGGTCTCCGTGTCGTCGGCGGTGGGGGCGAAGTGGGTGGCGGTGAACGGGCTCTGGTCGGTCATGGGGTGGAGAGTACTCCGTATGGTGCACGGAGTTCAAGCGAGCGCCTATGCTGGTGCGGTGGAACAGGTCTCGGTGGATCCGCGGCGGCGGGTGCCCCGTACCGATGCGGTGTTGAGCGATCCCCGCCTGCGTGCCGCCGCCGACCGGCTCGGGCGGGCCACCGTCAAGGCCGCGGTGGTGGTCGCGCAGGAGCGGGCGCGGGCCGGTGACCTGGCACCCGGCGCCGTGGCCGACGCCGCGGTCGCCGCGCTGCCGCCGACCGCCGGCGGACTGCGCCCGGTGCTGAACGCCACCGGCGTGGTGCTGCACACCAACCTGGGCCGGGCGGCGCTGTCGCCGGCCGCCCGCGACGCGGTCGCCGCGGCCGGCGGGCACACCGACGTGGAGCTGGACCTGGGCACCGGGCGCCGGGCCCGCCGGGGGCGTGGCGCGCTGGCCGCGCTGGCCGCCGCGGTATCCGGCGCCGGCGACGTGCACGTGGTCAACAACGGCGCGGCGGCACTGGTGCTCACCGCCACCGCGCTGGCCGCCGGCCGGGAGATCGTGGTGAGCCGCGGCGAACTGGTCGAGATCGGGGACGGGTTCCGGCTGCCCGACCTGCTGGTCTCCACCGGCGCGCGGCTGCGCGAGGTGGGCACCACGAACCGCACCTCGCCGGCCGACTACGCCGCCGCCGTGGGCCCGGACACCGGTTTCGTGCTCAAGGTGCACCCGTCGAACTTCGTGGTCCGCGGATTCACCAGCGCGGTGGAGATCGGGCAGCTCACCGGGCTTGGCGTGCCGGTGGTCGCGGACATCGGCTCGGGGCTGCTGGCGCCGGATCCGCTGCTGCCGGACGAGCCGGACGCGGCCGGCACGCTGCGCGCCGGCGCCGACCTGGTCATCGCGAGCGGGGACAAGCTGCTCGGCGGGCCGCAGGCGGGGCTGCTGCTGGGCGGCGCGGCCCTGATCGAGCGCCTGCGCCGGCATCCGCTGGCCCGGGCCCTGCGGGTGGACAAGCTGACCCTGGCCGCGCTGCAGGCCACGCTCACCGGGCCGCCGACGCCCACCTGGCAGGCGCTGCGGGCCGACCCGGACGCGCTGCGGGACCGTACCGAACGGCTCCGCGCGACGATCGCCGCGGCCGGCGTCGATGTCGCGCTGGTCGCCTCCGGCGCGGTGGTGGGTGGTGGCGGCGCGCCGGAACTGGAGCTGCCGTCGTGGGCACTGTCCCTGCCGGAGGGGTACGCGGCCCCGCTGCGCACCGGCGCCACCGCCGTGGTGGGCCGGGTGGAACGCGGCCGGCTGCTGCTCGACCTGCGGTGTGTGCCGGCCGACGCGGACGCCGCGGTGACCGCCGCCGTGCTGGCCGTGGCCGGCCGCTGACGTGCACGTCCTCGCCACCGCCGGGCACGTCGACCACGGCAAGTCGACGCTGGTCCGCGCGCTGACCGGGATGGAACCCGACCGGTGGGCCGAGGAACGCCGCCGCGGGATGACCATCGACCTCGGGTTCGCCTGGACCACGCTGCCGTCCGGCGCCACCGTGGCGTTCGTCGACGTGCCGGGGCACGAGCGGTTCGTGCCGAACATGCTGGCCGGGGCCGGGCCGGTGCCGGCCGCGGTGATCGTGGTCGCCGCGGACGAGGGCTGGATGCCGCAGTCCGCCGAGCACCTGGCGGCGCTGCACGCGCTGGACGTCCGGCACGGCCTGCTGGTGGTCACCCGCGCGGACCTGGCCGACCCGGCCGCCGCGTCCGGCCGGGCCCGGCGGGAGATCGCCGCCAGCTCGCTCGGCGAGGTGGAGTCGGTGGCGGTCAGCGCGGTCACCGGCGCCGGCCTGGACGACCTGCGCGCCGCCCTGGACCGCCTGGTCGCCCGGCTGCCGGCACCCGACGACCAGGCACCGGTACGGCTGTGGATCGACCGCTCGTTCACCATCCGGGGCGCCGGCACCGTGGTCACCGGCACGCTCGGCGGCGGCCGGCTGCGCACCGGCGACGAGCTGGAACTGACCGGCACCGACCGCCCGGTGCGGGTACGCGGCCTGCAGAGCCTGGGCGAGCCGGTGCCGGACGTGCGCGCGGTGGCCCGGGTGGCGGTCAACCTGCGCGGCATCGACCGGGACACCGTCGGGCGCGGCGCGGCGCTGCTCACCCCGGGCCGGTTCCGGCGCACCGACCTGATCGACGTCCGGGTGCACGGCGACCCGGTGGCCGACCTGCCCGCGACCGTGATGCTGCACGCCGGGTCGGCCGCCGTACCGGTCCGGGTGCGCCCGCTCGGCACCGACACCGCCCGGCTGCGACTGGACCGCCCGCTGCCGTTGCGGATCGGCGACCGTGCGCTGCTGCGCGACCCCGGACGCCACCACGTCGCCGGCGGCGTCACCGTGCTCGACGTGGTCCCGCCCGGCCTCGGCCGCCGGGGTGCCGCCGCCGAACGCGCGGCCCGGCTGGACACCATGGACGGCGTACCCGATCTGGCCGGTGAGCTGCGCCGCCGCCTGCTGGTGCGGCGCGACGAGCTGGACCGGATGGGGGTGCCGCCGGGCGGCGAGCCGGTCGCCGGGCCGTGGTACGCCGACCCGGACCACTGGGCGGCGCTGGGCGAACGCCTGACCGCGGAGGTGGCCCGGCACGCCGCCGAGCACCCGCTGGAACCCGGGGTCCCGGTGGACGCGCTCCGGCGCCGGCTCGAGCTGCCGGACCGGGCGCTGGTCGAGGCGCTGGTCCGGCCGCCGCTGCTCCTCCGGTCCGGCCGGGTGTCGGCGGGCGCGCCGTCGGTGCCGGCGGACCTGGTCGCCGCCGTGGAACGCGCGTTCGCCGGGCTGGGCCCGTTCGCCGCGCCCGAGGTGCACCGGCTGGCCGAACTGGGTCTGGGCGCCCGCCAGCTGGGCGCGGCGGTCCGGGCCGGACTGGTGGTCCAGCTGGCCGGGAACGTGGTGCTGCCGGCCGGCGCGCCACAACGGGCGGTGACGGTGCTGGCCGGGTTGCCGCAGCCGTTCACGCTCAGCGAGGCCCGGCAGGCGCTGCAGACCAGCCGCCGGGTGGCGGTGCCGCTGCTGGAGCTGCTGGACCGCACCGGCGCGACCCGCCGCCTGCCGGACGACCGCCGCACCGTCCCGGCGTAGGCGGTTCTCGACTCGGGGCGGGGGAGGCGATACCGTGGCGGTCGGCACGCTCCCGTGCCGCACCTCCTCCCGGGCGCCCACGCCGCCCGGCCCGCGGAGGCAAAGGGGTGTCCGGCCTCGGGAGAGCGACCGTCCTTCGCTGAACGCACCGACGGTTGCGCGCAACGCCGCCGCGTGGGGAGCCGGCGTGTGCGCGACCGGACAGGGCAGCGATGACGGAACAGAAGCATCTCAAGGCGCGCATCCGGGCCCGGATGGCCCGGACCGGCGAACGGTACGCCGCGGCGCGCCGGCACGTGGTGGGCGACGCCGAACGGCCCGCCAGCGACTCCGGCTGGACCCTGCGGGGCGGGCTGCACCCGGAAACCGCCGCGGTGGCGCACCTCCTCGCGGACCGCGGCGTGGAGCTGTCCGAGGCGATGGTCCTCGGTCTCGGCGGCGGTCTCGGCGCCGGATACATCCTGTGGGAGTTCGCCGCGCACGACACCACTCACCTGACGCTGGGGTTCCGGAACCGGTGGAACTACCTGGACTGGACGGACCGGACGCTGGACCGGCTGGGCGTCCGGTACCGGGTGCACACCACGGCCGGCGCGAAGGGTGCGGCCGCCGAGCTGGCGGCGGTCCTGGCGGCCGGCGAGCGGGCGCTGGTCGTCCCGGACCGGTACCTGGTCGGCTACTGGCACCTGCCGGCGCACCTGGAGGCGCACGGCGGGCATCCGGTGGTCGCGTACGCGGCGACCGGCGCCGGGGTACGGATCGACGACCGCAACACCCGGCCGCTCACGGTGGCCGCCGACGCGCTGGACCGGGCCCGGGCGCGGGTGAGTTCGTACCGGAACCGGCTGGTCGTGGTGGCCGACGCGAGCCCGCCGGAGAAACTCGCCGACCTGGTCCGCGCGGCGGTCCGGGACGGCGCCGACCATCTGGGCGGCACGTCCGCGTCGTTCGCGCTGCCGGCCTGGCGGAAGTGGGCCAGGTTGTGCACCGACCGGCGGAACGCCAAGGGGTGGCCGACGGTCTTCGCGGACGGGCGCGGTCTGGCCACCGCGCTGCTGACCGTGTGGGAGGCGGTCGAGCCGGTCGGCATGAGCGGAGGCCACCTGCGCGACCTGTACGCGGAGTTCCTCGACGAGGTGACGCCGCTGCTCGGCGAGCGGGCGGCCGCGGCGGCCGAGGCGTTCCGGGCGGCCGGGCGGCGGTGGCACGCCTTCGCCGAGGCGGCGCTGCCGGCCGACGTGCCGGAGTACGCGCGGTTGCGGGAACTCACCGCGGCGGTCGCCGCGGGCGTGGCGCTCGGCGACGACGGGGCGGCCGCCCGCGCCGAGGCGGCCGGGGAGCTGTGGCGGCGGCGGGCCGAGCTGGACCGGCGGCCGCCGGTGGCGCCGGACTTCGGGGTGCTGGCCGAGCATCTGTTCGCGGTCCACGCGGCGGAGCAGGAGGCGGTGGCGCTGCTGCGCACGGTGCCTCAGGTGAAGTAGCGCAGCCAGACGTACACCCAGGCCACCGCGGTGGTGAGCAACGTGGTGACGATGCCGTACCGGGTGAACTGCCAGAAGCTGATCGGTGTGCCGTGCCGGGCGGCGATGCCCAGCACGACGATGTTCGCGCTCGCCGCCACCGCGGTGCCGTTGCCGCTGAAGTCGGCGCCGAGCGCGAACGCCCACCACAGCGCCTGACCGGTGGCCGGGTCCGGCGCCTGCGCCACGATGGACTCCACGATCGGCGCCATCGTCGCGGTGTACGGGATGTTGTCGAAGAACGCACCACCCACCGCGGAGCCGAACAGCAGCGTGGTCGCGGCACCGAGGTAGCCGTCGCCGACCGTCTCCACCGCCCACCTGCCGAGTGCCTCGATCACCCCGGTCTCCACCAGCCCGCCGACCATCACGAACAGGCCCATGAAGAAGACCAGCGTGGGCCACTCCACCTCGGCCAGGTACTCGCTCGCGGTGGTCCGCGACACCAGCACCATGACGCCGGCGCCGAGCATCGCCACCACGGCCGGCTCGATGTGCAGCACCGAGTGCAGCGCGAACGCCGCGATCACCAGGCCGAGCACCAGCAGGCACCGGCGCAGCAGGTCGGGCCGGGTGATGAAGGACCGCTCGTCCAGCGCCATGATCTCGTCGACCCGTTCCGGATGGAACTCGAAGGTGCGCCGGAACATCGGCCACGCGGCGAGCGCGAACACCGCCAGCGTGAGCATCGCGATCGGGGCCATGTGGATGAGGAAGTCGTTGAAGCTGAGGTTCGCGCGGCTGCCGATGATGATGTTCGGCGGATCGCCGATCAGCGTGGCGGCGCCGCCGATGTTCGACGCCAGGACCTCGGCGATCAGGTACGGCACCGGGGAGAACCCGAGCCGCGCGCACATCAGGATGGTCACCGGCGCCACCAGCATCACCGTGGTGACGTTGTCCAGGAACGCGGACACGATGCCGGTGCTGAGGATCAACAACACCAGCATCCGGTACGGCCGCCCGCCGGAGCGTTTCACCACCCAGATCGCCAGGAACTCGAAGACCCCGGTCAGTTTCACCACGCTGACGATGATCATCATGCCGAGCAGCAGGAAGATCACGTTCCAGTCGATGCCGGCGTGCTCGGAGAAGAAGATGTGCTCGCCCGGCACGATCCGCAACGCCGCCAGCAGGCCCGCGGCGACCAGGACGATCGCGACGCGGTTGAACCGTTCCGTGGCGATGAGGAAGAACGCGACGCCGAAGACGGCGCACGCGACGATCGCCGCGGTCACGAGTCCTCGTCCGGCCGGCCGGGCCGCGTCCCGCGTTCGGGCCTCATGACGCGATCCCGACCGGGTCGGGGCTCGCCTCGCGCGAGCCGTGGATACGGTCGCCGGTGGTCTCCGGCGGCGGGGCCGGCGGCTCCGGCGCGGCCGGGGCCGCGGCCCGCCGGGTGGGGCGCCGTCGTGGTGGCGGGTCCGGATTGCCGGTCTCCCCGTGCCAGCCGGCCAGCCGTCCGGCCCGGCCCACCGCGCGCAGCCGCCGTTCGGCCGCCTCCCGGGTGTGCTGCGTGGCGATCAACAGCAACTCGTCGCCGGCCCGCAGGTAGGTGTCCCGGTCCGGGACGAACGCGGCACCGTCCCGGACGATCAGCGTGATCGCGGCCGGCGCCGGGAGCCGCAACTCGAAGATCGCCACCCGGTGCAGGCGGGACCCGGCCGGGATCGAGATGGTGAGCAGGTCCGCACCCAGCACGTCGAGCGGCGCGGTCTCCACCTGGATCTCGCGCAGCGCGTCGGTCCGGACCAGGCCGAGCCGGCGGGCCACGTACGGCAGCGTCGGGCCCTGCACCAGCGTGAAGATGACGACCAGCACGAACACGATGTGCAACAGGTCCCGGCTGCCGGACACGCCGGCGACGATCGGGAACGTGGCCAGGACGACCGGCACCGCGCCGCGCAGCCCGGCCCAGGAGATGAACGCCTGCTCCCGCCACGGCATCCGGAACGGCAACAGGCACAGCAGCACCGAAACCGGCCTCGCCAGGAACAACAGCACCAGGCCGACGACCAGGGCGGGCAGTACCGCGGCGGGCAGGTCGCTCGGGTCCACCAGGAGGCCGAGCATGACGAACAGGCCGATCTGGGCGAGCCAGCCGGAACCCTCGGCGAACGAGTTGATCGCCGCCCGGTGCGGCAGTTCGGCGTTGCCCAGCACCATGCCGGCCAGATACGCCGCGATGATGCCGCTGGCGTTGACCGAGCCGGCGGCGGCGAACGCGATGATGCCCCAGGCGAACGTGGCCAGCGGGTACAGGCCGATGGCGGGCAGCGCCACCCGGCGCAGCGTGATCGACCCGAGCCATCCCACGAGGAGTCCGCTGCCCGCTCCCACGACCAGCTGGTACCCCATGTCGCCGAGGACGGCGCCGGGACTCGGCAGGTCGGCGACCGCGGTGGTGAACACCAGCACCAGGATGATGGTCGGCGCGTCGTTGAAGCCGGACTCCGCCTCGACCAGGCCGGTGACCTTGCGCGGCAGCGGCAGCGCGCGCAGCACCGCGAACACCGCCGCGGCGTCCGTGGAGGACACGATCGCGCCGAGCAACAGCGCCAGTTGCCAGTCCAGACCGAGCAGCAGATGCGCCCCGGCGGCGGTCACCACGACCGAGATGGCCACCCCCGCGGTGGCCAGGATGCCGGACGGCACCAGCAGCCGTTTGACGTCGCTCCAGCGTGTGGTGAGTCCGCCTTCGACCAGGATGACGGCCAGGGCGGCGGTACCCAGCGTCTGCGCGAGTTGCGCGTCGTCGAAGTGCAGGCCCAGGACGTCCTCACCGAGGATCACGCCCACGGCGAGGAACAGCAGCAGACTGGGTAGTCCGAGCCGGCTGGCGAAACGTGCGCCGGCGATGCTGGCCAGCAACGCGACGCCACCGACCAGGGCCACCAGGTACAGCTGCCCGAGACTCATCGCCTCGGTCCTGGCGGCGCGACCGGGGCCGGGACCGGCACCGGCCGGCGGGACCGGGACAGCATGCGGGCTCGCGTGATCATCATGCTTCCAGCGTGCCGAACCGGAGGGTGGCGCATCATCGGTGCTGACCCCCATATCGTCGGTGGGTGTGGGGGTCAGCCCGGATGGACGGCCGGCGCCGTCCCGCCCACCATGGAGATCTGCCGCCGAGGACCCCGGAGGTCACCGCTCGTGTCGCTGTTCTGGCGGATCTTCACGCTGAACGCGGCGGTCCTGGTCGCCGCCGCGATCCTGCTGCTGCTCGGCCCGGTGACGGTCTCCACCCCGGTGCTGCTGACCGAGGCGGTGGTGCTCAGCGTCGGCCTGGTCGCCATGCTGGTCGCCAATGCGGTACTGCTGCGCATCGGACTGGACCCGCTTGCCCGCCTCACCCGTACCATGAGCACCATTGATCTGCTCCGTCCCGGGCACCGCCTCGCGGTCACCGGCCGTGCCGGGATCGCCGACCTGATCCGGACGTTCAACGCGATGCTCGACCGGCTGGAGCGGGAACGTGCCGCCAGCGCGGCGCGGGCGCTCTCCGCGCAGGAGGCGGAACGCCACCGGATCGCCCAGGAACTGCACGACGAGATCGGCCAGACGCTCACCGCGGTACTGCTCGAACTCAACCGGGTGGCCGGCCACGCCCCGCCGCCGATCCGCGCGGAGCTGCACCAGGTGCAGGAGACCACCCGGAACAGCCTGGACGAGATCCGTCGCATCGCCCGCCGGTTGCGCCCCGGCGTCCTGGAGGAACTGGGCCTGGTCAGTGCGCTCAAGGCGCTCGCGGCCGAGTTCTCCACGGCCGGCTTCACCGTGCACCGCACGCTCGACAGCGACCTGACCGGGCTGGGCCGGGACGTGGAACTGGTCCTGTACCGGGTCGCCCAGGAGGGACTCACCAACGTGGCCCGGCACGCCCGGGCGCGCACGGTGGAGCTGGCGCTGGCCCGCACGGCCGACGGCATCGATCTGCGGATCCGCGACGACGGTGCCGGACTCGGTGACGCCGCGGAGGGCGCCGGCATCCGGGGAATGCGGGAACGCGCCCTGCTCGTCGGCGCCGACCTGTCCCTCGGCCCGGCGCGCGGCGGCGGCACCGAGGTCCGGCTGCGGGTGCCCGTGCCGAGCCGGAACGGATGACCATGCCGACCGGACCCACCCGCATCCTGCTGGCCGACGACCATGCGCTGGTCCGGCGCGGCGTCCGCCTGATCCTGGAGGGTGAACCCGACCTGACGGTGGTGGCCGAGGCGGCGGACGGCGCCGAAGCCGTCGAGCAGGCCCGAACGGAACGGCCCGATCTGGCCATCCTGGACATCGCCATGCCCCGCCTCACCGGCCTGCAGGCCGCCCGCGAACTCACCCGCAATCAGCCCGGCCTGCGGATCCTGTTCCTCACCATGTACGACAACGAGCAGTACTTCTTCGAGGCCCTGCGGGTCGGCGCGGCCGGGTACGTCCTCAAATCGGTGGCCGACCGCGACCTGGTGGAGGCGTGCCGGGCGGCGATGCGGGACGAGCCGTTCCTCTACCCCGGCGCGGAGACCGAGTTGATGCGTACCTACCTCCAGCGGGCCCGGGAGGGCGACCCGCCACCGGCGCGGGCGATCACCGACCGCGAGGAGGAGGTGCTCAAGTTGGTCGCCGAGGGACACTCCACGAAGGAGATCGCCGAGCTGTTGTTCATCAGCGTCAAGACGGTGGAACGGCACCGGTCCAACATTCTGCAGAAGCTGGGGCTGCGGGACCGGCTGGAGCTGACCCGGTACGCGATCCGGGTCGGCCTGATCGAGCCGTGACCGGGCCGCAGCCGGACCCGGCGGCGGTCAGAGCGGCTTGCGGGCCACCCCGGCGTACTCCCCGCCGGGGCCGCTGTCGGGAGTGTCCGGGCGCCACTGGGCGCAGGTCACCACGCCCGGTTCGAGGAGCCGCCAGCCGGTGAAGAGCGCGGCGATGCCGTCCGGGTCGCGGGTGGTCCCGGCGGCGCCGGTGTGCCACCGCTCGGCCGCGCGGCCGGCCGCGGACTCCGGGGCCGGGTGCGAGACGACCAGGTGGCTGCCGGGCGCGACGGCCGTGGAGAGCATCTCGAGCAGCCGGCGCGCGTCGGCGTCGTCGGGCAGCGCGGTGAGCGTGCCGCGTAGCAGGACGGCGACCGGCCGGGAGAAGTCGATGGTCCGCCCGGCCGCGTCGAGGATGGTGTCGGTGTCCCGGATCGCCTGGAACGCCCGCGCGTGCACCAGCACCATCGGGTTGTGGTCCACAGAGAACACCCGGGCGTCGGTGACGTTCGCCGGCCCCGGCTCGTCGCCGTCGGACCGTTCGGCGCCGATGTCGAGGAACTGGCGGATGCCCGCCTGCCCGACCAGATGGCGTACCGCGCGGGCGAGGAACTCGCCGCTGGTGGGCGCCGACTCCGGGAGGAACGCGAGGACCTGCTCGGCCGCCTCCCGGTCCGCGTGGTCCTCGTCGTGCGCGGAGACCTCGGACGTCACATGCACCCCCCGTGGAAGAACCGCCGGCCCGGCCGGCGGCGGCACCGACCCTAGCCGACGGCCGTCACTTGGGCAGCTTGGTCGGATCGATCGTGGTGTCCTCGTGCAACACATACCGGTTGACCGCGTAGGTGACGGCCCACAGGGCCACGCCGATGATCAGCAGGACGCCGCCCACCCGGTAGTCCGCCGCGGCCCGCCCGGACAGCGGGCTGGCCAGATAGGCGCAGGCGACCGCGCCGATCACCGGGATGGCGGTGGGCGCGTGGAAGTGCTTGTGCTCGACGCGGTCCCGGCGCAGCACCAGCACTGCGACGTTGACCACGGTGAAGACGCAGAGCAGCAGCAGCGAGGTGGTGCCGCCGAGCGCGGTGAGGTCGGCGAACCAGATCAGCGCGAACGCGATCACGGTGGTGAAGACGATGCCGACCCAGGGGGTACGCCGGCTCCGGTGCAGCCGGCCCAGCACCCGCGGCAGCACCCGCTCGTTCGCCATGCCGTACAGCAGCCGGCTGGCCATCAGCATGTTGATCAGCGCGGAGTTGGCCACCGCGAACATGGTGATGAACGCGAAGACCCAGAGCGGGAACGCGGACGCGCCGGCCTCGACGACCTTGAGCAGCGGCGCGTCGCCCTCGCCGAGGTCGGCGGGGGAGACCAGCGCGACCGAGGAGATCGAGACGAGGACGTAGATGACGCCGGTGACGCACAGGCCGAGGAGCATCACCTTCGGGAAGATGCGGACCGGGTCCTTGGTCTCCTCCGCCATGTTCACCGAGTCCTCGAAGCCCACCATGGCGAAGAACGCCAGCGCGGTCGCCGCGGTCACCGCGAAGAACGGACTGTCGCCCTCGGCCGTGTTGAACTCGGTCAGCCGGGACAGGTCGCCCTCGCCGCCGCCGATCGCCCACGCCCCGATGCAGATGACGATCAGCAGGCCGGTCAGTTCGACGCAGGTGAGCAGCACGTTGAGCTTGACGCTCTCGCCGACGCCGCGGAAGTTCACCAGCCCGATCAGCGTCATGAACGCCAGCGCCACCGCGGTCAGGCCGATGCCGTCGCCGAGCGACAGGTCGAACGCCTCGCCGAAGTTCTCCGCGAACGCCTTGGACGCGCTGGACGCCGAGGTGAGGCCGGAGCACATCACCGCGAACGTGACCAGGAAGGTGAGGAAGTGGATGCCGAACGCCTTGTGCGTGTACAACGCCGCGCCGGCCGCCCGGGGATACTTCGTGACCAGCTCCAGGTAGCTGAACGCGGTCAGCAGCGCCACCACGAACGCGCACAGGAACGGCAGCCACACCGCGCCGCCGACCTCGGCGGCGACCCGGCCGGTGAGTGCGTACACCCCGGTGCCGAGGATGTCGCCCACCACGAACAGCAGCAGCAGGCCCGGCCCCATCACCCGTTTGAGAGTGGGCTCGCCCGCCTCGGTCGTTCCTTCGTCGCGTGTTCCCGTATCCGCCATGGCCGAACACCTCCGACGCTCGCGTCCCGAGGCTCACGGTAGGGGATCAGCGGCCCGCGCGCCCGCCGAGCGCGCGGAGCGCGTGCGCGCCGTCGCCAACGCGGGCACCATGAGCGGGACGACATCGCGTGCGGCGACCCCGGAGGACGACATGCATATCGTGCTAGCTGCCAACCCCGAAGTGGACCAGCCGTGGGTGGCGGACGCCGTCATCGACCTCGCCCGGCAGACCGGCGCCACGGTGGCCACGGTCGCGGTGGACGAGATGGAACTGGAACGGTTCGCCCCGGTGCCGCGCAGTGTCTACGCCGAACGGGCCGAGCAGGCGGCGTCCGCGGCCGCGCAGCGCCTGACCGACGCCGGCATCGTCACCACCTCGACCGTGCTTCCCGGCAAGCCGTTGCAGCGCATCATGGAGTTCGCCGAGGCGGAGAAGGCCGACCTGATCGTGGTCGGGTCCAGCGCCAAGCCGGCGGTGGCGCAGCGGCTGCTGGGCAGCGTGCCGCTGGAGCTGATCCGGAAGTCGAAGCGGCCGGTCCTGGTGGTCACCCACCCGCACCGGGCCGGCTGACCGCGACGTCCGGCTCGGTCGAGGTCTCTGGTGGCGGGGGCGCGTCCGGGTCACCCCGCTCGTCCGCCCGCTCGGTGGTCTCCTCGGCGGCGGCCCGGTCGTCGTCGGTGGGGCGGGTCCCCGGCGGGGTGCGGTCCGGTGTCGGCTCGCCCTCCGGATGGCTGGTCAGGTAGCGGATCGCGGTGTTGAGCACGGCCAGCACGGGCACCGCGATGAGCCCACCGACGATGCCGGCGACGATGAGGCCGGTCGCGATGGCCAGGATGACCGCCAGCGGGTGCAGCGACACCGCGCGGCCCATGATGAGCGGCTGCAGGATGTGGCCCTCCAACTGCTGGACGGCGATCACCACGGCCAGGATGATCAGCGCGCTGACCGGGCCCTCGGCGACGAGGGCGACCAGGACCGCGACCGCGCCGGTCACGGTGGCGCCGATGACCGGGATGAACGCGCCGAGGAACACCAGCGCGGCGAGTGGCAGCGCCAGCGGGATCCCCAGGACGGCCAGCCCGATGCCGATGCCGACCGCGTCCACGAACGCGACCAGCACGGTGGCGTGCACGTAGGACACCAGGGTGTGCCAGGAGTAGTGCCCGGCGCGGGCGGTCGGTACCCGGGCCTCGCGGGGCAGCAGCCGGCACAGGAAGGACCAGATCTGGCTGCCGTCGCGCAGGAAGAAGAACAGCGTGAAAAGCACCAGGAAGAAGCCGGTCAACACCTCGCCCACGGTGGTGGCGGTGCTCAGCGCGCCGGAGGTCAGCATGCCCTGGTTCTCGGTGATCGACTGGCGGGCGCGTTCCAGGAAGTCGCTGAGCTGACTCTGGGTCAGGTGCAGCGGCCCGCGGGCGAGCCAGTCCTGCACCTCCTGGATGCCCTCGGACACCTGGGTCGACAGGTTGCCGAACTCGGCGATGAAGGTCCGCACGATCAGGCCCAGCCCGCCGAAGACCAGCACCAGCGCGGCCAGCACCACCAGCCCGGCGGAGATCGACCGGTTCAGCCCGCGCCGCCGCAGGAACTCCGCGAACGGCTGGAACAGCGCCGCGAGGAGCAGCGCCACCGCCACCGGGATGAGCACCACGCGCAGCAGCGAGACCAGTCGCACCAGCAGGTAGGCCGCGGCGACCAGCAGGATGAAGCGCAGCGCCCACGCCCCGGCCACCCGGACCGCGCGGGGCAGGCCGTCGTCCGCGGACGGCGGCCGCTCCACCAGGACGACCGGTGCGGCCGTCTCCGCACCCAGTTCCGGGCCGGCGGTGAACGGCGGTGGTGTCCGGTCCTGGCGGGCGGCGGCGAGCCGGGCGCGCGCCCGCTGCCGGGCGGTGTTGACCCACGTCATGAGAACTCCTCGGCGATCGCCCGGCGTCGCATGCGTGCCGCCGGGCATGGTCGGCGAAATGCCCGGTGCGCCGTTCGGTAAACCCGGCCGGCGTCCGATCGTCACCCAGCGTCAGGAAAGCGGGCCGAGCACGCCGAGCGCCATCACCGCGACGTCGTCGTCGATCGCGCCGAGCCCGCCGAGCAGACCGGCGCACGCGTCCACCGCTGCGGCCGCCGTGGCCGGGGCCAGCCCCCGGGCGAACTCCAGCAGCGCCTCGCTGCCGTAGCGCGGTCCGCCCGGCGTGAGCCGCGCCTCGGTGAGGCCGTCGCTGTACAGCAGCAGCGTGTCGCCCGGCGCCAGCGGCACCGTCCGGGTGACCAGCCGGGGCTCGGCGACGATGCCGATCAGGGTGCCGCCGATGGTGTCCTGGTAGGCGACCGCGCCGTCCGCGCCGATCAGCAGCGGTGGCGGGTGACCGCCCGAGGCGATCGTCGCGGTGTAGCCGGGCCCGTCCGGCACCAGGACGCCGAACGTCACGGTGCAGTGCCGGTGGGAGCGGCTGCGGTACTCCTGGAACAGCACGGAGTTGAGGTTCTGCAGTACGGCGGCGGGGTCCGGGTCGTACACCGCGGCGGCCCGCAACGTGTACCGGGCGGCGGCGGTCACGGCCGCGGCGTCCACGCCCTTGCCGCACACGTCACCGAGGAAGAAACCCCAGC
Organism: Jidongwangia harbinensis; assembly: GCF_020216025.1. Lineage (GTDB taxonomy): Bacteria > Actinomycetota > Actinomycetes > Mycobacteriales > Micromonosporaceae > Actinoplanes > Actinoplanes harbinensis. Next base: position 73,638 of record NZ_JAIWNC010000044.1, on the reverse strand, counting down.
GCCCGCCGGCCAGCGGGAACAGGTCGTAGAAGTCGCCGCCCACCTCGTCCGGCGAGGCCATGTGGTAATACCCGGCGGTGGCCATGCCGGGCGGCACCGGCAGCGCGGCCGGCAGCAGGCTGCGCTGCAGGTCGGACACCAGCCGGCGGAGGTGTTCCCGCTCCCGCTCGGCGTCCCGGCGGGCGCGCAGCAGCTCCTGCTCGTACGCGCGGCGTTCGCGGGCGTCGAAGACGGTGGTGCGGATCAGCATCGGCTGCCCGTCGCTGCCGGTCTTGACCACGGCACTGATCAACACGGGCAGGCGGGAGCCGTCCGCCGCACGCAGGTCCAGCGCGATGCCGCTGACCTCGCCCTGCATCCGCAGCAACGGCGCGAGGTGCGTCTCGTGGTACAGCTGGCCGCCGACGGTGAGCAGGTCGACGAAGCGCCGCCGGCCGACCAGTTCCTCCCGGGTGTACCCGAGCCAGGTCAGCAGCGTGGCGTTGACCTTCGCGATGGTGCCGTCGAGCAGCGTGGACAGGTTGCCGCTCGGCGCGTCGTCGTACAACTCCTCGATGTCGTCCTCCAGCAGCGCCGGGAAGGCCGCGCCCGGCAGACCGGAACGCGGTTTGGGCGGCTCACTCATCGACATGCGGCCAGGTCTTGCCCGGGGCTGAGAAGGTGCGGGAGCATCGTCACGGGGCGGTTACCGTCCGCCGTGTCGATGTTGTCGCTCCCCGACCACATGACCATGCTGCCATCTTCGCATCGCGACCGGCCCGGTGGAACGCGCGTGATCACCGGACACGCCACAAGGTCAGGAGACTGCCATGACCGCTGTCAGTCCTCGCCCGGTCGTCACCCGGCCATGGCCGGTCCGGCGGCAGGTGCGCGGCTCGGCGTTCGCCCGGATGCTGCGCACCACGGACGCGAAGCAGATCGGGATCATGTACATGACCACGGCCTTCGCGTTCTTCCTGATCGGCGGGCTGATGGCCCTGCTGATGCGCGCCGAGCTGGCCCGGTCCGGCATGCAGTTCCTGTCGCCGGAGCAGTACAACCAGCTGTTCACCATGCACGGCACGATCATGCTGCTGTTCTTCGCGACGCCGATCGTGTTCGCGTTCGCCAACTTCGTGGTCCCGATCCAGATCGGCGCGCCCGACGTGTCGTTCCCCCGGCTGAACTCGTTCGCCTACTGGCTGTACCTGTTCGGCGGGACGATCGCGGTGAGCGGGTTCTTCGTCCCGGGCGGCGCCGCCGACTTCGGCTGGACCGCGTACACCCCGCTGAGCACCGCCATGCACTCGCCCGGCGTCGGCGGCAACATGTGGGTGGTCGGGCTGGCGCTGTCCGGCCTGGGGACCATCCTCGGCGGGGTCAACATGATCACCACGATCCTGACCCTGCGCGCCCCCGGCATGACGATGTTCCGGATGCCGATCTTCACCTGGAACATCCTGCTCACCAGCCTGCTCGTCATCCTGGTGTTCCCGTTCCTGGCCGCCGCGCTGTTCGCGCTCGCCGCCGACCGCATCCTCGGCGCCCACGTGTACGACCCGGCGACCAACGGCCCGATGCTCTGGCAGCACCTGTTCTGGTTCTTCGGACACCCCGAGGTGTACGTGGTGGCGCTGCCGTTCTTCGGCATCATCACCGAGGTCATCCCGGTGTTCAGCCGCAAGCCGGTGTTCGGTTACAAGGGCCTGGTCGCCGCGACGCTGCTGATCTCGGGCCTGTCGATGAGCGTGTGGGCGCACCACATGTTCGCCACCGGCCAGGTGCTGCTGCCGTTCTTCAGCTTTCTGAGCTTCCTGATCGCCATCCCGACCGGAATGAAGTTCTTCGTCTGGATCGGCACCATGTGGCGCGGCCAGATCAGCTTCGAGACCCCGATGATGTTCGCCCTGGGCTTCCTGGTCACGTTCCTGCTCGGCGGGCTGACCGGGGTGCTGCTGGCCAGCCCGCCGGTCGACTTCCACGTGCACGACAGCTACTTCGTGGTGGCCCACTTCCACTACGTGCTGTTCGGCACGATCGTGTTCGCGGTGTTCGCCGGCATCTACTTCTGGTTCCCGAAGATGTTCGGCCGGATGCTCGACGACCGCCTCGGCAAGGTGCACTTCTGGCTCACCTTCGTCGGCTTCCACGTCACCTTCCTGGTCCAGCACTGGCTGGGCGGGGAGGGCATGCCCCGGCGGTACGCCGACTACCTGCCGGAGGACGGCTTCACGGTGCTCAATACGGTGTCCACGCTCGGCTCGTTCGTGCTGGGCGCGGCCACGCTGCCGTTCCTCTACAACGTGTGGAAGTCGTACCGGGTCGGCCAGCTGGTGACCGTGGACGACCCGTGGGGTCACGGCAACTCGCTGGAGTGGGCGACGTCCAGCCCGCCGCCGCTGCGCAACTTCGACCGGATGCCGCGGATCCGCTCCGAACGCCCCGCGTTCGACGCGAAGTTCCCGGAACTCGCGGCCGGCGCACAGTCGGTCTCCGGCCCGCCCGAGGGTGGCGCCAAGCCGCTCACCGAGGAGTCGTCCGGCGGCGCCACGTACCCGGAGGACCGTTCCTGATCCGGCGCCGGCTCCCTCGCTGGGGGGAGCCGGTTGGCTCCGCCGGGGGAGGCAGCGCCGCGGCCCGTTCCCTAGCGTCGAGGGCATGGCACAACCCTTGCTCACCGCTCAGGCGCGTGGCCGGATCGGGACCGGCGGACCGCCCGCGCCCGTCGCACCAGGCCGAGGTGGCCGTCCCCGGAACGGGGGGTGGTCGCGCGCCTGGGCGGTGACCAGGCTCAGCCGGCCCTGGTTCTGGCCGCTCGGCTGGGGCGGGGCGTACCTCGGGTCGGTCCTGGCCACCCGCACCTGGCTGCCGCCCGCCGGGACCCGGGCCGAATCGCTGGCCGCGCTGCTCGTGCTCGGTCCTCTGGTGTGGACCGCGGTGCTGGCCGTCAACGACCGGCACGACCTGCCCAGCGACCGCCGCAACCCGCGCAAGGCCACGGCGCCGCTGGTCAGCGGCGCCCTCACGGTCGCAGACCTGACCCGGTGGTACGCCGGCAGCGTGCTCGCCGCCCTCGCGGTCGCGGCGATGGCCGGGCCGGCGTTCCTCACCGGCACCGCGCTGGTGCTCCTGCTCGGCCACCTGTACAGCGCGCCGCCGGTCCGGCTCAAGGCCCGCCCGGGCGCCGACGTGGCGGTCAACGCGCTGGTCGTCGGGGTGCTGGGCCCGCTCGCCGGCTGGTCGCTGCACCGGCCGGTCGGCGCGTACCCGCTGGTCCTGGCGGTGCTCGGGCTGCTGCTGGCCGCCGCCCTCTACCTGCCCACCACCGTGCTGGACGCGGACGCCGACCGGTTCGCCGGCGACGCCACGTCCGCGGTCCGCTGGCGGCCGGTCACCTGCTACCGGGCCGGGCTGCTGCTCTGGACCTCGGCCACCGCGCTCTGGCTGGTCTGCTGCCACCTCGGCATGCTGGTGGAACGCGACTCCTGGTGGCTGCAGACCGCCACCGCACCGGCCCTGATCCTGGGGTACGCGGCGGGCACCCGCCGCCCCACGATCGCCCGGATGGCGGTGATCGTGGTGGCCTTCGCCGTACCGGCCGGAGACTTCCTCCTTGCCTGCGTCACGGTGCCGGTTTCCGTCCTACCCTGAGTACCTCGGTCGGCACGAGATCTGGAGGCACCATGCGCATCAGCGACGTACTCCGAGCCAAGGGCGATCAGGTCGTGACGGTGGCCCCGGACACCGACGTGGCCCGGCTGCTGGCCGTCCTGGCCGAGCACCGGATCGGCGCCGTGGTGGTCTCCCGGGACGGCGCGGCCGTGGACGGGATCGTCAGCGAGCGGGACATCGTCCGGGCGCTGGCCACCCGGGGCGCCGCGGTGCTGGCCGAGCCGGTTGCCGCCATCCTCACCGCCGAGGTGCGGACGATCTCACCGGACGCGTCGCTTGCCGAAGCCGAGCGGATGATGACCGAGCGGCGCTTCCGGCACGTGCCGGTGGTGGTGGACGGCCGGCTGAGCGGGATCGTGAGCATCGGCGACGTGGTGAAGAAGCGGATCGACGAACTCGAGGACGAACGCTCCACCCTGACCGGCTACATCACCGGCGAACGCTAACCACCCACGGAGTCCAGCCGGCGGCGCAGGTGCGCGCGTTCCGGCTCCGTGCCGACCAGCGCCAGCGCCTCCCGGTAGGCGGTCGCCGCCTCGCCGTTGCGGCCGAGACGGCGGAGCAGGTCCGCCCGGGTCGCCGGATAAAGGTGGTACCCGCGCAGCCGCGGCTCCCCGGCCAGCGCGTCGAGCAGCGCCAGCCCCGCCTCCGGCCCGTCGCGCATGGCTACCGCGGCGGCCCGGTTCAGCGCCACCACCGGCGACGGCGCCAGCGTCAGCAGCACGTCGTACAGCGCCACGATCTGCGGCCAGTCCGTGCCCGCCAGGTCGGCCGCCTCGTCGTGCAGAGCGGCGATCGCGGCCTGCAGCCCGTACGGTCCGGGCGGGCCGCCGGTCAGCGCGGTCACCACCAGGGCGCACCCCTCGTCGATCAGTGCCCGGTCCCATCGGTTCCGGTCCTGATCCTCCAGCAGCACCACGTCGCCGCCCGGTCCGGTCCGGGCGTCGCGGCGCGCGTGTACCAGCAGCATGAGCGCGAGCAGGCCGGCCACCTCCCGTTCCGCGGGCAGCAGCCGGCGCAGGATGCGGGCCAGCCGGATCGCCTCGTCGGCGAGGTCCAGCCGCTGCAGGTCGGGGCCGGAACTGGCCGCGTACCCCTCGGTGAAGACGGAGTAGATCACCTGGAGCACGCCCGGCAGGCGGCCCGGCAGTTCGTCCGGCGCCGGCACCCGGAACGGGATGCGGGCGGCGCGGATCCGCTTCTTCACCCGGACGATCCGCTGCGCCATCGTGGCCGGCGGCACCAGGAACGCCCGCGCCACCTCCCCGGTGGTGAGTCCGGCCAGGCAGCGCAGCGTCAGCGCCACCCGGTCGTCGGCGGCCAGGGCGGGATGCGCGCAGGTGAAGAACAGCGCTAGCCGCTCGTCCGGCAGGTCCCGGCCGGTGTCCGCGGCCGGGACCGGGTCGGCGCGGTCCGCCTCGGCCTGCAGGATCGCCAGCCGGGTGGCCAGCACCTGGTCGCGGCGCAGCCGGTCCACCGCGCGCCGCCGGGCGGTGGTCAGCAGCCAGGCACCCGGCCGGTCCGGCACCCCGTCCACCGGCCAGTGCACCAGCGCCGCCTCGACGGCCTCCGACGTGACCTCCTCGGCCAGGTCCAGGTCGCCGAAGCGGCGCACGAGCGAGGCCAGCAGCCGGCCACGCTCCTCCCGGAACACCGCCTCCACGGACGCCCGGACCGACGCCCCCGCACCGGCCGCTGCCTCGCTCACCAGCTCAGCCCGCCTTCATCCACCGGCTCGGCCCGCCTTCGTCCAGCGCTCGGCCTGCCTGCGTTCACCGGCTCGGCCCGCCTTCGTCCAGTGCTCGGCCTGCCTGCGTCCACTGGCTCGGCCCGCCTTCGTCCAGTGCTCAGCCTGCCTGCGTTCACCGGCTCGGCCCGCCTTCGTCCAGTGCTCAGCCTGCCTGCGTCCACCGGCTCGGCCCGCCTTCGTCCAGTGCTCAGCCCGCCTGCGTTCACCGGCTCAGCTGCCGAAGTCGGCGATCGGCCGGACCTGGACCGACGCGCCGTAGCGGGCGCCGGGGGAGCGGGCCGCCCAGTCCAGGGCCACGTCCAGGTTCGGCACGTCGATGACGTCGTACCCGCCGAGCACCTCGCGGGTCTCCGCGAACGGCCCGTCGGTCACGGTCCGCTCGCCGTCCGCACCGACCTTCACCGTGGTGCACGTGGTGAGGTCCTGCAGCGGGTGGCCGGACACCCAGATCCCGGCATCCTTCATCTCCTTGTCGAAGACCACCCACTCCTCGAAGTCGCAACCCTCTTCCGGCTCGGCCCCCTCGGCCGTCGGCGCGCTCATGAACAACAGCATGTACTTCACGGTGGACCTCCCGGTCGTCGTACGGCGGGGTCGCCGTACAGCATGACGACGAACCGGACCCGGCGGCATCGACAGCACCGCCAAAAAAGTTCGGCGGACACGCGGAAGGCCCGCGAACCGGTCGGGGGGCGACCGGCCCGCGGGCCCTGGGAGCGGGTCAGATGATCAGAGCGCGGGGTACGCGTTCGCCATCAGCTCGCGGAACTGCGCGGAGAACCACGCACCGGAGATCGGAGCGCCGTCCAGTGCACCGGACTTGCTGTTGCCGTTACGGGCGTTGCCGCCGTAGTCGGGGTCGCACATCTCGTCGAAGCCCTTGCCCTCTTCGTTCGGGATGAGCTGGCTGGAACCGTCGGACTCACCCGGCGGCTTGACCCAGACGTAGGCGTCGATGCCCGAGGCGGGGCTGGCCTTCGGCCGCTCGCCGAGGCCGGCACCGGCCTGGTTGCACCAGTTGCCGGCGTGGATCCGGCGGTCGATGCGGGACTCGTTGACGTAGGTGTCGACGGTGGTGGAGGTGCTGGCGCGGGTCGGCCGGCCGGTGCCGCCCCAACCGTTGCGGGAGGTGTCGATCAGCATGCCGATGCTGGACTGGAAGCCGTTGGAGACCAGCTCCTGCCGGAACGCCTGGGCGAAGGTCAGCTCATCGGAGTACTGGTTCCAGTCGATCCACTTCGACTGGCGGATCGACTGGCCGCCGACCGAGGTGCTGGGCTGGATGTACGGCTCCTGCAGCGCCGAGTAGTTGGCGGTGTTGGTGATGAAGCCGTGCACGTTGCTGACGTTGCCGGAGGCGCGGGCGGCCTCGAGCATGATGTCGGCGGTCGGGCCGAAGTTGCTGTCCCAGCCGATCCAGCCGTGGTGCGCGGCGTCGACGTAGTTGTAGGCGTTGGGGAGCGCGCCGAGCTTCTGCAGCGCGTACCCGACACCCTCCACGTAGCCGCGGTTCGCCAGCATCGTGTCGCAGGTCGCGGTGGCGCCGGCCTGGCTGCCGGTGTTGGTGACCAGGTTCGGCAGCGAGTCGATCTCAACGATGTTGATGATCCGCAGGTTGGCGTACTTGGCGTCGGCCTGGATCGCGGCGATCGGGTCGATGTACTGCGCCTTGTACTTGGGCAGCTCGTCCGGCTTCAGCTCACCGTTGGAGGCCAGCGCGGCGCAGTCCCGGCCGGGCAGGTTGTAGATCACCAGCTGGATGTACGCGGCACCCTGCTCGAGCGCCTCGTCCAGGTGGTCCCGCAGGCCCATCGAGCCGTTGGAGCTGCTGTTCTCGGTGCCCTCGATCGCGGCGATCCGGTCCAGCCACACGGCGGTCGGGGTGTTGGAGATCCGGCTTCCGCCCGGCTCGGCGTCGGCCTTGGCCTTCCACTCCGGGTTCACGTAGCCCTGGCCGCCCGCGTACGGGTTGTCGACCTTGCTGCCGGTCGGCGGGTTGACCGGCGGGGTGCCCGGGTCGGTCGGCGGGTTGGACGGCTCGCCGACGGTGCCGGTGCACACGGTGCCGTTCAGCGTGAACGACGCCGGGTTGGCGTTGGTGCCGGAGTAGTCGGCGTTGAAGCCGAAGCTCGCGGACGCGTTGTTGCCGAGCGAGCCACCCCACGTCGGGCTGGTCGCCGTCACGCGGGTGCCGCTCTGCGCCACCTGGGCGCTCCAGCCCTGGGTGATCCGCTGGTTGCCGGCGAAGTCCCACTCCAGCTTCCAGCCCCCGCTGATGGGGTCACCGAGGTTGGTCACCGCCACGTTCGCGGTGAACCCGTTGCTCCATTGGTTTGTCGTGTAGGTGACCCGGCAGCCGGCAGCGGCACTGGCCTGGGTCGCGGCGACGACGCCGAGACCCGTGACGAGGGCGGTGGTGGCCGCCACGGTCACGCCTCGGGTCAGCAATCGCCGTGTACCGGCGCGGGCGCGGGTGGGGTTGGGACTCATTGCAGAGTGCTCCTCGGGGGATGGGGTGGGGTGTCGCAGGTATCGACTTTCATGAGTGCGGTGGCTACGACTGAGCGTCATGTTGCCATGGGAGCGCTCCCATAGCAACAGCGTCGACATAGGATTGAAACTTTCCGGCAATTCGCAGGTCGTAGGCGGTTCGCCCGCCCGTCGGTGAGCGACCGGAGGTGACCGGAAGCCGGGTGATGGACCGGCCGGACCGGGTCCGGTGGCCGTATTGCGGGGAGTTGTGGTGCGGTAGCGCACCGTGTTTCCCGCGCCGGCCGGGCGTGCTGAATGCGTATGGAGTTGTGTCCGGCTGCGTCGCGCCATCGACAATGGTAGATGCGTTTCATGATTCGTCACGCCGGTCCCGGGTGCGACGTGGCCTGCGGGCCCTGGTTCCGCGGGCGAACACGTGGTGAGGCACGAGACGTGCCGTCTTGTCCGCCGTGCCGATCGGGCCGCTGGTTGCGTGTGGAGTTAGGGAGCGGGGTGCGCCTGAGTTCTACACACGTGGGGTGGGGGTGCTGGGGTGTGTGGGGTTGGGGTGCGGGGCGTGCCGGAATTCCGCACGGGTGGGGCGGCCTGCTGGGTGTGTGGGGTTGGGGTGCGGGGTGCGCCTGAGTTCTACACGGGCGGGGTTGGGGTGCGGGGCGTGCCGCGATTCCGCACGCGCGGGGTGGGGGTGCTGGGGTGTGTGGGGTTGGGGTGCGGAGCGTGCCGCGATTCCGCACGCGCGGGGTGGGGGTGCTGGGTGTGTGGGGTTGGGGTGCGGGGCGTGCCGTAGCTCCGCACGCGAGGACGGTTTGTTCATGGGGTGCGGGGCGTGCTGTAGGCGGGCCGTGCAGGGTGTCGGGACTTGGGGTGTGCTCCGCCCCGCTACTCCCCACGCGGGATGGTGGGGGCGGGCGCCGCACTGTGATGGCGGCGCCCGACCGCTTGGTGTTCCGGTAGTGCTCCGTCCCAGGGGTGGGGCGGGGTCAGCCGGCGGTGCAGGCGGGGGAGCCGCTCGGTGCCGTACCCGTGCCCTGGAAGCCGAACTCCGTGGTGCCGCCGGCGTTGAGCCGGCCGTTGTGGCTGGCGTTGCTGAAGCGGACCGCGCCGCTGGTGCCGCTGGCCTGGGCGTTCCAGGAGTTGGTGACGGCGGTGCCGGAGGGCAGCGTGATGGCCACCGACCAGCCGGTGAGGGCGCTGCCGCCGGCGGTGACCTTGACGGTGGCGACGAAGCCGCCGGTCCACGCGTTCACCGACAGGACGGTGGAGCAGGCGCCGGCCGGCGGGTTGGAGGGCGGCGTGGACGGGGGTGTCGAGGGCGGGGTCGACGGGGGTGTCGAGGGCGGGGTCGACGGGGGTGTGGACGGCGGGGTCGACGGGGGTGTGGACGGTGGCGTGGAGGTGCCGCTGTAGATGCTCGCCTCGCGGGACGTGGCCTTGATGCCGTTCGCGCCGTTGATGAACCGCTGGCCCCACGGGCTCAGCTGGGCCGGGTTGAAGTTGGTGACCATGTCGAGGTATTCCACGCCGCCGCCGTTGCCGCTCCACGACCAGCCGAGGTAGCCGATGCCGCGGGCCTGGGCGGTGGCCATGATGGTGTCCTCGTCGGGGTTGCCGTCGGAGTGGTCGTTACCGAACTCGCCCACCACGATCGGCAGGTTCGCGGTCTGGAAACGGCCCAGGTAGTCGTTGATCTCCGCGGCGGTGTCGAACACGCCGTACATGTGGATCGAGAAGATGGTGTTGCGCTGCGGGTCGGCGGCGAAGATCGAGGCCGCGTTGTCGCGCATGATGAACTGCCAGTCCTGGCCCCAGTTCGGCGCGTCCACCATGATCGCGTGTTCGAAGCCGTTGGCGCGCAGCCGGGTGATGGCGTTGCGGGTGTCGGCGGTCCAGCCGGCGGCGTTGGTGTTGCCGTACGGCTCGTTGCCGATGTTCAGGATGACGTACCGCTCCTGGCCGGCCAGTGCCGACTTGATGCTGATCCAGTAGTCGACCGCCTGGGCCAGGGTGGCGGCCGCGCCCTCCTCGCCGTACCCGGTGGTGTCGTGCACCTCGAGCACGCAGACCAGCCGGTTGGCCTTGCACAGGTTGATCACGTTGGTGACGTCCGCGGCGTCGTTGCGGGTCCAGCGGTTGCCGCTGCTCAGCACGACCCGGACGGTGTTCGCGCCGGTCGCCTTGATGTTCGCGAACGAGGAGGTCTGGCCGGTGTACCAGGTGTGCGCGTGGTTGATGCCGCGCATGACGAACGCGTTGCCGTTGGCGTCCAGGATGCGGGTGCCGCTGACGGTGAAGCCGGCGGCGGCGTGGGCGGGCTGGACGGCCAGGACCGTCACTCCGGCCAGGACGGCCACGGCGGCCAGCACTTTGAGGACCAGTGATCTCACGGGTAGCAGCCTCTCCAGGGGGATGGCAGCCGGCCGGGGCGGGCCGTCTGTGGTGATCGGGAGCGCTCCCACGATGGATTGACGGCCATATATTGCCTACTCGGTTCAGTACTGTCAACAAGCAGGAAACCTTCCCGTTACATAGCTTCCGGCCAATGCAAGATCGAGGTTCTTTGTTTCGGGCTCTTGACAACGAAATGACGACGGTACACATTCATGGGAGCGCTCCCATCAACGAAGCCCGTCAATGGCGCACCCCACCGGCGTCCCTACGTGTCCGGAGAGGAATCCCCTTGCGTCGCCCACGCCTCGCCCCGGCCGTCGCCGCGCTTGTCCTCGTCGGCGCGGTGGCGCTGACCGGTCAGGCCGTGCACCGCCCCGGCCCGGCCGTTGCAGCGCCTGCCGTCGACACGTACACCTGGAAGAACGTGCGGATCGACGGCGGGGGATTCGTCCCGGGCATCGTCTTCAACCGGGCCGAGAAGGACCTGATCTACGCGCGCACCGACATCGGCGGCGCCTACCGGTGGAATCCGGCGGGCCGGAGCTGGACCCCGCTGCTGGACTGGGTGGGCCGCGACCGCTGGGGCTACAACGGCGTGGTCAGCATCGCCTCCGACCCGGTGGACCCGGACCGGGTCTACGCGGCGGTCGGCATGTACACCAACGGCTGGGACCCGAACAACGGCGCCATCCTCCGCTCCGCCGACCGGGGCGCGACCTGGGAGATCACCGAGCTGCCGTTCAAGAACGGCGGCAACATGCCGGGTCGCGGCATGGGCGAGCGGCTCGCCGTGGACCCGCACGACAACCGGAACGTGTACTACGCCGCGGAGGGCGGCCACGGCCTGTGGCGCAGCACCGACCACGGCGCCACCTGGGCCCAGGTCACCGCGTTCCCGAACGCCGGCGACTACGTGCAGGACCCGTCCGACGCCAGCGGGTACCTGAGCCAGAACCAGGGCCTCACCTGGGTCACCTTCGACGACGAGACGCGCGACGTCTACGTCGGGGTGGCGGACAGGCAGAACCCGGTCTACCGCTCCACCGACGGCGGCGCCACCTGGGCGCGGATCCCCGGCCAGCCCACCGGCTACCTGGCCCACAAGGGCGTGGTCGACTCGGTCAACGACTTCCTCTACATCGCCACCAGCGACACCGGCGGCCCGTACGACGGCGGCAAGGGCCAGGTGTACCGGCTGGACACGAACACCGGCGCGTGGACCGACGTGAGCCCGGTGAAGCTGAGCGCCGGCGACGACCTCTACTTCGGCTACACCGGCCTGACCGTGGACCGGCAGCGGCCCGGCACCCTGATGGTCGCCACGCAGATCTCCTGGTGGCCGGACGCGATCTTCTACCGCAGCACGGACAACGGCGCCACCTGGACCCGGATCTGGGACTTCGGCAACTACCCCGAGCGGGTCAACCGCTACACCATGGACATCTCGGCGAACCCGTGGCTGGACTTCAACAACCGCCCGCAGCTGCCCGAGACGTCGCCGAAGCTGGGCTGGATGAACGAGTCAGTGGAGATCGACCCGTTCGATTCCGGCCGGATGCTCTACGGCACCGGCGCCACCGTGTACGGCACCACCGAGCTGACCAACTGGGACGCCGGCACCACGTTCACCATCCGGCCGATGGCGAAGGGCCTGGAGGAGACCGCGGTCCTCGACCTGGCCAGCCCGCCCACCGGCGCCCCGCTGGTCAGCGCGCTCGGTGACATCGGCGGGTTCCACCACGCCGACCTGGACGCGGTGCCGGCGCACTTCCATGACACCCCGAACCTGGGCAGCAACACCAGCCTCGACTTCGCGGAGTCGGCCCCGGCGGTGTTCGCCCGGGTCGGCAACGGCGACGCCGCACCGCACCTCGGCGTCTCCACCGACGGCGGCAAGAGCTGGCACTCCGGCCAGGAACCGTCCGGTGTCACCGGCGGCGGGACCGTCGCGGTGGGCGCGGACGCCGGCGCGTTCGTCTGGTCGCCGGCCGGCACCGGAGTGCACCACTCCAGCACGCGCGGCAGCTCGTGGTCCGCCTCCACCGGCATCCCGGCCGGCGCCAAGGTGGAGTCCGACCGGGTCGATCCGAAGACCTTCTACGGGTACGCCGCCGACCGCCTCTACGTCAGCACCGACGGCGGCGCCTCGTTCGCCGCGACCGCCACGGTGTCCGCCCGCAGCGTCCGTGCCGTGCCTGGCCGGGCGGGCGACGTGTGGGCCGCCGGGGCGACCGGCCTGCACCGCTCCACCGACGCCGGTGCCACGTTCACCGCGCTGCCGGGCGTCACCGAGGCGATCAACGTGGCGTTCGGCAAGGCCGCGCCGGGCGCGTCGTACCCGGCGGTCTTCCTGGTCGGCACGGTCGGCGGCGTGGACGGGGTGTACCGCTCCGACGACGCCGGCGCCACCTGGGTCCGGATCAACGACGACGCCCACCGGTACGGAAACTCGGGCGACGCCCTGGCCGGCGACCCGCGGGTGTACGGGCGGGTCTACCTCGGCACCAACGGCCGCGGCGTCCTCTACGCCGACCGCACCGGTTCGACCGTCCCGCCCGACGCGGGCCGCGCGCGAACCACCCCACAGACCGGGGGTGGGCAGGGCTAACCCACGAGGTCCTGTTCACCCCCCCTCCAACCCCGGTTCCCCACCACCCCCAGATGGGAGCACCAGATGAAGATCAGAAGTCGGCTGCTGCTGTACGCGGCAACGGCCGTCCTCGCGGCGGGCGGCGCCACGTTCGTCGCCTCCACCGCGGCCTCGGCGCACGGTGCGATGATGGCGCCGGGCAGCCGGACGTACCTGTGCTGGAAGGACGGCATCCAGGGCAACGGCGCCGCGAACCCGCGGAACCCCGCCTGTGCCGCCGCGGTGGCCCAGAGCGGGCCCAGCTCGCTGTACAACTGGTTCGCCGTGCTCCGCTCCGACGGCGCCGGCCGTACCACCGGCTTCATCCCGGACGGCCAGCTGTGCAGCGGTGGCAGCGGCGGCCCGTACAACTTCAGCGGCTTCAACCTGGCCCGCGCGGACTTCCCGGTGACGCACCTGACCGCCGGCGCGAACATGCGGATCGACTACAACAACTGGGCCAAGCACCCGGGCACCTTCTCGCTGTACATCACGAAGGACTCCTGGAGCCCGACCCGTGCGCTGGGCTGGGGTGACCTCGAGTCGCAGCCGTTCGACCAGGTGACCAACCCGCAGTCGATCGGCGGACCGGGCACCAACGACGGCCGCTACTCGTGGAACGCCACGCTGCCGAACAAGTCCGGCCGGCACATCATCTACTCGGTGTGGAGCCGCTCGGACAGCACCGAGACCTTCTACGGCTGCTCCGACGTCGTCTTCGACGGCGGCAACGGCGAGGTCACCGGCATCGGCGAGGGCACCACCCCGCCGCCCGGCGGGGACCCGGTTCCGGAGCCGGACCCGGGTACGCCGCCCGCCACGGGCGCCTGCACCGCGACGTACTCCACGACCAACTCGTGGGGCAACGGCTTCCAGGGTTCCGTGTCGGTCCGCGCCACCTCGGCGATCAGCTCGTGGCGGGTGCAGTTCGCCTTCCCCGGCTCGCAGACCGTCAGCCAGGCGTGGAACGCCCGGCACTCGGTGAGCGGCACGACCCACACCCTGCAGAACGAGACGTACAACGGATCGATACCGGCCAACGGGTCGACCAGCGTCGGTTTCCAGGGCAGTGGTGCGGCACCGACCGCGCTGAGCAACCTCACCTGCACCGCCTCCTGACCCCCTGACTGCCCGCGGCACGGCCCTCCCGCCGTGCCGCGGGCCCTTTTCACACGGAGAGCCCACCATGCGCACCAGAACCGTCCTCGCTTCCGCGGTGGCCGCGGTGGCGGCGGCGGGATCGCTCGGCGTCGGGGTATGGCAACCGACGTCGGCGTTCGCCGCCGACTCGCCCTACTACGTGGACCCCAACACCAACGCCGCCCGCTGGGTGGCCGCCAACCCCAACGACTCGCGCGCCGCGGTGATCCGGGACCGGATCGCCAACGTGCCGCAGGGCCGCTGGTTCACCCAGAACAACCCGGGCACCGTGGCCGGCGAGGTCGACGCGTTCGTCGGTGCCGCCGCCGCGGCCGGGAAGATCCCGATCATGGTGGTCTACAACATTCCCAACCGGGACTGCTCCGGCGCCAGCTCCGGCGGCCTGGCGAACCACACCGCGTACCGGCAGTGGGTGGACCAGGTGGCGGCCGGTCTCAAGGGCCGGGCCGCGGCGATCGTGCTGGAGCCGGACGTGCTGGCGCTGATGACGAGCTGCCTGAACGCCGCGCAGCAGGCCGAGGTGTACGCCTCGATGGCGTACGCCGGCAAGGCCTTCAAGGCGGCCTCGGCGCAGGCCAAGGTCTACTTCGACGCGGCGCACTCGGCCTGGTTGCCGCCGGCCGAGATGGCCGCCCGGCTGGTCCGGGCGGACATCGCGAACAGCGCCGACGGCATCTCGGTCAACGTCTCGAACTACCGGACCGACGCGGAGTCGACCGCGTACATCCGCAACGTCATCGCCGCCACCGGGGACAACACCCTGAAGGGCGTCATCGACACCAGCCGCAACGGCAACGGGCCGGCCGGCAGCGAGTGGTGTGACCCGCCGGGCCGGGCGATCGGCATCCCCAGCACCAACGCGGTGTCCGACTCGATCCTGGACGCGTACCTGTGGATCAAGCTGCCCGGCGAGGCGGACGGCTGCATCGCGGGCGCCGGCCAGTTCGTCCCGCAGCGGGCCTACGACCTGGCGGTGGCGGCCGGCGGCGCGGGCCAGCCCGGCAACCCGACCACGCCACCGACCAGCACCCCGCCGTCCACTCCGCCGTCCACGGCCGGGTGCGCGGTCACGTACACCACGAACCAGTGGTCGAACGGCTTCACCGCCGACGTCCGGATCACCAACAACGGCGCGGCCGCGTTGACGTCGTGGCAGCTGACGTTCCAGGTCGGCAGCACGGTCAGCGTGAGCAACGGCTGGAACGGCGCCTGGTCCCAGTCGGGCACCACGGTGACCGTGACCAGTCCGCCGTACGGCGGCTCGGTGCCCCGCGGCGGCTCGGTGTCCACCGGCTTCCAGGCGAGCTTCTCGGGTAGCCCGGGTACGCCGAGCGACTTCACGCTCAACGGCACCCGCTGTACCGCCTCGGTCTAGACCGGGGTGACCGCCCACGGCCGGCGGCGGCGCGGCTCTCGCGCCGCCGCCGGCCGTGCCATGCGAATCGGCGTGGACCGTTGCGCCGCCGGGCCTCGTCGCGAGAGGGTCGGTGGCAGCCAACGGAGGTGCTTTGTGGACGTGTCCCGGTCGCTTACCGGTTTCTGCGCGGTGCTGCTCGCCGCCGGCCTGCTTCCCGCCGCCCCCGCGGCGGCCGCCCCGCCGGACCCCGCGCCGTCGACGCGCGACTTCGGCAACGGGCCGGAGCGCCGGGAGACCGCCGCGAGCGGCGCCCCCGCCGCCGCCGCTGCCGCGCTGCGCGGTGCCGCGCCGGCCGCCCGGTGGACGCCCAAGCGCCAGGGTTACCCGCGGCAGACCGAGCTGCGGGTGTACCCGGAGGACCCGGCGGACCGGTCGATCAAGCTCGGCCTGGTTCCGTACCATGCGATCGCGCCGAAGCTGAACGCCCTGCAGGCGGCCTCCGACCGGGTCTCCGCCGAGGTGGTCGGGCAGTCCGCGCTCGGTCGCGACCTGTACCTGGTGACCGTGACCGCCCCGGAGACCGCGGCCGAGGCGGCCCGGCAGGACCGGTGGCGGGCGTTGATCGAGGACGACCCGCGCGCCGCCAAGCGGGACCGGGCCCTGCGGCGCGACTACAAGACCCCGGTGTGGATCAACGCGAACATCCACGGCAACGAGTGGGAGGGCACCGACGGCGCGCTGCGCGTCATCGAGCGGCTCGCCACCGCCACCGACGCGGAGACCACCGCGCTGCTCGCCCGCACCCGGTTCTACGTGACCGTGACCAACAACCCGGACGGCCGGATCGCCGGTACCCGGGCCAACGGCGCCGGCTTCGACATCAACCGTGACCACGCCACCAGCTCGCAGCCGGAGTCCCGCGCGGTCCGCGACGTGGTGATCGCCACCCAGCCGTTCGTGATGCTCGACGAGCACGGCTACACCGGCAACACGCTGATCGAGCCGGGCACCCCGCCGCACGGGCAGAACTACGAGTACGACCTGTACATCAGGCACGCGCTGCCCAACGCGCTCGGCATGGAACAGGCGGTGCAGGCGCTGGGCCGCCCGGAGACCGCCACCGTGGACATCCCGTTCCGGGACTACGCGCCCGGTGACTGGGACGACTGGCCGCCGATCTTCACCCCGATGTACGCGATCTACCAGGGCGCGGTCGGGCACACCGTGGAGATCCCGCTGCGGGTGAACAACAACGACTACACCACCCTGCCGGTGGCGGAACTGCGCCGCCGGTCCGAGATCAACACCGAGGTGGCCGAGGCGACCATCGAGGCCACCCTCCGGTACGCGGACACCCACCGGACGTCGCTGCTCGCCGGGCAGATCGAGCAGTTCCGCCGCGGCTGGGCCGGCGCGCCCTCACCGGAGATCCCGGACGGTTTCGTGGCCGGCTTCGGCCCCGAGGACCGGTACGCCACCGAGTTCCCGCGCGCCTACGTCATCCCGGCCGGCGACGCCCAGCGGTCCCCGGCCGCCGCCGCCCGGCTGGTGGACCACCTGGTCGCCCACGACGTGCGGGTCACCCGGGCGAAGCACGACTTCACCGTGGCCGGCCGCGGCTACCGCAAGGGCTCGTACGTCGTCGACATGCACCAGCCCAAGCGCGGCCTGGCCAACGTCATGCTGGAGGCCGGCCGGGACATCTCCGACCTGGTGCCGCAGATGTACGACATCTCCGGCTGGAGCCACCGCCTGCTCTGGGGCGCCACCGTGGACGTCAGCGCCGCCGCGGCACCCCGGGTCACCACCAGCCCGGTCACGGTCGCGTCCCGGACCGGCGCGGTGACCACCCCGGCCGGGCGGGACCTGGCGCTGACGCTGCGCGACGGCGCCGACGTACGGGCCCTCAACGCGCTGCTCGACCTGGGCGTCAAACCGTCCCGCACGTCCGCGGACACGGTGATCGTGCCGGCGTCCGCCCGGGCCGCGGCCGAGACCGTCGCGGACCGCTTCGGGGTACGGTTCGTCGCCGCGCCGCGGACCACCACCGGCGTCCCGTTCACCGCACCGGTGATCGCGGCGGCGGTGTCCGCGGACGAGCTGTTCGCGCTGCGGGAGATGGGCTTCGACGTGCGTACCGTGTCGACGGCCCTGCTCAACGCCGGCGCCGACCTGTCCGGCGTGGACACCCTGGTGGTCTCCTCCGGCCTGTCCTACGCTCAGCTCAACGCGACCGGTAAGGCCGAGGTGGACGACCTGCTCGCCCGCGGCGGCGTGGTCACCCGGGGCGCGACCGGCGCGGCGTTCAACGCGGCGGCGGGCCTGCTCCCGGCGACCGCGGTGACCGGCCGCGGCGACGCGAACGGCGTGGTGGCGGTGCGCAACACCGGCCCGGTGGTGGGCACCGGCTCGCTGCCGGCGACGTTCGTGTACTCGCCGATCTGGTTCACCGGCACCGGGTTCACGGTGGAGCAGCGCTACGCGGCCGACCCGCTGATCGCCGGGCACTGGTTGCCGTCCGCACCCGGCGCCGGTGGTCCGGAACAGGCCGCCGGCCAGGCGTCGGTGGTCTCCGGCCGCACGGCCCGCGGCGGCAAGGCGGTGCTGTTCGGCACCGAGCCGCTGTTCCGGGCCCACCCCAAGGGCCTGTACGCCCAGTTCGCCCGGGCGCTGTACTGGACCGCGGAATAGGCGGCCGGGTCGATCAGCGGCCGGCCGCCATCGTCAGGTCGCCGCGCATCACGTTCCGGATGTGGTCGCCGGCGAGCAAAGCGTGCGGGTGACCGGGATCGATCGCGCTGACCTCCTCGAGGCGGGCCAGCTGCGCGGCGGTGAGATCCACCGTCAGCGCGGCCAGGTTGTCCTCCAGCTGCGCGGGAGTGCGGGCCCCGATGATCGGCGCGGTCACGTCCGGGTTTCGCAGGAGCCAGGCCAGCCCGGCCTGCGCGGGGGTGCAGCCCAGCTCGGCGGCGACCTCCTTCAGGATGTCCGCGATGTCGAGGTTGCGTTCGGTGACGGTGCCGAGCGCGGCGAAGTTGAACCCCTTGCGTGTGCCGTCGCCCGGCGTCACCCCGGCTACGTCGGCACGGCGGTACGCGCCGGCCAGCAGGCCGCCCGCCAGCGGGGAGTAGGGGACCACGCCCAGCCCCATCTCCCGGGCCATCGGGATCAGGTCGCGTTCGCCCGTACGCTCGATGAGGTTGTATTCGAGCTGCAGCGCGATCAGCGGTGACCAGCCGCGCAGGTCGGCGATCGCCTGCATGCGCGAGATCTGCCAGGCCGGGGCGTTGGAGATCGCCACGTGCAGGACCTTGCCCTGCCGGACCAGGTCGTCCAGGCCGCGCAGGATCTCGTCGACCGGCGTGGTGAAGTCCCACACGTGCAGGTAGAGCAGGTCGAGGTAGTCCGTGTCCAGTCGCTGCAGGCTGGTGTGCACCGAGGCGAACAGGTTCTTGCGCGAGCTCGAAGTGGAGTTCGGGTCGCCGGGCCGGCGCAGCGTCGTGTACTTCGTGGCCAGCACCAGGCTCTCCCGGCGATCGTGGGCGAACTTGCCCAGCAGGCTCTCCGAGCTGCCGTAGCCGACCGCGGTGTCGAGGAAGTTGCCACCGAGTTCTACGTAGCGGTCGAACAACCGGCGGGCATCGTCCTCCCCGGCGCCCCAGCCCGTCTCGGGGCCGAAGGTCGCCGTGCCCAGCGCCAGGGGGGAGACCCGCAGCCCGGACCGGCCCAGCAGCCGGTAGGTGTCGAGGGTGAGCGACATCGTGTTTCTCCTTGTCCCGGATGACGTGTCGGCAGAAGTCTGCGACCGCCGCGGGCCGGGGATAAGGGAGAGAACTTCCTGGGAAGGCCGGTCCTATCCCGGCGCTACCATTCACCTCGATGAGCGACACTCTCGATACATCCCGCGAGCTGGGCGCGTTCCTGCGGGCCCGGCGCGAACGCCTCGACCCGTACGACTTCGGGCTCCCGGACCGCCGGCAGTCCCGCCGGACCCCGGGCCTTCGCCGCGAGGAGGTCGCCGAACTGGCCGGGATCAGCATCGACTACGTCGTACGTCTCGAGCAGGCCCGCGGGTTGCGCCCCTCCGCGGACGTGGTGGAGGCCCTGGCCCGGGCGCTCAGGCTGGCCCCCGACGAGCGTGCCTACCTCTTCGACCTGGCCCGCCACCGCCCCCACCCCGCCGGCGAGCCGGTCGCCGTCGCGGCGGCACCGCTGGCCCGGCTGGTGGCCGAGCTGTCGCCGCTGCCGGCCATGCTGATCAACCACCGCTTCGACATCCTCGCCTGGAACCACGGGATGGCGCGGCTCCAGCTGGACTTCGACACCCGGCTGCCGCCCGCGCGGCACAACTCGGCGTGGCTGTGCCTGATGCGCCCGGAGATGCGCGACTACTACGTCGACCGCGAGCGGGTCGTCCGGGAGGGTGTCGCCCACGTGCGCGCCGCCTGGGCCGCGCACCCGGACGACCGGGCCCTGGCCGACCTGATCGCCGAGTTCAGCACGGACGACCACTTCGCGCGGGTGTGGGCGGAGCGTGAGGTCAGATCGAACGGTCGCGGCGACAAGACCGTGCGGCACCCCGAGGTCGGCACGTTCTCGGTGCACTTCGAGACGCTCGCCCCGCTCGGCGACCCAGACCAGCGCCTGGTGATCTGCCGCCCCACGGACGACGAGAGCCGGACGGCGCTGGACCGGCTGGCCGCGCGGGGAGCTTGAACGGGCGGATTCCGGACGTGCTGACCGCCCGGAATCCGCCCGCCCCCGTCGTCACTCGAAGCCGAAACCGGCCGGGAGTGGACGCCAGCGCAACAGGGCGGCGGGCACCGCGTCAGCCAGCGCCCGGTAGCCCGTCGGGTTGAGGTGCAGGTGGTCGCCGACGTCGTACTCGGCGCGCAGCTTCGACGGGTCCTGCGGGTCGCGGACCGCCTTGTCGAAGTCCAGCACCGCGTCGAACCGGGCGCTGTTGCGGATCCACCGGTTCACCCGTTCCCGGGCTGCGGCGCGCAGGCCGGCCGGGTCGTCGTACCCGGTGTTGCCGCCGAACGGGATCAGCGTGGCACCGTACACCCGGATGCCGTGTGCGTGCGCACGCAGAATGATCTGGTCGAACGCGGTGATCAGGTCGTCCGCGACGGCCAGCTGGGCGGCCGCGGTGGCCTCCGCCGTGCCGATGTCGTTGACGCCCTCGAAGACGATCAGCCAGCTGACCCCGCTCTGCGCCAGCACGTCCCGGTCCACCCGGGACAGGGCGTTCGGCCCGAGGCCGTCGCGCAGCACCCGGTTGCCGCCGGCCGCCTGGTTGAGGATCGCCACGTCCGCGGTACGCGGGTCCTGGTGCAGCCGGTCGAGCAGCTGGTCCGGCCAGCGGTCGTTGCCGTTGGTGGTGGAGCCGCGGCCGTCGGTCAGCGAGTCGCCGAGCACGGCGGCGGCGCGGGTGGCGGCCGGGGACCACACCTCGATGCCGCTCAGGAAGTACCAGTGGTCGGTGGGGGTCGCGCCGGGCAGGTCGGTGTCGTCGACGTGGTTGCCGGCCAGCAGGTGCGACGTGGTGCGGGAGCCGGGGTGCGAGGTGATCGAGTTGGAGGCCTGTCCCTGCGCCAGGTAGGTCGTGACGGTGACGTTGGTCCGGGGCGGCAGGTCGACGGCGATCGGGTCGGACACCACCTGGGCGCCGACCGGCACCACGATGGAGGACCGGCCGGAGAAGGTGACCGGCCGCGAGGTCCCCGGCTGGATGCCGGCCACGCCGGCCCGGCCGTCGGTGGGCAGGGCCAGGCGTACCGCGGTGATCGGCAGGTCGGCACCGCCGAAGGCGTTGGAGAACCGCAGCCGTACGTGCCGGCCGCCGACCGTGATCCGGACCGTCTGGCGCAGGGTGGCGTCCGCGAGCACCAGACCGTCCTGGGTGAACGGCGCGGGCGGCATGTTGTGCGGCTCGGTGAGCTGGGGCATGGACACCCAGGTGTGCACCCAGTGCGGAAGCGCCCCGGTGCCGGATTTCGCATCTGCCGCTGCGGCCGGCGCGGCCACGGCGACCGCGGTGCCGGAGACGAAGGCCAGTAATTCGCGTCGGGTCGGACCGGTCGGCATGGTGCTGCTCCCTCGCATCGAAGGTTATCTCATGGTAAGACTGGCTTGGGAGCGCTCCCAAGTTTTGGCTGGTGGCGACCGGCTTAACCGGTTAAGTCCTGGCGATGGCTCAGATGGCGCCATGCCGGGCCGCCCGGCGATCACTCGACCCGAAAGTTTCGGTGATACCCGGCGATCTGGATCGGACCGTAACCGTCTCGCAAACGCTGGTCAAGCGGGACTGTCCGGGGTCGAGTGTCGATGCCGCTACGCAAATTCTGTCATAGATGGTGATTGAAGTTTCAGTCCTGTTTCGATAACGTTCCGGATCGAGCCGGTTCGATCGTCGCTATATCGGTTAAGTGACCTGGCGCACGGCCTTGGCGTGCTGCGATCGAGGTGCCGGCTCATCTCCGCCATCCCCACCGAGCCAGGGAGAGCCACCGGCCATGACGAAAACCTCCGCCTGGGACACCGGGCGTCGCTCGACCCGACTGCGGTTACGCACCACGGTCGTGTCGATAGCCGCCGGGGCGCTCGCCGTCGGCACGATTCTCACGGTCGCACCCACCGCCAACGCGGCGACCACGCTGGGCGCGTCCGCCGCCGCCCACGGGCGCTACTTCGGTGCGGCGATCGCGGCGCACAAGCTGTCGGACTCCACCTACGTCGGCATCGTGAACCGCGAGTTCAACAGCATCACGCCCGAGAACGAAATGAAGATCAACGCGACCGAGCCGTCGCAGGGCCGCTTCGACTACGCGGCCGCGGACCGGATCGTCAACCACGCCCGGGCCCAGGGCATGAAGGTGCGCGGGCACACGCTGGCCTGGCACTCGCAGCAGCCGGCCTGGATGGAGGGCATGTCCGGGAGCCCGCTGCGGCAGGCCATGCTCAACCACGTCACGCAGGTCGCGACGTACTACCGCGGCAAGATCGACTCCTGGGACGTGGTCAACGAGGCGTTCGCCGACGGCAACGGCGGCGCGCGGCGCGACTCCAACCTGCAGCGCACCGGCAACGACTGGATCGAGGCGGCGTTCCGGGCCGCACGGGCCGCCGACCCGGGCGCCAAGCTCTGCTACAACGACTACAACACCGACAACTGGAACTGGGACAAGACGCAGGCCGTCTACCGGATGGTCCAGGACTTCAAGACCCGTGGAGTGCCGATCGACTGCGTCGGGCTCCAGTCGCACTTCAACCAGGGCTCGCCGTACCCCAGTAACTACCGCACCACGCTGCAGAACTTCGCCGCGCTCGGCGTCGACGTGCAGATCACCGAGCTGGACATCGAGGGCTCCGGCGCGACCCAGGCCAACACGTACCGCAACGTGGTCAACGACTGCCTCGCGGTGCCCCGGTGCAACGGCATCACGGTGTGGGGCGTCCGGGACAGCGATTCCTGGCGGGCCAGCGGCACGCCGCTGCTCTTCGACAACAACGGCAACAAGAAGCAGGCGTACGACGCCACGCTGTCCGCGCTGAACCTGAACCCGCCGTCGAACCCGCCGTCGAACCCGCCGTCCAACCCGCCGTCCAATCCCCCGTCGAACCCGCCCTCGAACCCGCCGTCCGACCCGCCGCCGAGCGGCGCCGGCTGCTCCGCCACGTTCTCGGTCAACGCGTGGACCGGCGGCTTCGTCGCCACCGTCAAGGTCACGGCCGGGACCAGCGCGATCAACGGCTGGTCGGTCGCGATGAACCTGCCCGCCGGCAGCGCCGTGACGAACTCCTGGAGTGCACAGGCCAGCGGCACCAGCGGCGCGGTCCGGTTCGGCAACGTCAGCTACAACGGCCGGCTCAACGCCGGTGCCGGCACCGAGTTCGGCTTCCAGGGCACCGGCACCGCGCCCAGCGGTGCGCCGGTCTGCACCGCCAGCTGATCCACCGCCATGCCGGCGCGACGGGCCTTCCCGGTTCGTCGCGCCGGTCCACCTCGGACGTGAGGACATCGGATGCGACGACCACTCCGCACCCTGCTCGCGAGCGCCGCCGCCGCGGTCGCCCTCGGCGCCGGGGTACTGACCATGGCGAGCCCGGCGTCGGCAGCCTCCCTGCAGGAGGTCACCAACTTCGGCACCAACCCCAGCAACCTGCGCATGCACCTGTACGTGCCGGACCGGCTGGCCACCAACCCGGCGCTGCTGGTCGCGAACCACTACTGCACCGGCACCGGCCCGGCGTTCTACTCCGGCACCCGGTTCGCCGCGCTGGCCGACCAGTACGGCTTCATCGTCGTCTACCCGTCCGCCACCCGCTCCGGACAGTGCTTCGACGTGTCGTCGTCGGCCGCGCTGACCCACAACGGCGGCAGCGACCCGGTCGGCATCGTGTCCATGGTCCGGTACGTCCAGCAGCGGTACGGCACCGACCCGAACCGCACGTTCGCCACCGGCGCCTCGTCCGGCGGCATGATGACGAACGTGCTGCTCGGCGCGTACCCCGATGTGTTCCGGGCCGGCTCCTCGTTCATGGGCGTGCCGTTCGCGTGCTTCGCCACCACCGACGGCTCCGGATGGAACAGCGCCTGCGCCCAGGGCCAGATCAACCGGACCCCGCAGGCGTGGGGCGACCTGGTCCGCAACGCGTACCCCGGCTACACCGGCCCGCGGCCGCGCATGCAGCTCTTCCACGGCGTCACCGACGACACGCTGCGGTACCCGAACTTCAACGAGGCGATCGAGCAGTGGACGAACGTGCACGGCATCAGCCAGACGCCGGTGCTCACCGACACGCCGCAGCCGAACTGGACCCGTACCCGCTACGGCTCCACCTCGGTGCAGGCGCCGGTCGAGGGCATCAGCGTGGCGGGCGTCGGCCACTCGCTGCCGCTGAACGGGATGGCCGAGATGGCGGTCGCGTTCCTCGGGCTGAACGGCACCACCCCGTCCACCCCGCCGTCGAACCCGCCGTCCAATCCACCCTCGAACCCGCCGTCGAACCCGCCCTCGAACCCGCCGTCCAATCCGCCGTCGAACCCGCCCGCGGAGCCCGGTGCCTGCCGGGTGACGTACACCGTGAACCCGTGGAGCACCGGCCTGACCGCGTCGATCAGCATCACCAACACCGGCACCGCGGCGATCAACGGCTGGACGCTCGGCTTCACGCTCCCCGCCGGCCAGGCCATCACCTCCGGGTGGAACGCCACGTACTCACCGACCAGCGGCGCGGTCACCGCCCGCAACGCGTCCTACAACGCCAACCTGGCAGCCGGCGCCTCGGTGGGTATCGGCTTCCAGGCCACGCACACCGGCAGCACCGCGTCACCGACGTCGTTCACGCTGAACGGCTCGACCTGCACCACGGCCTGACGGTCAGCTCCCCGTTCCGACGGCCAGTTCCACGGCTTGACGGCCAGTTCTACGGCTTGATGGCCAGTTCTACGGCTTGATGGCCAAGCACCACGGCCTGATGGCCAGCACTGAATCGCCGCTGAGGGCCTCTTCGGAGGTCCTTGGCCGGCCAGGCGGCTGAGGTCGCCTCCGGGCCGGTCGGCGCGCCCCGGCCGGCGCGCCGGCCTCGGCCCTTTCTTGTTGTGGGTGCTCCGGCGCCGGGCGAGGACCAGCGCATCCTCGGCTTCCGGTGCGACGACATCACGTCCTGCCCCGTATCCGGCAGCACACCTCACCGCGCTGCGCCGCCGCCCGGCTCGACGTGCCGCCACCCAACCCGGCCGCCTCACTGGTACACCAACGTCGTTATCGGGCGCCTGTGACGACGTTGGTGTACCACTGGAGCGCTCCAGTGGTACACCAACGTCGTTATGAGCGCCCGATAAGGACCGTGGCGTTCCACTGAGGCGCGCTACGCAGGTCGACGCGCGGCGTGCCGGTGTTCGCGGGCCCGGCATGCGCCGCGCACTCAGGTCCGAGAAGTGCCGCCTCTCGCCGAACGCCGGCGATCTTGGGGTTGTGGTGCCCGATTCGTCGGTGCGATACGGCTTTTGTCCCCACCACAATTCCAAGATCGGCGAGGCGGCGAGGCGGCGAGGCGGCGAGGCGGCGAGGGGTGAGGCGGCGAAACGGCGGAGCGGGTGAAGGGCGGAGGGGCTGAGGAGGGGAGGGGGTAGGCGGCGGAGGGGCGGAGGCGGCGGAGGGGCGGAGGCGGCGGAGGGGCGGAGGGGGTGAGGCGGCGGAGGAGGTGAGGCGGCGGAGGGAGTGAGGGGGGATGAGGGGATGGGGGGGATGAGGGGGATGAGGCGGGGTTACGGCGTAGGGGCCCGGGGCGCGGGCGCGGTGCGCGCGGGCGGGGCCGTGGACTCGCGGACCACCAGCTCGGTTGCCAGCTCCACGTGGTGGGAATCCAGTTTCTGGCCGGCGGCCAGGCGTAGGGCGGTGCGGACCGCGACCGCGCCCATCTCGCGCAACGGCTGGCGGACCGTGGTGAGTGGCGGGGAGGAGAACCGGGCCACCTGGGTGTCGTCGAAGCCGACCACGCTCAGATCCTCCGGGATGCGCAGCTGCCGCGCCCGGGCCGCCTCGATCACCCCGGCCGCGGTCTCGTCGCTGCCCGCGAACACCGCGGTCGGCGGCTCCGCCAGGTCGAGCAGGGCGGCCGCGCCGGTCACGCCGTCCTCGTAGTGGAACTGGCCGGTGCGCACGTAGGTCTCCGGTGCCGGGGCGCCCTCGGCCTCCAGGGCGGCCCGGTAGCCGTGCAGCCGCGCCTGGTTGTGGGCGGCCGCGGCCGGGCCGCCGAGGTAGGCGATGCGGCGGTGGCCCAGCGACAACAGGTGCTGCGCGGCGGCCAGCCCGCCGGCGAAGTTGGTCGATCCTACGCTGGTCACCCGGGCCCGCGGGACGCTGCGCGGGTCCACCACGACGAGCGGGAGGCGGGCCCGGGACAGCGACTGCAGGTCGTCGGCGGTGAGGTCGTCGACCACCGTGATGACCGCCTGCCGGCCGGCCGCGGCCAGGTCGCGTGCCCACACCCGCGGGTTCTCCGCCTCGGCGTGCCGGCGGCCGCCGACGCTGACCGCGACGGACACGCCGGTCTCGGTGGCGGCGTCCAGGACGCCCTGCATGACTTCGGTGGAGTACGCGTTCATCGGATAGCTGAACAGCAGCTCGATGCGGGCCGTGGCGGCACCGCGCCGCACCGACGCGGGCCGCCGCACCGGGTACTGGTGTTGCCGCAGCAGCGTCTCCACCAGCGCCCGGGTCGCGGGACCCACGTCGGACCGGCCGTTGAGCACCTTGGACACGGTCGCCACGGACACTCCGGCCGATGCGGCGACCGTGGCGAGCGTTGCGCGTCCGTCCCGGGAGGGCACAGCCCCTGCTCCTAGGCGTTGACGGGGCTCGGCGCGGTGTTCCCGGCGCCCGGTCCGTCGGGAAGCCCGAGGTCGGCGGTCGTACTGACCTCGACCGGGGTGACCAGCCGCCGGTCGCTGCCGACCACCCGCAGTGGGCCGGTCAGCCGGACCGTGTCGCGCAGCGGCAGGTGTTCCGCCGACGTGCCGACGAAGACCTCGATCTCGCCGGGCTCGACGATGCGCTGCAGGTCGCGGCCGGTGAACGCGGTCCGGTCGGCGTGTACGGCGAACCGTACCCCGGCCTCCTCGCCCGGCTCCAGGGTGACCCGGGCGAAGCCGACCAGCTGCTTGACCGGCCGGGTCACCTGCGCGAGCACGTCGTGCAGGTAGAGCTGGACCACCTCGCTGCCGGCCCGCGGTCCGGTGTTGCGGACCCGGGCGGACACCGTGAACTCGCCGTCCGTGGCCACCTCGGTGTCGCTGATCCGCAGCTCGTCCACCTGGAACGTGGTGTAGCTGGTGCCGTAGCCGAACGGGAACAGCGGCGCCGGGTCCAGGTTGCTGATCCCGTCGTTCCCGACGCCGAGCGGCGGCTGCAGGTAGGTGCCGGGCTGGCCGCCGATGTGCCGGGGGATCTGCACGGGCAGCTTGCCGGTGGGCTGGAGCCGGCCGGACAGCACGCCGGCGATCGCCGCGCCGCCCTCCTCGCCGGGCATGAACGCCTGGACCAGGCCGGCGGCCCGGGCGTGCACGTCGCCCAGCGCGTACGGGCGGCCGGAGACCACCACCACGACCACCGGCGTACCGGTGGCCAGCAGCTCGGCGACCAGTTCCGCCTGGACGCCGGGCAGTCGCAGGTCCGCGGCGTCGCAGCCCTCGCCGGACGTACCCTTGCCGAACAGGCCGGCCAGGTCGCCGACCATGGCCACGCACAGGTCCGCGTCCCGGGCCGCGGCGACCGCGTCGGCGAAGCCGGACCGGTCGTCGCTCTGCACGTCGCAGCCCTTCCGGTGGACCACCTCGGTGCCGGGCAGCTCGGCGCGCAGCGCCTCCACCGCGTTCTGCACCTCGAGGCCGAGACCCAGGTCGGGGTAGCGGGGCAGGACGTGGTTGGGGAACGCGTAGCAGCCCATGAACGTGCGTGGGTCGGCCGCGGTGGGGCCGACCACGGCCACCTTGCCGAGCGTGGGCCGGTCGGCGCCGGTCAGCGGCAGGGCGGTGCCGGCGTCCAGCAGGATGATCGAGCGCTCGGCCATCTCGCGGGCCAGCGCCCGGTTCTCGGCGGAGTCGAGGTTCGTGGCGGCGGCGCGGGCCACCGAGCCCTCGGGCGTCCAGTCGGGATCGAGCAGCCCCAGTTCCACCTTCTGGGTCAGCAGGCGCCGGGCGGCCCGGTCCACCAGTTCCTCGGACAGCTCGCCGCGCCGGACCCGCTCCACCAGGCCGGCGCCGAAGCCCAGCGTGTCGGGCAGTTCCACGTCGATGCCGGCGGTGAGGGCCTGCGCGCCGGCCTCGTCGAAGTCTCCCGCGACGCGGTGCATCGTGGCCAGGAACGGCACGGCCCAGTAGTCGGAGACCACGGTGCCGGTGAAGCCCCACTGGTCGCGCAGCAGCTCGGTCATCAGCCACGGGTCCGCGGCGGCCGGGACGCCGTCCACGTCCGAGTAGGAGTTCATCACGGAGGCGGCACCGGCCAGCGTCACCGCGGTCTCGAAGGTCGGCAGGATGGCGTCCATCAGCTCGCGCCGGCCCATCGGGACCGGGCCGTGGTTCCGGGCGGCCCGGGAGGCGGAGTAGCCGGCGAAGTGCTTGAGGCAGGCGAGCACACCGGCGCTCTGCAGGCCCCGGACGTACGCGGAGCCCAGCATGGCCACCAGGTAGGGGTCCTCGCCGATGGTCTCCTCGACCCGGCCCCAGCGGTAGTCGCGGACCACGTCCAGCACGGGGGAGAGGCCCTGGTGCACTCCGACCGCGGCCATGTCGCGGCCGATCGCGGCGGCCATCCGCTCGATCAGGTCGGCGTCGAAGGTGGCGCCCCAGGCGATCGCGGCCGGGTAGATCGTCGCGCCGTAGGTGGTGAAGCCGGTCAGGCACTCCTCGTGCACCAGCGCCGGCACGCCCAGGCGGGAGTTGGCGAGCACGATGTGCTGCTGCCGGATCAGTTCGGCGGCGCCCTCCGCGGGGGTGACCGGCACGCTGCCATAGATCCGGGTGAGGTGGCCGAGACCGTTTCGGCTCGCTTCCTCGAGCGGAATCGTGCCCGAGGCGACGAACACGTCCTGCATCGGTGCCACATTGTGGGCGGATTCCGGGTCCTCGGACACCGATTCGGTCTCAGATCCGAGTGGGTCCACGTCGTTGCCGACCCAGCGGCTGCCCAACTGAGCTACCTTCTCCTCAAGTGTCATCTGCTCGAGGAGGAGATCGACCCGCTCAGCCACGGGCAGCGTCGTGTTGTTCCACGGCGCGTCCACCCGTTCAGCCGTGGGGGTCGGTTGCGAAGTCGTCACGATAGCTCTCCTTCGAGCAAGATGGGGAAGACTTCCCGAAACTTTCGGTAGCCTTCCGAGATGCGGTCGCGACCGGACCGTGACCCGGGGTCAGGGGGTGCCACGAGCCTGAAGTGCCTGCAGTGACGTTCACTCTCGCTCCAACGGCACTTGAGCATCAAGACCCTTGACACACCCAATCGGAAATCCTACGTTAACGAAATCTCACGTTAACTTACGGACGCCGGTCGAAAGTTTCAGCCGTTTCGCCAAGCATTTACAGGCAGAATCGCGACGGAGGATCTGACCGGCAATCACTGCCTCAGACATCGACCCGCCGCGGGAGCCCGCGGCTCTCGAGTACGGAGACCCAGCGTGGAACGCAGGACGATATCTCGTCGTAACCTTCTCAGCCTCGGCATCGGTGCCGGTGCTGCCGCGGCCCTCGCCGCATGTGGCAGCGACGGCCCGAGCGGTGGCGGCGACTCGAACACCGGTGGTGGCAGCGGTGGTGGCGCCAGCTACTGGTTCCTCACCGGCCAGCCCGGCGAGGGCATCCGCTCGAACACGGTGAAGCGCTGGAACGACGCGCACGCGGACCAGAAGATCACCGCGACCACGTTCCAGAACGACGCGTACAAGACCAAGATCAAGACCGCCCTCGGTGCCGGCCAGGCGCCCACCATCATCTGGGGCTGGGGTGGCGGCGGCCTGAAGAGCTGGGTCGAGGCCGGCCAGGTCGAGGACCTCACCTCGTGGTTCAGCGAGAACGCCGCGGTCAAGGACCGCCTGTTCCCGTCGTCGTTCGGTGCCGCCACCGTGAACGGCAAGATCTACGCGATGCCGGCCGAGACCGTGGCGCCGATCGTGCTCTTCTACAACAAGGACGCCTTCGCGAAGATCGGCGCTCAGCCGCCGCAGTCGTGGGGCGAGATCATGTCGCTGGTGCCGCGCTTCAACGCGGAGAAGATCGCGCCGTTCTCGCTCGGTGGCCAGTCGCTGTGGACGAACATGATGTGGCTCGAGTTCCTCTACGACCGCATCGGCGGCAGCGAGGTCTTCCAGGCTGTCTTCGACGGTCAGAAGGACGCGTGGAACCACCCGGCGTCGATCCAGGCGCTGACCGAGATGCAGAAGCTGATCAACGCGAACGGCTTCAACAAGGGCTTCGCCTCGGTCACCGCGGACTCGAACGCGGACCAGGCGCTGCTGTACACCGGCCGCGCCGCGATGATGCTGCACGGCACCTGGACCTACGGCGGCATGAAGGCCGACGGCGGCGACTTCGTCTCCAGCGGCAAGCTGGGCTGGATGAACTTCCCGCCGGTCGAGGGCGGCAAGGGCGACCCCTCCAACACGGTGGGCAACCCCGGCCAGTACCTGGCGATCTCCTCCAAGGCCACCGCCGCCGAGAAGGACGCCGCCAAGGCGTTCTTCAAGGAGGCCGTGCTCTCCGACGCGGAGAACAAGGAGTGGATCGAGAGCGGTAGCGTGCCGATCGTGAAGGGGACCGAGGCCGCCATCAGCGCCAGCAAGGACGCCGAGTTCCTGAAGTTCGTCTACGAGACCTCGTCGAAGGCCAAGACCTTCCAGCAGTCGTGGGACCAGGCGCTCAGCCCGACCGCGGCCGAGGCGCTCCTGGACAACATCGGCAAGCTGTTCCAGACCGACATCACGCCGCAGCAGTTCGCTCAGAACATGAACCAGGTCATCGGGAAATGACGACGGTTGCTCCGCCCACCGTACGGGTGAAGAAAGGCTCCACCACCTCTAGCGGCGGGCGGAGCGGCGCCGTCAGCTGGATGGTTCTGCCGGCGCTGTTCATGTTCATCGCGTTCGGCATCATCCCGCTGCTCGGCGTGTTGTTCCTGAGCTTCACGCAGTGGAACGGTTTCGGTGAGATCCGCCCCGCCGGCTTCGACAGCTGGCGGGCGGTACTCAGCGATCCGGGTCTGCCCCACGCGCTCTGGGTGACCTTCCTGGTCATGGCGCTGTCCTGGTTGGTGCAGACGCCGCTGAGCATCCTCATCGGGGTGTTCCTGGCGGCACACAAGCGGTACCGCGGCCTGCTCGCGGTGCTGTACTTCATCCCCCTGCTACTGAGTTCCGCGGCCATCGCGATCACCTACAAGTTCCTGCTGGACCCGAACTTCGGTCTCGGGCCCGGCCTGCAGTCGGACCTGCTCACGCAGGACTGGCTCGGCAACGGGACGCTCGCGCTGGGCGTGGTCATCTTCGTGGTGTCGTGGCAGTTCATCCCGTTCCACTCGCTGATCTACCAGGGTGGTGTCCGGCAGATCCCGTTGTCGATGTACGAGGCGGCGGAGATCGACGGTGCCGGACGGGTGCGCAAGTTCTTCAGCATCACGCTCCCGCAGCTGAAGTACACGATCATCACGTCGTCGACGCTGATGGTGGTCGGGTCGCTGACCTTCTTCGACCTGATCTTCGTGTTGACCGCGGGCGGTCCGGGTGACGCCACCCGGGTGCTGGCGCTGGACATGTACCAGACCGGTTTCCGGGCGAACCTGATGGGACCGGCGAGTGCCATCGCGGTCATCCTGGTTCTCGTCGGCCTGGCGCTCGCCCTGTTGCTGCGCCGTCTCGGCGGCGGTAGCAACAGTGACAGCCAGTTGGAAGGAGCGTGACATGGCCACGACGCTGACTCAGGGTCCGGAGCGTACGGAACACCGCCGGGCGCCGTCGCGGTCGTCCGCGCGCCGGCGCAGCCTGCTGCGCCTGAACTGGTTCGGTGGGGCGCTGGGGTGGGTGTGGCTGCTGATTGTGATGATCCCGATCTACTGGATCGTGATCACCAGCTTCAAGACGCAGAGCAACTACTTCGCGCAGAACCCGCTCGCGGTGCCGACCGAGCCGACGCTGGAGAACTACCGGCTCGTCATCGAGTCGGACTTCGCCCGCTACTTCATGAACAGCGTGATCCTCACCCTGGGCACCATCGTGCCCGCGGTGCTGATCTCGTTCACGGCCGCGTACGCGATCGTGCGGGGCGGCCGGAACAGCCGCTTCCTGCGCGGCGTGAACGGGTTGTTCCTGATGGGGCTGGCGATCCCGCTGCAGGCGACGATCATCCCGGTCTACCTGATCATCATCCGGCTGCAGCTGTACGACACCCTCCTGGGCATCATCCTGCCGTCGATCGCCTTCGCCATCCCGTTGTCGGTGCTGGTGCTGTCGAACTTCATCCGTGACGTGCCGAACGAGCTGTTCGAGTCGATGCGGATGGACGGTGCCACCGAGTGGGGCACGCTCTGGAAACTGGCGTTCCCGCTCACCCGGCCCGCCCTGGTGACCGTGACCATCTACAACGGTCTCGGCGTCTGGAACGGCTTCCTGTTGCCGCTGATCCTGATTCAGAGCCCGGAGCAGCGCCCCCTGCCCCTGGCCCTGTGGACCTTCCAGGGTCAGTACAGCATCAACGTGCCGGCGGTGCTGGCCTCCGTGGTGCTCACGACACTGCCGATCGTCATCCTGTATGCGATCGGTCGCCGGCAGCTGCTCAGCGGTCTGACCGCGGGCTTCGGCAAGTGATCGCACGCTAGCTCATATCGGGTGAGTCGCCCTGGCGTCCGCCGTCGTGAACGAGGGAAACGACGGTGGGCGCCAGTGGCGGTTCTACGGCGTGGAAGCGTGGCCGGAGACCCGGTCCAGCACGTCGTCCGCGGGCGAGCGGCCGCGTAGCACGTACCGCTCGGTGAAGTCGGCGACCGCATCGCGGACGCCGCGCGCCACGCCCTGCCGGGCCAGTGCGGCGTACCCGGCGATGAAGCACTCGCGGGCCGCCGCGCCCAGCTCGGGGTCGCTCAGGCCGTCCCGGGCGGCGCGCTCCCACAGATTTCCGGACAGCGCGGCGGTGGCCGCCTCCGCCGCCGCGGCCGCGACCGGGTCGTCGAACAGGGCCGCCACCACCGCGACCGGGACCCGCCAGCCGTCGCCGGGTTGCCGGTCCGCCACGTCGATCTCGAGGTGCCCGCGGGCGGCCACCGGCGGACGGACCGTGCGTAGGTGCCGGTGCAGGTCGGCGACCGTAGGCCGGGTGGCCGTACGGGTCCACTCCCGGAACGAGGTCACCGGCCGCCCGCGGCGCAGGACCGGTGCGTCCAGCACGGTACGGGCCCATTCGATCCGCGGGTCCGGAGCGGTCCGCACGGTGCCGAGCCCGCGGCGGCGGGCCTGGCGGGTACTGCGCCATCCGCTCGGCCGGCCGTCGTGCAACGGCGCGTTGGCGAACGCGGCGGCGAGCACCGGGGCGACGGCGTGCGCCAGGGCCCAGCGCCGGCGCCATCCGGTGGGCCCGTCGTCGTCCGTGCCGGCCTCGAGCGCGACGGTGATGCCGGCGCTCTCCGGTTGTCCCGGGCGGCTGCCGGAGGCCGTGTCCGCCGCCACGTCCAGCACGGCGATGCCGTGGCCGGCGATCAACGGACCGGGAACCGGTAGGTCGTCCGCCATCCGGCTGAGGCAGGCGTCGAGTCCGGGCGACGGCGGGCCGCTGACCACCAGCACCCGCGCGGAGCGTGCGGCCAGGAAACCGTGCCGCAACGGCGGGCGGGCGGCGAGCGACCCGATCAGCGAGGACGGGAGGCCGGGGCGGGCCAGCAGCAGTTCCACCTCGGCGCCCACGAAGCCGGGCGGGCCGGGGGTGAGGGCGTGCCGGGCGAGGTGCTCCTCGGCGGCCGGTTCGGTCAGCGGTGTCACGGCGGTCCTCCCGGGGGATGAGACGCCAACCCTACCTAATCCATAGGACTTCTGGGTAGTCGGTGCCTCGGTGCGGAACGGACCGCGGCCCCGCCCGGAGTGTTCCGGGCGAGGCCGCGTCATCGGTGGATCAGCGGATGCCGACCAGCTCCGGTGCCGGACGGTCGTCCGGGTCCGGGTCCGCCGGTCCGGCCGCCGCGTGCCGGCCGGGACCGCGCATGAAGCGCGGCGCCCACCAGTTCGCCGAGCCCAGCAGCGTCATCAGCGACGGCAGCACGACCGCCCGGATGATCGTGGCGTCGAGCAGGATCGCCGCCGCCAGCCCCACCCCGAGCTGCTTCATGTCGATCGTGCTGAGCGTGGCGAAGATGGAGAACACCGCGACCATGACCAGCGCGGCGCTGCTCACCACGCCGGCCGAGCCGGTGATGCCCTCGGCGACCGCCTCGCGGGTCGGTACCCCGCGCAGCACCGCCTCGCGGATCCGGCTCACCACGAACACGTGGTAGTCCATCGACAGGCCGAACAGCACCACGAACAGGAACAGCGGCAGCCAGGTGACGATCGCGCCCATCGAGGTGAACCCGAGCAGGCCCTCCGCCCAGGTGTTCTGGAAGACCACCACCAGGAGGCCGTACGACGCGGCGGCGGAGAGCAGGTTCAGCAGGATCGAGGTCAGCGCGACCACCACCGAGCGGAACGTCCAGGCCATCACCAGGAACGTCAGCACCAGCACGAAGCCGACCACCACCGGCAGCTTCCGCCAGACGTGCGCCGCGTAGTCCTCGCTGTCCGCGACGCCGCCGCCGACCGCGTACTCCACGCCGCCGATGGCGCCCAGCTCGGCCGGGACCAGCTTGTCGCGCAGCAGGTCCAGCGACTGCACGGCCTCGTCGCTGCGGGTGGAGAACGGGGTGGCCACGTCGAGCACGGTCACCCGGTTGTCCGGCGAGACCTCGATGTCCGGCCCGGACGCCTCCAGCGGTGCGAACAGCCGGTCGTCGGCGGTGCGCTCGGCCAGCCGGGTCAGCGCCGCCTTGACGGCCGGTGCCTGGTCGGCGGCGGCCCGTACGACCACGGTGTGGTTGGTGCCGTTGCTGGGGTACGCGGCGGTCAGCCGGTCGTACGCCTGCATCGCCGGGGTGGTCCGCGGCAGGTCCTCGGTCCCGGGGAACTTCAGCTGCATGCTCAGCGCCGGTGCGGCCAGGGCGAGCAGCAGCCCGGCGCTGATCACCAGCGTGACGAGCGGGCTGCGCAGGGCGGGGCGCAGCACCATCGGCCAGAACCGGCCCGGCAGTTGCTGCCCGTCCGGCCCGGTGCGGCGGGCGGTGAGGCGCCACAGCAGCGGCACCCGGGGCCGGTCCACCCAGCGGCCCAGCTTCGACAGCAGCGCCGGCAGCACGGTGAGCGAACCGATCACGGCGACCGCGACCACCAGGATCGAGCCGACCGCGAGCGACGAGAAGATCGCGTCGTTCGCCAGGAACAGGCCGGCCATCGCGATGATCACCGCGAAGCCGGAGACCACCACGGCATGCCCGGACGTCTCCGCGGCGATCTCCACCGCATCGACGTGGCCGCGGCCCTTGGCCCGTTCCTCCCGTTCCCGGCGGACGTAGAACAGCGAGTAGTCGATGCCCACGGCCATGCCGATGAGCAGGATGATGCTCGACGTGGACTCGTTCGCCGGCACCAGGTGCGAGGCGAGGGTGGAGAGGCCGATGGCCGCGGCGACCGAGGACAGGGCCAGCAGCACCGGTACGGCGGCCGCGATCAGCGCACCGAACGCGATGATCAGGATGGCCAGCGTCACCGGCAGGCTGAGCAGCTCGGCCCGCTTGAAGTCGGCGCCCAGCGTGTCGTCCAGCGCCTTGCCGATGGACGGCCCGCCGACCTGCTCGACCCGGAGCTCCGGATGCGCCTTCTGCACCTCGGCGGTGGCCGCGCGCAGCGGCTCCACCCGGTCCGACGCGGTCTCCGGGTCCCCGCTCATGGTGATCGGCACCAGCAGCGCGGAACCGTCGGTGGCCGGGACCGGCTTGCCGACCTCCGCCACCCCCGCGACGGTGCGCAGCTTCGCCGCGGTGTCGGACGCCGCCCGGTCCGCCGCCGGCCGGTCCAGCGCGCCGGACCGCGCGGTGATCAGTACGTTGTCGACGGCCGCCTCGTCGCCGAACTTGCCCTCTTCGATCATGACCGTGGCCCGGCCGGACTCACCGACCGCCATGTCGTCGGACTTGGCCTCCTGCAGCCCCGCGGCGCTGCCCCCGACGAAGCACACCGCCACGAACACCACCCAGAGCGCCAGTGCGCGCCACGGATGTTCGGCGCTCCAGCGCGCCACCCTCACTGTTACCGGTCGCTTCCGCATGCCCCGGGCCCCCCACCAAACGATTTCTGTGTCGCACCTGAAGGTAGGCAGGGTGGCGGCTGGGAACATCCGGGTTGGACCCGCGCTCGACCCGGATCATGGCGCTGGGCGGTGAGCGTCGGATACCGGTCACCCGGATGTGATCAATCGGGCGTATCCGGATGTGGTGCCCACGTCCGGTCCCCCGGGCGGGGGACCCACGGGCCGGACGGACCCTGAGAAGGCTCAGGGATCACCCCGGTTTCCGGCGGCGGATCAGGCCGCGAGGCAGCGTTCGGGATCCGCCGGGCCCGGCTCGGGACGCTCGGTGCGTGCCGCGGCCAGCACGCACAGTACGCGCCGGGCGAGCACCCGCTCGAACAGATCGTGGATCGGCATGGGCAGCGGGCGGCGCCAGTTCGGGTTCTCGTCGACCGTACCCGGGATGTTGGGCCGTGCCGAGACACCGGCCAGATCGTCCAGGGTGGCCAGTGCCAGCCGCGCCCGGGAGCCGGCCAGTTCGGCGTACATCGCGGTGACCGCCTGCTCGATCTGCAGCCGGGTGACCGGCCGGCCGCCGTCGATACCGGCCAGGGCCGCGATCCGGGCGCGCAGCGCGGCGACCGCCTCCGGATCGACCCGCTTGCCGATCCGCAGGCAGGTCGCCAGGTCCGAGCCGTCCAGCAGGCCGGCGATGGTGGGCTGGTCGTGGGTCTCGCACGCGACCATGGCGCGCTCCGGGAACTCGTCCGGATGGGTACGGGTGGACACCCGGTAGGACAACGTGCCGGTCGCCGCCATCACCTCCAGCGCCCGGTCCTCCAGCGTGCCCATGTCCTCGCCGACCACCCAGGCGCCGGCCCGGTGCGCCTCCAGCCGCATGATGCCGAGCAGCGCGTCGCCGTGGTAGCGCACGTATCCGCCGTCCGACGCGCTGCCGCCGACCGGGATCCAGAACAGCCGCCACAGGCCCATCACGTGGTCGACCCGCAGCGCCTTGGCGTGCCGCAGACCCGCGCGGACCAGCGCGATCATCGGGGCGTACTCGGCGGCCGCCAGCCGGGCCGGGTCGAACGGCGTCACCCCCCAGCGCTGGCCGCCCGGATTGCCGTGGTCGGACGGGCAGCCGATCTCGAAGCCGAACGCCACCAGGTCCTGGAACATCCAGCCGTCCGCGCCGCCCGCGTCGAAGCCGACCGCCAGGTCCAGCACCACGTCGGCGCCCTGCGCGCAGGCCCGGGCCAGCTGCCGGTCCGCCACCCACTGGCACCAGCTCCAGAACCGGACCCGGTCGGCGTGGTCGGCCGCGTAGTCCGCCACCTCCGCGGTGTCCGGGCGGCGGTACCCGGCCGGCCAGTCCCACCAGGCGCCGGCGTACTCCTCGGACAGCGCCGACCAGGTCGCGAAGTCGGCGAGCGTGCGGCCCTGCTCGGTCAGGTACGCCTCGAACTCCGCCCCGGGCCGGCCGGCGATCGCGGCCCAGATCCGTTCCAGGCCCGCGAGCTTCAGCGCGAACGCGGCGTCCCGGTCGATCAGGTCGGTGTCGTTGAGGTCCTCGCCGGCGTCGGCCAGGTCGGACAGGTCGACCAGGCCGGCGTCCGGCACCTCCGGCAGCGCGATGTGCAGCACGTTCAGGAACAGCCGGGACGCCGGGGAGTACGGCGACGGGTTCTGGTGCCGCGACGGGCGGGCGGCGTGCAGCGGCGACACCAGCACGGCGGAGCCACCGGCCGCCGCGGTGCGCCGGGCCAGCCAGGTCAGGTCGGCCAGGTCACCGATGCCCCAGGAGGTCTGCGAACGGGCCGCGTACAGCTGCACGGCCAGGCCGAAGCCGCGGCGCGGCTGCGGGAACTCGCGCGGGGCGACGACCACCAGCCGGTCGGTGGCGAGCGCCCCGGTCAGGCGGTGATAGCCGTACGGAACCTCCGGCGGCAGCCAGCCGTCCAGCTCCCACACCTCGCCGGTCTCGCACACCAGCCGGCCGACCAGCTCCGGATGTCCCCAGTCGGGCGCACCCACCAGCGGCACGGTCCGCGGCGTCGGCCGCGGCGCGCCGCCGAACTGGTCCCGCAGCCGCCGCAGCAGCTCGTCGGTCACCACGCGCTCGACCCCGAACGCGTCCACGAACGATGCCTGCAGGCCCAGCGGTGTCAGCTCGCCGATCAGCTCCTCACGCCAACTCGTCATGCCCGGAAGGATCGGTCGCGTCGGTTGCCGGTCCCCGGCGTGTTCGGGTCCCGCTCGGTTGCGGGTGCGCTACAGACAGCGGTCGTCCAGGTCGACCAGCAGCGTGTCCCCGCTCTCCAGCAGATCGAACCAGACCTGCGTGCGGGGCAGCTCGTGGGTGAAGAAGTACCGCGCCGCCAGCCGCTTGCCGTCGTAGAACTCGCCGGTCCGCCCGGCCGCCACGATCGCCTGTTCCAGCCACATCCAGGCGATCACCACATGCCCGGTGGCGTCCAGATAGGAGGAGGCGTTCGCCAGGGCCGCCGCCGGGTCCCGGCCGGACCACAGCGCCGCGGTGACCGCGTGCAGACGCGCGCACGCGGCCTCCAGCCGCTCGGCCATCCAGGCCAGATCCGCCGGGGTACGGGCGACGGTGTTCCGGATGGTACGCACCAGCAGGTCCAGCCCCGCGCCGTCGCGCATGGTCACCTTGCGCCCGAGCAGGTCCAGCGCCTGGATGCCGTCGGTGCCCTCGTGGATCGGGTTGAGCCGGTTGTCCCGGTAGAACTGCTCCACCGGGTACTCCCGGGTGTACCCGTAGCCGCCGTGCACCTGGATCGCGAAGTCGTTGGCCTTCAGGCACCACTGCGACGGCCACGCCTTGACCACCGGCGTGAGCACGTCCAGCAGCAGCGCGGCGTCGGCGGCGTCCCCGGTCTCCTTCTCGTCCAGCAGCCGCGCCGCGTACAACACCAGGGCCAGGCCACCCTCGACGTACGACTTCGACGCCAGCAGCATCCGCCGCACGTCCGGATGCCGCACGATCGGCACCGGCGGCGCGACCGGGTTCTTGTCCGCGACCGGCCGGCCCTGCAGCCGCTCCCGCGCGTACCCGAGCGCGTGCAGATATCCGGTGTACCCGAGCGCCACCGCGCCGGCGCCCACCCCGATCCGCGCCTCGTTCATCATGTGGAACATGTACGCCAGCCCGTCGCCCTCCGCGCCGACCAGGTACCCCACCGCGCCCGGCTTCCCGAGCGGCATGCGGGTGCCGTCGCCGAACGACAGCACCGCGTTGGTCGTACCCCGGTAGCCCATCTTGTGATTGAGCCCGACCAGCGTGACGTCGTTGCGCTCGGCGGGCCGCCCGTCCGGCCCGAGCAGGTGCTTCGGCACGACGAACAGCGACAGGCCCTTGACCCCGGCCGGCGCACCCGGCACCCGGGCCAGCACCAGATGCACAATCGTCTCGCTCAGCTCGTGATCGCCGCCGGAGATCCACATCTTGTTGCCGTGTACGCGGTA
This sequence comes from Jidongwangia harbinensis, assembly GCF_020216025.1. Lineage (GTDB taxonomy): Bacteria > Actinomycetota > Actinomycetes > Mycobacteriales > Micromonosporaceae > Actinoplanes > Actinoplanes harbinensis. Next base: position 33,863 of record NZ_JAIWNC010000044.1, on the reverse strand, counting down.
CGTGCCGTCGCCGTCCGGCACCGCGCGGGTGGTCACGTCGGCCAGCGACGAACCGGCCTGCGGCTCGGACAGGCACATCGTGCCGGTGAACCGCCCGTCCAGCATCGGCGGCACGAACGCCGCCACCTGCTCCGGCCTGGCGTGCGCCAGCAACAGGTTGGCGTTCGCCATGGTGAGCAGCGGGTACGACGAGGTCGCGATGTTCGCCGCCTGCAACCACGCGAAGCAGGCCCGGTGCACGGTGTGCGGCAGTTGCAGCCCGCCGACGGCCTCGTCCATCGCGCCGGCCAGCAGCCCGGTGCCGTGGAAGGCGGCCAGGGCCTTGGCGACCTCCGGAATCATCTGCACCCGGTCGCCGTCGAACCGCGGCTCCTCGGTGTCGGCGAGACGGTTGTGCGTGGCGAACTCGCGCTCCGCGATCTGCGCCGACACGTCGAGAAACGCGTCGAACGTCTCCCGCGAGTGCTCGGCGAACCGGGGCCGCGCGGCGAGCGACTCGATGCCGAGCCACTCGTACAGCAGAAAGTCGAGATCACGCCGCGAGAGAATCCTGGACACGAGCCACCGCCGTTCCGTGAGGTGCTGTCCCCACCAGTGTCCCGCCCCGCCTCGCCCGGCCGGGCCCTGCCCCGCGCCGATCGGGGACTACCGGGTGGTGACGGCGGCGATCACCTCGGGGCCGTGGGTCAGGGACGGGTCGTTGTGGTCCGCGCCGGGCAGGACCACCGTGCGCACCGGCCCGGCGGCGCGCTCCGCGACGGACCGGCTCTGTGCCGGCGGGACGACGGTGTCCGCGGTCCCGTAGATGACCGTGGTGGGCACCGGGGTCCGGGCCAGGCGGTCCGCGACCGGGTACCGGTCCCGCAGCAGCAGTCCCACCGGCAGCCAGGGGTAGTGCGCCCGGCCGGTCGCCGCCAGATCGGTGAACGGCGACCGCAGCACCAGCGCCGCCGGCGGGTGTTCGGCGGCCAGCCCGACCGCGACGGCGGCACCCAGACTCTCGCCGAAGTAGACGAGCCGGTCGGCGCCGAAGCCCAGGCCACCGAGGTACGCCCGGGCGGCGCGCGCATCCCGGGCCAGCCCGTCCTCGGTGGGGAAGCCGGGGTTCCCGCCGTAACCGCGGTAGTCCAGCAGCAGCACGGTAAACCCGGCGTCGCCCAGCGCGGTGGCGAGCGGCGCGCGGTACGCCCGGTGGCCCGCATTGCCGGGGGTGACCAGGACGGCGGTTCCGCGGTCGTCGCGGGCGGGCCGGAGCAGCCACGCGGTGAGTTCGAGATCGTCCTCGGTGCGCAGCGTGACGTCCCGGAACGGGCTGCCGGCGGCCGGTGCGGTGCGGTCCGGGAAGTAGATCAGGCGGCGCTGCCCGAGCCAGGCGGCGGCCAGCACGAGCGCGGCGACCAGGACGGCGACCAGCGCGATCCGGACGATCCCGATCCTCCTCACGCCCCCTACTGAACCACCAGCGTCAGCGGGAGGTGGCTGTCACCGGGCCGGCTCCGCCGTGCGGTACGCCGAAGTTCGGTGTGCCGTCCGGGTTCCAGTCGAGCCGCTGGACCCGGGTGTGGCGGTTCGGATCGTAGAGCGGGTCGCCGACGATGTCACGGTAGTCGCGGGCGTGGTAGACGAGCACGTCCGTGACGCCGTCCTCGGCGACGGTGAACGAGTTGTGGCCGGGGCCGTACTGGCCGGTCTGGTCGTTCGTGGTGAACACCGGGGTGGGCGTCTTCACCCAGGAGGCCGGGTTCAGCAGGTCGGCGGCGGCGTCCGCGGTCAGCAGGCCCAGGCAGTAGCGGGCGTCGGTGGCGCTGGCCGAGAAGGCCAGGAAGACCCGGCCGTTGCGGATCAGCACGGCCGGGCCCTCGTTCACCCGGTAGCCGCGGGTCTCCCAGTCGCGGGTGGGGGTGGCGATGCGGGCCGGCTTGGTGCGCAGCGTCCAGGCGTTGCGCATCTCGGCGATGTACAGGCTGGAGTTGACCGCGATCTCCGGCTCGCTCTGCGCCCACACCAGGTACCGGCGGCCGCGGTGGGTGAACGTGGTGGAGTCGAGCGAGAAGCTGTCCCACTCGGTGACGATCTGGCCGCGCAGGGTCCAGCCGGCCGGGTCGCGCGGGTCGGCGTGCGGGGACTCCAGGACGTACATCCGGATCCGGAACACCTCGCCCGCGTCGCCGGCGGCGAAGTAGATGTACCAGCGGCCGTCGATGCGGTGCAGTTCGGGCGCCCAGATGTGGCCGCCCATCCGGCCGGAGGTGGGGCGGCGCCAGATCACCGATTCGGCGGCGGTGCCGAGGCCGGTGATGGTGGGTGCGCCGCGGACCACCAGCCGGTCGTACTCGGGGACCGAGCCGGTGAAGTAGTACATGCCGCCGACCGGCGGGGTGATGAACGGGTCGGCGCGCTGGGTGATCAGCGGAGGGACGGCGGCGGCGCGGGCGGGCGACGGGACGGCGGCGAGCGGTGCGGCCGCGGCGGCGAGGCCGCCGGCCAGCAGCGTGCGCCGGCCGATGGGAAGGCTCATGGCAGGGTCCTCTCAGCGGGTCCGGATGCGCAGGAACGTGACGGAGTACGGCGGGAACGTGCGGGTGAACCGCGACGAGACGCCGGTGACGGTGCTGGTGACCGGTTGGATCGGTTCGGCCGAGCGGGTGTTCTGCTCCTGCGGGTCGCCGCTGATCACGGTCATCGTGGCGCGCCCGGCGACCGTCCGGCCGCCCAGGTCCACCGTGGTCACGGCCGGGGTCTCCTGGGCGTTGACCACCTTGACGATGAGGTCACCGGTGGCGTCGTCCTGCGTGACCACCTGGGCGAACGGGGTCGTCACCTGGTCGTCGGTGTAGGTGCCCCACAGTTCGCCGTCCAGGTACAGGTTGACCGTGCGGCCGCGTACCTCGATCTTGATGTCGTACGTCTGACCGGTGTTGATGGTGTTGGGTTTGGCCAGCACGATCTCCTTGCCGCCGCCGGCGCCCTTCTGGATGGCACCCTGGGTGTTGTTCCAGCCGCCCAGGTTCCACCAGTACAGCTCGCCGGACTCCTGGACGCCGAACGCGACCAGGAAGCCCTCGGCGCCGGCGTTCTTGGTGGCCTTGAGCGTGAGGTCGTAGTCGGTGGCGGTGATGTTCCCGGCCTTCACCAGGGTGTCCTGCGCGGCGGTGTCGGACTGGACGTACCCGCCGTCGACCACCGACCAGGAGCCGCGGTTCTCCACCGGCGTCCACTGCCCGGCGCCGCCGGTGAAGTCGTCGCGGAACAGCACGGTGCCGTCCGGCGCGGTGACCCGCACGTCGTCGTACGTGGCCGCGGTGGCCCAGGTGGACAGTCCGATCGCGCCGGTGATCGGCTTCGGCGGGATCACCGGCGCGGTGGCGGTGCTCGGCACCACCCGGTCGCCGACGTTGTTCATGAACAGCTTCTGCACCTGGTAGCTGGTGGAGCCCCAGGACTCGTCGTTGTCGAACCAGATCAGGTCGGGGCGCCACTGGACGTTGTCGACGTTCGCCAGCAGCGGCGCGTACGACGCCATCTTGACCACGTCGGCGTTGCGTTCCAGCCCGGTCAGGTACGCGGCCTCGGCCAGCGAGTTGAACAGCTTGTTGTCCAGCGACGCGTACTCGCCGAGGAACACCTTCGGACCGGTGCGGTCGTACGAGTCGTACCGGTCGTTGTGGCTGAGGAACCACGCCGGGCTGTTGTAGTAGTGCTCGTCGACCATCGCCACCCCGGCGGCGCGGTTGTGTGCCCACAGCCGGTCGAACGTGGCGCCCTGGTCGTCCGGCCCGGAGTTGCCGATCACCGTGAGGCCCGGATATCTGGCCGTGATCGCGTCGCGGAACCGGAGGAAGTTGGCGAAGTACTCGTCCGGCAGGTTCTCCTCGTTGCCCACGGCGAGGTGGGTCAGGCGGAACGGCTTCGGGTGGCCCATCCGGGCGCGCAGACCGCCCCAGGTCGAGGTGGCCGGTCCGGTGGCGAACTCGACCAGGTCCAGGGTGTCCTGGATGTGCCGTTGGAGCAGGGCGGGGTCGTCGGTGGCGCGGTTCTGCCCGCAGCCGGTGACCAGGGCCGGCACCACCGGCAGCGGCATCGCGCCGATGTCCTCGGCGAACTGGAAGTACTCGTAGTAGCCGAGGCCGTAGGACTGGTTGTAGCCCCAGAAGTTGGCGTTGGTGGCGCGTTCCTCGACCGGGCCGACGGTGTCCTTCCACTGGTACGAGCGGGCCCGCGGGAAGTTCGACGCGGCGTCGTAGGCATGGTGGCTGCCGGTGTTCACCAGGCAGCCGCCGGGGAAGCGGACGAACCCGGGACGCAGCGCGGCGATCTTCTCGGCCAGGTCCCGGCGCAGCCCGTTGTCCCGGCCCTTGAACGTGGCCCGGGGGAACAGCGAGACCATGTCGAGCCGTACCGTGCCGGTGCCACCGGCCAGCACGGAGAGCCGGCCGGCGTCGGTGCGGGCGGTGGCGGTGGCGGTGAGCGTGCCGGTGTACCGGTGCCAGGTGTCGCCCCGGACGGTGACGCCCAGCGGGACGGCGAGCGCGGTGCCCGCGTCGTCGTGCAGCGTCACCGACAGCGGCGTACCGGCGGCGGCGTCGGTGCGGGCCCAGACCGAGAAGTCGTACCGGGCGCCCTTGCGCAGCGCGACGCCGGTGTGGAAGCCGGCGTTCGTCACGCCGTACCGGCCGCCGGCCGCGCCGGTCAGGTCCAGCCGCAGGTAGGTGCGGTTCCGGTCGTTCAGCCGGGCGGCGTCGTCCACGGTGGACGCGGCCCCCGCGCCGCCGTCCTCGCCGCGCGGCGTCCATCCGGTCAGCCCGGTGTACGCGGGGTTGTCCACCGGCAGGAACTCGAAGGACCGGTTGCGGACCAGTTCGGCGTAGAGCCCGCCGTCCGCGGCGTCGTTGATGTCCTCGTAGAACACCCCGTACAGGGACCGGTCGAGCGCCGGGCCGGTGGCGGCCGGGGCGACCGTGATGGCGTAGCCGGGGTCGTCCGCCCGCGCCGGTGCCGCGCCGAGGGCGGGCAGGAGCAGAGCGACCGCGAACGCGGCGCAGCGTCGGGACAAGGAACGCCTCCCGGACCGAGATGTGAGCGTTAACACTCGGGGCCGAGTATTCCCAACACGTCGACGATCGTCAATGCAGCGAGCGTGTGGCCGGTGGTGCCGGTGGGCGCGAAGTTGACAAGGACATTGCTTAGGCTAACCTAACCCCCGTGGCGAGTGAAGCTCATGATCAAGCGCGTGACCAGGGGTTGCGCGGCGTCGAGCTGTCCCTGGGCTACCACGGATCGACCGTGGTGCACGCGGCCGGCATCACGTTGCGGCCCGGCCGGGTGACCGCCCTGGTCGGTCCCAACGGCAGCGGCAAGTCCACGCTGCTGCGCGGGCTGGCCCGGTTGCACCCGGTGGACGGCGGCCGGGTCCTGCTGCACGGCGACGCCGACGCGCTGGCCCTGTCCGCCAAGGAGTTCGCCCGGCACGTCACGCTGCTCGCGCAGAGCCGGCCGACGCCGACCGGGATCAGCGTCGGCGACGTGGTCGGCTACGGCCGGCACCCGTACCGCGGCCGGTGGCGGGCCGACGACCCGGACGGGCCGCGCGCCGTCGCCCATGCCATGGAGGTCACCGGCGTGACCGCGATGGCCGCCCGGCCGGTGGACGAACTCTCCGGCGGCGAGCTGCAGCGGGTGTGGCTGGCCACCTGCCTGGCGCAGGACACCCGGGTGCTGCTGCTCGACGAGCCCACCACGTTCCTCGACCTCCGCTACCAGGTGGAGATCCTCGACCTCATGCGCGACCTGGCCGACCAGCACGCCGTCGCGGTCGGTGTGGTGCTGCACGACCTCAACCAGGCCGCCGCGGTCGCCGACGACGTGGTGCTGCTGCAACGCGGGCGGGTCCGCGCGCACGGCGCACCCGCCGGGGTGTTCACGCCGGAGGCGCTGAGCGACGTCTACGGCATCCGCATCGACGTGCACCTCGACCCGGACTCCGGGCAGCTCTCCACGCGTCCGGTGGGACGGCACTCGCTGCGCGTACCCGCCTGATCCCCTCACCATCCCGAACAGAAGAGAAACCGATGATCCGTACCCCTCTGACCGCTGTCGTCGCCGTGGCCGCCGCGCTGCTGCTCGGCGCCTGTGGCACCACCGAAGAAACCCCCACGCCGGCCGCGGCCGGCGGCTCGTCCGCACCGGCCGGACCGGTCAGCGTCACGGACAGCCGCGGCAAGACGGTGTCCCTCAAGGCGCCGGCCACCCGGGTCGTCGGCCTCGAGTGGGCCGAGATCGAGATGCTGGTCGGCCTCGGTGTCATGCCGGTGGGCGCGGCCGACCCCAAGGGGTACGGCACCTGGGTGACCGCCGCGAAGCTGGACGCCAGCGTGAAGGACGTCGGCACCCGGGGCGAGCCCAGCGTGGACTCCATCGTGGCGCTGCAGCCGGACCTCGTGGTGATGGAGGCGGAACGCGGCTCGACCCTGGTCACCCAGATCGAGAAGTACGTGCCGGTGCTGGTCACCAAGGGCGCCGACGCGAAGGACCAGCTGGGCCGGATGCGCAACGACCTCACCATGATCGCCACCGCGGTCGGTAAGACCACCGAGGCGCAGGCCCTGCTCGCCGACTTCGACGCGGCGCTCGCGGCGGGCAAGAAGGCGATCGCCGACGCCGGTGCCGCGGGCCAGCAGTTCGCCTTCGCCGACGGCTGGAAGGACGGCAGCAAGATCGCCATCCGGATGTTCGGCAAGGGCTCGCAGGTCTCCGAGATCGGCACCCAGCTGGGGCTGAAGAACGCCTGGACCGGCGAGGCGGACCCGGCCTGGGGCCTGGGCCAGACCGACGTCGAGGGGATGACCGTCCTCAAGGCACAGGACGTCCGCTTCTTCTACAACGCCTCGGACGGCGTCGACGTCTTCGCCGACGGGCTGGCGTCCAACGCGATCTGGAAGTCGCTGCCCTTCGTCCAGCAGCAGAAGCTGCACAAGATGCCGGACGGCATCTGGACCTTCGGCGGCCCGCTCTCCGGCAAGCAGTACGTCGACGCGATGGTCAAGGCGTACACGGCTTGAGCCAGGTGACCGCACCCGCGGAGTCCGGGCCGGCGCGTGCGCCGGCCCGGGCCCCGCGGTCGTCCCCGCCGCGGCTGGCCGCCGCGTTCGCCGGCGGGCTGGCGCTGCTGGTCGCGCTGGCCGCGGTGCACCTCACCCAGGGCACGTCGTCGGTCGGCGCGATCGATCTGCTGCGGCTGATCGGCGGGGGAGAGGACCAGGAGGCGGTACGCGTCCTGGTGGCGTCCCGGCTGCCCCGGCTGGCGGCGGCGCTGGCGATCGGCGTGGCGCTGGGCTTCGCCGGTGCGGCACTGCAGTCGCTGGCCCGCAACCCGCTGGCGTCCCCGGACACGATCGCCGTCAACGCCGGTGCCCACCTGGCCATCGTCGCCGTGGCGGCGTTCGGCCTCACCCTCCCCGTGCTGCCGGCCGGCGGCCTGGCGTTCGTCGGCGGGCTGATCGCCGCGGCCCTGGTGCTGGCGCTCTCCGGCGGCGGCCGGAGCGGCACCACCCGGCTGATCCTGGCCGGTTCCGCCACCGCCCTGGCGCTCGGCTCGCTCACCACGCTCCTGCTGCTGCTCTTCGAACCGGCCACCACCGGGCTGTTCGCCTGGGGAAACGGCTCGCTGGTGCAGAGCGACCTGCACGCCGCCACCCAGCTCGCCCCGGTCATCGTGCTGGCCGCGGCCGGGCTGATGGCACTGGGCGGCCGGCTCGACATCCTCGGCCTGGGCGACGACACCGCGTCGGTGCTGGGCGTCAACGTACGCCGTACCCGGATGCTCGCGGTCCTTCTCGCCGTGGTGCTCTCCGCCGCCGCCGTCACCCTGGCCGGCCCGGTCGGCTTCGTCGGCCTGTGCGCGCCGGTGATCGTCCGGCTGCTCGGTCCGCTGGTGCCCGGACTGCACCGGCACCGGGCCCTGCTCCCGCTGTCCGGGATCGCCGGCGTGCTCGTGGTGCTCGGCTCGGACGTGCTGCTGCGCCTGGTGATGGGCGGCCAGGCCGGCGTGGACGTACCGACCGGCGTGGTCACCACGCTGTTCGGCGCCACCATCCTGATCTGGCTGGCCCGCCGGCACCGTGACGCCGGGCCGACCCGCCGCCCGCCCGGTGCCCGCTCGCCGGTCCGGTCCGCGCGGGCGTACGCGGTGGTGGTGACGGTGTGCGCGGTCGCCGGCGCCGGGGCCGTGGTGCTGGGCATGCTCGCCGGGGACACCTGGGTGCTGGCCGGTGACATCCTGAACTGGATCCAGGGCCGCACCGGGCCGGCGTACACCTTCGTGCTGGACCAGCGCTATCCGCGCGTCGCCGCGGCCGCGCTGGCCGGTGCGGCGCTCGCGCTGGCCGGCACCACCGTGCAGGCGGTCTGCCGCAACGCGCTCGCCGAGCCCGGCATCCTGGGCATCACCGCGGGTGCCGGCGTCGGCGCGGTCACGCTGATCACGCTGGTGCCGCTGGCCTCGGTGTGGGCCATCACCGGTGTCGCCGGGATCGGCGCGATGCTGGCGTTCGCCCTGGTCTACGGCCTGGCGTGGCGCCGCGGGCTGGACTCCGACCGGCTGGTGCTGATCGGCATCGGGGTGTGGCAGGGCTGTACCGCGCTGATCACCTTCATCATCGTCGCGTCCGATCCGTGGAACACCGGCAAGGCCCTGACCTGGCTGTCCGGCTCCACCTACGGCCGGACCGCCACCCAGGTGCTGCCGGTGGCGCTGGCCCTGCTGCTGTTCCTCCCGGTGGTGGTCGCCGCCCGCCGGGAACTCGACCTGCTGGCGCTGGACGAGGACACCCCGCGGGTCCTCGGCGTCCGGCTGGAGCGGGTCCGCCTGGTCGCGCTCGGCGGCGCGGCGCTGCTCGCCTCCACCGCGGTCTCCGCGGTCGGCGTGATCGGCTTCGTCGGGCTGGTCGCGCCGCACGCCGCCCGGGCCCTGGTCGGCGCCCGGCACACCCGGGTGATCCCGGTGTCCCTGCTGCTCGGCGCGCTGCTGGTCAGCCTCGCCGACACGCTGGGCCGCACCGTGATCGCCCCGGCCCAGGTGCCGGCCGGCCTGGTGACCGCGCTGATCGGTACCCCCTACTTCATCTGGTTGCTCTGGCGCTCGCGCGCCGGGGCGGCCACCGCCCGCTGACCGGAAGGACCGGAACGTTGGAAACCCTCGCAGTGGCACCGTGGCGGTCGTTCGCCGTGGACGTCCGGGCCGTACGCCGGCTCAGCCCGTCGTTCGTCCGGATCACCCTCACCGGCCCGGACCTGGACCGATTCGCCGACAACGGCTACGACCAGCGGATCAAGGTGGCGTTCCCGCTGCCCGGGCACGGGATGACGGCGCTGCCCACCGGCCCGGACTGGTACGTGCGCTGGCGCGACCTGCCGGACCACCTGCGCAACCCGATCCGCACCTACACGGTCCGCGCGGTCCGGCCGGACCGGCACGAGGTGGACGTCGACTTCGCGGTGCACGGCGACGAGGGTCCGGCATCCCGGTGGGCGGTGGCCGCCGCGCCCGGCGACGCGCTGGCCGTGATCGGCCCGGACGCCGGTTACCCCGGCGACCACGGCGGGGTGGAGTTCCGGCCGCCCGCCGAGGCCGGCTGCCTGCTGCTGGCCGGGGACGAGACCGCGGCGCCGGCGATCGCCGCCATCCTGGAACGACTGCCGGCGGACGCCCGGGGCGAGGCGCTGCTGGAGGTGCCGCACTCCGACGACGTGCTGCCGCTGGCCGGTCCGGCCGGGGTGAGGGTGACCTGGCTGGGACGCGACGGGGGAGTGCCGGGGTGCCGGCTGATCCCGGCGGTGGCGGCGGCGGCCGGGCGGTTGCTGCCGGCGGCCGGATCCGTGTCGTCGGCGGCGTTGCCGGACGTGGACGTCGACGCGGACATCCTGTGGGAGGTGCCGGAGGAGGGGGCCGGTGGTCCGCTCTATGCCTGGCTGGCCGGGGAGGCCGGGGTGATCCGGACGCTGCGGCGCCACCTGGTGGCCGAGCGCGGCATGGACCGGGGCGCGGTGGCGTTCATGGGCTACTGGCGGCTCGGTCGCGCCGACCCGGCCTGACGACGGTGGTGTACCAGTGGAGCGCTCCACTGGTACACCACCGTCGGAATGGGTGACGGATAACTCCCCTGGTGTTCCACTGACGGCGGCGCGCCGCTGGGGCAGGATGGCGGGGAACGTGACCGGACGGCGAAAGGCGAGCATGACGAGCGACGATGCGAACGCGCTACTGAAGGTGGACGGGACCCGGCTGGTCCGGCCGGACGGGACGGAGGTGGTGCTCCGCGGCGTCGGCCTGGGCGGCTGGATGAACATGGAGAACTTCATCACCGGCTATCCGGCCACCGAGTCGCAGATGCGCCGGGCGTTGCGCCGGGTCCTCGGTGAGGAGGGCTACCAGCGCTTCTTCGACCGGTTCTACACCGCCTTCTTCGGACCCGACGACGCCGCGCTGCTCGCATCGCTCGGCCTGAACAGCGTCCGCATCCCGTTCAACTACCACCATTTCGAGGACGACGAGCGCCCGTTCGAGCTGAAGGAGGAGGGCTTCGCCCGGCTCGACGCGGCCGTGCGGGCCTGCAGCGATCACGGCCTCTACTCGATCCTCGACCTGCATGCCGTGCCGGGCGCGCAGAACCAGCACTGGCACAGCGACAACCCCACCCACTGGGCGCACTTCTGGACCCATCCGCACTTCCAGGACCGGGCCGTGCACCTGTGGGAGGCGCTGGCCGACCGCTACAAGGACAACCCGTGGGTGGCCGGCTACAACCCGCTGAACGAACCGGGCGACGTGAGCGGGACGGGAATCGCGCCGTTCTACGAGCGGGTGGAACGGGCGATCCGCGCGGTCGACCCGCACCACGTGCTGTACTTCGACGGCAACCGGTACGGCACCGACTTCAGCGCGTTCGACGAGCCGCTGCCGAACTGCGTCTACACCACGCACGACTACGCGCTGCCCGGGTTCGTCGACGGCGGTCCGTACCCCGGTGAGTCGCGCGGGCAGTACGTGGACTCCGACCGGCTGGAGCAGACGTTCCTGCAGCGCACCGAGTACATGCGACGGACCGGGACGCCGATCTGGATCGGCGAGTTCGGCCCGGTGTACACCGGCGACCCGGACCGCGACGCGCAGCGGTACCAGGTGTTGCGGGACCAACTGGACATCTACCGCGAGCACGGCGCGAGCTGGAGCCTGTGGACGTACAAGGACATCGGTCTGCAGGGTCTGGTGTCCGCCGCGCCGGACTCGCCCTATCTGCGAAGGATCGAAGCCTTCCTGGCGAAGAAGGCGCGTCTGGGCGCCGACTCGTGGGGTTCGGTGGACACCGGCATCCGGCACCTGATGGAACCGGTGGAGAAGCTGTTCGCCGAGGAGTTCCCGGACTTCGAGCCGTACCCGTGGAACAAGCAGCGCTGGATCCAGGGGCTGCTGCGCCACGTCATGCTGGCGGAGCCGCTGGTGGACGACTTCGCCGCCTGCTTCCGCGGGGTGACGCCGGAACAGGCCGAGGAACTGGCCGACTCGTTCCGGGTGGACCGGTGCGTCCGGCGGGAACCGCTGCTGGAGATCCTCGGCGCTACCGGCTGACCGTTCTTGTAGTAGAAGCTGCAGTCGCGCAGCACCCCGGCCGGGTCGGCGGCGTAGTCCGGCACCACTCCGTACCGCTGCCAGCCCGCGGCCCGGTACAGCGTCTCCGCGGCGCTGCCGGTCTCGGTGTCCAGCAGCAGCAGGGTGATGCCGGCCTCGGCGGCGGCCCGCTCCGCGGTGGCCAGCAACCGGCGGCCCAGGCCGCGACCGCGGTGGGTGCGGAGCACGGCCAGCTTCACCACCTCGGCGCGGTGCCGGGCGTTGGGTTTCCACGGGTACGCCAGACTGATCGTCCCGTGGATCCCGCCGCCGTCCCGGGCCACCCAGACGGTGAGGCTGCCGTCGGCCACCGCGGCGGCCTGGCCGGTCCACCACGCGGTGGCGGCGGCGTGGTCGAACCCGCCGAGGAAGCCGACCGAGGCGCCGTCGGCCACCGCGTCCACCAGCACGGTGGCCAGCTCCGGAAGGCACTCCCGGAACCGGGCCGGGTCGAGCCGGTCGACGGTGGTCACGGCGTCACCAGCACCAGCGCGTACCGGACCGGGTGCGTACCGCGGTTGCGGAACCGGGTGGCGCCCCACAGCCGGAAGCGCAGGCAGTCGCCGGCGGTCAGCTCGTGCGGGTGATCGTCGGTGGTCAGTTCCAGCGTGCCGTCCAGGATCCAGACGTGCTGTTCGAGGCCGGGCACCGAGGGCGCGTCGTACCGGATGTCGGCGCCCGGGTCCAGCACCCCCTCGACGATCTCGCCGCGCAGGCCGGCATGCGGCGGCGAGACCATGCGCCGGGTGTAGCCGGACGACTCGTCCCGCCACACCGTCTGTTCCGCGGCGCGCACCACGGCCGGTGCCGACTCCACCTCGGCGAGCAGCCGGGACGCGGTCCAGCCGTACGCGGTGCACAGCCTGCCGAGCAGCGACGCGGTGGGGCTCACCTCGCCGCGTTCCAGCCGGGACAGCGTGGAGCGGCTGACCCCGGAGTGGCCGGCCAGGTCGTCCAGCGACCAGCCGCGCCGGGTCCGCAGCTCGGCCAGGCGCGCGGCCAGTCGCTCGTCCAGCGTCGTTCCCACGATCGGGAAGATATCCCAGATCCGGGACGCCGCCAAGCCGGCAACCGGACCGCAACCGCGGCGCACCGTCACGTCACCTCGGCGTTGCGGACAGTGAAGCTCCCGACCCCTATCCGGGAGCAGCACATGACGTTTTCCCGTTCCGTCGTCGCCGTGTCCCTGGCCGGCATGCTCGCCGCCGGCGTCGGTGGCCTCGCGCTCGCCGGTCCCGCCTCTGCCGCCGGTCTCGCCTCTGCCGCCGGTCCCGCCTCCGCCGCCGGGCGTGCCGGAGTGCAGGCGACCGCCAAGGCCGCGAAGCCGGTCAAGACCGCGAAGCCGGTGAAGAAGGTCAAGCCGGCGCCCAAGCCGAAGAAGACCACCGCGCCGTTCTCCCTCACCGGCACGCTGGCCGGCACCGACGTCGCCGGCTCCACGGTCACGGTGCTCGTCAAGGGCGGCAAGACGTCGCGCGGCACCACCGTCACCGTGACCGTCGCGCCCACCGCGAAGATCAATCTGAACGATGCGCGGGCCGCTCTCGCGGCCCTGCCGGTCGGTGCGCACGTCGCGGTCGGCGGCACGGTGACCGGCACGGTCCGGATCGCGACCCGGGTCAACGCCGAGGCCCCGGAGGCCCCCGAGACGCCGGAGGTGCCGTCCGGGACGGAGTGACGGGTTCGGGATTCCGACCGTGGTGTACCAGTTTTCCGACCGTGGTGTTCCAGTGGAGCGCTCCACTGGAACACCAGCGTGGCTACCCGACCCGCCGGCTCACCGGCCGTACCGGTCGTGCACCCAGCTCTGGTCCAGCCGCACGCCGTCGCCGTCGTGCCGCAGCCACGGATGCAGCTTCCGGGTCAGGTCCGGCTTGCGGATCAGCGCGGCGAAGTTGTTGCTCTGCCGCGGCAGGACCGTCTCGATCAGCTTCAGCACCGGCCGGCCGGCCCGGACGGCGTGGTAGAAGTACCGGTTCCGGCGCCGCTTGAGTTGGGTCCACGGGATGCGCATCCGGTGGAAGAAGCGGATGTCGTGTTCGGCGTACGGCGCGTAGCAGTGCACCGCCTTGACGATCTCCTGCTCGGTGAACCGGTAGATGAAGTTCGGTACGTCCGTGTTCCCCACGCCGCCGTGGTGCGAGTGGTTGCAGTAGACGCTGGCGTGCTCGTACTCCTGGCCGATGTTGAGTTTCACGCCGACCCGGGTGAGCAGGTTGTCGTACGGCTCGAACATCAGCACGCCGTGCCGCGCCACCCGGTACATCTCCAGCAGCGCGCGGTGCGGCGAGTGGCAGTGGTGCAGGCCGGAGTGCACCAGGCAGAAGTCGAAGGAGCGGTCGTCGAACGTGAGGTGTTCCGCGTCCTGCCGCGACCACTCGTACGGAAGCTTCTTCGGCGGAGGGCCGACGTTGGACAGCACCACGTCGGTGAAGCCGCACCGGCGGAGCACGGCGCTGTCGGTCGTGCCCGCGCACACCACCAGGACCCGCATGTCGGTGCGCAGCTCACCGCTTTTCAGCAGCTCCCGCAGCACTTCCTCGTAGAAGTCAGTCATCGAGACAGCAGTCCCTCATCGTGTCGCGATCGTGGCTCCCCGTGAACAAGGCCAGATTATCCGACGAAGATCCCGGCGCGAAGCGACCGGACGCCCGGTGCGTAATCGTTGTGCCAAGTTTGCCAAACGTGCATCTTGCACGATATTGGGGCTGTTCATAGTCCACTTACGCTCAGTACCGTGTTGATTACTCATTGATCAGCATGACTGCGACGGGGTGGTACCCGATGGTTGTCAAGATCGTCGATCAGATCAACGACAGCAACGAGGTGGATCGACTCTGGCGGATGTACGCCGAGGTGTTCGAGGACCTCAACTCGATGGCGGTGCAGCGGCACCTGATGTACCGCTCCGAGTTCGCCGAGGTCATGCGCGACCCGCGGGTCCAGAAGTACTTCTCTCTGGACGACCACGGGTCGCTGTGCGGACTGTCGACGTACACCAACGAGCTGACCGCGATACCGCTGATCTCGCCGGCGTACTTCGAACGCCGGTGGCCGGACCTCTACGCCCAGCGCAAGATCTGGTACTGCGGCTTCGTGGCGGTGTTTCCGTCCGGCCGGGCGAACCGCTCGTTCGCCGAACTCGTCGAGGCGATGTACCTGACCGCCGCCGCCCAGAACGGCATCATCGGTCTGGACTTCTGCCAGTTCAACGACGACGAGCGGCGGATGTCCCGGGTCATCCGCGCGATGCTGCAGCGGCTCTCCGGCGGGGTCCGGGCGCAGTGCGTCGACCAGCAGTCGTACTGGATGTACGAGTTCCCCGACGCGGCCTGATCAGGGTTGCGGCACCCGCCACATGGGCCACAGCGGCGGGCCGTCCGGCAGCCGGATCTCCCGCCCCGACACGTACCCGTGCCGGAGGTAGAGGTCGCGGTTGCGCGGGTCGTTCGCCTCCAGGTAGGCGGGGATGCCGGCCCGGTCCAGCCGGGCGTGGTGCCGGTCCAGCAGGGCGCTGCCGATGCCCCGGTTCTGCAGGTGCGGGTGCACGGCGAGGAACGCCAGGTAGTGGTGCGGCTCGAGCGGGTGACGCGCGTCCAGCGCCGCGTCGAGTTCACAGGCGCGGTCGTACGCGGACCCGGTCGCCTCCTTCATCCGCCGGTCGTAGTCGGCCGGCGGCGGGATCATCGCGGTCAGCGGGAACCAGAGCGCGACCCCGGAGAGCCGGCCGGTGTCCGCGTCCGCGGTGGCGTACACCTCGCCGTACCGGACGGCGTGCTCGACGAACACCGCGAAGTAGCCCCGGCTGTCGCGGTGGCGTACCGCGTCGTCGGGGTTGAGCCACCGGGCCACCCGCCCGTCGCTCATCGCCGCGGCCACCAGCTCGGTGATCTCCCCCGTGTCCACCGGCGCCACGTCGCGGATGACCAGCTCCTGAATGGCGTACGTCATGGAGGTCCTTTCTCCGGTTTTCGATGAGCTCGGCTCAGCGGGCCGAGATCTGAGCGCTGATCGGCTCGGAGTGCGAGCCCTTTAATCGAGGGGCGTCGGTGATCACCCGCCCGTCCGCGCCCCGTCCGATGGCGGCATAGACCTCGGGCCGGGCCGCGCGCATGGCCAGCGCCCAGACGAATCCGAACACCGCGAAGGCGGCGTAGCCGACCGTGAACAGCCAGTGGAACGGTGAGTCGGCGGGCACCTGGAGCAGGTCGCCGAGGCCGATCACGGTCGCCGCCAGGATGATGCTGAGCAGCAGGAACGCGATGATCGGGGCGATCTGCGCGCGCCAGATGTTCTCCCGCCGCCGGTGCCGGACGAAGAACGCGATGACCGCGGCCGAGGCGCTCCACATCAGGATCAGCACGCCGAGACCGCCCGCCACGGTGAGCCAGGCGAACAGGTACAACAGCGGGTCGAGATCGGTCAGCTTGTAGATCACCAGCACGATCAGCGCCAGCACGCTCTGGGTGATCGAGCCGACCACCGGCGCGCCGGTCCGTGGGTGGGTGTATCCCCAGGCCCGGGGCAGCACGCCCTCCCGGCCGAGCGCGAACTGGTAACGCGAGACCGCGGCGTGGAACGCCAGCAGCGCGGCGAAGATGCTGGTCATGAACAGCACGTAGCCGATGCTGATCAGCGCCTCCGGCACGTGCGGTGCCACCAGGTTGAAGACCATGTCGGTCTCGTCCGCCTCGGCCACCGCGACCACCCGGCTCGGCCCGGCGCCGACCGACATGGCCCAGGCGGAGAGGGCGCAGAGCAGGCCGGCCAGCATCACGGCCCAGTGCGTGGCCCGGGCGATCGTCCGCTTCGGATCCTTGGCCTCCTCGGACAGCACCACGGTCGCCTCGAACCCGACAAAGCCCCCGATGGCCAGCACCATCATGGCGGCCACCTCCGGCGTGAACACCTGCGACGGGTTCAGCGTGGCGAAGCTGACCGAGCCCTCGGCCGGGTTCGCCACCATCACCGCGTCGTAGACCAGCACCACCGCGATCTCCGCGATCAAAAGGACCGCGAGGACCTTGCCGCTGAGGTCGATCCAGAGCAGGCCCAGCACCGCGACCAGCACCCAGGCCACCAGCGCGCAGGTGAACCAGTCGGTCTGCAGACCGAGCGCCTCCAGCACGCCGGCGGAGACCACGCCGAACAACCCGAACAGGCCGATCTGCATCAGCGCGTACGCCGGCAGCGCCACGAACGCCGCGCCCACGCCGGGCACCCGGCCCAACCCGTGACTGATGTACGAGTAGAACGCTCCGGAGTTCACGATGTGCCGGCTCATCGCCACGAACCCGACCGTGAAGATCGACAGGATGCCCGCGACCACCAGGTAGACCAGCGGCACTGCGGTATTGCCCACCACCGCGTAGATCGTGGTGATACTGCCGATGATCACGGTCAGCGGTGCGGCGCCGGCCACCCCGAAGAACACGACGGACGGTACGCCGAGCCGGTTGCGGGCCAGCGCCCGCGAGATGATGTCCAGCTCGGAAACGTCCTCACGTGCCATCAACTGCCTCCCGGCGGCCCATTGCTGCTGGTTGTCACGCTTGAGGTGATGCCTCCCCACACCGGCTCACCGGCGACCGACGGCCAGCACCGAACCCACGGACGCCTCGGTCAGCTCGACGAGCTGGCGCAGGTCGTCGGGGAGGCCACCCACCACACTGGGCAGGTTGAGGAAGGCCTGACGGTGAATCTCGAAGTCCCACAGCACGTGCCGGGTCAGCCCGGTGGCGGCCACCAGGCCGACCAGCGTGCGGTCGCTGGACGACATGTCCATCCCGCGGACCAGCATGTTGGCCAGCCGCATCGGCGCCCAGGCGGCCGCGTTGCGCTGCGCCTCGTTGTTCGGCATGTACAGCGTCTGGGTGCTCAGCATCTTGCGCCGGGTCACCGATTCGACGGCGCCGGACCGCTCCAGCCGCTCGCCCACTTTGTGCGCCGCATCCTGCGACAGATAGGCCAGCCAAATGCGCACGTCACGGTGCTGCGGCTGCGCGATAAGAAGATCAAGAATGTCGTGCGAGAGTGCGTCGTGCGGTGGGTTCGGGCTGGCGATGTGCAGGTCGCCCTCGAAAATGCGAAGGCGGCCGGCCAGCACCAATTCCCCGAGCAGGGCCCCGGCGAGACCTAATCCGGTGGCGCGGGGATGCAACCGGGAACGACCCGTCCGGTCCTCGTGCGCGATCAGGAAGAACTGGTCAGCCAACACGCCGCCACGCTCCTTAGACACATGACTAGAGATCGTCAAGCGGCTTCAACCTGCCGTATATGACGTCCTAACTCGCTGTCCGGTGCATCATGTACCCAACCCTGAGGAGGACGCAAGAAGTACTAGACTCGGGATCATCCCGTGGGCGCTGTCGATGGATAACGGGCTCGCGCAAAACGGATAATGACGGGTTTCAAGATCGAGGAGTCCCGATGTCGCTAGACGAAGGACCTACGCTGCGGCGTCGCCGACTGGGTACCGAGCTCAAACGTTGCCGCGAGGCCGCAGGATTGACGCAGGAAAATGTCTCCCGACATTTCGAGTGGCACGCCGCCAAGGTCACCCGCATCGAGACGGCGCGGGTCGCGGTGACCCCTCGCGACGTACGTGACCTGCTCACCCTGTACCGGGTGGTCGACGAGGAGTACCGCGAGGCGCTGATCGCGCTGGCCCGCCTGTCCCGCGAGCGGACCTGGTGGACCGACTACCGCGACATCATGCGGCCGGGCAACTTCGTCGGCCTGGAGCAGGAGGCGTCCACATTGTGCGCCTGGGAGCCGATCGTGTTGCCCGGCCTGCTGCAGACCGAGTCGTACATGCGCGCGTTGATGCGCACCGGGCGTCCGTCGGACCCCCCGCAACATCTGGATCGGCGGGTCGCGCTCCGGCGCAAGCGGCAGGACCGGCTGCGCGGCGCGAACCCCTTGGAGCTGTCGGCGGTGGTGGACGAATCCGTGGTCCGGCGCGTGATCGGCGGCCAGGACGTCATGCGTGAGCAGTGGCAACATCTGAGCGAGGTCGCACAATTACCCAACGTGGTGCTGCAGATCCTGCCCTACGACGCCGGCGAACACCAGTTCCTGGGCGGCTCAGCAGCGATTTTGGAGTTCCGGGAGACCACCCATTTGGATGTTGTCTACCTGGAGGGTCTTGCGGGAGACTACTACGAAGAGCAACCATCAGAGGTCGCTCGTTACCGAGAGGAGTTCTCGCGATTGAGCGCCAGGGCACTCGATCCGACCTCCTCGATCAAGATCATCCAGGGCCTACTTGACACGTAGCCCGAAACGACAATCGCATATCGAAGGGAGGTGCTCGGTAAATGTCCGCGCATGATCTCACTGCCGCTGTTTGGAAAAAGAGCAGTCGCAGCAATGGAAACGGCGGCAACAACTGTGTCGAGGTCGCAGTCCTAGACACAGTTGTTGCCGTCCGCGACAGCAAGAACCCGTCGGGTCCAGCTCTCATCTTCAACTCGGCTAATTGGGCCGAGTTTGTGAACTCGGCCAAAGCTGGCGAGTTCGATATCAGCAAATGAGAGACTAGCCACCAGCACGCAGCGATGGGAAGTGGCAACTCAAAGTCAACTTCTCTGGATCATGAAGTCTCTTTAAAGATGATGCAAAGGTCCATGTAGATCGCTGTGAACCAGCAGTTCGGGGCGCCCGTCGGGCGCCCCGCTCTGCTGTCCGGGGCACCCCGCCCGGCGGCCCTTGCTGGGCAAATCACTCGTACGGGTGACGCACCTCGGGGCGTCCGGGTCGTTGGTCCCCGGCCGCGACGCGGCGGTGCGGTGTCCTCGAGGCGAGGCGAGGCGAGGCGCTGCGGTGCGGCGCTGTAGTGGAGCGGTACGGGGGGCTGCGGCGCTGCGGTGGAGCGGTGCGGGGCCTACGGTGCGGCGCTGCGGTGTGGGGCCTGCAGTGGCGCGGGGCTGCGGGCACGGTGCGACATCTCAGGTTGTGAGCCCTACGGGTGCCTTCCCGATGCAATGGCTGAGGCGAGCACCTGCCGAGGCCCGTCCGCTACCTCCCGACCCCTCCACGCATGCCGATGGCCTTTGCCGGTGCGGCGGGTTTGAGACGTTCATGTGACGGTGCGTGTGTGCTGCCCGTGGGCGGTGTGTGCGCACCGACCAGTACCGGAGCGTAACCACGCGGGCGGAGGGGGAATGACTCGATTGGGCTCGTCTGGTAGGCCAGATCTTGGTGGTTGGTCGGACCCTGGCGTAATGCATCCGGGGCCTTCCGCCTTCACGGTTCGACTTCGGCCCCAAGATCTTAAGTTGGGTGCCTTCCCTGGCGTTGGAGTGGGCGAGCGTTTGATCCACTTAGGTGCTCAGCCGGGGCGCTGGTGGCCGATGGGAGTCGGTCGTAGGCGGGGTGCCCATCCTGGTGCCTGGTTCCGCAGACTGGGCGGCGATGCATGCGTGCGGTGCCAGGCCGGCCGGCCGGCCAGAACCGGTCGGCGCGGCCGACGCCAGCGACTTTCGCACCCTTGAGCGCGGGCAGTCGCCGGTCCGCTGTCGCAGTTCCGCGCCGCTCGCATACTGCCGCAGATCGGCACAGCCTGCAGCCGCCGGCAGGAGGTGTGGAGTTTGGGTGCGGTGGGTGCCGCAGGTCGGCACGGCTTGCAGCCGCCGGTTGGGCGTGTGGAGTTTGGGTGCGGTGGGTGCCGCAGATCGGCACGGCCTGCAGCCGCCGGCAGGAGGTGTGGAGTTTGGGTGCGGTGGGTGCCGCAGATCGGCACGGCCTGCAGCCGCCGGTTGGGCGTGTGGAGTTTGGGTGCGGTGGGTGCCGCAGATCCGCACAGCCTGCAGCCACCGGTTGGGCGTGTGGAGTTCAGGTGCGGTGGCTGCCGCGAATCCGCACACGCGCATATGCGGTTAACAGCCAGCCTTGGTGAAGTCACGTCACTGGAGCGCTCCAGTGGTACGGCAGCGCACCCCGGCCGGGGCGCAGTGCGTGTCGGTTCGGCGGAGGTAGGGGGATGAGGCTGCCACCCGTGGCATGGCCGGGGCGTCGGAGGGTGGCGAGGCGGGGGCCGGGAGTGGCTTCGCGCCGTAGGTTGCGCACGCGCCGGTCGGCGCGGGCCCGTGCCGGCGTCGAGCGGCCGCCTCGGGGGTGGTGCCGGAACAACGGCCTCGGCGGGGCCGTCACCGTTGCCGAGTGGGCTCGTTGGCGAGGGATGGGAACCGCTTGTTGTCGGGCTGGTTTCCGCTTGGGAAAGACTTGATGCCATTTCTATTCGGGTTTAGCGCGCGGTGTAGTAAACAAGAAGTCCAGTACTCGAAGTCCTATCCGAAACGCGCATGCTTCGCGTTTTTCGACGTCAGTGCCGGTGTCATGGAATCGAGCGCGGACTATTTGACCTAGCTCAATCCCCGTGTACTCTCGGCTTTGAAGTCGCCACTGCCAGTAAGGGGCTTCCATTGCAAGTTGCAGATTTGCGCTGCGCCGTTGCCTCGCCCGTTCCGGCGTCGCCCGATGATCAGGACGCCGACGGAACGCCGGTGCTGGAAATGAACGCGGCTCGAATCGTTGCCGCTTTCGACGAGTTTTGCAATGCCTTCCCGCAAGTACGGGCCTGCTATGCCACGAAATGCAATCCGGACAAGGATGTGCTAAGGGTGTTGCGGGACGCGGGCAGCGGGTTCGAGGTGGCCTCGGTCGCCGAGGTGCGCACGCTCGCGTCCATCGGCGTACGCCCGGCGGATCTGCTCTTCAGCAACCCGGTCCGGGCCCGGCGGCAGACCCGGGAGGCCGCCCTCGCCGGGGTCTACCGGTTTGCCGTGGATTCGGTGGAGGAGCTGTTCCGGGTGGCCGACGAGGCGCCGGGCAGCTGTGTGTACGTGCGCCTGGCGACCGGCGGTGGGGACAGCGTGGTGCCCAGCGAGGGCAAGTTCGGCGTGGACGCGGGCACCGCCCGGGAGTTGCTGCGGCTGGCCCGGGATCTGTCGCTGGTGCCGTACGGCGTGACGTTCCACATGGGGTCGCAGACGCTCGAGCCGGCCGCACTGGAAGGGCCGCTGGCGGATGTCGCGACGCTGCTCGCCGGATTGCAGCGGGACGGTATCCGGCTGGAAATGGTGGACATCGGCGGCGGCTTCCCGGCCGTGTACGACGAACCGGTGCCGTCCCTCGCGCTATTCGGTGACGTCGTCTCGAAAAGGGTCGCCGAGCTTCCGTATCCGGTCGAGGTGTACGCCGAACCGGGCCGTTGTCTGGTAGCCGAGGCGGGCACGTTCCGATGCACGGTCATCGGTGTGGCGCGGCGGCCGAACGGCTGGTTCGCGCACACCGATCTTGGCGTGTTCAACGGGATGATGGAGGTGCTGGAAACCGGCGGGAATCTGCGCTACCCGGTCCGCGACTCGCGTGCCGACGAACGCCGCCGCGCCTTCCAGGTGACCGGGCCGACGTGCGACAGCCAGGATACTTTCGCCCGGGACGTGCCATTGTCCGAAGGACTGCGGGAGGGCGACGTGCTGAGCGTCGGATCGACTGGCGCCTATACCGCCGCCTATGCTTCCCAGTTCAACGGGTTTCCGCTGCCCCGGGTCGTCGTGGTCTAGCCCCGGAGGGCGCCGTCACCAGTCCAGCGGCAGGGTGGCGACGAGGTCGCCGAGCCGGCCGGCGATGATCTCGTGGTCCTGCCGGGACGGGTGCCAGTGGCAGCCGGCGTAGTCGAGTCCGGCGCTGTCGTAGTACCAGTAACGGACCCGGTCGTCGCCGGCGGCGTTGCGCTCCCGGACGATCTGCTCGGTCGTCTCGGCGAGCGCGGTGCTGCCGGACACGGCCGTCGCGCTGACCACGATCGTGGTCAGCGGGCCGTACCGGGTGCGGAGCTTGTCGAGGAAGCCGTGGTACGCGGTCCGGTACGCCGCCCGCAGCGACTCCGGTGTCCAGGGTTCGCCCTCGCGCACCGGGGTGGAGAAGTCGTTGATGCCGAGCCCGATCACGACCAGTTGGGGGCGCCAGTGGGCCGGCCGGCGCCAGACGTCGCCGTCGACGGCGAGGAGCGCGCGGTCGTAGTACGTGCGGTAGTCGGTGCCGGGCTCGCCGCCGTTGTAGTTGCGCACCATGCCGCGGCCGGAGAACGCGTTGATCTGGTAGTCGGCGCTCAGCCGGCGCGCGGTGAGGGCGCCGAAGCTCAGGTCGGCGTTGGTGGTGCGGTGCACCTCGTCGCCGGTGCAGTCCCGGGTGGCGGAGAGGTTGCCGTACCCGGCGGTGTAGGAGTCGCCGATGAACTCGATCTGCCGGGTGCGCCGGGCCGGCCGGGGCGGGACCGCGCCGCCGGGCTCCGCGACGAAGCCGCCGAACTCGCTGGTCGCCCAGGGGCTTTCCGAGCGCTTCACCAGCCGCACCCGGTGTACGCCGTCGGCCAGGCCGCCGACCCGGTGGGTGATCCGGCCGGGAGCCACCAGAGTGGCCACGGTGACGCCGTCGATCTGCACGTCGTAGTCGGCGGCGGCGTCGTTCAGCACGATCCCGACGCCGGTGCCGTGGAACACGCCCTCGAAGTAGACGCCGGGCCAGCTGTACCGGGCGGTGGACGTGCCGTCGAACTGGACCCGTCCGGCGGTGTGCGCGATGACGGGTACGCCCGGTGCGGCCTGGGCCGGCGGCGGTGCGGCGGTGGTGGCCAGGGCGGCGGCGAGCAGTGCGGCGCCCAGGCGTGCGGTACGGGGGACCAGCGTCATCCAATCATGCTAATCGATGGATGACCGGCACCCGCCGCGCCAGTTCGGCCACCGTGGTCCCGAACGTCTCCACCACCCGGACCCCGTCCGGGCCCACCCGGAACGTGGCCAGCTCGGTGTAGACGCGGCTCACGCACGCCAGGCCGGTGAGCGGGTACGTGCACCGCGGCACCAGCTTCGGCGTGCCGTCCCGGGCGAACAGCGCCATCATCACGAAGACCTCCTTGGCGCCGATGGCCAGGTCCATGGCGCCGCCCACCGCCGGGATCGCGTCCGGCGCGCCGGTGTGCCAGTTCGCCAGGTCGCCGCGCTCGGACACCTGGAACGCGCCCATGATGCAGACGTCGAGGTGACCGCCGCGCATCATCGCGAACGAGTCGGCGTGGTGGAAGTACGCCGCCCCGGGCAGCTCGGTGACCGGCTGCTTGCCGGCGTTCGTCAGGTCCGGGTCGACGTCGTCGCCGACCGCCGGCGGGCCCATCCCGAGCATCCCGTTCTCGGTGTGCAGGATGATGCCGCGGGCCGGGTCGAGATGGTCGGCGACCGCGGTGGGCTGGCCGATGCCGAGGTTCACGTACGCGCCGTCCGGGATGTCGCGGGCCACCACCCGGGCCATCTCGTCGCGGTCCAGCGGCGGCCGGTCCGGGTGCTCCACCGTGCCGGTCACCGGCCCACCTCCACCAGACGGTCGACGTAGATCCCGGGGGTCACCACGGCCTCCGGGTCGAGCTGCCCGACCGCCACCAGGTGCGTCACCTGCGCGACGGTGACCGTGGCCGCGGTCGCCATCACCGGCCCGAA
This sequence comes from Jidongwangia harbinensis, assembly GCF_020216025.1. Taxonomy (GTDB): domain Bacteria; phylum Actinomycetota; class Actinomycetes; order Mycobacteriales; family Micromonosporaceae; genus Actinoplanes; species Actinoplanes harbinensis. The sequence continues at coordinate 9,704 of NZ_JAIWNC010000044.1, read as the reverse complement.
GTTGCGGGCCGTCTTGCGGTAGACCAGGTTGCCGAGGGGGTCGCCGGCGTGCGCCCCGATCAGCGCCACGTCGCCGTGGATCGGGTACTCCAGCACGTACTCCCGGCCGTCGATGGTCCGGGTCTCCTTGCCGTCGGCAAGCGGGGTCCCGACGCCGGTCGGGCAGTAGAAGGCGCCGATCCCGGCGCCGGCCGCGCGCATCCGCTCGGCCAGATTGCCCTGCGGGACGACCTCCAGTTCGATCTTGCCGGCCCGGTACAGGCGGTCGAAGACGTACGAGTCGGCCTGCCGCGGGAACGAGCAGATCACCTTGCGGACCCGGCCCGCGGCCAGCAGGGCGGCCAGGCCGGTGTCGCCGTTGCCGGCGTTGTTGCTCACCACGGTCAGGTCGCCCACGCCGAGGCCGATCAGCGCGTCGACCAGGTGCACCGGCATGCCGGCCAGGCCGAAGCCGCCGATCAGCACGGTGGCCCCGTCGCCGACGCCGGTGACCGCCTCGGCCGGGCCGGGCATCACCTTGCCCATCAGCCCGCCACGTTCTCGAGGACCACGGCCAGCGCCTGCCCCACGCCGATGCAGATGGCCGCGACGCCCCAGCGCTCCCGGCGTTCCCGCAACACGTGCGCCAGGGTGCCGAGGATGCGCGCACCGGACGCGCCGAGCGGGTGGCCGATGGCGATGGCGCCGCCGCTGGTGTTCACCAGGTCCGGGTCCACGCCCCAGGCGTCGACGCAGGCCAGCGACTGCACCGCGAACGCCTCGTTCAGCTCGACCGCGCCGACGTCGGACCAGCCGATGCCGGCCCGGCGCAGCGCGGCCTCGGCGGCCTCCACCGGCGCGAAACCGAACAACACCGGATCCACGGCGTACGCGGCACGTCCGGCGATCCGGGCCAGCGGCGCGGTGCCGATCGCCGCAGCCGCCGCCTCGGAACCGATCAGGACGGCCGCGGCGCCGTCGTTCAGCGGCGACGCGTTGCCCGCCGTGATGGTCCCGTCGGCCCGGAACGACGGCTTCAGCCCGGCCAGCTTCTCCGGCGTGGTGTCCGCACGGATGCTCTCGTCCCGGGTCAGGTCGGTGCCGGGCACCGCGACGGTCAGCGGGTCGTAGAAGCCGTCCGCCCAGGCCGCCGCGGCCAGGCGGTGCGAGCGGAGCGCGAACTCGTCCTGGCGGTCCCGGGAGATGCCGTACTTCTCCCGCAGTTGCTCGTTGCACTCGCCCAGCGACACCGTCCACTCGGCCGGCATCCGGTCGTTGACCAGCCGCCAACCCAGCGTGGTGGAGACCGCGGCGAGGTGTCCCGCCGGGTAACCGCGGGACGGCTTGGGCAGCACCCACGGTGCCCGGGTCATCGACTCCGCGCCGCCGGCCACCACGATGTCGGCGTCGCCGGTGTCCACCGCCCGGGACGCGATGATCGCGGCGTCCAGGCTGGATCCGCAGAGCCGGTTCACGGTGGTGGCCGGCACGGACGTGGGCAGGCCGGCGAGCAGCACCGCCATCCGGCCCACGTTGCGGTTCTCCTCGCCGGCGCCGTTCGCGTTGCCCCACACCAGGTCGGAGATCCGGGCCGGGTCCAGTGCCGGGGTACGGGCGAGCAGCCCGGTGACGGCGATCGCGGACAGGTCGTCCGGGCGCACCTCGGCGAGCGCGCCGCCGAACCGGCCGAACGGGGTCCGGGCGGCGGCGTACAGGAACGATCGGCTCACGGAGTCTCCTCGTCGAGGTCGGCCAGGACGCGCTGGGCGATCCGGAAGGCGGTGTTCGCGGCGGGTACGCCACAGTAGATCGCGGTCTGCAGCAGCAGCTCGGAGATCTCGTCCGCGGTGAGCCCGTTGGTGCGGGCGGCCCGGACGTGCATGGCGAACTCCTCGGTGTGCCCGAGGGCCACCAGCGCGGTCAGCGTGATCAGTGAGCGGCTGCGCCGGTCCAGCCCGGGGCGGGTCCAGATCTCGCCCCAGGCGTACCGGGTGATCAGGTCCTGGAAGTCGGCGGTGAACGCGGTGGTGCCGGCGACCGCGCGGTCCACGTGCGCGTCGCCGAGCACCGCCCGCCGGGTGGACATGCCGGGCGACTCCAGGTGCTCGCGGATCAGCGCGGCGACCCGGGCCGGGGACTCCGCCGGGGCCTGGTGTGCCACCCCGTCCAGCGTGACCTGCCGGCCGTTGCGGACGCCGCGGGCGAGGCCGGCCGCCGACTCCGGCGGCGTGACGACGTCCTCGGCACCGGCCACGGCAAGCACCGGTGCGGTGATGTCGCCGAGCCGGTCGCGGACGTCGAAACCGGCGAGCGCCTCGCACACCGCGGCGTACCCCTCGGGGTCGGCGGCGGCCAGCACACCCAGCAGCGCGTCCGCGGTGGCCGGCTCGCGGTCGGCGAAGCCCGCGGCGAACCAGCGCTGCACCGAGCCCTCGCGCAGCATCGACGTGCCGTGCCGGCGGACCTCCGCGGCGCGGACCCGCCAGAACGCCGGCTCGCCGATCCGGGCGCCGGCGCAGAGCAGCACCGCGGACTCCACCCGCTCCGGCGCGTCCAGCAGCAACCGCAGGCCGACCGCGCCGCCGACGGACACCCCGGCGTAGGCGAAGCGGGGCCGGTCCACCAGCCGCGCCACCGCGGCGGCCAGGTCCGCGACGGTGAACGGTTCGGCCGCCGCCGGGGTGCGCCCGTGGCCGGGCAGGTCCCAGCCGACCACGTGGAAGCGGCCGGAGAGTTCGGCGGCGCAGCGGCCCCAGAGCGTCTCCGCCGACGTGCCCAGGGACGGGCCGACGACCAGCAGCGGGCGGCCGGGTGCGTCCGCCAGCGTGACGGCGGTGAGGGCGGGAGCGGTCACCACGGCTCCCCGGCGCGCTGCAGCACGGCGTCGATGATCTCGTCGGCCGCGCCCCGGTACGGCGTACCCGTGCCGCCGGTGATCCGCCGCTGTTCGGCGTCGATGCCGGGCCTGGCCGACGCCAGCGTGGCGGCCATCCGGTCCGGGTCCACCCGCAGGCCGGTCAGCAGGTCGGCGGTCTGGGCGGCCGCGGTCACCGTGCGCCGGGCCAGCGTGCGCAGCGTGGCCCACTCGACGTGCCAGGCGCCGTCCGGCCGCTCGTCGACCGCGGCGGCGGCCGCCGCGTGCAGCGTCGCGGCGAGCGGCGGCCCGGCCAGTGCGGCCCGGCGGATCAGCACGGACAGCACCGGGTTGCGTTTCTGCGGCATGGTCGAGGAACCGCCGCCGGCCGCCTCGGCCAGCTCGCCGATCTCCGGCCGCGCGCCGACCAGCACGTCGTTGGCGAGGCGCCCCCAGGCGTCGGTGCAGGCGACGAACGCGTCCGCGATCCGGGTGAACGGCGCCCGGCGGGTGTGCCACGGCGGGCCGGCGGCCAGCCCGAGGTCGGCCGCGACCGCCGCGACCAGGTCGAGCGTGGCCCGCGGCGAGCCGGTCACCGCGACCGGCGCGGCCAGGCTGCCGGCCGCGCCGCCGAGCTGTACCGGCAGCGCCGCCGCGGCCCGCACCTGGTCCCGGGCGTCCAGCACGCCGCCCAGCCAGCCGGCCACCTTGAGCCCGAACGGGATCGGCACCGCGTGCTGGGTCAGGGTGCGGCCGGCCAGCGCCGTGCCGCGGTGCGTGGCGGCGAGCCCGGCGAGTGCGGAGATCTGCCGCGCGAACAGCGGGCGCAGGTGCGCCACGGTGTCCGCCAGGCACAGCGCGAGCGCGGTGTCCAGCACGTCCTGGCTGGTCAGGCCCCGGTGCAGCCGGTCGGCGGCGGCCGGATGGCGCTCGGCAAGCCGGTCCCGCAGCAGGCCCACCAGCGGGATCACCGGGTTGCCGCCGGACTCGGCGGCGGCCGCGATCCGGGCGGCGTCGCCCGCGTGCAGCAGCTTCTCCAGGTCGTCACCGGGCCCGTCCAGCGCCCGCAGCCAGGCCGCCTCGACCCGCACCATGGCGGCCAGCACCGCCGGGTCGGAGAACAGGTCGCCGCAGCGGTCGTCACCCGGCCAGAGCAGATCGCTCATCGACGGCCGGGGAAGCTCAGGAACACCGTCTCCCGTGCGCCCTGCAACCGGACGTCGAACACCAGCCCCCGGTCGTCCGGGGTGGCGATCAGGGTGGCCCGGCGCTCCGCCGGCAGGCCGGACAGCAGCGGATCGGCGGCCAGCGCGGCCGGGTCGCCGGGCAGGTAGGCCCGGGTGCAGAGCCGGTCGGTCAGCCCGCGGGCGAACACGGTCAGCGCGAAGAACGGCGCGCGTCCCGGCTCGGTCGGCCCGGGCGGCAGCGTGGCGAACGAGTAGTGCCCGGCGGCGTCGGTGGCGGCCCGGCCCCAGCCGGTGAACGTCCAGCCGTCGCGCCGCAACGACCCGCCGGCCCGGACCACCCGTCCGTCCGGGTCCGCCTGCCACAGCTCCAGCAGCGCGTCCGGGACCGGGTCGCCGTTGCCGTCGACGACGTGCCCGTGCAGCCGGATCGCGCCCGGCGAGCCGGGCGGCACCAGTTCCGCACCGCGCGGGTACGGCAGCGCGTAGTGGAAGAACGGCCCGACGGTCTGTCCCGGCGTGGTCACGGTTGCTCCAGCGGGGTCTGGTGGCTGCCGGTCAGCACGATGTCCCAACGGTAGCCGGTGCTCCACTCCGGCGAGGTCACGTCGTGGTCGTACGCCGCCACCAGCCGTTCCCGGGCCCGCGGATCGGTGATCGACTGGTAGATCGGGTCCAGGGCGAACAGCGGGTCGCCGGGAAAGTACATCTGGGTGATCAGCCGCTGGGTGAACGCGGTGCCGAACACCGAGAAGTGGATGTGCGCCGGCCGCCAGGCGTTGAGGTGGTTGCGCCAGGGGTACGGGCCCGGCTTGACCGTGACGAAGCGGTAGGTGCCGTCCGCGTCGGTCAGGCACCGGCCCACCCCGGTGAAGTTCGGGTCCAGCGGCGCCGGATGCTGGTCGCGCTTGTGCAGGTACCGGCCGCTCGCGTTCGCCTGCCAGATCTCCACCAGCTGGTGCGCCACCGGCCGGCCGTCGCCGTCGGTCACCCGGCCGGTCACCACCATCCGCTCGCCGATCGGCACCCCGGCGTGCTGGACGGTGAGGTCCGCCTCGAGCTCGCCGACGTCCTGGTGACCGAAGCACGGCGCCCAGCGTTCGATGGTCTCCGGGTCGGCGTGGTGCGGGTCCTTGGTGGGGTGCCGGAGCAGGGTGCTGCGGTACGGGGGGTAGTCCAGTCGCGGCTGCGCGGTGCCGGTGCCGGCGTCCGCCGCCTCGATGGTCGCGATCTCCGCGCTGATCGCCGCCTGCTTCTCCATCACCCCGCCAGGCTAGGCAGCGGGCCGGATGCGAGCGACACTCGACTTCCGTTCAGCGAAAGGACTCCGGTGGCAGGGAACAGTTCACGGCCGCAGGTCAGTGTCACCTCCCGGGTCCTGGACCTGTTCGCGGCGTTCGACGAGGACCATCGGTGCCTGACGCTGACCGCGCTGGCCGGGCGGGCCGGGCTGCCGCTGGCCACCGCGCACCGGCTGGTCGGCGAGCTGGTCCGGCACGGCGCCCTGGCCCGGCAACCGTCCGGCGGCTACGTGGTGGGCCGGCGGATGTGGGACCTCGGTCTGCTGGCGCCGGTGGAGACCGGGCTGCGCCATGCCGCGTCGCCGTTCCTGCACGACCTGTACGGCGCCACGCTGGAGACGGTGCACCTGGCGGTCCGGGACGGCACCACGGCGCTGTACGTGGAACGGGTGTCCGGGCACGCGTCGGTGCCGGTGGTCAGCCAGGTGGGCTCCCGGTTGCCGATGCACGCCACCGGCGTCGGCAAGGTGCTGCTGGCGTACGCGCCGGAGCAGGTGCGGTCCGCGGTGCTGGGCCGGCTGGAGCGGATCACGCCGTACACCGTGACGCAGCCCGGCCGCCTGCTCGACCAGTTGCGCCGGGTGCACAGCGACGGGTACGCGACCACCAGCGAGGAGATGAGCCTGGGCGCCTGCTCGGTGGCGGTGCCGGTGCGGGACCGCGGCGGTGCGGTGGTCGCCGCGCTCGGTTTCGTGGTGGCCGGGCTGCGCCGGGACCGGACCCGCCTGGTGTCCGCGCTGCAGGTGGCGGCGCGCGGCATCGGGCGTACCCTGGCGGCCTGATCTTCCGCCCAGCGGAACGGCCGCCTTGCTCCGGCGGCGGCCGGGCCGTTGGCTGACCGGATGCGAACCCAGGTCGCCATCATCGGCGCGGGCCCGGCCGGCCTGCTGCTCGCCCATCTGCTGTGGCGCGGCGGGGTGGAGGCGGTGGTGCTGGAGACCCGGTCGCAGGAGTACGTCGCGTCCCGGATCCGGGCCGGCATCCTGGAACACTCCACCGTCGAGCTGCTGGACTCGGTGGGTCTCGGCGACCGGCTGCGTGCGGAGGGCTTCGAGCACCGCGGCATCTACCTGCAGTGGCCGGGGGAGCGGCACCACCTCGACTTCGTCGACCTGACCGGCCGCAGCGTCTGGGTGTACGGCCAGACCGAGGTGCAGAAGGACCTGGTGGCGGCCGGTCACGAGGCGATCTACGAGATCACCGACACCACGCTGCACGACGTGGACACCGAGCGGCCGTACGTCACCTTCCGGGACGCCGACGGGGTGGCCCGCCGGCTGAACGCGGACGTGGTGGTCGGCTGCGACGGGTCGTTCGGGCCGAGCCGCCACGCGATCCCGGACGGCGTCCGGCGCACCTGGGAGAAGACCTACCCGTACTCGTGGCTCGGCATCCTCGCCGACGTGGCGCCCTCGACCGACGAGTTGATCTACGCATGGCATCCGCGGGGTTTCGCCCTGCACTCGCTCCGGTCGCCCACCGTCAGCCGCCTCTACCTGCAGGTCCCGAACGGCACCGACCTGGCCGACTGGCCCGACGACCGGGTCTGGGACGAGCTGGCCGTGCGGCTCGGCCACGGGCAGGACGGCTGGACCCTGACCCCGGGCCCGGTGACCGACAAGAGCGTGCTGCCGATGCGCAGCTTCGTGCAGACCCCGATGCGGCACGGCCGTCTGTTCCTGGCCGGCGACGCCGCGCACATCGTGCCGCCGACCGGCGCCAAGGGGCTGAACCTGGCGGTCGCCGACGTGGGGCTGCTCGCCCCGGCGCTGATCGCGCTGCTGCGCGAGAAGGACGCCACCCTGGCCGACCGGTACTCCGCGGACGCGCTGCGCCGGGTCTGGCGGTGCACCCACTTCTCCTGGTGGATGACCACGATGCTGCACGCGAGCGGCGACGACTTCGACGCCCAGCTCCAGCTGTCCCAGCTGCGGTGGGTGACGTCCAGCGAGGCCGGAGCGACCGGTCTGGCGGAGAACTACGCCGGGCTGCCGATCGGATTCTGACCAGGGATCATGATGGGGTGCACCGTGCCCCGGGAAAGGACCCCCTGTGCTGACCGACCTCTCCGGCCCCGAGCTGCTCGCCTACCGCAGCGCCCAGACCGTACCGGCGGACTTCGACGACTTCTGGGCCGGCACGCTGGCCGAGGCCGCCGGGCATGACATCGACGTACGGCTGAGCGAGGTGGCCACCGGGCTGACCACCATCACGACGTACGACGTGACGTTCCGCGGCTACGCCGGCCAGGACGTGCGCGCCTGGCTGCGGGTACCGGCCGGGCGGACCGGCCCGCTGCCCACCGTGGTGCAGTACGTGGGCTACGGCGGCGGCCGCGGACACACCCTGGAGAACCTGCTCTGGGCCTCGGCCGGCTTCGCCCACCTGCACATGGACACCCGCGGCCAGGGCGCCAGCTGGAGCACCGGGGACACCGCGGACCCGGCGCCGGCCGGGCCGCAGGTGCCCGGCGTGATGACCCGGGGCATTCTCGATCCGGCGAGTTACTACTACCGCCGGCTCTACACCGACGCGGTGCGCGCGGTGGACGCGGCCCGGTCGCTGCCCCAGGTCGATCCGGCCCGGATCGCGGTGCTCGGCGGCAGCCAGGGCGGCGGTCTGGCGCTGGCGGTCGCGGGACTGCGGACGGACCTGGCGGCGGCCGTGGCGTTCGTACCGTTCCTGTGCGACTTCCCGCGTGCCACCCGGATCACCGACTCGTACCCGTACCGCGAGATCGCCGACTACCTGAAGATCCACCGCGGCAGCGTGGCGCAGGTGCACCGCACGCTCGCGTACTTCGACGGCGTCAACCTGGCGCGGCGGGCCGGCGCGCCGGCGCTGTTCTCGGTGGCGCTGATGGACCCCACCTGCCCGCCGTCCACCGTGTACGCCGCCTTCCAGGCGTACGCCGGACCGCGCGAGATCGTGGTCTGGGAGTACAACGGCCACGAGGGCGGCGCCGTGCTGGACGAGGCCCGGGCGCTGGACTTCCTGCGCGCGCACCTCACCGGGAGCGCGTTGTCCGGCGCTGTCTGAACAGTTGTCTGAACCGGTCGAGCGGAAGCAAGACAACCCATCGGCCGGTAGACAGAACCTCCGACGCATCGACGGGGGTTCATCATGAAAAGACGAATGGCCGTGTTCCTCACGGCACTGCTCGCGGCCCTGGCGGTCGGCACACCGGCGTACGCGGAACCGGCGGTCGATCCGTACCAGCAGTACGTGGATCCGGGCTGTCTGTCCCGGGTGGAACAGCCCGGGGTACGGGAGTTCCGCGACATGATCATGAGTCGGATCGGCGGCACGAACGGCGGCATCTTCGCCTGCTCCGGATACGAGCACGGCGAGGGCCGGGCCTGGGACTGGATGCGCCAGGCCGGCGATCCGAACCAGGCGGCCACGGTCCAGACGGTGCTCGACTGGCTGCTCGCCACGGACGCGGCCGGCAACCCGCACGCGATGGCCCGGCGCCTCGGCATCGGGAACATCATCTGGAACCGGAAGTCGATCAGCCTGTGGACCAGCTCGGCGAAGCGGTGGAACGACTATCCGTGTGACGGATCGCCGGGCGGCTGCCACACCAACCATGTGCACTTCGCGTTCTCCTGGGCCGGCGCGCGCCAGCAGACCACCTGGTTCACCACCCCGGACCGCCCCGGTCACTGGTATCCCGGAGGGCAGCCCCCGGTGGCCGGCGACACCGCGGTGAGCCAGTCGTCGGCGGTGATCAACCCGGCCAACGGCAACGTGCAGGTCTATCACAACGCCAACGGCCGGCTGATCGAGACGTACTGGAACGCGACCGACGGCTGGGTCCGCCACGACCTGGGCATCGCGATCACCGGCGCGCCGTCGGTGATCCGCAATCCGGCGAACGGCAACATCCAGGTGTACGTGAACTCCGGCGGGCAGCTGGCCGAGATCTACTGGAGCCCGACCGACGGCTGGTCGGGGCTGAACCCGCTGGGCGGCGGCATCACCGGCCACCCGTACGCGGTCGTCAACCCGACCAACCAGAACGTCCAGGTCCACTACAACGCGAACGGGCAGCTCGCGGAGAACTACTGGACCCCGTCCACCGGGACGTGGTCCGGCGAACATCACCTGGGCGGGACGGTCAGCGGCAGCCCGACGGTCTTCGTCAACCCGCACAACCAGAACGTGCAGGTGCATTACAACGCGGGCGGGCAGCTGGCCGAGAACTACTGGAGCCCGGCGGACGGCTGGAGCGGCCAGAAGCTGCTCGGGGGCAGCATTGAGCTTCCCCCCGGGATGTGGACACCGGGTTATGCCGCGCTCTGCTGCAGCGTAACGGTTTCCAGGGTTCGTTCGTAGTCGGCGGGGCTGCGGTAGCCCAGTGCTGAGTGGCGTCGGCGGTGGTTG
>NZ_JAIWNC010000043.1 GCF_020216025.1 Jidongwangia harbinensis | reverse complement strand
CGTGCTGGCCGCGCAACGCCGCGAACGAGCCCGAGTCCGCAGCGAACGCCAGCAACGCTGGGGGCGACCCCGGACCAAGGCAGCCTGACGGGTCAGACCCGGTGAACGTTCGCGGCCAACGCACTAGGCGGCAGACAGCGGGTGGGAAGTTGCGGTTTGCACCGTGCACCGCCCGCGGCCGCCGGTCGGACCAGCGCGGACCGGCGTCGGGGTCAGCTGCCGGCCGCCACCTCACCGCGGCGGGCGGTCAGGAACGCCCGCTCCACGTCCGTGCCGACCAGCGCGATCGCCCGGTCGTACTCGGCGACCGCCGCGGTGGACCGGCCCAGCCGGCGCAGCAGCTCGGCCCGGGTGGCGGGCAGCTGGTGGTGGCCGGGCAGCCGCTCCTCGAGACCGGTGAGCAGGTCCAGGGCGTCCGCCGGACCGCTCGCCTCGGCCACCGCCACGGCCCGGTTCAGGCGTACCACCGGCGAGCCGGTCAGCCGCTCCAGCCGGTCGTACAGCTCCGCGATGGCCGGCCAGTCGGTGTCCGCGGCCCGCGCGGCACGGGCGTGTTCGGCGGCGATCAGCGCCTGCAGACGGTACGGGCCGGGCGGGCCGCCGGCGGTGCTCGCCAGCAGTGCCAGGCCCTCGTCGATCTCGTCCCGCATCCACCGTGCCCGGTCCTGGTCGCCGAGCCGCACCAGGGTGCCGCCAGCCACCCGGGCCCGCCGCCGGGCGTGCTGCAGGATCATCAGCGCCAGCAGGCCGGTAAGTTCCGGGTCGGGGCCGGCCAGGCGGTGCAGCAGCCGGCCCAGCCGGATCGCCTCGACCGCCAGGTCCTCGCGGATCAGGTGCGCACCGGCGGTGGCGCGGTAGCCCTCGGTGAAGATCAGATAGACCACCACGAGTACGGCGTGCAGGCGCGCCGGCAGCTCGGCGTCGGCGGGCACCCGGAACGGGATGCCGGCGCCGGCGATCTTGCGTTTGGCCCGGGTCAGCCGGGCCGCCATGGTCGCCTGGGACACCAGGAACAGCCGGGCGATCTCGCCGGTGCTGAGCCCGGCCACGAACCGCAGGGTGAGCGCCACCTGCGCCTCGACCGCCAGGGCCGGGTGGCAGCAGGTGAAGATGAGCCGGAGCCGGTCGTCACCGATCACGTCCTCGTCCTCGAGATCCGGCCCCGCCACCGACTCGTCCATCAGCAGCAGGGGCAGATAGCGGGTGAGCGTGGCCTCGCGGCGCTGCCGGTCCACCGCGCGGCGCCGGGCCACCGACACCAGCCAGGCCATCGGCCGGTCCGGGGCGCCGTCGGCGGGCCACTGCCGGGCCGCGTCGGCGAACGCGTCCTGCACCGCGTCCTCGGCCAGGTCCACGCTGCGCAGCTCACCCACGAGCAGGGCGAGCAGGCGGCCCCAGTACTCGCGGTACGCCTGCTCGACCGGGCCGGTGCCGATCAGTGCGCGTCCCCGCCCGGCTCGTCCGCGCTGTGGTCCACGACCGGGCGGACCTCGATCACGTCGCCCATCGCGGCCAGCTCCCGGGCGAATTCCAGCGCCTCGTCCAGGTCCCGGCCGTCGACCAGGTAGAAGCCGCCGAGCTGCTCCGCGGTCTCCGCGTACGGGCCGTCGGTGACCACCGCGGTGCCGTGCTCGATGCGTACCGTGGTGGACATCTCGGAGAGCGCGAGTTCCTCCCCGCCGCGGTCGGCGCCGCGCTCGCGCAGCAGGTCGGAGAAGCGGCCGTGCGCCTCGTAGGCCCGCGCCCGCTGCTCGGAGTCGGCCTCGGCCCAGTCCTTCTCGTTCTGATAGATCAGCAGTGCGTATTTCACGTCGACCTCCCAGTGTCCTTTGTACGCCATCCGCGGCGACAGAGTGAGGCACGGCGCGACCCCGACGGGTGGTTCAGCCGGCCCGCTCGGCGAGACCCAGTGCGGTCAGCCGGCGCCGGGTCCAGTCGATCTCCGCGGCCAGGTTCTCGACCAGCGGCGCCGGCCGGGCGGCGCCCCGCCGCAGCCGCCAGGTGTACGTCTCGATCTCCAGGTGGTCGGTGACCGCCCGCGCCCCGCCGAACAGCTCCCGCAGCAGGTCGGACACCACCTCGTCGGTGGACCCGAACGGCTCCTCCGGCGGCCGGTGCACCGGCAGGTGGTAGTGGATGCGCCAGGCGCTGCGGCCGGGCAGCCGCAGCCGGCCGTCCAGCGCCTCCTCCAGGTCGTCGACCCCGCGTACCCCGCGCACCGACCGCTCCCGCACCTGCCGCGGGAACCGGGAGCCGACCAGTTCGCGCAGCACCGGCCGGACCGTCTCGGCGGACGGTTCGGCGACCGTCAGGGCCGCGGAGATCTGCGCCTTGACCACGGACAGGTTGCTGCCGGCCAGCCGGGCCACGGCCGGGCCGACGTCGGCGAAGGTGAGCGCCTGGTGGCAGGCGTCCAGGCAGACGCCGACCCACTCCCGGTCCACCGCGTCGAGCAGCCGGGCCGCGTCCTCGGCGTTCTCCACCACGCACCCGGCGGCCGGTTCGAACCCCACCCGGACCGGGCGGCCCTCGTCCTCGGCCAGCCGGCGCAGGCCCACCGGCAGCGCCGCGAGGTGCCGGGCGGCGGCCAGTTCCTGCTCCGGGAACCAGGGCCGGCGCCAGGCGATCGGCAGCGTCGACACGCTGCCCCGCCGGGCGTCGTCCGGAAGCAGCCGGGCCAGGCAACGGACCAGGTCGAGGGTGTACGCCAGCCGCTCCGGACGCGACCAGTCGACCGCGTACACCTCCCGTTTGGCGGCCGGCACCGGCTCCTCGGCGTACGGCGTGCCGTGCAGCGTGACCACCTCGAGGCCGCGCCGCTGCAGCTCGGCGCGGAGCCGGTGGAGCCGCCGGGGCTCCTCCAGCAGGGCGGCCGCCACCGTCGGGGCGAACCAGACGCCGAGGCCGAGCCGGTCCGCGCCGAGCCGGTGGCGCACCGGTTCGGCGTAGCGGGACAGGTCCGCCAGCAGCGCGTCCAGGCCCGCCGCCGCGTGCACGTTGGCGCTGTAGGAGAGATGGACGACGGTTCCGTCGGGGTGTACGAACCGCACGCTCCACCTCTCCTCGTCGCGGGTCCCGGATCGGCCGGCGGCCGGACTCAGCCGTCGTAGACCTCCAGTTCCGCGAGGACGTAGCGGCCTCCGGCCCGGGGTCCGCCGGTGATCGCGATCCGGACGTAACGGGCCGCCGCCGGAGGGACCACGTTCTGGTCGACGCCGCCGTCGCCGGCGCTCACCGTGTACGCCGGGGTCCAGGTGCGTCCGTCCGGCGAGGTCTGCACGGTGTACCGGTCCGCCGGCCGGTCCCCCCAGCGCAGCAGCGCCCGCCCGACGTCGCGGGACCGGCCGAGGTCCACGGTGATCGACTGCCGGGCGCCGGGCCCGCTGATCCAGGCGGTGTCGGTGCGTCCGTCGGTGGCCCGGCGCGGCCCGGCCGACGGCGCCTGCGAGCTGGACGCGCGGGTACGGCGCTGCTCGGCCAGGTTGGTCTTCTCCCGGAACGTCGCGGTGTACGTGGTCGGCGCGGCCGGGGCCTTGATGTTGTGCACCGCGGCGCCGCCGTCCGACCAGGAGGCGAACTCGTACACCCGGTCGCCGGACTCCTGCGGGGTGATCGCGGTGATCGACAGGCTGGACCCGACGATCACGGTGCGGGTGAACGGTGCCGGCAGCCACTCGAAGAACGCCGACAGCACCAGTCCCGGCGGATCGCTGGCCAGCGTGAGGTCCACGGTCCGCGGGTCCAGGCGCCGGCTCACCGTGGTGGCCAGTCCGGCCGAGTCGGTGACGGTCAGCCGCAGTTCCAGATGCGACGGATACTCGTGGTCGGGCGCCACGAAGCTGCCGGTCCGGCCGGTGCGCCGGGTGATCTCGTGCGCGTGGCAGTCCTGCGGGCAGTGCTGGACGAGCAGGGACCAGCGGTACGCGGACTCCGGCAGCGCGCCGTCCTCGGCGTCGGTGGCCTGCCCGGCGTACTCCACCGTCTCGCCGACCGCCCAGGTGCGGCCCGCCACCGGCGCGGCCATGGTGACCGCCGGCGGGGTGTTGCCGACCTGGACCTCGGTGGTCGCGGTGTCGGTGCCGCCGTTGCCGTCGTCGACCCGCAGGCCGGGCGTCACCGTGCCGTCCGCCGGGTAGGTGTGGGTGACCGTGACGCCGGTGCCGTCGTCGTGCGCGCCGTCGCCGTCGAGGTCCCAGGCGTAGGACAGCGGGTCGCCGTCCGGGTCGGTGGACGAGCCGGCGTCGAGCGTGACGGTGAGCGGGGCGGTGCCGTACCGGGGGGTGGCGGTGAACGCGGCCACCGGCGGGTGGTTGTCCGCGTCGTACACGTACCGCAGCACCCGGCCGCCGATCAGGTCGACCCCGTACATGTCGCCGTCCGGGCCGAGTTGCAGCTCGGTGAAGAGGAAGTCGCCGTGCGCGAACACCTCGACCGTGTCCGGGTCGGGCAGGCCGTCGGCGCCCGCCCGCATCACCCAGATGCATTTGCGGTTGTGGTCGGAGAAGAACAGCGCGTCGTCGTAGGCGTCGGGGAACGCGCCGCCGGGGTAGAACATCAGGTTCGCGATCGACGAGCTGCCCTGGGTGCACGGCTCCCCCGGGGTCAGCGGCTGCCGGTGGTTGTACGTGTAGTACGGCTCGGTGACCGGTTCGGAGCCGTCGTAGAGGCGCTCGCAGAGGGTGAGCCGGGCGGCCTGGTAGTCCGGCATCGGGCGGAGCCCCTCGTAGCAGGGCCAGCCGAAGTTGGGCACCCCGTCGCGGGTGATCCGGTTGATCTCCTCCCACTCGTCCCAGCCCACGTCGCCGGCCCACAGCTCGCCGGTGCCCGGCCGGAACGTGAACCGGAACGGGTTGCGCATGCCGTACGCGATGATCCGCCGGGTGTTCAGGTCCGGGCTGTCGGCCATCGGGTTGTCCGCCGGCGCCTCCGCGGTGTCCGGGTCGATCCGGATGACGGTGCCGCCCAGGCCGGCCGGGTCGCCGCTGGTCCGCACGTCCTGCGCACGCAGCGCGCCGCCCTCCGCGTCCGGCGCGACCAGCTCGGTGCCGGCCGGGAACGGCGGGTCGCCGCAGACGTTGTCCGGGGTGACGTCGGTGTCCGGGAACCCGTCCTGCCCGTAGTCGGTCCAGGCGAAGTTCGCGCCCTCCCCGCCGCTGGCGTAGAGCATGCCGTCCGGGCCGAACGCGACGGTGCCGACCGAGTGGCTGGGGAACGGCATGCACCAGTCGTTGATCATCACGCGCTCGGTGACCCCGGTGCCGTCCAGCGTCAGGGTGGAGAGCCGGCCGCTGACCACGCAGCCGTCGCTGAGCGGGCCGGGCGGCGTCGGGCAGTCGTCGTCGACGCTGTCCTCGGTGCCCCAGGTCGGCGCGGTCCCGCCGATCGGTGCGTCGTACGTGTAGTGCACGTAGATCCGCGGGTCGTCCGGGAAGTCCGGGTGCAGCGCCATCCCGATCAGGCCCCGGTCCCAGTAGTTGTGCACCCGGGCCTGCAGGTCCGCGACGATCACCGGCGTGGTGTCGTCGAGCGAGTCGAACATCTTGACCACGCCGCTCTTCTCCGCCACGAACACCCGCCCGTCCGCCGCGAACTCCACGTTGGTGGGCTGGTTCAGGCCGCTGAACACGACCTGCTCGGCGAACCCCGCCGGGACGTCGCTGGGTGCGGCCGACGCCGGCGGCGGGTCGCCGAGCACCACCGGCGGCACCAGCAGCAGCGCGGCCAGAAGCGCGGCGGCCGGGCGCCGCAACGACACGTGCATGTCAGCTCCTCGGATTTCCAGACGGGGAAAGGTGAACACCCGAACGGATTCTGCCGCATCAATACCGGGCAGGATCCGATGGTGCGGTGAATCAGCAAGAAATGCAGCTTGCGCACGTCACGCCGCATTCTGTGGAACGCGGCAAGAAATGCCTAGCCGGGTACGGGCTGCTTTTCCCTAACCTCAGAGCGTCGACAGCCGGCCGCCTATTGCGGCGGGACAATGGGAGGTTGAGGGATGCGACAGTCAGTCAACGGGGCTGCGGAGCGGCGGAGTCGGGGGATCGGCCGGCGCGGTCTGCTCGGCGGCGGCCTCGGCGCCGGCCTCGCCGTGGGCCTGGGCGGACCGGCGGTCGCCGCGCCCGGCGCCGCCCCGAGCGACGCCGAGATCCACCGGCGCTTCAACCCGCGCAGCTGGCGCTCGGTCCGGGACCAGTTCCGGCTGTCCCGCGACTACCTGCAGTTCTCCGCGTTCGTGCTGGCCTCGCATCCGGCCGGGGTGCGGCTGTCGATCGACGAGCATCGCCGGCGGCTGGACGTCGACCCGTACGCGTACGGCGCGTTCCGCAACGACATGGACCGCAGCAAGGGCATCCGGGAGCGGCTCGGCGCATACCTGAACGTGCCGGCCGGCGAGATCGCGCTCACCGACAGCACCACGATGGGCCTCGGCGTCATCTACACCGGACTGGACCTCTCGCCCGGCGACGAGGTGCTCACGCTGGACCGCGGATTCTTCGGCACGGACGAGGCGCTGCGGGTGCGGGCGCTGTCCACCGGGATCACGGTCCGCAAGTTCGCGCTGTTCGACCAGCCGGAGAACGCCACCGCCGAGATGATGGTGGACCGGATGCGGGCGGCGGTCACGCCGCGGACCCGGCTCCTCGCGGTGGACTGGATCCAGTCCAGCACCGGGGTGAAGCTGCCCATCCGGATGATGGCGGACGCGCTCGCGGTGATCAACGAGACCCGCGACGAGGCGGACCGGGTGCTGCTGTCGGTGGACGGCGTGCAGGGCGTCGGCGTGGAGGACATCGACCTCGCCGCGCTGGGTGCCGACTTCTTCATCAGCGGACTGCACAAATGGATGCTCGGGCCGCGCGGCACCGGCTTCGTCTGGGCGCCGGCCGCGAACTGGGCCCGGGTGCACCCGATCATCCCGAGCTTCTCCGAGGCGTCGATCCTCAGCTGGTTCTACGGCAAGCCGTGGCCCGGCCCGCCCGGCGACTGGAACAGCCCCGGCGGGTTCCACAGCTTCGAGCACCGCTGGGCGGTACCGGCCATCCTCGACTTCCACGAGGCCATCGGCAAGGACCGGGTGGCGGCCCGCACGCTGAGCCAGGCGGCCCGCCTCAAGTACGGGCTGAGCCGGATTCCCGGCGTCACCGTGAAGACCCCGGCCGACCCGGCCGTGTCGTCCGCACTGACCTGCTGCGCGGTCGACGGCTACACCTCCGAGCAGGTGGTCGGCCGGCTCAAGGAGGAGTTCCGGATCGAGACCACGGCGAGCGAGTACCAGGAGAGCTTCGTCCGGATCGGCCCGAGCATCGTGACCACGCCGGACGAGGTCGACCAACTGGTCCGCGCCGTGCACCAGATCAGCCGGACGTGACGCCATGACCCGTCTGAGCACCGCCGGCAAGATCGCTCTCGCGGTGGCCATGGAGATCATGGCGATCGCCGTCGTGGTGGCGCTGGACGCGTTCGGCTCCCTCGACTTCGACGTGTACCGGGCGGCCACCCACGAGTGGCGGACCGGCGGCAGCATCTACGAACTGCCCGAGCAGCAGACCGCGATGGGGCCGCTGCAGCTGGTGCTGATGAACCCGCCGGTCGCGGCCGTGGTGCTGGCGCCGGTGACGCTGCTGCCCCGTACCCTCGGGATCGCCGTCTGGTGGGTGGTGTCGCTGGCCGCGCTGGCCGTGGCCGTGTTCGTGGTGGCCCGCGCGATCCAGGCCCGGCTGCCGCGGGTGGACGCGCGGTGGCTGACCGCGCTGGCGCTGCCGGCGCTGACCCTGCTCGGCCCGGTGCGCGACGAACTCACCTTCGGGCAGATGAACATCGTGCTGATGGCGCTGGTGCTGGCCGACCTGCTGACCCCGCGACCACGCTGGCCGCGCGGGCTGCTGCTCGGCATCGCCATCGCGGTGAAGCTGCTGCCCGGCGTGTTCCTGCTGTTCCTGTTGCTGCGCAAGGACGTGCGGGCGCTGATCTGGAGCGCGGTCGGTTTCCTGGTGCCGACGCTGGCCGCGCTGGCGGTGGCGCCGCGGGACTCGGTCGACTACTGGACCCGCCACCTGTACGACACCGACCGGGTCACCGATCTGGTCGGCTGGTGGTGGTCGCCGAACCAGTCGCTGCTCGGTGCGGTGAGCCGGTTCCACTGGGTGTCGGTCCCGACCGTGGTGATGCCGGTGCTGTACCTGGCCGTGCTGGCCGCCGTGGTGGTCGCGATGCGGCGGGCGCTGCGGTCACCGGCGCTCGGCCCGGAGGTGGCGGTGGTGGTCAACGCGACGCTGGCGCTGCTGGTGACGCCGACGTCGTGGAGCTACCACTGGGTGTGGGCGGTACCCGGGTTGATGGTGTTCACCATGGTCGCGGTGCGCACCCGGGCGCTGCCGCTGGCCGCCGGGGTGGCGTTCGCCGCCGCGGTGTTCTACGTCGGGCCGCCGTGGCTGATGCAGAGGTACGACGGCAGCGAGCAGAACTGGAACGTGGCGGAGTATCTGGCCGGGGACGCGTACCCGCTGATCGGGATAGCGGTGCTGGCCCTGGTGGCGCTCTGGCGCACCGAACCGGCGGAACCGCCGCCCGCGGAAGCCGGGGCGGAGCGGCCGGTGCCGGCGCGGACGCCCGGGCGCGCGCCGTGACCACCGCGCCGCGGATCACCCGATCGCCGGCCGGCCGGACCACCGGCCGGCCGGTGCCGCGCGACGTACTCACCGCGTGCCGGCCCCGGCAGTGGGTGAAGAATCTGCTGGTGTTCACGGCCCCCGCGGCGGCCGGCGTGCTCACCCAGCCGGCCGTGCTCGGGCGCACCGCGGTCACCTTCGCCGCGTTCTGCCTCGCCGCCAGCGCCGGCTACCTGTTCAACGACACCCGGGACGCCGCCGCGGACCGGCTGCACCCGGCCAAGGAGCACCGCCCGATCGCGTCCGGCCGGGTGCCGCCGCGCGCCGCGTACGCCCTCGCGGCGCTGCTCGCCGGGACCGCGCTCGCGGTCACCGCCGCGCTCGGTTCGCTCTGGTTGCTGGCGCTGCTGGTCGGCTATCTGCTGCTGACCGCGGCGTACACGCTCGTGCTGCGCCGGGTCGCGGTGGTCGACCTGGCCGTGGTGGCCGGCTGCCACGTGGTCCGGGCGGTGGCCGGAGCGGCGGCCGCCGCGGTCGCGCCGAGCACCTGGTACCTGCTGGTTGTCTCGCTCGGGTCGCTGCTGCTGGTGGCCGGGCGCCGGGAGGCCGAACTGCACGTCGCCGGGGCCACCGGGACCCGGCCCACGCTGACCGTCTACACCGTCGGCTACCTCGCCTCGGTGCGCTCCATCACGTCGAGCGCGATGATCGTGACGTACTGCCTGTGGGCGCTGGCCCCCGGTGACTTCCCCGGCCTGACCCCGCGGTCGGCCAGCATCGTGCCGTTCATCCTGGTCGTGCTGCGGCTGAACCTGCTGATCGAACGCGGCCGCGGCGAACAGCCGGAACACCTGCTCCTCCACGACCGCCAGCTGCAGGTGATGCTGGGCGTGCTGGCGCTGGTCCTGGCCGCGGCGGTGCACGGCCCGTAGAACCGCGGCTACGGTGTTCCGATGATCCGCATCCGAATCGGTGAGTCGACGCTCGATCGCACCCGGATCGCGCTGAGCCCGCTCAACGAGATGGTCGCGGGCCTCGACCTGGTGCACCGGGAACGGGACCGGCGGCGGGCCCGGTGGCCGTACACCGACTGGGTCGAGCGGGCCCGCGAGGTGCTGCGCACGGTGCCCGAGACCGCGCCGCTGCGGGTGTACGGCCAGCTGTACGGCGCCGAGCACGCCCGGCGTACCCCCGACCTGTTCACCCCGGTCCCGCACACCGCCCGTCCGGTCCTGGCCGAGCAGCTGGACCTGCTGCGCCGGACCCCGGAGGCGACCGTGGCCGCGCAGTTCGCCCGGCACTACCCGGAGGGGCTGCCCGGCTTCCTCGTGCCGTACCTGGCGGACCGGGACCGCGCGTTCGGCCGGCTCGCCGACGCGCTGACGGCGTTCTGGAGTCTGGCGATCGCGCCGTACTGGCCGGTGATGCGCGCCGCGCTGGACGAGGAGGTGCTGCTGCGGGCGCGCACGCTCGCCTCGTCCGGCCCGGAGGCGCTGCTGGCCGAACTGGGTGGGACGGCGCAGTGGAACCGGCCGGTGCTGTCGCTGCCGCGGCGCCACGAGTCGGTGCTGCCCGCCGACGATCAGCGCCTGCTGCTGGTGCCGCTGATCCTCGCCCAGGACCGGCTGACCTGCTCCACCGACCACCCGGAGATCCTGATGGTGACCTACCCGGCCCGCGGCGCGGCGGTCCTGGCGGGCCGGCCCGCGACCGCCCGGACCACCCGGGACCGGCTCGCTCAGCTGATCGGACCCGGCCGGGCGGCGGTGCTGCGGTCGCTGGCGCGGCCGGCCACCACCACCGGGCTGGCCGTCGCGCTCGGCCTCTCCCCCAGCACGGTCTCCGAGCAGCTCGGTTCGCTGACCGAGACCGGTGCCGTGCAGCGCTCGCGCACCGGACGGCACGTCCTGTACGACCTCACGCCCGCCGGCGCCGCGCTGGTGGCGCTGTTCGCCGACGATTCGGATCCGGCCGAACCGTTGGAGTGCTCGGAGGCCGTTTCCTAGCTTCGTGGCCATGCCCGCTCTCCGCACCGGAATGCTCCGCCGTCAGGTCCGTCCGCTCGTCCTGGCCTGCGCGGCGTCGAGCGCCCATCAGGTCTGCGAGGCGCTGGTCCCGCTGGCCATCGGCCTGGCCGTCGACCACGCGGTGGACGGCGGGCCGCCGGGGGCGATCCTGGTCGCCGTGGCCGGCATCGTGGCGCTGTTCGCGCTGCTCGCGACCGGTGGCGGCACCACGTTCTGGCAGATCACCGCGGTGGCCACGGAGGAGGCCCACGACCTGCGCGTCCGGGTGGCCGGCCGGCTGCTCGCCGATCCGCGCGCCGGCGCCGGGCGCGGGGCGGGCGACCTGGCCACCGTCCTGGTGTCCGACGCCAAGGCCGTCGCCGAGACGGCGCGGGTGGTGGTCAACGTGGTGTCGGGCTGCGCCGGTCTGCTCGTGACGGTCGCCGTCCTGGTCCGGGTGGACGTGTGGCTGGGCCTCGGCATCGCGCTCGGAGTCCCGGCCCTCGCGCTGGCCGTCGACCGGATCAGCCCGTGGCTGCAACGCCGGATCGAGTTCCGCCAACGGACGTCCGGGCTGGCGGCGGCGCTCGCCGCGGAACTCGTCCAGGGGCTGCGGCCGCTGCGCGGCTTCGGCGGCGTACCCGAGGCGGTCCGGCGCTACCGCCGGGCCGGCCGGGCGTCGCGGGACGCGGCCCTGCGCGGCGCGACCGCGTCCGCGGTGGTCGAGGGCGCCGGCCTGCTGGCCACCGGGCTGGTGCTGGTGGGCACGGTGGCCGCGGCGGGCGCGATGTCCAGGTCCGGCCGGGTCAGCGTGGGCGAGTTCGTCACGGTCGTCGCGATGGCGGCGTTCGTCGGCGATCCGGTCCGCCGCATCGCCACCGGCATCCGGCTGGCGGCCGTCTCCCGGGCCGGTGCGGCCCGGATCGCGGTCCTGCTCGAACCGGCGGACGCGGCGCCCCCGCCGCCGGAGGCGGGACCGGAGATCGACGTGCGGCCCGGCGAGATGCTCGGCATCGTCACCACCGGGGCGGCCGCCGACGACGACCTGGCCGGCCGGCTCGCGGCGGCCGGCGGAGACGTACTGGTGGAGCCGCACACGGTGCACCTGTTCGGCCGGACGCTGCCGGAGGCGCTGGACACCGGCCGGGACCCCGACCCCGCGACGATCGGGCGGGCACTCACCGCGGCCCAGGCGGACGACGTGGACACCGCGCTGCTCGACGGCGGGGTGAACCTCTCCGGCGGGCAGCGGCAACGGGTGGCGCTGGCCCGCGCGCTGGCCGCCCGCCCGTCCCTGCTGGTGCTGTGTGACCCGCTCACCGCGGTCGACGCGGTGACCGCGGACCTCGTCGCGTCCGGCCTGGCCACGGCGCGCCGCGCGGACCGGGGAACCACCGTGGTGCTCAGTACCGCACCGGCGCTGCTCGCCCGCTGCGATCGCGTGCTGTTCCTGGCCGGTGACCGGCCGCCCGCCGTGGGCACCCACGCCCAGCTCACCGCGAACGCGGAGTACGCCGAGGTGGTGCTGCGATGACGCCGCTGCCGACCGCGACCGGACGGCAGGGCGCCGCGGCCCTGGCGAGGCTCGTCCGGGCCCATCCCGGAGCCGCGCTGACCGCCCTGGCCTGGACCGTGGCGAGCGCCGCCCTGACCGTAGCCGTGCCGCTGCTGCTGGGGCGGCTGGTCGACGCGGTCCGCGCCGGGGCCGGGTACCCGACGGGTCTGGTCCTCGGCACCGGGTCGGCCATCCTGGCCGGCGCCGCCGGCACCGCCCTGGCCCTGCGGGCCACCGAACGTCTCGGCGCCCGCGTCGCGGCCGATCTGCGCGAGCAGGTCGTGGCGCGGACGCTGGCGTTGCCACCGGCGGTGCTGGAGAACGCCGGCCGTGGCGACGCGGCGTCCCGGGTCACCGAGGACCTGGAGGACTTCGTGACCGCGGTACCGCTGGTGGCCGAGGTGCTCCGGGCCGGCGTCGCGATCGTGCTGTCCACGGCCGGCTTCCTCACGCTGGACTGGCGGCTGGCGCTCGCCTTCGCGGTGGTGTTCCCGATCTACGGGCTCAGCCTGTGGGTGTACCTGCCCCGGGCCGCGCGGCTCTACGCGGCCGAACGACGGCTGGCCGCCGAGCGGGGCCGGGTCCTGCTCGAATCGCTGCACGGCCGGTCCACCGTGCACGCCTACGGCATGGCGGCGCTGCAGACCCGCCGGCTCGCCGGGGCGTCCCGGGACGCGGTGACCGTCGGGCTGCGGGCCGCACGCGGCTACCTCTGGTTCAGCAAGTCGATGAACGCGGCCGAGGCGGCCGGGCTGGTGGCGGTGCTGCTGACCGGGTACTGGCTGGTCCGCGCCGACCTGGTCAGCGTCGGCGCGGTGACCGCCGCCGCGTTGCTGTTCCACCGCCTGTTCGACCCGCTGGCCACGGTGCTGCTCGCGTTCGACGACGTGCAGCGCGCGCACGCCGCCCTGGCCCGGGCCGTCGGTGTCCTGCGGGTGCCGCGGCCGGCACCGGGCGTCACCCGCCGTCCGGCCGGTACCCGCTCGGTGTCGATCCGGGCACGGAACGTCCGGCACGCGTACGGCGGCGGCGCCGAGGTGCTGCACGACGTCGACCTCTCCGTGCCCGCGGGTACGTCGCTGGCCCTGGTCGGCGGCAGCGGGGCCGGGAAGACCACGCTGGCCAACCTGATCGCCGGCACCTTCGCCGCCACCGGTGGCCGGATCACCCTGACCGACGCCGACGGCGCGGTCGACGTCGCCGCCCTCGATCCCGCGGTGCTGCGCGACTGGATCGGCGTCATCTCCCAGGAGACGGCCGTCTTCACCGGGTCACTGCGCGACGACCTCACCCTCGCGGCACCCGGCAGCGACGACGAGCAGATCTTCGCGGCGCTGCGCGCGGCCCGGGCCGACGCCTGGGTCCGGGCCCTGCCGCACGGGCTGGACACCCCGGTCGGTCCCGGCGGGCACGAACTGACCGCCGCGCGGGTCCAGCAGCTCGCCCTGGCCCGGCTGGCCCTGCGCGACCCGCCGGCGGTCGTGCTGGACGAGGCGACGGCCGAGGCGGGCAGCGCCGGCGCACGCGACCTGGACGAGGCGGCAGCCGCGCTGATCGACGGCCGGACCGCGATCGTGGTGGCACACCGGCTGACCCAGGCCCGGGCCTGCGACCGGATCGCGGTGCTGGCCGGCGGCCGGATCGCCGAGACCGGCACCCACGACGACCTGATCGCCCGGGGCGGCCGGTACGCCGCGCTGTGGGCCGCCTGGTCGAGCCGGGCCGAGGTCAGCGCCGGGCCCGCAGCACCGTCCGTGGACTGTCCATCCGGTACGGCGTCCCGGACAGGTCACCCCACGCGTCCACCGCGGTGAAGCCGGCCCGGCGCAACGCCGCGGACAGCTCCGGCACGGTGTACAGCCGCAGGGTGTATCCGGCGTGTTCGGCGCGTCCCTCGTGCTCCCAGCTCAGCGCCTCGTGCCAGCGCCCGGTGGCCGGGTCGTACGACCGGTCGCATCGGACGGTGGTGCCCAGCCGGTCGAACGTCATGCTGGATTCGTGCCGTACCAGGCGTTCCCGGTTCTCGGTGTCCAGCAGCAGCACGCCGCCCGGCCGCAGGGCCCGGTGCACGGCGGCCAGGGTGCGGTCGTGGTCGGCGTCCGCGGCGTACCCGAACGCGGTGCCGATGTTCAGCACCACGTCGTACTTTCCCACGTCGGCCAGGTCACCCATGTCGGCCCGGACGAACTCGATCGGCACGTCCGCCGCGGCGGCGGCCCCGGCCGCCCGGGACAGCAGTTCCGGGCTGCTGTCCAGCGCGGTGACCCGGCAGCCGGCCCGGGCCAGGGGCACGCTCAGCCGGCCCTGACCGCAGCCGAGGTCGAGGACCGCGGTGCCGGGCGCCAGGCCGGCCGCCCGCCGGATCGCGGCCAGCTCGGCCCGGGTGCGTTCCTCGGTCAGGATGCCGCTGACCAGCCGTGGATACTCCGGATGGGCGAAGAACGCCTGCCAGCCGGCTTCGGTGACGGTCATGCCGGCCGCCGGGACGAGGCCAGGGTCTCCGGCCGCAGCGGTATCGGCTCCGGCCCGCGCGGCGCGGGCAGTCGGCGCGGCGGCGCCGGCGCGGCCGCGGTGCTGGTCCGTTGCCGGCGGCGGAACTCCGACGGGGACAACGCGAACCAGCCCTTGAACGTCCGCTCGAAGTGGCTCAGGTCCCGGTATCCGACGGCGTGGCAGATGGCGGTCACCGAGTCGTCCGTCTCGGCCAGCAGCGTGCGGGCGCGGCTCAGCCGCAGCATGGTCAGGTAGTCGATGAACCGGCGGCCGGTCTGCGCCTTGAAGCTGCGGGAGAAATGAAAACGGCTGATGTGCGCCTCCCGGGCGACCGAGTCCAGGGTCAGCTCGCTGTCGTCGTAGTTGTCGCGGATGAACGACACCGCGCGGGTGATCGCCTCGGACAGTTGGCCGTTCCACGGGCGCGGCGCGCTCATTCCCACGTCCTTCCACTGCGCGGCGGCGTCCGCCGGTCCGGTCGCGGCGCCGGTGGCGTCGTCGGTGGCCGGCCGGTCCTGCAGCCGTCCGGTGAACCAGATGAGTTCCTCGATCAGGTCGACCAGCCGGGACCGCAGCTTCGGGCCGGTCAGCTGGTATCCGTCCACCAGATAGGCGAAGTCCGCGTCGGTGGCGATCAGATGGGTCGGTACCACCACCCCGCGCATCGCCCCCACGACGATGCGGAGCTGGTCGATCGCCTGGCAGTTGTAGGTGCCGCCGGTGGACATCAGCGCCACCGGCTTGCCGGTCAGGTGGCCGGCGTTGAGGTGGTCGAGGGCGCTCTTGAGCGCACCGGAGAACGAGTTGTGGTACACCGGCGTCACCAGCACCACCGCCGCCGCCGCGTTCGCCAGCTCGCGCAGCTCGGCGTGCGCCGACTCGCCGCCCGGTCCGGCGTACCAGCGGGCCGGTTCGGCCCCCATGGTCGCCATCACGTCCGCGGCGGCGTCGAGCAGGGCCCGGGACCGGGACGGTTCGGTCTGACTACCGTTGATCATGAGCACAAAGGGACGGCCTCCGTTGTGTCTGCTCACACGTTCCTCCCAGATTGGTGCCGGGCGGCCTGGCCACCACGGCGGCGATGACGTGCACTCAGCGGTCGGTCAGGACCGCGACGATCACCGGGTCGGGCTCGTCGGCGAGCCGGATCCGTACCGTGGCGATCCGCCGGCTGCCGCAGGCGAACACCACCCAGCCGTCGTCGGAGTCGGCACCGGCCGTCGTGCTCACGGCGAGCGGCACCGGACCGGTCAGACCGGCCTTGCGGATGCACTCCGCGGCCGTCCACACCCGGGTGGCGGCCTCGTCGAGGTCCGCCGCGCGGCCGTCCCGGACCAGTTCCCGGGCGCAGCCGAACCGCTCCGCGCCGAGCATCGCGCGCCAGGTGTCGGCGTCCCGGGTGGCCAGCGGTTCCAGGTCACCGGCGACCGTGGTGGACGCGTACACCGCCAGGGTGTGCCGGGCGGCGTGCGCCGCGGAGATCCGGCCGGAGGCGGTCTCCGGCCGGCCGTCCACCCGGTACCGCACCGGCGTGTCCGGGCCGAGCAGTCCGGCGAACGCGGACGCGCTGCGCTCCCGGCGGCCGGCACCTCCGGCCGCACCGGCGAACGCCACCCGGACCTCCGGGAAACCGAGTTCCCCGAGCCGGCGTTCCAGGTACGGCACGGCCAGCGCGACCGGCCAGCTCTCCGGCAGCGGCAGCGACTCCACCGCGCGCAGCGTGAGGTCCCGCCAGATCTCGTACGGTTTTCCGGCCTGGTCCAGCACCGCCAGGTCGAAGCGCAACGTCTGGCGGTCCGACCACCGCTCCACCGCGACCACCCGGGCCGGGCCGGTGGCCGGCCGGGCGATCAGGTCGATCCGGCCGATCGCCATCGGCAGCACCCGCCAGTGCGGCACGCAGGCCTGGGCGGCGTGCAGGAACGCGTCCCGGGCGCCGAAGTCCCCGAGCAGCAGGGCCGGTGACAGGAACCCGCCGAACCACACCGCGTCGTCGTCCACCGCCACCTCGGCGACACCGCGCCGGGCGCGCAGTTCGGTGTAGTGGCGGACCCGCTGGAACCGGGGGCCGTGGAACAGCATCCGGCCGTAGACGCCGTCCGGCAGCCGGTCCGGTTCGGTCTCCGGTGCGGTCGGCGTGACCTCCGGGAACGGCTCGGGGTCCGGGGGGCCGAACGTGCACCGGGCGCGGAAGTGGTCGACGCCGTACGACGTCTCGTCGCTGCGCACCGTCACCAGCACCTCGCCGTCCTCCCGGGCCAGCGCGGCGACCCGGATGGTGCGCTCGCCGTCGGCCGGCACCGAGATCGGTCTCGGCAGCTCGGCGTCCCGGAAACCGGTGACCGCCCGGCCGGTGACCGCGGCCGCCACCTGGGCCATCGCCTCCAGGCCGAGCACCGCGGGGACCAGCGGGGTGCCGGAGACGCTGTGGTCGGCCAGGTACGGGTCGGTGGCCGCGGACAGCGTGGTCTCGGTGACCAGTTCCACGCCCGGGTACCAGACCAGCGGCTGGTCCAGGAACCGGTGCAGCGACAGGTCGGCGCCGTCCAGACGCAGGGTGGGCAGTTGCCCGTACCGGCCGGTGACCACGACCTCCACCGGGGCGTCCGGGTCGTCCACCAGCCGGCGGCACCACTCGACTCCGGCGTCGATCCCGATCGGGCTGACCCCGCGCCGCAGCATCGACTGGAGCAGGCCGAGTCGCTCCCCCATCCCGGCGCCGGACCACACCGACCAGTCCAGGACCCGGCAGCGGGTGCCGGGCAGCAGCCGGGCGGCCGCCCGGACGTCCAGCCGCAGCCAGTCGTTGGCCAGCGCGTAGTGCGCCTCGCCGGGCATGCCGCCGGCCCCGATGATCGACCCGAACGCGAGGAGCAGCCGGAGCCGGGCCGGGTCGACCGCGGCGAGCAGGTTCGCCAGGGCGACGGTCTTCGGCCGCAGGGTCCGGTCGACCTGTTCGGCGGTGACGTCGGCGAGCCGGGCCGGGTCGTTGACGCCGGCCGCGTGCAGCACCGCGGTCGGCTCGCCGAGGTCGGCGCGGACCCGGGCCACCGCGGTGCGGACGGCGGCCGGGTCGCCGGTGTCGGCGCGCAGGTACCGCACGTCCAGTCCGGCGTCGCGGAACCGGTCGAGCGTGCCGGCCACCTCGGGGTCGTCCGCCGGTGACCGGCCGAGCAGCGCCACCCGGGCACCGGACGCCGCGGCCAGGGCGTGTGCGCACAGCGCGCCGATGCCCTTGCCGCCGCCGGTGACCAGCAGCACGTCGTCCGCCCGCAGGTATGGCTGGGCGGAGCGGCGGACCGGCAGCGGGCGCAGCCGGGGGGTGCTGCGGGCGCTGCCGGTCAGCCGTACCTCGGCGAAGCCGCCGCCGGTCTCGGCCTCGGCGCGCGCCTCGGCGAGAAGGCCCGCGGACGGGCCCGGAGGCATCTCGATCACCCGCACCGGCAGGCCCGGGCGTTCCAGGAACAGCGTCTTGGCCAGACCGGCCGCGCCGCCGTGGTGCAGCACCGCGAACCGGTCGCACCGGGCCGGGTCCGCCGCCTCCCGGGCCGCGGCCAGCAGCCGGTGCGCGGTGGCGGCGTCCCGGCGGGCGCCGAGCACCAGGAGGATGCCGCGCGGCGCCGCGTCGTCGCCGTCGACCGGCCCGAAGGCCGTGGCGACCTCCGCACGCCACGGCTGCTCCTCGTCGGCCAGCACGGTCCAGCGGGCCGGCGTCCGGTGCCCGACCGGACGGGCCGCCGGCACCGGCACGGTCTCGAAGGCGCGTACCCAGTCCGCGGCACCGCTGACGACGCCGCCGTCGCCGTCGTCCGGCTCCGCCGCGGCGAGGACCTCGGCGAGCCGGCCCAGCGTGGCGTCGGCGAACTCGGTGGGTTCGAGCAGCGGGCGGACCCCGAGCGCGGCCGCCGCGTCGGCGGCGATCTGCGCCACGGTGATCGAGTTCAGATGCAGATCGGTGAGCAGGTGGCTGTCCGCCGGCACCGCGTCGATGGGCAGTTCGGCACGGGCCGCGACCAGCGACCGCAGGATGTCCAGCGGGGAGCCGCCCGCGGCCCGGTCCTCGGCCGGCCCGGTGCCGGCGGGCGGCTCGTCGGCGGGTACCGGCCGCTGCCACGGCGCGGCGGAGTCCTCGCGCGGGGCCAGCTCGCACGGGTTGGCCAGGAACGTGCGGGTCTCCAGCGCGGGCCGGCGACCCGGTACCCGGCCGGCGGCCAGCGCGCCGAACCGGACCGGCACTCCGGCGGCGTAGGCGGCGGCCACCGCCTGCAGCATCGGCGCCAGGCCCGGCCCACCGGCGTCCGACGCGACCGCCGGGCGGCCGCAGCCCTGCGCCAGTCCGGTGAGCACCTGGCCGGGCCCGACCTCGATGAGCAGGTCGAGCGGGCCGGCCGCGGACAGCGCGTCGGTGAACCGGACCGGCGCGGTGATCTGCCGGACCAGCAGCTCGGCCAGGTCCGTGCCGGGCTCCAGCAGCCCGCCGGTGACGGTGGAGGCCACCGGGGCGCCGGGCGTGGCGAACTCGACGGCCTTCAGGTACTCCCGGAGCGTGTCCCCGGCCGGGGCGACCGACGGCGAGTGGAACGCGTGCGAGACCCGCAGCGGGGTGGCCCGGATTCCCCGGTCCCGGGCCTGGGCGACGACCCGCTCCAGGTCGGCGACCGGTCCGGAGACCACCGTGCGCTCCGGGGTGTTGTACGCCGCGATCGTCACCCGGGCGCCGGTGAGCAGCGCCGACACTGTCTCCGGGTCGGCACCCAGGTCCACCATGGCGCCCGGCTCACCGGGACATTCGGCCATCGCCCGCCCGCGGGCCCGGGCCAGCGGCACCAGTTCGGCGGGCGGCAGCGCGCCGGCCCAGTGCAGTGCGGTCAGCTCGCCCAGGCTGTGCCCGATCGCCACGTCGGCGGCGATGCCCAGCAGGTCGAGCACCGCGGCACCGGCCAGGCCGGCGGTCACGATGGCCGGCTGGGCGATCGCGGTGTGCCGCAGGTCCGGCCCGCCGGTCAGCTCGGCGGCGGCGACCACTTCGGCGGCGGCGGGGAAGCGCCGGGCCAGCGCGCCACCGTCCAGATAGGTCGGTGAGCCCTGCCCGGAGAAGAGGAAACCGATCCGCGGCCGGGCGGTGCCCTCGCCGAGGAACACGCCGGAGCCCGGGCCGGGACGGGTGCCGTCCCGCAGCGCGGCGGCGAGCGTCTCGAGGCGGGCGGCGAACTGTGCCGGGGTGGCGGCCAGCACCGCGGCCCGCACCGGTTGCGCCGGGTCGACCGCGGCGGCGCGTTCGATCGCCAGGTCGCGCAGCTGGCCGAAGCTCAGTCCCGGTGCGGCGCCGACCAGTGCGGTCACCTGCCGGGCGACGTCCGGGCGGTCCGGCCCGGCGAGCGGGATCAGCTCGGCGTCGTGCGCCGAGGCGGACAGCATCCGCTCGCGCCCGGTGATCCGGTCGCGCCGTGCCCCGGCCACGCCCTCCACCGTGATGTGGCTGTTGATGCCGCCGAAGCCCATCGCGCTGACCGCGGCGCGCAGCGGCACGCCGGCCGGCCACGGCTCGGCCGCGCGCAGCACCCGCAGGGCCGCGTCCGGGCGGGTGAGTTCCGGGTGCGGCCGCTCGCAGCCGGTGGTCGGCGGCAGCACCTGCCGGTCCACCGCCAGCACCGCCTTGATCAGTCCGGCCACCCCGGCGGCCGCCTTGGTGTGCCCGATGTTGCCCTTGATCGAGCCGATCGCGGCCGGGCGGGCGGTGCGCGTCTCGGCCCGGCGGGCGTCGCCCAGCGCGCCGAGTTCGGTCGCGTCGCCGACCGCCGTACCGGTGCCGTGTCCCTCGAACAGGGCGACCGAGCTGATCGGGTAGCCGGCGCGCCGGTACGCCCGGTCCAGCGCCAGCGACTGCCCGCGCTGCTCCGGCCGGGTGATGCCGCCGCGGCCGTCCGACGAGATGCCCCAGCCGGCGATCGTGGCGTAGATCCGGGCGCCCTGCTCGACGGCGTCCGCGTACCGGGCCAGGGCGACCATGCCGCAGCCCTCGCCCGGCCAGAATCCGGCGGACCGCTCGTCGTACACCCGCATCAGGTCGGTGGCCAGCGCCTGGGTCTTGGCGAATCCGGTCAGCTCGAACGCGTCCAGGCTGAGGTCCACGCCGCCGGCCAGCGCGAAGTCGACGTCGCCGCGGACCAGCGCCTCGCAGGCGGTGGTGACCGCGAGCAGCGACGACGAGCAGGCACCGTCCACCGTGTACCCGCCGCCGCCGAAGTCGAAGGCGTTGCAGATCCGCCCGGCGATGGTGTTGGACAGGCTGCCGGCCAGCGAGTCCTCGCCGAACTCCGGGAACGGCGCCTTGTAGTCGCGTTCCAGCTCGGCCAGGAACGCGGCCCGGGCGTCGTCGTCCCAGCCGTGCCGGCGCAGCGCGTGCCCCACCTGCCGGCGCACGTACGGCCAGCGCAGCCGCAGCACCGACGCGCGGGAGAACTCTCCGGTCAGGGTGTTGCCGACCACCACCGAGACCCGGGCCGGGTCGGCGGTGAACCGGTCCGCGAAACCGGCGTCGGCGAGGGCCGCGTCGGCGGTGTCCAGGGCCAGCCAGTGGGTCAGGTCGGTGGCCCGGTACGTGCTGCCGGAGATGCGGAACCGGACCCGGTCGAACTCGTAGTCCTCCAGCACCGCGGCGTGGTCGGCGTAGATGGCGTCCGGGGTGGCCGGGTCGGGCGAGTGGTGGTCGTCCAGGGACAGCCGCTCCCGCGGGATCCGGCGGAACGAACGGCGCTGGGACAGCACGTTCTCCCACAGCTCCGCCGGGTTGTCCGCCTCGGGATAGCGGCAGGCCAGGCCCACCACGGCGATGTCGGGGCTCATACCGCCACCGCCTTGCGCCCGGCCGGCTCGGCCGGTTCCGCCGGCGCCGGGCCGGGCGGGGTGGGCGCCGGTGGCGTCCGGTCGGCGTGCAGCAGCTTGGCGTCGACCCACAGCCACACCCCGCGGAGCGCGCACACCAGGGTGAGCGCGAAGAAGATCCCGTAGGAGATGTGCACCAGCATGAAGCCGGCGTACGCGGCCGCGGTGGCCACCCCGAACGCCACCTGGTTGCGGGCCCGGACGGGCGTGGTGCCCGGGTCGGTGATCATGTAGTTGGTGAACAGGATGAACGCCACGCCGGTGATCGGGGCCAGCGCGGCGATCGTGGACACGTCGGTGAACAGGCCGCGCAGCACCGCCTGGGCGACGAACCCGCCGACCCAGCCGATGATCAGCGGCCACTTGCCGGTGAGCTGGGTGTTGAGCATCAGGCCGCCGCCCAGCAGCAGCACCGGGATCAGCCAGTCCAGGAACCCGTCGACGTTGGTGGTGAAGTGGTACGGCATCGCGATGCCCACCGACGGGAACGCCACCAGCACGAAGGCGATGCCCAGGTTGGACGGGTTCAGCACGTGCCGCATCCGGCCGTTGACCGGCGCCCGGAACAGGTACTTGGCGCTCACCGCGACGACCGTGGCGAGCACGAACGGCCACAGCCGGCTGCCCGGGTAGATGAGCAGGCCGATGGCGAGCGCCGCGATGTGCGCCGGCAGCAGAAAGTTGATCAGCTCGCGGGGCCCGCCGGCGTACGCCGGGGGCCGCTGCTGCGCCCAGGCCTCGACCCGCTCCAACAGCAGCGACAGTCCGTACGCGACCGCCAGATTCAGGAACGGCGTCACCAGCGGCGTCTCGAGCCCGAGCCAGACGTGGCCGAGGAACGTGAAGATGGTGATGGTCAGCGCGAAGCGCCGCAGCGCCGCGATGCGCTTGTCGACCGGACGCCGGCCGGCCGGTTGGTTCGCCATGGTGGTCTCACTCCCCCAGAAGGATCGTCCATCGGCCCGGACCCACCGCGACGTCACGGTGGTGGATCTGCCCCTGCCGATCCCTCCAGTCGAGGCGCACCGTCAGCCGCTGGTCCGCGGGCAGGTCACCGAGCCCGAAGTGCAGCTCGGGGCTGCGGACGCTGGAGTGACCGTTGCCGCCGTCGACCTGGCCGGCCACCGTCCTGCCGTCCGGCAGGCGCAGCGTGGCGGTGGCCCCGATGGCCGGGGATCCGCGGGTGCCCTGGTTGTCCGCCGCCCGGGACGCGACGGTGGGACCGGCGGGCGCGCCCGCGGGAGGTAGCAGGAGCCGCAGGTTCAGGCTGCGGTGCGCGGCCTGCCCGCGGTTGAGGAACAGTTCGGACTCCGCCCACTGGTTCGCGATCGCGAAGTCGAGACGGCCGTCGGCGTCCACGTCGGCGGTGGCGACCCCGCGGCTCATCGGGCCGTCGTCGAGTCCGGCGACCGCGCTGAGGTTGGCCCACCGGCCGTCCGGTCCGCGGACGTAGAACGCGTCGTCGCGGTCCTCGGCGAGCTGCCAGCCCGGGGTGTGCCGCATCCAGGTGGACAACTCGTGCAGCACGTCGTCGTTGGCCATGGCCAGCTCGGCCACCTGCGGCCACAGGCTGTTCTCGCCCGGGGTGAAGCCCAGCGTCTGAATCAGTTCCGGGACGCCGTCGTTGTCGAAGTCGCCGAACTTCGCGTCCCAGCCCCAGCCGCTGCGGGCCAGGCCGAGCTCCTCACTGCGGTCGGTGAACGGGGCCACGCCGTCGGCGAGGTCGCCGGTACGTCCGGTGTGGTGCCACGCGAAGTGGCTCTCCATCAGGCCGTACTCGCTGGTGATGTTGCTGACGAACAGGTCGGTGTGCCCGTCGCCGTCCATGTCGGCGAAGTCGACGCTCATCCCCTTGAACGAGTCCCGGCCCAGGTTCTTGCTCTTGGGCACGGTGAATCCGCCCTTGCCCTCGACCAGTTCGAGGCGGACCTGCCCGGGCGACGAGCGGTTGACGAAGAAGCGGTCCGGGCCGAAGTCGTTGGCGAAGTACAGCTCCGGGAGCAGGTCGCCGGTGAAGTCGTGCGCGCCGATGGCCAGCGTCCAGGCGCGGGCCGCGTCGGTGGGCAGCGCGCCGGGCACCTCGGTGAAGCGCACCGTGCCGGTGCCGGCGTCGCCCGGGCCGCCGAGGTACACCCGGTTGGTGCCGCCGTTGTAGGCCCGCGACATCGAGTCCTGCATCTGCATCAGCGGGTCCTCGGTGGCCGCCGGGTCGAGCAGCCGGGCGCCGTCCGGGAAGTAGTTGCCGACGATCAGGTCGAGGTGCCCGTCGCCGTCCACGTCGGTGGAGAGGATCGAGTCGGTGTACCAGCGCTCGCTCCGGTCGGCGATCTCCTGCGGGACGTACGCCGGCCGGCCGGGCGCGGCACCGGGGTCGCGCTGGAACAGCACCGGCGTCCGGCCCCAGTAGTAGGTGACCAGGTCGAGGTGTCCGTCGCGGTTGAAGTCGCCGGGCAGACAGCCCATCGGCGCGGTGGTGCGCGGGTCGTACGGCAACGGGCCGGGCTCGAGCACGAACGGCGCGTACCGCGCGCCGCCGGCGACCGGGGCCACGGTGATGGTGTCGGTGCGCGGGTCGGTCAGGCACTGGTCGTCCGCGCGGCCGTTGCCGTCCACGTCGCCGAGCGCCACCGCGGCGCCGAGCGCGGACATCCAGGTGGAGATGTGCTCCACCACCGGGGACACCCGCCGCTGCTCCTGGTAACCGCGTACCGGGATGGACGTGAGTGCCTGCCGGTCGAACGCGTACCGGCGGCGCAGGTCTTCGCTCTCCGCCCAGGCGGGTTGCGGAATGCGCGTGGCGACCGTGGTGATCACTACCGCGGTGAGTGCGAGTGCGGGCGCGAGATATGCGCTGACTCTTCGACTTCGAAACATGCAGCTTGTCCCCCTCAGCTACATAGCAATTGGGTCGGACACAACCCAGGATGTAGGCGGCTTAGATGACTGTCAACCTGAGCGGCATATTTGCAGGGAGCAATATATGCGGCGTGGACAATAGCTTGCGGCGATATAGGCCGGGACGCTCACGGCAATCCCGCTAAGCTGATATTGAGAAACCAGCAGATACGGGGTCACACCTTATGTCCGAAGTGGAACGTCCGCCCGCATTTGAATATCGGCATGTCGTTTCCCTGGAGGAGACGAACGTTGTCGGCAATGTCTACTTCGCGCACTATCTCCGCTGGCAGGGCCAGTGCCGCGAGCTGTTCCTGCGTGCCCACGCACCGCAGGTGTTCGAGGCGGTCGGCGGCTCGGCCAGCATCGTGACCACGCGATGCTCCTGCGAATACTTCGCCGAGCTGTTCGCGTTCGACGAGGTCACCGTGCGAATGCGGGCCGGCACGGTGGTCCGGAACCGGATCACCCTGGTCTTCGACTACTGGCGTTCGGCGGCCGGCCGGGACGAGCTGGTCGCCCGCGGCGAGCAGCAGCTGGCGTGGATGATCCGCGACGGCGAACGGCTCCGGCCGGACCGGGTGCCGCAGCCGCTGATCGACGCGATCGACGCGTTCACCACGGTATCGGCCTCATGACGCCCGGACCACTGCGGCCCGGTCCCATTCATGAAGGAACATGAAACGATTAGCGGCGCGCTCCGGCAAATCCGGAAGAAGCAGGTCCGCCCGGGTCGCGTCAATGACCTCGGGATGGAAAAGAAACACCTGGGGCAGGTCCCGGGTAATGCGTTCCAGCGCGGCGCCGACGAGTCCCTTGCGACGCACTTCGTCGATTTCCGACTGGCTGGCCGACAGCAGCGAGTCGACGCGGTCGTCCCGGTACGCGAAACGGTTCGAACCGACCGGCGTCAGCATTTGGGAATGGTAGAAGTAGCGCAGGAAATCCGGGTCCGGGTTGGGCACCAGGGCCAGCAGGATCGCCTCGAACCGGCGCGGCAGCACATGGTCCCGCAGCAGCTCGTCCATCGGATGGGTCAGCACCCGCACGCCCACCCCGGCCCGGCCCAGCTGGGTGGCCAGAGCCGCGGCGGTCTCCTCCTTCACCCGGTCGCCGGCCACCGTGCGCAGCTCGAACGCGAGCGGCCGGCCGTCCCGCCGCCGCACACCGTCGGAGTCCCGTCGCCAGCCGGCCCCGTCGAGCAGCGCCGCGGCCCGCGCCGGATCGTACGGGTGCCGGTGGATCCCGGGGTGGTACCACGGCCCGCCCGGCGCGATCGGCCCGTGCGCCACCGTGCCGCACCCGCCGAGCACGTCCCGGACCAGGGCGTCCCGGTCGATCGCCGCCGCCATCGCCCGCCGCACCCGCAGATCGTCGAACGGCGGCGCGTCGAGATGGAAACCCAGGTAGGTGAAACTCGTGTCGGCGGATCGCACCAGCCGCACGTCCGGCCGGTCGCGCAGCCGGGCGGCGAGCGCGGGGGGCACCCCGGGCACGTAGTCGGCGGCGCCGTCGCACACCTGCCGGACGGCCTCGTCGATGCCGGCCGTCCGCCGCCACACCACCTCGTCCAGCGGCGGGCGGCCCAGGTGGTAGTCCGGCTCGGCGGCGAGCACCACCTCGTCGGCGGTGCGGCCGGCGAACCGGAAGGCGCCGGAGCCGACCGGGCGGTCGGGGGCGTGCCGGGCGACCACCGGCCGCCAGGCGAGCGCGGCCAGAAACGGCGCGAACGGCGCCGCCAGCTCGGCCCGCAGCACGTGCGGACCGGCCGCGGTGAACCGGACCGGCCGGTCCGGCGGGAACTCGGCACGGCGCGCGCTGCCGCCGGCCGGGTCCTGGATGGTCTCGAAGGTGAACACCGCGTCGTCCGCGGTCACCGGCCGGCCGTCGTGCCAGCGGGCCCGCTCGCGCAGCCGGAACGTCCACACCAGACCGTCCGGCGACGACTCCCAGGAGCGGGTCAGCCGGCCCGGGACGTACCGCTGCCGGGAGTCGGTGAGCACCAGGTGATCGAAGACCCGGTTGACCACCTCGCCGGTGGCCAGGTCGCGGTACCGCAGCGGGTGCAGGACCGTGACGCCGGCCGTCCGGGCGATCACCACCCGGTTCACGACGGCTCCCCGGCCCAGTGCCACTGCCAGGCGTTCCAGGTGACGTAGCTGCCGAACACGCCGACCGGCCGGATCTCCCGCAGGCCGGGCTTCGCGGTGGTCCAGGTGCCCGGGAAGGCCACCGGCAGCGCCGGCAGCTCGGCCGCCCAGTGCGCCTGCTGCTCCCGCATGAGCGCGTACCGCTCGGCGGGCTCGTCCGCGGCCGCGATCCGGTCCAGCAGATCGTCGTTCACCGCGTCCCGCCAGCCGCCGACGTTGATCCCGTACCACTCGCTGTCGTCCGGGATCTTCGACGAGTGCCACAGCAGGTACCCGTTCATCTCCAGCCCCATCGACCAGGCGAACAGCGCCAGGTGCGGGAACTTGCGCCGCCGGATCACCGGGAACGCCTCGTCCGGCGGCAACAGGTCGATCCGCAGGTCGATGCCGACCTCGGCGAGCTGCGCGGCGATCAGCCGGGCCGCGGCCGGGCGGGCCGACGACGCGGTCCACCGTCCGGTGTCCGCGGCCGGGCGGGTGGTGAGCAGCCGCAGCTCCCACGGCGTACCGTCCGGGCGGCGCAGCCGGCCGTCCGGTCCCGGCCGCAGCCCGGCGGCGGCGAGCAGTTCCCGGGCCCGGCCGAGATGACGCGGGTACGCCGCCACCTCCGCGTGGTGCGCCGGGTGCCGGGGCGGCAGCCAGGACCGGGCCGGCTCCGGCGCGGTCCCGTACAGCGCCCGGGTCACCGCGGCGGTGTCCACGGCGTGTGCCAGCGCGTGCCGCACCCGGCGGTCGGCGAGCACCGGGTCGTCCAGATTGATCGCGATGTGCTCCCACATCAGCGAGGGCGTGTGCACCGCCCGGATCTGCGGCGCTGCGGCCGCTACCGCCGCGACGTCGTCCGCGGTGAACCCGGTCAGGTCGGTCACGTCGACCGAGCCGTCGATCACCGCGTCCCGCAGCTGCCGGGGACCGGGGAAGAACCGGAAGACGATCCGCCGGACGGCCGGCTCGCCGAGCGGGTGGCGGCCGGCCCGCTCCACCACCAGGTGTGCGCCCGGCACCCATTCCACGAACCGGTACGGCCCCTGGAACACCGGCGCCCGGGCGAACCGGTGCTCGCCGCGCTGCTCGGACAGCCCGGTGCCGGCCAGCAGGTGCCGGGGCAGCACGGTGCCCCACTCCTCGTGGTGGGCGAACGGCAGATCCGCCCGCCACCGCACGATCAGCGTCCGGTCGTCGCCCGGATCCACCAGCATCTCGTCGATGCTCTCGATGATCAGGTGGTGCGGGTACGGCGGCGGGGTGGCCCGCAGCAGCTCGTACGTGAACACCGCGTCACCCGGGCCGACCGGCGTGCCGTCGTGCCAGCGCAGGCCCGCCCGGAACCGCCAGCGCTGTTCCCGGCGGCCGTCCGGCAGGCGGGTGAGCTGCCCGTTGCGCCCGGTCGGCAGTTCCTCCGCCAACTCCGGCCAGGCCCGCCACGCGTCGTCGTAGCGGAACAGCTTGAGCATCAGCGTGCTCAACACCGCCCAGGACGCGTGCCGCAGGCTGAAGTCCTGGACCAGCATGTCGGGTTCCTCGCCGAGACCCACCACCACGGTGTCCCGGTCGCGCGCCGGCCCGGCGGTCATGACTGCGCGTCGCCGAAGGTCAGCGGCCGGTCGTGGTGCTCGCCACCGCGGATCACCGAGAACGTCGCGGTGCCGCCCGGGCGATGGTCGGCGAGCTGTTCCCGGAAGCCGCGGAAGTCCTCCACCTTGCGGCCGTCCACCGCGGTCACCACGTCGCCCGCGCGCAGCCCGGCCTGCTCGGCCGGCGAGCCCGCGAAGACCTCCAGCAGCACCACGCCCGACCCGGCCGCCGCGGTCGGGAGGTTCGCGGCGCTGGTGTAGCGCAGCCCCATCCGCAGGCCCTTCCAGACGATCGGCCGGATGTCCTCGCCGCGCTCCACGTAGGCCTTCAGGACCTGCAGGTCGGTGGCCCAGCCCAGGTCCATGCTCTCCCGCAGCCACTGCTGGTCCGGGTCGTCGCCGTACCCCTCCACCAGCACCGACACCTCGGTGCCGGCGCCGGCGGCCCGCAGCTCGACGGTGTTCAGGAAGTGGTAGCTGGTGTTGTGGTTGAACACCAGGTTGTCCTGGATCAGCCGGCGCGGCGGGTCCACCACCAGGAACGTGCCCGGCCGGGACGGCCCGTAGGCGTACTCGTAGAGGAACCCCCCGCCGACCCGCAGGTCGAGGTGCGCGTCGGTGGTCTCCCACCGGTTCAGCTCGGCCGGATCGGTCAGTGCCGTCCAGATCCTTTCCCGATCGGCGGCGACAATGACGGAGTTCAGGCAGGAACGCGACATCAGGACCTCCGGGAAAGGGCTCTCCTAACGACATTCACCATGGCAACGTAACCGCGCCCGGCGATCACACATCGCTCTTTCTTGCCCAACATCCGGCAACATCGCCCGTGCCGTGTTTATTGCCGCACCATCCTCCGGACCAACATCCCCGGAATACCGGCGAGAATGGGCCCCAGGTCCCCGGAGAAAGGAAAGTACATGGCTTCGGCGAATTCCACCAGTACGGTTCCCGCACCCGCCTGGAGTTCGATCCTGAGCCGTGCCGCCGCCACCACGGCCCGCGCCGCGTGCACGCTGCCCGCGCTGGCCGGCGGCACCCTGGTGGTCCGGTCGGTGGCCGGACGGGACGCCGCCCAGCGGTACGCCGCCCGGCGCGTGGTCCGGCTGCTCCAGCGCCTCGGCCCGGCCTTCGTCAAGGCCGGGCAGCTCGTCGGCACCCGCCGCGACCTGCTCCCGCCGGCCGTGGTCGAGGAACTGGCCACGCTGCAGGAGGCGGTCCGGCCGATGCCGGCGGCCCAGGCCCGGCGGGCGTTGCGGCAGGAGTACGGCGCCGAGCTGGACACCCTGTTCCGGGACCTGACGCACGAACCGGTGGCCAGCGGCAGCATCGCCTGCGTCTACCGGGCCACCCTGGCCGACGGGCGGCCGGTCGCGCTCAAGCTGCGGCGGCCCGGCATCGACCGCCGGATGGCCGCCGACCTGGCGCTGATCCGTGCGCTGACCCGGGTCGTGGCGCGCCTGCCGCGCCTGCGCGGCGTGCCGGTGGTGGCCATGGTGGACCGGGTCAGCGAGGCGGTGCAGGGCCAGGTGGACCTGACCTCCGAACGTGCGCACCTGGCCATGCTGGGCCGCACCCTGAGCCGGTTGCCGACGGCCGTGGTTCCCGGCGTGCACCACCAGGCCTCCCGCGCCGGCTGCCTGGTCATGGACTTCGTGGCCGACCTGCGCCTGGACGCGGTGGCGGACAGCGGCCGGCTGGTCCGCACCCGGCTCGCCCACGCCACCCTGGACGTGGTCTTCGAGATGCTGTTCGTCAACGGCTTCGTGCACTGCGACCTGCACCCGGGCAACCTGTACCACCGCACCGACGGCCGGGTCGTGGTGCTCGACGCGGGGTTCTGCGTGTGGCTGGACGAGGACACCCGCTGGGACTTCAGCCAGTTCTTCTTCAACTTCGGCCGAGGCAACGGCCGCCGCTGCGCGGAGATCGTGATCGGCAGCGCGGCCGGCCGGCACCCCGACGCGGACACCGAACGGTTCACCGCCGGCGTGATCGACCTGGTCCGGCGGACCAGCCGGGTGCCGGCCCGGGACTTCAGCCTGATCGCGTTCACCGCCGAGCTGTTCGACCTGCAGCGCAGCTGCGGCCTCTACGCCTCCCCCGACTTCGTGTTCCCGCTCGTCTCGATCATGGCGATCGAGGGCACCCTGCGGGACCTGGAACCCGGGCTGGACTTCCAGGCGGCGGCCATGCCGGCGCTGCTGGAGGTGCTGGCCACCCGACCGACGACCGGAAAGGAAACCCGATGCCCGTCCCCAAGCGACTGACCGCCGCCGCGGCGGTCGTGCTGCTCACCGTCACCCTCGCGACCACCGCCGGCGCCCCCGCCGGCGCGG
The DNA here is from genome assembly GCF_020216025.1 of Jidongwangia harbinensis. GTDB lineage: Bacteria > Actinomycetota > Actinomycetes > Mycobacteriales > Micromonosporaceae > Actinoplanes > Actinoplanes harbinensis. Next base: position 60,195 of record NZ_JAIWNC010000043.1, on the reverse strand, counting down.
CTCCGCCGGGTCCGCCGGGTCCGCCGGCACCCGACGAGATCCGGCACAGCCCGAACATCCGGCACCTGGCCACCGTGGCCAAACAGCCGCCGTTCGACGCCGAGCTGGCGTTCGGCACCGACCTGGCCTTCGCCGGCGACCTGGCGGCGGCGGGCAACTACGACGGCTTCACGCTGTACGACATCGCCGACCCGGCCCGGCCGCGGATCCTCAGCCAGACGCTCTGCCCCGGCTCGCAGAACGACGTCTCGATCGCCGGTGACCTGCTGTTCCTCTCCACCGACTCGTCCCGCAGCGACGACTCGTGCCGCAGCACGCCGCTGCCGGCGACCGCGAAGACGGCGTGGGAGGGCATCAAGATCTTCGACATCGGCGACCCGGCCGCGCCGCGCTACCTGGCGGCGGTGGAGACCGCCTGCGGCTCACATACCCACACGCTGGTACCCGAGCACCGCCGCGACTCGGTCCTGCTCTATGTGTCCTCGTACGGCCCGGACCCGGCGTTCCCGGACTGCCTGCCGCCGCACGACCGGATCACCGTCGTCCGGGTGCCGCTGCGCGACCCGGCCGCCGCGGCGGTCGTCGCCCGGCCGGTGCTGTTCCCCGGCGGCGGGCATCCCGGCCGGCCCGGCGAGTTCCCCGGCCCCTACACCGTCCCGACCAGCGGCTGCCACGACATCACGGTGCTGCCGGAACGGGATCTGGCCGCCGCCGCCTGCATGGGCGACGGGGTGCTGCTGGACATCTCGGACCGGCTGCGACCGCGCCCGATCGACCGGGTCCGGGACCGCAACTTCGCGTTCTGGCACTCCGCCACGTTCAACGACGACGCCACCAAGGTGGTGTTCGTCGACGAGCTGGGCGGCGGCATGACCGCGGCCTGCGCCCCGGAGATCGGCGCCACGCGCGGGGCCAGCGCGATCTACGACATCGTCGGCGGCCGGTTGCGCCCCGCCTCCTACTTCAAGATCGACCGCCCGCAGGGTACGACCGAGAACTGCGTCGCGCACAACTCCTCGCTCATCCCGGTACGCGGCCGCGACGTCCTGGTGCAGGCGTTCTACCAGGGCGGAGTCTCGGTGTGGGACTTCACCGACTCGCGCCGGCCCCGGGAGATCGGGTACTTCGAACGGGGACCGCTGCCGGCCGACCAGGTGCCGGCCGGCGGCTCGTGGTCGGCGTACTGGTACAACGGCCACATCTACTCCAGCGACATGCGCAAGGGCCTGGACGTGCTGCGGCTGGACGATCCGCGTACCGCCTCCGCGAACCGGGTGCGGCTGCCCGGACTCAACCCGCAGACCCAGCCCTCGTACCGTCGCTGACCGGCGCCGGGGTGGACGCCTCCGCGCGCCGCCACACGCCGCGCAGCACCGCCGCCACCAGCGACACCGCCGCCAGCAGCAGGAACGCCGTGGCCGGGCCGGTCAGATCCGCGACCAGCCCGGCCGCCGGCTGCAGCACCGCGACGGCCAGCGTCAGCAGCAGGCTCTGCAGGGACAGCACGGTGGCCCGTACCCGCGCCTCCAGCCGCTGGTTGAGCAGGTCCGACAGGACCGGCCGCAGACAGCCCTGGAGGAACCCGACCACCAGCATCAGCGCGAACGCCACGCCCCAGGCCGGCACCACGGCCATCAGCACGAACAGCACCCCGAACAGCGGCGGCACCGCGGTCAGCCAGCGCGGGCGGGCGTCGCGGGCGATCACCCGCGGCCCGAGGCGCGACCCGGCGACCCCGGCCAGGCGCAGCATCAGGAACAGCACCCCGAACCAGGCGATCGGCACCGCACGGGCGTCCAGATACGGCTGGAACAGCACGAAGACCAGCAGCCACGGCATCACCCCGACGGCCGCGCCGAACAGCATCAGCGGGCGCAGGCCGCGGCGGCGCCGGATCAGGTCGGCGGCGTCGGCCAGGGTCTGCCGGTACGACCGCCGCCCGGGATGCGCCGCCGGCGGCTCCCGCAGCGCCAGCAGGAAGACCAGGCCGGCCGCGGTGCACACGCTGGTGGCGACCAGCGGCAGGTGCAGCGCCACCCCGGCGAGCAGGCCGCCGGCCACACTGGAGACGCCCTGGGCGAGCTGCGTGATGGCGAACGACCGGCCCGCGACGTGCTCGTAGGCGTCCTCCCGGCCGGACTCCCGCAGCGTGTCGTAGAGCAGCGCCATGTCCGCCCCGGACTGCAGCGCCAGACCCACCGACCAGACCAGGTACGCGCCGAAGATCAGCCAGTACCCCGGCAGGAACGCCACCAGCGCGGTGCCGCCGGCCACCAGGACGGTGCCGATCAGCAGGCTGATCCGGCGGCCCACGGTGTCGGCGAGCGCCCCGGTCGGCACCTCGGCGAACGCGGACACCAGCCAGGACGCGCCCAGCATCACGGTCACCTGGGTGAGGGTCAGGCCGCGGCCGGTCTGCATGAAGACGATCCAGACCGGCATGAACAGCATGAGGTTCGTGCAGGCCTGGTACAGATAGATCTTCCGAACGTTGCCGGCGTAGTCGCTCATCGCATCGCGCCTGTCTCGACGGGGCGCGCACGGACCTTTTCCGGAACGCGCCGGAACGACCGCAACGTTACCGGCGGCGCGCAATTCCCGGCTCAGCGTTTGTTGCCCCAGGAATTGCGCGCCGCTCCCTTTCTAGCCTATTTTCTCGCCGGCCAGCCGTGCGTATTCCGGCCATTGTGCGGACTCGTCCGCCGGGAGCCACACCCAATCCTTCATGGGCCGCCCGCCGGCCGGATCGAATTCCGCCGCACCGGGCAACCGCTGCGCCGCGGCATGCGCCGCACTGCCGTTGCCGAGCTTGACGGCGGCGCCACCGGAGTGCAGCGCGACCACCGCCTTGCCGCCGTACTTGAGGCAGCGCAGGCCGAACATCTTGCCCTCGGCGAAGCCCTCCGCGGCCAGGGCCGCGGCGAGTTCGCTGAACGCGGCGTCGGCCTTGCTGTCATCCACCATGATCATCCTCCTTGGCTGGTGCTCGGTGCGGGGCCGGACAGGCGGGTCTCGGCCGGGCGCGGTGGTTCGGCCGGGGGCGCGGCCTGGTCCGCCGAGGGCTCGGCCCGCTCCGCCGGGGGCGCGGCCCGCTCCGCCGGGGGCGCGGCCCGCTCCGCCGGGGGCCGGCCGGGCAGCATGACGAGCGCCAGGACCACGCCGAGCAGGGCGAGCGCCGCGCCCACGTACAGCGCGACCCGGAACCCGCCGGTGAGAGACTCCGCCGCCGGGCCCGCCGGGGCGGCGCTGGCCGCCAGCGCGATCAGCACCGCCAGCCCGATCGCCCCGCCCACCTGCTGGGTGGTGTTGATCAGGCCGGAGGCCAGGCCGGCCTCCTCGCGGCGCGCGTCGGCGGTGCCGGCGATGGTCACGCTCACCACCCCGAGGCCCAGCCCGACGCCGATCAGCAGCGCCGGACCCAGCACGTCGCCCAGGTAGGTGCCGTCCGGCGACAGCTGGGCGAACCAGGCCAGGCCGGCGCACGACGACGCCAGGCCCAGCGCGGCGGTGATGCGGAGGCCGTAGCGGGCGATGAGCTGCGCCGCGAGCGCGGCCGCCGCGACCATCATGGCCAGGGCCAGCGGCAACTGGCCGAGGCCCGCCTGGAACGGACCGAATCCGAGCACCTGTTGCAGGTACAGCGTGACGAAGAAGAAGAACGGGAAGATCGAGGCGGTCATCAGCACGGCCAGGATGTTCGCCGAGCGCAGCAGCCGGTGCCGGAACACCCGCAGCGGCACGAGCGGGTTGCGGGCCCGGGACTCGATGCCGACGAACGCGACGAGCAGCACGGCGGCGACCGCGAGCAGGCCGAGGGTGCGGGCCGACGCCCAGCCGGCACCGGGCGCGCCGACCACGGCGTACGCCAGCACGGTCAGGCCGCCGGTGACGGAGAACGCGCCGAGCAGGTCGAACGACCGGTCGGTGCCGGTGGCCCGTTCACCGGTGAGCAGCACCGGGGCGAGCAGCACCGCGGCGATGCCGATCGGCACGTTCACCGCGAGGACGGACGGCCAGCCGAGCCACTCGGTCAGGACGCCGCCCAGCATGAAGCCGGCCGCACCGCCCAGCCCGGACATCGCGCCGAAGATGCCCAGCGCACGGTTGCGTTCGGCGCCGGCCGCGAACATGGTCACCACCAGCGTCATCGCGGCGGGTGACACCAGCGCGCCGCCGAGGCCCTGCACGGCACGGGCCAGCACCAGCCAGAGCGGCGTCTGCGCGACCGCGCCCAGCAGCGAGGCCGCGGTGAACAGGACCAGGCCGGCGATGAACATCCGGCGGGCCCCGACCAGGTCGGCCATCCGGCCGCCCAGCAGCAGGAAACCGCCGAACGCCAGAGCGTAGGCGTTCGTGACCCAGGCCAGGTCCTCGGCGGCGAAGCCCAGGTCGGTCTGGATCGTCGGCAGGGCGACGTTCATGATGCCCGAGTCGAGGGTGAGCACGAACTGGGTGGACGCCAGCAGGGCCAGCGCGAGACCGAGCCGGGCCTGCGGGACACGGGCTTGCGGGACAGCAGTCACCGGACCTCCAAAGGGAACGGGAGCACGGGCCGCGCCGGGGGACAACACGGCCCGTGCGGATCGGGCGTCAGGCCGCGCTCTCCCAGATCGGCCGCACCTCGGTGGCCGCGCCGGTCGGGCACATCCGGGCGATCTCCACCGCCTCGTCGAGGTCCTTGACGTCGATGACGTAGAAACCGGCGAGCTGGGCCGGCTGTCCCGGCGCGAACGGCCCCTCGGTGGCGGTCAGCGTGTCCCCGTCGCCGGCGCGCCGCAGGGTGACCGCGCTGCCGGAATCCTTGACCGCCTCGCCGGAGTACGCGATGCCCTTGTCCTGGAGCATCTTGGTGAAGGCGCCGTGCTCGGCCAGCGCCGCCTCCAGTTCCTCGGGCGGCGCCGCCTGCCAGTCCGTGTCCTTCTCGAACAACATGATCATGAACTTCATGTCAGCTCCTGGAGTGCGGTCGCGCGGGACCGGCCCTGGTCGTCGCGCGACGATCGTCGGATGGCTTCCCGAGGTAGTCGCGCACCGGACCCCGGAATCGACAGCACCGGGAAGAAATTTCCGGCGTCACGTGTACGGCATGGTCGGGAACCAGCCGAACCCGAAGATGGCGGGCACCCGGACCACCCAGTACACGACCGTGAACACGCCGAGGGCGATCAGCAGTGAACCGGTCACCGCCATGGCCCGGCGCGGGCTCGCCGTCATCAGCCGCAGGAAGCCGCCCCGGGTGACCGCGGTGAGCAGCGCGAACAGGGCCACCACCAGGAGCACGTTGCCGAGCGACTGGAGCACGAAGGCGGCCGCACCGTTCAGCGGGTTGCCGGTGTCCACGGCCCAGTGGAACAGCTTGTTGAACAGCGGGTACGGCCGGCCGATCAGGAAGCCGCCGATCAGCGCGCCGAGCACCACGACCCGGGCCCGCGGCCGCCCGGCGAAGACGTCCGGGATCACCCGCAACGCGGCCAGGCCGATCAGCAGCAGCGCCAGCCCGATCACGCCGAACACCACCGACGACTGGATGATGCGTACCGGCATCTCCCCCACCGTCCGGGTGGAGAGCTGCGGGAGGCGGTCGCCGAGCAGCACCCCGGCGAAGCCGTACACCGCCGAGACGGTCACCATGCCGAGCGTGAGGTAACCGACCGGGGCGAGCAGCGCCCGCCAGGTGCCGGCCGGCCGGGCCCGCGGACCGTCGCCGGCCTGGGCCATCGGGCCGATCGAGGCGGCCATCGCGATGTTGCAGGCGGTGAACGTGCCGGCCAGCCCGGAGACGAAGGCGAACACCAGACCGGCCGTGGTGCCCGCGATGGCGCCGGATCGGGCGTCGTACCCGAGCAGGCGGTCGGCGACGTTGTCGCCGATCACCCGGTCGACCAGATGGTACGACCAGAGCACGGCCAGGGCGATTCCGGCGAGGACGCTGGCCACGACGATCCGTCCGGTGCGGACCGGACGGTCGGGTGCGGTGGCCACGGGTGTCGACAGTGGACGGGACAGGGGCTCATGCGTGGCGGACATGAGCGCGACGCTGCCATCGGCCGGACAGACCGACTCGGTACATCTTGCTGACCTGGCCGGCCAGACATCATTTGGCACAGTCCCGCGGCGCCGGGAAACGTCGCGGCAACGCGCACCGCACGCACCGGAAACCGGACGTTCATCCAGGTCAGCGCAAGGTGGCACGCTCGATGCCGGCAACCGGACCACGCACCGCAACGTTCACATGATATTGACAGTCGTAGAAATCCGGGACGTACGATCGCGTCCTGAGGCGGGCCGAACCACCTGATGTCGGGGGACCGGTGTGATGGCAGACCGATTACTGGGCCGCGAACGCGAGCTCACCCAGATCTGCGGAGTGTTGGAGACGCTGGGCGACCGGGCCCAGGGCGAGGTGGTGCTGATCGAGGGCCCGCCGGGCAGCGGCAAGACGCGGCTGCTGGAGGACACCCTCGCGGAGGCGCAGCGGCGCGGCTTCACCGTCATGGACCGTCCCGCCGGGCGGGCCGGCGCGGTGATCGACGTGCACGAGATGGGCGCGCTGCTCGGCGCCCGCTCCTGCCGCGCCGCCGACGCCACGGCCGGGCCCTGGATCGCCGCCGTGGACGACCTGCACCTGGCCATGTCCGGGGCGGGCCCGGCGCCGTTCCGGCTGCGCGAGCAGATCGCGGCCGAACCGCTCGTCTGGGTGCTCACCGCGCCGTCCGGAGAACCCGGGCCGGAGGTACGGCGGCTGCTCGCCCGGAGCACCGTGCTGAGCCGGATCGAGCTGGGACCGTTGCCGTGCGACGCCGTCGTCGCCCTGGTCGCCGGGCGGGCCGGCGCGGTGCCGGCGGACGACCTGCGGGCCGTGGTCGCCACCGCCGCCGGCAACCCGCTGCTGATCGTCGAACTGGTGGAGGGACTGCGCGAGGAGGGCGGCATCGAGGTCCGGGACGGCCGGGCCCACCTGCTGGCCGACCGCGTCCCGCGGCGCGTGCACGAGGTGGTGCGGTACTGGTTCAGCGCGCTCTCCCCGCCGGCCCAGCAGTTCCTCCAGATCGCCGCGACCCTCGGGCAGACGTTCTGCTTCGAGACCGTGGCCGGCATCCAGGGCGGGACCGCGGCCGGGCTGCTGCCGGTGCTCAACGAGGCGATCGCGGCCGGGCTGCTGCGTTCCGTCGACGAGCAGACCACGTTCGTGCACGGCCTGGTGTGGCGCGCCATCGCGGAGAACGTGCCCCCGTCGGTTCGCCACGCCCTGCACCGGCAGTTCCGCGGGACACCACGCGACGGCGCGGCCGTGGGCGCGAGCGCCGACGCGCTCGTACCCGCCGTCCTGCTGGCCCGCGCCACCCTCACCGAACCGCTCGCCGCCGACGTCGTCGACGACCTGCGCCGCCTGCTCGCCGGCACCCCGGCCACCTGCCGGCTGCCCGGCACGGCCGACCCGGTGGGCGCCGCGGCGGACCGGATCGTCGGCCTGTTCGGCACGGACACGGCCGCGGTGACCGCCGAGGCGCGGACCATCGTCGCCGCCCACGCCGACCGGCCCGCGGACGCCGACCTGCTGGCCGCCACGACCGTGCTGTCCAATCTCAGCTGGGCGGCCGGGCAGCTGGACGACGGGCTGCACTGGGGCCGGACGGCGGCACTGTCCGCCGACGACTCGGCGCCCCCGGCCTGGCGTCCCTACCCGCGGCTGACGCTGGCCGCCAAACTCGCCGAGATCGGCCGGCGGTCCGAGGCGGAACGGCTGATCCAGGAGGCCCGGGACACCATCGCCCGCCTGGGCCTGTCCGCCCACCAGGCCCCTCCCCTGGTCATCCACGCCCGGATCCTGCTGCAGGCGGGTCGCACCAGCGACGCGTACGAGCGGGCCCAGGCCGGCCTGGCCCTGGCCGCGGAGGCGCCCAGCCGGTGGGTGACGCCGTACGCGCAGGCGGTCCTCGCGCTGGTGACGCTGCGGCTGGGCGACATCACCACCGCCGCGGACCACGTCTGGCGGTGCCGGGCGGCGGCCCGGGCGTACGGCACCGTGTTCCCGTCGGTCCGGATCGGCTGGTGCGAGTTCCTGATCGCGGTGGCCCAGCTCGGCGAGCAGCGGGCCCTGGACCTGCTCACCACCCGGCACGCCGACCTGCTGTCGCAGCGCTCGCTGTACCTGGAGGAACCGGGTGCCGCGGCCTGGCTGATCCGCATCGCCCTGGCCGCCGACCAGGTCGCGCTGGCCGCCAGCGTCGCCGCCACCGCCGAGGAACTGGCCGCCGCGAACCGCGGCTTCCCCACCGTCCGGCTGTCCGCCCGGCATGCCCGTGGGGTGCTCGACCAGGACCCGGACGCGTTGCGGGAGGCCGCCGCCGGCCACGGCGACCCCTGGGCCGCGGCGCTGGCCGAGGAGGACCTCGGCCGGCTCGGACGCTCCGGGCACCCGGTGGGTTGCGCGGAGACCGCCGAACGGCTCGGCCGGGCGCTGGCCGGCTTCCAGCGCATCGGCGCCCGCAACGACGCCGCCCGGGTGAGCACGCTGCTCAACTCCGGCACGCCGGCGCCGGTTCCGGCCGCACCGAACGGCACGGAGGTGACCTGGGCCCGGCTGAGCGACACCGAACAGGCGATCATCCGGTACGTCGGCGAGGGGCTCACCAACCGGCAGGTGGCGCGCCGGGTTTCCCTGTCGCCGCACACCGTGAACTATCACCTGCGGGTGTTGTTTCGTAAGTTCGGGGTGGGTTCCCGTGTCGAACTCGCCCGCCATCTGCCGCACGCCGACTGATCCGCCCGGAAGGACGCCCGTGCCGACACCGTTCACCGTCCCGGTCACCGTGCGCGTCTACGAGACCGACTCCCAGGGCCACCTGACCAGCAGCGCCTACCTGCAGTACGCCGAGCACGCGCGCTGGGAACTGCTGCGCGCCGCCGGGATCCGCCAGGCGGACCTGCTGGCGCACGGGATCGGGCCGGTCAACCTGGAGACGACCATCCGTTTCCACCGGGAGGTGCTGGCCGGCGACGAGGTGGGCGTGACGTGTGCCTTCCGGTGGGGCGACGGCAAGACGTTCCGGGTGGAGCAGGGGCTGCACACCGCCGGCGGCGACCCGGTCGCCGAGGTGCTGAGCGTGGGCGGGCTGCTCGATCTGCGCGAGCGACGGCTGCTGCCCGGCCCGGGCGGACACTTCCGGGCCCTGGCCGACCGGCCGGAGCTGCTCGGCCTCTGACGACCCGGCGCCGGCCGGACCGGTCAGCGGCGGCGGACCGCGGCGAACAGCGCCGGCACCTCGGCCGGGGTGGCCGCGCCGGGCAGGTACACCACCATCGTGGCCGCGGTCAGCTCGTCGACCTGCCACCCGTCCGCGAACGCCTCGGTCACGTCCGCCGGCCGCAGCTGCGGCATCCGGCTGGTGAGCGTCCCGGGCAGGCCCACCGCGGCGAAACGCTCGCGCATCACCGCCGCGGAGCCGCCGTCGAGCTCCAGCAGGAAGACCGTCGCGCCGGGGCGGCAGACGTGGCGCAGGGCCCCGGCGTACCGCCGGCGCAGGGTGGCACCGCACGAGTCGAAGAGCCCGCAGTCGACCACCGTGTCGAAGCGCTCCGGCCACGATCCGATCCCGGTGGCGTCGGCGGTGTCGAAGCGGACCTCCAGGCCCTGGGCGACGGCCTTCTCCCGGGCCCGGGCCACCGCCACCGGCGAGATGTCGAACCCGTGCACCCGGTGGCCGTGCGCCGCGAGCAGCAGGGCGTTCTCCCCGGTGCCGCAGCCGGCGTCGAGCACGTCGCCGCGGATGCGGCCGGACCGGTCCAGCTCGGCGATCACCGGCTGCGGTGCCCCGATGTCCCACGGCGCCCGGTCGCCCAGCGGGGTACGGCCGGCGTAGATGGCGTCGAAGGTGGCGCGGCTGGTCATGGTGCGGCCTCCGGGTCAGTGTCGTACGGCGGCGGTCAGGTCGGGGGTGGCCAGGTCGCCGCTGGGCCGGATGCCGGCCATGGTGGCCAGGAAGCGCTCGGTCAGGGCGGGGTCCGCGGCGACGGCCCGGAGCAGGCGCAGCCGCCGGCGCGGGCGTAACGCGGCGGTGGCGAGGGCGTCGCGGTAGCCGTCCCGGACCAGGTCGTCGCGGCGCGCCGCGTAGCCGGCCAGGGCGGCGTCCAGCCTGGTGGGGTCGTGCAGGTCGGTGCCGACCGCGTCGGCGAGCGCCTGCGCCTGGTGGAACGCGTCGGTGATGCCCCGGGCGGTGATCGAGTCCTTGTGGTGGCCGGCGTCGCCGACCAGGGCCCAGCCGGGACCGGCCGCCTGGCGCAGGTAGTTGCGCTGGTCGCCGCTGCCGTACAGGCGGTCCGCGGGGGTGCCGGCCGCGATCCGCTCGTACAGGCCGGGTGCCACGGTGCGCAGGCAGTCGTGGTGGGCGCGGTGCGCGTCCGCCCGGATCGCCGGGAACTCGGACTGCGGGAAGTACGTCGCGACCAGCGTCAGGCCGTCGTTGGTGGGCACCGAGCCGGCCCAGCGGCCGGTGGTGCCGTACGCCTCGAAGCCCGCGTCCACACCGGCCACGAACGTGTAGTAGACGCAGGTCAGCAGCGGATGGGCGGCGAGCAGGACGGCACCGGTGGCGGCCGCGGTCCGGGACCGCATGCCGTCCGCGCCGACGATCAGCGGGGCCCGCTCCGGCACCGTCCGCCCGCCGTGGCGCCAGCGGACGCCGGTGGCCCGGCCGTCGGTGAACGTGACGTCCTCGACCGTGCAGCCGGGCCGGAAGTCGACGCCGGCCGCCACGGCCGCGTCCGCGAGGATCTGGTCGAGCAGGTACCGGCGCGGTGCGTACGCCGCCCGGATGCCGTCGACCGGTGGGACGCTGCCGGCCAGGCGTACCCCGTCGACCTGGTGGACCACCCGCTCGATCGGCGGGCAACCGGTGGCGGTGACCGCGTCCAGCACGCCCCAGCGGTGCAGCAGCGCGATGCCGGGCTGGTGGATGTAGAGCGTGGACAGCGTGTCGCGGGGGAACCGGGCACGCTCCAGCATCAGCACGCGGTACCCCGCGCGGGCGAGCAGCATGGCGGTGGCGGCACCGGCACACCGCGCGCCCACCACGATCGCGTCGAAGCCGCCGGCCATCAGTCACCGACCCCCGACTTGTCGAACGCCTCCGCGACGGTGCGCAGGGTCCGCAGGCCCGTGCCGGCGTCGCGGCCGCCGGGCAGCACCGAGAGGGTACGCACGCCGGCGTCGGCGTAGGCCCGGATCCGCTCGGCGATGGCCGGCACCTGGCCCACCAGGCAGGTCCGCTCCACGAACGACAGCGGTACCGCGGCCGCCGCGGACCGGTAGTCCCCGTCGAGGTAGTGCCGTTGCACCCGGGCGGCGGCCGCGGCGTACCCGATCCGGGCGGCGTGCCGGTTGTAGAAGTTGTGCTCGCGGCTACCCATGCCGCCGAGGAAGTGGGCGGCGTGCAGGCGCAGCCGGTCGGCGCACTCCGCCGGGTCGTCGCCCACCGCGACCGGCACGGTGACCGCCACGTCCACGTCGTCCCGGTGCCGCCCGGCGCGGCGCAGCCCGGTGCGCAGCGCGTCGAGCTGGTCGCCGGCGGACTCGGGCGCGAAGAACACCGACAGCCATCCGTCGGCGATCTCCCCGGCCAGCGCGATGTTGCGGGGTCCCACCGCGGCCAGGTAGACGGGGACCGCGGCGCGGACCGGCCGCATGCCCAGTCGCAGCGCCGCGCCCTGCCCGGCCGCGTAGTAGTCGCCGGCGTGCACCAGCCGTTCCCGGCGGAGCGCCATCCGCACCACGTCGACGTACTCCCGGGTCCGGGCCAGGGGGTGGTCGAAGCCGGCGCCGTGCCAGCCCTCGGCCACCTGCGGTCCGGAGACCCCCAGCCCGAGGTGGAACCGGCCGCCGGAGAGCACGTCCAGGGTGGCCGCGGTCATCGCGGTCATCGCCGGGCTGCGCGCCGGGATCTGCATGGCGGCGGTGCCCAGCCCGATGCCGGTGGTCCGGGCCGCGAGCCAGCCGAGCAGGGACACCGCGTCGGAACTGAACGCCTCGGCGGTCCACACCATCGCGTAACCGAGCCGTTCGGCCGCCGCCACCAGGGTCGCCGACACGTCCGGCGGCGGGCCGCCGCCCGCGGTGCCGAGATAACCGAGGTTCAGGCCCAGTCGCATCAGCGGTCCCTCCCCGGCACGCCGATCGCCCTCGCCAGGAAATCGAGGACGGCGCCGGTGTACGTCTGCGGCGCCGCCGTCATCGTCTTCATGTGCGCGGCCCCGGGGATCACCACGACCTCGGCCCGGGGGCAGCCCGCGGCCACCCGGCGCACCTCGGCGGACGGCACCAGCCGGTCCGCGTCACCGGTCACGAAGAGCAGCGGGGTGTCGGCGTACCGCGGCTGGGCGGCGGTCGGCGGCCATGGCGCCGGCCAGCCCATCGTGACCGCGCTGAGCCGGCGGTAGGTGGCCGCCAACAGCCGGTACGCCAGGGACGCCGGTGGCATCGGCGGTACCGGCAGCAGCCCGGAGCGCAGCAGGTTGTCCGCGGTGCCGGCGGGCCGGTCGCTGGGCCCGCTGTCGCAGATCACCGCGTGCACCGGGTCGGGCAGCCCGGCGACCGCGTGCAGCATGGCGAACGAGGCCAGCGAGAAGCCGTACAGCGCGACCCGGGTGCCGGGCCCGGCGGACCGGGCCCGGGCCCACCGGACGACCGCCTCGACGTCCTGTCCGAACCGCCGGTGGTAACCGGTCAGGGCCCGGTCGTCGAAGCTGGCACCGTGGTTGCGGAAGTCGAACATCAGCACGGTGTAGCCGGCGTCGGAGAGGAACCGCGCGTACCGGACGCTGCGCGCCTTGTCCTGGCCGAGGCCGTGCCCGACGACCACGATCCGCGCGGGATCGCCGGGGCACAGCCATCCGCTCAGCGCGCGCCCGGCTCCGGCCGGGACGGCGACCTCCTCGGTGGCGAACCCGGGCCGGTTCGGGTCGCGGGCCGCCCGCCGGGGCGGATGGCAGGCGGCGTAGGCGAGCCGGGCCGCGACGACCGGCGCCAGCGCGAGCCGCACCGGCGCGGCGCGCCCGGCCGGGCGGTCCCGGGTCGACACGTCACTCACCTCAGATCACCAGGCCGCCGTCGAGCCCGATGACCTGTCCGCTGAGGTAGCGGGCCCGGTCGGAGACCAGGAACGAGACCAGGTCGGCGACCTCCTCCGGGGTCCCGAACCGGCCCAGCGTGACCTGTCGCAGGATGCGCTCGCGGACCTGGTCGGACAGGGCGTCGGTCATGTCGGTCTCGATCAGCCCCGGTGCCACCGTGTTGGCCCGGACGCCGTACCGCCCGCACTCCTTCGCCAGCGCCTTGGTGAAGCCGATGATGCCCGCCTTGGACGCCGCGTAGTTGGTCTGCGTGCTGTTGCCGTAGACCCCGGCGATGGACGACAGGGTGACCACGGTGCCCTGCCGGCGCCGCATCAGCGCGTAGATGGTGGCCCGGCAGACGTGGTAGGTGCCGGTCAGGTTGGTGTCCAGCACCGCGTGCCAGTCCTCGTCCGCCATCAGCGCCAGCGGCTTGTCCCGGACGATGCCGGCGGACGTGACCACGGCGTGCACCGGGCCCAGTTCCTGTTCCGCGCCGGACACGAAACCGCGTACCTGCGCCGCGTCGGTGACGTCGACGGGCCGGGCGTACACCCGGGCGCCGTGCTCGGCGGCCTCCTTCGCCACGTGGTCGGCGGCGGTCTGGTCGGACCGGAAGCAGAACGCGACGTCGAAACCGTCCTGGGCCAGGCGGAGCACCACGGCCCGGCCGATGCCGCGGGAACCGCCCGAGACCAGGGCCGCCGGCCGTCCGCTACCGGGCATCGGTCCACCCTTCGCCGAGCTTGGCGTCCACCAGCGCGCGGACCGAGCGCAGCGAGGTGAGCTGCTTGAACTCCGGCTCGGCCAGCTTGATGCCGTAGTGCTTCTCCACGCGCACCGCCACCTCGAGGGCGGTCAGCGAGTCGACCTCGAGGTCGTCGGCGAAGCTGGCGTCGTCGGTGATCTCGGCGGGGGTGAGTTCCAGGGCGTCGGCCACCAGGGTGCGCAGTTCCTCGATGTCGACGGTGGATGCGGTGTCGGACATGGGGTTCCTTTCCTCGGTCGGGGTCAAGCGCTGATCAGTTCGCCGCCGTCCACGCCGATCACGTTGCCGGTCAGCCAGGACGAGTCGGTCAGGGTGAGCAGGGCGATGAATTCGGCGACGTCCTCCGGTTCGGTGAGCCGCCGGTGCGGGTTGCGGGCCCGGCACGCCTCGGCGTACACCGCGCTGCCGGGGATCCGCGCCAGGGCCGGGGTGAGCGTGGTGCCGGCCCGCAGTGCGTTGACCGCCACGCCCTGCGGCGCCAGTTCCACGGCGAGCTGGCGGGTGTGCGCCTCGAGCGCGCACTTGGCGGCCGAGACCGCCCCGTACGAACCCAGCGCCTGGGTGCTGCCGGCGCTGGTCATCGAGAAGATCTTCGCGCCGCGCGGCAGCAGCCGGGCGGCATGGAGGTCCTGCGCCCAGTAGACGAGGCTGTGCGCCATCACGTCGACGGTCATCGCCATCTGCCGGGGGGTGATGGTCTCGGACTCCTGGGGCGACGGGATGAGCGGCAGCAGCGAGCCGAAGGCCAGCGAGTGCAGGACGAGCCGGACGCCGGCCCCGCCGGTCAGCTCGGCGGTGCGGGACACCACCTCGGCCCGGGTGGCGCCGCTGGCCGCGTTCTGGTTGAAGAAGTGGGCCTGCACGCCGGTGTCGCGCAGTTCGTCGGCCAGTTTGCGGGCCTCGTCGGCGCCCTGGGCGGCGTCGAAGTGCACCCCGATGACGTGGCCGCCGTGCCGGGCGACCTCGCGGGCGGTGGCCCGGCCGAATCCGCTGGACACCCCGAGGATCAGGGACCAGGACTGGTGCAGCTGGGTGAGCATGGCTACTCCTGTTCCGGGTGGTCGGGCGGGGTGATCCGGGCGAAGGCCACGCAGCCTTCGGCCGCCGCGGTGACGACCAGCTGGTCGGCTCGTCCGGCGGCCAGGTGACCGGCCACCCGGCGCAGCGGGGTGAGGCAGCCGGCCGGGGCCGGCACCAGGACCGGATCGAGGCCACGGGTACGCAACCAGCCGGCGACCCAGGCACCGGCCGGAGAGTCGTCGAGGACCGCCTCGACCGGCGGCACCGGCCCGGCGGCGACGGTGCTGTCCCACAGCCGGTCGAGTGCCTCGTCGCCGGTCCACGGCCCGAGGAACCCGGTGCGGACCCGGACACCGCCGTGGGCCCGGGCCCGGGCCGCCGCACCGGTCTCGCCGACGAGCACCACCGCACCGACGTCGCTGTCCGCGGCGCCGGGCTCGCCCGGCGGCAGCGTCTGCTCGGTCGCGCCGATCAGCAGCACGTCGGCGCGGCCGGCGGCGAGCGCGCGGCCGCCCAGCTGCACGCCCTCCAGTCCGGCGGTCCGCGGCGAGTTGACCGTCAGGGAGAACCCGTGCACGGTGTGCTCGGCGGCGAGCCGCGACCCGAACAGGCTGGTGGCGAAGTACGGGGTGGTCAGCGGGCTCAGGTCGTCCGCGCCGGTGGCGATGATCGTGCGGTCCTGCTGGTCCATCAGCTCGGCCCCGGCGTTGTTCAGCGCGGTCACCACGCCCCGCCGGTCCGCGGGTGCCGCGGCGAAACCGGGGCCGGCGTCGGCGAGGGCCTCGGCGGCGGCGGCGAGCAGGTACTGGCTCGCCGGCGGCAGCCGCCGGTAGCCGCGGCCGGGCAGGACCGTGGTCACGTCGAACCAGCCCGGCCCGGCGGGCGGGGACGGGTGCAGGGCGTGGGCCGGCTTGTCGATGCCCGGGAGCAGCACCCCGATGCCGGTCACCGTGACGTCGTTCATCGGTCCTCCCCCGGTGCGGTCAGCACGACGGACGCGTTGTTGCCGCCGAAGGCGTACGAGTTCACCAGCACCGACGGCCGGTCCAGCGGCGTCGGTGTGGACGGCAGCCAGACCGGGCAGTCCGGGTCCGGCTCGTCCCGGCGCGGCGCGGCCGGCACCATCCGGGACCGCAGCATCAGCGCCGCGGCGACGCAGCCCACCGCGCCGGCCACGCCGGCGGTGTGCCCGATCATGCCCTTGAGGTTCAGCAGCGGCAGGGCCGCGCAGTGGTCGCCGAAGACCTCGCGGAGCGCCCGGCTCTCCACCACGTCGTTGAGCGGGGTGCCGGTGCCGTGCGGCACGACCGCGCCCAGGTCGCCGGGGGCCAGGCCGGCCGCGGCCAGCGCCGCCCGGATCGCGCGGATCACCTGGGTGGCGGTGGCGTCCGGCGCGGTCGGATGGTGCGCGTCGCAGCTCCAGGCCGCACCCGCCACCTCCGCGTAGGCGCGGGCTCCCCGGCGCGCGGCGTGCCCGGCCGACTCCAGCACCAGCATCGCGGCGCCGTCGCCGAACACGGTCCCCCGGCGCTGCCGGTCGAACGGCCGGCAGCGGACCGGATCGGCGGCGCCGAGCCGGTTGAAGGCGCCCATCCCGACCCGGGTGACGCCTTCCGCGCCCCCGGCCAGGACGACGTCGGCCTCCCCGGCCCGGATCAGGTCGGCCGCCAGGGTCAGCGCGTAGGCGCTGGCCGCGCAGGCGTTGCCGACGCTGGTGTTCGGCGCCCGGCTGCCCAGGGCGGCGCCGACCGCCGCGGCGGTGACGGTCAGCGGTGTCCAGCGCCGCGGACCGGCGGTGGCGGCAGCGTCCGGCCCGGCCACCCGGCGCGCCTCGTGCAGGCCGGCGTTGCCCATCTCGACGCCGAGCAGCACCGGCATGTCGCGGAGCACCGGCTCGCTCAGGCCGGCGTCCGCGACGGCCTCGCGGGCGGCGGCCACCGCGTACCGCGGACCGGAGGCGAGCGGCACGTGCGCCACCGCGGCGGGCTCGGCCGGGAGGTCGCCGGGGAACAGGTACATCAGCGTGGTTCGCATGTGGGCGTGCGGGTCGGGCACCGGGCGGGGCCGGCCGCCGCCGCCGAGCATCCCGTGCCAGAGCGCCGGGGCCCCGGCGCCGAGGCAGGTGAGCGCGCCGAGTCCGGTGATCAGCACCCGGCCGGTCATGACGCCTGCCCCGGCGCGGTGAGCAGGAGCGCGGCCACGGCGGTGTGGTCGGGCCCGTCGGCGGACGTGGCCAGCACGGCGCCGGGCCCGGAGGCGTCGAGATAGCTGACGCCCGCGACGCACTGGAGCACGCCGAGCGCGCCGGAGCATTCGCCCAGCCGCGCGGTGAGATCCCTGGTGGTGGCACACCACGACGACGCGGCGTCGCCGGGTCGCGGGCCGGCCGGGGTGAGCCAGAGCCCGACCGGTTGCCGGTCGGTGCCGCGGACCGCGCGGACCGCGTCGGGCAGCGCCGCCCCGTGGGTGCAGGCGGTGATCACCGCCCGCGGCGGGGCGCCGCGGGACCGGCGGTGCGGCACGGACTCCAGCACCACCGCCGCCGCGCCGTCCAGCCGGGGGCGGTGGCCGACCAGCCGGGCCACCGGGGCGGTGTCGGGTTCGACGCCCACCACCAGTGCCACGTCGGCACGGTCCGCCGCGATCATGGCGCGGGCCCAGAACAGCGCGTCCAGCCCGCCGGTGCCGCCGTTGCACACGGTGAGGTTGGGTCCGCGCAGGCCGTACTCGATGGCCAGCCACCCGGCGACCGAGTTCGACGACGTGTGCGGCAGACCGAGCGGGCTGAGCCCGAGGACGCTGTCCTCGGCGATCGTGTCGGCGAACGTGCAGACGCTGTCCAGGTTGCCGAAGTTGGTGCTCACCACCACGCAGGTGCGCGACGCCGGCCCGGCGAACGTGGCGCCGGTGAGCAGGCCGGCGTCGCGCAACGCGTCCGCCGCGGCGCGCAGCGCGAACCGGGAGGCCCGGTCCTTGTGCCGCATCGCCCGGCCGGTCAGCCCGGTGGCCGGGTCGAAGGCTTCCTCGGCGCCGTCCGGTTGCAGCAGGTCGTCCGGGGTGCCGAGGCCGCTGACCGCGAGCCCGATGCCGGTCACCGCGGCCGGCCGGCCCGGGCCGGTCACGACCGCTCCACGACGGCCACGGCGTTGATGCCGCCGAATCCGAACGCGTCCACCTGGGCGGTACGCAGCGGCGCGGTGGCCGCCGTACCGCTGACCAGGCGCAGCCCGGCCGCCTCGTCGGCCGGATCGGTGAGCCCGGCGATCGGCGGCACCACGCCGCGGTGCAGCGACAGCACCGCCACGATGAGGCTGAGCAGGCCGGACCCGCCCAGGGTGTGCCCGGTCATCGACTTGATCGCGGTCATCAGCGGCCGGGCGGCGGCGTCCCCGAACACCGCGTGCAGCGCGGTGGCCTCGGCGGCGTCGTTGAGTTCGGTGCCGCTGCCGTGCAGCATCACCAGGTCGATCTCGTCCGGGCCGAGGCCGGCGCGGGTGTGTGCGGCGTGCATCGCGGCCGCGATGCCGGCCGGGTCCGGTGCCGTGGGGTGGTAGGCGTCGCAGTTCATGCTGACCCCGCGGATCCGGGCCAGAGCCGGCCGGTCGCCGTCGCCGTCCCGCCGGACCACCACCGCGGACGCGCCCTCGCCCATCAGCATGCCCGCCCGGGCCCGGTCGAACGGGCGCAGCGCCTCCGGGGTGCGATTCTGTACCCGGTCGAGGGTGCCGAACGCGCTCTCCGTGATCGCGTCGGTGCCGGCCACCACCACCGCGTCCGCCATGCCCAGGTCGAGCAGGTCGGTGGCCAGGCCCAGCGCGTACAGCGTCGCCGCGCAGGCGTTGGCGAACGTGTAGGTGCGGGTGAACCCGAACCGGCGGCGCAGGGCCGGTCCGAAGTGGAGGTCGGCCGCGGACACCTCGCCCTCGCCCCGCCACCACAGTTCCACGCTGCGCTGTTCCCGCAGCGTGGTGCCGAGCAGCACGGGCACCCGGGCGGCCGGCGTCAGCCCGCCGTCGGCGCACGCCTGCTCGACCGCGTCGACGAGCCAGCGGGTCGCCCGCAACGGTTCGTCCCGGCCCGGTCCGGTGCGGTCGTCGATCTCGTAGGCGTGGTGCGCCCGGTACCGGTTCAGGTCGAACGCGCGCAGCTTGGTCAGCCCGCTGGTGCCGGCGCACAGCGCGGTGAAGATCTGCTCCGGCCCGCCGCCGACCGCGGCCACCGCGCCCATCCCGGTGATGACGCAGCTCATCGGTCCCTCGCCAGGCCGCGGAGCTGGTAGCGGGCGAGCTTGCCGGTGGACGTCACCGGTAGCGCGTCGAGGACCTCGACCCGGGCCGGGCGCTTGAACGCGGTCAGCTCGGCGCGGATCGAGCGCAGGATGGCCCGCCGCACCTCGACCGGATCCGCGCCGGGTGCCGGGACCGCGTAGGCGACCGCGCTCTCCAGTCCGTCGTCGTCGGTGGCCGCGATGACCGCGCAGTCGGCGACCCCGTCGGTCTTGCGGATCACCCCTTCCACCTCGCTCGGAGCCACCTTGTAGCCGCCGAGGTTGAGCAGGTCGTCGGCGCGGCACAGGTATCGCACCTCGCCGTCGTCGGCGACGTGCACGATGTCCGAGGTGAACGCTCCGCCGACGGCGAACGTGCGGCGCTCGGCGTCCGGCCGGTTCAGGTAGCCCAGGGCCACACACGGCCCGGCGATGTGCAGCCGGCCGTCCGTACCGTCGGGCACCGGCCGGCCGTCGGCGTCGCGGACCGTCACGGTGACGCCGGGGACCGCGACGCCGGTCGACCCGGGCGTGGCCCGGTCCGGCGGCGTGGCCACGACGATGTGCAGCACCTCGGTCGCGCCCAGCCCGTTGACCACCGGCACCCCGAGGGTCTCCCGGACCCGTTCGCTCAGGTGGACCGGCAGGTGTTCGCCGGCGGAGACCGCCAGGCGCAGCCGCTGCCGCCGGAGGTCCTCGGCGCCGGCGCCGGTGACCGACAGCAGCGCGGCGTACATGCGCGGTACCGAGAACAGCACGGTGGGCCGGTGCCGGCGCAGCGCCGCCAGCACCACCTGGGCGTCGACCGGGCCGCGCAGCAGCACCGCGGCGGCTCCGGCGGCGAGCGGGAAGAGGACCGAGTCGCCGAACCCGTACCCGAAGGACATCTTGGCCGTGCACATGGTCACGTCGTCCGGGCCGAGGGCCAGCACCCGGCCGAAGCCGTCCAGGACCGCCTCGATGCCGGCCGCGGAGTGCAGCACCCCCTTGGGTTCGCCGGTGCTGCCGGAGGTGTACTGCAGCAGCGCCGGGCGGTCGGCCGGCCAGTCGAACGGGTCCGGGGCGCCGGCCGCCCGATCCCCGACGGCCGCCCGGACGCCGTCGCCGGTGGTGCCGGGCAGTCCGGCGAACTCCGCCGCCAGTACGGCCTGCCGGGCGGCCGGCGCGTCCAGGTGCACCATCGCGGCGCCGCAGTCGGCGGCCACGAAGCGCAACTCGGCGTCGGTGAGTGCGGGACTCACCGGGACCGGCACGCAGCCGTACCACCAGAGGCCGAGCACGGCGACCACGGTGGCCACCGAGTCGTCCGCCACCAGCAGGCCGTTCGCGCCGACCGGAATCCCGCGGTCGTGCAGGTCGGCGGCGTAGGCGCGCGCCGCCTCGTACAGCCGGGCATAGTCGACCGGACCGAGGTCCGGGTCGTGGTAGGCCACCCGCTCGCCGTCACCGGCGTCGACGTGCCGGCCCACCAGTCGTTGCACCAGTTTCATCGTCCACGCCTTTCCTCAGCTGATCGCACCCTTGTCCCGGAGCAGCGCCAGCGCGTCCGACAGGCGCTGCACGCGAGCGGCCTCGTCGGCCGCTATCCCGACGCCGAACTCCCGTTCGATCCGGACCGCGATCTCGACCTTCTCCAGCGATCCGGACTGCAGGTCGTCGTAGAAGTGGTCGTCGATCCCGACCTCGTCCGGGCGGAGTTCGAGGATCGACGCCACGATCGCGCGCAGCCGTTCACCGGCGGTGTCGCGGTCCACGGTCTTCATGAGTACGTCCCACCTCCGCGGGTCGGCGGTCATCGGTGCCAGTGCTCGGTGAGCAGCAGTGCCTGCTCGGTGTTGAGTCGCGGGTCGCACAGCGTGGTCCGGGGCCCGAGCGGGCCGTCGTCGGACCGGCACTCCACGACCGGGTCCGGGGTCGTCTCCAGGTGCAGTCCGCCCGCGACGCCGGAGGTGCCGTCGACGATCTCCTGGAAACACGTCAGTTCCCGCAGCAGCGCACCGATCCGGCGGGTCTTCACGCCGTCCGGACCGCGCTCGGTGTTGCCGTGCATGGGATCGCACAGCCAGATCACCGGGTGCCCGGCGGCACGCACGGCGCGGACCAGCCGGGGCAGCCGGGAACCGATCAGCTCGGCACCCATCCGCACGATGAACGTCAGCCGCCCGGGCGTGTGCCGGGGATCCAGCACCGCGCACAGGGTGCGCAGGTCGTCCTCGGTGACGCCGGGCCCGATCTTGCAGCCGACCGGGTTGGTCACGGCCGCCAGCAGGCGCACGTGCGCGCCGTCCGGCCGCCGGGTCCGTTCGCCGATCCACGGCCAGTGCGTCGAGGTGAGCGTGAGCTGGCCGTCCGGGTCCCGGCGTACCAACGGCACCTCGTAGTCCAGCACCAGCGCCTCGTGGCTGGTCCACACCGGGTCGGCACGGTCCGCCGTCGCGTCCAGGTACGCCATCGCGCCGCGGGCCGCCGTGTAGCAGGTGAGCAGCCGCAGCGGATCGGGGCGGCGGGCCGCCGGGTCCGGCGCCGGGCCGTTGACCAGATGGCCCCGGTACGCCGGCAGCTCCACGTCGCCGATCCGTTCGGTCGGCGTGCTGCGCGGCTTGGCGAACTGGCCGGCCAGGCGACCGACCCGGATCGCCGGCTTGCCGGACATGATGCCGACGACCTGCGCCATGGCGTCGAGCAGGGCGACCTTGCGGCGGAGCGGCCCGGGACGGCAGTCGTCCGGGTCCTCGGCGCAGTCGCCGGCCTGGACCACCCGGCGGCGGCCCGCGACCACCTCCGCCAGGACCCCGCGCAGCCGCTGCACCTCGTGCCAGCCGACCAGGCCGGGCATCCCGCCGAGGTCGTCGACGACCTGCTCGATCAGCCAGTCGTCGCCCCACTCCGGCTGCTGCGCGGCCGGCATCGCCCGCCACCGCCGGATCTCGTCCCGGCTCAGCCCGGACACCGATGCGGCGGGGCCCGCCCACGTCATCCGGGCACTCATACCGGCGTCGCCGCCGTCGTGGTCGTTGCGGTGTGCCCTGTCATGGCGACGAAGCTAGTGTCCACACCGGATCGGCCGGAACTACTCGTGCGGGTAGTCGGCCCGGCCCGGCGGCACCACGCCGACTCGTTCGAGTAGCTGCCCGGCGGCCGCTCTGCTGCCAGGCTCTGGCGGCATGGACAACGCGTTGCGCGCGGTGATCGACGGCGGCACACCCTTTCTGCTCCTGCACCGCCCGGCGGTGAGCGCCACCGGGGTGGAGGTGCTCACCGGTGACGTCCACGAGGCGGACGAGCTGGCCGCGCTGCCGCCGTCCGGACCCGGGCCGGCGCACCGGATGGTCGTCCTGGTGCCCTACCGCCAGCTACGGGAACGCGGCTTCGACTGCCACGACGACGGCGCGCCGCTGCTCGCCATGACGGTGCGCGACGACCGCACCGTGGACCGGGCGGATCTGCTGCGCTGCCTTCCGGACGACGTCGTCGACGTGACGGGCGGCGGTTTCGACGTCGGCGACGACGCCTACGCCGCCACCGTGCGCCGCATCGTCGACCAGGAGATCGGCCGCGGCGAGGGCGCCAACTTCGTGATCCGTCGCGCGTACCGGGCCACCGTGCAGGGCGACCCGGTCCGCGCCGCGCTGACCGTCTTCCGCCGCCTGCTGGAACGCGAGACCGGTGCGTACTGGACCTTCCTGCTGCACACCGGCTCGCGGGTGCTGGTCGGCGCGACGCCCGAGCGGCATGCCAGCCTGGCGGACGGCCGGCTGTGGATGACCCCGATCAGCGGCACGTACCGGGCCGCGGCGGCGCACCGCACCGTACCCGGGGTGCTGGATTTCCTGGCCGACCGCAAGGAGATCGACGAGTTGCACATGGTGGTGGACGAGGAACTGAAGATGATGGCCCGGGTGTGCACGCCGGGGGTCCGGCTGCACGGTCCGTACCTGCGCGAGATGGCGCGCCTGGTGCACACCGAGTATCTGCTCTCCGGGCCGACGTCCGCCGACGTGCGCACGGTGCTGCGCGAGACCATGTTCGTCCCCACCGTGACCGGCAGTCCGCTGCAGAACGCCTGCCGGGTGATCAAGCGGTACGAGCCGGCCGGGCGCGGGTACTACAGCGGCGTCCTGGCGGTGGTCGGACCGGGCCCGGCGCTCGACTCGGCGGTCCTGATCCGCACCGCCGAACTGGCTCCGGACCGCACCCTCACCATCGGGGTCGGCGCCACCCTGGTGCGCCACTCCGACCCGGTGGCGGAGACCGCCGAGACGCACGCCAAGACCGCCGCGCTGCTCGACGCGTTGCGCCCGGACGCGCGCCCGCCGGCCCGGCCGGCACCGGCGCTGGCCGGACATCCCGAGGTACGGGCGCGGCTGGCCGGCCGCACCGCCACGCTCGCCCACTACTGGCGCGGCGGTGCCGGTCCGGGGTCGCGCCGGCCGCGGCCGCTGGACGGACGGCGGATCCTGGTAGTGGACGGCGAGGACGCGTTCACCGCCATGCTGGAACATCAGCTCGCCACGCTGGGCACGCGCACCACGATCCGGGGGTTCGACGAGCCGGGTACCACCGACGACGGTGACGTCGTCGTCATCGGGCCGGGCCCGGGGGATCCCCGCGACCGGGGCGACCGGAAGGTGGCCACGCTGCGGTCCATGGTGGACACCCTGCTGCACCGGCGGCGGCCGCTGCTGGCGATCTGCCTCGGCCACCAGGTCCTCTGCGACCTGCTGGGCCTCGAGGTGGTACGCAAGGCGGCCCCGCACCAGGGAATGCAACGCGACATCGACCTGTTCGGCGAGCGCACCCGGGTCGGCTTCTACAACACCTTCGCCGCGCTCGCCCCGGCCGACGAGGTGGTCAGCCCGCGGCTGCCCGGCGAGGTGCTGCGGGTGAGCCGGGACGCGACGACCGGCGAGGTGCACGCCCTGTCCGGGCCGGGACTGCGGTCGGTGCAGTTCCACCCGGAGTCGTTGCTGACCCAGCACGGCGTGGCGATCCTGGCGGACATGCTGACGTCGCTCGCCGACGGCGCGGACACCGGACCGGTCCGCGCCGTCCTTCCCGGATGACCACGCGACCGGGCCGTGCCGACCCCCGGTGGGGGGCCGGCACGGCCCGGTGGTCAGGCGGTTCCGGTCAGGCGGTGGCGGTGCAGGTCGGCGTCAGGGAGCCGGCGGACCCGGTGCCCTGGAAGCCGAACTCGGCGGACTGGCCGGCGGCGATCCGGCCGTTGTGACCGACGTTGGTGAACTGCACGGCACCGCTGTTGCCGCTCCGGTTGGTGTTCCACGCGTTGGTGACCGTGGCGCCGGAGGGCAGCGTCATGCCGACGGACCAGCCACTGACCGGTGCGGATCCGGCGGTGACGCGGACCGTGGCGACGAACCCGCCGGTCCAGGAGTTGAGCGAGACCGTCGCCGTGCAGCCGGCCGGGTTGGGCGGCGTCGAGGTCGGCGGGTCGGACGGCGGGTTCGACGGCGGGTTGGACGGCTCGTTCGACGGCGGGTTGGAGGGCGGGTTCGACGGCGGGTTCGACGGCGAGGTTCCCCGGCCCTTGTTCAGCTCGTCGAGGACGGCGGTGTACGCCGCCTTCTTCTGGTAGTTGCCGTTACCGCCGGTGAACAGCAGGCCGCGTTCCGAGGCGCGCCACGACTCGCTGTCGGCGATGCCCCAGACCGTGATGCCGGTGCACCGCGCGACGTTCAGGCAGGCCCGGACGACCTTGCGGTAGTTCGCCGCCTGTCCCGCGCCGATGTCGTTGTTGCTCAGGTCGTCGTCGATGTCCAGCTCGGTGATGTGCACCTCGACCCCGAGGTCGGCGAACCGCTGGATGTTGGCCTGCAGGTCGTCGGTGATGATGCTGTTCGGGTTGTCGTTGAAGTGCGACTGGAACCCGACGCAGTCGATGTACTGCCGGTAGTTCCGGACGATGTCGTACAGCGCGTTGGCCTTGCGGTTCGGCGTGCCGCCCTGGACGGTCAGGCCCTCGACGTCGTAGTCGTTGATGCAGAGCTTGGTGGTCAGCCCGCCGGCCTGGACGACCTGCTTGGCCCGGATGAACGAATCCCGGATGACGTCGGTGTCCCCGGCGTCGAAGGTGTCGCCGTCGCCGTTCGCGTCCCGGTTCATGGTGTGCGGCCACTGGTTGCGGCGCCGGCCGGTGTTGTTGTCCTCCAGCGCCTCGTTGACCACGTCCCAGTAGGCGATCCGGTTGCCCCAGCGGTTCAGCGCGTTGCCGATGAAGTTGTTCAGCACCGCCTGGCTCTGGCCCTGCAGCGCACCCGCCTGCGAGTGCCAGACCATCGTGTGGCCGCGGACCAGCATGTTGTTGGTCTGGGCGTAGTTGACCAGGGTGTCCGCGTTGCCGGTGTTCTGCAGCCCGCCGCTGGAGTTGGCGATGGTGTCCGGCTTCATGTCGTTCTCGGGAGTCAGCTGGCCGAACTCCCGCGACACCGTGGCGTTGAGCCGGCCGGGCGAGGCGGCGACACCGAAGAACAGGCCGGCCTGAGCGGCGGCGGCCCGCAGGGTGTCGGCGGCCGCGGCGGCGGGCAGGCTGGCCTGCACCGTCAGTCCGCTGCCGACCAGGAGTGTCGCCGCGGCCAGCACGGCGAATCGTGATCGGGTCCTGGTGCGGCCCGGGCTGCTGCTCACTAGGGCTCCCCTTCCGGTGGGCACGGGATAAGAGCATCAGCGTCAGTCGATTATCGGTAATTGTCAATACGCGTTAATCAGAATGGGCCGTTCCTGATCGCCGAACGTTCAGGTTTCCGCAGCTAGGGGGCGCCGGGTGGGGCGATGGGCGGCGCTCGCGGCCTCCGGTAGTTTCGGAACGGCACGTCAGCTCCGCGGCCGGCCGGCCCGCTCCGGTCACCGATCCGACAGACACACCGGTCAGTCGTGCCTAGGCTGCCCTGATCACCGCACAGCGTCACCCACCACGCTCCGGCTGGAGGACACCATGCGCAGGATCCGGTCCGTACTCGCCGCCGCGGTGCTCGTCCTGTCCACCGTGCTGCTGGCACCATCCGGCGCCGCGGCGGCCGGCTCGGCCGGGCTGACGTTCACCGGCCGCGGTGCGGCGCGCCACCCGGGTGGCCTGAGCGTGACGCTGTCCGGCACGTACAGCTGCGGCCCGTTCACCGGCGGCGTGCCCGACCGGGGCGTCGTCGACCTGACCGTCTCCCAGACGGTCGCCGGGGTCGTCGTCAACGGGTACGGCTATCTGTACCCGACCGCCTGCGACGGCGCCGCCCGGCGGTACGCCGTCGAGGTCACCACGTTCGGCGAGCAGGGCTTCCGCCGCGGGGCGGCACAGTGGAGCGGGTCCGGCTACGTGGAGGGGGACGGCGGCATGCAGCACGGCTACGTGCCGCCGACGCCGATCCAGATCCGTTAGTCCGGCGGCGCGCGGCTATCGGCCGCGCCGCACGGTCCGCACCGCGTAGACGATCGTGCTGACGACCAGGACGGCACCCAGCAGCTGCAGGCCCGGCGAGTCGTCGGCCTCGCCGAGCACGATGCCGGCCACGCCGAGCGCGATCACCAGGACCGCGACGGCGGCGAGAAGATACTTCATGGCTCTCCCTTCGGGGCCGGCCCGCGAGGGTCCGGCCCGGTGGTTCATTCGTCGACCCACTCGAGCAGGTCGCCGGGCTGGCATTCGAGGACCCGGCACATCGCCTCCAGGGTGCTGAACCGGACCGCCTTGGCCCGGCCGTTCTTCAGCACCGCCACGTTCGCCGGGGTCAGGCCGACGCGCTCGGCGAACTCCCCCACGCTCATCTTCCGTTTGGCCAGTTCGACGTCGATCCGCACGACGATGGGCATCAGATCACCGCTTGCATGTCGGTCTGCAGGGTCGTGGCCTGGCGCAGCAGTGCGCGCATCACCACCATCAACAGCCCCAGCACGGCCACGCCGACCAGCATCAGAAAGAACAGCAGGGGCAGCCCGGGCTCCGGCGAGCGGATCACCACGTAGATCGACATGCCGAGCAGCACCACCCAGGCCGCGACGATCGCCCACACGATCGCGTCCACCCAGGCGAACGCGGCGTCGCTGAAGATGCGGTCGTTCTTGACCAGCGTGAGCAGCCGCCAGATGGACACGATCACCACCTGGACGCAGAGCACCCAGAACACTGACACCGCGGTCAGCGGCCACCGGAGATGGGCGAGGTCCGGGTTCTGCTCGGCCATGTACGCGAACTGCCCGGGCAGCGACATCACCTGGAACACGACCAGGACCCCGAACAACAGCACCAGGAAGACCCGGAGAGCGGCAACCGCTCGACGCTCAGTGATCACCAATCGACTATCGCTCGTATCCTATCGATTGTCAATCGACGCGCCGGCCCGATCGGACGATGTTCAGCCGCCTGGGACGAGCCTGGGCCGGCCCGGCACGCCGGTCAGCGTGTCGACCGTCCCGGTGTACCGCATGCCCGGAATCAGCCCGCCGACGTCCTGGCCCCGGGCCGGCAGGAGGACCAGGCGCAGCGAGCCGGCCGCGACGCTCTCGACGTCGGACTGGACCACCGGGACAACCCGCTGGACGACCGCGCGCACGGTGCCCTCCCGGCCCTTGGCCGTCAACTCGGCCGCCATGCCGGCCCCGATCTCGCTGAGGTTCTCGACCGGCACCTCGGCGTAGAACGTGAGTTTCGACGGGTCGTACAGCTCGACGAAGGGCTGGCCCGGCTGCAGCGTGCTGCCTACGGTGACCGGCTCGTCGACCACGATGCCGGCCCGCGGGGCCTCCAGGACGACGGTGCTCACGACCGGTTCGCCCTCCGAGTCGATGCTGGTGACCTCCACCGTGCCGAGTCGCTGGCCCGCGGTCACCCGTTGCTGCGCGACCACCGACACGGCGGTGACCTGGCCCGGACGCGGCGTCTCGACCGGGATGGCCTGGGCGGTCAGCGTGACGGTACCGATGTCGATCACGTTGGCGTCCGTGGCCCGTTCGTTGCTGATCCGCAGGAACAGCAGCACGGCCGCGGCGAGCAGGAGGAGAACGATGAGACGGGCGCGCCACTTGCGCAGGGCCGCGCGCCGCGCCGGGCGCGCCGGTGCCGCGGGCGCCGGCGACGGGGCGGACTGCGGTGGGGTGGTCACGGACGGCTGGGACATGATGGCCGGCTTTCAGGTCGTACGTGCGGAGGGCGGGTTGGTGGACACGTCGTTGGCGGCGGCGACCAGTTCGTCCGCCTCCTCCCAGCGCGTCGGCCAGGGCAGCGCCCGGGCGAGCAACGCGCCGGCCTTGCGCCGTTCCAGCCGTTCCTTGATGACCCGGGGTGCGATGACCGCCTCGGCCACGACCCGTCCCAGGACGACGACGTAGATGACGGCCCATCCTATGGAGAGCCCGACCGCGGCGATGTCGGTGCCGCGCAACGGCAGCATGCTGATGCCGACCGCCACGGCGACCGCGTTGAGCAGCAGCAGGACGACGTGCGGCAGAACGAGTTCGACGCCGGGCAGGCCGGTCGGACCGGCGTTGGTGACGGTCCACCGCACCTTGCGCTTGAACAGCGCCATGACCAGCGCCCGGACGTGGACCGGCGCGGCGGCGATGCTGGTGACGATCGCGGCCGGCTTGAACCCGCCCAGCTGCACCACGGTCACCAGCATGATGAGCAGGTAGAACGGTGCGTAGTGGACGAGCCAGGTGTTGATGTCGGTCCGGATCGGACTGAACCCGAAGAGCAGGTACACGGCAGGCAGGCACATCAGAATCAGGGCCGCCACGGACAACAAATAGTTCACGCCGGCGAGCAGGTACTGCACCCGCTGGTCCATGGTCAGCCCGCCGCGCCGGAACAGGCCGCCGCGGAACATCACCTCGAAGGCGCCGTACGCCCAGCGGAACTGCTGTTTGAAGAACGGCAGCAGGCTGTCCGGGGCCAGACCCCGGGCCAGGATCTCCGGTACGAAGAACGACCGCCAGCCGCGCCGGTGCAACTCGATCGAGGTCCAGATGTCCTCGGAGTTGCTGGCGGTGTGCATGCCGTGCACCTCGTCCAGGGCGGACCGGCGGAAGATCACGTTGGTGCCGACGCAGAACACCCCGTTGAACAGATTGCGGCCGGGCAGCACCAGTTCGTAGAAGATGCGCTGCGACTCGGCGGCGCCACGGGCGACCAGGCCCCGTGCGCTGGGGAACGCCTGTGGAGTCTGCACCCAGGCGACCAGCGGGTCCTGCATGTGCGGCAGCGCGCGCAGCAGAAAGTCCGGACTGGGGATGTGATCCGCGTCGAAGATCACCACGAAGTCGCTCCCGGTACGCCGCAACGCCGCGTTGATGTTCCCCGCCTTGGCGTGCAGGTGCTCCTTGCGGCGCAGGTAGCCGACCCCCTCGGCCCGGCAGGCGGCCTCCAGTTCGTCACTGTTGCCGTCGTCCAGCACCCAGGTGAGGTGCTCCACCCGCATGTCCCGGACGGCGCGGATGGTCACCAGCACGATCTCCAGCGGCTCGCCGTACACGGTGATGAACACGTCGATCGAGGGCTTGAGGTCCCCGGTGGTCAGCCGGCGGCGCCAGGCGTAGACCTCGGGCGGGTCCGGACGCGGCGTGTAGGCCAGGATCGTCCACCACATCGCCAGCGCGTTGAGAATGGTGATCCCCTCGGCGAAGAGCACCAGGACCCAGACCCAGGTGTCGCCACGGTACGAGGGATTCAGCAGGAAGATCATGTAGAAGACGGTCACGCCCAGTGCCACGAACACGATGAAGCGGGTGGACCGCTGGATCGGCCGCCGGGAGTGCTCCACGACCGGACGGTTCACCGTGCTGACTGGATCCGCCATGGCGATCACCCTCCCGAGGTGAACACGGCGATCCGGTCGACCAGCATCGGCACGCCGGACCTGGTGGCTGGAGTGGGTCCGCCGCCGACATTGGCCGGGAACACTCCTCCGATGGCGACGTTGAGGATCAGGAAGTAGCCGTGGTGGTTGGCGTCCGCCCAGGTCTTCGCGTCGACGCGGTCGGCCTTGACGGTGAACGTCCGGCGGCCGTCGACGAACCACCGGAGTTCCTCCGGGGCGACGCTGCGGTCGTACTCCAGGGCGTAGGTGTGGAAGCCGGTCCGGCAACCGGGGCAGGGCAGTTCACCACTGCTCAGGCCGCCCGGTTCGGCGCACGGCCCGCCGACCGGTACGCCGCAGTGCAGCGTGTGCCATACCGATTCGCGGCCGTTGACGTTCTCCATCACGTCCCACTCGCCGATCCCCGGCCAGTTCGTGGCACCGACCGGCCGGGCCGGCGCGCCAAGAGCCCAGAACGCCGACCAGTATCCGTTCGCCTCCGCGCCGCTGACCCCGGGCTGCTGGATCGACGCCTCGATCCGCAGACGGCCGCCGGCCGGAGCGGCGAAGTCGGTCCGCCGCGTCTCCACCCGTCCGGACGTCCAGGACCCGACCCCGGCGCCGGTCCGGACCGGCTTGATGGCGAGCCGACCGGCACCGTCGAGATAGACGTTCTCGACCCGGTCCGTCACGGTCTCGATCTGCCCGGTTCCCCAGTTCTGCGCGCCGCCCGGATAGCCTTTGCCGAGGGCGTAGAGCCAGGTCTCCTGCGACAGCTTGGTGCCGGCGGCGCCGTCGAAATCGTCGCTCCACACCGGGGTCCACCCGGACCGGGCGGGGATCTTCGACGGCTCGGTGGTGCAGGCGCTGGCCATAGCCAGGATCAGCCCTGCGGCCGTCAGTATGCGCCAGCTCGCCAGCACCATTTAGCCCTCGCCTCAACCGGATGGGCATCCGCCAGGAAGCGGACGACCGGCAACCGGGGTCCAGGGCTGTCGGCTTCACCATACATCGGTGTCACTGTGTCCGCATCTCGTCGACGGTCCCGGTCTGACGGCCGCCGAGGGCCCGGGCGACGGCCGCGGTGAACACCCGTACCCCCCGCGTGGAGGTGGCATCGATGCCGGTCAGCTGGCCGGCCCGCCGGATGCGGTAGTCCAGGGTGCGCGGATGGATGCGCAGCGCCGTGGCGGTGGCCGCGCGGGCCATGTCGTGGCGGTAGAACGCGTCCAGCGTGCGGATCAGGTCCGGACCGCCGGCCAGCCGGGCCGCGACCGCGTCCAGCCAGTCCCGCACCGGCGTGTCGCCCGCCACCGCCAGTTCCACGAAGGTGTCGGTCAGCGTGTGCAGCCACCGCGGCTCGCGTTGCGGCGGGGCCACCTCACTGATCCGCCGCGCCAGGGCCAGGCCGCCGGCCATCCGGCCGGTCCGCCCGACCGCGGTGCCCACCGCACACGGCCGGCCCGCCGCCGCCACCAGCGGAGCGAGGAGCGCGAGCGTCCGGGTGCGGACCGGGTCGGGCAGGACGTCGTCGTCACCGTCGGCGTCCGGCAGCGGCACCAGCAGCAGGCACTCGCCGGGATCGGTCCAGTCGACCGGCACGACCAGGCCGGCCAGCGCGTCCGCCACGGCACACCCGCGCTCCTCGGCGGAGAGCGGCGCCGGCGTACCGAACCGGGCCACCACGATCAGATGCCGCTCGGCCGGTGACGCCGCCCCGGCGGCCGGCGGCTCGTCCGCCAGCAGCATCCGGGCCAGCAGGCGGCACCGGGCCACCACCGGCCAGGTCCGCTCCACCGACGACAGATACCCGGCGAAGTAGGCGTCCCGGGCCCGCGGGCCCTCGCGCCCGAGCCAGCCGACCAGATGGAGCAGGTCGCCGGTGTCCGCCGGGGTGGCCGCCTCGTAGCACTCGCGCACCATCAGCGCGGTGTGCACGCCCACCACCCGGTGCTGGGCGGACAGCGACAACCGCATCGCGGCGCGCTGGGCGCCGGCGGCCCCGATCACCGACAGGTCGTCGGCGAGGAGTCCGTGACCGGACGCGGCGCAGTCCAGGGTCCGGGACCGGAGGAACGTGCCGAACTCCAGAATGCTGGCCCGCGCCCGCTCCTCACCGGCCGGAGCACGATACTCGGTCACCTGGTCGGCGAACACGTCCACCGCCTGGCGCGCGTTCGCCCGCGTGCGCCGGCGCAGCACCTCGAACAGATCCGTCATGACTCCAGTCTGGCCGGACCGCCTGGAACCGGGCTGGAGGGCCGATGGACGCCGCGGCGGACGTGGCTCAGGCCGGCAGGCGCAGGTAGCCGTTCGCGGCGAGAGCACCGCCGTGCCGCTGGTAGTGCTCCGGATCGTCGGGCAGCGCGGTGCCGAGCCCGTCCACGTACCGGTTGAACATGCAGAACGCGGCCGCGACCAGCACGGTGTCGTGAATGGAGCGGTCGTCGGCCCCGGCGGCGCGGGCCCGCTCGACGTCCTCGGCGGTCACCGACCGGCCGTCCACCCGGACCTTCTCGGCGATCGCCAGCAGCGCGCGCAGTTTCGGGTCCGCGCCGGGCGGCACGCCGTCGCCCGCGTCCGGCCCGGGCCCGTCGGCGCCGCCGAGCTGCCGCGCCACGGCGGCGTGCGTCTCGGCGCAGAACGTGCACTCGTTCCGGCGCGACACGTACGTGCCGATGATCTCCCGCTCCAGCGGGGTGAGCGGTGAGGGCCCGCGCAGCAGCGTCTCGGCCAGCTGGGTGAGGGGTCCGGCGGTCTCCGGGTGGCCGACCAGCAGGGCGGCGAGGCCGGGAAGCGGCGGCAGATCGATGTGCGGCATGCCCTACGTGAGCACGCCGCCGGTGCGTTGTCCAGAGCCGGCCCTCTCAGCGGGTTCGTGGTCGTCGGACTCTCTGCGACGGCTGGAGGAAGCCGCGGAACCATCCGACCTGCCGCCCGCGCCCAGCCTCACCCGGTTCTGGCGGGTCGACGTGCGCTGGCCGTCTCGCACCGGATGGTGGTGGAGGCCGCCGGGAACGGCGGCACGGACCTGGCGTGCCACGCACGTTCCGCCTGACACCCGGAACCCTCCGGAGCGCCCGTACCGGGCGGCGGTCACTGGTGCTCAAGCCCGCCGCGGAGTACGGCGGCCGGGGCATCGTCTTCGGTCACCGCTCGTCGCCGGCCGAATGGAGCGCGGCGCTGGACCGGGCGACAGCCGACGCCGCGGCGACGCACGTGTGCCAGGACCTGCTCGGCGACCCGTGGACGTACCCGGCCTTCGACGGCCAGGAATGGGGCGACCACGAGGCGTGTCTCGGCCCGATGTTCTACCGCGGCCGGTACGCCGGAACGGTGCTGCGTCAGGCCCGGCACACCGGAGCCGGCTCGATCATCAACGTCGCGCGGGGCGCCCGGGCCGGTGCGCTCGTGACCCGCACCGGAGATAGACGGTGGACGATCGATCCGGGCTCTGTTAGAAACTGATTACTCCGACGTTTGCAATCGATTTCGCGAATCGCGAACGCCTGGCCGCGAAACCCGAAGGGTGGGTCGATGATCGGTCGCACCGGCACGCGGCCCGTCCGGGCGCCGGTGTCGTGGCGCCGCCGGGGTGACCGGGCGGCGTACCTCTTCCTCGCCCCGTGGCTGCTCGGCATGGCGGTGTTCACGCTGGGGCCGATCCTCGCCTCGCTGTACCTGTCGTTCACCGAGTATTCGCTGGTGGCGCCGCCGGAGTGGCTCGGCCTGGAGAACTACCGGGAAATGCTCGACGACTCCCGGCTGCGCAGCGCGCTGGTCGTCACGTTCACCTACGTGTTCGTCTCGGTGCCGGTCCAGCTGACCCTGGCCCTGGCCCTGGCGGTGGCGCTGAACTCCGGCGTACGCGGGCTGCGGTTCTACCGGTCCGTCTACTACCTGCCGTCGCTGCTGGCCGGCAGCGTGTCGATCGCCATCCTGTGGCGTCAGGTCTTCGGCGGCCAGGGGCTGGTCAACCAGCTCCTGGACCGGTTCGGTATCCAGGGCACCAGCTGGATCGGCCATCCCGACTATGCGCTGGGCACGCTGGTGGTGCTCAACGCCTGGACCTTCGGCGCACCGATGGTGATCTTCCTGGCCGGCCTGCGGCAGATTCCGGCGATGTACCACGAGGCCGCCGCGGTCGACGGGGCCGGGCGGGTGGCGCGGTTCTTCCGGATCACGTTGCCGCTGCTCACCCCGATCATCTTCTTCAACCTGGTGCTGCAGGTCATCGACGCCTTCCAGAGCTTCACCCAGGCGTTCGTGATCAGCGGCGGCACCGGCGGGCCGGCCGACTCCACCCTGCTCTACACGCTGTACCTCTACGAGCGCGGCTTCGGCTCGTTCGACATGGGGTACGCGGCGGCGCTCGCCTGGTTCCTGCTGGTCGTCATCGCGGCCCTGACCGCGGCCAACTTCCTCCTGGCGAAGCGGTGGGTGTTCTACGGTGACTGACCTGACGGCCGCGCCGGGCCGGTCCCGGCGGGTGTTCAAGCATGCGGTGCTGATCGCGTTCGGCGTGGTGATGCTGTACCCGCTGCTGTGGATGGTGGCCAGTTCGGTCAAGCCGACCGAGACGATCTTCCGGGACCCGTCGATCTGGCCCTCCGGGTCCACGGTGGACAACTACGTCGCCGGCTGGACCGCGCTGAACAGCCCGTTCCACCTCTACCTGTGGAACTCCGCGGTGATCGCGGTGGCGGCCATCGCCGGAAACCTGCTGTCCTGCTCGCTGGCGGCGTACGCGTTCGCCCGCATGCGGTTCCCCGGGCGCCGGGTCTTCTTCGCCGCGATGCTGGCCACGCTGATGCTGCCGCTGCACGTACTGATCGTTCCGCAGTACGTGCTCTTCTCCCAGCTCGGCTGGGTCAACACGGCCCTGCCGCTGATCGTGCCGAAGTTCTTCGCGGTCGACGCGTTCTTCATCTTCCTGATGGTGCAGTTCATCCGCTCGCTCCCCCGGGAGCTGGACGAGGCCGCCCGGATCGACGGCTGCGGGCACGGCCGGATCTACTGGCGGATCATCATGCCGCTGTCCGTCCCGGCGCTGGTGACCTCGGCGCTGTTCACCTTCATCTGGACCTGGAACGACTTCTTCAGCCAGCTGATCTACCTGGCCGACCCCCGGCTGCACACGGTGCCGGTGGCGCTGCGCACGTTCGTCGACGGCCAGGGCGGCACCCAGTGGGGGCAGCTGTTCGCGATGTCCATCGTCGGCCTCGCCCCCGTCTTCGGCTTCTTCCTGGCCGGTCAGCGCTATCTGACCCAGGGGCTGGCCACCACGGGTTTCAAGTAGGTCCCAACCCACCTAAGGAGACCTCCGATGCGTACCAGACTCCCCCGACCCCGGCGGCTGGCCCCGGTCTGCCTCGCCGTCGCGGTCGCGCTCACCGCCGCCGGATGCGGCTCGGGCGACGACCCGGCCTCCGGTGGCACCGTCGAGCTGCGCTTCGGCTGGTGGGGCAACGCCGACCGGGCCGCCGCCACGCAGAAGGTCATCGCGGCGTTCCAGGCCGAGCACCCGACCATCAAGGTCAAGGGCGAGACCACCGACTTCAACGCCTACTTCGACAAGCTGGCCACCGAGGTCGCCGCCGGCGGCGCGCCGGACATCATCACGCTCGGCGGGGCGTACCCGCGCGAGTACGGCGACCGGGGCGCGCTGCTGGACATCGCGAAGGTCGGCGACCGGCTGAAGACCGACCGGATCGACGCCGCGGCGCTGGGCAACGGCACATTCGACAACGTCCAGTACGGCGTGCCGTCCGGCGTCAACGCGATCTCCGCGGTGCTCAATCCGGCCCTCTTCCAGGCCGCCAAGGTGCCGCTGCCGGACACCGACACCTGGACCTGGGACGACTACCAGCGGATCGCCCGGGAACTGGCCGTCAAGCTGCCGGCGGGCAGGTACGCGGTGGCCGACCCGACCCGCACCGACATGCTCGACGTGTTCTCCCGCCAGCGCGGCGAGGCGCTGTACACCGCGGACGGCAAGGTCGGCATCAGCACCCGGACGCTCACCGACTGGTGGACGATGACGACCGCGCTGCGCGACGCCAAGGCCAGCCCGCCCGCCGCGACCACCGCCGAACTCCAGGGCCAGCCCGCTCCCGAGCAGTCGCTGATGGGCCGCGGCCTGGCCGCCATGGCGTTCGACTGGAGCAACCAGGCCAAGGCCCTGACCACCGCGGCCGGCCAGCCGCTGGAGCTGCACCGGGTGCCCGGGGAGAGCACCGCCGCCCAGCCCGGCCAGTGGTTGCAGGCGTCGCAGATCTACAGCATCAACGCCAGGACCCGGCACCAGAAGGAGGCGGCCACGTTCGTCGACTTCCTGGTCAACAGCCCGGCCGCCGGGCGGATCATCCTGACCGACCGCGGCATCCCGGCCAACTCCCAGGTGCGCGCGGCCATCCTGCCCGCGCTCAGCCTGGACGAGTCCCGGCAGGTGAAGTACATCGAGGCGCTGACACCCAAGGCCGGGCCGCCGCTGGTGATCGGCCCCACCGGCTCCACCGACACCCCCGGCATCCTGGACCGGCTCAACGTCGACGTGCTGTTCGGCCGCACGGCGCCGGCCGCGGCGGCGGAGGACTTCGTCAAGCAGGTACGGTCGGCGATCAAGGAGTGACCGTGGACCGCCGTGCGCTGGTGGACCGGCACGCGGTCGACGTCACCGGGATCCTCCCCGGCTCGCCGCTGACCGTGGGCAACGGCGAACTGTGCTACACCGTCGACGTCACCGGCCTGCAGACGCTGCCGGACCACTACCCGGTCCCGGACGCCACCGCGGCGGTGCCCGGGACGCTGCTCGCCACCCTGTCGCAGTGGGGCTGGCACAGCGTCCCCGGCGCGGACCGGTACGACCTGGACCAGACCCGCCGCGCGTACGCCACACCCCGCGGCCCGGTCGACTACGTGGACATGCGCGGCGACCTCACCGCCACCACGGAGCACCCCGCGTCGGCCGCCGAGGGCTGGCTGCGCGCCAACCCGCACCGGCTCGACCTGGCGCGGATCGGGCTGGTCTTCGCCGGCGACGGATCGGCGCAAAACGTCACGGCGGCCGAACTGTCCGACGTGCACCAGCGCCTCGACCTGTGGACCGGCATGATCGACAGCCGGTACCGCCTGCGCGGCCGGTCGGTCCGGGTCGTCACGGCCTGCCACCCCGACCGGGACGTGCTCGCCGTCCGGATCGAGTCCGGCCTGTTCGCCGCCGGCCTGGCGGTGCGCGTCGCCTTCCCGTACGGCTCGACGGCCTGGGGGAACGCCGCGGACTGGTCGCGGCCGGAGGCGCACCGGACCGACGTCCGCGTCACCGAGCGCGGCTGCGACGTCGCCAGAACCCTCGACGAGACCACCTACCGGGTCCTGATCGAGACCGCACCGCACGGCACGGTACGCCGGACCGGGCCGCACGAGCTGACCGTCCGCACCGCGCTCGGCGTACTCGAGCTGGTGATCGGTTTCGGCTCGGGCGGCGCCGGCCCGGCGCTCGGCAGCGGCCCGGACGTGCGCGACGCGGCCCGCGCCCACTGGTCCGCGTTCTGGACCCGCGGCGGCGCGGTGGAGCTGGCGGACAGCGCCGACGACCGGGCGGCCGAGCTGGAACGGCGGGTCGTGCTGTCGCAGTACCTGACCGCGATCCACGGTGCGGGCCAGTATCCCCCGGCCGAGACCGGCCTGATGACGAACAGCTGGCGGGGCCGGTTCCACCTGGAGATGCACTGGTGGCACGGGGCCCACTTTCCGCTGTGGGGCCGCCCGGAACTGCTCGAACGCAGCCTCGGCTGGTACGCCCGCATCCTGCCCCGGGCCCGGCGGACCGCCCGGCGCCAGGGGTACGCCGGCGCCCGCTGGCCCAAGCAGGTCGGACCGGACGGCCGGGAGAGCCCCAGCCCCGTCGGGCCGTTCCTGATCTGGCAGCAGCCACACCCGATCTACCTGGCCGAGCTGGTGCGGCGCGGGCCACGACCGGAGGCGGCACTGCACCGGTACGCCGACGTGGTGCTCGCGTCCGCCGAGTTCATGGCCGACTTCGTGACGGCCGGACCACGCGGGTACGGCCTCGGTCCCCCACTGGTGCCGGCCCAGGAGTCGTACGCCGGGTACCGCGCCGGACTGACCAACCCGACCTTCGAGCTGGCCTACTGGGCGTGGGCGCTGCGCGTGGCGGCGCGCTGGCGTACCACGCTCGGCCTGGCACCGCAGACGTCCTGGACGGCGATCGCCGACCACCTGGTCCGCCCGCTCGTCCGGGACGGCAGGTACCAGGCGGTCGACGTGGCGCCGTACACCCTGCTCGACGACCACCCCTCGATGCTGTACGCGCTCGGCGTGGTGCCGCCCACCGCCCTGATCGATCCCGCCGTCATGCGCGCGACGCTGCGGCACGTGCGGGAGAACTGGCCGTGGCAGACCACCTGGGGCTGGGACTACCCGGCGATGGCCATGACCGCGGTGCGGCTGGGCGACCCGGAGGCCGCGCTGGACCTGCTGCTGATGCCCACCGCGAAGAACGAGTATCTGCCGAACGGGCACAACCGGCAGTCCGGGTCGCTGCCGGTGTACCTGCCGGGCAACGGCGGGCTGCTGACCGCGGTGGCGCTGATGGCCCGCGGCGCCGACGCGGACGCCGGACGGGCGACGCCCGGCTTCCCGGCGGACGGCCGCTGGACGGTCCGGCACGAGGGCCTGCGCCCGCTGCCCTGAGCGGGACTGGACGGCCGTGCGGGACCGGACGGCCGTCACGCCGCGGGTGGCCGTCCGCTCCGGTCGGGTTCTGTCGCTGCGGACATCGCCTTCGTACGCCGGGCCTCCAGGACGGCGATCACCGCGAACGCGGCGACGGCCGCCGCGACTGCGGCGACGTAGCACCACGGAGCAGGCAGATGCCCGCGATGAGCGTGACAAGCATTGCCAGTCCGACCCGCGAGTCCTGCTCCGTGCCACCCTCGAGGAACTGCTTCCGCTCGACGAACAGCGCCGCACGCGCCTGCGGGTGATGACCGCCTACTACGCGCGGAGCCTCACCGATCCCGCGCTGGCAGCTGTCTTCCTGCACCGGGAACACCCGCTGGAAGACCTGGTCACCGCCCTGATCACGGCGGCCGGCGCCCGGCCCTCGGTCGACCCCGCCCAGGAGGCGAACCTGCTCGTCGGCGGCATCAGCGGACTCGGGCTCGACCTGCTGCACCGGCGCCGTACCCCGGCGGGCGTACGGCGCACCCTGGACTACCACCTGAACCGCATCCTGGCGCAGCGGTCTTGACCGACAGCTTCCAGATTCCGGTGCCGGAACCTCCGGTTGACCCCGCCCCCCGGGGGAGGGTCCACGGTGGTTCCCGGTCACAACGAGTGGAGGACGCCGCGCATGCAGCCGTACATCGGTAGCGGACCGTACCGTTACGCCGACTCGCTGGGCTGAGCTCGCCGTCCGGTCGGGCCGGGCGTGCCCCCCATGGCACGGCCGGCACCGATATCGTGGCCCGATGGAGTTCCAGGATGTCGTCCGCCGACGCCGCATGGTCCGCAGCTACGAGGACCGGCCGGTCCCGCCCGAGGTCGTCGACCGGATCGTGCAGAACGGGCTGCGGGCGCCGTCGGGGGGGTTCTCCCAGGGCTGGGGCTTCCTGGTGCTGGACGATCCGGCGGACATCGCCCGGTTCCGGGCGGCGGCGCGCCCGGACACCGACCCGGACCGCTGGTTCGCGGCGAACGTCGAGGCGCCCCTGCTGATCGTTCCCCATTCGCACAAGGACGCCTATCTCGATCGGTACGCCGAGCCGGACAAGGGCCTCCAGGACCGCTCGGAAAGCTCGTGGCCGGCGCCGTACTGGGACATCGACACCGGCATGGCGTCCCTGCTGATGCTGCTCACCGCGGTCGACTCGGGACTGGGCGCCTGTTTCTTCGGCATCCCGGTGGACCGGATCGACACCTTCCGCGCGGAGTTCGGCGTTCCGCCCCAGTTCAGCCCGATCGGGGCGATCTCCGTCGGGTACAGCCAGGAGCCGCCGCGCGACCTGTCCGGCCGCCGGCGGCCGACCGCCGACGTGGTGCACCGGGGTCGCTGGGGCGCGCCGGCCGGCTGAGCCGCCGGGGTGACCGCTGACCCGGTGTGCGGCCGCGCCTTGGGGCGAGCCGTTACGGTGCATGACTATGGCGACCTACTCAGGCCCGGCAACGCTGATCCTCGTCGACGGTGCTCGGGTAGCCGGCATGGCTTCCCTCGGCACCAACAACCGCGGGGACCTCAACGGCTGGAGCGGCACGTTCCGCCCCGACCACGTCAGCGCCGACCTCCGCGACGCGAGCGACGGGCTGCAGCTGGAGCTGCCCTACGACCAGATCGGCGCGGTCGCGGTCACCAAGATCCGAAAGCTGCTGGCCACCCAGGTGCTGGTGTCGCTGGTGGGCCGCGGTCCGGCGCCGTTCTGACCTCCGGCCGGGTTGACCTGGAGCGCGCTCCAGCGCCTAGCGTCCCGATCGGCGCCGCCACCGACGTGCGGCGTGGATTCGGGGGAACACCATGGAGTACACCCACCTCGGCCGGACCGGACTCGAGGTCAGCCGGCTGTGCCTGGGGACGATGACGTTCGGCCGGGAGATCGGGGAAGCGGAGAGCCACCGGCTGATGGACCGCTTCGCCGAGGCCGGCGGCACGTTCGTCGACACCGCGGACGCCTACGGCGAGGGCCGGTCCGAGGAGATCGTCGGCAGCTGGCTGAAGGGCCGCCCGCGGCAGGACGTGGTGATCGCGTCCAAGGTGCGGTTCGGCCCCGGCCGGAACCGCCGGGGCCTGAGCCGCAAGCACCTGCTCGACGCGGTCGACGGCAGCCTGCGGCGGCTCGGCACCGACCACCTCGACCTGTACCAGCTGCACATGTGGGACTACGGCACGCCGCTGGAGGAGACGCTGCGGGCGCTCGACTCGATCGTCCGGGCCGGCAAGGTGCGCTACGTCGGGGTGAGCAACTTCAGCGGCGCGCAGGTGCAGCGGACCGTCGACCTGTGCCGCACCGCCGGATGGGAACCGTTGGCGTCCCTGCAGCCGCTCTACAACCTGCTGGACCGGGAGGCGGAATGGGAGCTGCTTCCGGTGTGCCGGGAGGAGGGCGTCGGCGTCCTGCCGTACAGCCCGCTGCGGGGTGGCTGGCTCACCGGCAAGTACCGGCGTGGGGCCCCGCCGTCCGGCACCGGGAGCCGGGTCGCGGCGACGAACCGCGCCGGTGAGCCGGTCTGGACCGAGGCCTGGGGCAACTACGACAACGACCGGACCTGGGACGTGGTCGAGACGCTGGTCGCCGTCGCGGACGAGATCGGCCGCACCCCGGCGCAGACGGCGCTGACCTGGCTGCTGCACCGCCCCGGCGTCACCGCGCCGATCGTCGGTGCCCGGTCGGTGCGGCAGCTCGACGACAACCTGGGCGCGGTGGACGTCACGCTGGACCCGGCGCAGCGGGACCGGCTGGACCGGGTCAGCGACAAGCCGCGGCCGTACCCGTACCAGCTGCTGGCCGACCTGCGCGACGCGTAGCTAGTCGAGCCAGCGGGCCTCGTCGGTGGCGCGGACCTCGCCGCCCGCCTCCACCGCCGCGTACACCCCGAGGGTGTTGCCGAGTTCCCGCGCCACCCAGCGCAGCACGCCCCGGTCGTGCGGCACGGTGGGCGTCTCCTTGGTGATCATCACGCACCGGTCGCAGCCCCCGGTGAAGCGCAACCGCACCGCGCCGACCGCCATCCGCCGGCCGATCCAGCGGTGCTCGGGGTATCCGGTGGCGGAGTCGTCGGCGACGTCGTCGAGCACCAGGTTGGGCCGGAACCGGGTGACGTCGAGCGCGCTGTCCGGCAGCGCCCGGGCGAGGGTGCGCAGCGTGGTCGTGGTCAGCACGTGCAGCGCGGCGTCCGGCGTGTCCGGCCGGTGCCCGGCCAGCCGCACCTTCGCCTCGACGGCGGCGCTGAGCCGGGCGTCGGCGTCCGGCGCGTCGGAGCGGACCCGCGCGCCGTCCGGCAGGATCAGCTCGGCCACCCCCGGGCCGGCCGTGACGGCCCGCACCCGCATGAGACCCGGTACGGCGCCCGCCCAGGTGACCTCGTCGCGTTCGTCGAGCACGGCGAGTACCCGGTCGCCGGCCAGCCCGGACGGGCCCGCCGTGGCGGCGGTGAGCCGCTCACCGCCCACGGACTTCACCGGGTAGCGCCACAGCTGCTCAACCCGCATCGCGTCCCCCATGCGTCCGCCCGTCCGGCGATGGTAACCCGGTCACAGCCGGAGGCGGCCGGCTTCGCGGAGGACGGCCAGCGCGTCCACGGTGACCCACGGATTGGCGCGGCGGGTGCTGGTGCCGCCCCAGTCGACCGAGTCGTTATGCAGCGCCACGTCGGCGGAGGCCCGGTAGTAGCGGGCGTGCGCGGGCCAGCCGTCGGCCTGTTGCAGCGACTCGATCAGGTCCAGCGCGTCGGTGCACCGCGGGTCGCCGAGCAGGCCGAGTTCGGCCAGGCCCTTCAGCCCGCCGAGCACGTCGTAGTGCCAGTACAGCGGGTAGTGCAGCTTGACGAACTCCGGTCTGATCAGTTCTCCGGTGCTGACCCGGTAGGCCAGCCGGCGGACGAGCAGGACCTCGGCGGCGCGGCGGGCGGCCGCGGCGGCGTCGCGGTCCGGGTACGCCGCCAGCCCGCGCATCGGCAGCAGCGTCTCGCAGAACGACGACGTGTCGGCGGCCCGAGTTGGACCACAAATCCACGGCGACCGGTGGCCGTGGATCATGTACTAAAGTGTGTCCGGAGGGGGACTTGAACCCCTACTACATGGTGCAGCTGCATGAGGACCTGTTGCTGCCCTGAACCGCCGTCGGGGGTGGGGATTTGAACCTGCGACCCCTTGTACTGAGTCACACGAATTCCGGTCCTTTCATCACTTGCCACCAACGCGCTGCTACCTGCGTAAACATCGAGTAGGTGCGCCTGGGCGCTTGCATCACTTGTCGTGTCTTCGCGCTGTTTTCGAGGGGTAAACGAGGGGCAGCAACTCCTCCCCCGGCGGCCACGGCGGCCGAAACGAGGGATCCACGAGTCCACCTCCGCCGTCACCCAAACCGACGACGGGCCGGGACGCCTACGGCCGAAGCCTGCCGTGGGGCTTCAACTCCGGGCTCGAGTTGGATACGAATTCATGGCGACCGGCGGCCGTGGATCATGAATTGAGGTGTCCGGAGGGGGATTCAGGTCCCCGAAATCCGCTTGGATACGCACTATAAGTGCGCATGCCAGAATAATAGCGGCCCCATCCAACTGGCGCCACTGCCTCGACCGGTAGGACGATTTGTCGTTGCTGCTGCACCTGCAGACAAGCCTCGGCAGCACTCTGCTTTCAGCCGAATGACGTTCTCAAGCCGCCATCGACATTGCGGCCCGCGCACGCGTCAGGCCCGCCAGGGGCCGGACGGTGTGGTGTGTCTGTCCTCGAGACGGTCCAGCGTGTAGGCAGCAACCGCCGCGATGTCGCCGTCAAGGAAAGGGAAATGCGGGACCGGTGCCGGCGCCTCGGTTGCGGCCTCGACGTCGGCTAGGATTTCCGGGCCTGGATCATTCAGTAGTTGCGCGAGGCCGATTCCGGTAGCCCACCGCTCAGCCAAGTTTTCGGCACGTTCCCAGCGGGCGGCGATTGCCGCCGCGGCTGCAGGGTCTTCGGTGCCGCGGGCGCAGATGCCGGCTGCCACCGCGGCGGCTGACGCCACGATGGGATCCTCTCCACCGATCAGCGGAATCAACGCCGGTACTACCGACGGTGATTCCTCCGGGAAGTACGCCAGTAGCTGAGCGGCGTAGATCTGGGTGGCAGGGTGGTTGGCTGACAGAGCGACGACGTATACCGGCACACCGGCTCGCACGGCGTCATATGCCTCGATGTCCCACTGCTCGGTCAGACGATCTCGTTCGACGTTCGAGAAGGAGGTGCGCCGCTCGCGCGCGGCGCGCTCCTGCAGGTCCGCGGCGCCAGCGACCCACGCGGCCTCATCCGCCTTCAGTTCCTCGACTGTCATGGTTGCCCTGCGCGCCGCCTCCTGCCGCAGGTGCGCGAAGTTCGGCCGCTCGTTGAGCGTGAACTCCTCCTCGCCGATGGCGATCTGCCGTAGCACCTGGCAGGCGGCAAACCGGTCTGGCGCGGCAGGGTCGGCGACTACATCGATAAGGAACGGAACTGCCGCGGCGGAGGCCGGCGAGCGGGATCCTTGGTGCACGAGCCGGTCAGAGAGGTACTCGTAGCCGAGCATCCGCCGCTCGGGATCGCTCGACCAGATCGCGTGGAGCGCCACAGGAACCTCTTCGGGCGGGCCGTACACCTCGAGCGACGCCCAATGGACGGACTCCGCATCGTTTCGACGTTCGGGCATGCGAATCACCTTAACAACGGTCGCCTGGCCGCCAGCAGCGGCCGGGCAACGTGCGCGAGGGGTCAATCCAGGACAAGTGGACTCTGCGGCTGGCACTCCGGTATCGGAACTGGGGCTAGCGCGCACGGACCGTACCGGACGAGGAAGTAGAGATCCGCGGCCATGCCGAACGCGCCCAATGTGCCGGCAGTGCCACTCATCCCGCGGCCCATGTTGCCGGTACCGCCCCGTGGGCGGA
The DNA here is from genome assembly GCF_020216025.1 of Jidongwangia harbinensis. Lineage (GTDB taxonomy): Bacteria > Actinomycetota > Actinomycetes > Mycobacteriales > Micromonosporaceae > Actinoplanes > Actinoplanes harbinensis. The sequence continues at coordinate 15,593 of NZ_JAIWNC010000043.1, read as the reverse complement.
CCGGCGTCTTCCCGGCGTGCGGTTCGGCTGGGCTTAGCTGCTGCGGCTTCGTCTTGATCGGCGCGCGGGGAGACACGATGTTGCCTTTGAGTTGCGCCGAGGAGTTCGTCTCGCCGAACGGTACCGGCGCCTTGCCTGGTTCCATATAGAGGACACGAATGCCCTTCTTGGCGGCAGTATCGGCGAGGAACGGGCGGCAGGAGTTGCACGACGGCGCACCCTCCTTGTTGACGGTGATGACAAGCGTGTAGCCGGGTTTGAGTTTGCCGGCCGACTCGTACCACTTCACCACGCGAGGCTCAATGTGCTGATCGCCCTGGATGCGTTCGTCCGGCAGCAAGCCGCCGCCGCTGCGGAAGTTGTCGTCCTGAGCGACCAGGTTGCCGTCATTGTCGTATACCGCCGCCGCACCGAACAGGGTCTTGTCGGTGACTCCGTGGCCGTAGATGTGCGAGTACTTGCCGCTCTTCGGAGTCTTCCGGACGGTGTTCCAGTAGTGCTCCATCCACGACCCCTTGGGCGCTGAGCCCTTGCCCGCGGAGGTGATGACCCACTTCCCGCGACTGTCCTGCCGGGTCTCCAAGCCTTCTTCCTGAAGGATCCTCCGGTCCTCGAGTGGGTCGCCCCCGGCGAACAGGGGCCGCAGTCCGTCCGGGTCCGATCCGGTGACGGGCGAGTTGTTGGCGTAGCTGTAGCCGTTCCACTGCTGTGGATCGTTGAGGTCCTGCACCGGGTCGACCGAGGTGAAGCGGCCGATGGCCGGGTCGTACATCCGGGCGCCGAGCTGCGTGAGGCCGGTCGGGTCGACGTTTCCGCCGACGAACCCCTTGCCGTTGGGCCACGTCACGGTCGCGCCGCGGGACTCGCCGAACGGCTTCTGCCGGCGGACCACTGCCGCCTGCGTACGCTCGTTGATCGCGACTGTGCCGGTGCCCTGGTGATCCGGCGCCAACCAGGTCAGGCCGGCCGCGTTCCGCGAGGCGATCGAGGAACCGGCGTATGAGTAGTACCGGGTTGTCGCGACCTTGCCGGTGGCCTTGGTCCAGCGTCGGTCTTCGCCGGCCAGGTAGAGCGTCGACCCGGCCGGGTCGCGGCTGATCAGCCGGTTGCCGTCGGCGTCGTAGATGTAGGTGGTGCTCCCGCCCGAGTCGGTGCTGGTGCCGAGCCGCGCCTCGGGGTCGTAGGCAAGCGTCTGGGCGCCACCGGCGACCGGCCGGGATTGCATGCCGCCGGTGGCGTCGTAGGAGTACGAGCTGGTCGTGGTGGTGCTGCCGTTAGTCACGGTGGTGCTGGCCAGCGCGTGCGGCTGAGTGCCGCCGGCCGCCGGGTAGTCGTACCGGGTGGTGCGGTCGGTGGTGACCGAGCCGACGGCGTGGTCGACCTGGGTGAGCCGGTTGCCGACGGCGTTGTATGTCCACGACTGCCAATACGGCGCCGGTCCGCCGAGCAGCGACGTTGCTGGGTTGGTGCTGCACGGCGCCGTGGCCGGCGTCCACGCCTCGCTGAGCCGCCGCAGTCCGTCGTATCGGAAGCACTGGGCGTCCCCGGCCGCAGCGTCCTGGGCCTGAGTGATGTTGCCGGCGGCGTCGAAGGTGTAGCGGGTGTTCGCCACCGTGTGCGGGCTCACCGACTCCCGGTCGGTCCGAATGCCGATCACGCGCCCGGTTTCGAGTTCGCGGTCGATGACCCGGTAGACCCGGCTGCCGGTTTCTGAGTAGTGGCCGGTGTAGAGCACGTACTGATTGATCGAGTTTTGGGCGTCGTAGTCGGTGCGCGAGACGTAACTCGTGGATGTGGTGCCGTACGTGCTCATGAGCTGGTTGACCAGGCCAGTGTTCTCGTTGTAGCGGTACTGGGTGGTCTCCAGCGGGAGGTCGGCGGATTCCGGATAGGTGGTGGCCGCGAGGCTGCCGTCGAGCGCGTAGCTGTTCGCGAACGTGTATGTGCCGGCCAACCCAGCCTCGGCGGCGGGGACGGTGACCGTCTCGCTCGTCGGCTTGTAGCGGTCGTCGTACGAGTTGATCCTTTTGATGTAGCTGGCCGTGCCGACCAGCCGCACCGACTGTGTCAGCTGTCCCGTGGCCACCGTGTCGTACGTCCAGCGGGCCCGCGCGCCGACGCCGGACTGCAGCAGCGCGGTGCGCCGGTCGAGTTCGTCGTACTGGTAGATCAGCTTGATGCCGCGTGCGTCGGTGGCGGAGGTCATCCGGCCGGCGTTGTCGTATTCGTTGGTGGTCTTGCCCTTGTCGGGGTCGGTGAAGGTGAGCTGGCGACCGCGCAGGTCGTAGGTGTACGACCAGGTGTTGCCCGCCGTGTCGGTGACCTTCTGCAGCTGCCGTTTCGCGTTGAATGTGTAGGTGGTGGCGTCGTAGTCACCGGTCGGGGTTGGACCGTGGTATTGGCGGGTGGCTACTGTTCGGCCGAGCGCGTCGGTGTAGGTTGCCGTGGCCGTTCCGCCGGTCGGCGGCGTGACGTCGATGTGGTCTCCGCCGTAGCGCATCGCCGTTTGCCAGCGCTCTTTGGTGTACGGCTGGAAGATCTCCGCGGTGACCCGGCCGGCGCCGTCGTACACGGTTCTGGTCTGCTTCGGCACATCCTGCCGATCGGTGGCTGTGTTGAGGTCACCACTCGGCGTGCCGGACGCGTAGTAGGCGCCGTGTTCGCGCACTTTGCGGCCGGACGTGTCGTAGAAGACATCGGTAAGTAGCCGTCCGCCGCTCGCAGACGGAACCTGGGTCTGCCGGGTGCGCAGCAGGCCGTCGTAGAGCGTGTAGGTCGTGACGTAGTTGCCGGCGGGGTTGAGGGTGCTGCTGCTGACCCAGCTCGTCTCGTCGTTGCGGATCCTGTAGGCGAACTTCTCGTTGGGGGTGTCGACGCCTTGGACGCGGCCTGGTTTCCACACCGCCGTGGCTCGGCCGAGCGGATCGTATGTCGCTGTGGTGACCTTGTCGTTCGCGTCCACGATCCTGGTGGGCAAGCCCCACGCTGGGTGCAGCGTGGTGGTGGTCTCGTGGCCGAGGGCGTTGGTCGCTTTGGTGTGGGTGGCCAGTCCGCCTGTCGTCGGGGTGTAGGCCGTCGCGGTGACGTGATCGAGTCCGTCCCACGACGCCGTAATCCGTCCGTGGGTGTCGTAGCTGGCGCGGCTTACTTGCTGGAATGTGGGATTGCCGGTGTTCCAGGCGGACGCCGCCTCGCTACGGGTCAGCAGACCTTTGCTGGGTGGGGCGCCGTGGTCGTGGTCGTCGTAGAAGGACCGGGTGTCCGAGATGACGTGGGATTCGGTGAGGTTTGCTAGGTCGGCGGCCGCCGCGCAGGTGGTGGCGAACGTCTGCTCTCGGTGCTCCGGGGTGAGCAGCCAGATGGTGGTGTTGCGCGGTTCGAGCGCGGTTTTCGTGCAGGACTCGTCGCCGGTGACAGCGGTGTCGCCGCTGTCGTCCTCGGCGATCACCATGCCGTACTTGTCGAAGGTTTTGCGGATGGTGCGTACCTGGTCCGGGCGGCCGCCGTCCCGCACGGTGCGGTGGTGGGTGGCGGTGACGCCGGAGAAGCGGGCCTCCACGGTGTCGCCGTTGATGGTGCGCGAGGCCGTGATGCCGGACCGCCACGGTTCACTGACGGACCTGGAGATGATGGCGGATCCTGGCCCGTTGTGGACGGTGCTCTCCCGGACCATTCCCGCGTACGAGTCCTCGTCGTTGACCGTCGGGACGCCGGTGCCCGGCATCGTCACCGTCCGGGTGCCGGAGGACGCTTTGTCGCCGTGCATTCCGCGGAAGTACGTGCTCTCGGTGTACTGCTGCTCCCCCGCGTCGCCGGTGGTGACGCCGACCTTGCTGTAGCCGCGCCACACCGACCAGGTCTTGTCCTTCTTCTCGACCAGGCCGTCGTCGTCTGCGTAGTGCCAGGCCGGATCGCCGTGGTACGAGTAGGTAGTGACCTTGCGCGGGCTGCCTTTCGGTGTGACGCCGCCGGTGTTGTCGGCCTCGTACACGGTCTTGACCAGGTACCGGTGGAAGTAATCGGTGACCGGGTTCTGGTAGCCCTCCGGCGTCCACCGCACCGGGTAACAGCGCAACGTGTTGTTCGCAGGGTCTGTCGGCACGCGGGTCTTGGCAACGCAGTCGGGGTCGGAGTAGACCACGCTGATGGTGCCGCCGGTCTCGGTGCGGATCTGCGAGATACGCCACCAGTTCATCGCGGCGGCGAAGTCGATGGTGTCGACCCGGTTGGCGAGTTGGACGCCGGTGAACTCGGTGTCCGGCACGGTTTCGATGCCGCCGACCAGACCGGCGTGCGACAGCTTGGACAGCCATAGTCCTGCGCGAGTGGTGTCTCCCGGGTCGGGGAACGTGTGGGTCAGTGTCCATCGCTCGACGTCGTCCCAGCCCGTGCCATCGCGCAACTGGGTGGTCACCGACGCCAGCCGCTTGGTGGACCAGAACGTCGGCGAGACGTTGCGGCAGTCGTCCTTGTCAGCCTGGCAATCCTGGTCCCATGGTGTGTCTGGCCAGCGCGCCTCGTTGTGGGTGCCGCAGTCGGACAGGCAGCGGTCGGCGACCGCGAAATCGATCCGGGCCGGCGCCTGGGTATTGAGCACGGTTTCTGTGCCGTCGTCGCGCCGCGTGCCGTAGTCAGCGTGATCCAGGTATCCGCCGCGGTCGTACAACGCGAGGTCGGTGGCCTTCTTGTTGCGCGCGTACCGGTTGGTCTCTTTCTGGTACCAGTACGAGGCGGAGTTGCCGTGCAGGTCGACGACGTAGTCGAGGTTCCAGCGCCAGGCCTGGGTGCAGTCGGAGTCGGCGTATGCGCTCTCGTTGCAGGGTTCACGGGAGTGGTTGCCGAAGACGGGCACGGTCCACGTCGAGTTGGTAACCGGGTCGTTGGCCGCCCAACCGGGCAGCCGGTGGGCGCCGAACCAGTACTGGGTGCCGTCGGTGGTGGTCACCACCCACCATTCGCCGTCGTCGTCGCCGTTGACTGCGCCGGTCTTGCGCTCGATCCGGGAACCGTCGTCGTTACGCAGGTGCCAGCGCTTCTCGGTGGCGTTGTAGAGGAGTTCGCCGGAGTGGTTGCCCAGCGACAGCATCGCGTTGTCGGTGGCCCAGCACAGATCGCCGGTTTTCTCGGTGTTGTTCGGCTTGTCGCCGGCCGCGTTCGCGTCCATGTCCTGCAGGCAGGACTCGTAGCGGCGTTCGATGAAGCCGCCGGTGGTGGTCTCGAAGCCCTCCCCCGCCCAACCCGGCTGATTGTTGCTGGCCGCGTGCCGGCCGTCGACCGACTGCGAGGAGTAGGACAGCCCGGCGGCCGGCGCCGGGCCGTTGGCGGCCGGCGGCACCCGCATGGGGTACGACCAGCCGAAGGTGCCGCTGTTGCCGCCGGCCGACCAGGTTGACGATGGCTGCAGCGAGGTGGCGGTGAATGCGCCTGCCGGTCCGGACGGGCCGGCGGTCACGGCGATGAGTGTGCCGGTGGCGAGCGGCACGGTGGCCGACACAGAGCCGGCTTTGGCGTCGTTGCGCGACGGCAAGGCTGAGCCCGCGCAACCGATCTTGTCCGGTGTGGTGAGGGCGCATTCCGGCAACGTGGTCAGCCGGAGCCGGGTGGCCCAGTCGCCGCCGTACGCGGTGCGGAACGAGCGGTAGTCGACGGTCACGTTAACCGAGTCGGCGGCTGGGGCCGGCGTGGCGCGACCGAGCCGGATCAGCAGTCCGCGGACGCCGGCCCGATCGGTCGTGGACCGGTCGAGCACGTCGACCCGGACCTGCCCGGTGACGGCACCCGTCCGTGAGACCCGGACCGGTGACGTCACCGCTTGTTTCGAGGTAGCGGCCAGGTTGACCAGGGCGCTGGACGCGGCAGGCCATTGCGGCGCAGGCTTGGTCGCCGCCTGTCGTATCTCGGGTTGTGCCGGCGGGGCAGCCGGTGGCACGGCGGTGGTTGGCACCTTCTTCTGCGTCGCGGGTGCACCCGGCCGGTAGTCGGGCTCCTTCGGTTCGGCGGTGGCCGGCGTGCCGACGGCCAGGGCAAGGGTGGTGATCACTGCGGTCAGGGCGGCGACCGCGCGGCGGGAACGCTTCACCGGGACTCCTCCGGTCAGGGAGATTCGGGGCAGGGCGGGATGCGGGGACCTCACTGCGGCGGATCGAAGCGCAGTCCGGTGCCGGGCCGCAGCACCGGCTGGCGGTAGGTGTACTGCAGCGCCACGGTGCCGTCGGCGTTTTCGATGCCGATGGTCGCGCCGCCGCCCTTGGTCAGGAACGTCCCGTCCATGTCCGGGTAGCTGAATGACCAGCCGCCGGCTTCATCGAAGGCAACCTGGAACGTTGTCCTCGTGGTCGGGTCCTCGTAGGAGGAGACGTTGCGCCACTCGACCACGAACTGCCGGCTCGGCGCGGCGCCTCTGGTCGCGGTACGGACGCTGGCGTCGCTGTCGACGACCCAGTCGTGCCAGAACGGGTAGACCGCGGCGTTCGGTTCCTCGGGGTTGCGTGGCGACGGGATGGGCCACGCATCCGAACTCGGCGTGCCGGGGTCCTGGAAGGCGATGAGGCCGTTGCCGTCCACGTAGCCCGTCGCGTACGTCTGGCCGTAGAGGTTGACCGGGAACGGCAGCGGTACCGGCTCGTAGTCCTCGTCACCGGTGACCGGCAGCACCGCGCCGTCGGCCGGGGTGTACGCCACCGCCCGCTCCGACAACCGGTATCCCGCGCCCGCCGGGGTGCTCAGCCCGGCGAAGTCAGCCTCGGCGAGCGTGCCGGTGCCGACGGTCACGTTCGCCACCGCCGAGCCGGCGCAGGCGCCGCCGGTCCGAGTCGCGATGACCGCGTAGGTCCCGGCCGGCACGTTGTCGATCCGGTACGAGCCATCGGCCGCCGTGGTCGTGCTCTGGCCGGCCGCGGCCACTGTGGCGCCGCCCACCCCGGCGCCCTCGCAGGTCACCGTGCCGGTGATGCTGCCTGCGCCGGGTGGGTTCGGCCTGAACGTCACGCCTTGTCCGGAGGCGAGTAACGGTTCGCGGTAGAGGGACTGGAACCCGATCGTGCCGGAGGCGTTCTCGATGCCGGTGCTGGCTCCGGAACCTCGTTCGACCGGGTGGGAGTCGGTGATGTCTTTGTAGGCGAACGTGATGTCGCCGTTCTCGCTGAAGATGGCTTCGAACGACGCCCGTGCGGTGGTGTCCGGGTGCAGGTAGACGTTGCGCCATTCGACCACCCATTGGCGGTTCGGCGCGCTGCCGCTCGATTTTGTGGCGATCTTGGAGGAGGCGTCCACCACCCAGTCGTCCCAGTGCACGTAGACGGCGGCGTTCGGGCTTCCGGGTACGGCCGGCGATGGCAGCGCGCTCGGGATCGAGCCGATCCAGCCGAAGAACATCGGGTCTTTGAAGGACACCAGGCCGTTGGCGGAGATCCAGGCGGAGGTGTACGACTCGCCGTACAGTTTGATCGGGAATGGCGGGTTCTTCTGCCAGACGGTTTCGTCGCCTTGCCAGTCCTCGGTGATGTCGCCGGGGACGTAGGTCGTCGCGCCCGTGTCGCACCGGTAGCCGAATTCGTCGCCGTCGGTCATGACCGACAGGTCGACATCTTTGGTGCCGCCGGCGAAGTTGATGATTTCCTTGGCGTACTGGCCGGGGCAGCGGCTGTCGCCGGTACTGACCTGCACGGTGTACTCGCCCACCGGCACGCCGGTGAACTGATAACCGCCGTTCGCGTCGGTGACCGCGGTGCGGCCGCCCGGGTTGAGCGTCACCGTGCGGCCGGCCGCTGGGCCGCCGGTCACAGCGACGGTGGTGGTGCCGCGGACAATGCCCGGCGCCGCCGGGGTGAAGGTGATGGCGCCGGTGGAGTTGACCCGCGCTTCCTGGAAGGAGAACAGCGTGGCGACCGTGCCGGAGGCGTTCTCGATGCCGATCGTCGCCGCCGCGCCCTGCTGCAGCGTGGTGGTCAGCGTGCCGTAGTTGAAGACGATATCCCCGGCCTCGCCGAAGACCGCTTCGAAGGTGATCCGGTCCGGGCCGTTCGGGCGGAACTTGGCATTGCGCCACTCGATCACGAACTTGCGGTTGGGCGCAGTACCGGTGGTCTGGGTGCGCACACTCGCCGAAGCGTCGATCTCGAGGTCGTCCCAGAAGGGGGCGACCACGGCGTTCGGCGCCGCCGCGGTCGGCATGGCCGGGTTCACATACGTGTCGGCGCCCAGTGCGGTGTCGAAGGTGAGGAAGCCGTTGGTGCTGACCGTGGCCGACGTGTACGTCCTGCCGTGGAAAGGCATCGCGAAAGGCAGCGTCAACGCGGTCGTCGCGTCGTCGCCGGTCAGTGCGAGCACGTTGGCGGCCGGCACGAAGTTGCCCGGGCCTTGCGCGCAGACGTAGCCCATGCCGCCGTAGTCCAGGCCCCGGCGCAGGTCGCGGACGGTGTCCGCGGTCAGCTCGACCGTGTCCTTGGCGACCTGAGGGCACTTCTGATTCTGCGCCGAGAACACCGTGTAGGTGTCCGAGACCAGCCCTTCGAAGCGGTATGTGCCATCGGACGACGTGGTGGTCTGCATCCCGCTCGGGTCCAGCGACACCCGGGCGCCGGAGATGCCGTTGCCGGTCATGTCGAGGACCCGGCCGGACAGCGAGTGCACCTCCAGCGCACCCTCACCGCCTTCGGACTGCTGGAAGACGACCGCCTGCCCGTTAGCCAGGGCCGGGGTGTTGCGCGAGAAGGTCAACCCGTCCTCGGCCGCCGGGGCGGCGATGCCGACCGCGGCCGAGGCGCCTTTCTCAGCGTCGGTGTCCAGCCCGGTGTAGTTGGTGGTCACCGTGCCGTCGGCGGACAGCAGCGCCGTGAAGGAAACCCGCTGCGAGGTGGCCGCTTTGCGGTGCGCGTTGCGCCATTCGATCGCGAACGTCGCGGTGCTGCCGCTTCCGGTCGTGGTGGTGCGGACGCTCGCCGACGAGTCGATGACGAGGTCGTCCCAGAACGGCGCGATCATCGCGTTCGGGTTCGCCGCGGAAGGCAGCGCCCCTCCGTCGTACGGGTGGGAACCGCCCGGGTCGGTGAAGGAGAGGATCCCGTTGGTGTCGACCCATGCCGACCGGAACGCCTGGCCGTAAAAGGGGAACGCGAAGGGCAGCGTCACCGTCGCGACGGCGTTGTCGCCGGTCAGCGCTACCACGCTCTGGTCGGCCGGGCTGAACACCTGGGCCCTGGTGTCGCAGGTGTAGCCGAGCCCGTCGGCCACCGGCGTCAGCACCAGGTCGAGGTAGGACTCGCCAGTAACTTCGACGTCCTCCGCCCTCCCGGACAGTCCGCAGACGCCGCCGGATGTCCCGGTGACCGTGTACGTCCCGGAGGGGAACCCGGCCACCGTGTAGGCGCCGTCGGCGGCCGCAGTCGCGGTCACACCACCCGGGTCAAGGCGCACCACCGCACCCGGCAACGGGTTGAAGTCTGCGTCGGTGACGAAGCCACTGAGCGTCGCCGGGTGGATCACCGACAACTGCACGATGCCGGGTGTCGGCGAGACCCGGCCGCCCGAGTCCACCGCCAGGGCGTAGACGGTGACGGCGCCGCCGGTGGCCGTGGTGAGCGGGATGGTGACCGAGCCACCGGCCGCGGGAGGCGTCGCAGTCAGGTTCAGCGTCGTCGAGTTGATGCTGTACCGGTACGACACGATGTTGGTGTCACCGCCGGAACCGATGACCGCGCTGGCGGCCGCGCCCACCGGCACCGAGTCGCCGCCGGGCAGGGTCACGGCGGGCGGCAGCGGAGCGGCCAGCTCGGTGATCTTCGCTACGGCCGGGATGAAGCTGTAGACCCGGACGTCGTCCACGGCGCCGTTGAGGAAGCCGTCGTCCCCGCCGTTCCAGCGCCGCTTGCCCACCGCGAAGCCGGCGGCTGCGTTGAACCCGCCGGTCAACGTGGCGGTCGCCGTCTGGGCGGTTCCGTCGACATACAGCGTCAGCCTCTTCGTGGACGCGTCGTAGGCGGCGGCGAGGTGGGTCCATTTGCCGGCCACCGGTCCTGCATTGGACAGCACCGAGAACAGCGCGGGGTTGTCGGCGTCGGCGCCGGCCATCGTGAACCGCCACTTGTTGTCGGCGGCCGAGTAGCCCAGCGTGTAGGCGCTGGCCCGGTTGCCGAACGCGGCGACGGCGGTGTGCTGCCCGGTGAGGCCGGAGGTGGTGGTCAGTCGAACGCGAGCGGCCACCGTGAAGCTGGTGTCCGTGCGCACCGGCGTGGCAGCGCCGGTGGTGGGGTGCGGCGCGGTGATCGGCCCGGCGAGCGTGGCCGCGCCGGTCAAGCCGTTGAGCAGCAACGCCGAGCCAACCCCGCCTCGCCCGGTCGGCCGGGTCACGCCGGAGGCCAGCGCGAGGGTGTTGTTGTGGCCGGAGTCGTCGGTGGTGGTGTCGCCGGCGTCGTCGAATGACCACTGGCCGGCCGGGCCGGTACCGGCCCTCACCGTGAACGAGTACGTGAGCGGCGCCGCCGAATACCAGCCGGCCTTGTCCTTCGTCCACACCCTCATGGTCTGGACGCCGTCGCGTAGCGGGACGTACGGCACGGTGACGCTCTGGCCGGGGCTCGCCGCGATCTGCTTGGCAGCCGACGCCTGCACGCCCTGATCCAACGTCCAAGCGTACCCGGCGAGGTCGGTGGCGCCACTGGCCGGAGGCGAGATGGTGAACTGACCGGAAACTCCGACGCCGCCGCCCGGCGTACCGGCCGGGTAATCCGGTGACGCCACCGCGCTCGGCCCCGCCGGAGCCGTCACGTCCACGGCGAACTCACAGGTCGCCGAAAACGCACCGGTCGCGTGCTTGTCAGCGGTACGGGCCTGCCACACGTACGTCCGGCCGTCGGCCAGCCTGCCGGCCGGGATCACCTTGGCCACGGTGGTCTTGTTGCCGGCCGCCTGCGACACCTTGTTCGACTCGCTGCGCGCGCTGCCCGACTGCCACCAGTAGAACGACGTGGTCAAGCCCTGGTCGTTGTCCGGGTCGACCTGCTGTGCGGCCAGTGTGGGGGTCAGAGTCCGAACGTACGGCCGGGCCGCCCCGGTCGCACAGCCCTTCGCGTCGGAGTTGCGGTTGCCCGGCGCCGCAGGGGCGGTGTTGTACGTGATCGCAAGCTTCGGCGACGAGTGGTTGAACCGCTTCCAGTGCTTCAGCGTGCCCTCGTCGACCGCCCGCAGACCGAGGTTCAGCGTCGTCCAGTTGCTGGCCGCCGCCTTGGCCACCATCGAGGTGGCGTTGAACTCGATGGTGCCGGCCCCGGAGCAGCCGTGCGCCGCGCCAGCCTTGCGGTTCGCCGCGGTCTGCGCCGTGTAGCCGGAATACCAGTTGGGCTGGTTGTTCCACGTCGTGCTCGTGGAGATCCCACCGATCATCCACAGCTTGGCGTTCGACTTCGGGTTGCAGGTCCAGGCGTGCCGCTGCTCGACCCGGAACGTCGCGGACAGGATCTGCTTCTTGCGTACCTTGCTGGTGTCCATCCGGAAGAACGACCGAACGACGTGGTCGGAACATCCGGAGCAGTCCTCGGTACGCCCAGCGCCGGCCGAGCCGTACGTCGAGCCGTTGGTCAGCGCTGACGAGTTCTTCCAGAACGAGCTCGACTTGTGCTTGCTCCACACGGAGGTCCACGCGCTACCAGAGATGGCACCGGTAACCGACGGGTCGATATAGACGGGGTACTTGGTGTCCGGGTCGGCAAGAAGCTTGCGATCCGGTCGAAGAGTCAAAGTGTCCTTGCTGACGGTCATCGGCATCACCACGCGCCGATCCATCGCCGCGACCGTGTCCCTCCGGCCGGCCGGCTTCGCGGACTTCCTGTCGGCCTTCTTCATCGCCGGCTCGCCCTTGGCGGTGTCCCCGCCGGCCGAGGCGATCGAGGCGTCCCACATCAGCGGTGCGGGCGCGGTGAACACCGTCCGGCCGCCCTTGTCAGTCGCGGCCAAGCCGCCCTGACCGGTCGCCCGCACCTTCACGCCCTTGGTCGCGAGGCCGAAGTTCAGCGAATCGAGCCGGCCGTCGGTGGCGGCTTCACGGGTACGCACGATGAGCAGCTCCGAGAAGCCGAGTGCGTCGACAACCACTTGGAGATCCACGTCCGGCAGCACGTTGCGGTAGAGCGCGATGTTGCCGCGCAGCACCGGCTTGGGCAGCGTGCCCGGCCAAGAGAAGCTGATCTCGTTCGACCCGTCACGCAGCCGGGCCAGCGGTCCGTCGCCACCGCCGGACAGCGTCGTCGGCAAAGCGGCGGCCCGCGGTTTCACACCGGTCGCTGTGGCCTTGAGCGTGGTGTCAATCGGCACCCAGTGGGTGCCGTGCTTGACCCGGACCGGCTCGATGGACTCCTCGACGGTCTGCGTACCGTCCGGATTGACGAAGGTCTGGGACACCTCGGACCGCTCGTCAAGAATCTCCACTCGCTTGCCACAGGTGCGAGTCATCGCGGCGGCGGCAGCCACGGTGCGCTGCTCGGCGACACATGGCTGCTTCGCTGTCACCGCAGAGGCAGGCGCAGCAACACCAGGGACCGCCGGCAGGGCCACCAACGTGGACAGCAGGAGGAGTAGAGCGGCGTGCCACACGGACCAACGGCATCGGTGCGCACGCGGCATTACGCGATGGCCAGCAGGCATCGATCTCTCCCCCGTGATGACAATCCGTGACGCAGCAATCACAGCGAATCAAGCGCTGTAAGTCAATATGGAAGATCACCACTGTGGCGCGAAGACCCGGATTGACCTGATAGTCGGTATCAGTGCAGGGCGTGCAGACGTCTGATCCGCCCGTTCCGTCCTCACCGGACATCCACAGTCCCGCTATACGCATCAGGCTGTGACCACCGGCATCAAGTGCGGAGGCGCCCTCGCGCCCCGAGGTTGTCGTACCCGGTCGACATACTGCCGTCATGGGGATAGGCCTGTCGACTGAGGAGATGGCCGCGGACTTCCTCAAGGCGGGAATCGAGCCTAGGTGGGGCTCGTTCTGGTCGGGACGCCTGGAGGAGTGGCTGGCCGTAGTACTGCCGCCCGGCGCGGAGGAGCGCTACAGCGCGACCGGGGCCTCCGGTGGAGAGCCGGGTGCGGACCGGCCCGGGCCGCACGAGACCGTGTGGGAATGGACGGAGCGCCGTCGGCAGGGTGCGCAGACGTGGTCCTTCCCGACCAACGCGCTTCGCGCCGAGTATCTGTCCACCATTTCCGCTCGCAGTGAGGCCGACGTACTGGCTCTGCTGCGGCTCTTCCTTTTCGAAGAGTCGTGCTTCGGTTTGGATGGCGACCATCTGGATCGGGTGCTCGATTCTTCGGACGTCCGCAAGTTTCTCGACGACCTGCCGAAGGAGTACTCGCGGCGACTGATGCGGTGGATGTCCGGGACGGCCAAACCACACCCGAGTATCCGGTGGGTTCTCGACCTCCTGCCGCACGCACCGCAGCAAGCGATTGACGCGGTCATGGGGTACCTCAACGTGTATCGGTCCCTGCGGCCGTCAGGGCGTTCGGATGGCTGCTGGATGCGGCCGCGGTCATTCGCGCGCGCTGGATCGACGACTTGAACGGCGGTACTGAGGCGCTATTCCGGCTTAGCCCCCGAGATTTCGAAGCGTTGGTAGCCGCCCTGTATCGGAAGCTCGGCTATGACGTTGAGCAGCAGCGACCGGGGCGTCGCTGGCCAGCGACATCAGCGATGGACTCGCTGCCGGCGCACTCAGTCCGTCGTCCACGGAAGACATCACCGGCTGATATCCCTTCATCGGCTATCTCACAGCAGCGACGCACCGCAAGACACAACGACGGCAATCGCCGAGCCAGTATCAGCCGACCCAACACCATGTACGAGCGAACCCAGTGGCGACGCCTACACCCCGACACGATGCCTCCCTGCCTCCCCACCCGCGACGGCGGTACCACGCCAGGCCGGAAGACTTAGTGACCCCATCTATTTGATCAAGATGGCGGGTATAGTGCTGCGAACACCTAACTCGGACTTGCCCCCTGCGACCGCCACCTCACGAAGACTCGATCCTGAGAACCAGAGTGAATAAGGACGCGCTAGACGATCATTAGCAACGCAGGTCGATAAGCCCGCTCCCCGCGCACGCGGGGGTGATCCCCGTGCTGCCTGCTGTCCGGCCGGATCTCCGCTCCGCTCCCCGCGCACGCGGGGGTGATCCCCCGGGGCTGTTCCGGCAGTTCCTGGACGTCATCCGCTCCCCGCGCACGCGGGGGTGATCCCGTGATCGGGGTGCCGCCGCGTGACACGGACACCCGCTCCCCGCGCACGCGGGGGTGATCCCCTCGTCACCCGCGCACACCGCGCCCTCGACCCCCGCTCCCCGCGCACGCGGGGGTGATCCCTGCAAGACCGAGTGGGAAGAGGACGCCCCGACCCGCTCCCCGCGCACGCGGGGGTGATCCCTGCTGGTCGAGTGCCGCTGCACGACCAGGTCGCCGCTCCCCGCGCACGCGGGGGTGATCCGGTGCGCAGTTCGCCGCGGCCGCCGGCGAGCACCCGCTCCCCGCGCACACGGGGGTGATCCCCGGTCGACCATCGCCTCGCGCCGGGTGACCGTCCGCTCCCCGCGCACGCGGGGGTGATCCCATGTCCTGGTCGTCCACCGGCGCGCTGTCGCTCCGCTCCCCGCGCACGCGGGGGTGATCCCAACTTCGACGGCGGCCCGGCCGGAACTACCCTCCGCTCCCCGCGCACGCGGGGGTGATCCCGAAGCGGCGGACGCGGCGAGCCCGTCCACGTGCCGCTCCCCGCGCAGGCGGGGGTGATCCCGGCCCACAGCCGGACGGCCTGCCAGCCGCGGGCCGCTCCCCGCGCGCGCGGGAGTGATCCCTCGAGGACCGCGCTGTGCCCAGCTGAGGCGGTCCGCTCCCCGCGCACGCGGGGGTGATCCGATCGAGCCGAGGACGTCACCTTTGGCCTGCGCAGCCGCTCCCCGCGCACGCGGGGGTGATCCCTGCACCTACTTCTGCTGCCTCGGTGACAACGTCCGCTCCCCGCGCACGCGGGGGTGATCCCTGCACCTACTTCTGCTGCCTCGGTGACAACGTCCGCTCCCCGCGCACGCGGGGGTGATCCCGCGACCCCGCCGGTACTGGCCGCGCTCACGACCCGCTCCCCGCTCACGCGGGGGTGATCCCGCATCGCCGCGCACCCGTGGCTGCCCGACAACCCGCTCCCCGCGCACGCGGGGGTGACCCCCGCCGGCAGCACTCAACCGGCTACGTGCCGAACCGCTCCCCGCGCAAGCGGGCGTGATCCCCGGCCATATGGGATCTCGTCGCCATCGACGGCCCGCTCCGCGCACGCGCACGCGGGGGGTGATCCCATCCAGCAGACCGCGCAGTACAACCCCAACACCTACTCCCCGTGCACACAGGGGTCATCCCAGCCCGGTGAGGCCGTTCACGACCAGGAAGACCTGCTCCCCACGCACGCGGGGGTGATCCCGCCTGGGCCTGCCCCGTTTTGGCGGACATCTGAGATCAGGAGCCGTAGGGCTCCGGGAGGATGTCCAGCATCATGGAGAGCGTGGGGAAGAAACGGTCGAGGCCTCGGCGGGCGTTCACGCCGCAGTTCA
>NZ_JAIWNC010000042.1 GCF_020216025.1 Jidongwangia harbinensis | reverse complement strand
GATCCAACAACTCGAAGCGCTGGGCCTACAGGTCACCCTCACCCCCGCCGCCGCCTGAACACCTCTCCACCACCCGGGCCACCCCGGGCCATCACCCATGCCCCCACTCAAGTTGGTTTCCGGTCAGGTCGCGTCAGCGGCGTGCTGCGGCGGGCGTCTCACCGCTGGCGCACCGGTCGCCTCGTCCACGATCCGCACGCCGCCCCTAGACCTGCGATGATCGCCATACCTCGGTGGAATCGTTTCGAGAATGCGTAATACATTGATCTACATTGACGCAAATCAATTATGTTATGGTCGCCGGGCGTCCCCGAATCCTATCTTTCGGCGGAAGGTACTTTCATGCGAAAGACGGCACTTATCGCGACTATTCTGACGGCTTTGGCCGCTACCTCGGCGGCGGCGCCCCCGGCCTCCGCGACCGCCTCCGGCCCGGCGCACACCGACGAGCTCCTGGTCGACCTCGTGACCGTGGCCGGCTGCCCCCTCGGCTCGGTCGGGGTCGCGGGCTCGACGGACAACGCAACCGTCCACCTCTCGTTCCACAGCATCCAGGTGCAGATCGGCCCGGACGTCCACCCTACCGCCGCGCGAAAGACCTGCCAGGTCGTGCTCAGCATTCACGTGCCGGACGGCGCCGCCTATGCGATCGACCGGGTCGAATACGGCGGTTACGCCGCGCTCGCCCCGGGAGCGGTATTCACCCAACGGTCCCGGCACTATCGCAGCGGGCAATCCCCGCAGCCCGCGCCGGACCACAGCTGGACCGGTCCGTTCGACGACGTGTGGCAGGCCGTCTACCCGATCCCCGCCGAGGAACTCCACTTCCCGCCGTGCGGCACCAATCCGTATTTCAACACCGCCTTCATCCTCCGGCTGGACGCCGGCACCTCGGACCCGACGACCGAGACGAGCTTCGCCGGCCTGGATTCACTCCACGGCCTGTACGGCGTCAAGTACCACCTGCAGACCAGGCCCTGCTGATTCCCGGCCGGCTTCGCCGTACCATCTCGGCAGGCCCGCGTCGCGGGCACCTTCGCCCGGGGAGGAACTGCGGTGGCAGACGCCGACGACGTACGCCGGTTGGCGCTTGCCCTGCCGCACACCGTGGAGATCGACAGCGACGGCTTCGACTTCCGGGTCGGCGGCAAGGGTTTCGTCTGGTCCTATCCGGAACGCCGGCCGGGGAAGCCGCGCACGATCCGTACCGATGTCGCGGTGTTGTTCGTCGGCGACGAGGCCGAGAAACAGGCGCTGCTGCTCGGCGAACCGGACCTTTTCTTCACCACCACCGGGTACGACGGGCTGCCGCTGGTGATGCTGCGGCTGCCCCGGGTGGACGTGGGCCGCCTGCGCGAACTGGTGACCGACGCGTGGCGGATGCGGGCGCCCGACGAACTCGCCGCCGACCTCGACGAGGCCGGTCAGCCGGCCGACCGGTAGCCCGCCGGTCAGCCGGCCGTGCAGGCTGTGCCGTCGACGCTGAAGTCGGTGGGCCGGGCGTTGCTCCCGCTGTACGTCGCCTGGAATCCGAAGGTGGCCGTGCCGCCGGTGGCCAGGGGTCCGTTCCAGCCGGCGTCGCGCACGGTCACCTGGGCCCCGGACTGGGTCACGGTGGCGTTCCAGGCGTTGGTGACCCGCTGGTTGCCGGGGAACGTGAAGGTCAGCGTCCAGCCGGTGCGCGGTGCGCCGCGGTTGGTCAGCGCCACGCTCGCCACGAAGCCGCTGCCCCACTCGTCGGTCTCCCAGGTCACCGCGCACGCGGCGGGCCCGGGCTCGCCGGACGGCGGGGTGCTGGGCGGGGTGGACGGCCCCGTGCTGGGCGGGGTGGACGGCGGGGTGCTGGGGGGCGTGCTGGGCGGGGTGGCGCCGCCCGCCGCCGGGAAACGGATCACCCGGTCGTCGGTGGCGGCGGGGCTGCCCCGGCCGTCGCGGTTGCTGGTGGCGACCCACAGCGATCCGTCCGGCGCCCGTTCCACCGTGCGCAGGCGGCCGTACTGGCCCTGCAGCAGCGCGGTCGGGGTACCGGCCCCGCCGTTGCCGTCCAGCGGCACCGCCCACAGCCGGGTTCCGCGCAGCGCGGCGACGTACAGCGTGCTGCCGTCGATCGTGGCGCCGCTGGGCGAGGCCTCGGCGGTGGACCAGACCACGATCGGGTTGCGGAACCGCTGATCGTTGCCGCGGCCTTCGACCGTCGGCCAGCCGTAGTTGCCGCCGGCCACGATCTGGTTCACCTCGTCCCAGGTGTTCTGGCCGAACTCCGAGGCGTACAGCCGGCCCTGCGCGTCCCAGGCCAGGCCCTGCACGTTGCGGTGACCGAGGCTGTAGACCAGGGAGCCGGCGAACGGGTTGCCGGACGCGGGGACGCCGCCGTCCGGCCGCATCCGCAGGATCTTGCCGTTGCGGCTCTGCTGGTTCTGCGCGCTGGCGGTGTCACCGGCGTCGCCCACGCCCGCGTAGAGCATGCCGTCCGGGCCGAACGCGATGCGCCCGCCGTCGTGGAAGTTCGCCCTCGCCAGTCCGCTGAGGATGACGGTCTGGTTCTGCGGCGCGTCGAGCCGGAAGCGGACGATCCGGTTGTCGGACGCGGCGGTGAAGTAGACGTAGACGAAGCCGTCCTGGGCGTACGTCGGCGACACCGCGAGGCCGAGCAGGCCGGCCTCGCCGCCCGGGACCACCCCGCTGATGGTGGCCACCGGGGTCGGCGCGCTGCCGGGCCGCAGTTGCAGGACACGGCCGCTGTTCCGTTCCGCGGCCAGCGCGCTGCCGTCCGGCAGGAACCCCAGGCCCCACGGTACGGTCAGTCCGGTCGCCACGACCTCCGGCGCACCGAAGTCCGGGGCGAGCGCGGCGGCCCGGGGCGGCGGGCCCTCGGCGGCCTGCGCGACCGCGACCGAGCCGGGCAACGACAACGCGACGAGCGTGCCCCAGAAGGCGACCTTGCGGCGCATGACCTGGACCTCCGACGAATAGCCGATTGACAACTGTCAATTGGTGTCGGGTTCACTATCCAGCAGGCGGTACCGCCGCGCAACAGCCAGGTCGCCACGGTTCAGTGACGCACCGTGGCGGGCAGCCGGAAGCTCCGAGGTCAGCGGGTCACGATCAGGGTGATCACCAGCGTCAGCACGGACAGGACCGCCAGCACGATCAGGACGATCAGCCACCACATCCCGGAACGCCGGGGCGGCGCCTGGCTCACCGGCGGCCCCAGTACCACCGCCCGCGGTTGCGCCGTGCGCAGCTCGTATCCGCAGCGCTCGCACCGGATCCGGGCCGTCTCGTTCGGATACCCGCACGCCGGGCAGGACACCTGGCCGGCCGGCGCCGGTCCCCGGCCGTACGTGGCCGCCGGGAACTGGCGGGTGTCGGTCGGCCGCGGGCCCAGCGACGTCATGCCGGTCGGGTCCAGCTGCTCGTTCGGCGAACGCGGAATGGACCGGGCGTCGTTCTCCGCCGACTGGCGCAGGAACATCAGCGGGTAGCCGCAGGTCGGGCAGAGCTGCTCGGCGTCCGGGCGCACCGGTGAACCACAGTCGGGGCAGGGCATCTGGCGTGCCGCGCCGTACTGGTCGGTCATCTCACTCACCACCGGTGGTCGGACGGGCGCGGCCCTGGGCCTTCTGCGGCTGGAAACGCACGTCCAGCTGCACCTGCGCGCCGAGCGGCAGCTCGCTCTGCAGGAAGCCGAGCACCTGACGTTCGGTCAGGTGGCCGGTGTGATCCATCTGCACGACCACCACCGGATTCTCCTCCGGGACGGTGTCGTTGCGGCCGTACACGCCGCCCACGTCCATCACCGTGACCCGCGCGCCGGTGGCCGCCTCGAGCAGCGCCTCGACACCGTAACGGGTGCCGCGCCAGCCCAGCAGGCGGCCCACCTCGCGGACCATCGAGCGGCGGTACTCCGCCGGGTCGGTGGGTTCCAGCTCCAGACCCAGCCAGGCGCCCAGGAACTGCAGCATCTCCGGACTGGCCAGCCCGGTGTCCATCTGGTGCTCGATGCTGTCGATGCGTTCCCGGACGGTGTCGGCCACCTCCTCGAACGCCGAGACGAAGTCGTGCAACACCGGATCCAGCGCCATGGTGCGCGGCAGTTGGGACACCAGCCAACTCATTGCCTGCCCCCGCTCCGCGACTCGGCGCTCATCCACCGCGCCGGTACAGACCGTAGCCTCCCCGCTCCGCTCATTGCTGGACCACCACCCGGTGCTCGTACGACATGAACAGCGCCTCCGGTTGCAGCCGCAGCCGCTGCTCCACCTGGTCGAGGGTCTGCTTGCGGCGCAGGTCGGCGGAGAAGAAGTGCACCGCCTCCACCCCCTGCACGCCGAACGAGCCGTGCAGCACGCCGTACACGTCGCCGAGCCGCAGGTCGGTGTCGAACGGCCAGCCCTGACCGCTGGGCCCGCCGGTGAGCGGGTTCAGGTACTCGTACAGGGCCCGCTCGGCGCGCTCCCGCACGGTCTCGGTGCGTACCCCCGGACCGGCCCGCACCTCCGCGACCACCTTGACCCCCTGGTAGCGCGGCGCCTCGATGCGCAGCCGCATGGTGAGCAGCCGGCGCGGCTCCAGGTACGCCTTGATCTGCTCCTCCAGCTCGTCGGTGAGCCCCAGGTCGTCCAGCGTCAGGTTCTCCGGCGCCACGTCGACGCGCGGCACCACCAGCAGCCGGGCCGGCTCCCCGGGCGACGACGGCGGCAGGCACCGCGCCCGGGCCACGCTCGGGGCGGCGTCCAGCGTCAGGCGTTCCACGTCCTCCGCGGTGACCGCCCGCCGGCCGCCGCGCAGCAGCAGCGGGCCACGGATCTTCGCGTTTTCCACGGTCTCCGCGTCCACCCCGCCCACGCTCGCGTCCAGGTTGACCACGGACGCGACGAACGGGATCGAGGTGTGCAGCACGGTGAGCCGCTCGGCGGCCACGTTGCCGCGGCGACCGCCGCCGAAGCGGTACCCGGTCACGTAGATCTGCGCGTCGATCGGCGGGATCTCGCCGTGCTGCCAGGCCTGCCCGTGCCGGTCCAGCACCCGCGGCCCGAACCGGATCTCACCGGTGGCGCCGGACCAGGTGTACACCCGGTCGTCGGCGGTGGCGTCGGCCAGGTCGGCGACCTCGGTCCACTCCTGTTCCTCCGGCTCGCCGGTGCGTTCGTGGCGGGGCAGCACCACCCGGACCGTCTCGTCGTGCCGGCGGGGCAGCACCGGCACCCGGCGTACCTGGAAGACCTGACCGGGCTTGCCGGTGCTGGTGCCGAGCAGTTCCGCCGGGGCCGGTTCGGCGTGGTGGGCGGGCACCGCCCCGCCGAGCGCGACCGCGGACAGCGACTCCAGTTCCGGCGGGTTGGTGTACTCCGGCTGGCCCTCGATCGCGCGGACCAGCCGGCAGCGCAGCCAGTGCGCCCGCTTGGAACCGAGCGCGAGCGCCTCGTGCCGGGCCGGCAGCAGCAGCGTGACCTGGCCGGGGCTGTTGAACCCGGCGCTGGTGTCCTCCAGGATCCGCACCGACGCCCACTGCTGGCCGTCCCACGCCTCCCAGACCCGGGGCGGGCGGCGCGGGTCGACACCGGCACCCTCCGGGCCGGTGGTGACGTCGAGGCGCAGCAGGTGGCCGCCCGCGGGGTCGGCCAGCCCGAAGTAGACCGCCTCGTCCGGACGGACGTTGGGGAACAGCCGCACCGACGACGCCTCGCGGCGCAGCGACTCCCAGTGGTCGGCGTACCGGTCACCGGCGTGGGTCAGGCAGGCGACCAGCTTCGGCGGCCGGATCTCCAGTTCGGAGTCGGTGAGGAAGACGACCGGTTCCTCGTCGTCGCGGCGTTCCGTGCTGACCTGGGTGCCGGCCGGTGCCCGGACCGCCTCGTCGCGCGGGGCGGTGAGCGTGAACAGCAGGTCGGCGCGGGCCGGGACGGCGGAGAACAGTTCCACCCCGACCAGTTCCAGGAACTTCACGTACAGCCGGTCGGGCACCTGGTTGAGCCGGTACAGCGTCATCTCGGTCATCCAGGCGAACAGCTCGATCATCGCGACGCCGGGGTCGGAGACGTTGTGGTCGGTCCACTCCGGGCACAGCCGGTTGATGCGCCGTTTCGCCTCGTCGACGATGTCCTGGAACCGGCGGTCATCCAGGTCGGGCGCGGGCAAGCTCATGCCGGCGCTCCGCTTCGCTCCGCGCCGGCATGAGGCACTACGACGCTGAGTTGGATGATGAGTTCGCTTCGCTCACTCATGGCGCGGGCTCCTCAGTGGGGATGGTGTAGAACGGGAACACCAGATTGCGGACGTCGTTGGTGGCCCGGACGCGGTAGCCGATGGTGATGTGGATGGTGCCGGTGCCCTGTTCGCCGGTGGCCAGCACGGACTGCAGTGTGATCCGCGGCTCCCAGCGGCCCAGCGCCTCCCGGACCGCCTGTTCGACCAGGCCGAGCGTGCCGGCGGTGATCGGGGCGAACAGCATCTCCCACATGGCACAGCCGAAGTCGGGGCGCATCACCCGCTCCCCCGGCACCGTGGACAGGATCATCCGGATCGCGGCGTCGATCTCGTCGACGCCGGTGACCAGCCGGACCGACCCGGTACGCGAGATCGCCGCGGGGAACGCCCAGCCGCTGCCGATGAAGTCGTCGCGTCGCATGCTCACCCGACCAGCACGTCGGCCGAGCCCGCGGTGATCGTGCACACCGGCAGGTCGGCGGGATCGTTGCAGGTGGCGACCTGGTCGCCGACCCGCGCCAGCGGCTTGCCGTTGACCAGCACGGTGGGCGAGCCGATCATCACCCGGCCCTGGTTGGTGGGCGGTTTGCTGAACGTGGCCGGCGGCGGCGCGATGTGCGGCGGCATGTTCTGCGCGATGCTGCCCTGCACGGCGGCGGGCCGGCCGTTGATCAGCACGTCGGTGGAGAGCCCGGTCATCAGCTGCCCGACGAACGGCAACGGTGTCGGGGTGGGCACGGGTCCGCCCGGTGACGGCACCATCAGGATGTGCGTGTCGGTGCCGGTGACCGGGTCGTTCTGTCGGGCGGCGGGCTGGGGCACGGTGCACCTCTTAGTTGAGCCGGATCGGCTTGCCGGACGCGGTCAGCGGACCGGACGAGGTGATCTCCACCTGGGCCCCGCTGAGCATCAGTTTCTGGGTCGCCTTGATCTCGATCTGGTTGGCGGACACGACCAGTTTCTGGTCACCCACCAGGGACGACTCGGACTTCTCCAGCTTCACCAGGCAGGGGCTGTTGCCGAGCATCAGCGACACCGAGGGCTGGTCGTCGTCCAGCACCAGCCGGGAGTCGGTGCGGCTGACCAGCAACCGCTGCTTGACCACGCCGCCGGCCACCGCGCCGGGGTCGGGCGGGGCGTCCTGCCGGTTCCACAGGCCGCCCAGCACCACCGGGCGGGTGTGGTCGTCGAGTTCGAAGCCCACCAGCACCTCGTCGTCCACCTCGGGCAGCCACTGCAGGCCGCGCTGCTTACCGCCGCCCGGGGTGGAGATCCGCGCCCACGCGCTCTCGTCGTCGGCGGACAACGTCGGGAACTTCACCCGGACCCGGCCCAGCTTCTCCGGATCGTCGTTGTTGGTGACGATGCCGATCACCAGACCGTTCCAGCCGCGGCGGTCGCCGCCGGCCGGTGCGGAGGTGGTGAGGTCGGCCAGCCCGCCGGGTTCCTTGCCGCCACAGATGAAGCGGGTCACGTACGGGCGGCCGGCGCCGTACACGTGCTCGACGCCGGTGACCCGCCAGTCGCCGGTCATCCGGGAACCGATGCCCTCGATGTGGATCTTCGCCCCGGCGCCGATCAGCGGGTCACCGGCCGCCTCGCCACGCAGCACCGCCTCCTCGCCGGACGCGCGCAGCAGCAACGACTTCGCCAGCGCGTCGGCCTCCGACTGGTCGGTCACCGGGAACTGTCCGGCGTTGCGCTTGACCTGACCGAACGCGCGACGTGCGGCGTCGGTCATCTCCCGGGCCGCGGGCGCCTCGGTGCCCGGGTCGGTCTCGGTGGACCGGCCCGCGATGGCTTCCTTGCCGAGCTGGTCCCAGCCGCGGATCTGCACCTCGTCGCTGCGTTCGGCGGCGGAGAACCGGACCGCGAACTTCGACAGGTTCTGCCCGTACCGCAGGCGCGGCGGGGTGGCGGTGGACCGGGGCGTGCGCTTGAAGTGGAAGGTGCGCTCGCTGACCCACACGTTGAAGCCGATCCGGGCCGCGCGCCGCCGCAGGAACGCGTAGTCGGTCTCGCCGGCCTGCAGCACGTAGTCGTGCGGCGCGCCGGTGCCGTCCACGTCCACGTCCAGGCCGTACTCGCCGGCGATGCGGCTGGCGATGTCGGCGTCGGTGACCCGCTGGAAGCTGCGCGACTTCGGTTCCCGGGCCATCCGGTGGGTCAGGTCGAAGCCGGTCAGCACCAGCTCGTGCCGGCCGGACGAGCCGGGTTCGACGGCCACCGCGGTGATCTCGCCGGCGGTCACCACGGTCGGGTCGCCCTCGGCCCGGAACGCGATCTCGACGCGCGTACCCATGGTGAAGGTGCCCCGGTCGAACAGCTCGAAGTGCGGGTCGTCGAAGTGGATGACGAAGTAGTCGGGCAGGTGCACCGACTCCTCCACCCGCACCAGCGACACCCGCGGGTACAACTCGGTGGCGAGCGGTCGCCCGTCCACGGTCAGCACCACGCCGTCCAGGCGGCGCGTCGCGTCAGCCACGGCGGCGCACCGGGAGTTCCGGGATGACCAGCAGGGCGCCGGGTTCCAGCGCGAGCGGGTCGACCACGTTGTTCGCCTCCGCGATCAGCCGCCACCGGGTCGAGTCCGCGTAGTGCTGCGCGGCCACCCGGTCCAGCGTCTCGCCGTGGCCCAGCCGGTGCACGGTGTGCAGCGTCGGGGTGTGCGACGTCGGGTTCTGCAGCGGCAGTTCGGCCTCGTCCTTGTACTGCTTCAACGTCATGTCGGCCTTCGCCCGCAACGGCATGCCGTCACTGGCGAAGTAGGTGAACTTGATCTGCAGCCGTTCCACGATGGCCTTGAACGAGTGCAACTTGCCCCAGTGGAACTCCACCCACGGCGGCCGCGCCTTGTTGCGCTGCCGGTCCGAGCCGGCCAGCGACTGGTCCACCTTCAGCAGGTCGAGCAGCTTGTTGGTGTACGTGGTGACGTCCTCGCCCTTGGCCGTGGTGTCCAGCGTCAGGCTCAGCGTCAGCGTGCCCGACTGCCCGGCCTGGAACCGCAGCTCGGGTGCGTTGCCGCCCTTGTTCTCCGCGGCGTTCCAGGTGTTCGACTTGGCGATGGTCAGCTCCGCCGGGTTGAACAGGCAGTCGATCTGCACCTTCTTCTCGGTCAGCAGGAACGCCTTCACCGGCGCACTCGGTGCGGTCATCAGAACACTCCTGCCCATCGGCCGCCACGGCGCTCGATCTCGCGCAGTAGCCGCTGCTCCACGATCTCCACGACCTTGTCCGGGTCCAGCGCCGCCTTCGCCGCCGCGGCCGCCCCGCCGGCCGCGCCCGCGACCTGCGACGCCGCCCCGGACGCCGCGCCGCTCACCGTGTCCACCGCGCCCGAGGCCGCATCGGACATCGAGTCGACGGCACCGGAGAGCGTGTTCGCCGCCCCCGACGCGCTGTTCAGCACGCCGGACACCGCGCCCGTCGCGTCGCCGGCGAGCCCGGACGCCGCCGCCATCGGCCCGGCCGTGGCCTCCAGCACCGCCGCTCGCGCCGCGCGGGTGGCGACCTCGCCGACCGCGCCCAGGCCGCCGCCCACCGGAAGCTGGTTCACGATCCCGGCGGCCGCCTCCCGGCCCTGGTCGACGGTGCCGCCGAGGGCCTGCCGCCCGGCGCTGAGCGCGGACCGCTCGTCGTCGTCGAGCAACGTGGACGCGCCGCCGAGGAAGAACCGTGGGCGCCGGACCGGATTCCGGGTGTGCGTCAGCTCGTGGGCGAGCACCGCGGAGACCGACGGCCCCGGCGCGGGCGGGCCCGGCAGGTGCACGACCGTGCCG
This sequence comes from Jidongwangia harbinensis, assembly GCF_020216025.1. Lineage (GTDB taxonomy): Bacteria > Actinomycetota > Actinomycetes > Mycobacteriales > Micromonosporaceae > Actinoplanes > Actinoplanes harbinensis. The sequence goes on along the minus strand of NZ_JAIWNC010000042.1, from coordinate 81,182 downwards.
GTGGTGGCGCCCAGCGCGCCCGCCGCGGCGAGCGCGTGCCGGGTGGCCGGGCCGGTGGTGTACTGCGGCGGCCGGGTGCGCCCGGTGATCGCCGTGGCCATCGCGTGCAGGGCGGTGGGCAGCGAGCGGGGCGCCTCCAGCGGCCGTGCGGCGACGGCCGCTTCCCACCGCTGCCGCGGAGACATCCCGGGTACGGGGGACGTCCGGTGACCGCCGCCACCGGCCCGGTCCGCGGGCCCTCCCGGCCGATGCCCGGCCGCCGGGCTGAGCCGCACCGCGCCGGCCGGATCGGGCACCTGGCCCGGCGGCAGTGGCGCGGCGCCGAGGACCCGCAGGTATCCGACCGGTTCGGGGCTGTGTACCGACGGGCCGGCAGCGGGCGGCCGGGCGAGGGACCCGTCCCGGCGAACGGGTCCGGCGGCGATCCGGGAGAGCCGGGCGGCGAGCCCGCCGGCCCGGGTCACGGCGCGGCGCAGCCGGGTGGCGGCGCCGATCGCGGTGTCCGGGCCGGGTGTGCCGGCGCCGGACCGGCCGATGGACGCCGCGGCGGTGACCGGCCGGCGGCCTGCGGTGGCGCCGGTGGTCGCGCTCGCGGTGCCCGCTCTGGACGAGCCCGTGGTTGTCGAGCCCGTAGTTGTCGAGCCCGTGGTTGTCGAGCCCGGAGCCGCCCGGCCGGCGGCGGTGCCGGCCGGGGTTGCCGGGAGCGAACCGGGCTCGTCGGCGCCGCGGCGCACGCCGGCCACCGGGAGCCCGCCGGCGAGGTCGGCACCGAACGTCTCACCGGGCAGGCTGCCGGCTCCAGCCCCGGACCCAGGTCCCGCTCCGGCGCCGTGTCCAGCTCCGAGTCCGAGTCCGAGTCCGAGTCCGGCTCCGGCGCCGTGTCCAGGTCCGAGTCCGGCTCCGGCGCCGAGTCCGGCTCCGGCGGCCTCACCGGCGAAACCGCGGCGGGATCCCGCCGTCAGCCGCGCGCCGCCCGCGAAGGCGCCGCCCGGTCCGAACCCGCGGCCGTCGTCGCCCGGGAGGGCGGCGCCGATCGACGCGGCCGACGACGATCCGCCGGCCGCCGGTCCGGCACCGCCGGTGGTCGTCGTGGACCCGGTGGATGCCCGGCCGCCGCGGCGAGCCGGCTCGGCGTCGTTCCGCCCGCCGGTGGTCGTCCCGACCGGGCCGGATCCATGCTCGCCGGCGGGTGTGGCCCGGCCGCTCGAGGGTGTGTTCCGGCCGGCGGGCCCGGGTGCCCGGCCGTCGCCGCCCGGGAGCCCGAAGGCGGGCCGCAGCACCAGTTCGTGGCCGGGCCGCACGTCCGGCCCGGCGTTCGGCGGCACGGCCAGCGGACCGCCCCCGGCCGGTGCGGCCAGCGGACCACCCCGGGTCGGTGCGGCCAGCGGACCGCCCCCAGCCGGTGCGGCCAGCGGACCACCCCGGGTCGGTGCGGCCAGCGGACCGCCCCCAGCCGGTGCGGCCGGCGGACCACCCCGGGCCGGTGCGGCGGTCGCGGGACCCGGCATCCGCCCATGTCCGAGCATCGGGCCGTGTCCGAGCATCGGGCGGGTCGCGCGCAGCATGGTGGGCGCCGCCCCGATCGGGCGGCGCGGCGGCGTCGTGGCGGCCTCCGCACCGGCGGGCCGGGCCGGCGCGGACTCCTGGCGTACCCGATGCCACCAGCGCAGCACCGGCCACGACGCCCGCACCGGGGCGCGCTGCACCACCCCGGCCGCGACCGGGGGCGGACCGGCCGCCGGGCGGCGGTCGGTCAGCAGGCGGCCGACGAGGCGGCGGACCACGCTGCGCAGCAGGCGCGGCCGGAACACCGGGCGCCGGCGCCTAGGTGCCGGAGCGGAAGCCACTGTGACACACCTCCAGCTCCTCGATGGCGAGGTCGCGGGACGACGCCGCGAGCCGCGGACCGGTCCACTTCACCGGCTTGGCCTCGAGGATGGACCAGGTCCGCATGCTCTCCCCCGCGGCGTTCAGCACGCTGATCCGGCCGTTGCGCGGCTTCACCCGGTTGCCCGCCGCGGTGAGGCCCTCGCCGGACGCGGTCATCAGCCACTCGAACAGCGCGTCGGTGTCGGTGAGACCACGCTTGAACACCAGGTTCGGCCACTTCATCCGGCCCAGCAGCTTGTGCGTGTACCCGTTCTGCCCGCCCTCGGCGAGCTCCTCCACGTCGAGCTGGACCGACAACCCGGACACCTCGGTGAACGCGCCGATGGTGGTGCCGTCGATCTCGAACTTGAACTTGCCGACGAACGGCGGATCGACGGTGTACGCCTTAGCCACCTTGCACTCCTTGCCATGCGCGTTCGTTCAGGCCGCCGACCTCCTGCAGCAGCCGGATGCGGTCCCCGTGCTCCAGGTCGAGCAGCCGGTCGAGGTCCCAGTGCAGGTGGTACGCCAGGAAGGCGATCTCCTGCCACAGCTCGTCGTGGGCGTAGTGCCCTAACCCACCTCCACGGATGTCAGCGGGAAAGGGGCGCCCGGCTCCAGGGCGTCGAGGACACTCGGGTCCTGGAAGTTCACGATCCGGTAGAGGTCCTGCAGATAGCTGAAGTCGCTGACGAACAACGACTCGATCGTCTTGGTGGTGACCCGCTGCACGGTACCCAACTCGGTCACCACCCGGGACAGCACGATGACCGTCGCGTACGCCTCGTTCTCCTTGACCCGGCCGTCGCGCAACGGCTCGATCTCGTCGCGGGCGCACGCGAGCCGCATGACGCCGGTGCGGTGCAACGTGCCGTGCTCGTCGACATACCCCTTCGGGAGGGTGAAGGGAAATTCGGTCTGCAAACTCATGCTGCGTTGCTCCTCGAACGAAGTGAGGCCATCAAGCCCTGTGGAGTCCTTCGTGGGTGATGACCACCTTCTCGGTAGCCACCTCGTTGCCGCCGGCGTCGAGTTCGGCGCCGGTCCACTTGGACACCCAGCCGCGCTCGAAGTTCCAGCGCGCGACCTCGGCCTTCATCGAGTCCTTGATGACGATGGAACCGTCCCGGCGGGCCGAGTCCACGTCACCGTCCTCGACCTGCTTGCGCCACTCCCACAGCGCCTTCGACTCGTCGATCCGGCGTTCCAGGGTGATGTCGCTCCACTTCATCGCCCCCGGAACCTTCCGGATGATCATCTTTCCGTCCTTGGTGGCTTCCTTGTACTCGATCGTCTCGGTCTCCGACTCGACGCCGGAGCACTTGCGGAAGCTGGCCATCTCCACTCCGCCGATCTCCAGGACGAAGTTGAAGGTAGTCATCAGGTCAGGCATAAAGGCCCCCTTCGATTAGTCGGTTGCGGCTCCGCCGCCCTGCCACTGGCTGATCCGGAAGATCACGAACTCGGCCGGCTTCACCGGGGCGATGCCGATCTCGACGATGAGCTTGCCCTCGTCCACCGACGACGGCGGGTTGTTGCTGGCGTCGCAGAGGACGTAGAACGCCTGCTCCGGGGTGGCGCCGACCAGCGCGCCCTGGGTCCAGAGCCCGCGCAGGAACGAGGTGATGTTGCGCTTGACCCGCTGCCACAGGTCGAAGTCGTTGGGCTCGAACACCGCCCACTGGGTGCCCCGCTGGATCGACTCCTCGACGAAGTTGAACAGCCGCCGGACGTTGATGTAGCGCCAGCTCGGGTCGGTCTTGGCGAGGGTACGGGCACCCCAGATCTTGGTGCCGTAGCTGCCGAACGACCGGATGCAGTTGACGCCCTCCGGGTTGAGCAGGTCCTGCTCGCCGTTCGTCACGTTGGTCTCGAGCCGGGCGATGCCGCGGACCGCCTCGTTGGCCGGTGCCTTCCACACGCCGCGGGCCGCGTCGGTGCGCGCCCACACCCCGGCCACGTGCCCGGCGGTGGGCACGGTCAGGAACAGCTCACCGTTGGTGGCGCCCGGGCGGGCCAGCGGGTTCGGTACCACCACGTTGGGGTAGTACAGCGCCGCGAAGGCGGAGTCGCGGGCCAGCCGGGACCGCCACTCCAGCGCGCGGGTCGCGTTCAGGCCGGGCGGGGTGTCGAGGATCGCCATCTTGTTGTGGCTCGCCTCGCAGAAGTCGATCAGCTGCTTCTGCGCACCCAGGTAGACCTCCTCGTCGAGGGAACCGTCCTCGCGCGAGGCCACCGTGATCAGATCCGGGATCGCCACCATCGTGACGTTCTCGGCGATCGCCAGGCCCTGGTATCCGGTGCGGTCGGACTCGTTGCCGGCCAGATCCGCGGGGGTGACCGAGACGGTCGACACCGGCGGCGCCTCGAGCGTGTAGCGGCCGGCCGCCGGGGTGCGCTCGGCGAGCGACGCGCCCTGCAGCGGCTGCATCTCGATCCGCAGGAACTTGGAGCGCTCGTTGACGGTCCGCTCCACGGTGCGGGTGCTGCGTCCGCTGAACTGCAGGCCGCCGAGCTCCTCGCGGAGCTGCCCGCCCTCGTAGACGCGCAGGGTGTACTCGCCGCCGCCGTTGCTGGCGGCCGCGCCGTCGCCGGAACCCTCGCCCTCGGCCGGTGCCGGCGGCGGAGCCGGAGCCACCACCTCGACCTCGAGGTGGGCGCCGGGCTGCACCGCGGCCAGCCGCATGCTGGGCGTCTGCGGGTTTTCCGCGGCGGGCAGCATCAGCGTGGGCCGGCCGCCGTCGCCGTCCTCGCCGCCGTTGGTGCCCGGAATCCGGCAGATGTACGCCGCGCTGCCACCGTTCTCGAAGAACCCGCGGACCGCGTGCGGCAGCATGGCGCCACGCACGAAGCCGCCGTACACCCGTTCGTACTGCGGCCAGCTGGTGACCAGTTGCGGTTTCACGCCGTCGGGGTCGGTGGGGTCGCCCTCGTCACGGTCGTAGCGTTCGGTGAAGCCGACGAACGCCGCCACGGCGGTACCCACCCCCTCGATCGGCATGGAGCCGCTGGGCTGCTCCTCGATGTAGACGCCTGGGGCTCCGTACGACGCGGCCATTGGGTGACACCCTTCGTCTTCAGGCCTGCACCGCGCTGGTCAGCAGCGCGGGGTCAAGGTCGGACTCGTAGAATTCGCCGTAGTGCAGCGGTGGAAAGATCCGCATGGTCGGGTGGCTCGCCGAGCAGGCGACCACCTTGACGGCGGGGAACCGGTGCACGATCACGTGCACGAGATCGGTCGTGGTGCGCTTGTCGAGGTCGAGCACGACGACGTCGGGCAGCGCCTCCAGCACCCGGGCCAGCACGTCGCTGCCCTCGGTGCCGATCAGCTCGATGCCGTCCACCCGCAGGATCTCCTCCAGTCCGAGGCGGTGCAGGGCACTGAAGTCGCCCATCAGGACCCGCGTCATCGCCGCCTCACCTTCCGACTCCGCCGCCGCCGCTGAGCGTGCCTTGTGCGGCGCTCCGGGAGAAGGTGCGGCAGTGCAGCCGAAGGTGCAGTCCGTCGGAGAACACTTGCTCGCGCGGGCGCGAGGGGCCGAAGCTGGACCGGCGAGGAGGGACGGGCCAGGTGACGTTGTCGGCGCGGCAGGAACCGCTGGGTGAGGTGCACGCGCCGGAACCGGTGCACGCGGTCGCGCGGTCTCCGCGTACCCCGTCGGTCTCGGCACCTGCCCTGGCGCCGGCCGCCGGCGGCAATGCCGCCATCCAGCGCCTGGCCACCGGCCACGGCCCGGCGCCCGCCGCGCTGGGCCTGCTCTCCGCCGGCGGAGGCCGGGCGCTGCGCCGGCTGCACGCGCCCGTGCAGCCCAAACTGAGCGTGAGCCAGCCCGGCGACCGGTTCGAGACGCAGGCCGACGCGGTCGCCGCCCAGGTCGGTCTGGGTGACGCGCCGGCCGGTCCGGCGCCCGCCGTCGCCCGGCTGAGCGCGCCGGCCGCGGCGCCCGGCGACCCGTCCGGTCCGCCCGGCCTGGAGGCGCTGCTGGCCGATCCCGGTCCCGGCGCGGCGATTCCGCCGGACGTCCGGGCCCGGATCGAACCGCACCTGGGCTTCGGGCTCGGCGCCGTGCAGGTGCACGGCGACCAGCGCGCCCAGGCCGCCGCCACGCAGCTCGGCGCCCGCGCGTTCACCTCCGGCGGGCACATCTTCCTCGGCCCCGGCGAGTCGGCGAGCGACCTCGCGCTGATGGCCCACGAGGCCACGCACGTGGTGCAGCAGCAGTCCGTCGGCGTGTTCCGGCTGCAGCGCGACAGCGACAGCCTGCTGCCCGACTTCATCATGGACGGGGTCCGCGACCTCGCCCGCGCGGTGCCCGGCTACGACATGCTGACCGTGGTCGCCGGCTACGACCCGATCGCCAACCGGACCGTCGACCGCAGCCCGGAGAACCTGGTCCGGGGCGTCATGGGACTGGTGCCGTTCGGCAACGTGGTCGCGGCCAAGCTGCTCGAACTCGGCATCCTGCAGGACGCCTTCCGCCTGATCGACGCCGGTCTGACCAGCCACAACCTGACCCTGGAGCGGATCCAGCGGGAGGTCGACCAGGCCTGGAACGAGCTGTCCATCGACAAGGGCATCGACGGCAACGTCGCGGTCATCACCCGGCGGGTCGAGGGCCTGTACAACGACGCGCTGGCGTTCGTCCGCGGCATCCTCGACGCGATCGTGCAGCTGATCCGGGACGCGGCCGTGGGCCTGGCCGAGACCTACCTGGTCGGCACGCCGGTGTGGGACCTGGCCAAGAAGGTGCTGCACCACGACCCGCTGCGCGGCACGCCGGTGGCGGCCACCACGGTGGAGATCCTGGCCGACTTCCTCAAGCTCATCGGCAAGCAGGACACGCTCGCCCAGATGCAGGAACGCGGGACGCTGCAGAAGACCGCGGACTGGCTGGACGTGCAGATCCCCCGCTTCCTCGGCCTGATCGGCGAGCTGATGGCGCTGTTCGAGGCCGGCTGGAACGCGATCCAGCCGGCCAACCTCGCCAACCTGGCCGACAACCTGAGCAAGCTCGCCCGGGACGCGGTCGGCCTGGTGCAGCGGGTCGGCGCGTTCACCGGCGAGATCATGGTGACCGTCCTGAAGCTGATCAAGGACGCGCTGCTCGACTGGCTGTCCCGCGAGGCGTCCGGGATGCGCGGCTTCCGGCTGCTCACGGTCATCATCGGCGAGGACCCGTTCACCCACCGGGCGGTGCCGCGTACCGCGGAGAATCTGATCGGCGGCTTCATCGCGCTGCTTCCCGGCGGCGAGGAGACGTACCGGAAACTCGCCGAGGCCGGCGTCATCGCGGACGCCGCGGCCCAGATCGAGGGCGCGATGTCGCGCCTGGGCATCTCGCTCGACCTGATCGTCAACACGTTCCTCGGCGTGTGGAACTCGCTGACGCTCGAGGACCTGCTGAACCCGGTCGGCGCGTTCCTGCGGGTGCTGGAGAAGTTCGGCGAGCCGCTGGGCCGCATCGTCGAGTTCGCCGGCGAAGTGATCAAGGTGGTCATCACGCTGATCCTCAAGCTGATGAACTTCCCGTCGGAGTTGCTGGGCAGCATCATCAGCAACGCGATGGCGGCCATCGAGGACATCAAGCGCGACCCGGTGGCGTTCCTGCTGAACCTGATCGCGGCCCTCAAGAGCGGCTTCCTGAGCTTCCTCGACAAGGTGCTCGACTACCTGCTGAGCGGGCTGGCCGACTGGCTGTTCCGCGGGCTCGGCGCGCTCGGCATCCAGAAGCCGCCGGACCTGTCGTTCCGGTCGATCCTGACCCTGGTCCTGCAGGTGCTCGACGTGACCGCGGACAAGCTCTGGCAGAAGCTGGGCGAGCAGATCGGCCCGGAGACGGTGCAGAAGATCCGGGCCGGCCTGGACCTGGCCGACGACGCGTTCGAGTTCATCTCCGACGTGCAGGAGAACGGCGTCGCCGCCATCTGGAAGCACATCGAGAGCCAGCTCGGCAACCTGTGGGACACGCTGCTGGGCATGGCCAAGGACTGGATCGTCACCACGATCATCGAGAAGGCCACCGCGAAGCTGCTGTCCATGCTGGACCCGACCGGCATCATGGCCGTGGTCAACAGCGGCATCGCGTTCTTCAACGCGGTGCAGTCGGTGATCGAGTACGTCCGGGAGATCCTGCAGATCGTCAACGACTACGTCACCACGCTGGCGGCGGTGGCGGCCGGCAACATCTCGGCGGGTGCCGCGAAGGTGGAACGCGGGCTGGCGAACGCGATCCCGGTGGCGATCGGCTTCCTGGCGAACCAGGCCGGGCTGGGCAACGTGCCGGAGAAGCTGGTGGAGCTGATCGGGCAGTTGCGGGAGTTGGTGGACAAGGCGCTGGACTGGCTGTTCCAGCAGGCGATGCGACTGGGGCGGGCGGCGCTGAACGCGCTCGGTGTGGGCCGGCCCGCAGACGCTGCGGAGAATCCGGCCGCAACGACGGAGAACGTCGCGCCGTTTGACGTTGACGGCTTCGACCACAAGGTCTCTCTTGAGGGCGGCGCCCTGATCGTGTCGAGTACGCCGCAGCCGGTCCCACAGCTGGTGGCCAACATCCTGGAAGCGGTATGGCCACCGCGCGAGGCACAGGCCCGCCAGGTTGCCGCCCAGATCTACGGGGTCCTACCCAGCATCGCCACCACGGTCGACCCCACCCAGCGCCGGATGCTGCTCGGCGTCCTGGCCGGTCTGATCAAGCGACTCGTCATGATGATGGACTACAAGAAGCTGCCGAATGCCCGCAGCAAGAGCGTGGGTACGGCCTGGTATGACATCAACGGACAGCGGGGCACCGTCGCCGCGGTCAGTGGCAGCGGAATCGACCAGCCGGTCTCCCGGAGCGGGCAGGCCGAGGAAGTCGAGTACGAGCAGGGCATGAACCTGTTCTTCAGCAGCCTGATCCTGCCGTCGAAGAAGTCGATCCGGAAGGGCGCCACTCCCGCGATGGTGCCCCGGCACACCGACAGCGAACTCAAGATCCTGGAGTACGTCGCCCAGAAGTTCACACCCCGGGCAGCAGCCGGCACCGACTACGCCCGGAACACCGAGCGGTACGACGACGTGCACGGGATGGTGCAGATGCACACCGACTACCGGATGTGCGAGTCGTGCGCATTCGTGGTCGCCCAGTTCCAGCGCTTGTTCAACGGGAACGTCGTCGTCAATCCGGAAGTCGGCGTAGAGCCGCACGCCGCCGCACTCATGTCCTGACCACCTCCGCAAGGAGGGGGTGCGGGCGGGTGCCGTCCGCTCAGCCGACCGGCTGGCACTTGTTGGCGTTGCCGACGTCGCGGGCCTCGCGGGTGAACGCACCGGCGGCGTAGCGGAAGCGGTACGTGAAGTTCAGGTCCGCGCAGTTGCCCTCGCTGGTCTCGTCGACGCCGTACGCCTCGACCACCACGGTGCCGTTGTCGACCGCCACCTTCGTCACCCACGGCCGGTCGGTGGCGCCGACGTCCTCCAGCAGCACGCCGAGCCGCCGGCGCTTGTCCTCGGCGGAGCCGAACACCTCGACCGTGGACGGCCAGTACGACGTCGACGGCTCGCAGGTGCGGGCCACCACGGTGTCCGGCTCCCTGTCGCCGTCCACGTCGCCGGTGGCCACGTGCTGGACGATGACCGGCTGGCCGGGGTTGGGGCACGCCTGGACCCGCGTGCTCCAGTCGATCTCCTCGGCCGGCTCGCTGCTGTCGGCGGTGCACCCCGCGGCGGCCAGGCATGCTGCCGCCAGTACGGCACCGGCCCGGGCCAGGGTCGGACGCCGGCGGACTCCTGTCGAGACCATGATCCCCGCTCTTCGTCGGGCGGCCACCGGGTCGGGCCGCTCCGCCGCTCACGGTAAGGGTTCGGGTGCGGCTCCTCCAGGGTGGGGCCGGTCCGGCGGGTGGCCCGACACGCGAGGCAACTAGTCCGATATGTAGCATTGGCCGGTTTAGCGATTAGTGTGCCGCTGTGAACATGACTCACCGGGACACCGGCCGGGACACGGAGGCCGACCGCCGCATCCCCTATCGCGGCGACATCCAAGGGCTACGCGCGGTGGCCGTCGTACTCGTGTTGTTGTCGCACGCGGGCCTGGACTTCCTTCCCGGCGGCTTCGTCGGGGTGGACGTCTTCTTCGTCATCTCCGGGTTCCTCATCACCGGGCTCCTGGTCGCGGAGTGGGACCGCACCGGCCGGATCTCGCTGACCGGGTTCTACGCCCGGCGGGCCAAGCGCCTGCTGCCGGCCGCCGGGCTGGTCCTGGTCGTCAGCATGCTGCTCACCCTGTTCTTCCTGCCGAGGACACGCTGGGCGGAGACCGGCTGGGACGTCGTCGCCAGCGGCCTGTACGCGATGAACTGGCGGCTGGCCGAGCAGGCGGTCGACTATCTCGCCATCGGGGACGCGCCGAGCATCCTGCAGCACTACTGGTCGCTCGCGGTCGAGGAACAGTTCTATCTGGCCTGGCCGCTGCTGCTGCTCGCGGTCGGCTGGACCGCCCGCCGGCGCCGGGGCCGCGATGCCGGCCGTCCGTGGACCGGCCGGCCGCGCGGGCTGCTGCTCGCCCTCGCGCTGATCGCCGTCCCGTCGTTCGCCTGGTCGGTCCACCTCACCGCGTCCGACCCGGCCCGCGCGTACTTCGTCAGCACCACCCGGATCTGGGAGCTGGCGCTGGGCGGCGCCCTGGCCCTGCTCGGGCACCGGCTGGCGCGGCTACCCCACCGGGTCGCCGCCGGCCTGGGCTGGGCCGGACTCGGCGCGATCGTCGCCGCCGCACTCTGGATCACACCGGCGACGGCGTTCCCCGGCTACCTGGCCCTGGTGCCGACGCTCGGCGCCGCCGCCGTGATCGCCGCCGGTACGGCCCCGGCCGGCCCCGGACGGCTCCTCGACCGGCGCCCGATGCGCGCGATCGGTGCCCTGTCCTACTCCCTCTACCTGTGGCACTGGCCGCTGCTGGTCACCGCCGAGGCTCGGTTCGGCGAGCTGAGCGTGACCGCCGGGCTGGCCGTGGTCCTGTTCTCCGTGCTGCCGGCCGCCGCCACGTACCACTACCTGGAGAACCCGATCCGGCGATCGAAGCGGCTGGCGCTGCACCCGGTCCAGGCGCTGCGGCTGGGACTGATCTTCACGGCCGTGCCGGTGCTGGCCGGGCAGATGTTCCAGTTCACCGTCTGGCCGCCGCGCCCGGCGCCGGACGCCGGCATCTCGTGGGCGGCCACCGTTCCCGGAGCCGCGGGACCGGCGACACCGTCCGGCCCGCCGGGTGCCGCGGCCCTCGGCGGCAACCCCCGGACCAGCCGGGCCGGCGTGCCGGTCGACAAGGTGCCCGGCTTCGTGCCGGACGCACTCGCCGCGAAGGACGACCTGCCCGACGTACACCGGGACGGGTGCTTCTCCGACACCACCAAGACCGCCGTTCTGACCTGCGTGTACGGGGACCGGAACGCGGACTTCACGGTGGCCGCCGTCGGGGACTCGCACGTCGGCAACTGGTTCCCGGCGCTGCAGGCGGTGGCCGCCGAGCGGAAGTGGCGGCTGGTGACGTACCTGAAACAGGCCTGCCCCTTCCTGGACCTGGAGATCTCCGTGCTGTTGCGGCCGGCGCCGGCGTGCACCACCTGGAACCGCAACGTGCGGGCGGAACTGACCGGGGCGAACCGGCCCGACGTGCTGCTCACCACCGGCGCGTTCTACCTGCCGATCCGCGACGGCAGGCCGATCAGCGGACCCCCGGCGCACGACGTCACGGTCCAGTCCATGCGCCGGACCTGGACCGCGATGACCGACGCCGGAATCCGTACGGTGGTGCTGCGCGACACGCCGCATCTCGACGTCCGGGTCGCGGAGTGCGTCTCGGCGAACCCGAGGAAGCTGACCCGGTGCACCACCCCCCGGGAGGTCGCGGTCGGCGCGAGCGCCGCGTCCGCGCAGGCGGAGGCGGTGCGCGGGCTGCCGAAGGTGGCGATGATCGACCTGACCGACGCGATCTGCCCGGCCGACCGGTGCGCTTCGGTGATCGGCGGGGCGCTGGTCTACCGGGACAGCAACCACCTGACCGCGACCTACGCCCGCACGCTCACCCCGCGGCTGCGCACCGCACTCGACCGGGTGATCGGCGCCCGGCCGTAGACCGCGCGGCCGATCCCGCCGCTGGGCACGCAATGCAATGATGTTTGTCAATGTGTTGCACCATCGCTCACGGAGGACCCCACATGCGCATGATCCGCCTGCTCGCCGCCACCGTCCTGGCCGTCGTCGCCGGAGGTCTGGTCGCCGCCGCACCGGCCACGGCCGGCCCGGAGCAGACCGTCCTGGCGATCACCATCACCCCGCTGCCCGGCGGCATGCCGAGCACACCGCGGTACGCCGTGCTGACCTGCGACCCGGCCGGCGGTACCCACCCCAAGGCGGCCCAGGCGTGCGACGAGATCGCGGCCGCGGGCGGCGACATCGCGGCGGTACCGCCGAACCGGACCATGGGCTGCCTGCCGGTCTGGGAGCCGGTCACGATCGCCGTCCGCGGCATCTGGCGCGGCACCGCGCTGGACTACGCGGCCACCCAGGGCGCGGTGAGCTGCGCGATGATCTCGCACGGGGCGGTCTTCATGATCCCGGCGACTCCGCTCGGCTGATCCGCCGCCCTCAGCGGTCTCGCTCCGGGTGAACCGTGCCGGCGTCGCCGTCGACCACGACGGTCTGCCCGTCCCGGAGGGTCGCCATGGCGCCCACCGCGCCGAGCACGGCGGGGATGCGATGTTCCCGGGCCACGATCGCGGCGTGTGACAGCACCCCGCCGATCTCGGTGACGACGGCCGACGCGACGGCGAACAGCGGCGTCCAGGCCGGATCGGTGAAGCGGCACACCAGGACGTCGCCGGCGGTGACCCGGCCGAAGTCACCCGGCCCGGCGATCAGCCGGGCCGGGCCGGTCGCGATGCCGGCACTTCCGGGTACGCCGGCAAGCACCGCAGCACCACCAGCGCGAGCCGCCGCCCCACCACCGGCCGGTGCGGGCGGTGGCGCCGCCGTTATCGGGCGGGCCTGCAGCAACCAGATCTCGCCGTCCGCCAGCGCCCACTCGACGTCCACGGGCGCGCCGAACAGCCGGGCCACCTCGCGGCCCGCCGCGACCAGCCGGCTCACCTCGGCGTCGTCCAGGCAGGGCCGCCGCCGGTCCGCGGTCGGCACCGCCCGGGTGACCGTGCCCGCCGGTGCGCGGTCGATCCGGGTGTGCTTGTCCCCGGTGGTGTGCCGGGTGACTCCGGTCGGCGACACGGTCCACGAGTCCGGCGTGACCCGGCCGGACACCACGCTCTCGCCCAGACCCCAGGAGGCTTCGACGCGCGCGGCGTCCCCGGTGAACAGCACCCCGGCCACGTCCGCGTCGACGTGGCGCTGGACGACCACCGCCATGGCCGGGTCCGCGGGCAGCCGCCGGGCCCGGCGGTACGCGACCGCGCCCGGCGACCACAGCGAGCCCCAGCACGAGCGCACCTTCGCCGTGACCGGTCCAGCCCCGACGACGCCGAGGAAGCTGTCGTGCTGCCCGGCCCCGGATGCGGCGGCAGTGTCCTCCGTACTCCCCGAGGATCGCACCGCGACCGGCGGGTCGCCCCGCGCGGCCAGCCACCGCGCCACCTCGCCGTGCAGACCGGCCGGCAGCGGCCGGGTCTCGACCCGCCGGCGGGCGTCCGCGGCGGAGAGGTCCAGCCCGGCGACCGCCGCCCGGTACGCGTCGAGCGGGACTACGAATCCGGCCGGCACCCGCGCACCGGCACGGACCAGGCGCCCCAGGGAACCGCCCTTGGCACCCCCGGTCCCCGCCGTCGCCTCGCGCAGATCCAGGATCACCCGCACCACCTTCAACAGAATGTTGACAACACTTCGTTGATGATGCACGGTCGGTACGTGCCGGACAACCACCGACTCGACCAGGCCGCCGCTCAGCGCGAGCGGGCCGCGCGGGAACTCCTGACCGGGCTGGGCGCCGGCCGGCTCGATCCGCGACCGTGGCGCCCGCCGCCGGTGCCGCCCTCGGCCGTGGACCTGATCCAGTTCTTCCTCTGGTGGTCGGGCCGGCCCGACCACGGCGACGACGCCGACCGGCGCGCGGCCGCGGTGGCCGCGCTGGAACTGCTCCCGGCGGCCCGTGCGGAGCTGGACCAGCTCGAAGCCGGTCTGCTGTTCACCGCTCGAGGGCTCGACCTGACCTGGGCGCAGACCGCGCAGGCGCTCGGGCTGCACTCCCCCCAGGCGGCCCAGCAGCGCCTGGACCGGTTGCTGTCCCGCCAGGAGCGGCGGAGCGCGCCGTGAGCCGCACCTCGCCGCCGGACCTGCTGGTCCTGCACGCGGTCCGGCTCGGCGGGATGGCCGGCAACCGCGCCGTGGCCCGGCGGTTCGGACTCGACCCGGCGGCCACCGACGAACTGCTGCTCGATCACCAGGCGTACGGGTGGGTGACCTGGTCCGAGTTCGCCGGCTCCGGCGGCTGGTCGCTCACCGGGCGCGGCCGGGCCGAGAACGAGCGCCGGCTCGCGGCCGAGCTGCGGGAGGTGCCCGGCGGCGACGCGACGGTCCGCCGGGTGCACGCGGCCTTCCTGCCGCTCAACGGGCGCCTCCAGCGCGCCTGCACCGACTGGCAGATCCGCCCGGCGCCCGGCGCGCCCCTGGCCACCAACGACCACCGGGACCCGGCCTGGGACGGCCGCGTGCTGCGCGAGCTGGGCACGCTGGCCGCCGAGGTCGCCCCGCTGGTCGCGGAGCTGACCGCGACCCTGGAGAGATTCCGGGGGTACGACACCAGGTTCGCCGCCGCCCTGGCCCGCGCCACCGCGGGTGAGCCGTCCTGGGTCGACCGGTCCGGCGCGGACTCCTGCCACGTGGTCTGGTTCGAGCTGCACGAGGACCTGATCGCCACGCTGGGCCTCAGCCGCGGCGGCGGAGGCTAACTGACGCCGGTGGTGCGTACCGTGATCCGCTCGGTCGGCGGGCCGGCCGACGCCCGCAGCGCCGCGTCCAGCGTCACCGTCACCACCAGGTCCAGGCCGGGCTTGAGCTGCCCGCCCAGCGCCGACCAGAAGTCCGAGTTCTCGCTGCCGTCGCCGGACCGCAACCGCAGGCCCGGCAGCGGCCGCACCTCGGCGAACACGCCCTGCAGATGCTCGGCCGGGATCACCGGATGCAGCAGCAGCGCGGACAGCACGTCGCCGAGCAGCGAGTGCTCGTCGCGTACCTCACTGGTCCAGGCCGTCACCAGATAGCGGCAGTCGATCCGCGGCAGCGGGTCGCGCCGGAACCGCCGGCCGTCCGCCTCCTCGACGATCATCTCGCCGAAGTCGCGCTCGGTGAGGTTCGGCCGGATGTCCCACAGGTAGAGGTCCACCGTCGGCCGGGAGGAGA
The DNA here is from genome assembly GCF_020216025.1 of Jidongwangia harbinensis. GTDB lineage: Bacteria > Actinomycetota > Actinomycetes > Mycobacteriales > Micromonosporaceae > Actinoplanes > Actinoplanes harbinensis. Next base: position 65,932 of record NZ_JAIWNC010000042.1, on the reverse strand, counting down.
GCGCGGCGGACCACTCGCCGTCCGGGGCGTCGAACGCGACGTCGACGTCGCGGGCCGGCAGCGGCACCACGGACCGCAGAAACGCCTCGAGCGTCTCATCGAGCAGGTGCAGCATCGACTCCCCTGTTCACCAGATCGAAGTAGCGCTCGAATTCCTTCTCGGTGCGCAGGCGCCCGAGCTTCTGGAACTCCCGTTTCACGCTGAGCACGGCGTGCCGCATGGTGATCGGGCTGTCCTCGGCGGCGGCCAGGAACGCCGCGCCGAGCGCCGCGTTGCTGATGATGCCGCCGGTGATTTTGAACTGCCGGGCCAGGAAGTCCAGGTCCAGGTCGGCGGTCGGCGCGGTGGGCGGGAACGCGCGGGCCCAGATCGCGCGGCGTTCCGGTTCCTCGGGCGCCACGAAGTCGATCGCCACCGAGATGCGGCGCAGGAACGCCGGGTCGATGTTGCGCTGCAGGTTGGTGGCGAGCACCACCAGGCCGTCGTACGTCTCGAGCCGCTGCAACAGGTACGCCACCTCGATGTTGGCGTACCGGTCGTGCGCGTCGCTCACCTCGGACCGCTTGCCGAACAGCGCGTCCGCCTCGTCGAAGAACAGCACCAGGTCGCCGGCCGCCGCCGCGCCGAAGATGCGTTCCAGGTTCTTCTCGGTCTCGCCGATGTACTTGCTGACCACCGCGGACAGGTCGACCTTGTACAGATCGAGGCCCAGGTGGCCGGCCACCACCTCGGCGGCGAGCGTCTTGCCGGTGCCGGACGGGCCGGCGAACAGCGCCACCACACCGACCGACGGGAGCGGGCTGAACTGCCACCGGCCGTACACGGTGTCGCGGCCGCGGTGCCGGGCGGCGAGTTCGCGCAACTGGCTGGCCTCGTCGGCCGGCAGGATCAGGTCGTCCCAGGCACGACGGGGACGGATCCGCACCGCCACGCCGTCGAGGTGACCGCCGGCCAGCCGGCGTACCGCCGGAGCGATCTGCCCGGAGTCCGCGGCGGCGGCCGCGGCGACCAGCCGCAGCTGTTCCCGGCTGAGCCGGTACGCCGGGTCCGGCCCGGTGCCCAGCGCCTGCTGCCAGTCGTCCGCGTCGGCCTCGCCGTCGTCCACCCGGACCTCGCGCCACGGCCGGTCCGGCACCGACTCCAGCGGCTGTTCGCCGGTGGACGACAGCACCCAGTCCAGATGCCCGGCCCGGGTGACCGCGTCGCGTCCCGCCGGGCTCAGCGGCGCAACCAGGTCGAGCACCACGACCAGGTTGCCGATGGTGGCTTCGCGGACCACCGCCTCCCACTCCTCCGGCGTCGCCGGCGGTGCGCAGGTGAGCAGTCCGGCGCCGGGCCGGTGGGCCCGGACCGCCCGCAGCCGGCTCATCCGGTCGCCGCCGTGCACCAGCAGCAGGCCGCCGGGCCGGCGCGGCGAGGCGGCCGCGGACACCGTGGTGCCGGGCGGCAGCTGCGGGTCGGGCGAGGCGTCACCGCGCAGATGCCAGACCAGCCGGGCGGCCGGTTCACCCACCAGAGTGGCCCAGGGACCGTCGCCGCCCAGCCGGACCAGCCCGGCGCGGCGCAGCCGGGAGGCGGGGGCGAGCGCGCGGTCGCCGACGTGGTCCGGCTCGACGAAGAGCCGGGCCAGCGTGGACAGCGTGACCCGGGGCAGCTGGACCGAGTCCTGCACGTACGCGACCAGCCGCTGCCGGGCCGGCGACAGCTCGACCGCCAGCAGCAGCGCCAGCACCTCGGCCTCGCCCGCCGGCAGATGGGCGGTGCGGACCACGGTGGCGAACCGGGACCTGCCGCGCAGCGACGCGGCGAACGCCTGGCGTGCCGCGTCCACCTGCTCGGCCAGCCCGGCGCGGACCCGGGCGGCGCGGTCCGGTCCGGGCCCGTCCAGGCCGGGCAGCGCGGCCAGGACGCGGTCCACCTCCTCGTCGGCGACGTACAGGCCGGCGAAGTCGCGCGGCGGGCGGCCCTCGGCGAGCCGGCAGATCAGGGCCTCCCGCTGGAGCAGCGTGTCGGCCAGCGTGGCCCAGGGTTCCGCCGATGCCACCATGGCCGGTCAGATCACCCCTTCGCGGGTGGCCACGGCGACCGCCTGGGCCCGGGTTCGGCAGTTGAGCTTGGTGAGCACGTCGTGCACCACGTTCTTCACGGTGCGCTCGGAGAAGCAGAGGTCCTCGGCGATCCCGCGGGTGTCCAGGCCGTCCGCGAGCAGCCGCAGCACCGAGCGCTCCCGCGGGTTGAGTCCGGTGGGGCCGAAGTGGGACGTCTGGGTGACGTGCAGCAGGAGACGGTTGAGCATGTCGGCGGGCATCGCCACGGTGCCCGCGACCACGGCGCGCAGGCTGGCGACGAGCGTCTCCGGCGTCAGCGTCGTGTGTGGCAGGACGGCGCCGACCCCGGCGTCCACGATCTCCCGGACCGCCTGTTCACTGACGTCGCGCACGGTGGCGACGAGGCGGGTGGGACCGCCGTCGGCCAGCCGCACCGCGCGCCGGAGCGTCGGTCCGGCGTACTCGAACACGAGGATGTCGAGCCCGGTGAGCACCGGAACCGGTGCGAGCGTGGCGCTCTCGCCGCGGACGACGAAGTCCGCGCTCTGCAGACACGCCGCCATCCCGCGTCGGACGATGGCATGACTGTCATCGATCCAGACCGTCGGCGGCCGTTGCGAAGGCATGTTTCCCCCTGGTAGGCGGCGCCCCCCGCCGCACGCCTGGACATGATGCGCCCCGCGAGTCGATCAGAACAATAGCTCTTTCGGCTGTGTCGGTGATCCAACTCGGACGGGTAATAATGCATTCTTAGGGTGCAAGATGAATGGCTGCTATACACCGGTGGATTGTGGGTCCTACGCTGGCGCTCATGCCAAGGTACGCAGCGGAACAGATCTACGGTTTCGCCCGCCGGGCCGGGTTCAACCCCGACGAAGCGGCAACCATGACCGCGATCGCGCTGGCCGAGTCCGGCGGGAACAGCCGCGCCCACAACCCCCGCGGCGAGGACTCGCGCGGGCTGTGGCAGATCAACGGCCGCGCCCATCCGGACCTGGTGGCCCGGTTCAACCTGTTCGACCCGCAGGACAACGCGAAGGCGGCGTTCCTGGTGTCCCGCAAAGGCGAGGACATTTCGCCGTGGACGGTGACGCACGGCGGAAACAGCGCGCGTTACCTGCGATACAAGGACGAGGCGCAGAACGCCGCGGTGGCCAACGGTGACGGGCCCGGGCGCGGGGTCTGGACCGGCACCCCCGGGTACGGCCACCCGGTCGCGGCGTCCGGCGGGTCCAGTTCGGACAGTGGGACGAACGACGCTCCGCAGGCGAATCCGGGCGGTGGGGACAACGCCGCACTGGAAACCTTCCTGCGGGTGTCCCGGGCGCAGGTCGGCGACCCGTACGTGTTCGGCGCGGAGGTCAAGCTCTCCGACGACAACCCGGACGTATTCGACTGCTCGGAATTCACCCAGTGGGCCGCCCACCAGGCCGGGACCAAAATCCCGGACGGCGCCACCGCCCAATATCTCCATCTGAAGGAACGCGGGATGCTGATCCCGGTCGAGAAGGCGAAGGACACGCCGGGCGCCCTCCTGTTCTCGTTCGACCGCGAGCCGCGTCCCGGCGACGGCCGCACGCCGGGCGCCCACGTCGCGATCAGCCTCGGCGACGGCAAGATCGTGGAGGCCGCGAACCGCCGGGCCGGCGTCCGCGAGTCCACCGCCGGCGACCGTTTCGAGTACGCCGCCGTGCTGCCCGGCATCTCCGACGGCACCGCCACACCGCTGGCCGGCCCGGCGCCCGTGCCCGCACCGGTTCCCGTGGTCGAGCCGGTCGCGGCGCCGCTGCCCCCGCCGCCACCACCCGAACTGGGCGGCCCGGACAGCGACCGGGACGGCCTGAGCGACGCGCTGGAACGCCGCCTGGGCCTGGACCCGCTGCGCGCCGACACCGACGGCGACAACCTCACCGACGCCCAGGAGCTGATCACCCACGGCACCGACGGGCGCAAGGCCGACACCGACGGCGATCAGCTCAACGACGCGTTCGAACTGGCGCAGGGCCTCAATCCGCTGGCGCCGGACAGCGACGCCGACGGTCACCTCGACGGCAGCCTCGCGCCGCTGCGCGTGGACACCGACGCGGACGGCATGGACGACGCGCTGGAACAGGTCATGGGCCTGAACGCCAAGCTCAGCGACAGCGACTCGGACGGCTTCAGCGACGGCCTGGAGTACCGCTCCGGCGCCGGTGCGATGAACGCCCTGGACACGCCGATGATGCACCGCCCCGGCACCGCCCAGCCGCTCGGCACCGCCCAGCCGGGCACCGGACAGCCCGGCACCGACCCGCTCGCCATCGGCCAGCTGCCCGGCACCGGCCTGCCGGGCGTCACCCCGGCCGGCGCGCCGTTGCCGTCCGGGGGCACCGCCGCCGGTGGCGCCGCGACCGATGACCCGGTGCCGTGACCGTCGAACTCACCCTGCCGGCCGAGCCGGTGACCCTGGCACCCGGCGTGGTCACCCGGGTCCCGGTGGAACTCCGCAACCTCGCCGCCGCGCCGGCCGCCCTCCGCCTCGCCGTGGCCCGGGGACGGGCCGCCGGCTGGGCCGTCGACCCGCCCGCGGTCACCGTGGACCCGTACGCCACCACCGGCGTCGACCTGGTCCTGCAGACGCCGCCGGACCAGCCGCCCAGCCCGTCGCTGGTGCCGTTCACGGTGCACGCGCTGGACGCCGCCACCGGCGAGCCGGCCGGATTCGCCACCGGGCTGCTGACGGTGGCGCTGCCCGTACCCGTGTCCGGTGCCCTGACCGCGCGGACCGGCGAACCGCACGCGTTCGACCTGCGTCTGGTCAACGACAGCGACCGCCCCGCACCGGTCCGGATCACGGCCGAGCTGGATCCGCCGGCCGGCAGCATCGCGGCCGAGCCGGCCGCGGTGCGTCTCGAGCCGGGCGAGTCGCGCACCGCGCTGGTGCGCGCCAAACCCGCCAGACCCTTCATGGGTACGCCGAAGCCGTACTTCGTGGTCGTCGCCGTCACCGACGCCCACGACCCGGACCGCCCGCCGCTGTTCACCGCCACCGGCAACGGCAGCCGCAAACCGCGGGTCCGGTCCTGGATGGCCGGCACCGCGGCGGTCGTGCTGGCGCTGGCCGCCACCGCCGCGGTCGCCCTGTCGGATGTCCGACTGCCGCTCCCCGGCACCAAACGGGCCGCCAAACCCGCGGCCACCCCGACCACCCCCGCGGTGTCCCGCCCCTACGCGCTCGTCGACGTGTTCCCGCACCGCGGCCCGGACGGCGGCAAGGCCGAGGCCGAGTCGCAACGGGCCCGGCTGGACACCGCCGGCATGCCGGTCAAGCTGGTGGACAGCCTGGCCTCGGACGTGCTGGAGGACAAGGGCACCGGCTTCTGGGTTCTGCTGCAGGACGGATTCGCCAACCCCGAGGCGGCACAGGCGTTCTGCACACAGTGGCGGGTGGTGGCGCCCAAGTGCGCGGTCACGCCGTGACCGCGACATGCACCTACGGACGCCCGTCCGGCGGTGCCGGAGCCGGGTGGTTGGGCCTAAGGTCGACACCGTGGTGATTCAGTACGGCCTGGGCATCGACCTCGGCACCACCCAGACGGCGGCAGCGGTCCGGGCGGAGGGCCGGGTCGACGTCGTGCGCCTGGGCGCCCGTCGTCCCGAGATTCCCTCGCTGGTGTTCGTGAAACCGGACGGCGGACTCCTCATCGGCGACGCCGCGGAACGCCGCGGCCAGGCCGAGCCCGCCCGGCTGGCACGCGAGTTCAAGCGGCGGATCGGCGACCCGGTGCCGATCCTGGTCGGCGGTTCACCGTTCTCCGCGCACGCGCTCACCGCCAAGCTTCTGCGGCACGTGCTGGACAGCGTGCAGCAACTCCAGGACGGGCCGCCGACCGCGGTGACCGTGACGCATCCGGCCAACTGGGGACCGTACAAGCGCGAGCAACTGGACCAGGCGGTGCGGCTCGCCGACGCCGGGCCGGTGGTGCTGCGGACCGAACCGGAGGCCGCCGCGCTGCAGCACGCCACCGCCCGGCGGATCGCCTCCGGCGAGACGGTCGCGGTGTACGACCTCGGCGGCGGCACGTTCGACGCCGCGGTGCTGCGCCGCGACGGCGACGGCTTCGTGCTGCTCGGCGAGCCCGAGGGCATCGAACAACTCGGCGGAATCGACTTCGACGAAGCGGTCTTCGGCCACGTGATCGGCGTGCTGGGCAGCCGGGCGGAAAGCCTGGACGCCGACGACCCCGACGCGGTGACCGCGCTGGCCCGGCTCCGGCGCGACTGCGTGGAGGCGAAGGAGGCGCTCTCCTTCGACACCGAGGTGATGATCCCGGTGGCGCTGCCCGGGCTGCACACCCGGGTCCGGCTGAACCGCTCCGAACTGGAGTCGATGATCGCGCCGTCCCTGGAGGACACGGTGGACGCGATGCGCCGGGCGTTGCGCTCGGCCCAGGTGGACGCCCCCGGACTGAGCGCGGTGCTGCTGGCCGGTGGCTCGTCCCGGATCCCGTTGGTGGCGCAGCTGTTGTCCACCGCGTTCGAACGTCCGGTGGTCGCCGATCCGCATCCGGAGCACAGCATCGCGTTGGGCGCGGCGGTGGCTACGGCGGCGGTGGTCGGCGGGGCGTCGCCGTTCGCGGCGGCGGTGGCGCCGGAACCCGAGCGGGGCGCGGGGGGTGGCCCTGCTGGTGCGGCTGGGCTTGCCGGCGCTGGTGCGGCTGGGCTTACTGGCGCTGGTTCTGCTGCTGCTGGCGCTGGTTCTGCTGCTGGCGCTGGTTCTGCTGCTGGCGCTGGTTCTGCTGCTGGCGCTGGTTCTGCTGGTGCTGGCGCGGTAGGTGCGGCTGGGCTTGCGGGCGCCGCCGGTTCGGCGGGCGCGGCTTCCGGGGTGGCGAGGGCGGGCGGCGGTGCGCCGGCGAGTGCCGGTGGAGCGGCGGGCGGCGGTCTGACGCCGGCCGGTGCGGCTCAGACTGCTGCGGCGGGTGGCGGTGCGGCGGTGGGGCGGGTCGTCCAGTCCGGCACGGGTCCGGCGGTGTCTCCCGGCAGTCCTTCCGGTGCGGGCGGCGGCACGGACGCGCCCCGGATCAACACCCCGGTCGTGGCAGGAACGGCCGGCCGGACGCAGGTCCAGAACCCGGCCGGACCCGCTCCGGCCCGACCCGGTGACACTCAGCCGAGTGGCGCCGCCGCCGGGACCGCCCCCACAGCCGGGGCCACCGCCGGGACCGCGCCCACAGCCGGGACCACCGCCGGGGCCACGCCCACAGCCGGGGCCACCGCCGGGGCCGTGCCCGCAGCCGGGAGCGCGCCGACGGCCGGGGCCGGGCCGATCGGCAACCCGCACCCCGCCGGATCCGTCGGCCCGGGTTTCGCCGACCCGGCCCAGCAGAGCCCGCCCGGGTTCGTCGCGGCGCCGTTCGCCCCCGGCCGCCCGATCGACTACGCGCCCACGCCGCCCGTTCCGCCGGCGACCGGCACCACATTCGGCGGCGGCGGCAAGGGCAACAGCCGCAAGCTCATCATGATCGCCGCGGCCGCGGTGACGGTGCTCGCGGCCGGCACGGCTACCGCGGTGGCGATGAGCCGCAGCGACGACCCGGACCCGAAACCCGGCGGCCCCGCCTCGGCGGCCGCATCCGCGTCGGCCCCGGCGCAACCGCCGCCGTTCCCGACGGACACCATGCTGGCCCGCGCGGACCAGGGCGACGCGTTCCCGGCGAGCAGCTACCACATCGTCAGCTTCACCCCGGGCGCCGCCGAACGCACCACGCTGCCCGGCACCGAGGGCCACGCGCTGCCGCACTGGTCGAACGACCGTACCCGGATCGCCACCACGAAACGCGACGGCGACACGGCGTCGATCTGGGTCCGTGACGCCGACGGCGGCAACGCGAAGAAGATTGTGGACGACGTCGCCGGGCGGGTCGCGTGGTCCGCGGACGACACCAAGTTGGCCTTCATGCGGCGGGTCGGCGACGTCTCGCAACTGTTCACGATCACGATCGGCGAGTCCGAGCCGAAGCAACTCACCCGGTCGGACGCGGTGAAGGACGATCCGGCGTGGTCGCCGGACGGCTCGACCATCGCGTACTGGGTGCAGATCAAGGGCGTACCCCAGCTCCACCTGCTGTCGGTGGACGACCCGGACGAGCCGGGACAGCAGATCACCTCCGGCGACGCAGGCCCCGGCGTCGACCCGGCGTGGTCGCCGGACGGCTCGACGATCGCGTACACGCACATCACCGGTCGCGACAAGTCCGACATCTGGCTGGTCGACACGGACGGCGGCAACGCCCGCGAGTTCACCGACCATCCGGACCGGGAGATGGACCCGACCTACTCCCCCGACGGCAGCTGGATCGGGCTGGCCCGCGGGGACCTGGCCCGGCCGAAGATCACCATCGTGAAGGCGGACGGCTCCGACGAGCGCGTCCTCACCCCGGGCAACGCCCGCGAAGGGCACCCCGGCTGGTCCTGATCCGTCCGCGGCGCCAGGCCGGATCTTGACGGCTGGCCGAATCCTGGAGCCGGGGGGGGGGGGGGGGGGCGGGGGGGGCGGCCGCCCCGCGCGCCCGCGCGCCCCCCCCCCCCCCCCGGCCCCCCCCCCCCCCCCCCCCCCCCCCCCGCAAGAAGGTCCGCCGCCGGGATCTGCGCGCGGGACGGAGCCGGGCCCGGCGGGACAGTGACGTTCATCTTCTGGTCAGCCCACGGTCGCCCGCGGGCGCCGGCGGAGGGGCACCATGGACGGCGTTCGTTCCTTACCTCCGCCGACCCACCAGCGAGCGACGGTCATGATTGCCTTCGTCGTCATTGTTCTGGCCGCCTGCTACGGCGTCCTGCTGGCCGCCCTCGACCGGCCGCAGTCGCGCGACGACCGCCACACCGAGCGGTGCACCGTCGCCTTCCTCGCCGCCGGCGCGGTCACCGTGGCCGCCGGTGTGACGCACCAGGTGCTCGGCTGAACGCCGGGGGCAGCGCCGGCCGGACGCGCCTCCACCGCACGGTCGGCCTGGTCGTCGCGGCGCTGGTTCTGGTGCCCACGCTCGCGCTGACGTGGTGGTCGGCGCTCAACGGCGACGTGACGTACGCGCTGGGCGGCATCGCGACGGCGGGCCGCGGCGGGGTGAGCGTCTGGGACGTGTTCGTGGCGCGGCCGTTGGCGTACCGGTTGCTGGTGGGCGGGCTGGAAGCGGGCCGGAGCGTGCTGGTCGGTGACTCCTCGCTGACCGTCTCGCATCTGGTCGTACGGATCGAGGCCGGGCTGCTCGTGCTGGCCGTGACCGTGGTGCTGTTCCTCGGCGTCCGGCGTTTCCTGGGCACCCGGCCGGCCGCCGTGATCGCCGTCGCCACCGGCCTGGCGCTGGTGGCCGCGCCGCCCTGGCACTTCCTGGAGCCGGACTGGGCGGCGGCGCTGGCGGCCGTGCTCGCGGTCGGCGCCGCGTGCGCTCCCCGCCGGGTCTGGCTGGGTGCGCTGCTCGGCGGTTCCGCCGCGTTCCTGACCGTCGCCGTCAAGCTGGCCACCGCGCCGATCGGGTTGCTGGCGCTGCTGCTGGTGGCGGTGCTGAGCCGGCGCCGGGCCGGGTGGGCGGCGGCGGTGACCGCGGTCGTCACGGTCGTCTGGTACGTGCTGACCGAACAGTTCCTGCCGTGGGAGTGGTGGTGGCTGCGGGATCAGGCGAGCCTGGTCGGACAGTCGCCGATCCATCATGGGCTCCGCTGGCGGGACGCCTACCACCTGCGCGACGCGGTGGGCAACGTGGCGATCCTCAGCCCGGTCGTGGTCGTGGCGCCGGCCGCGGTGGCGGCGCTGATCCGGCGGCTGCCGCCGGGGCGCGGGCGCTGGTTCGCCGCCGGCTTCGCGGTGTTGGCGGCGGGCGTGTCGGTCGCCTCGGCGTACGGGCAGGGCGAGTTCTTCATGTACCACTTCGCGGTCGTCCCGGTTCTGGCGGCGGCGGTCTGGGGCGCCGCGTTCGCGCTCTGCGCCCCGGCCCGGGTGCCGCTGGTCGTCGCCACGGTGCTGGTCGCCGTACCCGCGGTGGTGTTGCTCCGGTTGCCGGCCGACTGGCGCCTGCACCACCTGCAACCGGTGATGGCCGGGGCGGCGCTGGTGGCGGCCGTGGCCGCCGGTGTGGTGTGGGTGGCGGCCGGGCGCGCCGCCGGTGCCGGGCCGCAACGTCCGTCGTGGGTGGTGTGCGCCGTCGCCATGTGCGCGGTGCTGCTCCCGGCGTCGTTGCCCGGCAGCGCGGTCGCGTTCAGCGCGCACAACCACACCATCGTCAACAAGCCGCCGACCAGCTACGGGTACGACCGGCTGAGCGACCGGATCGGCCGGGACACGCCGGTGCTGTACCTGGCGTTCGGCAGTGTCGGGCACGTGATGGGCAATCCGACGACCTGCCGGTATCCGTCGCCGCAGTGGCTGCAGCGGGCGTCCCGGCATCCGCTGGTGCGGGACTACCCCAGCTACGCCGACAACCTGCGCTGCCTGACCGGCGACCGGCGGGCCCGCTATCTGGTGTGGCAGCCGGGATGGTTCGACCTGACCGGGGCCGATCCGGTGGTGCGGTCACTGATCGCGTCCCGGTTCGACTGCGCCCCGGCGGCGCGGGTACCCGCGCCGCCGAACCTGGTGGTCTGCCCGGCCCGCTAGGTGTTATACCCGGTACTCGACGGCGTAGTGGGCGTGGTGGTTCCGCAGTGCGGCCGAGCACAGGAACTCGGCCGCGTCGTCGGCAGCGACCGGGCGGGAGAACAGGTAGCCCTGGCCGTAGGTGCAGTCGGTCTGCCGCAGCTGGTCGCGCTGGCCGGTCGTCTCGATGCCCTCCGCGATGACCTCCAGGCCCAGGTTGGTGCCCATCTGCACGATCGTGCGGGCCAGTTCGGCGCTCCGCTCGTCGGTGCCGAGCCGGGAGACGAACGACCGGTCGATCTTCAGCGCGTCGATCGGCAGGTGGTACAGCGCCTCCAGCGACGAGTATCCGGTGCCGAAGTCGTCGATGTGCAGTTCGACGCCCATCTCGTGCAGCTCGGCGAGCATCCGGCGGGCCTGCTTGACGTCGTGCATGATGACGCCCTCGGTGATTTCCAGCGCCAGGCGGTGCGGCTCCAGGTCCGCCATCCGCAGACAGTCGCGGACGTCCTCGAGCAGGCGCCCGTGCCAGAACTGGCGGTTCGACACGTTGACGCTGACCCGCAGGTTGTGGGCGTCCGGTACGACGCCGTGCCACCGCCGCAGCTGGGCACACGCCTCCATCAGCATCCACCGCCCCATCGGCAGCATCAGGCCGGTCTCCTCGGCGATCGGCAGGAACTCGGCCGGCGGGATCAGCCCCAGCGTGGGGTGGCGCCAGCGCATGAGCGCCTCGACGGCCGCCACCTCGCCGGTGTCCAGGCGCACAATCGGCTGGTAGTGCGCCTCCAGCTCGTCCAGTTCCAGCGCCCGGCGCAGGTCCGCCTCGGTACGCAGCCGCGCCACCGCCTTGGCGTGCATGTCCACGTTGAAGATGGTGTGCGAGCCCTTGCCGCCGCCCTTCGCCGAGTACATCGCGGTGTCGGCGTCCCGGATGATGTCCTCGGCCTGCGCGTAACCGGTGGCGCTGAGCGAGATGCCGATGCTCGACGACACCACCACCTCCTCGTCACCCAGCCGGAACGGCGCGGTGAGGGCGGCGTGGATGCGTTCCGCGACGGCGACCGGCCACTCCGGTCCGGCGAGGCCGTGCAGCAGGATGGCGAACTCGTCGCCGCCGAACCGGGCCGCGGTGTCGGCGTCCCGGGTGCACTCCTTGATCCGCTGCGCGACCTGCACCAGCAGCTGATCGCCGGCCAGGTGGCCGAGGCTGTCGTTGACCCGCTTGAACCCGTCGAGGTCGAGGAGGAGCACGGCGAACTGGTAGTTCGACCGTCGTTCGGCTCGGGCGATGGACTGCTGGAGCCGCTCCATGAACAGGGTCCGGTTCGCCAGCCCGGTCAGCTGGTCGTAGAGCGCGGCGTACTGCAGCCACTCCTCCCGTTCCCGCAGCGACTCCAGGACGGCCTCGTGGTCCAGCGCGATGGTCAGCAACGCCGTCCACTGGTTCATCATCTCCCGGCCGGTGGACAGCCAGGCCTCGATCGGGCCGACGATCGCCAGCATGCCCCAGTCGCTGGCGTTGACCTTCATGGGCGCCACGAAGACCATGTCGTCGGCCGTCAGCTCGGCCCAGCGGATCACCTCGGGCGGCGGGAACGACCGCGGCGTGGAGACCGGGAGGGCCGGCAGCATCCCGTTCGGCCCGCCGCGCTGGAACATGGAGACGATGTCCAGCGTCCGGTCGGCCGGCGCGGCGTCGGCCGACTGCGCGGACCACAGGCCCAGGCATCCGCCCCGGGCGTGGGTGCCCTCGATCCAGGCCAGCGTGCGCGGTCCCTCCTCGTGACTGCGCAGCAGGTTCATGCTGACCTGGTACTGGGTGTTCAGCGTGTGCGCGAAGGCGTTGCCGGCGTAGTACTGCGCCCGGGCCTCGCTCTGCCCGAGGGCCGCGACGATCTCGTCGGTGCAGTTCTCGACCCGTTCGGCGGTGACGTCGTCCCCGGCGTTGCGGGCCGTGGCCACCATGTGCCGGCCCAGCGTACGGACACAGCGCATGATCTCGACCAGGCTCTCCGGTCGTTGCTGGAGCCCGTGCAGATCAGCCAGGACCTTCCGCAACTCGAACGAGTCGGGCCCGGGCACCCCGTCCGCGGCGGCCTGGATCGCCGCCGTGATGCGGTCCGCGCCGCGGCGGATCGCGGCGCCGGCGCCCGGGTCGACCTGCGTCCCCTCGAGGATCGCGGCCAGGTGGGCCGCCAGGTCGTCGGCGCCGGTGACGGAGCGCGGGGCGGTGGCCGCCGGGTTGCCCAGCGCCAGCGTGTCCGGGCACCCGCACGACTCGCGCGGCACGAACGGGGTCGCCACGTGGTAGCACCCGGCCGGTACCTCCCGGCCGTCGAGCTGGGTGAGCAGGATCTCGACGGCGCGGCTGCCGATCTCGTCGAACGACTGCCGCACGCTGGACAGGCTCGGCGTCAGGTACACCACGCCGTCGATGTCGTCGAACCCGACGATCGCCTGGTCCTGCGGCAACCGGTAACCGGCGGTCGTCAGCGTGCGCATCAGGCCGATGGCGTTGTAGTCGTTGCCGGCGATCACCGCGGTGGACGGCATGCCCGCGGCGATCATCGCCCGGCCGGCCCGCTCGCCGCCGGTCTCCTGGTTGTCGCCGGTGTCGAAGAGCAGGTCGGGCCGAGGTTGGATGCCGGCCTCGAGCAGTGCCTCCCGGTACGCCTCGTACCGCTCCCGCAGGTCGCGCTGCGCCGGGTTGCCGGCGAACGCGATCGTCCGGTGGCCGTGCTCGACCAGGTGCATGACCGCCTCGCGGACTCCGGCGCGGTTGTCGGGCAGCACCACCGGGCAGGGGAATCCGTCCAGGTCGTCGCTCACCATGACCACCGGCTTGCCGGTCGCCTGGATCGCGGTCAGGTACTCCCGGTCGACCGCGTTGAGGACGATGACGAAGGCGGAGATGTGGTCCCACGCCACCGGGTGGCGGAACTCCGGCGGGTCGGACAGGTCGACGTTGACCGTACCGGCGTCGAGGGTCTGGATGGCGATGATCCGGCCCCCGGCCGCGACCGTGGCGCGCTTGATGCCGCCCAGAATGCGCCCGAAGTACGTGCCACCGAACGAGGTGGAGAGGACACCGATGGTGAGCCCGTTCCGCACCGCGCGTCCCCTTCCATCACGCCGGCCTGCGCCGCACGCACCTGTTACTACTCTCATCGGTCTAAAACGGGCGGGCATGAGCTCATGCGCTCACCGGGTCCCGGGCGGCGGCCACGCCGGTCAGCTCCGCGACGGTTCGCGCCAGGTCGGTCAGGTTCTCCGCCCGGTCCTTGGCGGTGACGCCGACGACCCTCCCCCGCAGCCGCTCCTTCTCCGCGTCGTCGAGGTCGTGGGTGGTCAGGATCAGGACCGGCACGTCCCGCGTGGCCGGGTCGGCGTTCAGGGCGGCCACCACGTCGAAACCGTCGACCTCGGGCATCAGCAGGTCGCAGATCACCAGGTCGAAACGGTGGCTGCGGGCCTGCCGGACGCCGTCCGCGCCGCCGCCCGCGCGGGTCACCCGGATGCCGGAACCGCTCAGGGCCGCCTCGATCAGCTCGAGGCACACCGGATCGTCGTCGACGACCAGCACGGAGAGTTCCGGGCCACCGCCCGGCGGGACCAGCCCGTGCCGGGCCAGCCAGCTGAGCAGCGCGCGCCGGTCGACCGGCTTGACGAAGTAGTCCGCGGCCCCCAGCGCCAGTCCCACCTCGGCGTCGTCCAGCACGCTGACGATCACCACCGGAACGTTGCGCAGCCGTTCGTCGTCCTTCAGGCGCGCCAGCACCTCCCACCCGTCGATGCCGGGCAACTGGACGTCGAGCAGGATCACCTCGGGCGGGCAGGCGCGGGCCGCGGCCAGCCCCTCCTCACCGGTGCGCGCCACGTGCAGCCGGTAGCCGGCCTTCTCCAGGTAGGCGGAGAGGAGCTGGGCGGCGGCGGGGTCGTCCTCCACGATCAGGACGCCGGGGCAGGCACCGGCGAGGTCCCCGGGCGACGCGGTGTGCGCGGACGTGGCCGGCAGGTAGACGGTGAACTTCGCGCCGTGCCCGACGATCGACTCGAGTTCGATGCGCCCGCCGTGCGCCTGCACCAGCCGGCGGGCGAGGGCCAGCCCCAGGCCGGTACCCGCGGCCGCCGCGTGCGGCTCACCGACCTGCTGGAACTCGTCGAAGACCCGCTGCTGGTCCGCCGCGGCGATGCCCGGCCCGGTGTCCGCGACGCTGATCGCGATGTCCGCGCCGACCCGCCGGGCGGCCAGGTAGATCCGCCCGTGCTCGGGGGTGAACTTGATGGCGTTGGACAGCAGGTTGGTGACGATCTGCCGCAGCCGCACCCGGTCGGCGAACACCGGCAACGGCGCCGCCGCCACGGTGACCTCGAGGCTCTTGTGCCGGGAGAGCGCCGCCAGGGTGGTCACCACCTCGCCCAGTTCGGTGGACAGGTCCAGCGTCTCCCGGCGCAGCTCGACCTTGCCCGCCTCGATCTTGGCCAGGTCGAGCACCTCGTTGATCAGCCCGACCAGGTGCTGCCCACTGGAGTGGATGTGCTGGATCCAGTCGGTCGGCACCCTGGTCTCGCCGTCGACGGACTCCTCGATCCGCATCAGGTCGCTGAAGCCGATGATGGCGTTCAGCGGCGTCCGCAGTTCGTGGCTCATGTTCGCCATGAAGTCGTTCTTGGCCTCGCTGGCGGCGGTCAGCGCGGTGACCGACGCGGAGAGCTCCGCGGTGAGGCGGTCCCGGTCGGCGAGCAGCACGGCCCGTTGCGCCAGCGCCGCGGCCTGCCCGCCGAGATCACCGAGCAGCTGGACGTCGTCCGCGGCGAACAGGCTCCGGTACTGGTGCAGCAGCAGCAGGACGCCCTGCCCGGCCGGCAGGTCCATCGGCGCCGTGGTGATGAACCGGGCGTCCATCAGGCCGGCGTACGCGCGGGCCGCCGGCAACCCCTCCGCGGCCGGTCCGCCACCGGACAGGTCGACCGTGCCGGTCAGGCCCCGCAACGTCGTCACCTCCCCGACCGCCGGCCCCGGTACGGCCGCCGCCGGCACACCCACCCGGGCCAGCTCGCGGACGTCGTCCTCCGGCGAGCGGACCAGCACCACGACCGCGCCGGCGTCGGTGGCGGCGCGCACCGATTCGGCGTAGCAGCGCCAGATCTGCTCCGGTTCCGCGTCCGGCGGCTCCTGGAGCAGGCGGCGGACCACGCCGTAGGCGGCGCGGCTGGACCAGGACCGGCGGAGGAACGCCGGCGGCGTGAACGCCATCACGTACCCGGCCGCCGACAGCAGCACCAGCAGCTGGGTGAGCTGACGCACCGACGCGACGCGGTCCGCGTCGAGGCTGCCGACGCCGGCCACCAGCACCGCCGCCGCGAAGAGCACGGTGGCCGCGGTCGCCAGCCACAACCGGGTCCGCGGCGAGCCTCGCCGGCTGCCGGCCAGCCGGGCCAGGAACGCCGCCGCGCACAGCTCGGCGACGACGAACATCGCCACCACGGTCAGTACCACCGCGCGGGTTCTCGCCTGTCCGGACACCAGCACCGCGGCGCTCGCCAGCCAGGCGACCAGGGCGCCGTGGTAGACCCAGCCGGGCAGCGGGCCGACCCGCCGCACCACCCGCATGGTCAGGAACGCCTGGCCCAGCAGCAGCGCGGACACCAGCAGGGTGACCAGCCGGGGCGGTTCGCCCACGGTCTGCCGCAGCACGGCCAGGACGAAGAACACCGACGCGGCCGAGAACATCACCGCGACGGCCGCCTGCAACGGGTCCCGCCGGCGCAGGTAGGCCAGCAGGACCCGGGCGAAGACAGCGGCGAACAGCGCCTCAGCGATCAACGTCAGCACCACAGCGACCCCGGCCTCCCACGGACTACGCGCAACGTACCGTCGCACCCGCCGAAACCGGGCGGAAACCGCACTATCCGGAGCTCATGGGCAGCCCTCATCAGCGTTCTCTGATATCACTAGATCCTGATGCGTATCTCGCCCTACGGCACGAAAATGGCCCCTTGAAGCCGCTCACTAGCTTGACAGATGTCTAACCCTCGGGCAAGGTGGGCACGTCAGTTCGAAGGGGGTCTAGGAGAGGTCCGGTTCCGGCCGTGACCCGCCCCCTCTCCACCGAGGAGCCTGCGATGAGCGAGACCACCACCCTCCCGGTCGTCGTGATCGGCGCCGGCCCGGTCGGCCTGGCCGCCGCCGCCCACCTGGCCGAGCGCGGCATCGCCTTCACCGTGCTGGAGGCCGGCGACGGACCGGCCGCGGCGATCCGGCAATGGGGGCACGTCCGGCTGTTCTCCCCGTGGCGGTTCGACATCGACGCCGCCGCGGCCCGGTTGCTGTCCGACGCGGGCTGGGTGCGACCCGACGACGACCGGCTGCCCACCGGCGCCGACCTCGTCGCCGACTACCTCCAGCCCCTGGCCGACCTGCCGGCGATCAAGCCACACGTGCGGTACGCCGCCCGGGTCACCGCGATCACCCGCCTCGGCCTCGACCGGCTGCGCACCACCGGCCGGGACGCGGCCCCGTTCCTGCTCCGGCTCGCCACCGGCGACGACGTGCCGGCCCGCGCGGTGATCGACGCCTCCGGCAGCTGGTACACCCCCAACGTGCTGGGCGCGTCCGGCATCCCGGCGCACGGCGAGGCCGACGCCGCGGCGTACCTCGAGAACGCCCTGCCCGACGTCCTGGGCCGCGACCGCGACCGGTTCGCCGGACGCCGCACCCTGGTGGTCGGTGCCGGGCACTCCGCGGCGAACACCCTGCTGGCCCTGGTGGAGCTGGCCGAGCAGGTGCCGGGCACCACGGTCGCCTGGGCGATCCGCTCGGCCGGGCCGGCCCGCACCTACGGCGGGGAGAGCGCCGACGCCCTGCCGGCCCGCGGGGCGCTCGGCAGCCGGCTGCGCGAACACGTGCAGGCGGGCCGGATCACGCTGCTCACCGGCTTCGGCGTGCAGCGGCTCACCGGCACGCCGGCGGGGGCCGTGGAGGTCTCCGACGGCAGCCGCACCGTGACCGCGGACCGGATCGTGTCGGCGACCGGCTTCCGGCCGGATCACACGCTCGCCGCCGAACTGCGCCTCGACCTGGACCCGGTGATGGGTGCCACCCGGGCGCTGGCCCCGCTCATCGACCCGAACGAGCACTCCTGCGGCACGGTCCCGCCGCACGGCGCCGACGAGCTGGCCCATCCGGAGGCCGGCTACTACGCCGTCGGCGTGAAGAGCTACGGCCGCGCCCCGACGTTCCTGCTGGCGACCGGGTACGAGCAGGCCCGTTCCGTGGTGGCCGCCCTGGACGGCGACTGGGCGGCGGCGCGGGACGTGCAACTGGACCTGCCGGAGACCGGCGTCTGCAGCAGCGGTTCCGCGGTCGGCGACGACTGCTGCGGCCCGGCGGCGGACAGTTCCGCCGCGCCGGCCGGCCGTGGCCTGGCGACCGGCGTCCCGGGCGGACTGCTCGCGGCGCCGCTCACCCTGGTGTCGCTGGGTGCCGGCACCGACGGCGCGGAAACCGGTGGCTGCTGCGGCTGACGTCTCGGGCGGCCGCCGGGTGAGCCGGTCCCGGCGGCGCAGGATCGTCGCGGCGCTCGCGGTCACCCAGACCGTCGGCTACGGCACGCTCCACTACGCCTTCGCCGTCCTGCTCACCCCGGTGGCCGCGGACCTGGGCACGTCCACCACCACGGTCACCGGCGCGTTCACCGCCTCGGTGCTGACCTCCGCGGCCCTCGCCGTGCCGGTCGGCCGGTGGCTCGACCGCCACGGCGGCCGGGCCCTGATGACCGCCGGCTCGCTCTCCGGCGCCCTGCTCCTGCTGGCCTGGGCGCAGATCACCGAGACCTGGCAGCTGTACGCCGTGCAGATCGGACTCGGCGCGGCCGGGGCGGCGAGCCTCTACGAGGCGGCGTTCGCGGTCGTGATCGCCTGGCACTCCCCGGCCGGCCGGTCCGCCGCACTGCTCGCGCTGACCGTGGTGGCCGGCTTCGCCAGCACCATCTTCCTGCCGCTCACCGGCTGGCTGGTCGACCGGCACGGATGGCGCGCCGCGCTGCTGGTGCTGGCCGGGGTGCAGGCGGTGCTGACCGTACCGCTGCACGCCGTCGTGCTCCGGGCCGTTCCGCGCCCGGCCGTGGCGCCCGGTCCGGTCACCGGGCCGGGTCCGGCGAACCTCCGGGCGGTGCTCGCCGACCGCGGCTTCTGGTTGCTCGGGACCGGCTTCACCGCGCACACCGCCGCGGTCAGCGTCGTCAACGTCCACCTCGTCGCCGCGCTGACCAGCTGGGGGCACTCCGCCACGTTCGCCGCCACCACCGCCGGCCTGTTCGGGGTCCTCTCGGTCGCCGGCCGACTCGCGGTCACCGGCCTGCAGCGCCGCCACCGGCTGGCGGGCGTCGTGGCGGCGGTCTTCGCGGTGCAGGCGGTGGCGGCGGCCGGGCTGCCGCTCACCGGGCGCGACGCGGTGGCGGCGGTCGCCGGCGTGATCGGGTTCGGGCTCGGCTTCGGGGTCGGGTCGATCGCCAGGCCGGTCCTGCTCGCCGACCGGTACGACACCCGCCGGTACGCCACCATCGCCGGGGTCCTGGTGGTGCCGATGACCGTCGCGAAGGCCGCCGCACCGCTGGGTGCCGCGGCCGCGCACACCTACGCCGACAGCTACGCGCCGGTGTTCGGTGCGGTCGCCGTCGCCTGCGCGCTCGCCGCCGCGGCGCTGGTCGCCGTCCGCCCGGCGTCCCGCCCGGTACGGCCCGGATGACCGTCCGCATCGACTACCGTGACGGGATGCCCCAGGACCGGAGCCGGCCCGCCCGGGTCGAGGACGTGCACGAGCTGGCCGAGGCCATGCCGCACGTCACCGTCGTGCACGGGACCGACGACAGGCCGGCCTATCAGGTGGGCGGCAAGTGGTTCGTGTTCTTCCGCCCCCCGCGTCCGGACGCGGTCGACCCGGTCAGCGGCGAGCGCTACCCGGACGTGGTGGTGTTCCGGGTGGGGTCCGAGGCGGACAAGCAGGCGCTGGTGCAGGACCCGGACTCGCCGTTCTTCACCACCGCGCACTTCGACGGCTACCCGACGGTGCTGCTGCGGGCCGGCCGGATCGGTGAGCTGACCCACCGGGAACTCGCCGAGGTGATCCAGGACGCGTGGCTGTCCCGCGCCTCGGCACGGCGCGCGGCGGCCTGGCTGAGCGCGCATCCGCCGGCCGGATGACCCGGCGGCGCAATGCGCCGAGTGGACGGATCTCCGACCCCGAATTCCGGGTCCGCCGCCGTCCGGCCGAGAGATGCACCCCCTGGTCCAGTTTCGGGCGCGTCTCCTGGCCCGGGGGTGGGCGCGTCGCGTACACAAAGGACGCTGTCACCCACCCCCACCGAGGAGGCCGTCGCATGCGGCGCAGCCGGATTCTGCTCATCACCGCCCTGATCGGTACGGCCGCCGCGGCGCCGGCCTCGCTGGCGGTCGCGTCGGACGGCCGGTCGCCGACCGCCGGGACACCGGACACGGCCGTCGGGGAGCGGTACGGGATCGTCCGGTACGACTCCTCCGCCCGCCGGTGGGCGATCGTGTCCGGCGGCGTCTTCCGCGGCAGCGGTCTCACCGGCGTCTCCTGCGCGCCGGGCACCGGGGTCCTGACCGTCACGTTCGCGCCGCTCACCACGATCGGCACGTTCACCGTCGACGAGGACGACGCCTACGCCGGCCGACTCCACGCCGGTGCGGCGCTGACCACCAGCACCATGGCGATCACCTTCCGGGCGACCGGCGGCGCCGCCGTCCCGTGCCACTCCGCGGCGGTCCGGATCCCGCACAGCAGCCTCCAGGTGTGGATCCGGGGCGGCTCGGCCGGCGCGCCGGCGACCACGCTGCCCACGACGAGCCGGCCCCCGACCCCGCCGGCGCCCGGCACGCCGACGCAGACCCCGCCCACCACCCTGCCGCCCACCACACCGACCGTGACGCCGCCGACCACCGCACCGCCGCCGCCGGTCGAGGACCCCGACGAATCCGACCCGGCCGACGGCTGAGTACGCGCACCGGGACCACCGCCACCGGCGACGTCGGCGCCGGTGGTCAGCTGGTGATCACCGGTGGGAGCGCCCGGTCGTCACCGGGCGCCGGCCGGCGAGACGGTGGGAGCGCCCGGTCGTCACCGGGCACCGGCCGGCGAGACGGTGGGCGGGCTCTCCCGGAGGGCCCACGCCCGGGCCAGCACGGTCGCCCCGGCCAGCGCGCCGAGCACCAACGCGACCTCGGCGAGGATGACCGGCGCCGCGGTGCTGTAGCCGGTGGACCAGGCGAACGCCATGGTGACCGGAGTGATCAGGGCACCGGCCAGGGGCAGCAGCACGGTCATCCGCCGGGCGATCGGCCCGATCCGGGACAGGTCGCGCAGTTGGACCCGCACGGCGATGATCGCGCCGGCCACCACGACGGCGGCCGGGATGCCGTAGTAGACCGTGACGGCCACCTGGACCGGCACCGGCTCCGGCGGCATCATCGCGCGGGTGAAGGCCCCGGCAGCCCACTCCAGCAGGAAGAAGCCGATCAAGGCGCCCACCGCCGCGCCGAAGAACGTGGTCTCGAGAAGGCGGCGGCGTTCCGGGACCACCCGCGGAAGACCGGCCTCGGCGGCGAGCCGGCGCGCGAAGGACGCCACGTCCGGGCCCAGCAGTTCGCCGGGTCCGCGCCCGTCGGCGGCGGCCGACTCCAGGTCGGCGCGCAGGTCGGCGGCGAGCCTCGCCCGGTCCGCCGGGCTGATCCCGTACCGGCGCCAGGCCCGGTCGGCCTCGGTCAGGGCGGTGTCGATCGGATTCACGGTCAGCTCCTCGAGGATCGCTCGTCTGAGTCGGTGAGGATCGCGTCCACGGTGCCGCTGAAGCGGTTCCACTGCTGCCGCCACCCGGCCAGCCGCGCCCGGCCGGCGTCGGTGAGCGCGTACACCCGGCGGGGCGGGCCGGCGGCACTCGCCTGCTGCTCGTCGGCGACCAGCCCGAGCCGCCGCATCCGGGTGAGCAGCGGATAGATCGTGCCGTAGCCGACCGCGCCGAAGCCGGCCCGCTCCATCCGCCGGACCAGTTCGTAGCCGTGCGCGGGCGCATTCGCCACCAGCGCGAGCAGGCACATGTCCAGCGCACCGCGCAGCAGCTGGGTCTGCCGGTCGCCGTCGGAGGCCGGATCGTCCGCCGCTATCATGCGACACATAATAGCGGTCCGGCTCCGCGGCGGCCGCCCCGCACGGATTCCGCGTCTCCCGGGCCGGGCCAGGCGTTTGCTACATTCATGTCGATAAATATCTTCTCGGCAGCGGAGGACGTCCGTGACCCTGTCCCGCCTCAAGTACGTCGCGGTCGCCGTCCTCGCCGCCGCCGCGCTGGCCGCGCCCGGCGTGGCGCACGCCGTCCCGGCCCGGGCCGCGGAAGAGGTCATCACGTGGACCCTGAACCGGGTACCGAACCCCACCCCGGACCAGCAGGACGCGTACGCCCGGATCAGTGCGGCCATGGACGCGGCGGTCGCGCGCTACAACGCGCTCAGCGACCTCGGCAAGGTCGTCACGGTCTCCTACGTGCCCGGCGTGCCGACCGCGGACGGCAACCTCAACGGTTCCATCCGGTTCGGCGGCAACCGCAGCTACATGACCGAGCGGACCGCGCTGCACGAGATCGCGCACACCGTCGGCGTCGGCCTGAGCAGCGGCTGGCAGACGCTCTCCGCCGGTGGTCCGTGGCGCGGCGCGCAGGCCACCGCGCTCGTCCGCCAGTACGACGGAGCGAGCGCGGTCATCCACACCGGCGGCGGGCACTTCTGGCCGTACGGCCTGAACTACGAGAACGAGTTCAGCCAGACCAGCGCGGAACGCCACGTGCTGATCGTCGCGGCGATGAAACGCGACGGACTCTGAGCCCGGTCACTCGACGGTGACGCCCTCCGCGACGCAGGTGACGCCGTCCGGCTCCGACCCGATCTTGGTCGGCTCGTCGCCGGTGTCGTCGCCCTCGAAGATGTCGCAGAGGCCGATGTCGTCGGCGCCCGCACCGGTGAGCGCCTTGCCGAAGTCGCTCACCGCGAAGTCCCGGATGGTCACCGAACCACCGGCCAGCCGGTTGTCCTGGCAGACCTTGTCGGTCCCCTTCGCCGCGGAACCGCCCTCCACCAGCACGGTGGCGCCGGAGCCGGTGAACGTGGCCGCGTCCTCGCCGACGTCCTCCCGGGTCACGTCGCGCAGCGTGCAGCTGCCGAGGCAGTGCACGCCCAGGATCACGTTCGTCAGCGCGGCACCGTCGGCCAGCTCGAACGTCGCGTCCTGGCCCTCGGACTGGCCGCCGTCGCCGAGTTCCGGTCCGGCCACGAACCGTCCGCCGGCCCCGTCGAACGTGCCGGTGACCTCGATCGTCGCGTCGACCGTCTGATCGGCCAGGGTGGCCGGGGATCAATCCCCGGTCGTGGAGGTTGTGTCCCGTCGGCATGATCGGGGGCATGGTTCCCTCGGTCCTGATCGGTCTCGTCCTCGTGCTCTGGCTGTCGACGGCTCGGACCCGGCGACTGCGGTGGCTCGTCGCCGCGGGGCTGGCCGCTCTGGCCGCCGCCGCCGCCCTGCTCGCCACGGCGTTCCCGCCGGCCCTTGTGGAGATCACTCTGATGTCGATGGCGGTCGCCATGGTGGTGGTCGCCGTGGCGGGTGCCCGGCAGCGCCGGCGGCTCGGCCCGGCACCGGCGTCGTGGGCGCGGTGGCCCTTCCGGATCGCCGCTTGTCTGCTGGTGATGAGCCTGTGCGCGATCGCGGTGGTACTCCGCCCCGGGCCGTTCCTGCCGTCCACCGACACCGTGCTGCCGCTGCCGGCGGGTTTGCACGCCGCCGTCGAGCCGCCTGACGACGGCAGCTGTGGCACCGGCTCGTGCACGCAGACCATCACGGTCACCGGCCCTCCCGGTCAGCCCGGTGCCGACGTGTACGCCGCCGTGCGACGGCACGTCGCGGACCGCGGCTGGGGCCGCGGCTGCCGCCGGGCCGGGTGGCTCCTGGACCGGACCACCGCCTGCATCGAACTGGCGCAGCGGGACGACCGGGTGATGATTCACCTGTCCGGCGACCGCGACGACCTGGCACATCTGGTGACGCTCGAGTGACGCGGCCGGCCGTGGCCGGTTGCGGCCAGTGGGCGTCGCCCGGGCCGGCGGGCCGAGACGATGGCCGGTCATGGGGCTCGCGCATGTTCTGCTGTCCGTGACGCTGACGGCCGGCCCGGTACCGCTGCGGGCGCCGCCGGCCGGTGCCTGCGCCGACCCGGACCCGGCCCGGCCCGCGGTCACCGCGCGGCCGTGGGCGCAGCAGGTGCTGGACCCGGCGTCGGTGTGGCCGTTCAGCACCGGCGCCGGGGTCACCGTCGCGGTGGTCGACTCCGGCGTGGACGCCGACCATCCGCAGCTGCGGGCGGACGGCGTGGTGCGCCGCGGCGAGGACTTCCATCTCGTCGGCGACCTGCCGGGCGACTTCGACTGCGACTCGCACGGCACGGCGGTGGCCAGCATCGTCGCGGCACGGCCGGTGCCGGGGGTGGGCTTCGCCGGGCTGGCGCCCGGGGCACGGATCCTTCCGGTACGGGTCAGCGACCGCGGCTACACCGACACCGGCGGGGTCACGATGATCGACCCGGCGGTGCTGGCCCGGGGCATCTGGTACGCGGCCGACCACGGCGCCAAGGTGATCAACCTGTCCCTGGCCGGCACCGGCGACAGCCCGCTGATCCGGGACGCCGTGGCGCACGCCCGGGACGCCGACGTGCTGGTGGTGGCGGCGGCCGGCAACGGGCAGGAGGGCGGTACGCCGCGGCGGTCGTTCCCGGCCGCGTACGACGGGGTGCTCGGGGTGGGCGCGGTGGACGAGTCCGGGGTGCGGCTGCCCGGTTCGCAGATCGGGCCGCACGTGGACCTGGTCGCGCCGGGCGGCGGGGTGCTCGCGGCCACCCGGGCCGGCGGCCACCAGTACTGGCAGGGCACCAGTTTCGCGGCGCCGTTCGTGGCGGCGACCGCGGCCCTGGTGCGCGCGGCCTGGCCGGGACTGACCGCCGACCAGGTGGCGGCGCGGATCCGGGCCACGGCCACGCCGGCGCCCGGCGGCCCGGGCAGCGCGGCCTACGGGGCGGGGCTGGTGAACCCGTACCGGGCGGTGACCGACGGGCTGGTCGACACGGCGCCGGCGGTGCCGCCACCGCTGCGCCGGGAGCCGGCGCCACCGGCGCCGGAACCGTTGCCCGCGCTGCGGATCCTCGGTACCGCGGTGGCGGTCACGGTACTCGCGCTGCTCGGCGCCGCGCTGCTCGGGCGGGGCCGGCGCAGGCGATGGCAGGTGCGGCGCGCGGCTCCGGTGTCGGGGGGTTTCGGGTGGGGGCCGGACCACGACGGCACGCGATAGTGGGACGCGGCCCGGAGCACGACGAAAGGGGAACCAGCCGGCGGCGGTTCCCCTTTTCGTTCGGCGTACCCCTAAATGGTGGTGCTGCCCACCCGCGCGACCGCCGCGGAAAGCGCCTGCTGCAGCTCCTGATTGGCCTGTTGCACGCCGCCCTTGAGCGCGTCCAGCATGGTCTGCTGCGCCTCGGACACCTGCTTCCAGGCCGCGTTGACCTCCTCGAACTGCCCGCCCGCCTGGTCCAGCCAGTCGGCCGAGGTGGCCCCGGCCGTGCTGCCCCAGGTGTCCATCTCCTGCTGCACCCGGCCGACGGTGGCGACGATCTGGTCGGCCAGGCCGTCCAACTGCCCGAAGTTTCCCTTGATCAGCATGTCTCGTCCCCTTCCGTCAGGACCGCAGAGCGCCGCCGAAGGCACCCAGGTTCTGGACCTTCTCGAAGTTGGCGCGGTTGGTCTCGTCCGCCGCGACGTACGTGTTGACCGAGTACGCGGTGTTCTCACCGAGGGCCCGCAGCGCCGCGACGAGCCGGTTGATGCCCTCCTCCCAGGTCTGGTGTGCGCCCTCGAAGGCGACCCGGCCGGTGCCCTCCCACTGGCCCCGCAGCGCCTCCACCGTGGGTCGCAGCGAGGCGCGGTGGCCGTCGATGCTGCCCGCGACGTTGCCCGCCACGGACGCGGCCCGCTCGAGGGTCTCGGTCATACCGTGCAGCTGGTCTCCCGCCACAAGCTTCTCCCGTTCCCTTGGTACGTCTGGTCTGCACCGAAGCTAGGCGGGTCCGGGAGCGGCCGACCGGCGCCGTCACCTTCCTGCCAGTCGCGCAGACGCCGCCGCCGGGCGGGTGAGGATGCCGGGATGGCTACCGTGACGGTACGGCGACCGGCCCGGCGCCCGGCACCGGAGATGCCCTCGGGCGACCTGGTGCTGGAGGCGCCGCCGGAGATTCCGGCGCCCGCCGAGCGGCAGTGGACGCAGCTGCTCACCCTGCTGCCGATGGTGGTCGTCCTGGCCGCGGTGCTGCTGATGTCGGCCGGCTCGGCGACCGGCACCGGGCGGCTCGTGATCTACGGGCTGTTCGGCGCGGTGATCGTGGTGATGCTGCTGGTCACGCTGCTGCGGGGCGGCGGGGCGAGCGGGCCGAGCATGGCCCAGGCCCGCCGGCTCTACCTGCGGCGGCTGGCACAGCACCGCAGCCGGATCCGGCGCGACATCGGCCGGCAGCGGGCGGCGACCGCGTGGCTGCACCCGGAACCGGACCAGCTGTGGGCGGTGGCGGCCAGCCCGCGGCTGTGGGAGCGGCGCGGCGACGACGAGGACTTCGCGGTGGTCCGGGTGGGCACCGGTCCGCAGCAGCCGGCCACCGCGCTGGTGCCGCCCAGCACGCAGTCCTGGGAGATGCTGGAACCGCTGTCCGCGCTGGCCCTGCGGCGGTTCCTGCGGACGTACGCGCAGGTGCCGGGGCTGCCGCTGGCGATGCCACTCACCGGGTTCGCGCGGGTCC
Source organism: Jidongwangia harbinensis (assembly GCF_020216025.1). Classification (GTDB taxonomy): domain Bacteria; phylum Actinomycetota; class Actinomycetes; order Mycobacteriales; family Micromonosporaceae; genus Actinoplanes; species Actinoplanes harbinensis. Next base: position 39,373 of record NZ_JAIWNC010000042.1, on the reverse strand, counting down.
ACGTGCAGGGCGACCGGGAACGCGCGGTGGCCCTGGTGCGGGCCATGCTCGGCCAGGCGGTGACGATGCACGCGCCGGACGACCTCCGGGTCGCGGTGTGCGCCGCACCGGACCGGCTGCCGGCCTGGGACTGGGTGAAGTGGCTGCCGCACGCCGGGCATCCGGAGCTGACCGACGCGGCCGGGCCGGTCCGGCTGGTGGCGCCGGAACTGGCGGTGCTGGAGACCGTGCTGGCCGGCCTGCTCGCCGCGCGACCCCGGTTCGACCCGGACGCGCTGCACCCGGCCGGCGGCCCGCACCTGGTGGTGGTGTGCGACGGCGGCGGTACGCACGGCTCGGAACACCTGGGCACCGGCGGCGGCCTGGAGGGCGTGGTGGTCCTCGACCTGAGCCCGGCGCCGCTGCGGTCCCTCGACCGGTCCACGCTGGTGCTGGACGTGGACGCCCGCGGCGGGCTCGGCGTGGTCACCCACGCCGGGCGGACCGGGATCGGCGCGGCCGACGGGCTCGCCGCGACCGGTGCGGCGGCACTCACCCGCCAGCTCGCGCCGCTGCGGCTCAGCGGCGCGGACGCCGGAGAGCCGGTACTCGCCGCCGACCTGGGCCTGGCCGACCTGCTCGACCTCGGCGACCCGTGGACGTTCGACCCGGACCGCGCCTGGCGGCCCCGGCCCGGACGGGACCGGCTGCGGGTTCGGTTCGGCATCGGCGCGGACGGCGTACCGGTGGAACTGGATCTCAAGGAGTCGTCGCAGGACGGCATGGGACCGCACGGGCTGCTGATCGGGGCGACCGGTTCCGGCAAGAGCGAACTGCTGCGCACGCTGGTCCTCGCGCTCGCGGTCACGCACTCCCCCAGCACGCTGAACTTCGCGCTGATCGACTTCAAGGGCGGCGCCACGTTCGCCCGGATGGACGCCCTGCCGCACACCAGCGCGGTGATCACCAACCTGGCCGACGCGCTGCCGCTGGTGGACCGGATGGCCGACGCGCTGAACGGCGAGCTGATCCGGCGCCAGGAACTGCTGCGCGCGGCCGGGAACTTCTCCTCGTTCCGCGACTACGACCGGGCCCGGGCCGCCGGGGCACCGCTGCCCGAGGTGCCGACGCTGCTGGTGGTGTGCGACGAGTTCAGCGAACTGCTGTTCAAGAAGCCCGACTTCATCGACATGTTCGTCCAGATCGGCCGGGTCGGCCGGTCCCTGGACGTCCACCTGCTGCTGGCCAGCCAGCGGCTGGACGAGGGCCGGCTGCGCGGGCTGGACGGCCACCTGTCGTACCGGATCGGGCTGCGCACCTTCTCCGCCACGGAGAGCCGCAGCGTGATCGGCGTGACCGACGCGTTCCAGCTGCCCCGCGCACCCGGACACGGCTACTTCCTGTACGGCACCGAGCCGCTGGTCCGCTTCCGGTCCGCGTACGTGTCCGGGGTGCACCGGCGGCCCGGTACGGCACCGGGCTCAGCGGACCCCGACGACGACGTGCAGATGCTGGAGTGGACCACCGCGTACCTGCCGCCGCCGGCGACCGCCCCGCCGGCCGCCGAGGAGCCGGACCACGGCGACAGCCTGCTGGACGTCCTGGTCGGCCGGCTCGCCGGGCACGGCACCCCGGCCCACCCGGTGTGGCTGCCGCCGCTGGACGACCCGCCCACCCTGGACGGCCTGCTCGCCGGCCGGGACGACCTGACCGGCGCGCTGCACGCGGTGACCGGCATCGTGGACCGGCCGCTGGACCAGCGCCGCGACCCGCTCGACCTGGACCTGTCCGCGGGCGCCGGCCACGTGCTGGTCACCGGCGGCCCGCGCAGCGGCAGGAGCACCGCGCTGCGCACCCTGATCAGTGCGCTGGCACTCACCAACCGGCCCCGCGACGTGCAGTTCTACTGTCTCGACTTCGGCGGCGGCGGGCTGGCGGCGCTGCGCGGGCTGCCGCACGTGGGCGGGGTGGCGCACCGGCAGAACACCGGCGCGGTCCGGCGCACCGTGGCGCAGGTCGCCGGCGTACTCGCGGAACGGGAACGGCGCTTCGCGGAACACGACGTGGACGGCATCGCCGCCTACCGCGCGGCGCGGGCCCGCGGCGACTTCCCCGACGACCCGTACGGCGACGTGTTCCTGATCGTGGACGGCTGGCCGACGCTGCGCAAGGAGTACGAGGACCTCGAGGAGACCGCGGTCGACCTGGCCGCCCGCGGGCTGGCGTACGGCGTCCACGTGGTCGCCGCCTGCGCCCGCTCGTTCGACCTGCGCCCGGCGGTCCGCGACCTGTTCGGCAGCCGGCTGGAACTGCGGCTGGGCGACCCGGTGGACACCGCGGTGGACCGGGAGGCGGCGCAGCGGGTGCCGAAGGACGCACCGGGCCGGGGCGTCGCCGCCACGAAACACCAGATGCACCTGGCGCTGCCCCGGACCGACGGGGTCCGGTCCGAGGACGGGCTGCGGGACGCGACCGCGGCGCTGGTGCGGGCGGTCGCCGCGGACTGGCCGCAGGAGCGGGCCCCACGGGTACGCCTGCTGCCCGCGACCGTACCGTTCAGCGCGCTGCCGGACCGCGACGACGGCCTGGCGGTCAGCGTGGGCATCGGCGAGGCGGACCTGGCCCCGGTACGCCTCGACTTCGCCGCCGACCCGCACCTGCTGCTGCTCGGCGACGCCCGCTCCGGCAAGACCGGCTTCCTGCGCATGCTGGCCCGGCGGATCACCGCCACCCGCACCCCGGCGCAGGCCCGGATCGTCCTGGTCGACCACCGGCGCGGCCTGCTCGGCGAGATCCCGGACACCCACCTGCTCGGCCACGGAACCGACGGCGCCGCGACCCGCCGCCTGGTCACCGAGGCCGCCCAGGGCATGCGGGAACGCGCCCCCGGCCCCGGCGTCACCCCCGACCAGTTGCGCCGCCGCAGCTGGTGGCAGGGCCCGGAACTGTTCCTCCTGATCGACGACTACGACCTGGTGGTCAGCGCCCTGGACAACCCGCTGCAGCCGCTGCTCGAATTCCTGCCCCAGGGCCGCGAACTGGGCCTGCACGTGGTGGTGACCCGCCGCAGCGGAGGCGCCGGCCGGGCCCTGTTCGAACCGTTCCTGGCCCGGCTGCGCGACATCGGCTCACCCGGCCTGATGCTCTCCGGCGACCGCGGCGAGGGCCCGCTGCTGGGCGGCCTCAAACCCGAGGTGCTGCCGGCCGGACGCGGCCGGCTGCTGACCCGGGGCGAGCCACCGCGCCTGCTGCAACTGGCCTGGCTCCCCGAATCCGAGTGACCGTGGCCGGTTGCGGCCGTCCACCCCGGCGCCGCGGCGCGGGCTGATTGGCTGGGCACACAGGACATCGCCCGGGAGGAACCATGGCGGGATTTCTCGAAGCCGACACCGGCTATCTGCTCGACCTCGCCGACCAGCTCGACCCGGCGGCGGCCACCGGCGCGAAGACGGCCGCCGCCGAGGCACGGCAATCCGCGCCCGCCTGCGGCGACCCGACACCCGGCTGCCAGGCGTTCGGCGCCGCGGTGGTCCAGCTGACCGACCAGATCATCGCGTTCGGTACGGACGTCGAGCAGGGCATCGCCGCGTACGCCGCGGTGGCCCGGGAAACCGCCGACCGCTACCGCACCGCCGACGACACCGCACGCGTCACGTTCAGGAGTGGACCATGGGCATCGCCGAGCTGATCCGGCTCATGCAGGAGCTGTACCGCCGCGCCGAAGCACAACTCCAGCACGTCGAACCGCTCGAGCGCAGCCGCCAGGCGTGGGCGGCGGTGGAGACCGGGCTGCGGGACACGTCGGCACTGCTGCGGCAGAAGTCCGGCGACGTCGGATCGGTTTGGCCGGACCTCGCCGGCGAACGGTACGCCGAACGGCTCGAACACAGCTCCGCCACGGTCCAGGCGTGGGCGGAGACCCTCGCCGCGGCGGACCTGCCCACGGTCGTCACCGACCTGGCGGCGGCGGTCCGGGCCACCGTGGATGGGGTACGGGCGCTCTGGGAACAGTTCGTCGCGCTGGTCGGTCAGGTCGCCGGGGTAGCGGCCGGGGCGGGGGCGGCGGCCGCGGTGGACGCGATCGTCGCGCAGCTGTCGGGAATCGTGGCGGAGGCGGCGGAGTTGTTGCGCGGGCTGGACCAGCAGTTCGCGGACGCCGCCCGGCGGGTGGCCGGGGCGGGAGACGGGACGGCTTGGGACGGCCCGGCTGGGGCCGGGGCTGAGGCTGGGGCGGCGATTGGCGCTTCGATGGTGGCGGCCGGGGCGGGCGCGGCTGGTGGGGCTGCGCCTGGCGCGGGCGGGGCTGGCGCGAGCGGGGCTGGTGGGGGCGCGGCCGGTGCGGGCGCGGCCGGTGCTGGTGGGGCCGGTGCTGGTGGGGCCGGTGCTGGTGGGGCCGGTGCTGGTGGGGCCGGAGCCGACATGGCCAGGGCCGGCGGGGCCGGGGCGGCCGTGCCGGTTGCCGCGGGGCTCGAATCCGCGGGTGGGGGCGGTGCCGGTGCGACCGGCGGTGCCGGGCCGGTTCCTTCAGTGGTGAACGGTGGCGGGCCTGGTCTGGCCGGAGTGGGCGCGCCGACGCCGATCGCTCCGGCCGGGATCCCGCCGGTTTCGGCGGTTGCCGGGCAGGGGGCTGTGGTGCCGCCGGTGAGTGGGGTGGGCGTTCCGGTTGCCGGGCTCGGCGGCTCGCCGATCGGGGGCGGATCGGGGGCGGGGATCCGGGGTGCATCCGCGGCCGGTATCGGGGGCGCGCGGACCGCAGCGATCCCCGAGGCGGCGAGCGGTCCGATCCCCCGCGCGGTAGGCGGTCCCGTCGGCGGCATGCCACTGGCCGCCGCGCAGATGCCGCCGTCCGCCGCGGTCCCACCCACCTCGGCGGCGGCCGGCTCGTCGGCGACCACGTCCTCGCGTTCCGTTCCGCCGATGCTGGGTTCCGGGCTGCACGCCCCCGGCGGCGGTTCCCTCGGCCCGAGGCCCGGCAACCGGGAGAGCGACCACCACGAACGGCCGCTCCGGGCGCTGCCGGGGGTGCCGCCGGAGTTGCGTGGCCGCGCGGGCACGTTGTCCGGCACCCCCACGTTCCTCACCGGATCACGCCGCGACGACGAGGAGCAGGCGGCGGAACCCCTGGACGAGGAGCTGTGGCAGACGCCGCCACCGGCGACCCCGCTCGAGTCACCACGCCGCCGTCCCTGACCGGCACGGCCGCGTCGCGGCAACGAACGAGCGCGTGCGGATTTCGAGGACGGCGGCGCGTGCGGAGTTCGGACAGGGGCCGCACCGCAGTTCCACACGCGACACACCACCACACACTGCGCCCGCCAACAGCGCTGGTGCTCCAAAGAGGTGATCTCAGTAAGGTCGGCGGCCACGACCGGCCTCGGTGGCACACCAGTGTGGTTGTGTCCCCACAAGGCCTGCCGTGCCGGATGGCTGCGCCCCGGAGTCCCGAGGTAGCGCATTCGCGGCAGACCGACCGCCCGGGGACGTCCGACGCCAAGTTGCGCTGCATGCCCGGAGACCGCGGCAGCAGCACCGGCCTTGCTGAGATCGCCCTTAGTGGGGTGATCTCAGTAACGTGGCGCGGCGGGCGCCTCACCGCTTGCCACGCACCGCCGCCGCAAACGTGGCGCGGCGGGCGCCTCACCGCTTGCCACGCACCGCCGCCGCAGGGGCACGTTGCTCTCACCGAGTCGCCGGCGGCACGGGGATCCGCGGCAGCACAGGGGGTCGGCGGCGATCAGCCAGCCGTCGATTCAAGTGGTCGCCGGGTGCGGTAATTGATGGCTATTTAGCACGATACCGCTATCGAGTTCCTCGCCGATCTTGGAGGCTCGGTCGAATCTTGGAGCGAAAACGCCCTCCTGGGGGCCGCACGCCTCCAAGATCTGCCTCCGCCTCCAAGATCTGCGGTCGCCTCCAAGATCTGCGCGACAGCGTGCCACGGTGAGCGCGAAGCGGACCCTCAACGCGGAGATGTGGCAGCGACCGCCGGATCCAGGCCACTGCCCATCGGCAGGCGGGTGACCAGGGAGGCGGGCAGCCGCACCGGACGCGCCCGCCCGTATCCCAGCATGCCGAGCACCTCCCGGGACGCCAGCGGGTGGGCGCGACCCTGATCGGTGGCCAGCACCAGCGTCCCGGACGGCGCCTGGCTGCTCGGCAGCACCTCGACCACGGCGGCCCGGCCCGGGGGGAGGTGCACCCGGTCGGCCAGCGGCAGGCCGGCCGCGGTCCGGCCGGGGGTGGCGACGGTCGCGCCGGGTGGCGGGAGTTGTCCGCCGACCCGGATGCGGGGTACGGGCATCCCGTCGTCGTACGTCACGCATACCGGGATCGGGCCGGTTCCGGTACCCGCGAAGGGTGGTCTGCGGGCCGGCGCGGCCGCCGGTGCCGCGGGTGGGACGGCTTCCTGGCGGGCCTCGGCGGCGGCGGTCAGGCCGAGCGGCAGCCCGACCGGTTCGTCGCCGGGGTACGCGGCGGCGGTGGAGCGGGCGGCGAGCTGGATGTCGTACTGCAGCTCGGTGATGGCGCGCAACCGGTCCGCCTCGGCCAGGTAGTGCTGCACGCCGCCGCCGGGGGTCTGCACCACGAGCAGCTGCCCGATCCGGAGGTCGGTACGGCGGGGCACGGCGCGGGACGGTTTGCCGGCGTCCCGTACCGCCAGGGGGGCGATCGGGTCGCCGGACGGGAGGATGTCGACCAGCGCGGGGCCCACCCGGGCCCGGGCTTCGGCGCGTAGCGCGAGGCCGACGGTGACCCGGTCGGGCTGGCGGATGCGGTGCCGGTGGCCGCGCCAGATCAGGTACTGGTCGCCGGACTCGGGCACCTCCACCAGCAGCGCGGCGTCGCCGAGCGGGCGGGCGCCGGTGGGGTCGGCACCGGCCAGCAGGACCGACTCGTCGACCGCGGCGCCGGTACGGTCGGCGGCGGGGCTGGAGCAGAGCGTCCAGGCGGCGGTGAGCAGGCGGCCGGCTTCGGGGAGTGCGTCGGGTGCGTCGGGGATGCCGATGCGCGGGCCGCGGGGCACGCCGACCAGCGAGTTGCGGGACACGGACCGGGTGGGTGCGTGCCGGCCGAGGGCCAGCAGAGCGGACGTGTAGTTCAGCACGGGGTGCAGGCGGGCGCCGACGTAGACGTATCGGGCGCCGGTCTCCTTCACCACGATCACCGCGTCGCCGGTGCGCCAGGAGCGGTTGGCGCCGGGGTGCAGGAAGCCGTAGGCGCCGACCGCGAGCAGGGCGACGAGGGCGAGGGCGACGCTGCCGAACGCGGCGCCGGTGGGGCGCCGGAACGGCGGTTGTTCCGGGTCGGTCTCGCAGATCACCAGGGCCGAGTGCACGCGCTGGGCGAGGAAACGCTGGGCCTGCAACTGGTCGCGGCGGGAGGCCATGTCAGCCGCCGAGCCCGCGGACCAGGCCGTACAGCTGCAGCACCGCGCAGACCACCGGCACGCAGGCCAGGACGAGCAGCACCTCCAGCACCTCGGCGTAGCGGGCCAGGGCGGCGCCGGCCGGGCGCCGGCTGTACCGGAGCGCGGCGCCGGTCGCCAGCCCGGCGGCGGCCAGCAGGACCGGGACCGAGACGCTGAGCGGTTGCCCGGCCAGGCCGGCCACGGCCAGCGCCGCGGTGGTGGCGGCCGCGGCGAGCAGGACCGGCAGGCGGTGGCGCACGGCCGGATAGAGACGCGCGCGTACGCCGAAACCGAGCGCCAGCAGGGCCAGCAGGAGGGTGGCCGGCAGTCCGGCGTCCGGCACCAGGACCGTGGCGGCTGCCGCGGCGGCCAGCGCGCCACCGGCGAGCATGCCGGTGAGCAGGGCGTCCGCGCGCAGCACCGCGAGGTCGACGGCCCGCCGGGACGGCTGGGGGTCGTCGCGGACCAGGTCGGTGGCGGTGCGCGGCAGCATCGGGGTGGGTACCCGGCCGAGGCGGGCGGCGAGCGGCCCGAGCTGCGGGGAGAACAGGAACACCACGGTGGCGGTCACCGCCGCGGCACCGTCGGGGCCGGTCCAGCCCAGCGTCACCGCGGCCGCCGCGGCGGCGCCGAGCAGCCCGGCCACGGCGGCGGCGACGAAGAACGGCAGCCGGTCCACCACGCCCAGCCCGGCCAGCACCGCGGCGACCAGCAGCGCCGCGCATCCGCCGAGCAGCGGGCCGGCTCCGTCCGGCAGCGGACCGCCGGGCAGCGAACCGTCCCGCGCCAGACCGTCGAACAGGGCGCCGCCGGGCAGTGGACCGTCGCGGGGTGGACCGCCGGGCAGCGGACCGCCGAGCAGCAACGCCCCGGCGAGGAAAGCGGCCGGCAGGGCGAGCGCGGCGAGCACCGCCCCGGCACCGGCGTCGCCGGCCACCCGGGCCAGCAGCATCCCGCCGGCCAGCAGGAGCACCGCGACGAGCAGCGCCGCCCGGCCGGGCCCGGGCCAGGGCGGGCCGGCCCGCAGCACCGCGGTCAGGGCGAGCAGCACGGCCGGCGCGGCGGCGGTCAGCCCGGCCAGCCGGGTGTGCCGCGGGGCCCACCGCCGCCCGGTACGCCCGGCGCCGTCCGCGATCGCGTCGACCAGGTCGTCGTACTCCAGTTCCGGCCAGTCCAGTGTGCCCGGCACCAGGTGCAGCACCTCGCCGTCGCGGACGTGCTGGGCGGCGAGCGTACGGGCGGCGTCCACCGGCGTACCGTCGGCGCGGCGCAGCAGCCAGCCGCCGTCCGGCAGGTCGTCGGCGAGCGTCTGCCCGGCCCGGCGCAGCAGCCCGGGCAGCATCTCCGCGACCGGCGCGCGTTCCGGCAGGGCCAGGTCGATCCGCCGGGTGGGTGCCGCGATGGTCACCCGCACCACGCTGGCGGTCGTCATCGTCGAGGTTGTCCCTTCCGGACTCGGCAGCATCCTGCCGGGGTGGTGCCGCCGTGGTGGCGGCCTTCCTACGATGGTCGGGCCGGACGGGCCGCGGAACCGGCACGGCCGCTAGCGGACACGAGGATGAGCGCCACCATGACGACCGACGACGAGTACCGCGACCTGGTGCCGCTGGGCGACGAGGCGGGTTCGGCGCTGGCCGGGGTGCACGCCGGCAGCGGGCAGGCCTGGGCGCTCAAGGTGCTGCCGGGACGGCTGGACCGGCGTACCCGCACCGAGGTGGAGGGCGAGTTGCGCCGGCTGGCCGGCGCGGCCGCGCGGGCGCCGATCGTGGTGGCGGACCGGATCGTCGAGCTGGACGACGGCCGCCGGGCGTTGCGCCGGGAGTTGTGCGCGCAGTCGCTGCCGGAGCTGATCGCCGGCTTCGGGCCGCTGTCCGTGGCGGACACCCTGGCGCTCGGCGCGGCGCTGGCGGAGGCGCTGTCCGCGGCGCACGCGGCCGGGGTCCCGCACGGCGGGGTGACGCCGGGCAACGTGCTGTTCCGGGCGTCCGGCGAGCCGGTGCTGACCGACTTCGGGCCGGTGCTGCGCCGGGCCTTCCCCACCGATCCGGCGCGGGAGCTGGGTTTCCGGGCGCCGGAGACGGTACGCGACGGGGTCCTGGACGAGCGCGCCGACCTGTACGGGCTGGGCGCCGTGCTGTACCTGGCGCTGACCGGGCAGCCGCCGTTCCCGGCCCGGCCCGGTGAGCCGGACGGCGACCGGCTGCTCCGGGTGCTCACCGAGCCGCCGCCCCGCCCGGAGCGCGACGACCTGCCGCCGGGACTCGGCGAGCTGGTGACCGCGCTGCTCGCCAAGGACCCGGAGCAGCGGCCCGCGGAGGCGTCCGCGGTGGCGGCGCGACTGGCCACACCGGACGCGGTGGAGCCCGCCGTGGCCGGGCCGGCCGGCGCGCCGGTGCTCCCCGCGCCGGTCCTGGCCGGGAGGCCGATCCTGGAGTTCGGGCCGGACCGGGGCGGTCGCCGGCGGCCGGTGCTGGCCGGCGCGGCGGTGGTCGCGCTGGTGGCGGTCGTGGCGGTCCTGCTGTTCATGAGCCGGCCCGGCGACCCGGAACCGCCATCGGCGGCACCGCCGGTGGCCACCGCGAGCGCGGCACCGGGACCGAGCGGCCCGGCGGTGCAACTGGAGCTGGCCGAGCCGACCGACCGCGGCAACGTAGTCGACCTGTCCTGGTCGAGCAGCGCCGACCTGCAGTTCGCGGTGACCGTGGCGCCGGAGGGCGAGTCCAGCCGGACCATCATCGTGCAGCAGGCGACCACGTACCGGGTCGAGGTGGATCCGGTGCGCCGCTACTGCTTCGAGATCCGCGGCACCAACGGGCAGGGCCTGTTCATCAGCCCACCGAAGGCGATCCGCGGCGCCACCTGTGCCCAGTAGCGGCATCTTGCGGCCAGCCGGCGTCGCCGGCCCGGATCGTGCGGCACGGTGGTCCCCATGGCAGGCAGCGACTTCGTGCACATGGAGACGGACCTGACGGAGCCGGTGATGCGGGGGCTCACCGCGGTCGGGGACGAGTTGGATGCCGCCTGGCAGGCGTGCCGGGCGGAGATCGACGCCGGTGAGGCCGGCATCGGCGGCGACCTGCTGGGCCAGGCGTTCCGCGGCGTCTACGGCGGCGCCGCCGAGCAGCTGCGGGCCGGCGCCGGCCGGATGCCCGGTTCGCTGAGCGAGTCCGGCGGCGTGGGCCTGGCCTGTTGCGCGGACTATCTCGAAGCCGACCGCCGGGCGGCCGCCGCGATGCCGGCCGGCCCGGCCGGGGGCTGGTGACCGCATGCCGATCGCCGAGCCGTCCGATCCGCAGCTGTGGCCCCGGGTACGCGCCCTCACCGGCTGGCCGGACTCCGACGAGGACGCGCTGCGGGCACTGTCGTCGGGCTGGCGCGGCGGCGGTGAGCGCTTCGCCCGGGCCGGCGGGTACGACGTGGCGCCGGTCGCCGAGGCGTGGCCGGACGCGGCGGGCCAGGCGTTCCAGACCCGCGCCGGGGAACAGTTGCGCACCACCGCGGATCTCGGCGCACGCATGGGTGAGATGGCCCGGATGGCCGACACCTACGCCGCCGAGGTGATGGGCGTGAAGGCCGGCATCAACGCGCTGATCCAGGCCAACGCGGCCGGGTACGCGCAGATCGCCGCGCTGGCACCGGAGGCCCAGGCGCCGGCGCAGGCGGCGTTCGTGCAGCAGGTGGCGGCGATGGTCGACACCATGATGCGCGACGCGGCCGACCGGATCGCGGCCGCCGGCACCGGCGCCGCCCCGGTCCAGGCGTTCGCGGACTGGCCGCCGTTCCCGCCCGGCCCGCCGGTCGGCGGCACGCCCGACGAGGTGCGGGCCTGGTGGGACGGGCTGAGCGACGAGGACCGCGAGACCTACGCCCGCGGCCTGCCCGACGCGATCCGCAACCTGGACGGCATTCCGGCGTCGGTGCGCCACGAGGCGAACCTGCCGGTGCTGGCGGCCGGGATCGCCGGGCTGGAACAGCGGGAGCGGGAGATCACCGGCGGCACCGGGCCGCCCGCCGCGGACGGCGAACTGGACCAGGTGCGGGACCGGCTGACCGGGCTGCGGGCCATCGACGAGCGGCTACGGGTGCAGGCGCCCGGCGCCGAGACGCTGCTGCTGGGCCTGGACACCACCGGCGACGGCCGGGCCATCGTGGCCGTCGGCAACCCGGACACCGCGCGCAACGTCGCCACCCTGGTGCCCGGAATCTACAACGACCTGGGCGACGTCGGCCCGCTGATCGACCGCGCGGGTTCGTTGCGGCCCGGAGCGGACACGTCGTCGATCGCCTGGCTGGGCTACGACACGCCGGACATGGGCCTGCCGGGCTTCGGTTCGGTGCTGGACGACGGCCGGGCCGAGGCCGCCAAGGCCGATCTGGCCCGCTTCCAGGAGGGTCTGCGCACCACGCACAACGGCGAGCCGTCGCACAACACGGTGGTGGCACACAGCTACGGCACCACCGTGGCCGGCCAGGCGGCCCGCGACTTCGGGCTGGCCGCCGACGACCTGATCCTGGTCGCCAGCACCGATCCCGGTGTCGACAACGCCGGCGAGTACCGCCTGGACGGCGTCCCGCCGGACCGGATCGGGGAGCACGTCCACGCCACGGCCGCCCCCGATGACGCGCTCTCCGCCGCGGGCACCTGGCGGTACGGCAACAACCCGACCGACCGGGAGTTCGGTGCGCGGGTGTTCGAGACGGCCGCGGGCGGCATCGACCCGCACAGCGCGTCCTTCGATCCGGGCTCGGCCCGCGACGAGATCCGCCGGATCATCGAGGGCCGCTGACCGGACGCGGCGGCCGGAGCGGGCGCGGATCGAGCAGCGCCCGCAGGCGGGTACGCCGGTCCCGGCGGGCCAGCCCGCGCCGCACCACCCGCACCGAGGCCCACGCCCGGACCACGTCGTCGTCCACGTCGCCGGCGGCCGACCACAGGGTGTGGTCCACGACCGTGGCCAGCCGCCCGATCTCGCCCACGGTGCCGGCGTCGGCCACCGCGCCCGCCGCCACGGCCAGTTCGCGGACGGTCATCGCGGGCGTCGTCGCCACGCCGTACGCCCGGAGCCGGTCCCGGACCTCCTCCCACGCGCCCACCACCGCCGCGGCGCCGGGCCGTCGCCGGCGCCGCCACGACCGCACCAGCCAGGCCACGGGCACCCCCACCGGCCAGCCGAGCAGCGGCACCAGCGGCGCCGCGAGCAGCGCCGCCCACGGCACCGGAAGCCCGGCGCCGCGGTCCGGTCGCGGCGCCGGCGCGGGCGCGGCGGTCGGCGGCGGCGGATCGCGCAGGTCGTCCGGCGCGGCCAGCATCGTCCGGGCCTGTTCGGTCGGTGCGGCCAGCCCGGCCCCCGCGGCGGCGCCCGCGGCCGCACCGATCGGATCCAGCGGCACCCAGCCGACGCCGCGCACCGCCACCTCCGGCCAGGCCAGCACGTCGCCGTTGCGGACCACCACCGGACCGTCCGCCGGGCGCCGCGCGGGCATCCGGTAACCGACCGCGAGCCGGGCCGGAATGCCGGCGACCCGGGCCAGCGCGACGTAGGCGGCGGCGAACTGCTCGCTCGTCCCCCGCTTGCTGACCAGCAGGAAGTCGGTCAGCTGGGGCCAGGCGTGCCCGGTGGGCAGGTTCTGGCCGACCGCCGCCCGGTAGTTGGTGCGCAGATGGTTCTCCAGCAGCAGCGCGGTCCGGAAGGACGGGCGCAGCCCGCGCACCGCCTGCTCGGCGAGGTCGGCGACCGCGTCCGGGACTTCGCCGACCCCGTCCAGGCCACCCGGCGCGTCCGGGTCGACCGCGGCGTCGCCGAGCGTGGCCGCGTCCACCTGCGGCTGCCACCAGCTCAGCCGGTACCGGAGGGCACCGTCCGCGTCCGGGCGCACCAGGGTCCGGTAGCGCTCGGCGACCAGGGGCGAGGCGCCCTCCACGGCGGCCAGTCCGGGCTGGCTCGGCAGCCACGGCCCGCCGGTGTCGGTGACGGTCAGGTCCGCCGACTCGCGGCGCACGCCGACGGTGACCGACCCGTCCCGGGGCAGTTCCGCGCCGAGGCGCCGGTACGACCCGGCCGCGGTCCAGTTCACCCCGTCGAAGCCGTCCAGCACGACCAGCGGCCAGCGGTCCACCGCGGGTGCCCGGTCGACCCGGAAGGCCTCCGCGGACGGATGCGCCAGCCGGTAGGCGATCTCGTCGAGCGGGTTCGCCGGCAGCGTCCCGTCCAGCGGGGCGGCCCGCGCGTCGCGCACCGTGTACCGGGCCGGCCCGTCCGGCAGCAGCACCACGGTCAACCCCGCCGCGAGTACGGCCACCGCGGCCGACGCCGCGATCCGCACCACGGTGGCCCGCGCCGCCAGCAGTGTCGCGCCGGCCGCCGCGTACGCCAGCGCGGCGAGCCCGGCCGGCCCGGGCGGCAGCGGCGCGTACACCTGGCCGAGCACCAGCACGGCCAGGCTCGGCAGCAGCGCGACCAGCGGGGACCGCAACCGGAGCAGCACCTCCACGCCGAGCACCGCGGCCAGGGTCACCAGCAGCGGCACGAACAGCACCAGTTCCGGGTCGGCGCGGGCCGGCCAGGTGGACTGCAGCACCAGTTCCCCGGAGCCGGTCGCGCCGGCCACGAGCGCGCGCACCGTCCGCCCGGTGGGCAGCCCGGCCAGCGTGGTGTGCCACAGCGCCGTCTCGGCCACCGTCAGCAACCCGGCCAGCGCGGTCAGCAGCGGACGCCAGTCGACCAGGCCGGGCCGGCGCGCGCACAGCCAGGTGGCGGTGAGCACCGCGGCGGCCGGCACGCCGACCGGGAGCAGCAGCGGAACCAGGCCGTACACCGGCGTGAAGTGCAACCCGGCGACGGCGGCGGCCAGCACCACACCGGTGGCTAGGCGATCGTCTCGTTCCACAGCCGTACCGCCTCCTTCGCGCTGTCCGCCCGGAGTACCCGGATGCCGGCCGGTACCGGCACCGGCCCGCCCAGCGCGACCACCACCACCGTGCCGAACCGCGGCCGCCGGGCGGTGACCGCCTCCAGCGCGGCGCCGGCGCCGGTGACCACGACCAGGCCGCCGCCGGCCGGGATCACCGGGTCGGCGCCGGGTGTCTCCGGGCGGACCTGGCTCAGTTCGTCGAGCAGCAGGCGGATCCCGTCCGGGCCGCCCGGCACCGCCACGTCCAGGCCGGACCAGGTGCGCAGCCGGGTGTCCTGGGCCGCGCGGGCCGACCCGGACAGCAGCGAGGCGGCCACGTCCACCGCCTCCTCGAACTCCGCGTCGCCGAGCACCCCCGGCCGGTTGTCCAGCAGCACGGTGGTCCGGCCGCGGTGCGGGTCGGTGAGGTCGCGGACCATCAGCCGGCCGGTCCGGGCGGTGGCCTTCCAGTGCAGGTGGCGCACCTCGTCGCCGGGCACGTACTCGCGCACGTCGAGCAGCTCGGCGGAACCGCGCAGTGCGCCGTCCGGCCGGCCCTCGTGGTGGTGCCGGGGCACCCCGGCGGTCAGCGGCCGCGCCGGGAACTGCCGCGGATGCACCCACAGCGTGGCGGTGACGCCGGTCGACAGCCGGTGCCGGGCCAGGTCGAACGGGTCGGCGCGCTGCAGCACCAGCGGGCCGACGGTGACCCGGCCGCGGGCGCCGGTCGGCAGCTCGTAGTGGCGGACCGCCTCGGCGCCGGCCAGCAGGCCGGTGAGCCGGACCGTGCGGGCCGCACCGCCGGCCGCGTCGGTGGCCAGGAAACCGGCCTGGCGGCGGCGGCCGGTGTTGCGGACCCGCAGCTCGGCCAGCGCCGGCCGGCCACGCTCGACCCGGTCCGGGTGCACCGAACGGTGCACCTCGAGGCGCAGTTTCCGGGCGGTCGACCCGACGGCGGCGAGCACCGCGGCGGCCAGGATCGCGCCGAGCACGGTCAGCCCCGGGTAGCGCAGCGCCGGCCCGGCGGCGAGCAGCAGTCCGGCGGCGGCGGTCACCGCGACGCCGCGGCGGGTGGGCCGCACGGTTACCCGCTCGCAGTCGGCACGGGTACCGCGGCCAGCACCTCCGCGACGATCCCGGCGGTGCCGCGCTGGTGGAGTTCGGCCTCCGCGGTCCGGACCAGCCGGTGGGCCAGCACCGGGACGGCCACGGCCTTGACGTCGTCCGTCGTCAGATAGCCGCGGCCGTCCACGGCGGCCACCGCCCGGGCCGCCCGGATCAGCGCGATGCTGCCCCGGACGCTGGCGCCGTAACGCAGGGCGGAGTGTTCCCGGGTGGCCTCCGCGAGGCGTACCGCGTAGTCGGCGATTCCCGGCGCAACGTGCAGCGCGCGTACCTCCGCCACGGCCCGCTCCAGGGTGGCCGCGTCGACCACCGCGCTCAGGTCGTCCGGAGTGGCGGCGGCGGCGTCGCCCAGCACCACGTCGACCTCGGACCCGCGGTCCGGGTAGCCGACCGACAGGCGCATCAGGAAACGGTCCAGCTGCGCCTCCGGCAGGCGGTACGTGCCCTCCAGCTCGATCGGGTTCTGCGTGGCCACCACCAGGAACGGCCGCGGCACCCGGTGCGTCTCGCCGTCCACCGTGACCCGGCGCTCGCTCATCACCTCGAGCAGGGCGGACTGGGTCTTCGGCGTACCCCGGTTGATCTCGTCCGCGATCACCACGTTGGCGAACACCGGGCCGGGGTGGAACGCGAACCGTTCCTCCTTCTGCCGGTAGACGCTGACCCCGGTGATGTCGCCGGGCAGCAGGTCCGGGGTGAACTGGATGCGGCTCCACCGCCCGCCGATGCTGCGCGCCACGGCCTGCGCCAGCGTGGTCTTGCCGAGCCCGGGCACGTCCTCGATGAGCAGGTGTCCCTCGGCGAGCAGCCCGGCCACGGCGAGGCGGACCAGTTCGGCCTTGCCGCGGATCACCCGCTGCACGTTCTCCGCGATCGCCGCGGCGGTGCCGGCGGCGCTCATCCGCGCGGCCAGCGGTAGTGGTTGGACTCCAGGCCGTCGACCGTGACCCAGACCCGTTGCCCGACGCCGTTGAACGGGAACCGGTCGCTGACGATCAGCGTTCCGCTGCGGTCGGTGCGCAGCCGCGCCCCCGGGTTGAAGTTCCCCCACTCCGAGGAGAAGACCTCGATCTGGTACGACCGGTTCGGCGCGAACCCGCGCATCTCCACCCGGATGTACGCGCAGTCCGGCGGCGTGCAGTCGTCGGAGTGGGAGGTGGTCCGACCGCGCGAGACGGTGACCGACCGGGCCGGGCGCGGCACGGTGGCGCGGGTGGTGGCCGCGGCGCCCCGGCCGGCCGAGTTCTGCGCGGCCACCGTGATCCGGTAGGACACGCCCCGGGTGAGGCCGGTGAGCGTGGCCGACCGGCTGCCGCCGGAACGGTTGACGGTGCCGCCGCCCCCGCCGGAGGCCGCCGTCCAGGTCACCCGGTAGCCGGTCACCGCGGCGCCGTTGGCGGCGGCGGCCCGCCAGGTCACCCGGATGGTCGTGCCCTGCGCCGAGGCGGCGAGGCCGCGCGGCATGCCGGGCCGGGACGGCGGCGTGGCCGTAGCCCGGGGCGGCCGGGCGGTCGCCCGGGGCGGCCGGGCGGTCGCCCCGGAGGGCCTGGTCGTGCGGGACCGTGGCCGGTCGGCGGTCGCCGGCCGGCGCGGGGCGCGGTCCCGGGTGGGCGTCTCCACCTGCGGCCGGGGCGCGCCGGGCGCCGGTGGCCCGGCCGCCGGGGTAGGTGGCCGTGGGGTGGCGGGCCCGGCCGGCTTCTCAGTCGGCGGGGCCTGCGGGCGCGGTGCGGCGCCGGAGGTGGGCGTGCCGATCAGCGGGACCGCGCCGGCGCTGCCGTCGTCGCCGACCACCAGGACGTGCCGGCCCTCGCCACCGTCCACGTAGACCCGCTGGTCCTCGCCCCGGCCCAGGCGCGCCTCGCCGGCCTCCGGCGGCACCGCGGTGACCCGCTGCGGCCGGCCCTCCCGGTCGTACGTGCGCACCGTGTTGCCGCGCAGGTCGAGCAGCACCACCGAGGACCGGCCCGCGGCCGGCGGGGCGTACTCGCCGGCCGGCAGCTCCCGGGTCAGCGGCCGGCCGGCCCGGCCGTCGCGCACCCCGGACCCGTCCACCAGGTGCAGCCGGCCCGCCGACGGGTCGACCACGGCGATCCGGCCACCCACGTCCGCGCCCGCGATCTTCGCGTCGGCCGGCAGGTCCACGCCGGCCTTCGTGGCCCGGCCCAGCCCGCCCGCGGAGACCGGGGTCAGCGTGTCGTCGCGGGTGTCCACGAACACCGCCTGCCGCCCCACCACGCTCAGCGCGCCGGTGTGCCCGACCGGCGCGGACGCCGGACACGACAACCGGTCGGTGTCCGCGGTGAGCAGGCAGAGCACGTTGCTGTCGGTGCGCTGCAACCAGAGCGTGCCGTCCGGAGTGACCACCGGCTGGCCCAGGCCCCGGCCGGCCGGGATGGTGGCCGGTTCCCCGCCGCCCAGGCGCACCACGGTGCCGGCCTCGCGGTACACCAGGTACGGCCCGCCCTTCGCCTCCACCGCGACCGGCTGCTCCCCGGTCGGCGGCGTCATCGACTGCTCCACCGCCAGGCTGGACTTGCCGAACTCCAGGATCTTGTCCTTGCTGACCACGTACCCGCTGGTGGGTCCCTGCACCACCTGGCTGCCGCGGTCCATGCCGTCGACCCGGGCCTGCGCGTCCACCGTGCGGGAGGCGCCGTTGACGTGGAAGACGGTGCCCTGCGCCGGGCTGGCGATCCAGTGTCCGATCTGGGCGAACCGCAGGCCGGGCGGGGCGGTGCCGGCGTCCGACACGGCGGCCGTCACGCCCACCGCGCCGACCGCGACGAGCAGCGCCAGCGGCAGCCGGCCCCCGCGGCGCGGGCGCAGCGCCCGGATCAGCTGGGATGTTCTGGTCACCGGCCGAGCCTAGGAACCGGGCGTACAGAACCGGTCCATCCGACGCCGGTCAGCCGTCCCCGCCGCCGATCCGGTAGCCCCGCCCGCGCACGGTGTGCAGCAGTTCCGGCTCGCCCAGCTTGCCGCGCAGCCGCTTGATCACCACGTCCACCACGTTGGACATCGGGTCGGTGCTGCTGTCCCAGCAGTGTTCGATCAGCTCGGTGCGGCTCACCGCCCGGCCCGGCCGGCTCATCAGGTGCTCCAGCACCGCGAACTCCTTCGCGGTCAGGCCCAGCAGCACACCCGCGCGGCGCACCTGACGGCGCGCCGAGTCGAGTTCCAGATCGGCGTGGCGCAGCACGGACGGCCGCCCGCTGCCGGCGCGCCGGCCCAGGGTGAGCACCCGGGCCGTCATCTCGGCCACCGCGAACGGCTTCACCAGGTAGTCGTCGCCGCCGTGCTCGAAGCCGGCCACCAGATCGGCGATGCTGTCCCGCGCGGTCAGGAACAGCACCGGTACCGCCCAGCCCTCCTGCCGGCGCCGGTGCACGTAGTGGATGGCGTCACCGTCCGGCAGCATCCGGTCGAACACCACGCAGTCGTAGCCGCCGCCGGACAGCCCGGCGTCCGCGGCCGCGAGGTCCGCCGCCTGGTCCACGCTCAGGCCGGCCCGGGCCAGCTCGATGGTCACCGCCAGCCGCAGATTGTCGTCGTCCTCGACCACCATCACCCGCACCGCCGCCTCCCCTCGGACGTGTCATCGGATTCTCATGCGCGCCGGCGGATCGTGATGGGCACCGGAGCGGCAGGAGGGCAGGCAAGTGCTGTATCGCGTACTCGGACCACTCGAAGTGCACACCACCGCGGTGCACCACCTCGGCGCCGGGAAACCGGCCACCGTGCTGGCCACCCTGCTGCAGCAGCCTAACGCCTGGGTCACGGTGGACCAGTTGATCGAGGCGACCTGGCCGGGACCGGACATGCCGGCGTCCGCCGAGGCGAACCTCAAGACGTACGTGTGGCAGCTGCGCCGCCTGCTGTCCGGCCCGGACACCGGGGGCCGCATCGAGCGCCGCGCGGACGCGTACCGGCTGCAGGTGGCGCCCGGCGAGATCGATGCCGACCGGGCCCGGACCCTCGCGGTGGCCGCCCGCCGGACCGGTCTGGCCGCACCGGCCGCGCTGGACCTGGTGCAGGAGGCGCTGGCGCTGTGGCGCGGCCGGCCGTTCTGCGGCGTCGAGGCGGCCGCCGCGGCCGCGGCCGCCCTGGACGAACTGCATCTGCAGCTGCGCGAGCACCTCGCCGAGCTGCAACTCCGGCTGGGTCAGCACGACCGGGCGGTGAGTACGCTGCGCGGCGTCACCACCGACGCACCGCTGCGCGAGTCGGCCTGGGCCCACCTGGTGCGCGCCCTGCACGCCTCGGGTCTGCGCACCGAGGCCCTGGTGGCCTGCCGGCGCGCGGCCGACGTGCTCGCCGCGGAGCTGGGCGTCGCGCCCGGTCCCGCGCTGGCCGCCGCGGAACGCCTGGTGCTGGCCGGATCGCGGACCTCGCCGATCCGCCGGGAGCTGCCCCGCGACGTGCGCCTGTTCGGGCGTACCGCGGAACTGGCGACGGTGCGGCACGCCGCGTCCGGGTCGGCGCCGGTGATCCTGATCGACGGGCCGGCCGGCATCGGCAAGACCGCCCTGGCCGTGCACGCCGCGCATCTCCTCGCGCCGGCGTACCCGGACGGGCAGTTCTTCGTCAGCATGCGGCTCTGCCCGGAGCTGCTGCTGGACCGGCTGCTGCGCGGCATCGGCGTACCGGCCGCCGACCTGCCGTCCGATCCGGACGAGAAGGCCGCGCTGTGGCGTTCGGAGGTGTCCCGGCGCCGGCTGCTGCTGGTCCTGGACGGCGCGCCGGACCGCGACCAGGTGTGGCCCCTGCTGCCGGCCGGCGCCGGCGGCCTGACGCTGATCACCACGCGCGGGCCCGGCCTGCATCTGGACGGCGCCACCCGGGTACCGCTCGGACCGCTCGGGCCGGGCGCGGCGGCGTCGCTGTTCGCGGCCGCGGCCGGCTGGACCGACGACCTGCGCATCCGGGCCTGCGGCGGGGTGCCGGGCGCACTGCTCAAGGCCGCGGCGACGGCGACCGCGCGGCGGCGGGTCGCGGTATGAGCGCCGATCCCCCGCAGCCGCGCCCCGCGGCGCGCTTCGTGGTCGCGGCGGCCCGCACACCGGCGCGCCCCGCCGCGGCCACCCCAGCAACGGCCGGCACCTCGACAGTCGACCCTTCCGCGGCCGGCCCCTCAACCGCCGGCCCTTCCGCGACCGTCCCCTCCGCAACCAGCCCCTCCGCACCCGCCGGACCCTTCACGCCCGGCGCTGCCGCAACCACTGGACCCTCGCCCTCCACACCCGTCGGACCCTCCGCAACCAGCCCCCTCGCACCCGCCGGCTTGCCGCTCGCGCCGCTCGCCGCGTCCGTCCCGGCGGCCTCCGGGGCGGCCCAGCCGGTGTCCGCGCTGCGGATCG
Source organism: Jidongwangia harbinensis (assembly GCF_020216025.1). Lineage (GTDB taxonomy): Bacteria > Actinomycetota > Actinomycetes > Mycobacteriales > Micromonosporaceae > Actinoplanes > Actinoplanes harbinensis. The sequence goes on along the minus strand of NZ_JAIWNC010000042.1, from coordinate 18,613 downwards.
CCGCCTGGCAGGTGGCCGTGGTGCTGGGATTCATCGCCGCCGGGCGCGGCTGGGCGGTCGGGGTGACCATCGGGTTCGCGGCCGCAGCGCTGCTGGCGTTGAGCGCCGTGCGGATCCGCGGGACCTGGCTCTCCGCCTGGGCCGGGCACTGGGCGCTATTCATGGTGCGGCGCAGGGTGCACGACGGCACCTGTCTGCCGCTGCCGGCCGGCACCGCGATCGCGCCGGACGGCGTGCTGGTCGGTGCGGGCGGCCTGGCGGTCGTCGCCCGTACCCGGAGGTGGGAGATCCCGGCCCTCGAGGCCGACGCCCGCGGTCCCGGGCTCGACCTGCAGCTGGTGATGCACGGTGGTGCGCGGCTGGCGGAGCCGGCCGCCTGGCTGGCGGTCGGCGTGCGGCGGGACGCGGACGCCCCCGACGACGAGACGCTGCGGGTGACGCTCGGCAACGCCCTGCGCCGGCTGCGCCGCAGCGGCCGGGAGATCGGGGTGCTGTCATCGCCGGACCTGCGCAGCACGCTTGCCCACCTCGCGCATGCCGGGCCGTCCCGGGAGACCTGGCGCTACTGGCAGTCGGGCCCGGTCACCCAGGTCACGCTGCGGCTCGGCCTGGCCGCCGGGCCCTCCCCCGCGCTGCGGCACCTGCTGGTGGGAGCCGGCGACGCCACCGTCACGGCCGCCGTCCGGGCCGGCGGCGACGGCGTGCTGCGGGTGGCCGCCGCCTCACCGGATGCGGCCGACCGGGCCGTCGCCCGGCTCGTCGACCTCGGCGCGCACCTGGGTGTGCGCCTGCACCGGCTGGACGGCCGGCACGGACCGGCCGTCACCGCTTCACTACCGATCGGAGGAACCCGTCGATGACCGTCCAGACCCTGCCGGTGGTCCGGCCGACCCTGCTCTGCACGGACGCCGGCATCGACGCCGCCCTGGCCGTCGCGTCGCGGGAGGTGCTCGTCGCCCGCAGCCGGCCGCCAGGTCCGGCGGAGCCGCTGCGCCGGGCCGACCACGACAACCTGCGGCGCGGGGTGCGGTACCGCATTCTGCTGCCCGACCAGGTCCGCACGCAGCCGGTGCTGGGCCTGCGCCTGGGCCGGCTGGCGCTGACCGGCGTGGAGGTACGGACGTTGCCGGTGGTGCCGACGGACGCCACCGTCGTGGACGACGCGCTGGCGATGCTGCCCGGTGAGCGGCGGCCGCACGACCTCGCCATCGTCCGGCTGTCCAGCGTGGTGGGTGCGGTCACCGCCCTGTTCGATCAGCTGTGGGTGACGGCGGCGCCGTGGACCACGCCGGAGGCGGCCACCGGCGCCGGGCTGACCGCCCGCGAGCGGGAGCTGCTGGCGCTCCTCTCGGCCGGCTGCACGGACGAGTCGGCCGCGGCGCGGCTGGGCATCTCGGTCCGCACGGTACGCCGGATGATGGCCGCGATCATGACGCGACTGGGTGCACGCAGCCGTTTCCAGGCCGGACTGAAGGCGGCCGACCGAGGGCTCCTCGCCCACGCCGGGTGACGCGTATCGTCATGGATCGTGCGGGTTCTGGTCACCGAGGACGACGACAATCTGCGCGTCGCCGTCGATGCGTCGCTGCGGGGCGCGGGCTTCGCCGTGGACACCGCCGGTGACCTGCCCGAGGTCGACGAGGCGCTGAGCGTCAACGTGTACGACTGCGCGGTCTTCGACCGCATGCTGCCGGCCGGCGACGCGCTGGAGTACGTGGCCCGGCGGCGCCGCGCCGGCTGGCAGGTCCCCGTGCTGTTCCTCACCGGCCGCGGCGCCACCGACGAGCGGGTGGCCGGCCTCACCTGGGGCGACGACTACCTCAGCAAGCCGTTCGCCACCGCCGAACTGGTGGTCCGGGTGCGCAGCCTGTGCCGCCGCGGCGCGACCGTCACCGCGCCGGCCCTGCGGCACGCCGGGGTGGAGATTGATCCCGAGCGCTACGAGGCACGCCGCGGCGGCCGGCCGCTCACGTTGACCGCCAAGGAGTTCGCGGTGCTGGAACGCGTGGTGTCGGCGCGCGGGGCGCCGGTGCTGCGGTCCGAGCTGATCGCCGCCGCGTGGGACGAACTGGTCGAGCCGAACTCCAACGTGCTCGACGTGCTGATCGCGCAGCTGCGCCGCAAGCTGGGCCCGCCACCGGTGCTGCACACCGTGCGCGGGGTCGGCTATCTGCTGCGCGACCCCGCGTCCGGCGCCTGACCCTCGGCGCGGACGCTCAGTCGAGCACCGCGACGGCTTCGACCTCGACCAGCAGATCCGGTTCGGCCAGCGCGGACACGCCCACCCCGGTGAGCGGTGCGGCCGGCGTGACACCCAGCTTGGCGGCGGCCCGCTCGACCCCCGCGCCGAACAGCGGCATCTTGTCCGGCGTCCAGTCGACGAGGTAGACGGTCAGCTTCACCACGTCGTCGAAGGAGCCGCCGACCTCGGCGAGCGCGGTGCCGAGGTTGAGGTAGCACTGCTCGACCTGCGCGGCGAGGTCGCCCTCACCGACCCTGCCACCGTCGGCGTCCCGGGCTACCTGGCCGGCGATGAACACCATCCGCGAACCGGTGGCCACCGACACCTGCCGGTAGATGTCGACCTTCGGCAGTCCTTCGGGGTTCACCAGGGTGACGGCCATGTTGCCTCCTCGCTCGGGGAGCCGTGGACCGGCTCCGTACCGCGATACTATAGCAGTGCAATGCTATGTATTCTGGTGGCATGGCGAGGACGAAGGACCCCGCGGTCCGCACCCTGCTCCTCGAACGCGCCGCGCGAATGCTGCGCACCCGCGAGCCGATCACGCTGCGCTCCCTGGTCGACGGAACCGGGGTGTCCACGATGGCCGTCTACACCTGGTTCGGCGGCATGGACGGCATGTGGAAGGCGCTGCGGCAGGAGGGCTTCACCCGCCTGGCCGGCCGGCTCGCCGCCGTGCCGGTCACCCGGGACCCGGTCCGCGACCTCACCGCCCTGGTCGCCGCGTACCTGGGCAACGCCCTGGATCACCCCGACCTGTACCGGGTGATGTTCGACGCGACCGTCGAACTCGAGGACCTCCAGGCCGCGGACGACACCCTGGAGTACCTGGTCCGCGCGGCCGGCCGGGGTCGCGACACCGGCCGCTTCCGCGCCGACACCGACCCGCTGCAACTGGCCATCCAGAGCTGGGTGATCGGCCACGGCCTGGTCTCCCTGGTCGCCACCGGGCCGCTGCCCCGCGAGACGCTGGACCACGGCATCCCGCTCCTGACCGCGCTGTTCATCGGCACCGGGGACGACCCCGACGCCTGCCGCACGTCGGTCGGGCGGGGCTGGACGTGGAGGTCAGCGCAGTGACGCGCGCGCGAGCGTGACGGGCGTCGGTCGCCCGCCCCAGGTGCCGGCCAGTCCGCCACCGGCCCCGGCCCGCGCACCGGCCTCGCCGTCCGGGCCAGTGCCGGCGTCCGGGCTCGTGTCGGCGTCCGGGCTCGTGTCGGCGCCCGGGCTCGTGTCGGCGCCCGGGCTCGTGTTGGCGCCCGGGCTCGTGTTGGCGCCCGGGCCCCCGCGCGGGCTGCCATCCGGGCCGGTGCCGGCGCCGGTGGCGGTTTCGAGGTGGCGGAAGATGGACAGACGCACGGCGTCCGTCGCCACGATCGTGGGATCGCCCTCGGTGACCTGCCGGATCGGGCCGACGTCCGGGCCCGCCGATCGCGCGGCGCCGTCCACGGCGACGGTCATGCTCGGCTCGCGGCGTTCCAGCCGGCCGTCGACGTCGACGAACTCCTCCGCCTGCCCGGCACCGGTGAGGATCACGGTGGCCAGGGCGGCGGCGTACACCGGGTCGCCGCACCCGTCGTACACCCAGCGCCGGCCGAGGACTGAATGCTCGGTGGTGCCGATCAGAAATGCGTCACCGCCGTCCAGGGGTGCACCCCGATAGGTCAGCGGCACCTGCCAGATCGGCCCGTCGCCGGCCCGGACCAGCAACGTCTCGATGCCCACCTCGCCCGCCGGGTCGTCGAACCGGTAGGCCGCGACCCGCACCAGGCCGTCGACCGGACCCCCGCCGAACCAGGACCGGCCGGGCAGCCACGCGCCGACGAGTTCAAGCTTGGAGGGTGAGATGTCCGCCCGGTGCAGCAACGCCATGCACAGCATCGTAGGGGCGGCACTCCGCCGCCTCGATCCCCTTCTCGGCTCGGTGCCCGATCGCCGTCACGCCGTCAGCGCAACGAAGTGTCCACAGTGGCCCGGAAACGGGATGGACCGGGGCGCTCTGGCCAATGCGACGGCCGCGCAGACGCGGTGACCAACGTCAACAGCGCGTGTGGATCTGCGGCGCACAGCCGACCATTGCTCCACACGCCTCAGGGGCCGCCGGCACCGTGTGGGCCCGTGGCACGGTCCTGACCGCAATTGCACACGCCCCGGTGAGCGACCAACGCCGTGCGGATCCACGGCGCGGACCCCGCCACCGAACGATCGGCAGAAAGAGCCTGATATCGATCGACGAAGGGCAAAAGCGAACCGGCCGTTCCCGATTGCCGAACTACCGCTGCGTGATGTCGCGGTAACGGAACAGTGTTATTCAGCGCGCCAACGGATCTTCCGGCGGTCGACCGCTATGGTTATCGGAATGGGGCATTCACACGGTGCCTCACGATGCCGAATTTCGGGAGTGACCACACCATGGCGAAGCAGATCGTCACCCTGCTGACTGATGACATCGACGGCAGCGACGCCGATCGCACCGTCGAATTCGGGTTCGACGGCGTCACGTACACCATCGACCTTTCCGAGAAGAACGCCGGAAAGCTGCGCAAGGCACTCGACCCGTACCTGACCGCGGCGTCCCGGGTCGGCCGGACCAACAGCGGGCGCATTCCGGCCCGGAGCACGGCTGCGGCACCCAGCCGGACCAACCGCGACCAGAACCAGGCCATCCGGGAATGGGCCACCAAGAACGGCTACGAGGTGTCCGAGCGCGGCCGCATCCCGAGCGCGATCGTCGACGCGTTCCACAGCAAGCGCTGACCGAATCCCGCATTCGACAAGCAAAAGCCGCCGCCGCGCGGGAAATAGAAGCGGGGGTGAATCAGCCGCCAGTGCGGCGAGACAGAGGCAGGGTGAATCAGCCGTCGTCGCGGCAGAGGCAGAACGGGTGGCCGGCCGGGTCGAAAAGCACCCGGACGTTCTCCTGCGGCTGATTTTCCGCAACCGACGCGCCGAGTGCCACCGCTTCGGCGACCGCGGACTCGAGGTCACCGACCTGGAAGTCGAAATGCATCATCGGGCGTTGCCGTCCCTCCGCGGGCGGCCACACCGGGGGCCGGTAGTCGGCCGCCTGCTGGAACACCACGTAGACCGGGCCCTCGGGGGCGGCGAGGATCGTGGTGCCCGGTTCCTCGTGACCGATGGTCCAGCCCAGCAGGTCAGCGTAGAACCGCGCCAGGGCGCCGGGGTCCGGCGCCTCGATCGCGGTGCCCCACCACATGCCCTTGGTCCGTGATCGCACCCGTACACCGTATGCTTCTGCGACGACCCGGCGGGCGGAGGCACGGCATGCGGACCGGCAGCACGAACACCGCGACCGTTGTGGCGGGCGATGGGCACACCATCGGGTACGAGGTCCGCGAGCCGGCCCGTCCCGGCGACCCGCCGACGACCGTGGTGTTCCTGCCCGCGCTCGGGGTCCCGTTGTCCTATTACACGCGGCTGTTCGACGTCTGGGCCGGCGGTGGCCGGCGGGTGGTCGGGGTGGAGCACCGGGGTCAGCCGCTGAGCCCGATCGCGGGCATCCGGCGCGGCCGGTTCGGCTACCGCGAGATGGTCCGCCATGACCTGCCCGCGGTGTTCGCGGTCCCGCAGGTGCGCGAGGCCCCCCGCGTGGTGCTGGTCGGTCACAGCATGGGCGGTGCGCTGGCTCTGCTGTCGACCGCCGCGGGCCTGGTCGCACCGCACGCGGTGGTCACCATCGCCACCGGTACGAGCTGGTGCGCCGCCGAGTTCGGCGCCCTGCGGCGGGCGCAACGGCATGTCGGGGTGCGCGTGGTCCGGGCCATCACCGGCACGCTGGGCTACTGGCCGGGGCACCGCTTCGGGTTCGGCGGCCGGCAGCCGAGCACGGTGATGCGCGACTGGGCGTACGAGGCGAGCCACGGCCGGTTCCGCCTGCACGGCGACCCCTTCGACTACGAGCGCGCGCTGTCGGAGATGACCACGCCGCGGCTGCTGCTCGGCATCGACGGCGACCACCTGATCAACCCGCGGGCGGTGGCGCTGCTGGCCCGCCGGGCGGCCCGGGCCGAGCGGCGGCAGGTGCGCGTGCCCGGCGTACCCGTCGATCATTTTTCCTGGGCCCGGCGCGCCGCGGCCGACGTGGCCGCGCCGATCGACCACTGGCTGGACCGGCTCCAGCCGTCCTGAGCGGCGCCGTGGCATGATCTGCGTCGTGTCGATTACTCGTCGTAGCGTCCTGGGTGCCGGTGCGGCGGCCGTGGTGGCTGGGTGCGGCAACTCCGGCGGCGGCTCGTGGGTCGAGCAGGGCGCCGGCGGTCAGGGAGCCGCCGCGTCCGGCGTCCGGGCCGGTGCGTCCGGCGTGCGGGCAGCCGCGGCCGTCCCGCCCTATGCCGCGCCGCTGAAGGCCGTGCTCACCAAGTACCTCAAGACCACGACGGCCAACCCCCGGCATCCGACGTACGCCGGTGCGGTCGCCTGGGTGATGGTCAACAACACCACGACCGTCAGCGTGGCGGTCGGGCACGCGCTGCGGTACGGCGCCGGTCCGGTCGAGCTGCCCGCCGCGAGACGGGTCGCGATGCGCACCGACTCGGTGTTCGACCTCGCCTCGCTGACCAAGGTGTACACCTCGATCCTGCTGCTGCAACAGGTCGACCGGGGCGCCGTCGACCTGGACGCGCCGGTCGCCCGGTACCTGCCCGGCTTCACCGGCAGCGGCAAGGCGGCCGTGACCGTACGGATGCTGCTCACCCACACCAGCGGCCTGCCGGTCGGGGCCACCGTGCGGGGGCTGCCGTCGCCGGCCGCCAAGCGCGCCGCGGTGCTGGCCACGCCGCTGGTCCGGGGCGCCGTGCCGGGCGCCACCTTCCGCTACTCCAGCGTGGGGCTGATGGTGGCCGCGCAACTCGTCGAGAAGGTCACCGGCACCGGGCTCGACGCCGCGCTGAGGGCCGGCATCACCGATCCGCTCGGGCTGCGTACCACCGGATTCACGCCGTTGCGCTGGCTGAGCCGGGCCGATCAGGCCGCGCGGCTGGTGGCCACGGACGCCCGCAGCTCACGCGGCCTGCTGCGCGGTGTCGTGCACGACGACGTCGCCAACCAGATGGGCGGGATCATCGGCAGCGCCGGGGTGTTCGGCACCGCCCGGGACGTCGCCGTCGTCGGTCAGATGCTGCTGGCCGGCGGGACCTACGGCGGCAAGCGCCTGCTGTCCGCGGCGATCGTCCGGGAGATGCTGACCAACCAGAACGGCGGCCGGCCCGCGGTCGACCCGGACCGGCCGGGCCGGCCCTCCGATCACGGCCTCGGCGTCACGCTGCGGCAGCCGTGGTTCATGGGACGGCTCTCCTCGGCCGCCACGTTCGGGCACACCGGGTTCACCGGCACCTCGCTGCTGGTGCATCCGGGCCGCAAGCTGGTGCTCGCGCTGCTGACCAACCGCGCCCACCCGAACTGGAGCTGGGCCGATCCGGACCCGATGCGGGCCGAGGTCGCCGACACGATCGCCCGGTACCTGCCCTGACCGGGCCGGGGCGACGGATCGCCCCGGCCCGCCCGGATCAGGCCGCCGGCAGGCCGCCCACCTGCTGGTCGACCCAGGCGCGGACGGAGGACAGGTCGCCGTAGATCGACGGTCCGGTGGCGCAGGTCGCGTTGTTGTTGCCGGAGCGGCTGGTCACGCCGATCAGCGCCCAGCGGCCGTTGACCTGGCGTACCTGCGGTCCGCCGGAGTCGCCGTAGCAGGCGCCGGCGTTGCCGTTGGTGTTGTTGGTGCAGATCTCGTACGCCGCGTTGATCCCGGAGCAACGGCCGTCCGCCACGATCGACGTGTCCAGCTCGTTGGCGACGCGCGCCGCCGAACCGCATCCCCGGGTCGGGCAGGTCTGGCCCCAGCCGATGATCCGGGTGGCGGTGCCGACCGCACCGGACGACGTCGGGACCGGGGCCGGGGCGTAGCTCACGGACGACGCCAGTTCCAGCAGCTTGACGTCGATCTGCGGGTGGTTCACCGCCCGCCGGACGGCGACCACGGTGCCGCCGCTGCTGCGGTCGATACTGCCGACCCGGACCGAACCGGGGGTCGGGCAGTGCTTCGCGGTGACGGCCCAGTTCGCCTTGATGAGCGAACCGCTGCAGCCGGACACGTACACCATGAAGGAGTAGTTCTCGCTGGCGGGCCGGCCGTTGACGATCTGCGGGCTGGGCGGCTCGGCCGCGACGGCGGCGGCGGGGGCGAGGAGGCCGGCGGCGACGGCGGTGGTTGCGGCGGCGAGGAGGGTTCGGGCGAGCGTACGCATGGCGTCGTCCTGTCTGTGCCGTTGGGGGATGACGGCGGGCGGGGTGCCCGGCCAAACCGTAGCGACAAAATGACGCCTGTCGATACATATCGAAGGGGGCCTACCGCTGGATGATGGTTCTCCCATGCACGGCGTCCAGCAGCAGCGGCAGCGACCGGTGCAGCTCCCGCTCCCAGTACGCCGGAACATGGGTGCCCGGGTAGAAGTCCGTCACGACGCGGACCCCGGCCCGGCGCAGGCGGGGCAGGAGCGATTCGTTGAGCGCCCGGTCGAACGTCTCGGCGTCGATGTCCCACTCGTCGGGTTCGGTCACGTCCAGCGGCCCGGGAGTGCCGTCGCCGCAGGCCAGGAAGATCGGCGTGGGCCGCAGGCGGTCCGCGAGATGGTACGGGTCGTGCCGCGCCCAGTTGCCGCGCCGGGCGTCCGGGTCGCCCCACACGTCGAGGTAGCGCGCGTACTCCGGGTCGGCGAACACCGCCCGCCACCGCGACACGGACTCGGGGTGCAGCAGGTGGACCGGGCCGCTGTAGCTGGCCGCGGCGCGGAACATTCCGGGCCGGCGGGCCGCGTACAGCAGGGCGCCGTAACCGCCCATCGACAGGCCCGCCACGACCCGGGCGGTGCCTGCCCCGTAGCGCCCCTCGAGGATCGTGCGCAGCTCGTCGAGGTGGAACGTCTCCCAGGCCGGTGGCCCGTGGCGGCCCCGGTTCCACCAGTTCGTGTAGGTGCCCTCACCGGCGTCCGGCATCACCACCAGGACGTCGCGCAGCGCGTCGATGTCCTCGACGTCGGAGTCCGCGGTCCAGTCCGCATGCGACCCGGAGACCCCGTGCAGAAGGTAGAGCACCGGCCATCGATCGTCCCGGTCGCGGCGGTCCCAGCCGGCCGGTGTCAGCAGCCGGACCGTCGCGGTACGCCCCAGTGCCGGAGAGTCGATCGTGAGGTCGACCAGCCGGTCACCGACCGTGGCCTCGGCGATCACCCGGGCGCCGGGTGCACCGGCGGCCGGGCCCGGAACTCCGGCGACCAGCGACCCGGACAGCAGCACGGCGGCCAGTCCGGCGAGAAGTCTTCGTCCCATGCCACGAGCATCGACGTCGACGGCGGCGGGCACATCCGGGAGCGACCCGCAGTCGTCCCCGGGCCGCACGGCATCCCGTCTCGGGGACACCGTGCGGTCGGCGACGGCGGTCTACTCGGCCTCGTCCTCCTGATGCACCGGGGAGGACATCAGCAGCTCCAGTTCCCACCGGCCGGCGAACCCTCCGGCGTCCTCGTCCGCCACCAGGTACGAGCTGACCCGGACGCCCAGGCCCAGCTGGTCGGCCGCGCGCAGGTGCTCGACCAGCTCGTCGACGCTGGACAGGTAGTGGGTGGCGATCAGCTCGGGGGTCGGCTCGCCGGTCGTCTCGTCTTCGATCTTGCTTTCCACATCGGTCACGGCGCACAGCGTAGAGCCGCCGGCCCCCGGCACCGGCCGACACCCCGGCCGGGGCCGGTGACGAAGTACGCCCATCTGTCGAAGAAAGTATTCCTAAGTGGCTTAACAAAACGTTTTGCCCGTATCATTTCCACGTCGTGTTTCGAGGCGCGTGATGCGGAGTTTGTCCGACCTTCGGCTTGGACACCCTGACCAGCGCGGACGGCCGGCCCGGTGCGCGCAGCGCCGCCGGTTGACGGTCATCGAATCCAGGAACACAATCGACCCTTGTCAATGCCCTAACGAACAAGGGAGCAAATTGCGATGACTTCATCCGGTAAGAGATGGGCTCGCTTCAGCGGTCCACTGGTGATTCTGACCGCGTTGCTGGTCGGGTTCACCGGGGTCGGCACCGCCTCGGCGGCAACGCTGCGCGCCGACGATTTCGAGGACGGCAACTCCGCCGGCTGGACCACCACCGGCGGCACCTGGATCGTGAACCGGGACGGGTCGACCCGGGTCCTGCGCCAGTCCAGCACCGCCGCGAACGCCCTGGCGCGCACCGGCGCGATCAGCTGGCGGAACTACACGGTGACCGCCTCGGTGCGGCCCGAGTCGTTCAACGGGATGCCCGGATTCGCCGGCGTGGTGGCGCGGGCCAACTCGACCAGTAACTACTACGCACTGGTGCTGCGCCCGGACGACACCGTGGCGTTGACCCGCACCGTGGGTGGTACCACGCAGACACTGGACACCGCTCGGTTCGCCGTTGAACAGGGCACCTGGTACCGGCTCTCGCTCCAGGTCGAGGGCCAGCGGCTCACCGGCACGGTCGGTGGCGTCACCGTGACCGCCTCCGACGGCTTCCTGCACGGCGGGCCGGCCGGACTCGTGACCACCTGGACCACCGCGTCGTTCGATTCGGTCCTGATCACCGACTGACCGCGGTGCACCCGGCCCGTCGACCCGCCCGGTGCCGTGCGCCGTCGACCCGCCCGGTGCCGTGCGCCGTCGACCGGCCAACCACCCGCAACACCCGGAAGAATGCCGACACCGATATGCATTCCCGGGCACGGCGCCCGGTAAGGAATGCAGTGGAGCCCACGTCCCCATTCCCCAGAAATGGGGGGCGTGGTGGATCGATGTCCGCCATCCTGCCGACCCGGAAACTTTGCCGAGGCCCTGGCGCTGCGCGCGGATGCGGCGCGCCGCGCCGAGCGACTCCGCTCCCGCATCACCGGCAGCGCCCGCCACCAGGAGGGCGAGGCGCCGGCCGAAGACACCGCGACCGGGGACGCAGGCGCGGGGGTTCGACTCCCCGGAACACATCGCACGCCCACCACGGCACACTGGTGACGGCGCACATGGCACGGCACACGGCCGCGTGCAGATCACGACGACGAGGGTGGGACAGGGGCATTCCGCATGCGTTCCTCAGTCACGGCCGTGCACGACGCGGTCTCGCAGCTCCAGCCGGTGGACGCGGTGGAGGACACACACCGCGATCAGGTGCTGCGCTGGCTGAGCCACACCGATGACGTGTTCCGGCGGGTCAAGCCGGCGGTGCCACCGCAGCACCTGGTCTCGTACGTGGTGCCGGTCGACCCGTCGGACGGCAGCATCCTGCTGGTCGACCACATCAACGCCGGCCTGTGGCTGCCGCCCGGCGGGCATGTCGAGGTGGACGAGCATCCGGCGCGGACCGCCCGGCGCGAGGTGCGGGAGGAACTCGGCCTGGTCGCCGGGAATCAGGCTCTCGACGAACAGCCGATCTTCCTGACCGTCACCCGCACCGTCGGCCTGGACGCCGGGCACACCGACGTGAGCCTCTGGTACGTGCTGCACTGCCGGCGGGACCAGCCCCTGAAGCACGATCAGAGCGAATTCCGCCGGGTACGGTGGTGGACGGCCGCCGAGCTACGGGACGCCGACCGGTCCCGCTTCGATCCCCACTTCTTCCGTTTCCTCGCGAAGCTCGCGCCACGATGAGCCTCTGAAAGCTCTCGCCCCCGGGCCGCCCCGACCGGGCGGGACCGGCGACAACAGCCACCGTTCAGTACGCGATCCCGACGAACCGTCGCACCGTCGCCGGATCGCCCAGCGCCGCCAGCATCGCGTGGGCCACGTCGGCGCGGGAGATCGTGTATCCGCGGGCGACGTTGTCGTCGACGGCGGTCCGGTACCGCTCCGACAGCGGCCGGTTCACCAGCCGGGGCGGCCGCACGACGGTCCAGTCGGTACCGCTGCCGGCCACCGCCTCCTCCATGACCGCCAGGTCCGCGTACAGATCCTTCAGGACGGTACGGACGAACGGCAGCAGCATCCGGCGGTTGACGAAGCTCTCCCCCGCCGGGACCGGCCCGACCGGCACCGCGCTGACCGCCACGAAGCGCCGCACGTCGCCGCACGCCATGGCGAGCAGGATGCCGCGCGTGGCGGTGGAGGCCACCGGGCCGTCCCTGCGTCCGCGTGGGCCGACGCCGGAGAGCACGGCGTCGCTGCCGTGCAGTGCGGGAAGGAGCAGGTCGGGGTCGGTCAGGCCGGGAACGGTGAGCACCCGCAGGGCCGGGTGGGTCACGTCCAGCCTCGCCGGGTCGCGGACGACCGCCGTCACGTCGTGCCCGGCGTGCACCGCCTGGCTCACCATCTGCCGGCCGATCCCTCCGGTGGCCCCGAAGATCGTCAGTTTCATGTGTCCGCCCCACTCCCCTGGTCGAATATAGGGAGTGACGGTAACAGTTACTGATGGGAACAGTCCAGGTGAGTTACGATGCCTCCGTGCCCGACGTCCCGCCGCCCCGACCGTTGGACGCCCGGGCCAACTTCCTGCTGTCGCAGCTGGGCTTCCACAGCGCCCACCGGTTCGCCGAGCGGCTCGCGCCCCTGGGCATCCAGCCGAACCACTTCGGGCTGCTCATGCACCTGGAGCGCGACGACGGCCAGTCCCAGCAGCAACTCGCGGACGCCATGGGCATCCACCGCAAGGTGATGGTCGGCCTGCTGGACGACCTGGAGAATCGCGGGCTCGCGGAACGCCGGCGCCATCCGGCCGACCGGCGGGCCCACGCGATCCATCTGACCGGCCGGGCCCACGACCTCCTGCCCGAGGCCCGGGCCATCGCCGACGCACTGGAGGAGGAACTTCTCGCCGGCATCGACGAGCCGGAACGAGCCGCGCTGATCGCCCTCCTGCAACGCCTTGCCCACCAGACCGGAAACCCGCCCGGGGTGCACCCGGGGCTTCGACGACCGGCGACGTAGGGCCGGCCCCACCGGATGTGGTGGGCATTCGGCCACCGGAGGCGAGCGGTGGCCGAATGCCGTAGGTCGGTCAGGGCTTGAGGACGATCTTCTCGCAGTTGTCCTGCTTGTTCTTGAAGATGTCGTAGCCGTGCGGCGCCTGGTCGAGCGGCAGGGTGTGGGTGATGATGCGGGTGGGATCGATCTCGCCGCGTTCGATGCGCCGCAGCAGCGGCTTCATGTAGCGCTGGACGTGACACTGCCCGGTGCGCAGGGTCAGGGCCCGGTTCATCCAGGCGCCGGTGGGGAACTTGTCCATCAGTCCGCCGTAGACGCCGATCACGGAGACCACGCCGCCGCTGCGGCAGGACATGATCGCCTGGCGCAGCGCGTGCGGGCGCTCCGTCTCCGACCGTACGGCCTGCTTGACCCGGTCGTACGCGGCGATGTGCGCGCTGCCGTGGGTGGCCTCCATACCGACCGCGTCGATGCACTTGTCCGGTCCACGACCGCCGGTCAGTTCCAGCAGCGTCGACCGCACGTCCACCTCGTCGAAGTTCACCGGGACGTGACCGGCCTGTTCGGCCATCCGCAGCCGGTACGGCTCCTTGTCGATGGCGATGACCTTCGCGGCGCCGAGGACCCGGGCGCTGTCCATGGCGAACTGGCCGACCGGGCCGGCGCCCCACACCGCGACCACGTCGGACGGCTGGATGTCGCACATCTCGGCGCCCATGTAGCCGGTGGGCAGGATGTCGGACAGGAACAGCACCTGCTCGTCGGTCAGGTCGGACTCGATTTTCAGCGGGCCGACGTCGGCGAACGGCACCCGGGCGTACTGGGCCTGACCACCGGCGAAGCCGCCGGTCAGATGCGAGTAGCCGAAGATTCCCGCGGTGGGGTGGCCGAACATCTTCTCCGAGATGCCGGCGTTGGGGTTGGTGTTCTCGCAGCAGGAGTACAGCTCGGCGGCGCAGGCCGCGCACGCGCCGCAGGCGATCGGGAACGGCACGACGACCCGGTCGCCGATACGCAGCTTGTCCGCGGGCACCCCGGATCCGACCTCGACGACCTCGCCCATGAACTCGTGGCCCAGGATGTCACCGTCCTGCATGGTGGGGACGTAGCCGTCGACCAGGTGCAGGTCCGAGCCGCAGATCGCGGTCGAGGTGATCCGGACGATGGCGTCGCGGCTGTTCAGGATCTTCGGGTCCGGCACGTCGCGCACCTCGACGGAGTTGCGACCGGCCCAGGTGTTGGCCCTCATGCGTCTGCTCCCTTCTCGAGTTCGGCGTCCGACAGCGGTTGCGCCGGGCGTTGCGGGAACTCCTTGCGGGCGCGTTTGCCCCACGGGGCGCCGTCGGAGCGGACCACCTCCCCGGTCTCCAGCACCTGCTTGAACCGGCGCAGGTCGTCGTCGAGCTGCTGGTGCGGTTCCTCGCCGAAGTACTTCGCCACCGCCTTGCCGAGGCTGCCGCCCGGAATCTCGTACACCAGCACGACATGCACCTCCGTACTCACCCCGTCCGGGGCGGGCACGAACCGGACCGTCCCGGCGTTCGGCACGTCCGCGTCACCGATCGAACGCCACGCGATCCTCTCGCCCGGCGTCTCCTCGATGATCTCCGCGTCCCACTCGACGTTGCGGCCGAACGGAGCGGCGGCAGCCCAATGACTCGTCCGGTCCCCGGTCGTACGAACCTGCTCGAGATGCGCCATGAACGTCGGCAGATTCTCCAGATCCCGCCAGAACGCGTACACCTCCGACGCCGGTTTACGGACGGTTGTCGCGGCCGTCAGTTCCATGACCCCTCCTTGGCTTGCTCTGCGTGCGCTCCGTACCGTCGGCACGGAGCGGATCTTCTTCGCCTGGGTGGCCCGCACGGCGGTCAGCACGTCCAGCGCCGTGATCCCCGCGACGGCACCGGTGACCGCGAGAAGCCGCCGTCGGCGGCGCCCGCCACGGTGGGCGATGGCGATGCCGAGCGAAGTCAGGTCCATCGCGTCGCCCGCGACCCGGGTCCATGCCCAGACGCCCTTTCGGCGGCTCGTCAGGAGCCCGGCCGCGTGGACCAGCTCTCGGGCGCCGACCAGGGGTACGACAGTCCGTGATCTCCGGGAGTCGTCGACACCGCTGATCCGGCGCACCGTGTCCGGCGCCGCCAGCTGGGCCACCCCCAGACCCAGACTCATCCAGCCCAGGCTGCGGCTGCGCCGCCGTACCTCGTCTGCCGTGCCTCTGTTCCTCGAGTTGCCAGTGACGTCATGGCAGCCTCCGTATCCGATCGCACCTGCCGAACGTCCCGGTACTCCAAGACCCGGGGCGCGTCTGGTCTGACGCCGCCTACCCAGCGAAATCCCACCCAAACGGATGCATCACCGTGGGTGTGTCGATGACTACGGGTCGAAATAGACAGACGTTTCCCGGGTTGGCCGCAGGGAAGCTCATGAGTAGACCAGGGCAGTGCGCCCCAGACCCGGGCCGCCACTGCCGGAGCAAGACCAGTCGACAATGAGGGGCGACGATGACCCACAGTGGACCCCACCGTCCGGAGATCGTTGTCGGACTGGTGGCAACCCCGCCGGACCACCCGGCCCAGGTCACCGCGCAGCTCCGCGCCGAGCTGGCCGACCGGCTCGCCGAACGGGTGGACGCCGACGTGCGCTGGACCGTTCGGGAAGGCTGGGGTGACGTGGCGCCGCGACGCGACGGCGGCGCCGACGCGCTGCTCGATGACCTCGCTCGGCGGCGCATCGACGACCACTGGGACATCGCGGTCTGTCTCACCGACCTGCCGCTGCACGCCGACCGGATGCCGCTGGTCGCGCAGACGTCAGCCCAGCGCCGAGCGGCGCTCGTCTCGTTGCCCGCACTCGGACTGCGCCAGTTCCCGGCCGTCCGCGCGGTCGTCCCGGACCTCGTGGACCGGATCCTCACCGACGCCTCCGATCAACGGGTACCGCCGGTCGATCGCGAACCGGCCGAACCGGCCGGCCGGATCACCGCCGTCCACCGGGTGGACGGCGGGGGCGACGCCGGAGAACTGCGCTACGTCGCCTCGCGCCTGACCGGCCCGGTACGGCTGCTGACCGGAATGGTCCGCGCGAACCGCCCCGGACGCGCCCTGCTCGGGCTGTCCAAACTGCTGGTCGGCGCGTTCGGCACGGCCGCGTTCGCGCTCACCACCAACACCATCTGGAAGATCGGCGACGCCCTCGGCCCCCTACGCCTCACGGTGATCATGCTGCTCGGGCTGACCGCCCTGGTGGCTTGGCTGATCATCGCGCACGACCTGTGGGAGAAGCCGGACGCACACACGCCGCCCGAGCTGACCCGGCTGTTCAACTGGGGCACCACCATCACCCTCGCCCTGGCCACCGCAGTGTCCTACCTCGTGCTCTTCGCCGGAACGGCACTCGCCGCGGCGCTGCTGATCGACGCCTCCGTGCTGGAACAAACCCTGCAACGACCCACCCACGCCACCGACTACCTGACCCTCGCCTGGATCATCAGCTCCCTGGCCACCGTCGGCGGAGCAATCGGCTCCGGACTCGAGGACGAAGAAGCGGTACGGGCCGCCGCCTACGGATACCACCCCGAACCCGACGGCTGGCAGGACGAGACGGACCGCTGACCCGCGTCGGGGCGACGCGATGCCGGCCTGAGCCGGTGCAGCGGCCGGCCATGGCTGGGGGCAGGTCGAAGAGACCGGTCAGGTCGCCGTTTCCGGGCGGCTCATCAGGGACCCGATCAGCATGGTGGCCCGGCGCCGGCTCACCAGCCGGCCGAGCGTGGCGGCGATCCGGTTGGTCCGGCCGGCGATCACGCTGGGCGGCGGGTTGCGGCGGTCGAGCGCGGTCAGCGCGGCGGTGACGACGTCGGCGGCGGCCATGCGGCGGGCGCCGCCACTCGCGCCGTCGCCCGCGACGGCGAAGAACTCCGTCTCGGTGGCGCCCGGTGACAGCACGAGGACGCGCAGGCCGGTGCCCCGCGACTCGTACCACAGGGCCTCGGTGAAGTTGAGCACGAACGCCTTGGTGGCGCCGTACACGGCCATCGTGGGGTTGCCCTGGTAGGCGGCCATGCTGGCGACGTTCAGCAGGAAACCGTCGCCGCGGCGGCGCAGCCGTTCGATGTAGGTGCGGCTGATGTCGACCACGGTGGTGACGTCGACGGCGATCTCGGCGGCCAGCCGGTCCGGGTCCTCGGTGTGGAACTCGCCGTGGGTGGCGAAGCCGGCGTTGTTGACGATGCTGGTGATCTCCAGGCCGCGACCGGTGATCTCCCGGTCCAGGACGGCGCCGATCCGCGGCGTGGCGAGGTCGAGGGCGATGGGCGTGGCGGCCACGCCGTGCCGTGCCGTCAGTTCGGCGGCGAGCGCCTCGAGCCGGTCCCGGCGGCGGGCGACGAGCACCACGTCCGCGCCGCGCTCGGCCAGCCGGCGGGCGAACTCGGCGCCGATGCCGGAGCTGGCACCGGTGATCAGAACGGTCTGGCTGCGGTAGTCGACAGGTCGCATGGTTGTCACGCTATGACTCTCTGGCACTCGGTGTCAAGAAGTCATCGTGGGCAACCGTCGGATAGGCTCGGCGCGAAGGGAGGCCGGATGAGCACCGAGAGCCTGTGGAGCCGCACCCGCCGGGCGGCGTACGCGGAGGTCACCGAGGTCGCCATGGACCTGTTCCTGGAGAAGGGGTTCGAGGCGACGACGATCGACGACATCGCCGCCGCGGCCGGGATCTCCCGGCGCTCGTTCTTCCGGTACTTCGGCACGAAGGAGGACATCGTCCTGGGCCACCTGGCCGGCGACGGCGCCCGGGCCGGTGCCGCGCTGGCCGCCCGTCCGGCCGGCGAGCCGGCCTGGACGGCGCTGCGGAACGTCTTCCTGAGCATCGACGACGTGCCCGCCGACCACGAGCGACTGCTCAAGATCTCCGAGATGATGTACGGCACACCGTCGCTGCGGGCGCGCAGCGTGGAGAAGCACCTGCAGTGGCAGGCCGATCTGCTCCCCGAGGTCCTGCGGCGGCTGCCCCCCGCCCCGGACGAGGCCACCGCCGCCCTGCGCGCGCGGGCCGTCATCGCCAGCGCGATCGCCTGCCTGGACGCCGCCGGCGAGACCTGGACGCGGAGCCGCGGCACGGTGCCCCTCCGCGACCTGCTCACGGTGGCCTTCGACGCGGTGCCGCACGCCGCCGGATGAGCACGGCCCGCCGCGACGGGCGACCCGGCCTTGTGGCCATAGTTCCTTACCGATATCGTCTCGCCGTCGGCCCGCGTGCACTCCGGGCGACACAACGGGGATTCACGGGGAGGAACCATGAAGGTTATCGGTGCGCTCTGCGGAGCTGCTCTACTCGCGACCGTCGGCGGCCTGGCGCTGACCGCCGGCAGCGGCGCCGCCGCGGAGGACGGACCCTCCTCGATCGTCGAGGACTTCACCCATC
>NZ_JAIWNC010000041.1 GCF_020216025.1 Jidongwangia harbinensis | reverse complement strand
CAGTTGACCGGTACTAATAAGCCGAGGGCTTAACCACACCATATTTGATGGTTTGCGTCCACTGTGTGATTCACAGCAAACGAACAACCACCCCCACCCGGGGCACATGCTTGCCGGGGTGGGGTTGCTGGTTTGGGGTTTGTTGGTAAGTGTTTCGGTGGTCATAGCGGTGGGGAAACGCCCGGTCTCATTCCGAACCCGGAAGCTAAGCCCTCCAGCGCCGATGGTACTGCACTCGGGAGGGTGTGGGAGAGTAGGACGCCGCCGGACTCAACGTGAAGAAATGGCCCACCCCTGACGGGGTGGGCCATTTCTGCATTCCCGATCTGGTATCCCCGCCGCCCGAACCCCCGCAACCCACAGGCCCTGACGGGCGCCGGCTGCACCGGAACCACCTTCTGCTTGCTGCCAGCCCGGCTTATGCCAGCCCGGCTTGCGCACGATTGCCTTCTGCTAGTTGCCCGCGCGGCTTATGCCAACTCGGCTTATGCCAACTCGACTTGTGCACGATTGCCTTGTCGGACCGGGCACGTGCAGCACCCGGCCTGTTCAGCACCCGCCTTGTTCAGCACCGGCTTCATCAGGGCCCGGCACGTCCAAGACACCTTGCAGACCGGCTTGCGGGGACCGGCCTACGCGCGGACACCATTTCCGCCGCGGCCCACGCCGCAACCTCACACAACCCCCTCATCCCCCGCCCCCTACCTGCTCTCTCCCAAACCACAACTCCCCACGCTGCCGGTCGACGCTGCGCGCGTGGGGAAGTGCGGTCCGGTCCGTGCCACATCTCCGCACGCTGCCGGTCGACGCTGCGTGCGTGGGGAAGTGCGGTTCGGACCGTGCCACATCTCCGCACGCTGCCGGTCGACGCTGCGTGCGTGGGGAAGTGCGGTTCGGTCCCTGCCGCAACTCCGCACGCTGCCGGTCGACGCTGCGCGCGTGGGGAAGTGCGGTTCGGACCGTGCCATAACTCCGCACGCTGCCGGTCGACGGTGGGCGCGTGGGGAGGTTTGGTTTGGTGCGTGCCGTAGGTTCACACGGCTGGGCGCGTGGGGAGTTCTGGCTTGGTCCGTGCCGCGGCTCCACACGGTGTCGGTCGGGGGGTGGGCGCGTGGGGAGGTGCGGTTTGGTCCGTGCCGCAGGCCCACACGGTGTCGGTCGGTGACCCAGCTCGTGGGGAGTTTGGCCTCGCCGTGGGGCCACTTGGGGATGTTGCAGAGCTTTGCGGGTCTAGCTCCTGGTGCGCGTCCGGCAAAGGGGCTGAGCGGAACCCCCCGTTCGCGGCTCGGAAGGTGGTCGACCCCTGCTAGTTGGGAAAGGCGTTCGTCTCATGCGCGGCGGGCGTCACTGTCGGCTGACGGTCAGCTGGGACACGCCGGCTGCCACGTTGATGTCGTAGGTGTCGGTTGCGGTGGTCCAGGTGGGCGGGGCCCACACCGAGCCGCCCGGCACGCCGGTGCGGGTTTGGCCGTCCACGGTTACCGAGCCGGCGCCGTTTCCTACCGCAACCCGGACCGGGGCGTCGCCGGCCAGCCGTACCTCCATCGTTTGTACCCCGCCGGTCATCGTGACGGTTTGTTGCCCGGCCGCGGCGGGCAGGGCCACCTCGGCGCGGGTGGAGCCGGTGCCGAGTTCCACGTTGCCGCCGGGGCCGCCGGTGAGGTCGACCTGCTTCTCCACCGCGCCCGCTCCGAGTTTGACCAGCCAGCGCACGTCGTCGTTGAGCAGGACGGAGACGGCGGCGGGTCCATGGTGGCCGGTGCCGCGCAGGCCGGCCACCACGGTGGTGCCGTCCACCTGCACCGTGGGGGAGACCTTGGCGTCGTCCGGGGTGGCGACCTCGAACAGGTCGTCGCCCAGGTCGCCGAGTCGCACCCGTACCGTGTCGGCGCCGTTGATCAGGGTGAACGTGGCGGCGGAGGTCTTGGCGCCGCCACGGGTCGAGTGGGGGCGCCGGGGGTCGGCCTTCTCGTCGTCGGGGCGGACGTAGCCGGGCTGGTTCGCGGGGTTGCGGTCGCGGCCGTCACCGTTGTCCCAGGTGCAGCCGCCGAGCAGGCAGACCGCGACGATCGACGCGCCGACACGAGCAATCATGGCTCGGTGTGTACCCAGATTGTCGTGCGGGGATGTCAGCCGGCGACCGAGTCGAGGGTGGGGCTGCCGCGCAGGCGTTGGGCCGGGACTCCGGCGGCGCGGAGGCGGACGGCCAGCGGGGCAGACGTGTTTTCGAGGAAGACCACGACGTGGTGGTCGTCCGCCATGTCGCAGAGGGCGGCCAGGGTGCCGAGGTTGATCGGGTCCACGTCGGAGACGTCCCCCAGGTCGACGATGAGGCGCAGGGGGCGGACCTTGCGTACCGCGTGGATGAGGACCTGCCGGAACTGCACGGCGCAGTCGTCGTCCAGCACGCCGTGGGGTTGGACCACCAGGCTGCCGTCCACGTCCGTCCGGACGTCGACCGAGTTGTGGGACATCGGTCTGCCTTCCGTCACCCCGCGTTGGCCGGGACGCCAGCGTATGACGGATCCGGCAACCCGTCGATCGGCCTGACGGGCGAATTCCGGCCGGACGTGGAAGCTACCGTCCAGCCGGCAGGAACTGCTCCGGGCGGAGGGCCTTGGCGGTGATCCGTACGTCGCCGAGCCAGCCGTAGAAGCCGTGTCCGTACTTGAGGTCGAAGGACGTGGCACCGAGGACGAACGGGCGGCCGAGGGTGGCGATGCCGTGCGCCGGCTGGGTCGGGTTCCGGGCGATCTTGGAACCGTCGACCCAGACGATCGTGCGGCGGCCGTTGTTGACCACGGCGACGTGCATCCAGCGGCCTACCGGCAGCGCGTGACTCCACGACGTGGGGTCGGCGTCGCGGTCGACCGGGTACACCACGTACTGCAGGAAGCGTTCCGGCGACACGTTCAGGCTGCAGGTCGGTTCGAGGGGGGACCAGCCGCTGGTCTTGCCGGCGTCGCCGCTGCGGCCCTCCCAGCTCAGGATGCCCATCCAGGCGTGGTCGCCGACGAACGGGTCGGGCAGCTTCAGGAACGCCTCGATGGTGTAGCCGTCGGTGAACGTCATGCTGTTCAGCGCCGCGTCCGGGCCGGTGTGCAGGATGGCTCCGCGGTCCGGGCCCTTGCCGCCGTCGAACCGCAGGCTGGCGTGCGCCGGCTGGCCGGGGTGGTGCTCCGCGGACATCGTCAGCACGTCGGCGGGGCTGCCGGGTAGCCGGCGTACCGTCAGATCGTTGCCCTTGCCGGTGAGGTCTCGCACCGCGGCGCCGTCGGTCACCGCCTGGCCTGCGGTGTCGAACCGCCAGTAGGCGGCGGTGTGGCGGTCGATCACCGAGCGTGCCGGGCGCGGCGCCGGGATCACCACCGGGTCGAAGCCGGCGAACCGGGCGTCGAAGTCGATGGCGAGGCTGAACCGGTCGGTGGGCCCGGTGAGTTCGAGGTGCTCCGCCTCGAGCGGGGTACGGGCGGCGGGGTCGCGGGACAGGAACCACGGCGCGAACGTCTCCACGTCGATGGTGTTCCGCGCCAGGTCGAACGTGTAGAGCCGGATCATGCCGGCGCCGCCGTAGTACCGGTCCTGGTAGTTGGTGATGTGCACGTGGACGTCGTGCCCGGCGGCGTTGGTGAGCGTGGTGCGGCCGGGCGGCCAGTAGTGCCCGTTGAGGGTGAGGAACACCTGGTCGTTGTCGCGGATCAGCCGGTCCCACAGGCGCTGGCCGTGTGCCGAGAGCGCGGCGGCGCCGGTGTCGTCGGCGTAGGCGAGGTCGTGGGTGGTGACGATGACCGGGACGCGGGGGTGCCGGTCGATGACCGTCTGGGCCCAGGCCAGGCCGGCGTCCGAGCTGCGCCAGTCCAGCGCGAGCACCAGCCAGCGCCGGCCGCCGCCGGAGAACAGGTGCGCGGTGTTGTAGCCGTCCGGCGACGCGCCGGCGAAGGTCGGCAGGCCGGCGAACCGGGACGGGCCGAACACCTTCAGGTAGGGGCTGGCGCCGCGTTCGTCGGTGCCGCCGGGTACGTCGTGGTTGCCGGCCAGCACGCTGTACGGCAGCCGTCCGTCCAGCTTCCGGAACGTCTCACCGGCCAGCGCCAGTTCGTCCGCCGTGCCGTGTTCGGTCACGTCGCCGAGGTGCGTCATGAAGACGACGCTGCGTTCCTCCAGCAGGTAGCGGAACGTCTCGCGCAGCGGCGCCGGATCCGCGCTGTCCGCGTCGAACAGGTACTGGGTGTCCGGCAGCACCGCGAGCGCGAAGCGGTCCCCGGCCTTGCCGCGCGCCGCGGCCTGCGCCGGTGCAGATCCCAGCAGGGGTACGGCGGGCGCGGCGGCCGCCGCCTTCAACAGGTTCCGGCGTTCCACAGTGATCTCCCCGGGGCGGTAGGCACGCGCGAACCCTCGCGGTTCGACATGACCGCGCGGTTGCCGAGGATTCCCGCACGGCTGAACGCCCGCTGACGTTGCTGCCCGTTACATGATGGACATCAGGTTGTAATGGGAGCGCTCCCATGTGACGATTCCGGCATGAGAATGCCGCGCGTCGTCCTGACCGGCCTGCTGCTGACCACCGTCGCCGTGGTCGGCCCGGCGCTGCCCACGCCGGCCGTGGCGGCCGCGCTGCCGTACCAGGATCCGGCGCTGCCGGTGGCCACGCGCGTGGACGACCTGCTGGCCCGGATGACGCTGGACGACAAGGTCGGCCAGATGACCCAGGCGGAGCGGAAGGTCGTCACGGCCGCGGACCTCACCTCGTACCGGTTGGGATCGGTGCTCTCCGGCGGCGGGTCGGCACCCTCGCCGAACACCCCGGCGGCCTGGGCCGACATGTACGACGGCTTCCAGCGCGGGGCGCTGGCCACGCCGCTGCAGATTCCGATCATCTACGGCATCGACGCGGTGCACGGCAACAACAATGTGTACGGTTCGACGATCTTCCCGCACAACATCGGGCTCGGCGCCACCCGCGACCCGGCCCTGGTGCAGCGCATCGGCCGGGCCACCGCCGAGGAGGTCACCGGCGCCGGCCAGGACTGGACGTTCGCGCCGTGCCTCTGCGTCGCCCGCAACGACCGGTGGGGGCGCACGTACGAGTCGTTCGGCGAGACCGCGGAACTGCCCAGCGCGATGACCACGATCATCGACGGCTTCCAGGGCACCACACTGGACGGCCCGGCCTCGGTGCTGGCCACCGCGAAGCACTACCTCGGTGACGGCGGCACCACCGGCGGTACGGACCAGGGCAATACCCAGATCAGCGAGGCGGAGCTGCGGGCGATCCACCTGCCGCCGTTCGCCGCCGCGGTGGACCGGGGGGTCGGCTCGGTGATGATCTCGTACAGCAGCTTCAACGGCTCCCGGCTGCACGGGCACAAGTATCTGATCACCGACGTGCTGAAGGGCGAACTCGGGTTCAGCGGTTTCGTGGTCTCGGACTGGGCCGCGATCGACCAGCTCGACGGCCAGCGCGGCTTCACCCAGGCCGAGGTGGTCACCGCCGTGAACGCCGGCCTGGACATGCTGATGGTGCCGACCGACTGGAAGACGTTCGTCTCCTACCTGCGGTCGGCGGTGCAGGCCGGACAGATCCCGATGTCCCGGATCGACGACGCCAACCGGCGGATCCTCACCAAGAAGTTCGAGCTGGGGCTGTTCGAGCGCCCGTACGCGGACCGCAGCTACGCCTCGACCGTGGGCAGCGCCGACCACCGCGCGCTGGCCCGCCAGGCGGTCCGCCAGTCGCAGGTGCTGCTGAAGAACGCGGGCGGCGTGCTGCCGCTGGCCAAGACCGGCGGGAAGATCTTCGTGGCCGGCAAGAACGCCGACGACATCGGCAACCAGAGCGGCGGCTGGACACTGAGCTGGCAGGGCGGCAGTGGCAACACGGTGCCGGGCACGTCGATCCTGACCGGCATCCGGAGCGCTGTGGGCGGCGGCACCACGGTCACCTACCACCGGGACGGGACCGGGATCGACAGCTCGTACCGGGCCGCGATCGCCGTGGTGGGCGAGACCCCGTACGCCGAGTACTCCGGCGACCGCACCGGTTCGCTCGGCCTGGACGCCGCCGACCTGGCCACGATCGCGCGGCTGCGGGCCACCGGCGTACCGGTGATCGTGGTCCTGGTCTCCGGCCGTCCGCTGGACGTCGCGGCCGAAGTGGGCAACTGGAACGCGCTGCTCGCCGCCTGGCTGCCCGGCAGCGAGGGGGCGGGCGTCGCGGACGTGCTGTTCGGCGACCACGCGCCGACCGGGAAGCTGCCGATGACCTGGATGCAGTCGGCCGCCCAGCAGCCGATCAACGACGGCGACGGGAAGACGCCGCTGTTCCAGTACGGCTACGGGCTGACCTACGGCACCGCCACGCGGTGACCGGCGGGCGTGATCAGCGTCCGGCGAGGCGGGACAGGTCCGCGGTCATCCGGCGGTGCACGTGCCGGATCAGCACCTGCAGGTCGGCGCAGTAGACGGAGGGATTGCGGAACCCGTCGCCGGGGCGGTACCGGTGCGCGTAGTGGCCGGCACCGCACACCGCGGACACCGGGCAGGAACGGCAGCCGTCACACAGCGCTTCCGCACCGATCTGCCGCGCCGCCACCGCCGGGTGCCGGAGCACGGCGTCGAACGAGTCGGTGCGGACGTTGCGGCCGGTGGCGCACGCGCCGGGGTACGCGCTCTTCAGCGAGTCCACCTGCTCGATGGCGCCGTCCGACTCCACCACCGCGACCGCCACCGGGCTCAGGCCCACCTGCTCCGAGCGGCTGGACCCGCCGAGCAGCAGGCTCATGACTTCCTCGAACAGCCGGATCCGGGTCTCCCGGCGCGGTGCGTCGTACCAGCGGTCGAAGACGGCGACCAGCCAGTCGCCGTGCGGCGTCGCGGAGCCCGGCCGACGGTCCGGAGGGGTGGCCCAGTTCGCGTGCGGGAGCAGGAGGTCGACGGCCGGCGGCTGGTACCGCAGCAGCGCCTCGAACGTGGGCACCGGGTCGGTCGACGGATCGACGAGGGACAGCAGCCCGGCGAACGACGGCTGGAACGGCGGGCTGCCGAGCAGCCGCAGCGCCCGGTCGACGGCGGCGTGACTGCCGGTCCCGTTGGCGAACGTCCGGTGCCGGTCGTGGTCCGCGGGCGACCCGTCCACGCTCACGCCGATGGTGATCCCGTCGTCCGCCAGCCGGGTCAGCGTGCGCTCGTCGAGGGCCACCCCGTTGGTCTGCATGCCGACCGACAGCCGGCATCCGTCCGGCATGGCGGCGCGCAGGTCGGCGGTCAGACGGAGCAACCGGTCCGGGCCCGCCAGCAACGGCTCGCCGCCGTGCAGGATCACGGTCACCCGGCGCAGGTGGTGCCGGCGGGCGTGCTCGGCGATCCGGTTCGCGGCCGCCTGCCAGACCGCCGGTGCCATCACCCGCGGACGGTCCCGCCACGTCTGATCAGCGAGTTCGTAGACGTAGCAGTAGTCGCAGGCGAGATTGCAGCGCTGGTGGACCTTGAGCACGAACTCGCGGAACGCGGTCGGGCGCCAGCCCTTCTCGTGGAGTTCCGTGACGTTCAGTGCCTCGTGCGGCCACCGTGGGTGCGGCGTCAACGTCCTCATCGGATTCCTCCTCGACGCGCGCGGACCGGCTGACCACCATAGTGGCCTGCGGTTACCCGCGGCGCCGAACCCGGACCGCGACGTTCGTGGGGAATGCGGTGAACGTCATGTACTCCCCGACCTCCCCGGCGGACCGGTCCGGTTCGAGGTCGAAGCCGCGGGCCAGTACGGAGGCGAGCATGGTGGCCTCGATCATGGCGAGGTTGCGCCCCGGGCAGAACCGCGGGCCGTTGCCGAACGGGGTGTACGGCAGAGACTCGGGCGGCATCGAGCCGTCCAGCCACCGCTCCGGCCGGAACGTCTCCGGCTCGGGGAAGCGCACCTGGTCGCGGCGGGCACCGTAGGCGATGAGCACGAACAGCACGGTGAGCGCCGGCAGGTGCAGCCGGCCGTCCCGGGTGTCCAGTGTGACGTCCTTGAGCGGCTGCATCACCAGGTACGGCGCGACCGGCCGCAGCCGCTGCACCTCGTTGACCACCGCTTCGGCGTACTTCAGGCGGCCCACCATGGCCGGGTCGGCGGGGAACTTACGGTCGCCCAGAACCTCGTCCGCCTCGGCGCGTACCTTCCGGTGCACGTCGGGGTGCTCGGCCAGGTAGTGCAGCGTCCACGCGGCGGTCGACGACGTGGTGTCCTCGCCGCCGAGCAGCATGTGCATCATGTTGCCGAACACTTCGTCGTCGGTGAAGGCCGGCTCGTCCTCCAGCGGCTTCACCAGCGCCTCGAGGAAGTTCGCCGGGTCCGCACCGCTCGCCACCCGGGCCCGGGCCTCGACGAACCGTTCCCGTACCACCGCCTCGATTTCCCGGACCGTGGCGTCCAGCCGGCGGTCCCGGGGCAGCCGCACGTACCGCCAGTACGGGAAGGGCGCCTCGATCCGCCGCGCGAACTCGGGGAACAGCTTCGGGAGCCGGCTGTGCAGACCTTCCCCGGTGGTCTCCAGACCGTTCAGGTCGTGGCCCATCGCCAGGGCCACCGTCACGTCCAGCGTGTAGCGCATCATCTGGTCGAGCACGTCGATCGACTCGCCCGAGTCGGCGGCGCGGTCCCACAGCCGGGTGAGGCGCTCGGTGACCTGAGTGATGGTGGTGAAGTACTGCCGGAGGTACGCGACGTTGAGGCTCTGCGTCGCCATCTTGCGCAGCCGGCGCCACTGGTCGCCCTCCGCGGTGAACACGCCGGTCGGGATGATCTCGTCGAGGACGCCGGCCATCAGCCCGCTGCGCCGGAAGTCGTCGGGACGCTTCCGCATCACCACGTCGAGCACCTTCGGGTCGGCGGTCACGACCACCCGGTGGCGGGCCAGGTGGAACCGGTACGTCAGGCCGTACTCGTCGCACCATCTCTCCAGGACCCGGTGGGTGACCCGGCCGCGGGTGAACTCCGGCAGGTTGCCGAGCAGCGGAACGGGTTTGGGCCCGTCGAGATCGGCTGCGGTACGGGTCGGCTGAGCGGTGCGGTCGGTGTCCACCATGACGCTCAGTGTTGCGCCTGCCGGCCTTGATCTGAACCGGCCGCCGCGTCGCATACCCGATCCGACGTGCCATCCTTCCCGAGAACGCGGGCGGGCCGCCTGCGCCGGAGCGGCAGGCGGCCCGTGGCCGGATCGGTGGACCGGTCAGCGGCAGAGCGCGGTGTCCAGCGACTGCTCCACGTGCTTGGGGGATTCCTCGGACGGGTACAGCGAGTTCGTGGCGACGGTCGCCGCCTTGCCGGCCGCGGTCACGCCGGCCGCGGTGATGTAGCCGGGGGCGGTGCCGCCGTGGGTCCAGGCGACCCCGCCGCAGCTGAGCTTGAACGTCGCGATGCCGAGGCCGTACCGGGAGCCGCCGACGGTGTCGAAGCCGGGCGCGTCGACCGTCTTCTTCATCTCCTTGAGCTGGGCCGGCTTGAGCAGCTTGCCGCCGAGCAGGGCGGCCAGGAACCGGTTCAGGTCGCTCGGCGTGCCGGTCAGGGCACCGGCGGCCCAGCCACCGGAGGTGTCGGTCTCGGTGATGTCGATGGCCGGGCTGCCGTTCATCGGCGGGACGTAGCCGCGGGGGTGGGTGCCGCGGATCGTCATGTCGCCCTCGGCCGGCCAGTACGTGTGGCGCAGGCCCAGCGGCTCGATGATGCGCTTGGTGATCAGCTCGCCGATCGGGCGTCCGCTCGCCTTCTGCGCGACCAGGCCGGCCAGCACGTAGTTGGTGTTGCTGTACAGGAACTTCTCACCGGGCTGGGACTTCGGCTTGATCGCGAACGCGATGTCCAGCAGGTCGTACGGCTCGTAGTAGCGCTTGAGCGCACCGACGAAGTCGTCGCCGATCATGCCGTCGTCGTAGTCCTCCAGACCGCTGGTCTGCTGCAGCAGGTGGCGGACGGTGATCTTCCGGCCGTCGATGCCGTCGCCGCGGACCACGCCCGGCAGGTACGTCTCGACCGGCTCGTCCAGCTTGACCTTGCCTTCGCCGACGAGCTGGAGCACCACGGTGGCGGTGAACATCTTGGTGTTGCTGGCGATGCGGACCCGGCCGTCGACCGGCATCTTCGCCCGCGTCTTCAGGTCGGCGACGCCGGCCGTGTAGTTGCGCACCCGGCCGTCGGCCTGGCGCACCGAGGCCATCACGCCGGGGAACTTGTCCACCGAGACCAGCCGGTCCACGCTTTGTTGGACAGCGTCCGGACGATGCTTGGGGGTGAGCTGCGCGTGGGCCGCGGGCACCGTCAGGGCGCCGGTCAGCGCGACACCGCCGAGGGTCGCGAGAGTCACGACCACTCGACGGCGCCGCGGGGAGCGGGCGGGCGACGTGGCGTCGGCGGTACGGGTCTTCGGCATCGGAGGCTCCTCGCGTAACGCTGCGGATGTGATACCTAGAGCTTCCCGCTCGCGAGCGCCATGATCGATCCCCGCTCCTGGAAACCCGAAGTAGTGCCTGCGGTACCTCGGTCAGCCGTTGAGCAGGTTGAGCATCTGCTTGATCTGGTCGGTGCGGGAGTCGCGGATCCGCTGCGCCAGCGCCTTGACCTCGGCGTTCTTGCCGCCCGTGGTCTCGGTCCCGGCCATCTCCACCGCGCTGTGCTGGTGGGCGAGGAACAGGTTGAGGAACGTCGTGTCGACGGCCGGTCCCTTCGCCTTGCGCAGCGCCGCGATCTCGTTGGGGCCGGTCGCCGGGAGCCCGCCGTGGTCGGCGTGCGCGTCCGGAGCGTGGTCCACCGTGGTCGGCGCGGACCACTTCGTCAGCCACGCCTTCATCATCGTGACCTCGTCGGACTGGACCGCGTCGACCGCCGCGGCCATGGTGCGTACGTCGGACCGCTGGGCACGCTTGGCGGCCAGCCGGACCATCTGCAGACCCTGCTCGTGGTGCGCGATCATCATCTGCAGGTACATGACGTCGGTGTCGTTGTGCTCGCCCTCGGCCTGGACCACCGCCTGCACGGCCACCTTCTCGGTCGGCGGCTCCGGCTCGGTACCGCAGGCGCCGGTGAACAGCGCGGCGGCGATCAGGACCGCGGCGTACCGGCGCCTCACACCGGCATCCACAGGGCGAGCGTGTAGATCGACGGCTCCCAGGTGACCAGCGACGTGTGCGACTGGCGGCAGGTGTAGCGGGCGCCCTGGTAGGTCACCACGTCACCGGTGCGGTAGGCGGTGTTGCGGGCCCACTCCGTACCGGACTTACCCTGCTCCTCCTCCGGTGCCGCGGCCTCGGGCGCCGGGGCGGCCTGCGCGGGCGGGTTGACCTCCTGCACCGGCGGCTCGACCTCTTCGACCGGGGGCTTGACCTCTTCGACCGGCGGCTTGACCTCCGCCACGGGCGGCCGGGAGTCGTTGCCGCCGCCACCGCCGATGTTCAGGTCGACGCAGTTGTAGAAGGCCATCGGGGTGTCGCCGATGTTCCAGACCGCCAGCACGGTCTGCCGGCCACGGAAACCGCTCAGGTCGATCTCGTGGTTGACCACCGAGTCCGGCTGCGCGTTGTTGCCCGGCACGGTGGCGATGATCTTGCCGCCGATGGAGTATTCCCAGTTCAGAGTGCGGTGCCGGGCCCGCTTCACCCAGCTGAAGGTGACCTTGTTGCCGACCGCGGTGGCCGGCCAGTTGCGGTTGTCGTCCGCCAGCGGTGAGAACGGGGCGTTGCCGCCGTCGCAGGAGCGGAGGCCCTTGCGGCCTTCGACGCTCTGCGGCTCGAACTCGATCGGGCCGCAGTTCTTCACGTCCCCGGAGGCGCAGAGGGCCTGCCGGCTCGGCGGCGTGGAGACGTATCCGTGGGCCTGGGCCGGCGACATGACGGCCAGCGTGGATCCGACAGCCCCGAGTACGACCAGGGGATATGCGATGGATCTACGCATTGTGGATCTCCCTACGTGTCGTCCGATTTACTTTGACGACGGAGACCGTAGCCACGCGGTTCATAAAGGAGCCTTAAAAGAATCGGAAAGGCTCATGAAGGTGTGCGGCCGCGCCGGCGCCGGCCGGTCTCTCCCGGCCGGTGGTCGGCCACGGCGGGGACCACCTCGGGTACGGGCAGCCACATCGCGATCCGGGCACCGCCGAGTGGCCCCCGGCTGATCTCCAGCCGTCCGCCGGCCACCTCGGCGACCCGGCGCACGATATCCAGCCCGAGCCCGGACGAACCGGCCCCGCTCACCCCGCGCCGCACCGCGGCGGCGGGGTCGGCGATGCCCGGCCCGGCGTCGTCGACGAGCAGGCCGGCCGCCGAGACCGTGACCCGGAAGGCCACCCCGTCCGGGGTGTGCGCGAACACGTTGCCGAGCAACGCGTCCACCGCCAGGATCAGTTCGCTGCGCGGCACCGGTACCGGCACCGGCTCGTCACCGCCCACGACCTGCCACGGCCGTTGCTGGTCCTCGGCCAGCGCCGACCAGAACGCCAGCCGGTCGGCCAGCACCTCCACCAGGTCGGACCGCTGTGCGCCGCGCGCCTCGACGCCGAGCCGGGCGCCCGCGATGATGCCCTCGAGTTCCTCGTCGAGCATGTCGCAGGCCTGCCGCATCCGGTCGGCGATCGGCCCCGGCGGCATGGTCTCCGCGTCCAGCCGCAGGGCGGTGAGCGGGGTACGCAACCGGTGCGACAGATCGGCGGCGAGTTCCCGCTCCGCGTCCAGCAGCCGGCGCAGGTCGTCGGCCATGGCGTTGAACGCGCTCGCCGCCTCCTGCAACTCCCGGGGGCCGGACGGTTCCACCCGCACGGTGAGGTCGCCGGCGCCGAGCCGGCGGGTGGAGCCGGCCAGGTCCCGGGTGGCCCGGACCAGCCGGCCGCCCAGCCGGTCGGCGAACAGCACCGAGCCGGCCACCAGCACGATCGCCAGCCCGCCCAGCGCCAGCCAGGCCGACCACACGCCGCGCCGCATCTGGTCGTCCGGGACGAACACCTCGATCACCACCGCGCGTCCGTCACTGAGCACGCTCGGCTGCAGATAGGCCAGCCCCCCGGCGGCGGGCGCGGTCACCGGGCGGCGGTAGCGGGTGGCCAGCGCGACGTCCTCGCCGGTCACGTGGGTGGCGCCGACCGGTGTGACATCCGGCAGGTGGACCGCCAGGCGGCCGGTGCTGCCGGCCACCGTGCTGGCGATCGCGCTGTTCAGCAGCTGCGGGTCGGGGTTCACGGCCAGCGCCGCCACGATCGCGGTGGCCTGCTGCCGGGCGTCGGAGATGGCCCGGTCGTGGGCGATCTGGCGGGTCGCGAAGACCAGCGGCACCAGGAAGGCCAGGGCCACCATCGAGGTGATGGCCAGCGCCAGCCGGTTCAGCTCCGATCTCACCGCGGGTCGACCATCATCACGCCGACGCCCCGGACGGTGTGCAGGAACCTCGGTGCCGCGGCCGTCTCGCCGAGCTTGCGGCGCAGCCAGGAGATGTGCACGTCGATCGTCTGTTCCTCGCCGATGCGGACCTGGTTCCACACCTCGGTGAGCAGTTCCCGGCGGCTGACCACCTGCCCGACCCGCTCGGCGAGATAGGTCAGCACGTCGAACTCCCGCCGGGTGAGCTGCAGCGGCTCGCCGTGCAGCGTGGCCTTCCGCTGCCGCGGACTGATCGTCAGCTCACCGACCGTGATGACGTTCGGCGCCGTCTCGGCCGCGGTCCGGGTGCGCCGCAGCACCGCGGCGATCCGGGCCAGGATGTGACCGCTGGAGAACGGCTTGGTCACGTAGTCGTCCGCGCCCGCGCCGAGCAGCGTGATGATGTCCGCCTCGGCGCGCCGGGCGGTGGCCACGATCACCGGTACGTCGGACACGCTGCGCATCATCCGTAAGGCGTCGGTGCCGTCGATGTCGGGCAGGCCGAGGTCCAGGATGATCAGGTCCGGCCGTTCCGCGGTGAGGATCTTGAGCGCCTCGCCGGCCTGGCCCACCGGCCGCACCACGTGCCCGGCGTCGGTCAGCGCGCGGGTCAGCGCCAAGGTGATGTTGCGGTCGTCCTCGACCAGCATGATCAGCGCCATGGGACAACCCTAAGGTCAGGTGAGACGATGGCCACGTGCGATCTCCCCGGCAATGGTTTCCGCTGCTCGGCTGGTGCGCTGCCACGCTGACCAGCGTGGCGCTGGCCTCGGTGGCGATGCTGCCGGTGCTGCGTACGGCCACGGCGGACGAGAGCGCGCTCGGCTCGGTGGAGCAACTGCGGGACTCCGGTGCGGTCGCGCCGGTGCCGGTGCCGAGCGCCACGTCCGGCCCCGCGCCGTCGGTGCCGCGGTCCGAGTCGCCGCGGTCCGGGCGTACCCCGTCGCCGTCCGAGTCGCGGAGCCGGACGCGCAAGCCGACGACCGCCCCGCCGCGCCCGTCGTCCACGCCGTCCGCGGCCACCACCACCGAGGACGGCTGGACCGTCACGGAGGACGGCGACGGCGACAAGACGTACGTCCGCTCGTTCCGGGTCGACGGTGGCACCACGGTGATCCGGATGACCGAGGGCAAGGTCGAGCTGGTGACCGCCACCCCGAACGACGGCTTCTCGGTGGCCACGGTGCAGAACACCCCGGACAACCTGGCGGTGTACTTCAACGAGGTGAACCACAGCTTCGTCATCCACGCGGTGTGGTGGGCCGACCGGAACCGCCCGTTCGCCGAGATCAGCGAGATCGGTAAGTAGATCCGTCGACGGTCATCAATCTACTATTCGTGTCTGGTGCACTACATCGAGTGCACACCCCGATGGTCCTCAACGGTAGGAGCGCGGCGATGACGGACACGCAGGTGGGCACCGCACGGCCGTACCCGTTCGGCGAACCCGACCGGCTCAATCTGCACTCCGCCTACGCGGAGCTGCGCCGGCAGGAACCCGTGACCCGGGTTCAGCTGCCGTTCGGCGAACCGGCCTGGCTGGCCACCCGCCATGCCGACGTGAAGGTGGTCCTCGGGGACCCGCGGTTCAGCCGGGCCGCCAGCGTCGGGCGGGACGAACCACGCACCACGCACCGGCAGATCGGCACCGGCATCCTGGCCATGGACCCGCCGGACCACAGCCGCCTGCGGCGGCTGATCGCCAAGGCCTTCACCGCCCGCCGGATCGAGACGTTACGCCCGGAAGCGACCGCCATCGCGAACGATCTGATCGACCAGATGGTCGCCGCGGGGCAGTCGGCCGACCTGGTCGAACGGTTCAGCACCCCGTTGCCGATCATGGTGATCTGCCGGTTGCTCGGCGTGCCGCACACCGATCAGGGCCTGTTCCGCACCTGGTCCGAGGCGATCGTGTCGACCACGTCGCTGAGTCCGGAACAGATCCAGGAGTACCTGGCGAACCTGCACGGGTACATGGCCGGCCTGATCGCGCAGCGCCGCGTCACGCCCACCGACGACCTGATCGGGGCGCTGGTCGAGGTCCGGGACACCGACAACGACCGGCTCACCGAGCAGGAGATGGTCGAGCTGGCCGCCGGGCTGCTCGCCGCCGGCCACGAGACCACGGTCACCCAGATCTCCAACTTCATGTACGTCCTGCTCACCCACCCGGACCGGCTCGCGCAGCTGCGTGCCGACCCCGAAC
Source organism: Jidongwangia harbinensis (assembly GCF_020216025.1). GTDB lineage: Bacteria > Actinomycetota > Actinomycetes > Mycobacteriales > Micromonosporaceae > Actinoplanes > Actinoplanes harbinensis. Next base: position 76,420 of record NZ_JAIWNC010000041.1, on the reverse strand, counting down.
TGATCCCGGACGCGGTGGAGGAACTGCTGCGCTACGTCCCGCTCGGCGCGGCCGCGGCATTCGCCCGGTACGCCACCGAGGACCTGGAGCTCGGCGGCGTCCACATCCGGGCCGGCGAGCCGGTGATCGCCGCGCTCTCCTCGGCGAACCGGGACGCCGAGGTCTTCGACGATCCGGACGAACTCGACTTCGCCCGCGGTGCCAACCCGCACGTCGGCTTCGGGCACGGCGTGCACCACTGCGTCGGCGCCCAGCTCGCCCGGATGGAACTGCAGGTCGCCCTGCGTACCCTGCTCGACCGCCTGCCGGAGGTGCACCTGGCGGTCGACGCCGAGGAACTGCCGTGGAAGTCCGGTCTGCTGGTCCGCGGCCTGCGTGCCCTGCCGGTGGCCTGGTGACCGCGCCGGAAACCCGGTGGCGTCTGCACGTCGACCGGGACCTGTGCATCGGTTCCGGCATCTGCGCCGGCCTCGACCCCGACCAGTTCACGCTGGTCGGCGGCGTCTCGGTGGCCACGCCGGCGCCGGTGCCGCCGACGGGCGCGGCGGTCGACGCGGCGGAGTCCTGCCCGGTGGAGGCGATCACCGTGCGGGACGCCGCCGATGACCACCTGATCGCCCCGGAGCCCTAGGACCAGGGACGATCTGTGGGATAACTAACCCGGACATTGACGGCGGTCGGCCGGAAGCCGAGCGTGACGAGCATGAGTACTGAATCGGACGGCGACCTCCCCGCCGACCTGGTTCGCCTGCGCAACGCGGTCGCCTGCGAGTTGCACGGTCAGCTCGCCTTGCGTGCCGAGACGATCGGCCTGGCCGACGTCTGTGGCGTCGCCGACGCCGTGGTCCGGCACGTCCGGCACGCCTTCCGCATCGAGTGGGCGCCTCCGTGGGCGGAGGAGCAGGACGACGACGGGCCGCTCGGCTCGGACGCCGCGGTCTTCCACGGCTCCGGCCTGGCCGACCCGGAGGTCACCGGTACGGCCGACCGGTACCCGATCTTCGACCACGGATGGCATTGACGTATGTCGATTGTCGGCGCGAGCATGGCGGGATGCTGCTGCTCCGGACCGCCCTCGTCGTAGCCCTGGCCGCCGCGCCGACCGTCACGCCGGTCACCACCACCGTGCTGACCACGACCGGCCGCACCGCGCTCACCTACACCGGCTACATGAACGGCGAGTCGTTCCAGCAGGACGGCATCACCACGTACGCCGGCTGGCAGTACGCGGCGTTCTGGGACCAGAGCGGCTACGTCAACCTGTCCCGGCGCAAGGTGCCCTCCGGGGCCTGGCAGAACCTGCGGCTCACCGACTACCTGACCACGTCGACGGACTCGCACAACACCATCAGCATCGGCATCTCCGGCCAGGACGGCACCCTGCACCTGGCGTTCGACATGCACTCCTCGGCGCTGCGCTACCGCCGGTCGGTGACCGGGCTGGCCGGCGCGCCGGACAGCGCCGCCTGGACCCCGGCCAGCTTCGGTGCCGTGCAGACCACGCTCACCGGGGCGGCACTGCCGGCGCTGACCTACCCGCAGTTCTTCCGGGCCCCGGACGGCCGGTTGCAGCTGGCCCTCCGCACCGGGACCAGCGGAGCCGGCGACGAGGCGTTGTTCGAGTACGCCGGCGGCCGGTGGACGTCGGTCGGCCGGTTCCTCGACGGCACGACCGCCGACAACAACCCGTACCTGTTCGGCATCGAGTACGACACCACCGGCCTGCTGCACGTCACATGGACCGTGCGGGAGACACCGAACGCCAGCACCAACCACGATCTGTACTACGCGTACAGCCGGGATCACGGCCGCACCTGGCGGAACAACGCCGGATCGGTCATCGCCACCACCGGCAGCAGCCCGCTGCGCTCGGACGCGGCCGGGCTACGGGTGTGGGCGATCGGCCAGAACCGCGGGCTGATCAACCAGGAATCCCAGGTGGTCGGCGCGGACGGGGTGGTGCACGTACTCGCCTCGCACCTGCCGGCGGGCGCGCCGGACAACCCGGACTTCACCGCGGCCCGGGAGAACGCGGTGCTGGTGCACTACTGGCGGGACAAGCAGACGAAGGCGTGGCACCAGACCTACACGCCGTTCCGGGAACGTTCGAGCCGCGGTGACATCGGCGTCGACGCCGCCGACAACCTGTACGTGGCCAGCGGCGACTCCGCCACCCGCGAGCTGCACATCGAGACCGCGTCGAAGGCGTCCCGATGGTCGGACTGGACGTTGCGCCATACTTCCGAGCCGATCTACTTCTCCGATCCGCTGATCGACCACGAGCGCCTGCGCACGTCCGGCACGCTGAGCATCTTCGCCCCGCGGTACGGCGGCAGTCAGATCGACGTCCAGGACTGGACCGTCCACCCCTGACGCGCTGACAGGTTCCTCACAACCCTCGCCTAGGGTTCACGTTTGTGCAGAGCTCATGGCGATTCCCCGTCCTCATCGCCGCCGGCGGTGTGGCCGCGGCCGGCTCGGTGCTCGTCATCCCCGGACCGGCACCGTCGGCCTCGGTGGCCGCGTTCGTGCCGCCCAGCGCGGCGGCGCCCGTGCAGGTCGAGTCCGTCGCGGCGTCGGCGTCGGCCCGTCCGCGGGCCGGTGAGCTGGCGTCGCTCATCCGGGCGCTGATCCAGCGGGCCGAGGCGAGCCGCTGACGCCGCCCGGTCCTCGACCGGGATCTGTACCGTGACGCGGTGACTACCTCTCTGACACATGGCCGGCACGAGATCACCGTGGACGGGGTACAGCAGGTCTACCACGTCACCGGCTCCGGACCGATCGCGGTCTTCCACTCCGGCGGACCCGGCATCGACTGGCGCTACCTGCGTATGCCCGCTCTCGAGGAGCACCTGACCGCGGTGTATCTGGAGCCGGTCGGCACCTCCGATTCCGGGCGGCTGCCCACCCACCCGGCCGGATACACGATCGAGCGGTACGTCCGGCATCTGCACGGCGTGGTGGAGGCACTCGGCGTGCCGGCCGTGCACGTGGTCGGCCACTCGCACGGCGGGTTCGTGGCCCTGCAGTACGCCCTGGACCACCCGGAGCGGACCGCCGGTCTGGTGCTCTACTCCACGTCGGCGTACACCGGGCCGGAATGGGGTGCCGACCTCAAGGACAACCTGGACGCGATGGTGGAGCGGTTCAGTGACCGCCCGCAGATGGCGGCGGCCCGGGACGCCCTGTTCGCCGGCCACGAGCCGACCGACGAGGCGTTCACCGCGTGCCTGCAGCAGGCGCTCCCGGCCTATTTCGCCGATTACTGGGCGCGGGAGGAGGAGTGGCTCCCGATGCGTGACGCGGTCCGCGGGTACCTGGTGGAGAGCGAGTGGAACGGGACGTTCGACGTCCGGGCGCGGCTGGCCGACATCGCGGCCCGCACGCTGATCCTGGTCGGGCGCCACGACTTCATCTGCAGCCCGCGCTGGGCCGGGGAACTGCACCGGGGCATCGCCGGTGCGGAACTGGTGGAGTTCGAGGGCAGCGGCCACTTCCCGCATCTGGAGCAGCCGGAGGCGTTCACCCGCGCGGTGGCCAGCTTTGTGACGGCCGGCTGAGAGGCATGTCCATCGATTGACATAGTTTAGACTCCAGACTTAATCTGCGGAGGCCAACCGCCTGGTCTGCGTGCTGTCCGGATGTCTGTCGCCGTCATGAGACCAGGTGCACCCCGACCTGAGGAGCGTCATGGCCGGTCCACCGAGCAGAGTCCGAAGGGCCGGTTTCCTCGCCGCCGGCGTCGCCACGCTCCTTGCCGGCGTGGGCGTGGTCACCGCGACCAGCGCCCACGCCGCGGCGGGCTGCCGGGTGTCGTACGCGATCGCCAACCAATGGTCCGGTGGCTTCAACGCGAACGTGACCGTGACCAACCTCGGCGACCCGGTCAACGGCTGGCGCCTGGGCTGGGCGTTCCCCGACGGCCAGCGGGTCACCCAGGCATGGAACGCGACCGTCACCTCGTCCGGCGACGCGGTCACCGCGGCGAACGCCTCGTACAACGCGGCCATCGCCACCAACGGCACCGTGTCGTTCGGCTTCAACGGCAGCTGGACCGGGCGCAACACCGCACCCACCGGCTTCACGCTGAACGACGTGGCGTGCACCGGCAGCGTCGGCGGCCCGGGTCCGGCACCGAGCACGTCGCCGTCCACCCCGCCGCCCGCGGGCAGCAACGCGATGGACATCGTGGCCGCGATGCAGCCGGGCTGGAACCTGGGCAACTCGCTCGACGCCACCGGCGCGGACGAGACGTCGTGGGGCAACCCGCGGATCACCGAGGCGCTGCTCGACGGCATCCGGGCGCAGGGCTTCAAGAGCATCCGCATCCCGGTCACCTGGGGTCAGCACCAGGGCTCGGCGCCGGACTACCCGATCGACGCGGCCTACCTGAACCGGGTCCGCGAGGTGGTGGACTGGGCGGTGGCCGACGGGTTCCACGTGATGATCAACATGCATCACGACTCGTGGCAGTGGATCAACACCATGCCGGCCGACCGGACCACGGTGCTGAACCGCTACAACGCCACCTGGACCCAGCTGGCCGGCACGTTCCGCAACCACTCGTCCCGGCTGATCTTCGAGAGTGTCAACGAGCCGCAGTTCACCAACAGCTCCGGCGACGCGCAGAACGCTCAGCTGCTCAACGAGCTCAACACGTCGTTCCGTACCATCGTCCGCAACTCCGGCGGGGCCAACGCCACCCGCCTGCTGGTGCTGCCCACCCTGCACACCTCGGCCGACCAGGCCCGCCTCGACGAACTGGCCGCCACCTTCACCGCGATGAACGACCCCAACCTCATCGCCACCGTGCACTACTACGGCTACTGGCCGTTCAGCGTCAACGTGGCCGGCGGCACCCGCTTCGACGCCACCGCGCAGAAGGACCTGACCGACGCGTTCGACCGGGTGTACCACACGTTCATCGCCCGCGGCATCCCGGTGATCATCGGCGAGTACGGCCTGCTCGGCTTCGACCGGCACACCGGCACCATCGAGCAGGGCGAGAAGCTCAAGTTCTTCGAGTTCTTCGGCCACCACGCCCGAACCCGGAAGATCACCACGATGCTCTGGGACAACGGGCAGCACTTCGGTCGTACCTCGCTGCAGTGGAGCGACCCGGAACTCATCGCGCAGATCAGGTCGAGCTGGACCACCCGCTCCGGCACCGCCTCGTCGGACCTGGTGTTCCACCCGAAGGCGTCCCCGATCACCAGCCGGACGCTCACGCTGAACCCGAACGGGCTGACCTTCACGGCGCTGCGGCAGGGCAGCACCGACCTGGTGCGGGGCACCGACTACACGGTCTCCGGCGATCAGCTCACGCTGACCGCCGCGGCACTCACCCGACTGACCGGATCCCGACCGTACGGCGTGAACGCGACGCTGACCGCACACTTCTCGGCCGGTGTGCCGTGGCGGATCGACATCGTCACGTACGACACCCCGATCCTGTCCAACGCGACCGGCACCACCGGCGGGTTCGCCGTACCGGCCCAGTTCCGCGGCGACCGACTGGCCACGATGGAGGCCACCTACGCGGACGGCAGCAACGCCGGCCCGCACAACTGGACGCCGTTCAAGGAGTTCGACGTGACGTTCAAGCCGGACTACGCCGGAAACGCGATCACCCTGACGCCGGCGTTCTTCGCCGAGGTGAACGACGGCGCCCGGGTGACGCTGAGGTTCCACTTCTGGAGTGGCGCGGTGGTGACCTACTACGTGACCAGGTCGGGCAGCTCGGTCACCGGCACGACCGCCTGACCGACCGTACGTCTGCCGTCCGCCGCTTCCCCCATCGGCGGGCGGCAGACCCGGTCCTCAGGCCGTGCGCCGAGGCGGCCGGCGCGAGCCCGCCGGCCGGCCCCGGCCTCGATCAGCGCTTGCGCGCCACGCCGCAGGCCACGCTGAGCGGCTTGACCGGCTCGGCGTGCGGGTCCGGCCGCCAGTGCGGTGTGGACACCACGCCCGGCTCGACCAGGTCCAGGCCGTCGAAGAACCGGGCGATCACCGCCGGGCTGCGCAGACGGTACGGGTCGCCGGCGTCGCTGCGCACCCGGACGCTCTCCACGCCGGCCGCGTCCGTGTCGGTGCCGTCGTTGACCACCAGGTAGCTGCCCTGCGCAATGGCCGCCACCAGTCGCGACACCACGGCACCGGCCTCGTCGGTGTCCAGGACGTTGCCCAGCACGCCGAGCATCATGACCGCGACCGGCCGGTCGAGGTCGAGCGAGCGGGCGGCCTCGCGCAGGATCGTCGCGGTGTCCCGGACGTCCGCGTCGACGTAGTCGGTGACGCCCTCGCGGCTGCCGGACAGCAGCGCCCGGGCGTGGGCCAGCACCAGCGGGTCGTTGTCGACATACACCACCCGGGCCGTCGGGACCACTGCCTGGGCGACCTCGTGGGTGTTGCCGGCGGTGGGCAGGCCGGTGCCGATGTCGAGGAACTGGTGCACCCCCGCCTCGCCGGCCAGGAACCGCACGGACCGCACCAGGAACGCCCGGGAGGCGCGGGCGATCTCGACGATCTCCGGGTAGATCGCGCGGACCTGGTCGCCCACCGCCCGGTCGACCGCGAAGTTGTCCTTGCCGCCCAGCCAGTAGTTCCACACCCGGGCGGAATGCGGCACCGAGGTGTCCAGCTTCGCGTCCCACGGGTGGTCCACGGTGGACGGCTGATCAGTCATCGGTACCACCTCGTTCCGGGATCGATGTACATCGTTGCGTTGAAATCCAATCTAGAGGGTCGCCGCCATGCTCGTGGCTCTCCGACGTTGACACTCCCGGTGTCAATACGACACCATTGGTGTCATGACGCGAGGAGCGGAGGATCTCTACGAGGTGCTGCGGCACGTCCGGCCGCTGCATCAGTATTCGGCCAAGGTGGCCGCCGATGCGCTGGCCGAGCACGAGGTCACGATGCCGATGCGGGCCGTCCTCGAACGGCTCGCGGACGGTCCGCAGACGGTGCCGCAGGTGGCCCGTTCGCTGTGGCTGCCCCGGCAGGTCGTGCAGCGCCTGGCCGACGCCGCCGCCGAGCTGGGTTATCTGCGCTTCGTGACCAACCCGGCGCACCGTCGCTCCCGGCTCGCCGAGCTGACCGACGCCGGGCGGCGCGTCTTCACCGAGATCCACGACCGGGAGCTGGCCGGCCTGGCGCAGTTGGCCGACCGGCTGGACCCGCGGGACATCGCCGCCTGCGTACGGGTGATCTCGGCACTCACCGCACACACCCGCGACCTGGCCCGTCGTCCCGGCGACGACCACGGCTGGTCCACGCCCGGCCCGCGGCCGGGGGAGGAGGTCCGATGATCCACTACGAGGAGGCGGGCACCGGCGACGCCGTCGTGCTCCTGCACGCCGGCGGGATGGACCTGCGCAGCTGGGACGACCAGGTGCCGGCCCTGTCCGCGACGCACCGGGTGATCCGGGTGGACGCCCGTGGCCACGGCCGCTCGCCGACCCCGACCGAGCCGTTCCGGCAGTGCGACGACATCGCCGAGCTGCTGGATCACCTCGGCGTACGGCGGGCCACGCTGGTCGGCGTGTCGATGGGTGCGGGCGCCGCCACCGACACCGCCCTGGAGTACCCGCGTCTGGTGTCCGGTCTGGTGGTGTCCGGGGCCGGCACGAACGAGTCCGTCTTCACCGATCCCTGGATCCTCGACCTGCAGCGCCGGATGGCCGAGGCTCAGCAGCGGATGGACGCGGCGACCTGGATGGAGCTGTACCTGCAGGTGCTGGTGGTCGGCCCGGACCGCACGGCGGACCAGGTGGACCCGGACGTCCTGGCCCGCTGCCGCGAGATGCTCACCGCGACGGTGACCAACCATGTTCGCCCGGAGGCGGTGGCACCCACCCACGTGCCGGGCTCGTGGGAACGGCTGGGCGAGATCGGAGTGCCGGCGATGGGCATCTACGGCGCCCTGGACGTCACCGATCACGTGGCGATGGTGGAGCGCTTCGCGGCCGCGGTGCCCGGGTGCGCGCTGGTGCGGATCGACGGCGCCGGGCACATGCCCGCCATGGAGCGGCCCGGTGCGTTCACCGACGCGGTGCTCGACCTGCTGGCGAAGGTCGGCTGACCGGTTCGGGACGCTCAGGCGCCGAGCGTACGCAGCAGCGCCTCGGTGAGATGGTCGGCGGCGGTCGCCGTACTCCAGCCGAGCGTGCCGGTGAGGTCGATGACCACCCGTTCGTCGAAGAGGGGGCGAGCAGCCCGCGGGGCGAGCGCATGTGCACCGCGGCCGCGCCCCAGCGGGTCGCCTGCGCCACCCAGACCTGGCAGTGCCGGCGGATGTCGGCGATCGGGTCGTCGTCGGCCGGCAGTCCGGCGAACGCCTCCAGCAGGTCGCCCATGAGCTCCGCGAAGTACGCGTCGACGGCGCTGCCGCTGTCCGGGAAGTTCCGGTACGCGGTGGCGGTGGAGATGCCGGCCCGTTCGGCGGCCTCGGTGAGCGGGAACTCGGTGCCCCGCTCGGCGATCAGCTCACCGACCGCGGCGAGCAGGGCGGAACGTCGTTGCCGGGCGTCACTGCGCCGGGGTCCCGCCCCGGCACGTCCTGTCGGCGGCGGCATGCGCGGATTCTGCGTACCGCCGGGAGTCATGTCGTCTTCGCGATGCCGAAACAAGATCGAAAAGCGCGAACCGCACACTGCTAAGTGAGAAGATTTTCTCACCTATGGAGGCGAGCGCATGTCCACCCCACGAACCCGCGTCGCGGTCATCGGTGCCGGCGCGGTCGGCACGGTGGTCGCCGCGGCGGCCCACGACGCCGGCCACGACGTCGTGCTCTGCGCCCGCCGCCGCCCGCCCCGGCTGGTCGTCGAGCGCGCCGACGGCATCCGGGAACTGGGCGTGCCGGTGCTGGTCGACCCGGGCGAGGCGACCGAGGCCGACTGGGTCCTGCTGGCCACCAAGGCGCAGGACGTGCCCGGCGCGGCGGCCTGGTTCGACGGCCTGATCGGGCCGGACACCACGGTGGTCGTGCTGCAGAACGGCGTCGACCACGCCGACCGGGTACGCCCGCTGCTGCCGGCCGGCACCGCCCTGCTGCCCGCGCTGGTCTACGTGGCCGCCGAGATGCTCGAGCCCGGGCACGTCCTGCACCGCCAGGGCGCCCGTCTCACGGTGCCGGGCCACCCGGACACCGCCCCGGCCGAGCACCGCTCCGGATTCACGGCCCCGCCGCAGGCAGAGGTGCCACCGGCCGCGGTGCCGGTCCGGCCCGCCCGTGCGGAGCCCGGTCCGCGGTTCGCGGCGCTGCTGGCCGGCTCGTCGCTCGAGGTGGAGCAGGTCGCCGACTTCCGCACCGCCGCCTGGCGCAAGCTGCTCACCAACGTGGCCGCGAACCCGATCACCTCGCTCACCCTGCAGCGCATGTCGGTGATCCAGCACGACCCGTCGGTCCGGGCGCTCACCCGCGCCCTGCTGCAGGAGGCGGTCGGGGTCGGTGCCCGCGACGGGGCCCGGCTGACCGCCGAGGATGTGGACCGGACGCTGGAGATCTACGACGGGTTCGCGCCCGGCGACGGCACCTCCATGCTGTACGACCGGCTCGCCGGGCGCGCCACCGAACACGAGCTGATCACCGGTGCCGTGGTCCGGCTCGGCGACGCCCGGGACGTGCCGGTGCCGCTGAACCGCGCGGTCCTGGCGCTGATGCGCGGCGTGAACCACAAGTAGGGCGTGGTCATTGTGAGTTACGGCCGGACGCGCTAGCGTGGGGACAACCCGGCCCTTGCTGTAGGCGCCACTATCGCCCGCGGGCCCGGGTTCTTCACTCGACCCCCAGTGGTCGTCTGCCGACGCATCCCGCGTCTCTTCCGCCCTCAGCGGCGGTTCGTCCCGCCCGGCTGCGGCAGCGCGCCCGGCGGACAGTTCCTGGTAAGGAGAAACCCTTGACCGATCTCGACGTGCGCCGCTCGGCGGCCACGCGACAAGCACCCCGCCGTCGCCCGCCGGCGCGTGCTCCCCGGGCTGCCGACACCGGCGCCGGGGTGCCGGACGTCACGGTGAGCGGCCTGCTCGACATCGCCGACGGTGGCGCCTGGCTGCGCGCCGACGGCTACCTCCCCGGGCCGGACGACATCGCCGTCACCACCGCCCAGGTGCGCGCCAACGGGCTGCGCCGCGGCGACCACCTCACCGGGACCGCCCGTCTCGACCCGGCCGGCCGGCGCGCGCTCGCGCTGCAGGTGGACACGATCAACGGCGGAGACCCGCGGGCTTCGGTACGCCGTACCGACCTCTACGACCTCACCGCCCTCTACCCGCAGGAACGGCTTCGGCTGGAAACCGAACCGAACGTGCTGATGACCCGGGTCATCGACCTGGTCATGCCGATCGGCAAGGGCCAGCGGGCCTTGATCGTGGCGCCGCCCAAGGCGGGCAAGACCATGGTCCTGCAGGCGATCGCGAACGCGGTGCACCGCAACAACCCGGAATGCCACCTCATGGTGCTGCTCGTCGACGAGCGGCCGGAGGAGGTCACCGACATGCAACGGTCGGTGCACGGCGAGGTCATCGCGGCCACGTTCGACCGGCCGCCCAGCGACCACACCGCCGTCGCCGAACTGGCCATCGAACGCGCCAAGCGTCTGGTCGAGTCGGGCCGCGACGTGGTGCTGCTGCTCGACTCCATCACCCGGCTGGCCCGGGCCTACAACCTGGCCGCGCCGGCCCGTGGCCGCACCATGTCCGGCGGGCTCGACTCGACCGCGCTCTACCCGCCGAAGCGGTTCCTCGGCGCCGCCCGCAACATCGAGAACGGCGGATCGCTGACCATCCTGGCGACCGCGCTGGTCGAGACCGGATCCGCGATGGACACGGTCATCTTCGAGGAGTTCAAGAGCACCGGCAACGCCGAGCTGCGCCTCGACCGGTCGCTCGCCGAGAGCCGGACCTACCCGGCGATCGACATCGCCGGCTCGGGCACCCGGCACGACGAGGGACTGCTCGGCGCCACCGAACTCGCCCTCACCTACCAGCTGCGCCGCGCCATGGGCAGTCAGGACCGCCGGCAGGGCATGCAGCAACTGCTCGAGCGCCTCCGCGGCACCGGCAGCAACGCCGAGTTCCTCCGGCACCTGACGACCCGCTGACCGTCCCGCCGGTCACGACGGCTCGTAGGCCAGGTTCGGCCGCAGCCAGCGCTCGACCTCGGCGACGCTCAGGCCGCGCCGGGCGGCGTACTCCTCGATCTGATCCTTGCCGATCCGGCCGACGGTGAAGTATCGCGACGCCGGGTGGGCGAAGATCAGCCCGCTGACGCTCGCCGCGGGTGTCATCGCGAACGAGTCGGTCAGACCCAGGCCGAGCTTCGTGGCGTCCAGCAGGTCGAACAGCTCCCGCTTCTCGCTGTGGTCCGGGCTGGCCGGGTAGCCGAGCGCGGGCCGGATGCCGCGGAAACGTTCCGCGTGCAGGTCGGCGATGTCCGGCTGGGCGTCCGGTTCGAACCAGTCGCGCCGCGCCCGCAGGTGGATGTGCTCGGCGAAGGCCTCGGCGAGCCGGTCCGCGAGCGCCTTCGCCATGATCGCGCGGTAGTCGTCCTGCTGAGCCTCGTACCGGCCGGCGAGGTCCTCCGCGCCGTGGATCGCCACCGCGAAACCGCCGAGGTGGTCGCCCGCCGGAGCCACGTAGTCGGCCAGGCAGCGGTTGGCCCGGCCGGCCGGCTTGACGGTCTGCTGCCGCAGCATGGGCAGCCGCACCCCGTTGTCGAGGACGATGTCGTCGCCCTCGGTGTGCGCGGGCCAGAAGCCGTAGACCCCCCGGGCCTGGAACGACCCGTTCGCGATGATCTCGTCGAGCAGCGCGTTCGCGTCGTCGTAGAGTTCCCGCGCGACCGGCTGGTCCAGGATCGCCGGGAACTTGCCCTTGAGTTCCCAGGCCAGGAACAGGAACTGCCAGTCGATCAGCTCGCGCAGCTCGGTCAGGTCCGGTTCGACCGTCCGGAGCCCGGTGAACGCCGGGGTCGGCAGGCCGTCGAAGTCCACCTGCTCGCGGTTGGCCCGGGCCTCCGCCACGGTCAGCATCGGCTGCGAACGCCGGCCGGCGTGCTGTTCGCGCAGGCGCTGCTGGTCGATCCGGTTGGTCACGTCCAGCTTCTCGGCACGGTCGGAGTCGAGCAGGTCGGAGACCACGCCGACGACCCGGGACGCGTCCAGCACGTGCACGGTCGTCCCGTCGTACGCCGGGGCGATGCGGACCGCGGTGTGCTGCTTCGAGGTGGTCGCCCCACCGATCAGCAGCGGCAGTTTCAGTCCCCGGCGCTGCATCTCGGCGCCCACCGCGACCATCTCGTCCAGCGACGGCGTGATCAGCCCGGACAGCCCGATCGCGTCGGCGCCCTCGGCCACCGCGGTGTCCAGGATCTTCCCGGCCGGCACCATCACGCCCAGGTCGACGACCTCGTAGTTGTTGCAGCCCAGGACCACGCCGACGATGTTCTTGCCGATGTCGTGCACGTCGCCCTTGACCGTGGCCAGCACGATCTTGCCCTGGCCGCTCTCGCTGAGGGTCCGGCCGTCCAGCCGGGCCTGCTCCTTCTCGGCCTCCATGAACGGCTCCAGGTACGCCACCGAGCGTTTCATCACGCGGGCGCTCTTGACCACCTGCGGCAGGAACATCTTGCCGGCACCGAACAGGTCACCGACGACCTTCATGCCGTCCATCAGCGGGCCCTCGATGACCTCCAGCGGCCGGGCCAGCCCCTGCCGGGCCTCCTCGGTGTCCTCCTCGATGAAGTCGACGATGCCGTGCACCAGCGCGTACGACAGCCGCTCGCGGACCGGTGCCTCGCGCCAGGACAGGTCCACCTCGCGCTTGGTGCCGGAACCGGTGACCGTGGACGCGAACGTCACCAGCCGGTCGGTGGCGTCCGGGCGGCGGTCGAACAGCACATCCTCGACCAGCTCCAGCAGGTCGGCCGGGATGTCCGCGTAGACCGCGAGCTGGCCGGCGTTGACGATGCCCATGTCCAGTCCGGCGCGCACCGCGTGTAGCAGGAACGCCGAGTGCATCGCCTCGCGGACCACGTCGTTGCCGCGGAACGAGAAGGACAGGTTCGAGATGCCGCCACTGGTACGCGCACCCGGGCAGCGCTGCTTGATCAGCGGAAGGGCGTCGATGAACGCCTTCGCGTACCCGTTGTGTTCGGCGATGCCGGTGGCCACCGCGAGCACGTTCGGGTCGAAGATGATGTCCTCCGGCGCGAACCCGGCCTTCTGCACCAGCAGGTCGTACGCCCGGCCGCAGATCGACACCTTGCGTTCGGTGGTGTCGGCCTGACCCTGCTCGTCGAAGGCCATCACCACCACGCCGGCACCGTAGTCCCGGACCCGCCGGGCCTGGGCGAGGAACTGCTCCTCACCCTCCTTCAGGCTGATCGAGTTGACCACGCACTTGCCCTGCACGCACTTGAGGCCGGCCTCCAGCACCGACCATTTCGAGCTGTCGATCATCACCGGGATCCGGGCGACCTCCGGCTCGGTGGCGATCAGGTTGAGGAACGTGGTCATCGCCTGCTCGCTGTCCAGCAGGTCGGCATCCATGTTCACGTCGAGCAGGTTGGCGCCGCCACGGACCTGTTCCAGGGCGACGTCCACGGCGGCCTGGTAGTTGTCCGACTCGATGAGCCGGCGGAACTTCGCCGAGCCGGTGACGTTGGTGCGCTCACCGATCATCACGAAGCCGGTGTCCCGGCCGATCGCGAACGGCTCCAGCCCGCTGAACCGTGTGGTGACGGCCGGCGGGTCGATCTGCCGGGGCGCCGCGCCGGACACCGCGGCGGCGATCCGGGCGATGTGCGCGGGCGTCGTGCCGCAACAACCACCGACGATGTTGACCATGCCGGAGCCGGCGAACTCGCCGATCAGTCCGGCGGTCTGCTCGGGCGTCTCGTCGTAGCCGCCGAAGGCATTCGGCAGGCCGGCGTTGGGGTGGCAGGCCACGAACGTGTCGGCGATCCGGGCCAGGTCCGCGACGTGCGGGCGGGCCTCGGCCGCGCCTAGCGCACAGTTCACGCCGACGACCAACGGCTGGGCCCGCTCGATCGAGCGCCAGAACGCCTCCACGGTCTGCCCGGACAGGGTGCGGCCGCTGAGGTCCACGATCGTGACCGAGATCCAGAGCGGCAGGTGGGGTGCCACCTCACGGGCGGCCGCGATGGCCGCCTTCGCGTTCAGCGTGTCGAAGATCGTCTCGATCAGCAGCAGATCGACGCCGCCCTCGGCGAGGGCCGAGATCTGCTCCGCGTACGCGGCCTGCACCTGGTCGAACGTGACCGCCCGGTACGCCGGGTCCTCCACCCGCGGCGACAGCGAAAGCGTCACGTTCAGCGGGCCCACCGAGCCGGCCACGAACCGTCCGTCGAACTCGTCGGCGGCCTGCCGGGCCAGCCGGGCGGCCTGCACGTTCATCTCCCGGACGAGCGACTCCAGGCCGTAGTCGGCCTGGCCGATGCTGGTCGCCGTGAACGTGTTGGTGGTGGTGATGTCGGCGCCGGCCGCGAGGTACTGCCGGTGCACGTCGAGGATGAGGTCGGGCCGGGTCAGATTGAGCAGATCCGGGTCGCCGGTGACATCGTGCGAGTGGTCGACGAGCCGGTCGTCGTGAAAGTCCGCGCTGGTGAGCTGTGCGCCCTGCAGCATCGTGCCCCAGGCGCCGTCCAGCACCAGGATGCGCTCACTCAACAGCTCGCGCAGTGCCGACGCCGTGTCCCGGTGCGTTGCTGATCTGCTCAAGAGGCCACCTCCGTAATCGGAGGCGCCCTTGTGAATCGTGGTTCCGGCCGAGCGTGGCGGGCCGAGCCCGTCGCAGCGCCCCTCGGCCTGGTATCCGAGAATACCCGACCCCACCTAGAGTCCGGCTCGAGGCGAGACGACGCGGCCGCCACGTGCCGGTGATGCCGGCACCGTGGCGGCCGCGCCTCGGGGGAGGAGGAAGGTCTAGCGTCGCGACGGCTTCCCGGCGCACAGGGCGGCGTCCAGGGCGGCCAGCGGATCGTTGAGGGCCTCCAGGGACGTGAGTTCGTCCCGGGTCAGCACGATCGTGACGGCCCGGCCGTCGGCGGTGACACCGGTGCGGCTCTGGTAGCCGTCCATGTCGCCACCGTGTCCCCAGGCACTGCCGCCACAGCTCAGCGGGATCTGGAAGGCTCCCAGCCCGTACCGCCAGCCGGGCAGCAGGTCGTTCTCGGCCGGAACGCTCTTGCGCATCTCCGCCAGTTGCGGGGCCTTGAGCAGCCGGCCGTCCTGAAGCGCCACCATGAACCGGTTCACGTCACTCGGGGTCGCGACGAGCCGACCGGCCGCGCCGGCCATCGACGGATCCAGCTCGGTGATGTCGACCAGCTTGTCGGTGGCCGGATCGGTCACGTATCCGCGCGGGTGCGCCCCACGGACGGTCTGGTCGCCCTCGCCGGGCCAGTACGTGTGCCGCAGGCCGACGCGCCTGATGATGCGGTTGGTGATCTCCTCGCCGATCGGGCGGCCGGTCACCTTCTGCACCACCAGGCCGGCCAGGATGTAGTTGGTGTTGCTGTAGGAGAACTTGACGCCCGGATCGGGGCGCTCCTCCGTCGTCAAGCCGCTCTGCAACAGGTCGTGGTCCTCGCGGAAGGTGTGCCGGTCCTGGAGAATGCCGTTCGGCAGGAGGTCGTAGTTCGGCAGGAGACTGGTGTGCTGCAGCAACTGGCGGATGGTGATCTTCCGGCCGTCGATGCCCTTGCCGCGGACCAGACCGGGCAGGTACTCCTCCACCGGCGTGTCCAGGCCGATCCGGCCCTCGCCGACGAGCTGCAGGACGACCACGGCGGTGTACATCTTGGTGTTGCTGGCGATCCGCACGTAGCCGTCGACCGGCACCTTCGCCTTGGTGCGCAGGTTGCCGACGCCGGCGGTGTAGTTGGTGATGTGGCCCTTGCGGTCCCGGACCGAGGCCAGAACGCCGGGCGCGTGGCCGGCCTTCACCATGCTCTCCAGCCTTGACTGGAGGGCGCGGTCGCGGGATTCGGCGGCGGCCGGCTGCGCCGCCGCGATGCCGGACGCGACCAGACCGGCAAGAGCTGCCAAGGCCACCGCTGCGGCGGCGCTACGCCGACCACGCCGGCTCTGCGCTGAGATTGAACTGGACACCGGGGACTCCCTGGTAGCTGTCGGGCTGACGGGACAAGTCTCTGATCCGCAGCTACCGACATCGATCCCCTGTGCTGGCGTCTGTTGGTACAGCCAGCGCTACCCGCGCAGTCGCGGCGTAACCACGTCGGTCCGGTTGGTCCAGAGCCAGCCGGACCAGTCCGCCGGTACCGCGTCCAGATCCGCGGCCCGGTCGAAGCCCTCCGACCAGGGCCCGTCACCGGCGACCAGGACCACCCGGGTGTCGGCCGCGCGCATCCGGTCGACGAAGAGATGGGGCCAGCCCCACAGCAGCCGGCCGTAGCGCTGCGGCAGGTGCAGCTCGGTGTGCCGGCACGCAGCCGGAACGTGGCCGGTCCACCCGGTGCCGAGGTAGCGCAGCAGGCAGTCCTTCATGATCTTCTTCGAGGTGGCGCGGATCTGCGGCAGCCGCTCCCGGACGGCGCCGACCGCGGCGTCCCCGCCGTACACGGCGATGGTGGCCAGCCGCTCCGCGGGCAGGGTGGCCAGGTAGTCGGCGAGCCGTTCACCCTCGGCCGGGTCGTCGTTCTTCAGGTCGACGAGCAACTCCCGGTCCGGGAACGCGGCGACCACCTCGGCGGCGGTGGGCAGCAGGCCGGCACCACGGCCACGGAGCGGGTACGTGGCGCCGCCGTCGGCCGTGTAGCCGTACCCGAGATCGAGCCGGCGCAGCGCGGCGAGCGGATGGTCCCGCACCCGTCCGGTGCCGTCGGTACGGCAGTCCAGCGTCGCGTCGTGGAACACGGCCAACTGGCCGTCCGCGGTCACCTGCACGTCGAACTCGAGCATGTCGGCGCCGGCCGCGAACGCCGCCCGCATCGACGGCAGGGTGTTCTCCAGGTAGGTGTGCTCCGGCGGGTGGATGCGGGTGGCGGTGCAGGTGTCGCCCTCGACGCCGTCCAGCGGGAAGGTCTGCGCGATGCCGCGGTGCGCCAGCAGTAGCGGCCGGCCGCCCTCGGCACCCCACAACGCCGAGCTGTTGCCGACGTACAACCCGGCGGCCGCGAGCAGGAGGACGATCAGGGCGATCCGCAGCCGGCGGAGCCGGCGCGCGCGTTTCGGGGAGGACACCCGAGCAGCCTTCCAGCGCCGGCCGGGCACCGGAACCGGCGAAGGACCTAGCCGGTCTACGTCCTTAGGACAGGTCCCGGGCGATCAGCGCGGCCTGGGTCCGGCTGGACACCGCAAGCTTGGCGAGCAGGTTGCTCACGTGGGCCTTGACCGTGCGCTCGGCGAGCGCGAGGTCCCGCGCGATGTCGTGGTTGGTCATGCCGCGCCCGAGCCGGGCGAGCACCTCCCGCTCGCGTCCGGTCAGCAGCCGCAGCCGGGCACCGGAGTCCGCCGCGCCGGTTCCGGCGGGCGCCGGCCACAGCAACTCGGCGGCGGACGCGCTCAGCGCGGTCACCCCGGCGTGCGCGCCGCGGACGGCGGCGGCGAGTTCCGCGCCGCTGGCGTCCTTGAGGACGAACCCGTCCGCGCCGGCGGCCAGCGCCCGCTGCACGTCCGCCGCCCGTCCGACCGTGGTCAGCATCAGCACCTTCGCGGACACCCCGGGAAGGCGCGAGCGCACCTGCCCGAGAATCCGTACGCCGTCCGCGCCCGGCAGATACAGGTCCAGCAGGATCACGTCGGCCACCGCGGGATCGGCGGCCAGCAGGTCCAGCAGGGCGGCGCCGTCCGGCAGCTCGGCCACCACCCGCAGATCCGGCTGGGTGCCGAGGATGAGGCTCAGCCCCTCCCGGACCAGCGCCTGGTCGTCGACGATGACAAGCCGGATCATCCGGTCATGGTATTCAGAGCCATGTCATTTCCGCTCCGGTCACCGCTGGCCGACCGGCTGCGCGGTCACGCGCCGGCGCTGGTGGACCTGGCCCTGGGCGCCGCGACCACGCTGCTCTTCGTCCTTTCCGGCACCGCCGTCTCGGCGCCGCTGGCCGTGGCGCAGCTGGCGCCGCTGTTCTGGCGGCGCCGGTTCCCGTCCGCGGTGCTGATCGTGGTCGGCGGCGCGACCGCGGCCCACACGACGCTGGGCATGGCCCGCGCGGTCGGATTCTTCCCCGCGATGATCGCGCTGTACACCGCCGCCACGCACCGCTCGCCGGCCGTCCGGTGGGTGCTGTGCCCGCTGGCCGGCGCCGGCATGGCCGCGGCCAGCGGAGTCCGGCACGGTCCGGTCGAGGGACTGCTGATGGCCGTCGTCACGGTGACGGTCGCCTGGCTGGCCGGGGTGGAGCGCAGCGAGCACGTGCGCCGGCGCACCGAGGCGGCCCGGCTGCGGCTGGAGCGCCGGATCGCCGAACAGGAGACCGCCGCCGCCGAGGACCGGGAACGCCTGGCCCGCCGGGTGCACGACACGCTCGCGCACACGGTCACCGTGATGCTGCTGCAGACCGAGGCCCTGCGCGCCACCACCGCCCTCGACCCGGCCGGGGAACGCCGCGTGGACGTCGTGCTCGACGCCGGCCGTACCGCGCTCGCGGAGGTCCGGGCCGCCCTGGCCGACGGCGCGGAGCAGGACTCGGCGACGCTGCTGAACCGTCGCCTGGACACCCTGTGCGCCGCCGGGCTACGCCTGACCGGACGCCCACCCGACCTGCGCGACACACTTCCGGCGCCGGTGCGGGCGGTGGCCGACCGGCTGATCGGCGAGGCGGCCACGAACGCGCTGCGCCACGACGGACCCGGCACCCGGCTGACCATCACCACGGCGTGCCGCGACGGCACGCTGTTCCTGCGGACCGTCACCGAACCGGCCGGCGCCGCGGGTGGTCCCGCTCCGCGCGGCGGCGCCGGCTTCGGGCTGCGCAGCCTTTCCGAGGACCTCAGCGGGTACGGCGGGAAGCTGGCGTACGGCCCGGTCGTCCCGTCCGGCTGGCAGATCGAGGCCCAGTTTCCGGGTGCGCGTGTGGCCGGGACGCGATGACCGCCTTCGAACTCGCGGTACAGGACACCGACGGGCTGGCGGTGGCGGCCCGCCTCGGCGTGGACCGGATCGAACTGTGTTCCGCGCTCCCGCTGGGCGGCGTCACCCCGTCGCTCGCCCTGATCGAGGCCGCCGTCACCCACCCGCGGATGCCCCCGGTCCACGTGCTGATCCGGCCCCGCCCCGGCGGGTTCGGCTATTCCGCGGACGAGACCGCGCTGCTGCTGCGCGACATCCGGCACGCCGTCACTGCGGGTGCCGCCGGTGTGGTGCTCGGCGGCCTGCGCGACGGCCGGGTCGACACCGACCTGACGCTCCGGGCCGTGGACGCCGCCGCCGGCGCGACGGTCACCTTCCACCGCGCCTTCGATCTCCTGCCCGACCCCGAGGAAGGCATCGGCATCCTGGCCGGCCTCGGCGTACACCGGATCCTGACCGCCGGCGGCCCGACCACCGTCGCCGACGGCCTGCCCGGCCTCGCCCGCCTGGTCCGCGCGGCAGCCGGCCGGATCGAGATCATGGCCGGCGGCGGTGTGCGGCCGGACCTGGTCGGCGATCTGGTGCGCACCGGGGTGGCGGCGATCCACGCCTCGGCGAAACGCACCGTGCCGGACCCGGTGGCGGTCGAACTCGGCACCGCGGCGGGTGCCGGCGTCACCGGCCGGGAGACCACCGACGAGGCGGAGGCCGAACGGATCCTGGCGGCCCTGCGGTGACCGACGGTAGGGGCTCTAGGTGTTCTGCCCGGCCGGGTAGACGCGGACGTAGTCGACCACCATCTCCTGCGGCAGTACCTCGTCGTGCGGCCTACCCGGCCAGTCGCCGCCCACCGCGACGTTCAGCAGCAGGTAGAACGGCTGCTGATCGAAGACCCAGGTGGCACCGGCCGGAATGTTGCGCGGCGTGACGGTCTTGTAGACCGCGCCGTCCAGCAGGAAGTCGATCCGGTCCGGGGCCCAGTCGATCGCGTACGTGTGGAAGTCCGCCGACAGCTCCGAGCCGATGGTCTTCTCGCCGCCGCGACCCGTGGTGTCGTCCTCCGCATAGCCGGGACCGTGAATGGTGCCGTACACGGTCCGGGGATGGTCGCCGACGTTCTCCATGACGTCGATCTCGCCGTTGACCGGCCAGTCGCCCCGATTGCCCATCATCCAGAAGGCCGGCAGCAGCCCCGGACCCCGCGGGATCTTGATGCGCGCCTCGAATCGGCCGTACCTCTGGCTGAAAAGTCCTTCGGTCTTGATCCGGCCCGAGGTGTATTTACCGCCGGATTCCTTGCGCGCCGTAATGACCAGGTGACCCTCGCCGTCCAGCCGCACATTGTCGGTGCTGTCGGTGTAGGTCTGGTACTCATTGTTGCCCCAGACCTCGCCGTATCCGAGGTCGTAGGCCCATTTGCCGGCGTCCACCCCGCGTCCGGCCGGACCGTCGAATTCGTCGGCCCAGACGGGTTCCGCGGCGCCCGGGGGCTCGGCGGCGGAAGCGGAACCCAGCATCGGAACGACCACGGCAATGGTGGCGACCAGCCCGACCCCGAGTGCGGTCGCAACGGCAACGGTGCGTTTCCTGGGCATGGCACGCCTCCTCGGATTCGTACGATCGACCAGAACCGTTGTAGCGGATCACGGCAGCGCCGTCCCGCCGGAGAGTGCGAAGGCGCAGCAGTCCTGCCCCTTGAGCGTCGTCGGCCGCGACGTGGTGGCTCGGTGAGCCCGCTGGGTCTACCGGATGTTGTTGATCGTGCTCATCGCAGTCTGATGGCGCACTGACTGACGTTGCGAAAGATCGGTTCCCGGGAGGAGTTCTTCCTCCATTCGATCCTGGAGTTGACGGGTGGCCAGTTCTCGGGGATCGAGTTCGGTGGGTTGCGGCTTCAGCGACACCACGTCCGGTGGCCGGTCACCGGACGAATCTCCGGTCCTGATCGCGCACGAGCAGACTGTGCTTGTCGCCGTTCCCTCAGCTTCAGCTGCCGCAGGGCGACGACCATGCTGGGAATGGCGACGGCGAGCGCCACGGCGGAGACCACCACACCGGTCGCCCGGTCCCACGACCGGCGCAGTGATGCACCTCGCACTGCTTGCCCCTCACGTCAACGTCAGGTTTTAGCGTGGTGACATGCAGATCAACGGCACAAAAGCTCTCGTCACCGGCGCCAACCGCGGCCTCGGCAAGGCATTCGCCGAGGCTCTCCTCGCCCGCGGCGCCACCACCGTCTACGCCACCGCCCGCCGCCCCGACCGGATCACCATCCCCGGCGTGGTACCCCTCCGACTGGACATCACGGACCCGGCATCCATCGAGACCGCGGCGGCCGAGGTAGGCGACCTCGACATCCTGATCAACAACGCCGGCATCTCCACCGACGCCCCGCTGCTCGGCCCCTCCACGGACAACATCCGCCGCGAATTCGACACCAACTTCTGGGGCACCCTCAACGTCACCCGCGCCTTCGCCCCCAAACTTCCCGGCGGCGCCATCCTCAACGTCATCTCGGCGCTGAGCTGGTACGCCTTCGCCCCCGCCAGCAACGGCTACGCCGCGTCCAAGGCCGCGGAATGGTCTCTCACCAACGGCATCCGCCTCGAACTGGCCGACCAGAAGACCCAGGTCACCGCGCTGGCCCTGGCGATCGCCGACACCGACATGATGGCCGCCTACGACATCCCCAAACTCCCACCCCACGAGGTGGTCGCCATGGCCCTGGACGGCCTGGAAGCCGGCAAGCTCGAGGTGATCGCCGACGCTCCCACCGCCAACGTCAAGGCCTCCCTCTCCCGCGACCCCGCCCTGTTCTACGCCGACATCCCCGGTGCCCTCTTCGGCTGAGACGCACGCGGTGGGCGCGGCAGGGTGAGGCAGCCGGCCGGCCCCTGAGGAGAGAAGGCCATGGCAGCGCTCGGCGTCCGAGACGCGGTGCGGGGCTGCGGGTCACTCCCGGTGCCGGCCCAGGGGCGACCTGTCGCCGACGGACCACCTGTGGCCGAACGGATCGGTGAAGCCACCTTGGCGGTGCGTTCCCCACACCACGCGGTGATCCTCGACGCCCGACCCGGCGGTGGCGCCGGCGGCGACGGCGCGTTCGACGATGTGGTCGGGGTCGTCGGTGAACATCTCGACGCGGACACTCGTGACGCCCGCCCGGTCGGGACTGGTCTCCGTGGCGTTGCGCGGGTTGACCTCATGGAGGAAGAAGGGGGCGCCGGCAATCTCGAGGCCGACCACCCCACCCAGGTTCCACAGCTCGGTCGCGCCCAATGCCGTCTGGTACCAGGCCGCCGCCGCCTCGGCGTCCGGAACGATGAGCATCACCGAGATCACCAGCGGTACGGCGGGCGCACCGCCGCCGGACAGGACGGAACGATCGTCGGTCATGGGCACAGCATGCCGGAGATGATCGGTGACGTCCGACGTGGTCCGATCGCTCGAGTCGGCGACTGCCGTGGCCTCGGTCCTTCTGACCGGAGTCGCCGATCGACCTTAACCACCGGTAACTTCTTTGATGGCTCTCGATCTTGCAGCCGGTCTCCGCTAGGCTCACGACCCGTGCAAGATCAACGCTCAGTCCGACGCGGACGTCGAACAATATTGAAGCACGGCAACATCGCGCTTCTGCCGCTCCTCGCAGCCGTATTCGCGGCGGAGCCCGCCTTCCAGGCCCTTGCCTGGCGTTGCATTAGCCCATGGTAATCGCACTATCTCTACTCTGAGTGAGATTCCGGGGCTGCGGCAAGCCATCGCCTCGCAGCCCCGGACATTGTCCGGTGACCAGTAGTCGTGTGACTACATTAGCACGTGCGGGGCCGCGCGGGAAGCAGTCACCTCAAGCGGTCCAGAAGCGGCGGCGCATCGGGTCCGGACAGCTCCATGGCGATCGTCCGGCCCTCGGCCCTGACGCGAGCCGCTTCCGCCGTCCTTCCCGCCCCGTCGAGCGCGTCCGCCAGCACCGCCAACGCCTCAGCCCGGCGGAATGAGTCGCCGAGCTCCGTGCACGCGGCCAGCGCGGTCCGGGCATGCGCCACCGCGGTGGCCGGATCGCGGACGCGGACGATGTCAGCGTGGATGACCAGCGTGTCGCAGCGGCCGGGAGCATCGTGGATCCGCTCGTGGATGGTCATCGCAGCGGAGCAATGGCGCTCCGCCAGGTCCCACTCGGCCGCGGCGAGGTGGAACCGGCTCAGTGCGTTGTGGCTCTGCGCCTGCGCGCGCTCCGACGCGAGCTTCTCCCTGATCTCGAGCGATTGCCGGTACGCGCCCAGGGCGAGATCGGAACACCCGTCCTTCCGGTACGCATCGCCCAGCCGATGCAGCGTCGCGGCCTCGGCGAAGGCGTACCCCAGTCGTTGGAACGCCGCACGGGCCTCGTGGAACAGGGCGATCGCACGGCCGGTGTCGCCGAGGTTCAACAAAGCGCAGCCATGGTTGTGGACACACAGGTACTCGGCGTCCTGGTGCCCTGATTCCGCGGCACGGGCGCGTCCGGCGGTCAGCGGGGCGATGGCCCGGTCGTACTGGTGCAGCCCGAAAAGTGCATAGCCGAGGTTGGATAGGTTCGCTATCTCTCCGTAGGCGTGGCCGTCGCGACGAGCCTCCTCCGCGCCGAGCTGGTTCATCTGCACCAGATCCTCGTAGCCGCCGGCGCGGGTGAACAGGTCGTGCACCGCCGCCGGGATCTGCCACGCGTGACGGTGCAGGCCGTGGCGAGCCGCCATCCGCGCGGCTGTCGCGAGGTTCAGCCGCTCCGACCGGCACCAGGCGAACGCGGCGTCCTCCGTCGCGAACTCCATCACGTGCGGCGGCGCAGGCGGGAGATCCGGCACCGGCGGCAGCTGCGGCGCCAGGACGGCCGCGGCATTCGTGGCCGAACGCAAGAACCAGGTGAGCACCGCCGCCCGCGCCGCCGCGACGTCCAGCGGGTCCTCGGCCTCGCCGACCGCTTCGGCATACTGGCGTAGCAGGTCATGCAGACGGTAGCTCCGCGCGGTGTCGTAATCCACCAGGTTGGCCCGGGCGAGCACGTCGAGGATCCGCTCGGTTTCGGCGACGCCGGAGCCGGCCAGCGCGGTTGCGGCGTCCAGGCTGATGCGCGTGCCCGGGTGCAGGGCGAGGCGGCGGAACAGGCGCGCGGCGTCCGGCGTCAGAGCGCGGTACGACCAGCTGAAAACCACCCGCAGCGAGTCATCTTCGGCGTCCGCCCACAACAGGCGGTCGTGCAACTCGTCGACCAGCTCCGCGATCCCGGCGCGTGGACGTTCCGCCACCCGTACCCCGATGATCCGCAGGGCGAGCGGCAGGCCGGCGGCCAACCCGGTGAGCCGGCGCACCGCCTCGGGCTCGGCGGCGGCGCGCCGCTCGCCGATGATCTCGGTCAGCAAACTGGCCGCCTCGTCGTCGGTGAGCGGCTCACCCACCAGTTGGCGCACACCGTCGCGCACGGTCAGGCCGCTGAGCCGGTCACGGCTGGTGATGACGGTCAGGCAGGAGGACACGGCCGGGATCAGCGGGCGCACCTGGGCCGGCTCGGCGGCGTTGTCGATGACCAGCAGCACGCGCCGCCCCGCGAGCAACTCGTTGACGCGATGGCGCCGATCGTCGACATTCTCCGGGATGCGGTCGGGAGGCACGCCGAGCGCGTGTAGGAAGCGGGCCAGCGCCTCGCGCGGCGCGACCGGATCACCCGCACCGAACCCGCCTGCGTCGAGGTAGAGCTGCCCGTCGGGGAAGAGGCCCACATGGCGGTTTCCCCAGTGGACGGCCAGCGTCGTCTTGCCGATGCCGGGCATGCCGGTGATAACGACGGCGCGCGGGCGGCCGAGGCCCGGTTCGGCCAGCCGATCGAGCTCCGCGAGCAGACCGGCGCGGCCGACGAAGCCGGGGATGCCATACGGGAGCTGTCGCGGGCGCAAGTCGGGCGGGTGATTCCATTCGGCGCGGACGGCGTCGAGTTCGATGTCGGGGTCGGCGCGCATCTCCCGTCGATAGCGCTTGCGGAACTCGGCGAGATGCCGGCGTGCCGCGTTCTCTCGGCCGGCGGCGCACAGCGCGCCGATCCACAGCCGGACCAGGGCCTCGTCCAAATCGTATTCGTTCACCAGATCCTCGAGCTGCAGCAGCACGGCGTGGTGCCGTCCGATCCGCAGGCGGGCGCCGGCCAACTGGGTGTGTGCGTCGATCAGCGCATCGGTGAGCTGCCGCCGCAGGTGCTCCGCCGGTGCTCCGCGCAGGTCGGCCAGGGCGTCGCCACGCCACAGCTCGACCGCCCGTTCGAGGTCGGGCACCGCCGCGGCGGCGTCCCCGGCCATCAGTGCCGCGCGTCCTTGGTCGACCAGCGTGCGGAACCGGTGGAGATCTATCGACCGGGGGTCCACGTCCAGCCGGTAGCCGATTTCGGTCCGAGCCAGCTCGTGGTCGACACCGCTGCGGTCCAGGGCGGCCCGCAACCTGGCGACCAAGGGATAGAGCGCCGGTCGGCGGTCGGCCGTGCCGCCATCCGGCCACAGCAGTTCGATCAACCGGTCGACGCGCACCGGCCTGCCGACGTACAACAGCAGGAGCGCGAGCAGACCCCGTTGCTTGGCCGCGCCCAGCGGGATCGACGTGTCACCGTCGATCAGCTCGGTCCGGCCGAGAATGGCGAACCGCAACGCACACCCCCAGAGTGATGTGTCAAACACTCAGCGTGTTCATTGACATAAGCTTGCGTCAATATGGGATATCGCGCTGTGCGATACCGGACACGCCACCGCGAGTTCTGGTGCCATGGAGCCCCCCGCGGTCCTACGCGCACCCGCTCACGGCCTGGTCACGACGTCGTCCGCCTGGTCGGATGCGTGGCGATGAACATCAATGGACCGATGTGCCAATCGGGTCGACCGACAAGCGAGCAAGCCGCGGTGAATGCCGCACCGTGCCGGCGGTCGGACCGCACGGCGGTCCATCTCCGGTAGGCAGGCTGGTAGTTTTCGGGCCAGGCTGGATCGATGGAGATAAGAGATCATTCGTGGGTGGTCTCCCGTAACGATCTTGGAGCCGCGCTCCGACGCTGGCGTGAGCGCGCGTCCCCGCCGAGCGGGTTGCGTTCGGCCGCACGCCGGCGTACGCCCGGGATGCGCCGAGACGAGCTGGCCGCCATGGCCGGTGTGTCCGCCGAGTACGTCAAGCGCCTCGAGCAAGGGCACGGAAGACCGTCCGCCCAGGTGCTGTACTCGCTCGCCCGGGCCCTGCGCCTGTCCAGCACCGAATACGAGTACCTCTGCTCGGTCGCCGGGCACGTGCCGTCGCGCGCGGGCCGAGTACCGCATGAGGTGGGTTCCGGCGCGCGGCACCTGCTCGACCGGCTCGGTGACGTACCGATTCTGGTTCT
Organism: Jidongwangia harbinensis; assembly: GCF_020216025.1. Classification (GTDB taxonomy): domain Bacteria; phylum Actinomycetota; class Actinomycetes; order Mycobacteriales; family Micromonosporaceae; genus Actinoplanes; species Actinoplanes harbinensis. The sequence goes on along the minus strand of NZ_JAIWNC010000041.1, from coordinate 49,980 downwards.
GGACGCCGCCTGGACACTGCTCGCCTGGAACGCGGCCTGTGAGGCAATGTGCTACGTCTCGATGTCGGTTGACGGCCGGGATCGCAACATGGCCTGGCGCGCCTTCACCGGCATGGAGGGGTGGACCCGGGCGGGGTCTGCCGCGGAAGCGCGTTTTCAGCAGGCGATTGTCGCCGACCTGCGGGCGACCGCCCTGCGGTATCCGGACGACGACTGGGTCGCGGACCTGGTCGCCGACCTGAGGGCGGTGAGCGAACCGTTCGCCGCCATGTGGGAGTCGCCCGCGGACCACGAGGATCGGCGCCATCGGCTCACCCGACGCCATCCCGTCGTGGGGGAGATCACGGTCGACTGCGACATCATGACGATCCACGAGGGTGACCTCCGTGCGGTCGTGTACACCGCGGAGCCCGGCTCGGTCGACGCCGTACGACTGGCCGCCACCCGCACTCGGCGGGCCCATCCGGGCTGACGCTGCTCCTCACGCAAAGGACAAGTTCGCTGCCATGAACGAATCGCTGCTGGATGCTGCCCGCAAGACGGTGCCGACGCTGCGGGAGAACGCGGAGCGTACCGAACGCGACCTGACGCCGGCGCCGGACAGCGTGGCGGCGGTGCGGGCCGCCGGACTGTTCGCCCTCACCGTGCCGAGCGCGGCGGGCGGATCAGAGGCGGATCTACGTACGCAGGTGGAGGTGCTCGCCGAACTCGGACGCGGATGCCCCTCCATCGCGTGGGTCGTCGGCCTGAACGCCGCGAACAAGGGCGTGGCCCGGCTACTGCTGCCGGATGCCGCTCAGGAAGCCGTCCTCGCCGACCCGGACGCGGTGTTCTGCGCCACCCAGGTGGTGTCGCGCGAGAGCAGCGGCGTGCGGGTCCCCGGCGGTCTGCGGGTCTCCGGACGGTGGGCGATGGCGTCCGGCTCGGAGCTGGCGTCCCTGGCCATGGTCGCGGTGCCGCTGCCGGACGCTGCGACACCGGTGCCGGCCATGGCCCTGGTGCCGCTCTCCGACCTGTCGGTGGATCGGACCTGGCGCGCGGCCGGTCTCGGCGGTACGAGCAGCCATACCCTGGTGGCCGAGGACGTTTTCGTGCCGGACGGTTTCGTCACCTTCCCCGACGCTTTCCGGCCGATCCCGCCGGAAGCGATGTTCGCGGGCGGCCTGACGGTGCTCGCCCCGATGATCGGGGCGACCCGTGGGGCGCTGGACCTGGTCGCGGACGCGATCGCCGGCGGCCGGGCGCCGTACATGACCACCTACGCCCGGGTGGCGGACTCCCCGCTCGGGCGGTACTGGTACACCGAGGCGCGGCAGCGCGCCGATACGGCGATGCGGCGCACGGTCCGGGTAGCCGACGTCGTCGACGGGCTGCCGCCGGGCAGCGATCTGCCGGTGACCGAGCGGGCCGAGCTGCGGATCGAGCTGTCGACGGCGGCCCGCGAGTGCCGCGAGGCGATGGAGTTGCTGCTCGACCTGCACGGGGCGAGCGGGTTCGTGGAAGACAACCCGCTGCAACGATTGTGGCGGGACGTCGCCGTCGGCACCCGGCATCCGTTCTTCACGCCGTACATCCTGGCCGAGGACTACGGCCGGCTCTCGTTCGACGTGCTGCCGACCGCGTCGCTCGCCCTCTGAGGATCCGACCCCAGGAGGAGCTGACCGTGTGCCGGGATGCCACACGCGGAGTTGGTCGGCCGGCTGGTTGAGCAGGCCCGCTGCGCGGGCCTGCTCATGACCGGCGAAGGCGGTCTGCGGCAGAGGGGATCAGCAGGCGCCGGTCCGCCACTTCACCCTCGTCACGGAGAGGGGCACGTAGTAGAACGACTCGCCGGGGCGGGCGCAGTCCGTGCCGGTGAACGTCCTTCCGTCATAGAAGTAGGACCAGGTGATGTCGACGTTCCGGGATGTGTAGTTGTAGTAGTTGAACGCGGTGACGCTGCCGGACCAGTCGCTGTCGGTCATCAGAGACGGAGTCGCCGTCGGACCCTGCGGCGGGTGATCCGTGTTGGGCCAGATGCAGAGCATGCCCTGTGGGCAGTTGCCCGGCCCCCAGTATTCAACCGATGCTCTGGTGGTTGCCGCCGCGGCGGCGGGAGCGGTGGCGAGCACAGCGGTGACGGACGCGGCGACGGCGACGGATCTCAGCAGCATGGCACACCCACTTCGATGGACATCGATGACTTGCTCCGACATTATGGGTAGAAGGTTGAAGTGTCAACCTCCAGAATGGACCGTGCCCAGACGGCTCAACCGACCTGCCCATCCCGGCGGCGCGACGGCCTTCGTAGCCGAACGACTTACCGGCGGTCCCACGGCGACGTCTTGACCCGTTGGCGCCCGGCACCATCGGCCGGCCCCACACGACCTGGCCACGGACGCAGTCCTCGACCTGCCGGCGCACCGTCACCCTGGGGACGGTCGTGATCGCCGACGGGCTCTTCCGGCATCGGGACGAGATCGGCGAGGCCGGGGACCTGTCGGTGTTCCTGGAAGTCCCCTCGGCGTCACCGCCGGACGGATGGCGTACCGCGACGGCACGAACCCCGATCCGGAACACCCGCGCATGCGGCGCTACGCCGAAGCCTGCATACAAGATCAAAGTGGGCCGCCGGGGACTCGAACCCCGAACCTATGGATTAAAAGTCCACAGCTCTGCCATTGAGCTAGCAGCCCGCGGTAGAAGGGTACCTGTTTGGGCTTGCGAGAGCCTCAGCCGTCTGGCCTGTGCCGCTATTTGCCCTGGTCAGTGCTGTTCCCCAGCCGTGGGACACCACCACGCGCGACGGACGCCGGCGGTCCACCGAAACGGCGCCAGACCGTCCCCGCGCCGGCCGGACGCCACGCCTTCGCTCGGGTGGGCGGCTCGCTCCAGGCGGAGCCCTCGACGGTCGAGGTGCAGGACCACGCATAGGGTCCCCTGGTGACCGCGCAGCGACCGCTCGACAGCGAAGAACTGGCCAGCACCGCGCCGGAGCGGGAGGTTCTCGAGGCCTTCCTGGATGCCTATCGGGCCGAACTGGCCGGCGCACTCCGCGGTGTGTCGGAGGAGCAGGCCCGGCGACGGCTGGTTCCGTCCCGGACCACTCTCGTCGGCCTCGTCAAACATGCCGCCGCGGTGGAGCGGAACTGGTTCTTCCATACGCTGGCGCGGCTGCCCCGGGAGCAGATCGCCGGCAACTCCACCGGCGACGACGCCAGCTGGGACGTTCGCCCCACCGAAACGCTCGCGGACGTCGTGGCGGAGTACGAGGACGTCTGCCGGCAGTCGAGGCGCCTGGCGGCGGACGTCGACCTTGGTGACACCGTGCCTCATCCGCGGCTGGGCATGGTGTCGCTGCGTTACGTGTACGTGCACCTGATCCGAGAGCTGGCACGGCACTGCGGTCACGCCGACATCCTGCGCGAACAGCTCGGTGTCACCGCACAGGGCTAGCGACGCTCTCTCGGAGCACGGCAGCGGCCAGGGTGTCAGGGCGCCCGGAGGACGTCCGCGAGGCGCTGTTCGAGTCGGCTCCGGGCGAGATCGTCGCTGATCTCCACCCCGTGGTCACGCCATGGTTGGACGACCTTCACCGGGTCCGGCAGATGGCCGACGATGTCCATGACGTTCCAGTACCGGGCCTGGTCCTCGGCCGACCCGTCGTCAGCGTGGCGGCGGTATGCGTGGGTCCATTCGGCCGCCGCCGCGCAGCCGTGCAACATGGCCAGGTAGGTGGCGGTGTGCGCGACGTCCAGGTCCGCCGGGCCCCATGATGTCTCGACCCAGTCGACGACGCCGCTGATCCGGTCCGCCGACCACAGCACGTTCCCGGGGTGGAAGTCCCGGTGCAGGAATCTGCCGGCGTACCCCGGCGCGGTTTGCTCCAGCAGCTCGAACGCCTGATCCCACAGCGCCGGCCGGCGCGCCCACGGCGGCCTGACCCGTTTGCTCGGCGGCGCCCAGGATTGGTAGTCCCGGGGCCTGTCCGGTCCGGGGTCGAAGCGGTGGATTTCCGCGAGCGTCCGCGCCAAGGGTTCCACGACGTCGTCCGCGGCGGAGTCCAGGCGCAGGCTTCCGGGCAGCCAGGACATGAGATGGGCCGGCGCCCCGGCGGTGTCCCCGGACAGATCGAGGGCAATGCTGCGTGGCACCGGGATCCGGGATCCGGCCAGTTGGCGCTGCACGGTCGACTCCCTGGCGAGCAGCCCGGCCGCGTGCCGGCGCCAGGGCTCCTTCGTCATCAGCCGGAGAACAGCCTGCTCCCCGTCGTCTCCGGTCAGGGCCAGCATGGTCGAGGTCCAGCCGCCGGTGAGAGTTCGTACCCGGACTATCCGACGTTGCCAGGCCGCCTCGGCCCAGCCGATCTGATTCCCGGTAGCGGCAGTGGTCACGCCACCATCCTGCCGCCGCCGGTCCGGCCGCCGCACCGATCTGTCGTACCGGCGCAGTAACCTGCGCCGCATGAGTGGCCCGCCGACCCACCTCCAGGAGGACTCCGACGGGGACCGGAGCCCCGGCCTGCCGCCCGGGCGGACGGTGCACGAGACCCGGGACGGTGGGCCGGCCGAGCCTCTACTGTGGATCAGCGACGATCCGCCCGCGGCGGGTCTGTGGGGTGCCCTGCACGCCGTCCACGGACAGACCGGCCGGTGGCCGCTGATCCTGGGAAGTAGTCCGTACTCGCCGGGTAGCCCGTGGACGACCGGCGACCTCGACCGCAGCCTGGTCGAGACCGGGCCCGGCGATCACGACGCCGCCGCGCTGTTGGCCGGGTGGTGGGTGACGTACGCGACGGCGGAGGAGGACGAGGACGCCATCACCGCGTCGGAGCAGGTGGACGTCACGGCGCCGTTCGGGGACCGGTGGCCGGGGCTCGCGCCGCCCGGCACGCCGCAGGAGGATCCGGCGGTTCGGGCGGGCGAGTTCGCGGACCATCTGGTGGCTGATTCCTGGCTGACCGCACCGCGTCTGGGGCTGTGCGTCAGCGCACGCGGTGCCGACGCGGCGGCCGATCTCGGGTGGGGCGGCGCGTTGAACTACGACAACGACACGGCGAAGTTCAGCACCGTCCTGCGCAGCTGGGAGGGCCGGTTCGGGGCCCGGGTGGTCGGCATCGGCCCGGCCGAGCTCTACCTCAGCGTCGCGGCTCCGCCCACCGACCCGGACCATGCGCTGCTGGTCGCCGCGGAACACTTCGCGTTCTGCCCGGACAACGTGTGGCAGTCCGACCTGAACACCCTCGTCCGGTACGCCGGAAGCATCACTGACCGCGCCTGGTGGTCGTTCTGGTGGGACTGAGCCGCGACCGCCGAGCCTACTTCTCCACGTACTTGCGGAACGTCTCGTACAGCTGCCGTTCGTCGACCCCGCTGTAGATCGTGCGGTCACCGCGCAGCATGACCATGAACGGGCATTCGTCCTGTTCGCCGGCGACCTTCTTCTCGGCGAGTCTCTTGCCGGTCGCCACCTCGTACAGCGACAGGCGGTAGATGCCCTCGCGCATCGGCACGGTGGTCTTGGGCTCGTCGAACTTGCAGCTGCGGAGCTTCCTGCCGTTGTCGACGCGGTGCATGCAGGCGACCAGCCGGGCCTTCGCCGGGTCCTTCGGGTCCCACGCCTTCTGGGTGGCGCCCGGGTTCTGGTAGCTCGACATGTAGATCGACTGCGGCCGCCAGCCCAGCTCTTCCTCGTCCTTGATCTGCACGCCGACCGGGTTGGTGCTGCCGGCCTTGTACTTCGGCGACTGCGGGTAGTACCACTGTTCGCACACCCGGCCGAGGTCTTCTCTCGTCCGTACGGGGTACGAGCTGGCCCGCGGTCCCACGGGAGCGTCGTCGTCCGCTGCGTCCGACTTCCGCTTCGGGGTGTCGCCGGCGTATGCGGGCCGGGTGCCGTCCTCGGCCCGTTCCTGGGCGGCGTTGAGGTTGTTGGCCAGCCGGATCCCGCCGTAGCCGATGGCGCCGACGCAGGACGTGGCGACGAGCGCGACGGCGATCAGCGCCGGGATCAGCAGCGGCGAGCGCTTCTTCGGCGGCGGGCCGGCCGGCGGGCCGGTCGGTGGAGGGCCCGGCGGCGGAACCCACCCCGGCTGACCAGGCGGATCGGAAAAGTTGACCATGACATCCCCCGTTCATCGAGCCGCGATGATATCCGCAGGCCACGGCTCCGCGTGCACCGGACGTCGAGTTATGACGGATGTTGCGGGCAGATTACCGAGAACATAGTCTCCGATCTATGGGAGCGCTCCCACGCGAGTGAAGGCGCTCAATTTCTGAGCTTCGGAAGGTCCTCATGAATATGACCGGCAAGGCCGGTAGCCGCGGGCGCCTGCGTGCACCGCTGGCGATCGCCACCGCGGCCGCGGCCATGGTCGCCGCCGCGGTGACCGCCATCATGCCGCCCGCTGCTGCGGCGGCCCCCGCCAAGGACTGGCTACACGTCCAGGGCAATCAGATCGTCGACGAGGCCGGCAACCCGGTCTGGCTGACCGGCACCAACTGGTTCGGCTTCAACGCCTCCGAGCGCGTCTTCCACGGCCTCTGGTCGGCGAACGTCACCGAGGTCACGAAGTCGATGGCGGATCGGGGCATCAACCTGGTCCGGGTGCCGATCTCCACCCAGCTGCTGCTGGAGTGGCGGGCGGGCACGTTCGCACCGGCGAACGTCAACACGTTCGCCAATCCGGAGCTGGCCGGCAAGAACTCGCTGGAGATCTTCGACTACTGGCTCGCGTTGTGCGAGCAGTTCGGGATCAAGGTGCTGCTCGACGTGCACAGCGCCGAAGCCGACAACTCCGGCCACAACCACCCGGTCTGGTGGAAGGGCACGATCACCGCGGAGGACTTCTACCAGGCCTGGGAGTGGGTCACCGGCCGGTACCGCGAGAACGACACGATCGTCGCGATGGACATCAAGAACGAGCCGCACGGTGCGCAGAACGAAAGCCCGCGCGCCAAGTGGGACGGTTCGACCGACGCCGACAACTGGAAGTACGTCGCGGAGACCGCCGCCAAGCGGATCCTGGCGATCAACCCGAACGTGCTGGTCCTGGTGGAGGGCAACCAGGTCTACCCGCGGCCGGGCAAGGACTGGAGTTCCCCGAACACCAACCCGGACCTGACCCCGAACTTCTACAACACCTGGTGGGGCGGGAACCTGCGGGGCGTCGCCGACCACCCGGTCCAGCTCGGCGCCAACCAGGACCAGCTGGTCTACTCGCCGCACGACTACGGCCCGCTGGTCTTCGAGCAGCCCTGGTTCACCAAGCCGTTCGACAAGGACACGCTGATCGCGGACGTGTGGGGCCCGAACTGGTTCTACATCCACCAGAACAACACCGCGCCGCTGCTGATCGGGGAGTGGGGTGGCCGGCTGGGCCAGGACGCGCGCCAGGACCAGTGGATGACCGCGCTGCGCGACCTGATCGTGGAGAACAAGCTGCACCAGACGTTCTGGGTGCTGAACCCGAACTCCGGTGACACCGGTGGTCTGCTGCTCGACGACTGGAAGACCTGGGACGAGCAGAAGTACGCCCTGCTGAAGCCGGCGCTCTGGCAACACGGCGGCAAGTTCGTCAGCCTCGACCACCAGGTGCCGCTCGGCGGGACCGGTTCGACCACCGGGATCAGTCTGGCCCAGCGGTACGGCGAGGACCCGGGCCCCGGTCCCAGCTCGCCCGGTCCGAGTTCCCCCGGTCCCAGCTCGCCGGGTCCGAGCTCGCCGGCGCCCACCGGGTCCTGCACCGCGACGTACAAGGTCGTGAACAGCTGGGCCAACGGGTTCCAGGGCGAGGTGTCGATCACCAACACCGGCGCGAGCGCGGCCCGTGGGTGGGCGGTACGACTGGCCACCGGCACCGGCACCCGCATCGCCAACGTGTGGGGCGGCGTGCTGAGCGGTGACACCGTTTCCAACGCGACCCACAACGGGGCGCTCGCCCCGTCCGCGAGTACGACCTTCGGGTTCCTGGGCGAGGGCTCGTCGCCGACGGCGATCACCGTGGCGGGCTGCTCGGCCAGCTGATCCGACCCTGCGGAAGTGGACGGTCGGCGCTCTGCCGCCGGCCGTCCACGCCGGGGTCAGCGGCGGTGGAGCGTCATCTTCCGGAGAGTCTGCATCAGCATGAGGAAGGTCCACGGCCGTCGAGCCGGAGTGGACGGTGCCGGTTCGGCGGTGCCGTCGTCCGGCTCGCGCCGCGCCTGCTGCCGGCGGAAGTCCTGATCGAACTGCTTGACCTCATGGGCGATCCGGGCGCGCACGGACTCCGGCTCATGAGCCTCACGCCGCAACGTGTCGACGGCGGCACTCCACGCATCGGCCACCCGGCTGCGGTCATCGAGCGGGCGACGCGGCGGCAGCGTGCCGGACGGGACGTACTCAGCGCTGGGAATCTGCCAGTAGGCGTCATGGGCAGCTGAGCCGTTGTCCCGCTTGGCCCTGAATCGCGCCATCGGTCCCCCAATCAAAGTTTGACGCTATCACCGTCGGTGTGGCCCTGTCGCTCCTTCTTTCGGAGGAGTCCGTTATAGACCTGTACTTTCAAGGCGAAGCGGTACGACACATACATCAAGTTCACCGCGGAGATCAGGAAAAGGACTACCCACCACGGCTCGCTGATGCCAACGATGCTCGAGTGGAACGGGATGTGCCCGTGATGGGACGTGAAGTAGACAGCAATCGCTACTGCGGATACCACTGCCGTGACGATTTGTGACAGTCGGGCGAGCATTGACGATCCGACCAGAGATCGACTGTCGCCGGAGAAGCCGAACCAGGTCGCCGCGGCGGCGGGCAGGGCGAGCGCCAGCCCGGGCAGGCTCATCGACGGCGCCCCGCTGGTCGAGGCGAGCCGGCCCATGATGGCCAGGAGGAACGTCGAAACAAGTGCGGTCACCACCGCGGTGGCCCGCGATCCGGGCGGTACCTCTTTGAATCGGGCGAACAGTTCAAGGTCTTTGAAGCGCTCTTGACGACCGGCGCCGAAACCGCGTGTGTACAGATGGACGAAGCTCTGCCCCAATTTGGGGGTGACGCGATAGTGGCGGTCGATGTCGGTGAACCGTCGCCCTTTCGGAACGGCGATCATCCGGTGCGCGCAACCATTCGGGCCCGGCTCGGTCGGCTCCCAGGACCGCGATACGTCCGCCCGGCAGTGCCGGCACCGGAAGTTCTGATCGAGGACGTATTTGCTGGCCGGACCGTTGATGTAGAGGTGGAAGCTGCCGGCCGTGGCGGACAGGTGCACCGGCACGACCACCTGGTTCGGCTTCAGTCCGAGGAGGACCCGCATCCAGCCGAAGTTGAAGCCCGGCTCGCTGAGCGCGGACGGGATGAGCGTGCGCTCGTAGCGCAGCAGGGTCCGGCCGCCGGTGATCGCATCCTTCGGTACCACCGCGACGATCGGATAGGCCGCGCTCAGGGCGGCGACGTACCGGCGCAGCTCCTGCACGCTCTCCTTCTCGCCGTCCAGCCGGTACCGGTTGAAGGCGCTTCGCACCCGCGCGGCGACCTCCTCGTGGTCGACGGCGCCGCGCTTGGTCAGTTGCTCCAGCAGGATCAGTTCGAGCGCACGATGCTTCTCGGTCATGCGCGGTGCGATCGGCCAGGGCGGACGTCTGCGCGGCCGGCCGGACTGAATGGCCAACTGGAGCAGGAGCCGCAGGCCGGCCGCGACGAGTTCGGTCGACTCCTCGAACGAGAGATCGGCCAGTGGCTTGCCGGAACCGTCGGTGATTCTGAGGTTGTCGACCAACTGTCCCTTGGGCGGGCTGAACAGCAGGATGTACCGGGGTCCGCTGGTCGTGTCCTGCGTCGGCGGGAGCGAGTACTCGATCGCGATCTGTTGCGTGACGATCCGTTCCTCCAGGTCGATTCGCTCGGTGACCCGGGTGCGGTAGAGCGTCGGATCCGTGATCATCCGGACGAACGTCTCGACGGTGTGGTTGCCGAACGTGCCGTCCAGGTGGTCGACGACGGAGATCTGCAACCGCATCAGCCGGTCGATGCTCGGCTGCGGTGGCTCGATGGCGGCACCCGCGGGTCTCGCGTCGAGGGTGCGCCACAGCCGGCGGAAGAGGATCCAGGCCAGCCACAGTCCGATCGCCAGGCAGAGCAGGCGGAGGGTCAACTCGATGTCGTCCCGGCGATGCCGGAACGGCTCGCCGAGGAGTCCGCTGCTGCCGGCGAGCGCGAGGAACAGGAAGGTGAGGAGGCTGAGCGACACCGTCCTGATCGAGATCCGTCGCTTCACGGTTCGCCTCCGAGATAGTTGCAGAGCGCAACGAGCCAGTTACACCCTGGCAATCTCGGCGGACGTATGTCCATAGGTAAATGGGGCAGGCCGCCCGGACGCGCAGCCTGCCCCGAGCCGTCAAGCGGCAGCCGCCGCCTCCGCCAACTGGTCCGATGTGGGGCGTAGCCGCGGCGCGCCCATGGTCATCGCGATGTTGGCCGCGGCGAACACCGCGGCCACCAGCAGGCCGCGCTGGAATCCGCCCACCAGCGCCTCCTGCGCACCGGCTCCGCCGGCGACCAGACCCTCCACATGGGACGTCGCCAGGGTGGTGATGACCGCGAGTCCGAGCGCGCCCCCGACCTGGTACCCCGCGTTCACCACACCGGACGCCGCGCCGGCCTGGTCGTGCCGGACGTCGGCCACCGCGGCGATCGACGCGGGCGTACCGGTGGCGATGATGCCGATGCCGAACAGCATGATGCCGGGCAGCACGGACGTCGCGTACGAGCTGGTGGCGTCGGCCTGGGTGAGCAGGAGGAGCCCGGTCACGCTCAGGGCGGTGCCGCCGAACTGGACCGGCCGGGTGCCGAAGCGGGTGACCAGTTGCGCCGACACCACGGCGCTGGCGATGGCGGCGAAGCCCATCGGCAGGAACTGCAGGCCGGTCTCGAGGGCGGTGAGACCGCGCACCTGCTGCAGGAAGATCGCGGTGAGGAAGAACATCGCCAGGAACGCCGCGCCGTTGAGCGCCAGGGCCATTACCGACGTGGTCAGGCCGCGGGAGCGGAACAGGGTCAGGGGCACCAGGGGAGCGGACGAGCGGGCCTCGACCCGGAGGAACGCGCCGAGCAGCAGCACGCCGCCGGCCAGCAGTGCGATCACCTGGAACGAGGACCAGCCCAGCGGCTCCGCGCGGATCACGCCGAGCACGATGGCGAGCAGTCCGGCCGTGCTCAGCAGCGCGCCGGCGACGTCGAACGTCCGCCGTCCGCTCGACTCGGCCCGCGACTCCACGATGAAGATCGGCAGGATGACCGCCAGGGCAACCGCGATCGGCACGTTCACCAGGAAGATCCACCGCCAGGTCAGCGAGTCGACCAGGACGCCGCCGGCGATGACGCCGAGGGTGCCGCCGAGTCCGGCCAGGCCACCCCAGACGCCCATCGCGATGTTGCGGTCGCGGCCCTGCCGGTAGGTCACGGTGAGGATGGCGAACGCGGCCGGCGAGAGCAGTGCGCCGCCCAGGCCCTGCACCGCGCGCAGGACGACGAGCTGTTCCGGGTTCTGCGCCAGGCCGGCGAGCAGCGACGTCGCGCCGAACAGCACGAGGCCGACCAGGAACATCCGGCGGCGGCCGAGCAGGTCGGCCATCCGGCCGCCGAGGAGCAGGAAACCCCCGAAGATCAGGGTGTACGCGCTGACCACCCATTGCAGCCCGGCCGCGGTGAAGCCGAGATCCTGCTGTATGTCGGGCAACGCCACGTTCACGATGGTCACGTCCAGCACGACCATGAACTGGGCCACCGCCAGCACCGCCAACGCCGACCAGGGATTGCGTCTCACCACTCCACCTCCAGAAACGCCGTCCTGTGCGGCGTACATGTACACCGTATATGTACGGCGTACAGGAGCGTCAAGGGGAGTGATCGAATCGTCAGGAGCGGCGGATGCCCCGTACGCCCTGGACCAGCAGGTCGAGGTTGAGCGCGAAGTAGTCGTCCTGGCCGCGGCAGTTCAGCAGTGCCGGTGCGGCCGCGACGACGTTCGGATAGCGCGCCGGGGACAGCGTTTCCAGGTGGGCCCGCTTCCGGCGGTGCAGCTCGTCGGCATCCCGGCCCTCGACGTGCGGACCGGTGGCCGGATCGGCCGCGGCGAGCGTGATGATCGAGCACATCAGGAACGTGCCGACCTCGGCAGTCTTCTCCGCGGTGAAGCCCGCCTCACCGAGCAGGGCGAGCACCCGTTCGGCCAGTTCCAACCCGGCATCGGCGATCAGGATGCGGCGCAGGATCAGGCCGGCCAGCGCGGGGTGCGGCCGGACCGCCACCACGAACGCCTCGAGGATCTCGCGGAGCTGCACATCCCACGGGCCGCTGCCGGGCGCGGGCAGCTTCACCGACGAGATCAGGTGGTCGGCCAGGCCGTCGAGCAGCGCGTCCTTGTCGTTGAAGTGCCAGTACATGGCCATCGGCGTGACGCCGTTCTCCTGGGCCAGTCGCCGGATGGTGACCGCCTCCAGGCCCTCCGCGTCGGCCAGCGTCATCGCGCACTCGACGATCGCATCCCGGGTGAGACGTACGTTCCGCTTGGCCATCCGACAACTGTACGACGTACAAGGGGCATCGGCCCAGGCCGGACCGGCCGGCGCCGGGGGCGTATCAAGGTCATGTGCGAAAAGTGCCGGTGGCGCGCGTCGTCCGGGCTTGCGACGCTGAGTCCCGTGTATGACTACGACCTGGTGGTGCTGGGTTCCGGACCGAGTGGGCAGAAGGCCGCCATCGCGGCGTCCAAGCTGGGCAAGCGCGTGGGGATCGTGGACCGCCGGGACATGATCGGCGGGGTGTGCATCAACACCGGCACGGTGCCGTCCAAGACGCTGCGCGAGGCGGTGCTGTACCTGACCGGTCTCAGCCAGCGCGACCTGTACGGCAGCAGCTACCGGGTGAAGGACGAGATCACGGTCAGCGACCTGGCGGCGCGTACCCAGCACGTGATCGCCCGGCAGACCGACGTCATCCGCAACCAGCTGGCGCGCAACCACATCTCGATGATCACCGGCACCGGCCGGTTCGCCGATCCGCACTCGATCTGGATCGACGGCGGCTCGGCTCGGGAGACCAAGGTCAGCGCGGACAAGGTGATCATCGCGGCGGGCACCCGCCCGGCCCGCCCGAGCAGTGTCGAGTTCGACGACCGGACCATCGTCGACTCGGACGGTGTGATCAATCTGCAGGCCGTACCGCGGTCGATGGTGGTGGTCGGCGCGGGCGTCATCGGCATGGAGTACGCCTCCATGTTCGCCGCGCTCGGCACCAAGGTGACCGTGGTCGAACGCCGGGAGCGGATGCTCGACTTCTGTGACGAGGAGATCGTCGAGTCGCTGAAGTACCACCTGCGGGACCTGTCCGTGACGTTCCGCTTCGGCGAGGAGGTCGCCTCGGTCGAGCGGCACCAGACCGCCGCGCTGTGCGTACTGAAGAGCGGTAAGAAGATCGTCGCCGACACGGTGATGTACTCGGCCGGCCGGCAGGGCCAGACCGACGACCTCGGGCTCGAGGCGGCCGGGCTGACCGCCGACAAGCGCGGCCGGATCGCGGTGGACGAGCACTTCCGGACCGCGGTGGAGCACATCTACGCGGTCGGCGACGTGATCGGCTTCCCGGCGCTGGCGTCGACGTCGATGGAACAGGGACGGCTGGCCGCACACCACGCCTGCGGCGAACCCACCCGGGACATGCACGAGTTGCAGCCGATCGGCATCTACACGATTCCGGAGATCAGCTTCGTGGGCGCCACCGAGGACGTGCTGACCGACAGCGCGACCCCGTTCGAGGTGGGCATCGCCCGGTACCGCGAACTCGCCCGCGGTCAGATCGTCGGCGACTCGTACGGAATGCTCAAGCTGCTGGTCTCACCGGACGACGGCAAGCTGCTCGGCGTGCACGTGTTCGGCACCGGCGCCACCGAGATCGTGCACATCGGCCAGGCGGTGATGGGGTGCGGCGGCACGGTCGAATACCTGATCGACACGGTGTTCAACTACCCCACGCTGTCCGAGGCGTACAAGGTCGCGGCGCTGGACGCGGTCAACAAGATGCGCAACATCACCCGCATCGACGGTTAATAGACCCAGACGCGGGTCTTGACCGGCATCGCGTCGTTCGCCCAGATCCAGTTCATCGCGGCGATCGAGAGGCGCGCGCAGCCGTGCGAGGCCGGGTACGGCGGCACGTTGTGCGCGCCGTGCACCGCGATGCCGCCGTTGAAGTACTTCGGGCGCCACAGCAGGCCGAGCGGGGCGTCCCGCCAGCCGTCGATCTGCCGGGAGACCCGGAACCGGCCCGGCGGGGTGTCGGCCAGGTACGTCTCGCCGTCGTGCTCGTAGTTGTCGTTCGAGCCGGTCGAGGTGTTGAAGATCCGGGTGATCCGGCCGTCGTCCACGATCATCAGGAGTTGGCGCTTCAGGCTGATCTCGACGACGTGGCCCTTCGTGCTGCGCGCCTTCGGGCGTACCCCGCGCTCCACCGCCTTCCGGGTCCGGGGCCCGGCCACGCCGTCCCGGTTCAGGCCGGCGGTCTTCTGCAGCGCGTACACCGCCTGCTGGGTGGACGAGCCGAACCTGCCGTCCGCCTTGCCGTTCCAGTACCCCAGCTCGGTGAGGCGCTTCTGCAGGGCCACCACCTCCGGGCCCTTGTCGCCGTGGCGCAGTCGGTCCGGCTTGGCCGGCCGCTTGGCGGGCCGCTTGACGGGCGATTCGGGAGCCGACCGCGACGGCGACGCCGCCGGCGGCACCGACGGGGACGGCGGCGGCTCGGCGGGCCGGGCCGCCGAGGTGGTCGCGGCGGGTGCCGGCGCCGCGGTGCCGGTGTCGCCGTCGGCTCCGCAGCCCGCGGCCAGCGTGCCGGTCACGGCGAGGGCGGCCAGCCAGCCGATGGTGGTCTTGGTCGCCATCGGGCCACGGTAATGTGCGCCGGCCGGACGGTCCAGCCCTTGATTTCCGGCCCGGCATCACTCGTGCACCTGGATGAAACAGAGTCAAGTAGGCTTCGGTTATGTCATGGAAGGCCAGCGCCCGGCACGGCGTGCGGGAGGCTCCGGCGGGGCTCGCGCTGGTGCAGGAAGTTCTCAACACCCGGGCGACGATGTCGTACGGGCCGGACCTGCTGGCCGGGGCGGACGACGCGCAACGCTGGCTCACCGACGCGCTGGCCACCTGGTCCCGGGTGTCCGGCCTGCCGGCGCCGGTCCTGCTGCTGTCCTCCACCGACATGCGGTCGCTGCGCCGGCTGCGCACCACCTTCGAGAACGTGCTGCTGGCCGGCCGCACCGAACCCGACGGCGCGCTGCCGCCGGCCGACGTCCCGGTCAGCCTGGTGCCGGACACCGACGGCTGGGTCCGGATCGTGCCGACCGGTCGCGGCACCCGCTGGCTCGCCTCCGCGCTCTGGGCCGAGGCGCTGCTCGCCCAGCAGGCCGGCCTCTGGCCCCGGCTCAAGCTGTGCCACAACGCGGACTGCCGGGCCGCCTTCTTCGACACCTCCCGCAACAACAGCGGCGTCTGGCACGACGTCAGCACCTGCGGCAACACCGCGAACCTGCGGGCGTTCCGGGAGCGCAAGCGGCTGCTCGGCAACACCGGCGACCAGCCGCCGCGTTCCGATCTGCGCTGACCCCCCGGGAACCAGAACGCCGACGGGGGCGACTATGGGGGTATGGCGTGTGAACGGTGGCGGGAGATGCTCTCCGCACAGCTGGACGGCGAGGACGACCCGGCCGACCGGCCGCTGGTCGACGAGCATCTGGCCGGCTGCCCGGACTGCCGGCAGTGGCTGGACCGGGCGGCCACGGTCAACCGGCTGACCCGCACCTCCGTGGTGGCGGCGGTGCCGGATCTCAGCGCGGCGATCCTGGCGGCGCTGCCGCCGGTCGGCCCACCCCCGAGCCGGGCCCGGCGGCTGGTCCCGGCCCGCGGGCTGCTCTACGTGGCGCTCGCCGTGGTCGGGGCGGTGCAACTGATCCTGGGACTGGCGCAGGTGGGCGGCGGCGCGGCCGGCACCCATCTGCACGGTCTGGAGGCCACCCCGGGCCACCTGTGGCACGAGTCGGCCGCGTGGAACGTGGCGGTCGGCGCCGGATACCTGTTCCTGGCGCTGCGGCGGCACCGGCCGACCGGCCTGGTGCCGATGCTGAGCGCGTTTGTCGGCATGCTTCTGCTGCTGTCGTTCAACGATCTGACGGCGGGCCGGGTGGACGGCACCCGGCTGGTCAGCCACGGCTTCGTGCTGATCGGCTTCCTGCTGGTGGTGGCGCTGGCCCGGTCCGGCGCCGATCCGGTGGAACCGCCCGGGAGCCGGGCGTCGGGTGGCTCCGGCTGGCGGGCACGCTTCGACACCGAGGCCGAGGTGTCCACCGGCCCGGCGCTCCGGCTGCTGCCGCGTCCACCGGGCCCGCTGACCGCCCGCCACGACGGCCACCGCCGCGCGGCCTGACCCGGTTGGCCAGACCCGGTTAACCTGACCCGCGGGCTCAGCGCTGGGGCGGGCGGACGGACAGCTCGCGCCACTCGTCCGGGCCGATCAGCAGGGCGCGGACCATGTCCAGCGCGGCGTCCTCGCTGTCGTACTCGAAGAAGTGCGAAACGCCGTCCGTGCCGCCGGCGCGCTGTTCGACATACCACTGATCGCCGCTGGTCCGCAGGTACACGTCCTTGCGGGCGAGCCGTCCCCACTTGCCGTTCCACCAGTGCTTACGCTGTTCCATCCCGGCACTGTATCGAACAGGTGTTCGAACAGTGCCGGGAAGGGGTGATCTAGTGCTGCGGGGGGCCCTGCCGCTGGTCACGGCCGGCCATCAGGTCGTTGACCGTGCCCGGAGCGGCACGGCCGGTGACCAGCGCGTCGCGGATCTCGGTGAGCAGCTTGACCTCTTCGCTGGGGGCGGCCGGCGGCGGCTCCTCGCCGCGGGCGCGGCGCTCGGCCAGCTTGTTGAGCGGCAGGACGACCAGGAAGTACAGCACCGCGGCGGTGAGCAGGAAGGTGATCACCGCGTTGATGAAGGAGGCGTAGTCGAACTTGATGCCGTCGCCGACCGTCCAGGCCCCGGCGTTCAGGCCGGTGTCGCCGCCGAGGAGCTGGATCAGCGGCTTGAGGAAGGCGTTGGTGAACGCCGTGACCACGGCGGTGAACGCGGCACCGATGACGATGCCGACGGCAAGGTCCACGACGTTGCCGCGCATGATGAAGTCTCTGAAGCCCTTGAGCATGACCACTCCTGCCGAGAGGGATAGGTTCGCGGCAGGAGGTGCCCGCCGTAGTTGGGCAGCAAACTACAGCGGGTGGGGCTCAGTCGAGCGCAGGCTCCTGCGCCGACACCGCTTCATCGACGGTGGGGTAGGTGTGCAGCACCTCGACCAGGCCGCTGACCTCGAGGATGCGCAGCACGCCCCGCTGCGGTGCGGCCAGCCGGACCACGCCGCCGGCGTCGTCGGTGCTGTTCTTGGCCCGGACGAAGACCGAGAGCCCGGTGGAGTCGCAGAACGACACCTCGGCCAGGTCGAAGACCAGACGCGTGCGGCCCTTCTCCAGCAGGTCGCTGATCTGGTCCTGGAGCTGGGGGGCGGTGGCCATGTCGAGCTCACCGGCCACCGACACGACTACCATGTCGGCGCGCTGTTCGGTTTGTACCGTCAGGGACATTCAGGACCTCCAGTTATCTGCTGAACGGTACTCCACCCCGGGCTTCCCGGAGAACGGGGAGGTGGTTGTTACGCCCCCCAGGATTACTTCGCGTGTGGCAACTAATGAACCGCCCGATGGTAAAGTCCGCCCGTCGTGGGGGGCAACGATGGACATCGGGAGGCAAGCGGTGGCGCTGGGTTCGCACGAGGTGAGTCGCTTCGCGGAGCTGCTCGCTCAGCATGAGGACGCGCTGGTCACCACCTGGACCGACCAGGTCGCCGCCACGCTGCGCGGCCGGCTGAGCGCGGCGGAGCTGCACCGGCAGACCGCGGAACTGCACAAGGGCTTCCGGTCCGCGCTCGAGGGCGGCGCCACCAGCCTCGACGCCGAGGCCGCCGGTGAGCTGCGGGCGCTGCTCGGCGACCTGTCCACCAGCCGGGCGCGGCAGGGCTTCACCGCCACCGAGACGGCCACCAGCGTGTACGCGCTGAAGGACGCGGTGCTGCGGATCCTGGACGACAACGGCGGCGCGGACGCCACCACGCTGCGTGACTACCTGGGGTTCTCCGCGTTCGTCGACCGGGCCGGGCTGCTCACCTTCGACGCCTACGTGCGGGCCCGCGAGGAACTCATCTCCGACCAGGCCGAACAGCTGCTGGAGCTGTCCACGCCGGTGGTGAAGTTGTGGGAGGGCGTGGTCGCGGTGCCGCTGGTCGGCACGCTCGACTCGGCTCGCGCCCAGGTGGTGATGGAACGCCTGCTGCAGACGCTGGTGGACACCGGCTCGCCGTA
Source organism: Jidongwangia harbinensis (assembly GCF_020216025.1). Lineage (GTDB taxonomy): Bacteria > Actinomycetota > Actinomycetes > Mycobacteriales > Micromonosporaceae > Actinoplanes > Actinoplanes harbinensis. The sequence continues at coordinate 31,575 of NZ_JAIWNC010000041.1, read as the reverse complement.
CGCGATCATCGACATCACCGGGGTGCCGGCCGTCGACACGCAGGTGGCCCAGCACATTCTCAAGACGGTGGTGGCGGCCCGGCTGATGGGCGCGGACTGCATCATCTCCGGCATCCGGCCGCAGATCGCCCAGACCATCGTGGCGCTCGGCATCGAGTTCGGTGACATCGCCACCAAGTCGTCTCTCGCCGACGCGCTGCGGCACGTGCTGCGCCTCACCGGCGAGGCCGCGCGGCGCGGTGGCCCGCGGGAAGGCTGACCGCCATGGAACGCGTACCGGTCCTGAAGATCGGCGACATCCTGCTGGTCTCCATTCAGATCGACATGGAGGACCAGGTCGCGCTGCAACTGCAGGAGGACCTGGCGGATCGGATTGTCGCCACCGGCTGCCACGGCGTGATCATCGACATCAGCGCGCTGGACATCGTCGACTCGTTCGTGGGCCGGACGCTGGCCACGATCGCCTCCATCTCCCGGGTGCTGGACGCGGAGACCGTGGTGGTGGGCATGCGCCCGGCGGTGGCCATCACGCTGGTCGAGCTGGGCCTGTCGCTGCCCGGCATCCGTACCGCGCTCAACGTCGAACTGGGCATGGAGATGCTGCGCCGGCCGCCGGGCGACGATCTGGCCTTCGCCGACGACGATCCGGCAGCCGTCCCGTGACGGCGAACGACGGAGGGCGGATCCCGGTCGCCTCGGACCAGGACGTGGTCCGGGTCCGCCAGCTCGTCCGGACCGTCGCGGTCGCGGTCAAGCTGTCCCTGGTCGACCAGACCAAGGTGGTCACCGCGGCCAGCGAGCTGGCCCGGAACACGCTGGTCTACGGCGGCGGGGGCACGGTCGAGGTCTCCCGGGCGGACAACGGGCGCCGGGCCGGGGTCCGGATCGTCTTCACCGATCAGGGGCCGGGCATCGCGGACATCGACCTCGCGTTCACCGACGGCTACACCAGCGGCGGCGGGCTCGGACTGGGACTGAGCGGGGCGCGCCGACTGGTCGACGAATTCGACATCGACACTGCCGTGGGTCAGGGTACGACCATCACCGTGACCAAGTGGTGCCGATGAACGGAGGCGCGGTGTCCGCACTGCCCGAGGGACTGCTCGGCGCGGGAGCCTGGTTCCGCGTCGAGGCCGCCGGCACCGCGTCCGCCGTCCGCCGGGCGGCCGAACGTCTCGCCACCGAACTCGCCATGCCCGAGCGCCGCATCGCGGACCTGTCGATCGTGGCCGCGGAGGCCGCGGGCAACCTGGTGAAGCACGCGGACGCCGGTGTCCTGCTGGTCCGCACGGCACGCGCCGAGGGCCAGGCGGGCGTGGAGATCCTGGCGATCGACACCGGGCCCGGCATGGCCGACGTCGACCACGCGGTCGGTGACGGACATTCCACGGCGGGCACGCTCGGCATCGGGCTCGGCGCGATCCTGCGTCAGGCGGACTGGGCCGACCTGCACTCCGTACCCGGGAAGGGCACGGTCCTGGTCGCCCAGGTCTGGCCGGGGCCGGCGCCCGCACCGGCCTGGGCCGCGGGGGTGACCCGGCCGCTGACCGGCGAGCCGGTCAGCGGCGACGCGTTCGCGGTGCGGGAGACGGGCGGACGGCGCCAGCTGATGATGTGTGACGGGCTCGGGCACGGCCGGTTGGCCGAGGCGGCGGCGGCCGCGGCGGTACGCGGTTTCGATCTGGCGCCGGACGGTCCGCCGGCGGTCGTGCTGGAGTCGCTGCACCGGGCGATCGGACACACCCGGGGCGCCGCGCTCGCGATCGCCGAACTGGACCCGGCCGCCCGCGTCGTGCGCTACGCCGGCCTCGGCAACATCTCCGGCACGGTGCTGTCGTCCGAGAGCCGTCGCGGCATGGTGTCGCTGCCGGGCATCGCGGGCCACCAGCGCCGCGCGATCCGGGAGTACGACTACCCGCTTCCGCCGGACGCCGTGGTGCTCATGCACTCCGACGGTGTGGTGGACCGCTGGGACCCGCGCGCCTATCCCGGTTTGCTGGCCCGGTCACCGCAGGTCGTGGCGGCCACCGTGCTGCGCGACGCCGGCACCCGTCGGGACGACGCCGGCGTACTCGTGGCGCGGTTGCCGTGACCACCCCGGAACCGCTGCTGCGGGTGCGGCTCCGCGTCGAGCAGGACATCTTCACGGCCCGCCAGCTGGGCCGGGAGGTGGCTCGCGCGGTCGGCATGGAGAAACAGGATCAGACCAGGTTAGCCACGGCGCTCAGCGAGGTATGCCGCCTGCTGGTGCAGGCGGACCGGGAGACGGACGTGGCGTTTGTCGCTTCCCCGGGTGCGAAACCTACGCTGCGGGTAGAGATGGTGGCCCCGCTGCACGACGAGCACGAACGGCTCGCCGAGCAGCTCACGCAGGTGGGGCGCCTGGTGGACATGTTGGAGGTACGCGATGACGGCACCGGAACGGTCGTGCGGATGTCCCGGCGGCTGCCGGCGAGCGCGCCGCCGTTGACCTCGGATCGCATGGACGAGATCCGCGCCGGGCTGGCCGACCACGTACCGGGTACCCCGCTGGACGAACTCGGGGTGCAGAACCAGCAGCTCATCGCGGCTCTCGACGAGGTGCGCGCGCAGCGCGACGACCTGGCGCGGCTGAACGCCGAGCTGGAGGAGACGAACCGCGGCGTGATGGCGCTGTACCACCAGCTCTCCGAGGAGCTGGAGGAGACGAACCGGGGCGTGGTCGCGCTCTACGCCGAGCTGGACGAGAAGTCCGTGCAGCTGCGCGCGGCCAGCGAGGCGAAGAGCCGGTTCCTGGCCAACGTCAGTCACGAGTTGCGGGCCCCGGTCACCGCGATCATCGGACTGGCCCGGTTGCTGGCCGACTCGTCGTCGGATCGGCTCACCGGTGAGCAGGAGCGGCAGGTGGACCTGATCCGCGGCTCCGCGACCGACCTGCTGTCCCTGGTCAACGACCTGCTGGACCTGGCCAAGGCGGAGGCCGGCCGGATCGAGCCGGCCGACTCCGACGTGGACCTGCGGGCGGTCTTCGCCCAGCTGCGCGGGACGCTGCGGCCGCTGGCCACCCGGCCGGAGGTGGAGTTCGTGGTGGAGGAGCCGGAGCCCCGGCCGCTGCGCTCGGACGAGGTGCTGCTCGCCCAGGTGCTGCGCAACCTGCTCACCAACGCGATCAAGTTCACCGCGGAGGGCTCGATCCGGCTCTCCGTGCGCTGGGTGGACGACGACGTCGAGTTCACCGTCGCGGACACCGGGGTCGGCATCCCCGCCGACCAGCAGGACCGGATCTTCGAGGAGTTCTACCAGGTCCCCGGCAGCCCCCCGTTGAGCGGTAAGGGGACCGGACTCGGTCTGCCCTACGCGCGGCGCCTCGTCGGCATCCTGGGCGGGGCGTTGCGGGTGTCGTCGGAGCCGGGACGGGGCAGCACGTTCACCGTTCGCCTACCCACCGTACGCCCATGACTCCGGCCACCGTGCTCGTCGTCGACGACAGCGCGACCAAGCGGTATCTGCTGGTCAGCTGGCTGACCCGGGCCGGATTCACGGTGCTGGAGGCGGAGACCGGTGGCGAGGCGCTGACCAAGCTGCTGGATGCCGACGTGGACCTGGTGGTCCTGGACGTCAAGCTGCCGGACATGAGCGGTTTCGATGTCTGTGAGCGGATCAAGACCGGTCCGGAGTACGGCGTACTGCCGGTGATCCACGTGTCCGCGCACGCGGTGGACGTGGTGGACCGCACCCAGGGGCTGAACCGGGGCGCGGACGCGTACCTGGTGGAGCCGATCGAGCCGGACGAGCTGATCGCCACCTCCCAGGCCGTGCTGCGCTACTACCGGGCCCGGCAGCGCGCCGAGTCGCTGGCCGCGCGCATGGTCCGGCTGGCCGAGACGACGCTGGCGATCAACTCCGCGTCCACCCTGGTCGGCCTGTTGCAGGCGGCCGCGGCGGGGGCGCACGGCATCTTCGGCGGTCCGGTGGTGGTGCTGGCCGAGACGTCGGACGGCGACTCGCTGGTGGCGGTGGTCGCGGCCGGCGAGGAGCAGCCGGTGGTCCGGCCGTGGACGCTGGACGAGCGCAACGTCGCGGTCGGTTCGCTGGTGCGTACGGACCAACCGGCCGACTGGGACGTGGTGGAATGGCCGGCGGACGAGTCGGTCGCGGTGGCCGCGGCCCGGCTGCGGATCGACCGGCCACCGGTGTACGTCGCGGTGCCGAGCAGTTCGCAGACGCCCGGGTTCCCGGTCCTGCGCCAGCTCGCCCAGGCGGTCGCGGCCGCGGTGGAGGCCCAGCGCTCGTACGACGAGGAGCACCGCATCGCGGTCACCCTGCAACGCAGCCTGCTGCAGTCCCGGCTGCCCGACGTGCCCGGCGTGGAGCTCGCGGTGCGGTACGAGCCGGCCGGCTCGCAGACCGAGGTGGGCGGCGACTTCTACGAGCTCACCATGCTCGACGGCCGGCTCCTGGTGGCGATCGGTGACGTGGCCGGGCACTCGCTGCACGCCGCCACGGTGATGGCCGAGATCCGGCACGCGGTCCGGGCGTACGCGGTCGAGGGTCACCCGCCGGGCGCCGTACTGGAGCTGGTCAACCGCTTCATGCGGACGGTGCTGCCGGCCGACTCCGCGACGCTGTGCCTGTTCACCCTGGAACCGGACACCGGCCGGATCCGCCTGGCCAGCGCCGGCCACCTGCCGCCGCTGCTGCACACGCCGGAGGGCGTGCGGTTCCTCCAGCCGCGCGGCCCGCTGCTCGGCATCAACGCGGCGCGACCGCCCGACCTGGAGTTCGTGTTGCCCCGGGGCGGCACCCTGGTGCTCTACACCGACGGGCTGGTCGAGCGCCGGGACGCGGACATCGACGTCGGCCTGACCGAACTCGCCGAGTGCGCGTCGCGGGTGGAACCGAGCCTGGACGCGTTCTGCCAGCGGCTGCTGGTCCGGCTGTCCGGCGCGGTCGAGCAGGCCGACGACATCGCGGTGGTGGCACTCCGCCGCACTTGACGGTCACTATTCTCTGAGTGAATAGTGTGCGGCATGTCCACGCCGCACGTTCTCCTCGGGCTGCTCGTCAACGGCCCGCGGCACGGCTATGACCTGAAGAAGGCACACGACGAACGTCTGCCGCAGGCCAAGCCGCTCGCCTTCGGGCAGGTCTACGCCACCCTGGGCCGGCTGGAGCGGGACGGCTACGTCGAGCAGTCCGGCCAGGAACGCGAGGGCGGCCCGGACCGGACGACGTACTCGCTCACCGAGGCCGGCCGTGCCCAGATCGACGACTGGCTGGCCCAGACCGAACGGCCCGCGCCGTACGTGAGCAGCACCCTGTTCAGCAAGGTCGTGGTCAGCCTGCTGGTCGCCGACGCCGACCGGGCCCGCGACTACCTGATCGCCCAGCGCGCCGCGCACACCGCCCGGATGCGCGAGCTGACCGCCGTCAAGACCACCCCGGGCGCCGGCCTCGGCGACATCGTCGCCGCCGACTACGCCATCGCCCACCTCGACGCGGACCTGCGGTGGCTCACCACCACCCTGCAGCGCGTCGCCGATCTCCACCGAGAGGTGCACGGATGACCACCCTGTTGCGAGCCGCCGAGCTCACCCGGGCCTACGGGCCCACGCAGGCGCTGCGCGGCGTCGACATCGACGTGGCCGAGGGCGAGATCGTCGCCGTCACCGGACCGTCCGGCTGCGGAAAGTCCACGCTGCTGCACTGCCTGGCCGGCATCCTGCGGGCCGACTCCGGCACGGTGCGCTACCGCGACCAGGACCTGAACCTGTGGTCCGAGGCCGACCGGTCCCGGCTCCGGCGCACCGACTTCGGCATCCTGTTCCAGTTCGGCCAGCTGGTGCCGGAACTGACCGCGGCCGAGAACGTCGCCCTGCCCCTGCTTCTCGCCGGCTCGGGGCGGCGAGAAGCGCGGCAGACGGCGGTCGGCTGGCTGGACCGCTTCGGCGTGGCCGACCTGGCCGACCAGCGACCCGGCGCCATGTCCGGCGGCCAGCTGCAACGCTGCGCCGTGGCCCGGGCGATGGTGACCGAACCCGCGGTGCTGTTCGCCGACGAACCGACCGGCGCCCTCGACGTGCTCACCGGCGAGCAGGTGCTCAACGAGATCGTCGGGGTCGCCCGTGCGCAACGCACGGCGGTCGTGCTGGTCACCCACGAGGCCCAGATCGCCGCGTACGCCGACCGCGAGGTCGTGCTCCGCGACGGCCGGGTGGACGCCACCGGCCTCGGCATCGGCGTCCGCTCGTGAGGCCGTCGACGGTCCTCCGGCTGGCGCTGGCCGGCAGCCGTACCGACCGGCTGCGCACGGTGCTCACCGCGGCCAGCTCGGCGCTCGCCGCGATCGCCCTGCTCGCCGCGGTCACGGTCGGCTCCATCACCACCAACGACCCCAACGGGCCCTACACCAGCCAGTTGCTCAACGAAGCCGGTCTGCGGCCCGGGGTGCTGGCGGCGCTGATCCTGCTGTCGATCCCGGTACTCGGGCTGGCCGGGCAGTGCATCCGGCTCGGCGCGCCGGCCCGCGACCGCCGGCTCGCCGCCCTGCGGCTGGCCGGCGCGACACCGCGGCAGGCCGTGCTGGTCGCGTCCGCCGAGACCGCGCTCGCCGGGCTGGTCGGATCGATCACCGGGTACGGGCTGTTCCTGGCGCTGCGCGCGATGCTGCACCGGCCCGACGCGGCCGGCCTCCTCCCGCTACCCACCGACGTGTGGCCCGCGGTCCTGCCCGCCGTGCTGGTGCTGGCCGCGGTACCGCTGGTCGCCGCGGCGGTCGGCACGCTGCTGCTGCGCCGCGTCGTGATCAGCCCGCTCGGCGTGGTCCGCCGGTCCCGCGAGCAGGCCCCGCGTCCCTGGCCGGGCGTACTCATCGCGGTCGGCCTGGCGCTGTTCGGCATCCCGAACTGGCTGGGCGACGACGTGCGGATCGCCGACGAGGTGCTGCTGCTGTTGCTCGGGTCCGGCGTCACCGTGGCGACGGTCGGCGTGATCCTGGGCACCGGCTGGATCTCCCACGTCAGCGGCCGCCTCCTGCTGCGCCTCGGCCGCCGGCCGGCGCTGCTGCTCGCCGGGCGCCGCCTGCTGTCCGACCCGTGGAACGGCAGCCGGACGTTCGCCGGGCTGCTCGCCGGCGTCATCGCCGGCGCGTTCGCGATCGGCTACCGCGCCATGCTGAGCACCGAGATGCTCGCCTACGACCGGATCAACGCCGGAGCGCCCGGCGGCCTCGAGATGGGCCTGGCCGGCGACGACGAGTTCTACCTCAACGCCGTCCGGCTGGTCATCGTCGCGGTCGCCGTCGGCGTGACCGTCGCGGCCGGCGGCATGCTGATCGCGCTCGCCGAGAGCATCGTCGCCCGGCGCCGGGCGTACGCGGCCCTGACCGCGGTGGGCGTGCCGCGCCGGGTGCTGAGCGAGGCGGTGCTCTGGCACACCGTGGCACCCCTGGTGCCGGCGCTGCTGGTGGCGCTCACCGTGGGCGTCGGGCTGGTCCGCCTGATCGCGACCGAGATCCGGCTGAGCGGCGGCGAGGCCGACGTGTGCCTCGGCGAGACCTGCGGCCCGGACGCCGCACTGACCCACGTGGTGTGGCCCGAGGTGGTCCTGCCGGTGCCCGTGCCACTGGCGGACCTGGCCGTGCTGGGCGGCGGGGTGCTGCTGGCGATGCTGGCCGTGGTCGGTGCCGGACTGCTGGTGCTGCGGTCCAGCACCGACCTGGAAGAGCTGCGGGCCGGCTAGGCCCCGGCCCTACCGAGCACCTCGAGGACCCAGGCGTTCACGAACGCCTCCTCCTTCCACGAGTCGTACCGGCCGCTGGGACCGGAGTGGCCGGCACCCATCTCGGTCTTCAGCAGGTATCGCCCGTCCGGTGCCACGGCACGCAGGCGGGCGATCCACTTGGCCGGTTCGTGGTACAGCACGCGGGTGTCGTTCAGGCTGGTCACCGCGAGGATCCGGGGATAGCGCAGCTTGCCCACGTTCTCGTACGGGCTGTACGACTTCATGTACGCGTACACCTCGGGGGACTCCAGCGGGTTGCCCCACTCCTCCCACTCGATGACGGTGAGCGGCAACGACGGATCCAGGATCGAGGTGAGCGGGTCGACGAACGGCACCTCGGCGACGATGCCGGCGAAGTCCTCCGGCGCCAGGTTGGCGACCGCGCCCATCAGCAGGCCGCCGGCCGAGCCGCCGCGCGCCACCAGTCGGTCGCCGGTCGTCCAGGACGCCTTCACCAGGGCCTGCGCGCACGCCACGAAGTCGGTGAAGGTGTTCTTCTTGGCCAGCATCTTGCCCTGCTCGTACCAGCGGCGGCCCATCTCACCGCCGCCGCGGACGTGCGCGATGGCGAACACCACGCCGCGGTCCAGCAGCGACAGGCGCGGGATCGAGAAGTACGGGTCGATGCTGGTCTCGTACGAGCCGTAGCCGTACAGCACCAGCGGCGCGGTGCCGTCGCGCGGGACGCCGGTGCGCGCCACGATCGAGATCGGCACCTTGGTGCCGTCGTCCGCGACCGCCCACTCCCGGAACTGCTGGTAGTCCTCGGGCCGGTAGCCGCCCAGCACCGGCCGCTGCTTGCGCAGCGTCATCTGGCGGGTCACCAGGTCCACGTCGTACACCGAGTCCGGGGTGACCATCGACGTGTAGGCGATTCGTACGCTGGTGGTGTCGTACTCGGGGTTACCGGCCAGGCCGACGCTGTACAGCGGCTCGGGGAACGCCATGTCATAGGTGTCGGTGCTGCCGTCGCCCAGCACCCGCAGCCCGGTGAGACCGTCGGTGCGGACCGAGAGCACCACGTGCCGATGGAACGCGTCGACCGACTCCAGCCGCGTGCCCGGCTGGTGCGGGATCAGCTCGACCCAGTCGCCGGGCGCGTCCGCCGAGGTGTACGACAACGCGAAGTCCTCGGCGTTGTCGTTGTGCAGGATCAGGAACCGGTGGCCGTGGTGCTCCACCGTGTACTCCACGCCCTGCCGCCGCGGGGCGATCACCACCGGCTCCGCGGTCGGCACGTCGGACGGGATGACGCGTACCTCGGACGTCACCTTGCTGTGCACGTCGATCAGGATGAACTTCTCGCTGCGGCTGAGTTCGACGCCCACCCAGAACCGCTCGTCGCTCTCCTCGTAGACCACCACGTCCTCGCTGGCCGGCGTGCCCAGCGTGTGCCGCCACACGCGGTACGGCCGCCAGGCGTCGTCCACGGTCAGGTAGAACAGTGTGGAGCCGTCCGCCGACCAGGCGCTGCCGTAGAACGTGCTGGGCACCTCGTCGGCCAGCGCCTCCCCGGTGGTCAGGTCCTTGACCCGGAGGGTGAACCGCTCGTCGCCGGCGAAGTCGGTCGAGTACGCCAGGCGGGTGCCGTCCGGCGTCACGTCGAACGTGCCCAGCGCCAGGAACTCCTTGCCCTCGGCCAGCACGTTGCCGTCGAGCAGCACCTCCTCACCCGGCACACCGGCGTCGGGTGCGTCGATCGCCGGCGGGTCGGTCTCGCCCGGCCGCACCGCAGTGCGGCACTGGATGCCGTACTGCTTGCCCTCCTCGGTGCGGGTGTAATACCAGTACCCGCCGCGGCGGCTGGGCACCGACAGGTCGGTCTCCAGGGTGCGCCGCTTGATCTCGTCGAACAGCGTGGTCCGCAGGTCCTCGAGATGCGCGGTGGCCTTGGCGGTCCAGGCGTTCTCCGCCTCGAGGTACGCGATCGTCTCCGGGTTCTCCTTGTCGGCAAGCCAGGAGTACTCATCGGTCACGGTGTCGCCGTGGAAGGTGCGTTCGGTGGGAACCTGCCGCACGGTGGGCGGGCTGTCGGGTGCTTCGGTGGTCACCCGGCCCAGGTTACCGGTCGGTCGGCGGCCCGCGACCGACGTGGCACAACCTGCCCAGAAGGATCATGGACCAGACCCTCCCCACCCCGATTAGAACACCTGTACGATATGCCAGAGTGGACGATCTTCAGCATGCTCGATACCGGGGAGTGATCATGTTCGTGGTGTTCGGATCACCCAAGGCCGCCGCATGAGCGGTTCGCTTCCCGCGCGTGAGCCCCTGCTCAACACGCTGATCGACATCTGCGGCCCGGATTTCGCCCGGGTCGCCCGTTCGACCGACGCCGTCGCCGGCCGACGCGCGAGTTTCGTCGCCGTGCCGGCCACCACCAGATCCGTGGCGGACACGCTCGGCCTGGCCGCGGAGCGCGGCCTGGCCCTGCTCCCGCGCGGCTCCGGCAGCAAGATCGACTGGGGTACGCCACCGCCCGGCGTGGACCTGATCGTCGACACCGGACGGCTGAGCGGCCTGTGGAACCACCGCCCCGGCGGGCCCACCGCCGAGGTCGCCACCGGCACACCGGTGCGGGCGTTGCAGGCCGCGCTCTCCCTGCACGGCCAGCGGATGGCGGTCGACCCGCCGTCACCGGGTGCCACGGTCGGCGGCCTGCTCGCGGTCAACGAGTCCGGCCCGCTGCGGCACCGCTTCGGCACGCCGGCCGAGCAGACCGACACCATCACCTATGTGAACCTCGACGGCACGGTCGCCGAGTCCGACGGCGAGCAGGGCCGTCCCGGCATCGCCGAGGTCGACGGGGTCATCATGTCGGCCACCGTGCGCCTCGAGCCGTTGCCGGCCGCCCGCCGCTGGGTCGGCATCCCGGTCTCCACCCCGCTGCAGGTGCACAACCTGGTCGAGGAGGCACTCGCACAGGACGTCACCCCCAGCGCGGTCGAGGTGGACCTGCCGACGCCGACCGGCCCGCGCACCTCCGCCCAGCCACCCGGCTACCTGGCGATCCTGATCGAGGGCGACGAGCCGGACGTCGAACGGCGCTCCGCCCGGCTGGCCAAGGCACTCGGCGACACCGCCGCCATCTCCGACCTGGCACCGGCCTGGTGGGGGCGCTACCCGTTCGGCCGCACCGACGTCGCCCTGCGGGTCTCGGTGCACATCGCCGACCTGCACGCCGCGGTCTATGCGCTGCGCGACGCCGCCGGTGTCCCGGTCCCGGTCCGCGGCTCGGCCGGCGTCGGCACGGTGCACGCGGTGCTGCCAGGTTCGTTCGAGCCGGAACGCATCGAGGCCATCGTCGACTCGGTCCGCAACGTCCTGATGGCCCGCAGCGGCCGCGCGGTGGTCATCTCCGCCCCACCCGACCTGGCCCGCCAGATCGACATGGCAGGCCGGCGCGACCTTTTCTGACCTTGTCCCGCCTTCCCGGGCGGTTCGTCGTTCCGGGGTGGTTCGCGTTGCCGGGGTGGTTCGCGTTGCCGGGGTGGTTCGCGTTGCCGGGCTGGTTCGCGTTGCTGGGGTGTCCACCTTCTTGGTGGCCCGCCACTCCTGGCGGCTTGCTGGCGCCCGGCGTGGGAGCGGTGGACGGCGGGTGACCGGGCGCACGTTGCCTTGACGCCGGTGGCAAGCCCTAGCGTGGCTTGACGACAGGCGGACGAGGAGGCTCCGATGCTGATCGGTGAGCTGGCCGAACGGGCCGGAACGAGCGCCCGCACGCTGAGGTACTACGAACAGCACGGCCTGGTCGAAGCCCAGCGAACGGCGAACGGGTACCGAAGCTACGACGAGGCCGAACTGCGCGTGGTCCACGAGATCCGGGCCCTGCTAGCCGCGGGCTTCGGGCTGGACGAGATCCGGCCGTTCGTCGCGTGCCTGCGCGCCGGCAACACCGCCGGACACGTGTGCCCCGACTCGGTGGCGGTGCTGCGGCGCAAGCTCACCGAGGTCGACACGTACATCGAACAGCTCACCGCCGTCCGTGACCGGATGCGCGGGCAACTCGCCCACGCCATCGAGCAACGGGAGAAGACATGTCTGAAGACGCGTTGATGACCCTGACCGACGCCACGTTCGACCAGGCGGTGGCGTCAGCGGACCGCCCGTTGCTGGTCGACTTCTGGGCGGAATGGTGCCCGCCGTGCCGACCGGTCGCCAAGAGCCTGGCCGAGCTGGCGGTCGAGCTGCAGGGCCGAGTCCTGATCGCCAAGCTCAACACGGACGAGAACCCGGAAATCACCCGCCGGCACCGCATCCTGTCCATGCCGACGCTGCTCATCTTCCGGGACGGGGCGGTGGTGAACGCGATCGTCGGTGCGTGGCCGAAGTCTCATCTGCGGCAGGCCCTGATCGGCGCACCGGAGGCTTACGTCAACCGGTGACCGTCGGCGTCCAGGAGTCCGGGTGCGGGGGACGCCGTTCCCGCCGCGGCACGGGTGCATGCGGGATCGGCTGAAGCGCACCGACTCGTCCCGCGAAGGGAAAGGCATAGACGTGGCCGATCGGCACGCGGCAGCGCGAGCGTGCGGTGTGGGGGTGCGGAGCGCGCCGGATTGTCACACGGTGTCCGGGCCTAGTGAGCGTGTGTGGTGTTGGGGCCCGGAGCGCGCCGGATTGTCACACGCTGCCGGGGTGGGGTGAGCGTGTGTGGTTGGGGTGCGGAGCGCGCCGGATCGCCACACGGTGCCGGGGTGGGGTGAGCGTGTGTGGTTGGGGTGCGGAGCGCGCCGGATTGTCACACGCTGCCCGGGCCCAGTGAGCGTGTGTGGTGTTGGGGCCCGGAGCGCGCCGGATCGCCACACGCTGCTCGGGTGGGGAAAGCGTGTGTGGTGTTGAGGATCGCCACACGTCTCTGGGGTCGGGTGCCTCGCGCCTGTGGACGGGCGGTTTGGAGTTCACCCTGGTTGACGTGACACGGCTCGGCGGCTGGGGGAGCGCGCCGGAGATCGCCTTGGGTCGGTAGTGCGGCGTCCGACGACGATTCGACGGGACGGGACGGGACGGGACGGGACGGGGCGTCGGCGTCTGTGCTCAGGTGCGGCTGGTCGTAGCGCGGCTGCATACGTGATGGCGGCTGGGCATGTAAGCCGGCGCTCGCAAAGGTGTGGAGTTGGTCCATCTACGACCCAGCACCACAAGATCTGTGACAATTCGAGCGGTGCCGTTTCGAGGCGCGCCGTGCGGAAGCCGTTCGGCCATGAGCGGGCGGCAAGTGCGGGCGCTCGGCACACAACCGTCCGATCTCGCTCGGATCGCGCGGTGCTCTGCACGGACCGCGGGATGCCTGCCCGGATCGCGCGGTGCTCTGCACGGACCGCGGGATGCCTGCCCGGATCGCGCGGAGCCCTGCCCGGATCGCGCGGTGCCCTGCCCGGACGGCGGGGTGCCTGCCCGGACGGCGGGGTGCACTGCGCGGATCGCGGGGCATTGCCCGAATCGCGCGTTGGCCTGCCCGGACTGCGAGGTGCCTGCCCGAATCGCGCGTTGGCCTGCCCGGACCGTCCGGCAACCTGCGCGGACCATGCGGCGCCCGGCACTCGGTGGGCGGTGACGGACGGGTGATCAGGTTGGTGCCGGGGTGGGACACCTGCGCCGGAGAGGTGTTACTGGCCCCAGCGGGCCTTCTCCAACATGGCCAGGGCCTCGGCCGCCGCATCGGTGCCGCCGCTGCGTAGGGCTCGGGCGGCCTCGTCCACCGTGTCGGTCAGGCGTTGCCACTGGGCGTCGCGTTCCCGGGTGGCTTCGGCCTGCGCCTTGAGCTGCTGCGACTTGGTCCACAGTTCCACGAAGATGGAGACCTTGGCGCGCAGGACCCACGGGTCGAACGGCTTGGTGAGGTAGTCCACGGCGCCGACCGCGTAGCCGCGCAGCGCCAGCTGGGCGTCGCGGTCGGCGGCGGTGAGGAACAGGATCGGCACGTGCCGTGTGCGTTCCCGGCGCTTGATGTGGCTGGCCGTCTCGAAACCGTCCATGTTGGGCATCTGCGCGTCCAGCAGGATGACCGCGAAGTCGTCGGTCAGCAGTTGCTTCAGCGCGGCCTCGCCGCTCTCCACCGCGACCGCCTGCACGGGCAGGCCCTGCAGAATGGCCTCCAGCGCGAGCAGGTTGTCCCGGCGGTCGTCGACCAGTAGTGCCTTGGCGCGATCAGCCACCCCGTCCTACCTCCCTACCGCCGCCGGTAACCGGACTACAGGTCATTACTCGTCTCCGTCTCGTCTGCGTTCACCCAGCGCGCCATCAGCTGGATCAGCTCGTCCAGGTCGACGGGCTTGGTGATGTAATCGCTCGCGCCCGCGGCGAGTGCGGACTCACGGTCACCGGGCATGGCCTTGGCGGTGAGGAACACTACCGGGAGATCCTGGAAGCGCTGGTTCCGGCGAATGCCGCGGGTCGTCTCGTACCCGTCCTGGTCCGGCATCATGGCGTCCATCAGGACGATGTCGACCTCGGGGTGCTCGGCCAGCAGCCGCACGCCGTCCACCCCGTTGTCCGAGTAGAGCACGTTCAGCCCGTGCATCTCGAGCGCGCTGGTCAGGGCGAACACGTTGCGGACGTCGTCGTCGACGATCAGCACCGTGGCGCCGTCGAGTTGGCGGCTGGCCGGGCTGACGACATGCCCGTTCTCGGTCTGCCGCTGGTTGATCGCCGGCAGGTCCATCAGCGCCGGCATCTCGATCTGTGGCGCACCTGAGCGGGACAGGTCCACGTTCGCCGGCAGGCCCGGCAGGGGCAGCGAGCGGATCGGATCGGGTACGAACGCGTCCGGCATGTAGAGCGTGAACGTGGAGCCCTGACCCGGCACCGACGACACGGCGATCGTGCCGCCCAGCAGCGCGGCGAACTTCTGGCTGATCGACAGGCCCAGGCCGGTGCCGCCGTACTTGCGGGTGGTGGTGCCGTCGGCCTGCTGGAACGGCTCGAAGATGATCGCCAGCGCCTCGTCGGAGATGCCGATGCCGGTGTCCGCGACGGTGAACGCGATGACCTGGTCCGCGGACCGCAGTGACGGCATGTCGAACTCGACGTCGGGCGGGGCGGCGTAGATGCTCAGCGTCACCGAGCCACGGTCGGTGAACTTGACCGCGTTGGAGAGCAGGTTGCGCAGGATCTGCTGGAGCCGCTGCGCATCCGTGACGATCGATTCGGGTACGTCCGGCGCGACCTGGACCCGGAACTCCAAGCCCTTCTCGTCGGCCTGCGGGGCGAACGCCTGCTCGACGTAGCTGCGCATCCCGTCGAAGTCGACCTGGTCGGGCTCGACGTCCATCCGGCCGGCCTCGATCTTGGAGAGGTCCAGGATGTCGTCGATCAGCGAGAGCAGGTCCGAGCCGGCGCTGTGGATCGTCCGGGCGAACTCGATCTGCTTGTCGGACAGGTTCCGCTCCGGGTTGTCCGCGAGCAACCGGGCCAGAAGCAGCAGCGAGTTGAGCGGCGTACGCAACTCGTGGCTCATGTTCGCGAGGAACTCGGACTTGTACGCGGAGGCCCGGGACAGCTGCTGCGCCTTTTCCTCCAGGCCGAGCCGCGCCATCTCGATCTCGCGGTTCTTCGTCTCGATGTTGCCCTTCTGCTCGCTGAGCAGCTTGGCCTTGTCCTCCAGCTCGGCGTTGGTGCGCTGCAACTCGGCCGACTGGTCCTGCATCTCCCGGGCCAGCCGCTGGGACTGGGCGAGCAGTTCCTCGGTGCGCCGGTTCGCCTGGATGGTGTTGAGCGCGACGCCGATGGTGGCGACGAGCCGCTCCAGGAACGTCAGGTGCAGTCCAGAGAACGTGGCCACCGACGCGAACTCGATCACCCCCAGCATCTCGCCCTCGAACAGCACGGGCAGGACCACGAGGTCGCTCGGCGCCATGGACATGAGACCCGAGCGCATGGTGAGGACGCCGTCGTGGGTGGCGCGGACCCGGATGGTGCGCCGGGACACGGCAGCCTGGCCGACGAGTCCCTCACCGGGCCCGAACATCACCTCGTGGTTGCGGGCGACGTAGCCGTACGACGCGGTGAGTCGCAACCGCATCACCGCCTCGGAGTTGTCGACCATGAAGAACGCGCCGAGCTGCGCGTCGACCAGCGGCGTCACCTCGGTCATGATCATGCGGCAGACCTCGCCGAGGTCGCGCTGGCCCTGCAGCAGGCCGCCGATCCGGGCCAGGTTGGAGTCCAGCCAGCCCTGTTCCGCGTTCGCCTTGGTGGTCTCCCGCAGCGTCACGATCATCTGGTTGATGTTGTCCTTCAGCTCCGCGACCTCGCCCTGGGCCTCGACCGCGATGCTCTGCGTCAGGTCGCCCCGGGTCACCGCGGTGGACACCTCGGCGATGGCGCGCAGCTGGGTGGTCAGCGTGGAGGCCAGCTGGTTGACGTTGTCGGTGAGGTCCTGCCACGTACCCGAGACGCCCTTGACCTCGGCCTGGCCACCCAGCTTGCCCTCGATGCCCACCTCGCGGCCGACCCGGGTGACCTCGGTGGCGAACGAGGAGAGCTGGTCGACCATGGTGTTGACGGTGTTCTTCAGTTCCAGGATCTCGCCGCGGGCGTCGACGGTGATCTTCTGCGACAGGTCGCCCTTGGCCACCGCGGTGGTGACCGAGGCGATGTTGCGGACCTGGGCGGTGAGGTTGGACGCCATGTAGTTGACGTTGTCGGTGAGGTCGCGCCAGGTGCCGGCGACGCCGCGGACCTGGGCCTGGCCGCCGAGCTTGCCCTCGGAGCCCACCTCGCGGGCCACCCGGGTCACCTCGTCGGCGAACGACGACAGCTGGTCGACCATCGTGTTGACGGTGTTCTTCAGCTCCAGGATCTCGCCCTGCGCATCCACCGTGATCTTCTGCGACAGGTCGCCCTTGGCCACCGCGGTGGAGACCTGGGCGATGTTGCGGACCTGGGCGGTGAGGTTGGACGCCATCGAGTTGACGTTGTCGGTGAGGTCGCGCCAGGTGCCGGCCACGCCGCGGACCTGGGCCTGGCCGCCGAGCTTGCCCTCGGTGCCGACCTCGCGGGCCACGCGGGTGACCTCGTCGGCGAACGAGGAGAGCTGGTCGACCATCGTGTTGACCGTGGACTTCAGCTCGAGGATCTCGCCGCGGGCGTCGACGGTGATCTTCTGGGAGAGGTCGCCCTTGGCCACCGCGGTGGTGACCGAGGCGATGTTGCGGACCTGGCTGGTCAGGTTGGACGCCATGTAGTTGACGTTGTCGGTGAGGTCGCGCCACGTACCCGAGACGCCCTTGACCTCGGCCTGGCCACCCAGCTTGCCCTCGGAACCCACCTCGCGGGCCACCCGGGTCACCTCGTCGGCGAACGAGGAGAGCTGGTCGACCATCGTGTTCATGGTGTTCTTCAGTTCGGCGATCTCGCCGCGGGCGTCGACGGTGATCTTCTGCGACAGGTCGCCCTTGGCGACGGCCGTGGAGACCTGGGAGATGTTGCGGACCTGGTCGGTGAGGTTGGCGGCGAGCTGATTGACGTTCTCCGTCAGGTCGCGCCAGGTGCCGGAGACGCCGCGGACCTGAGCCTGGCCGCCGAGCCGGCCCTCGGTGCCCACCTCGCGGGCCACCCGGGTGACCTCGTCGGCGAACGAGGAGAGCTGGTCGACCATGGTGTTGACGGTGTCCTTGAGTTCGAGGATCTCGCCCTGCGCGGCCACCGTGATCTTCTGCGACAGGTCGCCCTTGGCCACCGCGGTGGAGACCTGGGCGATGTTGCGGACCTGGCTGGTCAGGTTCGACGCCATCGAGTTGACCGAGTCGGTCAGGTCCTTCCAGGTGCCGGCGACGTTGGGTACGTCCGCCTGGCCGCCGAGCTTGCCCTCGGTGCCCACCTCGCGCGCCACCCGGGTGACCTGCTCGGCGAAGAGCCGCAGCGTGTCGGTCACGCCGTTCATGGTGTCGGACAGCTCGGCCACCTCGCCGCGCGCCGTGACGGTGATCTTCTGGGACAGATCGCCCCGGGCCATCGCGGTCGCCACCTGGGAGATCGACCGCACCTGGTGGGTCAGGTTCGACGCCATCGTGTTGACCGAGTCGGTCAGGTCCTTCCAGGTGCCGGCCACGCCGCGGACGTCCGCCTGGCCGCCGAGCCGGCCCTCGGTGCCCACCTCGCGGGCCACCCGGGTCACCTCGTCGGCGAACGAGGACAGCTGGTCCACCATCGTGTTCACGGTCCGGCCGATGCGCAGGAATTCACCCCGGAGGGGACGTCCGTCCATCTCCAGCGCCATGTGCTGGGACAGGTCGCCCTCGGCCACCGCCACGATGACCCGGGAGATCTCGGTGGTGGGCCGGCCCAGATCGTCGATCAGCGAGTTCACCGAGCGGGCGGTGTCGGCCCACGCGCCGTCCAGCCCCTCCTCGTCGAGGCGTTCGGTCAGCCGGCCGTCCCGGCCGACGATCCGGCTGATCCGGCGTACGTCCAGGTTCTGCCGCTCCTGGAGCGACACCACCTCGTTGAACGCGTCCGCGACCTCACCGCCCGCCCCGGGCCACCTCGGCAGCCGGACCTTGAGATCGCCACGCCGAACCCGCTGCAGCGCAGCCGCGAGCTCTCGGAGGAGGGCGGTCTCGTCGGCGGTGCCGACAACGACCTCGTTAGCCGCAGTCATGCTGTCCTCACTCGCTGTCCGGATGGCGGGGGCGATCCATCATCTCTCGCCCGACCGGGTCAATGCGAGATGCGCCTTTGTGCGAACCCGGCCCGACAGGGGAGGATGCAGTCGTGTCGGTGGAGGCCAGGGCTGGTTCGCTCATCCGTCGTGTCC
The DNA here is from genome assembly GCF_020216025.1 of Jidongwangia harbinensis. Taxonomy (GTDB): domain Bacteria; phylum Actinomycetota; class Actinomycetes; order Mycobacteriales; family Micromonosporaceae; genus Actinoplanes; species Actinoplanes harbinensis. Next base: position 13,058 of record NZ_JAIWNC010000041.1, on the reverse strand, counting down.
GGCTGCCCAACGACCGGCGCACCCCCGCTGCGGCCCGCGCCCTGGTGCGGTCCGTGCTCGAGGAGGCCGGCCTCGACGCGCTCCTCAACGAGGCTCTGCTACTGACCACGGAACTCTCCACCAACGCCGTGGTGCACGCCGGCACCGAGCTGGACATCGAGGTGACCGCGGACCAGAGCGGGCTCACCGTCACGGTGACCGATTTCGCCCCCGGCCCGGTCGAGCAGCTGGCCGTCGGCCCCAAGAACGACAGCGTCGACATCGGCGAGGTGGCGGAGCGCGGGCGCGGCCTGCTCCTGGTCGACCACTTCGCCAGCCGCTGGGGCACGGTGCACGAGGGCGAGGGCAAGGGCGTGTGGTTCCGCCTGGAACGCCGGGCCGGGCACGTCTCGGCGATGCCGGCCGAGACGGTGGCGGAGGACGACACCCCGAGCGTCGGTGCGCTCACCGCCCTGCTGCAGATGAGCCCGGCCCGCAACACCGAGGGCGCACTCGCCGACTTCGCCACCGAGCTGCTGTCCCAGCTGGCCCGGCTGACCGGTGCGGCGGGCGGCGTGGTGCGGCTGGACCGCGGCGACGGCAACGGCCGGCAGGTGCTGGCCCGGTTCGGCCGGGCGCCGCGCGACAACGCCGCCACGATCCGGGTGCCGCTGACCGCGCAACGGCCGTACGCCGGGGAGCTGGAGCTGGACGCCTCGCCGCTCGGCTATGCGCCGCCGCTGGCCACGATCGTCGCCGAGCGGCTGTCGTTGCACCTGGAGAACGACCGGCTGCGCGACGCCGACGTGCGGCGCCAGACCTGGCTGACGTTCCTGGCCGAGGCCAGCGAGCTGCTCGCCCAGTCGCTCGACGTCAACCTGACCATGGCGCTGATCCCCCAGCTGGTGGTGCCGCGGCTGGGCCAGTGGTGCGCGGTGCACACCACGGACGCGTGGGGCCGCCTGCAGCTCGCCGCCGCCACCCACGCGGACGAGGCGGCGCTGCCGCAACTGCACGCCACGCTGGCCGAGGACGGATCGGACGCGATCCTGGCGCGGCTCGAGGAGGCGTCCCGGCTCGGCACCCAGATCATGTTGGGTACGCCGTCGGAAGGGATCGCCGTGCCGCTGGTGGCACGCGGCCAGCGGCTCGGCACGCTCGCCGTCGGCCGGCACGTCAAGCACCGGCACGACGCCGACGAGGTGGCTGTGCTGGAGGACGTCGCCCGGCGCGCCGCGCTGGCCATCGACAACGCCCGCATCCACGACGAGCGCCACAAGGTCGCCCGCACGCTGCAGGCCTCGCTGCTGCCGCCGGCCCTGCCGCACGTGGACGGCGTCGGTTTCGCCGCCGAATACGTGCCCACCGGCTCGGAGGTGGGTGGCGATTTCTATGACGTGGTCCCTTCCGGTGAGAACAGCTGGGTGGTCGTGGTCGGCGACGTCTCCGGCAAGGGCGTGCAGGCCGCGACCGTGACCGGACTGGTCCGCGACGTGATCCGGATTCTGGTCGACGACGGCAAGCCGATGACCGAGATCCTGGACCGGGTCAACCGCACGCTGGTGCAGCGCGGCGGCGGACGTTACTGCACGCTCGCGATGGCGTCGGTGGTCCGGCGGCCGAACGGCTCGCTCGACGTCTGCCTGCACCTGGCCGGGCACGACCGGGCGGTGCTGGTCCGGGCGGACGGCGCCAGCTCGTTCGTGGGTGAGGGGGGTACGGCATTGGGCCTCCTGGAGACGATCACCTCGCCGGACGTCGCGGTGACGCTGCGGCCGGCCGACTCCCTCATCTTCTATACCGACGGTGTGACAGAAAGACGGCGCGGACGCGAGCTGTACGGCACCGAGCGGCTGCGCGCGGCGGCGGAGCCCCTGGCCGGCTACCCGGCGGACGTGATGGCGGCCCGGCTGCGGTCCACCGCGATCAACTTCTCGGTCGAGGAACCGCGCGACGACATCGCGATCCTGGTCCTGCGCAACGACGCCTGAAATTGTCGTACCCGGTTGGCAGGGTGGCGCCATGCCGAAAACCCAGTACTACACGGCCACCACCGTCGACGGCTTCATCGCGGACGAGAACAACTCGCTGGACTGGCTCTTCGCGGTGGAGGGCGACTCCGACAACCCGTTCGCCGAGTTCTTCGCGGACGTCGGCGCCTTCTGCATGGGCGCCACCACCTACCTGTGGGTCCTCGAGCACGACGCGCTGCTCGACCGGCCGCTGAAGTGGGCCGACTACTACGGCGACGTGCCCTGCTGGGTGTTCACCCACCGCGACCTGCCACGGATCCCGGGTGCCGACCTGACGTTCGTCAGCGGCGACGTCCGCCCGGTGCATGAGGCGATGACCGCGACCGCCCGGGACAAGAACATCTGGGTGGTGGGTGGCGGCGAGCTGGCCGGTTCCTTCGCCGACGCCGGCCTGCTCGACGAGCTCATCCTGGGGGTGGCGCCGGTGTCGCTGGGCGCGGGCGCGCCGCTGCTGCCCCGGCGGATCCCGTCGTCCCGGATGTCGCTGGGGAAGGTGGAGCAGCGTGGGCCGTTCGCCTACCTGACCTATCAGATCGGTCCGCCGGCCTGATCGTCAGCCCTTCCGTTTCGCCGTATTTGTCGGCAAAGACGTGGCATGGTGTTTGTCGTGGCGAAGACGCAGTACTACACGGCGACCAGCATCGACGGCTACATCGCCGACCCGGAGAACTCGCTGGACTGGCTGTTCGAGGTGGACGAGGGCACCGACAATCCGTTCGGCGCGTTCTTCTCCGGTGTCGGCGCGTTCGCCATGGGCGCGACCACCTACGAGTGGATCCTCAAGAACGACAACCTGCTCGAGGAGCCGCAGAACTGGCACGACATGTACGGCGGCATGCCGTGCTGGGTCTTCACGCATCGCGACCTGCCGCCGGTTCCGGACGCCAACATCTTCTTCGTCAGCGGTGACGTGCACCGGGTGCACGAGGCGATGACCGTGGCCGCTCAGGGCAAGAACGTCTGGCTGGTCGGGGGCGGAGACCTGGTCGGTGAGTTCGCCGACCTGGACCTGCTCGACGAGATCATCCTGGCGGTCGCGCCGGTGACGCTGGGTGCCGGCGCGCCGCTGCTGCCGCGCCGGCTGACCTCGCAGACGCTGGCGCTCACCCACGTGTCGCAGATCGGGCAGTTCGCCTATCTCACCTACGCGGTCGGGTCATTGGCCCGGTTTGCCCGGCACGCCGCCGCGGACATCGTGGCCCGGGAGCACGCCCCGGAGCACACCCAGGGCGCGCCAGCCTGAACGAAGGCGCCGGGCGGATCGGATGCCGGGCGGATCGGGTGCGGGGCGGATCAGGTTGCCGGGCGGATTGCGGGCCGGGCGGATCAGGTGCCGGGCGGATTGCGGGCCGGGCGGATCAGGTGCCGGGCGGATCACGGGCCGGGCGGATCAGGTGCCGGGCAGATCGGATGCCGGGCGGATCAGGTGCGGGGCCGATTACAGGCCGACGGAGACGGATCAGGTGCCGGGCGGAACACCGGCCGGCGGAACAGAGGCGGGCAGGACAGGCGCCGGCGGAACGGAGGCCGGCAGAAGGGCCTCGCCCGCTCAGGTGGAGCTGCTGATCATCAGCGCCGAGCGCAGGCCGGTGATGTCCAGCACCCGCATCAGGAAGTCGCCGACGTTGGCCAGCGCCAGCACCGTGCGGGCGTGCTGCGCCTTCCGGCTCAGCACCACCAGGGTGCCCAGTCCCTGTGAATCGCAGAACGTCACACCCGCCATGTCCAGCACGATCCGGGCCGGCGGATCGGCCAGCGCCTCGTTCACCAGGGTGGCGAGCTGGTTGACCGTGAGCACGTCGATCTCCCCGGCGAGGACGAACGTGACCTCGTCGGGCGCGTGCTGAACTGCGATGGACAGCTCCGGTCGCTCCACGTTCTCACCCTATCGCGACCGCCCATTTCCGGCCTGTCGGACGACGTCCGGTCCGGGTCGCGCGCCGGTGCTTCCGTGACATGAACAACCCTCTTGCGGCGGATGTCAGACCCCGCTGACACAATGGGATGCGCTGTGACCACGACATACCCAGCCGCGGGCCCTTTTCCCGAGGACGCCCCGGCCTCCCAGGCCCTGTTCGACCGCGCTCTGGCCATCGTGCCGGGCGGGGTCAATTCACCCGTGCGTGCGTTCCGAGCGGTCGGCGGCACACCCCGGTTCATGGCGCGCGGCGCCGGGCCGTGGCTGTTCGACGCCGACGGCCGGCGGTACGTCGACCTCGTCTGCTCCTGGGGGCCGCTGATCCACGGCCATGCCCACCCGGAGATCGTCGCGGCGGTCCAGCGTGCCGCCGCGGACGGGACCAGCTTCGGCACGCCCACCGCCGGTGAGGTCGACCTCGCCGAGGAGATCGTCCGTCGCACCGCCGTCGAGCAGGTGCGCCTGGTCAACTCCGGCACCGAGGCGACGATGACCGCGATCCGGCTGGCCCGCGGATACACCGGCCGCACCCGGATCATCAAGTTCGCCGGCTGCTACCACGGGCACGTGGACGCGCTGCTGGCCGCGGCCGGCTCGGGCGTCGCCACGCTCGGACTGCCCGATTCGCCCGGCGTGACCGGGGCGGCGGCGAGCGAGACCGTCGTGGTGCCGTACAACGACATCGCCGCCGTGGAGGCCGCGTTCGCGGCGCAGCAGCCGGGTGCCGAGATCGCCGCCGTGATCACCGAGGCGGCGGCCGGCAACATGGGCGTCGTCGCGCCGCGGGACGGGTTCAACCAGCGGCTGGCCGAGATCGCGCACGCGCACGGCGCGCTGCTGATCGTCGACGAGGTGATGACCGGCTTCCGGGTGTCCGCGGGCGGCTGGGCCGGGCTCGATCCGGTGGACGCCGACCTGTTCACGTTCGGCAAGGTGATGGGTGGCGGCCTGCCCGCCGCGGCGTTCGGCGGGCGGTCCGAGATCATGTCCCGGCTCGCCCCGGCCGGCCCGGTCTACCAGGCCGGCACGCTCTCCGGGAACCCGCTGGCCTGCGCGGCCGGCCTGGCGTCGCTGCGGCTCGCGGACGCCGCCACGTACCAGCGCCTGGACGAGCTGGCGCAGACGATCGGCGCGCTGGCCGCCGACGCGCTCACCGTGGCCGGGGTGCCGCACCGCCTGTCGTACGCGGGCAACATGTTCTCGATCTTCTTCACCGATGCCGACGTGCGCGACTACGACTCGGCGAAGACCCAGGACGCCGCGGCGTTCAAGGGGTTCTTCCACGCGATGCTGTCGCGCGGGGTCTACCTGCCGCCCAGCGCGTTCGAGTCGTGGTTCGTGTCCACGGCGCTGGACGACGCGGCACTGGAGCAGATCGCCGAGGCCCTGCCGCATGCGGCACGCGCCGCGGCCGAGTCGGGGAGTCGATCAGCATGAGCGAGCCGACCAGGACCACCGTGCACGTGGTGCGGCACGGCGAGGTGCACAACCCCGACAAGATCCTGTACGGCCGGCTGCCCGACTTCCACCTGTCCGAACTCGGGCGGCAGATGGCCAAGGCGGACGCCCAGGCGCTGGTCGACCGGGACGTCACGCACGTGGTGGCCAGCCCGCTGGAACGCGCACAGGAGACCGCCGAGCCGATCGCGGCCCAGTTCGGCCTGGAGATCGCCACCGACACCCGGCTGATCGAGAGCGCGAACTACTTCGAGGGTAAGAAGGTGTCGCCGGGCGACGGATCGTTCCGCAACCCCCGCCACTGGTGGGTGCTGCGCGACCCGATCACGCCGTCCTGGGGCGAGGCCTACCTGGTGATCGCGCAGCGGATGTTCGCCGCGGTGCAGGCCGCCCGGGTGGCGGCCGAGGGGCACGAGGCGGTCTGCGTGTCGCACCAGCTCCCGATCTGGACCCTCCGGCGGTACGTGGAACGCAAGCGCCTCTGGCACGACCCGCGCCGGCGTGAGTGCGGGCTGGCCAGCCTCACCTCGTTCCGGTTCGTCGGCTCCAAGGTGGTCGGCATCGACTACGCCGAGCCGGCGGCGCACCTGGTCGCCCTGTCGCCCGGCGCCCGGACCGCCAAGGGAGCCTGACGTGCGCCGCCTCGCCGCCGCACTGGCCGCCGCCGCGCTCGCGGCCGGCGCGCTCGCCGGGTGCGGGGGCGGGAGCTGGACCGACCGGTGCACCACCACGAACGGCATCATCGAGTGCGCGCCCGGCGAGCGCCAGCAGGTCGACCAGGTCACCGGCGAGCTGCTGGCCGGCGGCAGGTACGACGTCACGGCCGACCGGGGCAAGGTCGTGGTGGTCAACTTCTGGGGTTCCTGGTGCAACCCGTGCCGCGCCGAGGCCGACGACCTGGAACAGACGTACGTGGCCACCAAGGACAAGGGCGTCACGTTCATCGGGGTCAACTCGCGTGACGACCGGGATGCCGCGAAGGCGTTCGAGCGGGGCCGGTTCACGTTCGCCAGCATCTTCGACCCGAACGGCGAGGTCGGGCTGCAGTTCGACGTCACCCAGGTCAACATGCCGTCGACGCTGGTCCTGGATCGGCAGGGCCGGATCGCCGCGGCGAAGCGCGGGGCCACGGTGGTGTCGGAGCTGCAGCCGCTGGTCGAGCGGATCGCGGCCGAGGACGGCGCCGGGCCGGCCGCCGGCCCGCAGCCGAGCCGGAGCGCGGGCTGATGGGCGAGGCGTTCGCCGAGGCCGCCAGCAGCGGACCGATGCTGCTGGCCATCGGTGCCGCCGCCCTCGCCGGTCTGGTGAGCTTCCTGTCGCCGTGCGTGCTGCCGCTGGTGCCCGGCTACCTGTCCTACGTCACCGGGCTGGCCGGCGCCGACCTCGACGCCGCGCTGGGCTCCCGGCCCGACCCGAAGCCGGCGGCGGATCCGGTCGACGGGCCGGTCGACCGGCCGGCCCGCGGACAGGTCGGTGGACAGGTCGACGGGCCGGCCGGCGGCGGTGCCGTCGCGGTGGCCGCACCGCCCGCGGCGCGGCGCGCGACCGGGCGTGGCCGGGTGCTCGCCGGCACGGCGCTGTTCGTGCTCGGCTTCACGGTGGTCTTCACGCTGCTGGCCACGCTCGTCGCCAACATCGGCATCGCGCTGCAGACCCACAAGCGCGTCCTGGACGTCGTCCTCGGTGTGCTGGTCATCGTGCTCGGCCTGGCGTTCCTCGGGCTCGTGCCGGGCATGCAGCGGGAGGTGCGGATCAACCGGTTGCCCGCGGCCGGGCTGGTCGGCGCGCCGATCTTCGGGGCGCTGTTCGCGCTGTCCTGGATCCCCTGCGTCGGACCGACCCTGGGCGCGGTCCTCGGGCTGGCCACCACCAGCGGGCAGACCGATCGCGCGGTGGTGCTCGCGGTCGCGTACAGCCTCGGGTTGGGTGTGCCGTTCGTTCTGTTCGGGCTGTTCTTCCGCAAGCTCCTCGGCCTGTTCCGGGCGGTCCGCCGCAACAGCCGCTGGGTCACCCGGATCGGCGGCGCGCTGCTCATCGTGGTGGGGCTGGCGCTGGTCACCGGCGGCTGGGACGACTTCCTGATCTGGCTGCGCACCACGGTCGACTTCGACGCCGGGACGTTGCTGTGACCGTCGTGGAGGAACGTCCGGCCCCGTCCGCCGCGCCGCCGCCGCGGCGCGGCAACCCGGTGTGGGCGCTGCTGCGCAACTCGTGGCGGCAGCTGACCAGCATGCGGACCGCGCTGGTGCTGCTGTTCCTGCTGGCGGTGGCCGCCATCCCGGGCTCGGTGCTGCCGCAGCGGTCGGTGAACCGCGAGAACGTCGCCGGCTACTTCCGCGACCATCCCGATCTGGCGCCGGTGCTGGACCGCCTGGGCGGCTTCGACGTGTACGCGTCGCCCTGGTTCGCCGCCATCTACCTGCTGCTCTTCACGTCGCTGGTGGGCTGCGTGGTACCCCGGCTGGCGGACCACGTGCGGGCGCTGCGCACCGTACCCCCGGATGCGCCGAAGCGGTTGGACCGCCTGCCGCAGCACGCCTCCGGGCAGCTTGCCGACGACCCGGCCGCGGCCGCCGCGAGCGTCGCCGCGATGCTGCGCCGGCGCCGCTTCCGCACCCGGGTCCGGGAGCGGGACGGCGGCGTGTGGACGGTCGCCGCGGAGAAGGGGTACGCCAAGGAGAGCGGCAACCTGCTGTTCCACTTCGCGCTGCTCACGGTGCTGGTCGGCGTGGGTTTCGGGCACTGGTACGGCTGGCACGGCAACCGCCTGCTGGTACAGGGCGCCGACCGCGGGTTCTGCAGCCTGGTGCCGCAGTTCGACGAGTCGTCGCTCGGCCCCCGGGTGACTCCGGGCGACCTGCCGAGGTTCTGCCTGCAGCTCACCGACTTCACCGCGTCGTTCCAGGACAACGGGACGCCCAGGTCGTTCCGGGCGGCGGTGGTGGTGGAACAGGACGGCACCACGGCGAACCGCACGTTCACGGTCAACGACCCGCTCCGGCTGGACGGCGCCAACGTGTACCTGCTGGGGCACGGCTACGCGCCGGTCCTGCGGTACACCGACCGGTACGGCCAGCAGCAGACCAAGGTGGTGCCGTTCCTGCCCACCGACGGCATGCTGACCAGCGAGGGTGTCGCCACGTTCCCGGACGTCAACATCGACCCGAAGACCAACCGGCGGGACAGCACGCTGCAGGTCGGCTTCGAGGGCGTGTACCTGCCGACGGTGAACCCGGACGGCAGCCCGACCTCGGGATTCCCGGCGGAGCGTGCGCCGCGGCTGTTCCTCACCGCGTACCGCGGCGATCTCGGGGTGGAGGCCGGGCTGCCGGGCTCGGTCTACGCGCTGGACCGCTCCCAGATCCTCAGCGGTGAGCTGAAGCAGGTCAGCGGCACCCGGCCGCAGACGATGAAGCCGGGCGACGCCTGGATCCTGGACGACGGCACGAAGCTGGAGTTCCTCGGCACCCGTCCGTTCGCCACGGTGAGCGTGCGGTACAACCCGACCCAGTCACTGGTGCTGGTCGGCGCCGTGGCGGGCCTGCTGGGGCTGATGCTGTCGCTGGCCGGGCGCCGGCGGCGGCTGTGGTTCCGGATGTCGCCCCTGGCCGGGTCCGAGGGCGCTCCCGCCGGTACCGTGATGGATGCCGGTGGCCTGCCGCGCACCGACTACCCCGGCTTCGGCGAGGAATTCGCCCGGGTGGTGTCCACCGTCCGGGGGGACGGCGGCGAGAAGAACGAGGAGACCGCGTGATGGCGGAGTTGTCGAACCAGCTCATGGCGCTGACCGTGCTGGCCTACCTGGCCGCCATGGTGTGCCACGCCGCCGAGTACGCGTTCGGCGACCGCAGCCACATCGGCCGCGCCGCCGCCCGCCCGGCCCGCCAGCTGGTCGGGGCCGGCGCCCCGGCCACCGAGGGACCGCTGGTCCTCGTCGAAGGGCCGGCGGATGCCGAGGCGGCGGAGCCGGCGGAGGTCGCGGCGGAGCCGGCGGTCGTCGCCGAGCCGTCGCGGAACCGTGGTGACCTGGCCGGCCGGATCGCGGTCGGATTCACCGTCCTCGCCGCGCTGCTGCACCTGGGCACGCTGGTCACCCGCGGAGTCGCGGCGGACCGGATGCCGTGGGGCAACATGTACGAGTTCACCCTCTCCGTGACGTTCGTCGGCGCGGCCACCTGGCTCGGCCTGCTGAGCCGCCGGCCGGGCATCCGGCACCTCGGCCTGTTCGTCGCGCTCGCCCTGGTGGTGCTGCTCGGCGCGAACGGGCTGATCGCCTACACCCCGGTCGGCCCGCTGGTGCCGGCACTGAACTCGTACTGGTTCATCTTCCACGTCTCGACCATCATCCTGTCCACCGGCATCCTGCTGCTCGGCGCCGTCCCGGCCGCGATGTTCCTGATCAAGACGGGGTACGACAACGGCGAGCGGCGGTTCCCGTACCCGCTGGGCGCCCGCGTGCCGGCCGCGGAGACGCTGGAGCGGCTGACCTTCCGCCTGCACGCGTTCGCGTTCCCGCTGTTCACGTTCGGCGCGCTGATCGCCGGGCCGCTGTGGGCCGAGGCCAGCTGGGGCCGCTACTGGGGCTGGGACCCCAAGGAGGTCTGGGCGTTCATCTCCTGGATCGTGTACGCCTGCTACCTGCACGCCCGCGCGACGCCGAGCGTGAAGCGCACGACCGCGACCTGGATCGCGCTGCTCGGCTTCCTCACCATGCTGATGAACCTGTTCGGCGTGAACCTGTTCTTCGAGGGCCTGCACTCGTACGCCAACGCCGGCTGACCCGTCCTCAGCGGCTCTCCTTCGAGCAGCTGCCGGCCCGCCAGGTGTCGTACCGGGTGGTCCAGTCCAGACAGAAGCTGCGGCCACGCTGCTGGACGGAGTCCGCGGTGAGCGTCGGCACGTCCGCCCGCCAGTACCGCCCGTTCCCACCGGACGGACGCAACTGCACGTTGTCCACCGTCACCTGAGGCACGTCGATCCGTCCCCGGCGCCGCGAGTCGACGTGCACCTCGACGTACTGCTCGACGTACGCGGTCCCGCCGATCGGCAGCTTCTGCGCGGTCAGCAGGTTCCACCGGTTGTTCCACCACAGCCACGCCTGCCAGATGCCGCCCGAGTCGGTGTGCACGTCGATCCAGATCCGGTCACCCGGACGCACCGCGTACTGCGGGTAGAACTGCCAGGTCCGGCTGTTCGTGTGGTAGGTGTAGATGTGCTGGCGCCCCGCGCCGGCCCACCCGGTCTCCGCCCATCCGGCCTCCAGCCACGCGATGCGACCGCCGCCCATGTCCTGCTTCGCCATGAACCGTGCGGCCACGAAGTCGTACGAGTAGGCCCGCACCGTGCTGTTCACCACGGAGACCCGGCCGTAGACGCCGGCCCACTCGCCGGCCGTGCCGGCGCCGAGGTGGTGGTAGCCGCCCGCGGTCGAGTTGTCGCGCATCTGATCCACCTGGACGGCGGACTCGGGTGCGCGGCCGGTGTCCGCGCGGCACGCGCCCGGGGTGTGTGGCCCGGCGGGCCGGGTGGGCGGCCGGTTGGATGCGGTGCCGGGTGCGCACTCGGGTAGGCGGGACCGGGACCACGCCGGCCCGGTCACACCGAGCGCGGCCACCAGGCCGGTCAGTCCGGCCAGCGCGCACCAGCGGACCAGGAAACGCTTCTTCACTACAGCACCTCGTCTGAGCAGGGCAAAAGTAACCACTGGCTCAACGCCGGACCGCGATCAAGGGTGACGAGCACGGGCACTACAGTGACGGCTCCGAATGTGAGCAGGGGGACCGGTGAATCAGCCCGACCAGCAACGACCAGGCCCGTCCGGTGGCAGCCAGGTGGCCACCGGCGTGGTGATCGTCGGTCTGTCCGTGACGGTGATCCTCCTGATGCTGGCTTCGGTACTCGGCAGCATCCTGCGGTCGTCGGGGCCCGAGGACGAGATGGAGACCCAGATCGCGGAGATGCTGGCCGAAGGGCCGGTGCCGGGAGAGGAGATGCCGGACGTCCCGCTCGGCGCCGAACTGACCGTGATCAACCCCGACCCGTGGCAGGTCGGCCGCGAGGAAGAGCTGATCATGCGGAGCGGGGACGGCGAGGTGCGGGTGCGGATCGGCCAGGTGACCCGGGGTACGGGAAAGTGCTCGGATCGGCCGTACCTGCGGGTGACCCTCACCGCCCGCGGCGCCGGTGCCGCGGGCGGTGAGGTGAAGCCGGCGTGGTTCCACCTCGGCACCGACGATGCCACGGTGGTCCCGCTGCTGACCGCGTGCAGCAGCAAGCCGGTACCGGTCGGGACCGGCGGGACGCACACCGTCGAGCTGGCCTTCGCTGCCACCTCGGCGAGCCAGTTGTACGTCCGCCCGAAATCCGATGTCACCGAGGCGGTGTGGTTCCTGACGTAGGTCAGTCGCGCGGGCCGGAGCGCACCGGGTCGCTCCAGTCGAAGGTGCCGCCGGTGTTCCGGTGCACCAGCAGGCTTCCCGACCGGTCCTTGCTGAGCAGGCTGTCGTGGGTGTCTCCGGTGACGCGGAACCGGGTCAGGTCGCTCCGGTTCGCCCAGCCGGTGCCGGCGTCGGTGATGACGACGCCGGCGTCGAAGGACTGTGCGGCGGCGTTGCCGGCGTAGAGCAGGAGTTGACCGGCGGCGTTGACGGTGACGAGGTCGTCGTAGTCGTCGTTGGTGAATCGGCCGACGGTGATCTGGGTGCAGCAGTTCCAGCCGCGGCCGTAGGTGACGCCCTCGTTGAACCGGGTGCCGGCGGCGGTTCCGGTGTAGAGGATGAGTTGGCTGTTGGTGTCGTTGACGGCGAGCAGGTCGTCGTACTGGTCGCGGTTGACCCGGCCGATGGTGAGGTCGCGGAAGGTGCCCCAGCCGGCCCCGATCTCGGTCTTGGTGGTGGCGGGGGTGCCGGTGGCGTTGCCGGGGTAGAGCCAGAGTTTGCCGGTGGCCTGTTCGATGGCGGCGAGGTCGTCGTACTGGTCACGGTTCATCTTGCCGACGACGAGTTCGCGGTAGCCGATCCAACCAGCACCGAACTGGACCCGCGGGCCGTACGTATCGGCGGAGGTGCCCGGGTGCAGCCACAGGATGCCGGCGGAGTCCGTGCCGAGCAGGTCGGCGTACTCGTCACCGTTGAAGCGGCCACTCACCAGGTTCGACAGCTCGTACGGTTGCGGCGCCCAGACGGTGCCCGGCGGCTGCACCCGGGCGGCCCAGCTGCCGGCCTCCGTGCGGGGGTGCACCCAGGGCTGACCGGTGGCCCGGTCGACCGCCAGCAGGCCGTCGAGTCCCGAGCCGTCGAACCGGCCGGCGGCAAGGTACGAGTAGGCCGACCAGCCGGTGCCGGCGCCGGTGATGACGACACCGGCGTCGAAGGACTGTGCGGCGGCGTTGCCGGCGTAGAGCAGGAGTTGACCGGCGGCGTTGACGGTGACGAGGTCGTCGTAGTCGTCGTTGGTGAATCGGCCGACGGTGATCTGGGTGCAGCAGTTCCAGCCGCGGCCGTAGGTGACGCCCTCGTTGAACCGGGTGCCGGCGGCGGTTCCGGTGTAGAGGATGAGTTGGCTGTTGGTGTCGTTGACGGCGAGCAGGTCGTCGTACTGGTCGCGGTTGACCCGGCCGATGGTGAGGTCGCGGAAGGTGCCCCAGCCGGCCCCGATCTCGGTCTTGGTGG
>NZ_JAIWNC010000040.1 GCF_020216025.1 Jidongwangia harbinensis | reverse complement strand
CCCCCCCCCCCCCCCCGCGGCGCGCTCACGCGTCGAGCACCTGGCGCACCCAGTGCAGCAGGTCGGGTTCGGAGAACGGCTTCTCCACCAGTGCGAGTCCGGGCGCCAGGGTGCCCTGGGCGGCCAGGATCGGCTGGGCGTAGCCGGACATGTACAGCACCCGGCAGTCCGGGCGCAGCTCGCGCATCTTGGCGGCCAGCTCGGTGCCCAGCATGTGCGGCATGATCACGTCGCTGAGCAGCAGGTGGACCGGGTCCGTGAGGTGCTCGGCGAGCTTCAGCGCCTCCGGCCCGCCGGCCGCGGTGAGCACCCGGTAGCCGTTGCGGGTGAGGATCCGGCAGGTCACCTCGCGCAGCGCCTCCTCGTCCTCGACCACCAGCACGGTCTCGCCGCCGCGGGTGCGTATCCGGGGCGGTAGCGGCTCCGGCTCGACCAGTTCCGCGTCGGTGGCCGGGAGCAGCATGGTGAACGCGGTGCCGGCGCCGGGCGCGGAGTGCATGACGATGCTGCCGCCGGCCTGCGTGACGATGCCGTACACGGTGGCCAGGCCCAGGCCGGTGCCCTGGCCCTTGGGCTTGGTGGTGAAGAACGGCTCGAAGACGCGGACGGCGATCTCCGGGTCGATGCCGGTGCCGGTGTCGGAGACGCGCAGTTCCACGTGCGGGCCGGGGGACAGGTTCGGATGCTCGGCCGCGGTCCGGGCGTCCAGCTGGCGGTTGGCGGTGCCGATCGTGAGGGTGCCGCCCTCCGGCATGGCGTCGCGGGCGTTGACCGCCAGGTTGACCAGGATCTGTTCCAGCTGTCCGGGATCGGCCAGCACCCGCCGGCAGTCGGCCACCAGGTCGGTGTGCAGCTGGACGTGCTCGCCCAGGGTGCGCTGCAACAGCTGCTGCACCTCGCGCACCACGACGTTGAGGTTGAGCACCTGCGGCCGGACCACCTCCCGGCGGCCGAACGCGAGCAGCTGGTGGGTGAGTTCGGTGGCCCGCTCGCCGGCGCGCAGGATCTGCGCGATGTCGTGCCGGGCGGCGGTCCACACGCCGGTCGGGTCGTCGGCCGCGGCGTCGGTGATCTGCTCGGCGACGAACGCGGTGTAGTTGAGCATCACGGCGAGCAGGTTGTTGAAGTCGTGCGCCACCCCGCCGGCCAGCTGGCCGAGGCTCTCCAGGCGCTGCGACTGCTGCAGCTGCGCCTCCAGGCGTTCGCGTTCGGCCTGGTTCTTCAGGCGTTCCCGGGTGGCCTGCATCTCGAGGCGGTCGGTGACGTCGCGGATGGCGGACAGCACGACCGGGCCGTCCTCGGTGTCCAGCGCGGAGAGGCTGATCTCGACCGGGAACTCCACGCCGTCCTTGCGCCGCGCGGACAGCTGCATGCCGGCGCCCATCGGGCGCAGCATCGGCCGGGCGAAGTACCGGTCCCGGTGCGCCGGGTGCACACCGCGGGCGTGCTCCGGCACCAGGATCTCGATGACCTGGCCGATCAGCTCCTCGCGGGTGTAGCCGAACAGGTGTTCGGCCTGGGCGTTGGCCAGCGCGATCCGGCCGTCGCGGGCGATGCCGACGATGGCGTCCGGCGCCGCCTCGAGCACCCCGCGGAACTTCTCCTCGGCCCGGATCCGGTCGGTGACGTCGCGGACGGCCGCCACCACCAGCAGCCCGTCGCCGGTGTCGATGGACGACAGCGAGATGTCGGCCGGGAACTCGGTGCCGTCCTTGCGGCGGGCGGCGAGCTGGTTGCCCGGTCCCATCGGCCGGGGGCGCAGGTCGGTGAGGTAGCGGCGGCGGTGCTCCGGGTGCGCGCCGCGGTACGCCTCCGGTACCAGCATGTCGATGTTGCCGCCGAGCAGCTCCTCGCGGCGGTATCCGAACAGCCGTTCGGTCTGGGTGTTGACCAGCGTGATGGTGCCCTCGACGGTGACCGCCACGATGGCGTCCGGTGCGGCGTTGAGCAGCGCGGCGTCGCCCGAGCCGGCGAGCGGCATCATGGTCGCCGTGCGGTCCGCGGCCGGTGTGCGCACCCCATCTGTCGACGCTAACCGGGTGCGGGCCGTCCCGGGGGCGGAACGCCCGGATCGGGCCGGTACCGAACGGGCCATGCCGGGCGAACGGACGGGCGAACGTCGCCGGAGATCTGTCCTTTCCACTGTGTGGGACAGTAGGGTGCGTTGCAGCCCCCGGGATGTCACTCAGCGTTGAGGAAAGGACGGTGTCGGCTCGTGAAGGTCGGCATTCCCACCGAAGTCAAGAACAACGAGTTCCGGGTGGCCATCACGCCCGCGGGTGTCTTCGAGTTCACCCGGGCCGGGCACGAGGTGTACGTCCAGGCCGGGGCGGGCGCCGGCTCGTCGATCGGCGACGCGGACTACGTCGCGGCCGGTGCCACCATCCTCGACTCCGCCGACGACGTGTGGGGCACCGCGGACCTGGTGCTCAAGGTCAAGGAGCCGATCGCCGAGGAGTACGGGCGGATGCGCTCCGGCCAGGTCCTCTTCACCTACCTGCACCTCGCCGCGTCGAAGGAGTGCACCGACGCGCTGATCGACCGCAAGGTCACCGGCATCGCGTACGAGACGGTGGAACTGCCGGACCGGTCGCTGCCGCTGCTCGCGCCGATGAGCGAGGTCGCCGGCCGGCTCGCGCCGATGGTCGGCGCCTATCACCTGATGCGCTCCGGCGGCGGCCGCGGCGTCCTGATGGGCGGCGTGCCCGGGGTGTACGCGGCCAAGACCGTCGTGATCGGCGCCGGGGTCTCCGGCATGAACGCCGCCGCCATCGCGCTCGGCATGCAGTCCGAGGTGCTGGTGCTGGACAAGAACATCGCCCGGCTGCGCGCCGCCGACGCCGACTACCGCGGGCACCTGCAGACCATCGCCAGCAACGCGTACGAGATCGAGAAGGCCGTGGTGGACGCGGACCTGGTCATCGGCGCGGTGCTGGTGCCGGGCGCGAAGGCGCCGAACCTGATCTCCAACGACCTGGTGTCCCGGATGAAGGCCGGCAGCGTGCTCGTCGACATCTCCATCGACCAGGGCGGCTGCTTCGAGGACTCGCGGCCCACCACGCACGCCGACCCGGTCTACCCGGTGCACGGCTCGATGTTCTACTGCGTCGCGAACATGCCCGGCGCGGTGCCGCACACCAGCACGTACGCGCTCACCAACGTCACCCTGCCGTACGCGCTGGAGCTGGCGAACCGGGGCTGGCGCGACGCCGTGCGGCGCGACGCGGCACTGGCGCTCGGCGTCAACACCCACGACGGCCACGTGGTGTACGGTCCGGTCGCCGAGGCACACGGCATGCGGGTCCGGCCGCTCGCCGAGGTACTCAGCTGACGGTGCAGCGGGCGGTCCAGGCCTACCTCGACCACCTGATGGTGGAGCGCGGCCTGTCCCGCAACACCCTCGCCTCCTACCGGCGGGACCTGGACCGCTACCAGGCGACGCTGGCCGCGGCCGGCGTCGGCGACCTGGCCGCGGTCCGCCCGGCCGACGTGGCCGCGCATCTGGCCGGGCTGCGCGAGGGCGACGCCGACCACCCGCCGCTGTCCACCGCGTCCGCCGCCCGTGCGGTCAGCGCCGTCCGCGGGCTGCACCGGTTCGCGCTGCGGGAGGGCCTGACCCCGGACGACCCGAGCCGCGAGGTACGCCCACCGGCGCCGCCGAAGCGGCTGCCCAAGGCGCTCGGCGTGGATCAGGTGGAACGGCTGCTCGGCACCGCGGCCGGCGACGACCCGCTCGGGCTGCGCGACCGGGCGCTGCTGGAGTTCCTGTACGGCACCGGCGCCCGCATCTCCGAGGCCGTCGGCGCCGCCGTCGACGACCTGGACCTGGGCGCCGAGCACCCGGCCGCGGTGCTGCACGGCAAGGGCGGCCGCACCCGGCTGGTCCCGGTCGGCCGGTACGCGAAGGCGGCGCTGGAGGCGTACCTGGTGCGGGCCCGGCCGGCGCTGGCCGCCGGTGGCCGCGGCACCCCGGCGGTGTTCCTCAACGCCCGCGGCGGCCCGCTGTCGCGGCAGAGCGCCTGGACCATCCTGCACCGTGCCGCCGGGGCCGCCGGGCTGCCCACCGACGGCCCGCACGCGGTGAGCCCGCACACGCTGCGCCACTCCTACGCCACCCACCTGCTGGACGGCGGCGCCGACGTGCGCGTGGTGCAGGAACTGCTCGGACATGCCTCGGTCACCACCACGCAGGTCTACACGCTGGTCACCGTGGACCGGCTCCGCGAGGTGTACGCGACCGCCCATCCCCGCGCTCGTTGAGACATGTGCACCCGTGGCTTGCGACACGCCGAACGGCTGACCCCGGCCGGGCGGCGTGTGTGGCGTACAGTCGGGCATCGGCTGAGCCGACCCGCTGCGGACAACGGAATCCACACTCGGGTGAGAGGCTGCGGGTCGGGAGGGGGCGACGGACATGGCGGGCAACGGCGATCGCGCGGAGGCCTGGACTTCGGCGCTCCGGGAACAGCAGAGTTCCCTGGATCTGGGCGCCGACCTGGGTCCGGCCGACCCCACGGCGTACACGGTGCGCCGCCCGATCCCCGAGCCGATGCCCACCGATCGGCACGGCCCGGCGCGGATCATCGCCCTGGCCAACCAGAAGGGCGGGGTGGGCAAGACCACCACGACCATCAATCTCGGTGCCGCGCTCGCGGAGTACGGCCGCAAGGTGCTGCTGGTCGACTTCGACCCGCAGGGCGCCTGCTCGGTGGGTCTCGGAGTCAACCCGCACAACCTCGACCTGAGCATCTACAACCTGCTCATGCAGGACGACGTCACCGCCGAAGACGTGATCATCAAGTCCGACGTGGCCGGACTGCACCTGCTGCCGGCCAACATCGACCTGTCCGCGGCCGAGATCCAGCTGGTCAACGAGGTCGCCCGGGAGATGGCCCTGGCACGGGTGCTGCGCACCGTGCGCAAGGAGTACGACTTCATCCTGATCGACTGCCAGCCGTCGCTGGGCCTGCTCGCGATCAACGCGCTCACCGTCGCGCACGGCGTGCTGATCCCGCTGGAGTGCGAGTTCTTCAGCCTCCGCGGCGTGGCGCTGCTGCTCGACACCATCGACAAGGTGCGGGAGCGGCTCAACTTCGACCTCGAACTCGAGGGCATCCTGGCCACCATGTACGACAGCCGCACCACCCACTGCCGCCAGGTGCTGCAGCGGGTCGTGGAGGCGTTCGGCGACAAGGTGTACCAGACCGTCATCACCAAGACCGTGAAGTTCCCGGAGTCCACGGTGGCCGGCTCGCCGATCACGTCGCTGGACCCGGCGTCCTCCGGTGCCCGCAACTACCGCCAGCTGGCCCGCGAGGTCATCGCCGCCCAGGCCGAGCGCAGCTAGCCCGTCCTCGACCACCACTGAAGGTCTCCTGCCTTGCTGTTCGCGCTCGGCCAGCCGGTCATCTTCGCCGGCCTCGTCCTCTCCTTCCTGCTCGCGGTGATGCTGCGCGCCACGGCCATCCGGCTCACCGCGCGCCGCCTGCACCTCACCGGCCGCCGCGAACCGGTGACCCCCCGGCTGCGTGAGGACCTGGACCCGTTCGGCGCGGTCGCCGCCGCCGTCGGCGGACCCGGCTGGGGCAAAATCATCGACGTGGACGAGGTACCCCGCGCCGCCGGCCGCGGGCGGGCCGCCGCCGTGTTCGCGGCCGGACCGGTGGCCACCCTGGTCGCCGCGCAACTGGTCTTCCTCGGATTCACGCTGGCGTACCCGGACTCGCTGGACCTGCTGGGCCCGTCCGACGTCCTGCGCGGCCAGTTCTACGCCCCGTACCCCGCGCAGTTCCTCCTCGGTCTCGCCGTGGGCCTGCTCGCGTTCGGCCTGCTGTCGCTGATCCCGATGCCGCCGCTGGACGGTTTCGGCCTGCTCTGGTGCGCCCAGCGGGTGCCCGGCCCCGGCATGCAGGGCTACCGGTTGTGGTTCCAGGAGAAGAACATCGGCGTCATCGTGCTGCTGGCCTGCTGCTTCTTCCCGCTGTCGTACCCGCTGATCCTGCTGTTGATCGACCTGCTGGGCACCGTGTTCCTGCGCCTCTGGGGCTGACCGGATCCGCTCGGCCCGCCCGGCCCGCTCAGCCCGCCCGGCCCGCTCAGCCCGCCCGGCCCGATTAGCCGGTCGGCCCGATTAGCCGGTCGGCGTGGTGCCGGGCGGCGGCGGCCGGGGTGCTGCCGGTGGCCCGCGCGGTGTCCAGGACGGCGGTGAGCGTCCCGCCGATGCCGCGCACCCGGGCGGTGGCCTGCGCCGACGTCTCGTGGTGCAGCTCGACGGCGACCGCGTGGATGACGCCGCCGGCACTGACCACGATGTCCGGTGCCCAGAGGATGCCGCGCTCGTGCAGCAGGTCCGCGGTGGCCGGGGAGTCGAGCTGGTTGTTGGCCGGGCCGGCGATCGCGGCGCAGCGCAGCTCCGGCACCGACCGCGCGGTGAGCAGGCCACCGAGGGCCGCCGGCACCAGGATGTCGACGTCGGCGGTCAGGCAGTCGTGCGGACTGACCCAGGTGGCGCCGTACCCCTCGGCCAGTGCCCGCCTGCCGGCGTCCACGTCCGCGGCCAGCAGCGTGGCGCCGGCCTCGGCGAGCATCCGGGCCACGGACCCGCCGACCCGGCCCAGCCCGAGCACCGCGAAGCTCCGTCCGGCCAGGTCGGCGGAACCGAACCGGTGCGCGGCCACCGCGCGTAGCGCGGCCAGCACCCCCACCGCGGTGTACTCCGAGGAGTCGCCGCTGCCGCCGGCCGGCACCGGACGGCAGAACACCCACGGGGTACGTTCGGCGATCGTCACCATGTCGTCCGGCCCGGTGCCCACGTCCGGCCCGGTGGCATAGGTCCCGCCGAACGACGCGATCACGTCGCCCACGTCGTGCAGCAGATCGCGGCGCCCGGCCGGATCCAGAACCCGGCCCGGCGGCAGCGCGACCACGGTCTTGCCGCCACCGTGGGCCAGCCCGGCCAGGGCGCACTTGTCGGACATCGCGGCGGCCAGCCGCAGCGCGTCGGCCAGCCCGTAGCGCCAGTCCGGGTACTGCGCCAGCCGGCACCCGCCGAGCGCCTGCCCGAGCGCCGTGGAGTGCACCGCCACGATCACCGGCAACCCCGACCGCGCCCCGCGCTGCAGCACCACCCGCTCAGCGTGCAGATCACCAGACACCAGCACCCTCCTCCGGTCGCCCGTCAGCGTCGACGGTAACCAGACAACCGGTGCCGACCAGCCGATTCCGAACGACGTTCGCCGAGCGGCGCATAATGCCGGGTGTGGACGAACTAGATTCGGCGATCGTGGCCCATCTGCAGGCACACGCCCGGCAGACCAACCGGGAACTCGCCCGCGCGGTCGGCATCGCCCCCTCGACCTGCCTGGAACGGGTCCGCTCGCTCCGCGAACGCGGCGTCATCACCGGATACCACGCCGAGGTCGACCTTCCCGCCCTCAACCGCGGCGTCCAGGCCCTGCTGCACGTGCAGGTGCGGCCACTGAGCCGCACCGTCATCGAGGGCTTCAAGACGTACGCGATGGCCCTGCCCGAGGTGCTGTCCGTCTTCGTCGTGGCCGGTGGCGACGACTTCCTGGTGCACGTCGCGGTGCCCAGCGTGGACAGCCTGCACGCGTTCCTGATGGACAAGTTCAGCGGACGGCGCGAGATCGCCGGGTTCCGCAGCTCGGTGATCTACCAGCACGCCCGCAAACCGGTCATCGAACCCCTGGACCCCTGACCACCCGCATCACCTCACGGCCCCCGCGCCGTTGACCTTGGCGGGACGCTGGTTCCGACGTCATGGGGGTGGCAGGGTGAGCCGGGAGCAGGCTGTCACACCCGTGGTCTACGGTCAGCACGTGCCTATCGATCCGCCCGCCCCGGTCGTGGACCAGGCCGAGCCCGTCGCGGAGCCGGTCGTGGACCAGGCCGAGCCCGCCGCCGAGCCGGTCGCGGAGCCGGTCGTGGACCCCGACGCCGCCGAGGTCGACTCCGGCAAGTTCACCGTGCGGCTGGACAACTTCACCGGTCCGTTCGACCTGCTGCTGCAGCTGATCGGCAAGCACAAGCTGGACGTCACCGAGGTGGCGCTGCACCAGGTCACCGACGACTTCATCGCCTACATCCGCGCCATGGGCGACGACTGGGACCTCGGCGAGGTCAGCGAGTTCCTGCTGGTCGCCGCGACCCTGCTGGACCTGAAGGCGGCCCGGCTGCTGCCCGCCGCCGAGGTCGAGGACGAGGAGGACCTCGCCCTGCTGGAGGCCCGCGACCTGCTGTTCGCCCGCCTGCTGCAGTACAAGGCCTTCAAGGAGGCCGCCGCCCACCTGCTCGAGCTGGAAGCGACCGGCGCCCGGCGGTGGCCACGCGCGGTGTCCATGGAGCCACGGTACGCCGAAGCGCTTCCCGACCTGGTCCTCGGCATCGGGCCCGAGCGGCTGTTCAAACTGGCGCTCAAACAGTTCACCCCCAAGCCGGGTCCGCCCGAGGTCTCCATCGCGCACATCCACCAGGTCCGGGTCAGTGTCCGCGAGCACGCCACCCTGCTGCGCGAACGGCTCCGCCGGGCCGGGTCGGCCACGTTCACGCTGCTGATCGCGGACTGCGAGAACACCCTCGAAGTGGTGGCCCGGTTCCTCGCCCTGCTGGAGCTGTACCGCGAAGGCCTGGTGGAATTCGACCAACCGGTATCGCTGGACGAACTCACCGTGCGCTGGGTCGGCGGCGAGGACGCCGGAGAAGACCTGGACATCGACGACTACGAGGGCTCACCGGCACCGCCCGAGCAGGCGGAGGCCCCGCCGGCCGAGGCGGTCACCGACGCCGACATCGCCGCTCTGGCCAGGTCCGCGCCCACCGCCACCGACGCCGACATCGCCGTTCTGGCCGGGTCCGCGCCCGCCGCCGCCGACGACATCGCCGCTCTGGCCGAGTCCGCGCCCACCGCCACCGAAACCGACGACCCGCAGGAGAAGCCGTGAGCGACGAGCGCCCCCACTCCCTGGCCGCCCAGGCCGCGTCGTGGGTGCCGCCGTGGGAACGTGCGCAGCGGCCGCCCGACCCCGCCTACGCCGCGGCTGCCGACGAACCGGACGTCTCCGACGACATCGACGAACCGGACGCCCCCGCCGAGGGTGAGCCCGACCCGGACACCGACCACCCCGAGGCCGGCGATCCGGACGGCGCTGAGCCAGACGGCGGTGAGTCGGACGGCGGCTCGCCGGCGGCGGATGAGGTGCCCGCCGAACTCCCACCGCTGGCCGGCGAGTCCGGGGGCGCTCCCACCGTCGACGCGCCGCAGGATCTGCCGGGGGAGGAGCCGCTCGAACCCACCGAGATGGGCGGCGGACCCGAGGTACCCCTGCCGCCGTCGGTCTCCGCCGCGGTCGAGGACGCGGACAGCGACCTGCCCGGCATCCCGGTCGACGCGCCCCTCCCACCCGACGGCGACGACGCCGGTGACGTGTTCGACACCGCGGCCGACGACGAGGTCGACGATGCCGACATCGACCTCCCGTTCGCCGAGGAGGTCCCGGACATCGACGAGTCCTCCGCTGAGGATTCCTCGATCGACGAGTCCTCCGCTGGCGAGTCCTCCGCCGGCGAGGACGCCGCCGACGAGGACGCCGATCCGGCGGAACTGGGCGCCGGCGAGTCGGGTGCCGGTGAGCCGGGCGCGGCTGAATCGGGCGGGAATGAGCCGGATGCGGATCGGCCGGACAAGGAAGAGCCGGAAACCGGGGAAGAGACGGCGGTAGCCGCCGCGGCGGCCGGTGCCGCGGGACGTGCCGGCGGGGCGATACCGGTGCAGGGGCGCGGCAGTGGGGACCCGGCCGGTGCGGCCGGCGGCACTGGCCGACGTACCCAGGAAGAAGAACCGGAACCACCCGCGGAGATGGACGACGCCGAAATGCGTGCGGCGCTCGAAGCCGTGCTGCTCGTCGTGGACGAGCCGGTCGGCGAGATGCAGCTGGCGCAGATCCTCGAGCAACCCACCGAGCGCGTCGCCGCCATGCTGGAGGACATCTCGGCGCGGTACACCGCGGCCGGGCACGGCTTCGACCTGCGGCGCGCGGCCGGTGGCTGGCGTCTCTACACCCGGCCGGAATACGCGGCGTACGTCGAGCGGTTCGTACTGGACGGGCAGTCGGTGCGGCTCACCCAGGCCGCGCTGGAGACGCTCGCCGTGGTCGCCTACAAGCAGCCGGTGACCCGGTCGCGCATCTCGGCCATCCGCGGTGTGAACTGTGACGGCGTCATGCGTACCCTGGTCACCCGTGGCCTCGTCGAGGAATGCGGCACGGAGAGCGAAACCGGGGCCTACCTGTATCGCACGACCGTGCTGTTCCTCGAGAAACTGGGCCTCAACTCGGTCGACCAGCTGCCTCCGCTGGCTCCGTTCCTACCCGACGACGTGGAAGAAGTACTAGATGCCTCAGGCTGATCCGGCCACTACCGTGCGGCTGCAGAAGGTCCTGGCAACCGCCGGAATCGGATCCCGGCGCGCGTGCGAAGACCTGATCTTCCGCCGCCGTGTCACCGTCAACGGCCGCGTGGCCACGCTCGGCGACAAGGTCGACCCCGCCACCGCCGAGATCAAGGTCGACGGGCAGCGGATCGTCACCGACACGAAGATGGTCTACCTGGCCATGAACAAGCCGCGCGGGGTCGTCTCCACCATGGACGACGACAAGGGCCGCAACGAGCTGGCCGAGTTCCTCGGCACGTTCGAACAGCGGATCTTCCACGTCGGCCGGCTCGACGCCGACAGCGAGGGCCTGCTGCTGCTGACCAACGACGGCGGGCTCGCGCACAAACTCATGCACCCGTCGTACGGGGTGGCCAAGACGTACCTGGCCGAGGTGATGGGTCCGCTGCCGCGGTCGGTGGGGCGGGCGCTGCAGTCCGGCGTGGAGCTGGAGGACGGCCCGGCGAAGGTCGACGCGTTCCGGCTGGTCGACACGCTCGGCAAGACGGCGCAGGTGGAGATCACCCTGCACGAGGGTCGCAAGCACATCGTCCGGCGGATGATGGACGCGGTCGGGCACCCGGTCACCCGGCTGATCCGTACCGCGGTCGGGCCGATCCGGCTCGGCGACATGCGGCCCGGCGGGTTCCGGCACCTGTCGACCGCGGAGATCGGCGCGCTGTTCAAGGCCGTCGGGGACTGACGCGCGGCCCGGGTTCCGGAGCGCGCGGGGCGAACGGGCACAATAGGCGGGTTGACGACCCGGGTGACAGAGGAGGAACGGTGGCGCAAGAAGTACGGCCGGAACGATGTGTGGTGGCCGTCGACGGTCCCTCCGGATCGGGCAAATCCACTGTTTCCCGGCGACTCGCCACCGCCCTCGACGGCGTCTACCTGGACACCGGGGCGATGTACCGCGCGGTCACCTGGTCGGTGCTGCAGGCCGGCGTCGACCTGACCGACGCGGACGCGGTGGCGAAGATCGCCCTGGAGACCGAGTTGTCGATCGGCACCGACCCGGTCGCCCCGCACTTCCGGGCGAACGCGGTCGACGTCGACACCGCCATCCGCGGCCCCGAGGTCACCGGCGCGGTGTCCGCGGTCGCCGCCGTGCCCGCGGTCCGCAAGCACCTGGTCGACCAGCAGCGCGCGATCATCGCGTCGTACCCGCGGATCGTCGTCGAAGGCCGCGACATCTCCTCCGTGGTCGCCCCCGACGCCGACCTGAAGGTCTATCTGACCGCCTCCGCGGCCGCCCGCGCCGCCCGGCGCAGCGCCGAGGACGCCACCGACGTCGCCGCCACCGAGGCCGACCTGGCCCGGCGCGACAAGCTCGACTCCAGCCGGGCGGTGGACCCGCTGCGGCAGGCCGACGACGCGGTCGAGGTCGACACCACCGGCATGGGCATCGACGAGGTCGTCGCCCATCTTCTAAATTTGCTGAACAGCAAGGTGAGTTCGTGACTGAGTTCCCGGTCGAGCTCGACGACTTCGCCCGCGAGTCGTCGGAACCCGACACCGGCACCGCTACCGGCCCGGTGCCGGTCGTCGCGGTCGTCGGCCGCCCCAACGTGGGCAAATCAACTCTGGTCAACCGCATCATCGGCCGCCGCCAGGCGGTCGTCGAGGACACCCCCGGCGTGACCCGCGACCGGGTGCCCTACGACGCCAACTGGAACGGCCGCCGCTTCACCGTCATCGACACCGGCGGCTGGGAACCCGACGCCAAGGACCGCGCCGCCGCCATCGCCGCCCAGGCCGAGATCGCGATCCAGACCGCCGACGTGGTCGTCTTCGTGGTCGACACCACGGTCGGTGCCACCGACGTCGACGAAGCCGCCGTCAAGATGCTGCGCCGCAGCCACAAACCGGTCATCCTGGTCGCCAACAAGGCCGACAACACCGCCCTCGAACTCGAAGCCACCTCCCTGTGGTCCCTCGGCCTCGGCGAGCCCCGCCCCATCTCCGCGCTGCACGGCCGAGGCTCCGGCGACCTGCTCGACGCCATCCTCGACGCCATGCCCCCCGCCCCACCGATCATCGAAGGCATCGTCCGCGGCCCACGCCGGGTGGCGCTCGTCGGCCGCCCCAACGTCGGCAAGTCCAGCCTGCTCAACCGCCTCGCCCGCGAGGAACGCGCGGTCGTCGACTCCGTCGCCGGCACCACCGTCGACCCGGTCGACAGCCTGGTCGAGATGGACGGCGAGGTCTGGCAGTTCGTCGACACCGCCGGCCTGCGAAAAAGAGTCAACACCGCCAGCGGTACGGAGTACTACGCCTCCCTGCGCACCGCCGGCGCCGTCGAGGCCGCCGAGGTGGCAGTGGTCCTGCTGGACGCCGGCGAAACCATCAGCGAACAGGACCAGCGCGTACTCACCTCGGTGGTCGAAGCCGGCCGCGCCCTGGTCATCGCGTTCAACAAGTGGGACCTGGTCGACGAGGACCGCCGGTTCTACCTCGACAAGGAAATCGACCGCGAACTGAAGCGCATCCCCTGGGCCGTCCGAGTCAACATCTCCGCCAAGACCGGCCGCGCCGTCGACAAACTGGCCCCCGCGATCCGCCGGGCCCTCGCATCCTGGGAACAGCGCATCCCCACCGGCGCCCTCAACCAGTGGATCACCGCCCTGACCCAGGCCACCCCCCACCCGGTCCGCGGCGGCCGCGCCCCCCGGGTGCTGTTCTCCACCCAGGCCGGCGTGGCACCACCCAGGTTCGTACTCTTCACCACCGGCCCGTTCGACCCGGGGTACCTTCGCTTCGTGGAGCGCAAGCTGCGCGAGGAGTTCGGCTTCGAGGGTTCGCCGATCGAGGTGTCGGTTCGGCCCCGGAAGAAGCTCGGCCCCGGAGGGCGCGGCAAAGCCCACGGGTGAGCCGGTGCGAGGGTTTGCCGGTGGGGTTGGTAAGCTTTGCGAGTTGCTTCGCGCCGGGGTTCCCGGGGTGGGGTTTCGGGCTGTAGCGCAGCTTGGTAGCGCACTTGACTGGGGGTCAAGGGGTCGCAGGTTCAAATCCTGTCAGCCCGACCAGCATTTGAAGGCCGTTGGCAAGGACGAAAGTCCTGGTCAGCGGCTTTTCTCATGGACGTACATCGCTCAACCAAGATCGCTCTAGTGGATCTTGTGGTCACAGGCGTGGTCACAGACGGGCCTACCGTGGATGAGGTCAGCTCAGCTCTGTGACCACGGGGGTGCCCATCATGACCGTCGGCTCGTACCAGACTTCCACCAAGACGCTGTGGTTCTTCGTCATCGATCTGCCGCCCGGCGATGACGGCAAGCGGCGTCAGCACAAGCGACGCGGCTTTCCCAGCAGGACAGCGGCCGAAAAAGCCGAAACCGAAGCGTGCAAGGCGTTCGGCGAGGCAGCGATCGGCGCGGACGGCAGCGTCGCCGCCGAGCTTTCCGGCTGGCTGTCGGAGCGGGAACTCGACATCGAAGAAACCACTCTGGACAACTACCGCAACCTGTTCCGGATGTACGTGATCCCGCACATCGGCGGGCGGCAGCTCTACAGCCTGGACAAGCGGGTCGTGCAGGATATGTACAAGACGCTCGTGAAAGAGGGTGGCTCCGGGAAGAAGCCGTTATCGGAGACGACCGTCCGGACCGTGCACCGGGTGCTGATGAAGGCGTTCAAAGACCTCGGGATTGACCTCGGCGCAGTGCGGCAGCCGCGGCCGGCTCAACGCGAGGACCAAGGCCGTAAAGGCGTGTGGACGCCGAAGCAGTCGAAGCAGTTCCTCCAATTTCATCGTGACGCCCGCCTGTATGCGGCATGGGCGCTCGCGGTGGTCGCCGGGACCCGGCGCGGTGAGATTGCCGGCCTGAAGTGGGCGAAGGTCGATCTCGACAACGGGATCGTCTACATCCACTGGCAGCGCACCATTTCCGGCAACAAGGTCATCGAGAAGTCGCCGAAGGGAAAGAGCCGCCGTCCGATCGCGATCGGCCCTGCGATGGTTCGAGTCCTGCGCGAGCACAAGGCCCGCCAAGACGAGGAGAAGGCCGCCGCCGGGCTGCTGTACCACGATCACGACTGGGTGTTCCCGCGCGAGGACGGCGAACCGTACTACCCGCGCTATTACACCGACCAGTGGGAGAATGCGTGCCTGGCGGCCGGCGTGCCGGTCATCGTGTTGCACGACGCCCGGCACACCTCGGCCACGGCAGGAGCGGACGCTGGTGTTCCCGAGCATGTGATGCAGAAGCGGCTCGGTCACGCCGACGCCCGGACAACGCGCGAGGTCTACACCCACGTCCTGCCCGAGAGCGAACGCAAAGCCGCCGAACTGATGGATTCCGCTCTCGGTGAGGAAGCGGCTTGAGGACCCGGGGCGCGTCAGTGCCCCGGCCCGTCAAGGTGCTCGGTCGAGGCCGAACAGTCGAAGACAGTCCCGGACAACTGCCCCTGTTGCCTCGGTCGTGGTGCGCTTATCAAGGAGCGGCTCTCTCTGCTGGTGCCAAATGACGACGAGCAATGCGGGCCGAGGGAGTGCCACGACGGCAAAGGGGGACCCCGATGGCCAAGCGCGCATGGACGGTGGCGCAGGTGCGAGAACTCGGTATGGCGACGGACATCGAGACGGCGGCATCGGTGCTGGGCATCGGCCGGACCACCGCCTACACGCTGGCTCGATCTGGTGACTTCCCGGCGCCGGTCATCCGGGTCGGTCGGCGCTACGTCGTCTCCGTCGAGGGCCTGTTGACGGTCCTCGGCGCGAGCGGCTTGGCCCAGCCGGTCGACGACGAAGTTCCCTCGCACGGATGAATCACCGCAGGGCCGAAAGCGGGCGTCGACGCGGCCCGCTCACGAACGAAAGGGATGGACAGATGAGTGACTCGCAAGCTCAGGAGCCTGAACTCGACTGGCGCAGGTGGACCATGGATCACGCGAAGCTGGTCCGCGCCTTCGAGCCGGCTACCTTCGCCGACGGCGCCGAGGACACGCCGCTGCTCGCCGCGGGAGCGCTGATCATGGCTGCCACCCAGATCATCGACGAACTGTTCCAGGACATCGAAACACTGGCCACAGACGGCGGCAGCGTCGCCGACAGTGAAGGCGCCTACTTCGTGCTCGAGGACCTTCCGCAGCTCTTCGCCCACCAGTACAACGGGCGCTTTGCGCGCAACTTCCACGTCGCAACCGTCATGGTCACCGGCCGGTTGTCTGCGGAGCAGTGGACGCCGCCGGCGTCGGTCGGCGAAGCTCTCGCGCTGCACCTCGTCATCCAACGGGCGCAGCACCTGCTCGTAGATCACGAGCTCCTCGATCGAGACGAGGCCCGGGAGTTGTACCTCGGGTTCGAGGACGCTGCCTTCGAGGACATAGACCACGAGTGGCTCTACCGAGCAGACATGGACGGCTTCGAAAACGACAAGGAGTTCGCCGCCCGATTCGGCGCGACCGACATGCGCGTTCAGTCGTGGTTCCAGCCCACCGGCAATGGACCCGCACACGTGCACGCCTTCTCGATCGAATTGGAGACGCCAAAGCAAGCCTGACGCCGGCTGCACCATGACGATCGCGCCGATCGAATCGGATGCGACGGGAGAGGAGCGGGGGAGAGGCTGCCGGGCTGTAGAATCGAGCCAAGTCCTATGCCTGCCTCAGCATGCGCTGACGTCGACCGCCACACTGGCAGTGTGGGGGTCAGGAGAAGTGCGCGACCGGCTTATATTCGCGTATCCCAATGGCTGGCGGCGCTCTATGTGCGCGTCCTTATTCTTGCGGCGAGCTGCGCGGATTCCAAACACTTGACGCGATGGCCTAAAACCCAGGTTCCTAGGATGCTTTACAGACGGTGCCCCGCGAGGTTCGCCGAGATCATTCCTGCCGTGGCTGGCAGGGGACATGACATCGAAGGGAAGCCTCTGCCGACCCCTGCCCGGCTCTGTAACTCGAGTGCGGAAGCGTTGATGCGGTCTTGGAGCTGGGCGTGCTCGGCGAGTAGATAGAGCAGGTTTGCGCCGTCGATGAGTTCGATCGGTTTGCCGGACGCGAATTCGTATGAGGTGGGCCGTAGCCGCTGGTGGTGACGAGGATGCCTTTGGAGGCTCCTTCGTTTTGCAGGGTGCCGAACAGGTCGCGGACGGCGGAGACGTCGACGGGCGGACGGCGGAGACGTCGACGGTGTTTCGGATGAGTGCGTGAGGGTCGCCCGCCGGTTGTGCCACACGGTATGGCACATCCAGCGCGTTTGGTCCCAAGGGCTCTGCAACAGTCGCCTCAAGTCACCTATCGCGATGCTCCCACCACGCTCGTGACGTGGACACAGCCGTTCGGCTCGGCTATGTGCCGTTGTCGGCCGACCAGACCCGAAGGTTGTCGACGACCTGGAAGAGAGGTCGGCAGCCAGCGGTTCACCATCATGTCGTCCCTCGTGCCGGTCGCGCGTCCACGACCTCCACGGAGATCAGAGTGACGCCGAGGTCCCGGGTCTTGGTGAGAAGCCCGTGGAGTTCCGCGTGGTCCGCGACGGCGCCGGTCAGGCTTGTGGTGCCGTCCGCCGCGTGGGCCGGGGTGAGGTCACCGAACCAGGACGACCAGTGCTCGTCGAGGTGCCCGTCGACCCGCAGTCGGTAACCGGAGGCCCAGTCCTGGGGGAGTGTGAGTCCAGGCTCGGTGGTGGGCGATGTCACGGCGGCGGATGGCGGTGAGGCCGAGGATGATGGCGGCGGTCATGCCCGCGCCGAACGCGAGCCGGAACAGGTACGCCAGCACGCCGGTGTCGGGCTGGCGGGGATAGAGAGGGTCATCAGCAGTGCCGACAGGGCCACTGCCATGCCGAGCACCACCAGAACCCGTCCCGCCGCCCGATACTATCCGGGCCGGCGACACTGCAAGGCGGCGGAGAACTGGAACGCGGCGAGGATGGCGTAGCCGACCGCGCTGGCGATGTGCACGGCCACCGGCAGCGGCGACGAGGTGAAGCGCGGGTCTGTGGGCATCAACCGCGGCCGCCGGCCAGCTCGATCAGACGCAAGGAGCCGAAGACGGCGGGAATCAATACGACGGCGAACAATGCGTACGGCACCCCCCCCGGGCCGGCCGGCCTGATCGGGCCGACGGATCAGCGTTGCCGAGATCAGCGCGCTGAGCGGCAACGCCTTCGCCGGTGCGCATGCCATCGCGGGATCTCTCCAGCCGCTCGACCGGTTGCGTGTGGCGTCGGGACGTCGTTACGCGTTCTACTTGTGGAGCGCGAGTCCCGGGCGAACGCGGTATGCGATAAAGCTGGAGCCAAGGCGGCGCCACGCGAACACCGGGCGCCGCCGATCGCGTCAACCCGAACCAGTTCAGGCCGCTGCCTGCTCCGGCGCACCTACCCCAGGCTCTCCTCCTCGAAGCGCAGCGCGCGTTCCGCTCCATCGAGAAGGTCGGCATAGGTGAGAACCTGGATACGCGACAGGTGGGCATTGTACGAGCGGATCGTCTGTTCGATGCGCGTGCGGTTGATCTCTGCGGTCGCGCTACGGTCGGGGTGGCCGATGATTACGGTCGCACGGCTGCGCCGGAAGTCGTACGCGGGACGTCCTTCGTTGTGCCGCAGCGTTTGCAGGGTGGCCCCTGTCTCGTCCAGCGAGCGCAGGTAGTTGAGGCATTGACTTACCGCCTCGTGCACCTCGTCGGCCACGATCAGGCTGCCGCGGTGCTCGCGCACCAACCGGGCTCCCGGCCCCTTGAGCTCGACGATGTGCAGACTGCCGTCCGCACAGATCAGGGGGATGTCGTACTGGTCCAACGGCACCAGGCTGCGCTGCGCCATCCCGATGTACTGACCGCCGAACAACCAGTAGTTCTTGCCTATGGCGGCTTGCATCGCGGTCTCGGTGGTCTTCGGTTCGATCGCGAGGCGTTGAAGCTCGGTCACCACGTCGCGTTGCCGTTGGATGACGGAGGCCTCCGCTGCGGACAAGCCCCGCGGCGTGGAGGTGATGCCAGACAGGATGTCCTCGATGTCGGCCCGGTCGGCGAGGGTCTTGCCGAACGACGTCGCGGCGTCGTCTGCTGCGCGGATCTGATGGATTCGCTGAGCGGCTGTGCGGGAGAAATGCTCGAAGCTCAGGCCGTCGTCCGGTTCCCTGAAAGCGAAGTTCGGCGGCGGTGCTGTAACCACGAACCACACAGCGTCATACAGCCCGTCCTTGACGATCCGGCCAAGAAACGTCTGCACCCGATCCTGGTAGGAGGAGCCACCTGATCCGGCGGACATGTCGCCGTTGCGAAGCAGTCGCGCGGTGACCTCGTTGTCCTCTACGACCATGACGAGACCGAGGAACGGTTTCACCTCTTGGATCTGAGGTAGCCGATACGTTCGGTTGAAGTCGGTCGCAGCGCCGACGATTTCCTCCTGGTGACTACGCAAGTTGTTTCCGATGGACCTGCCGATCAAAGTCTTGATCTCGATCGCTGCGATTGGCAACTCGTCGTCGACCGCGAGCAAGTCCCACCGTCGACTGGTCGGCCCGTATCCACCGGGCAGGCTCAACGCCTTGCCGTACTGAATCGCGTTCTGACTGATGCCATGCTCGACCAGCATCTCTGTCAGCAGGTCTGTGATCGCGGCGTCACTGTGCAGCACCCGGTGCTCAGAGACGGCACCCTGCCGCTCCTCCCAGAACGTACGGATCGCGCGCGTCGGCGGGTCCTCTGTCATGTGCGGGCATCCTTCGTCTCGAAGCGATGGCGTTCGAAGATGGACCGGACTCTGCACGAGATGTGGTCGGCGAGGGGCCGCAGCTCGTCGAATGCGAGCAACTGCGGGTGGTCGGCGACAGCGTCGGAGACTGCCTGGGCCACGAGTGCGCCTCTGTCTGCGATCAGCATCGGTAGCTGCGCCCGGGCTGAGGAGTCGGCCACGGCACGTTCAGCGATAGCCCGGGCGGCGCTCGCCCGCACCCGCGGCTCAGGATCACTGGCTAGGGCGACAAGCACGCCCAGGCCGAGCTGACCGCCGGTGCTGGCGGCTACTAACACGGCGGCGGTTCGGCCGCGTACGTCCGCGCGGAGTAGTTCAGCCAGATGCCCTTCCCAGCGGCCGCCGGCCCGATGCTCCAGCACAGCTTGGAGCCGTCGCGCTGACGGGCGCGGATCGGTGTTGTCGATCAGGCGCGGGACCGGCTCGGGACCGTCCGCGATCGCAGCGGCAAGGGGAATGAGCCGCTCCGCGACCGCATTAGGGAGGACGGCCGCTCTTGTGGCGAGCACGGCGAGTGCTCCGCATAGGTACTCACCGGATCGGGTTGAGCCGAGCAGCTCGTAGATAGGGTCCCAGTTAGCGTGCTGCGGGTGCCACACGTTGAGCACAGTGAGCGCCTGGCCGAGGTCTGCGCCGCCGTGCGCATAGAGTCCCCGGACAGAATTGCGGGTTCGTGCTTCAAGCTGCGCGCCGAGCCCGGCGACCAGGGCCTCGACGAGATCCGCGTCCAGCTTGGTGACATCTCCGAGTGCGGCCAGCGCAGCGACCGATCCTCCTCGGGCGTCCTCCACAAGGCGATCACGGACCTGGGGCAGCCGGGTTGCGGCGGCACCGAGCAGGGAAAAGGCCAGTCGCTGGTGGCTGGTGTCGGCTCGATCGGCTGCTCGCTGAGCACGTTCGGGCGTCCACACCGCGGCAGGAAGCCGTTTCACCAGTTTGGCGACCGCGTTCGTTATGTGCTGGCCGGTTTGTTCGGGGAGATTGAGGGCGTACTCGGCCAGCTGATCCTGCAAATCCGGGCCGACGACGTCGGCGAGGGCGGTCAGCACGTCAACCAGTGTCGGCAGGAGATCGAAGGTGGGCTGGATTCGTAGGGCGTACTGCTCGGGGTCGCGCAGGGTTTGCCGGGCCCAGTGCGCCAGCCGTCCGGCATGGTCGGGAGGAAGCAGGTCGCCTGCCTCGATCAGCATGATCAGGTCGGCGTGAGCCGACGTGAGAGTCGAATCGGAAGGCTCGATCTCGAGCGCG
Source organism: Jidongwangia harbinensis (assembly GCF_020216025.1). GTDB lineage: Bacteria > Actinomycetota > Actinomycetes > Mycobacteriales > Micromonosporaceae > Actinoplanes > Actinoplanes harbinensis. The sequence goes on along the minus strand of NZ_JAIWNC010000040.1, from coordinate 72,549 downwards.
GCTTCTCGCGCAGCGGCCGCGGGCCCGTTGTTGATCACTCGCCGGACCGCAAGTCGCAGTTCCTTATGGTTTCCGCAGCGGCGTAGCCCGGTCAGACCCACAGCGACGAGGTCCGGGTCCGCCCCGTACTCCTGGTCGGTCAGGAGGTACCGGGCGAGGTCGTGGGTGGTGTGACGCCAAGCGGTCTGATCTCCCAGCAGTCCGGCGATCAGGGAGGCCGAACGCAGGTACTGCCAGGTCTGATCGGCCATGGCGAGCCTGACGGTGCTGTCACCGGTCCATGCCCGGAAGGCCTTCTCGGCCTGTGCCGACAGGCCCCAGCCGGTGACCTGGTTCCGCCACCAGGACGCGGTGGTGTCGGCCGCCGACATGCTGCCACCGAAGTCCTCGGCATCCCAGTCGGAGACAGCCAGGAGAGTGTTCGCGGCGGCGCCGCCTATCGCTGCCGCGGTGACGTCGCCGGGGACGAGTTGTCCGAGGCCGATCAAGTTGATGGCAGCATCGCGCGCTTGTTGTCTACGGCCCAGTTCGCTGAGCGCTCTGGTGTGCTGCAGGCGTACCCAAGCGTGGTCGACCTGGTCCAGTTCGTCGCGCGCCAGCAGTTCGTCCAGCGTTTGCAGAGCATCGCCGGCACGCCCGTTCTCCATCAGGGCGGCGGCGTAGGTGACGGTCGCAGCGGCCTGCTCGTGCGGTGCCAGCTCGGCACTCGCGAGTCCGCGGAGTACGCCGGGGTCTCCGGTTTTGAGGTACTGCTTCAGCGCCGCCGCGAATCTCCACTCCCAGTCGGCGCCGGCGTCGAGGGCGGCCAGGTTCGGAACGTACGCCTCGCGCTCTTCGTCCGGCCGGACGACATCGCGCAGCCGGACTTGTACCAGCATCGCGATCACCTGCGCGGCGGTCAGCGGAACCGTCATGCCGCGGTTGGGATGCGGGGCCACCATCCGGGGGACTAGGAGCGCATGACGTAGCTGGTGGGTCGGAGACACGACAGCGCCGGCCCAGGCAGACCCCTCCCAGGTTGCGTCTGCGCCGGTGCCCGCTGCCACGGCCAGCAGCGCGGCGGCGTTCGCCGGATCGACGACGTTCGCGCGAGGAACAAGGACTTTGGCGCCCTTGCCGGTGTACTCGACGGTGTCCTTGGTGATGGCTGCCCAGTAGGAGACACGCTCATCAAGGTCGTGAAGAACGATGAGGTGGGGAAGGCGATGGCTGAGCCACGCGTCGAAGTGGCTGCGGTTGCTCTCCCGGAACCACCACCCGATGACCTCCCCTTCCGAGTCGCGCATCTTCTCTTCGAAGAAGCTCGGCCCGGATTTGACCTGCGCCCCGACTACCATGCCGAGATCAAAAAGCCGGTCGTCGCGGGCCATCAGGAACAGGTCGGTACCCAGATCGTGCTCGGAGTTTCGGGCGACACCCCAGCCGATGCGCTCAAAGTCGGCGGCGACCTCGTTCGCTCCGGCCGTTCCCGTCTGCTCTTGTCTGGACGCGCGCATCGGACCATTCAACCGCAGGCGCGTTCAGGGTGGAGAATGTCTCTGCCTGATCGCTGCCGGACAGCTCGCGGGGCTATCACCTGGTACGTCGTGACACTTCTCAGGTTGGGTGAACCCATCAAGCGCCGCCGCTGCTCACGGCCGGATCGTTGCAGTCTCCGGAGCCGGCAGCCACGGTCTTCCCCGACCCGTGGACATTCCGTGATCGTGGAGTGGGCACTGCTTGCGCGACGGCATGCCACCCACGCGGCGCTTGCGGCGGTAGATGTCCGGCTGCAGCGCACCCGAGGGGTAAACCGTGGCGGAAGGACAGTGCGCGCTCGTAAGCTCGACGCCTACCTTCATCGGTACTTCACGTCACTCGAGCGATGGAGACGAACAGCCTCATGACCACGGTCGGCGAACAGATCCAGCGCGTGAATGAGGCGATCTGCAGAACATCGCCTCGCTCACGGACCAACGCGCGCTGCTCTCGCAGAATCTGCTCGCCCACTCCGCAACCTGGTCGAAGGTGTCGCCGTGCGTCTGCACACCGGTAGGGCCAACGCCGAGTTCTACTACGCGGCCGTGGAACCCGGGCTTACCTTCATCAAGTCCAGGGCCAAGCTGAACTTCCTCGGCAAGTTCCACAAGCTCATCCAGATCAGCGCCTCCCACTACACCCTGGACGGCGACTCGTCGGAGCGGCTGATGCTCAAGTACTACGAGTACCAGCTGCGTATCCGCGCCCTGCTGAACGACAGCTGCGGGATCTCGGTGCTGGCGAACCTGGAGTCGTTCCCGGTCGATCTCGATCCCTCGCTGCGGGAGTACCACGAGAAGATCGCCGACAGGATCGACGCATTCCGGCACACGGCAGCCGACGGCAACCCGGCGGGCCCGCTACTACATTCACAAGACCCGCCCGTTCTTCGTCGACGGACGCATCTACTACGAGGTGACTTTCTACCGGGCCGTCACACGGTTTCCAGATCGTCTCCTCCGGGCATTCGATGAGTGATGCGGGACACGACGATGCCGACGACGAACTGGACTTCGCCGCGCTGTTCCCGCTGTGCCACTGCGGCGACGACAACTGCGAGTACCCCGCATCACCTGGAACCAAGTTTGGCGCCGCCAGGCTGCCCGCACCTTCGACGACCTGACCGTCGACCTCGCCGCCGGTAGCCTGCCCTCGCCCACCTGCCCAGGCGAGGAGAGGGTCCTACACTTCATGCTGCAATCAGCGCAGGCCGCGATAGCCGACGGCTGGGGCCCCACACCAGAGCTGCTCGCCGTACTGCCCGAAGGTGACGGCGACTACGACTGGGACTGGGTCTCGGAGATCCTGCTACAGGATCACGACATCGTCGACCTGTTCGACGGGCAGAAGGACGGCATCGAGGACCCGGAGACCGATGCCAACCGGTCCGCAGGCATGGGCGACGACCGGCCCGCGGCCTGGTCTCGCGCCTTCAGCAACCTGACGCCCAGAGACGGCCGCCGGCGCTTCCGCTGATGATTCGCGTGTTTGGACGAACAGGCCACGGTGGTTCGCCGCACAGGAAGCCGGGCTCGTGCACCACACGACCACCCTGCAGCCCGCTCGGTTCCAGCGTCATTCTTGAACACCCTGGCGTCGGGACGTCGCCACCAGGCTGCTGCCGCCCGGGACTCGAGCCCGCACGCTTGTCCAAGACCAGCATGATCGGCAGATCACCTCGTCACCGGCGTGCCAACGGGGATGATGCGGCTGTCAATGCCGTTGCGGCTTTGGGGCCGGCCGAACGCGACACCGAGGCCGGCACCGCGCGCTTCGCGGACACCATGCCCAAGGTTCAGCGTTGATCCAATCTCTTCCACTGCCATCGAGGTAGCAGCCCTCCGTGGCGAGCGACATGCCGGCACAGATCTCCGGGACGGTATCCGCCGGGGACACCGTCTCCGACCGCCGCCCAGAACGCCTTCGCGTCATTCATGTGCCCGCTGCCGGTGTACCAGGCGACGGCCGGATGCTCGGCTCGCAGTGCCTCGAGACCCGCGGCCGCGAGCCCGTTGCGCTGGAACTCCTGGACGGTGTACGGGCGGTCGGCCCAGCCGATCCCGCAGTGAGGGCAGATGATGTACTCCACGACGAACGCCAGTTCGCCGTACAGGTTCGCCTGCCGGTACCGCCATCCGAAATGGCGGCCTGAGTCGGTGTCCTGCCAGGGCGTCGGTAATGTCGGCAGCTGTATCACGTTGTATCGGGGCCGTTGGTCGATGCGACCACGCGTCAGGTGATACACCGCCGATCTGATCGGCGTTCGGCTCGACCAGCGGCCGATATCGGTCCGCGCCTGCTCGCGAAGGCGCCTCAGATCCTGCTCAAGGTCGGTAACCACCCATTCCTCCAAGTCGGTCGGTCGGCTGTCGCGGGCGCCGCGGGTCACGTGTGTTCACCGTCGAAGGGGCTGCTGAATTATCGGTTGGGCGCAGGGTCGGCGGCTGCCGGAGCATGTTGGCTGGGTGGAGCGGTCGCGGCCAGGTCGTTGAGCGTGGCGTTCACGACCGGTCTGAACATGTCGACGGTGAACTTGTCTGGTGGATCGGCCAATTCCCGCTGAACGTTCGGGTGCACAAGATTTCGATATTCGCGCAGGAGGTGACCGAAGCGTTGGGCGTCTCGCTGTATCCATTTCTGTGCGTGTGCGGTTTCGATGAGTGTGTACAGCTTCCAGTCCTTGGGCGCTTTCTGTGGGTGTGGCAGGCGTACCGCGGCCGCGTCGAGCAGGACACCTTCCAGGAGGCTTCCCAGCATGATGATCGCGCTGACCCACGCCCCGTTGCGTTCACAGATGCGCGCCTCATCCAGTCGGCCTTGCAGGATCGCGGCGAGGTCGGGGTCGCGCACCAGGTCTGTCATCGTGGCGTGCAACGCCACGTCGCCATTGTCCGTGGCTTCGCCAGGGACCTGCGTCGCCGGACGGATCGTTGGCCGGCCGAGGTGGTGGGCGACCTCGAGACCTTCGACGGCGAGCACCCGGTTCAGTTCCTCGGTGACCTCTGCGCTGGCCAGCGGGAGGTGTAGGTGCACGTACTCGCGCCGGTCGGCCAGGCGCTTGACGACGGCCTCGACGGCGCCAGGATGATCGCGGCGGGTCCGCAGCTGATTGGTCAGCCAAGCTCTACGCGGTTCCTGAAACCGAGGGACGTTCGGCCACCCGGCCTGCTGCAGCAGTTTCGCCAGCTCGGTTCCTGTGCGTCGGACCGGTAGCCCGTCGCCGTCGCCGCAGGCGATACGGGCGATCTCGGACAGGATGTTGTCGTCGGCACCTTCAAGCATCGGAATCCTCGTGGTCGTCGTCATCACTGTCGGGAAGGTTGATCGGTGTCCATGTCTGCGTGCTGTTGAACGAAGCCGGACGGAGCGATGTCGGGCCGATGCCACGCCGGCGTAGCTGTTCCCACAGCGGGGCGAGCGCCGCCTCCGGGCCGAGCAGATAGTCGCTTTCCCGGATACGGACGATTTCCCAACCGGTCTGTTGGAGTTCTCGTTCACGTTCGATGTCGCGGGCGATGTCGTCCGGCGTCATGGGCAGCGCGGGGGAGTGGCATTCGACGGCAAGCTGGCCGTTGTCGCCGACCACCAGCAGATCGATCGGTCGACCGTAGATCGGATATTGCGGAATGACGGTAAAGTCCTGGCGGCGAAGCTCACCGAAGACGCGTTGTTCGAGCAGCGACTCGAACGGGGTCCTCAGCCGGTCTGTCGGAATCTGGTCCAGGCGGGGAGCCATCAGGAACTTGGCCGGCGGGTTCTGCATGTAGATCAACAGCGAACGGCGCAGATCCGTGGTGCCGAGTTCGTCGGCCGGGACCGAGGTGAAAAGCCACAATTGGTCACGTGCTCGGCTGGCCGCCACGTTGAATCGCTGCCGATCTTTCCTGCTCGTCGCCGGGCTGGGTCTCGTTTTCACCACCATGGACAGCAGAATGACGTCGCGTTCATCGCCTTGGAAGGCTGGAGGATCGCCGACGCGGATGTTGAAGCGTTTGCGGTTGGCGTGGCCGATCCGCTCGTCCAGCAGCTGCTCCAGCAGTTTGGTGTGCCGATCGGCGCCGAACATGACGATGACGCCGATGGACTTGTCCTGGTAACGGGGATCTTCGATCAGCTTCTTGATTTGCTCGACGATCTCGGCGGCTTCGGTGTGGTTGCGGATGCTGGTGCCGACCCCGTCCGCCTCGGGATTGTCCACGGGGACGACGACGAGTGGGTCGAGGCGTTCGGCGCCGAACTGTCGCAGCGGCAGCAGCCTGCCTTGGTAGAACTCGTCCGACGACCACCCGATGATCTCCGGCATGCATCGGAAGTGCTCGACGAGGCGCACGACTCGCACCAGATGCGTCGACATGAGTTCGTAGAGGTTGGAGTCCGGGCCGAATCCCTGCCGTAGGTGATCAGGCATCTCCAGCAGGTATGCGTTGGCCATCCGCCAATATGCCGGCAGCTTCTTCGGCGGAACGCCGGGGCTGCACTGCTGGTCGTCGCCGACGATGATCGCGCGGGGTGCCAGCCACAGCAGGAAGGTCGAGTCGATCGTCACCTGGCTGGCCTCGTCGACGATCACCACGTCAAAAGTGTCAGGTTCCGCAGGAACGTCGCTGGCTACCTCACCGACCGGCATGAGCAACGCGGGAATGGCGCGTGACGCGTCCCGCATCGCCGAGCGCAGGCTCTTGAGCCGCTGCGACTTGTAGGTTCCGCCGTCCTTGCCGAACAGGTTGACCGCTGTCCGGAACGCCTGCAGCGCCTTGGACCTCGGCACGTCCTTGCGCATGATGAAATGCAGTAGCGCTTGTTTTCCGGCCAGGTCCTCGGTGACCTGGCGCAACCTCACCTCGACCTCGTCGAGGGCCTGACGACGCTCACGCTCGCGGTGCGCACCGGACATGCCGGCCACGTGGGCCGCCGCCCGCGACCAGTTCCATGCGGCCTGCAATTGCGGCATCTGCTGGTCCCAGGCCGGTTCGGAGAGGCCGGCCCGTAGCCGCTCGGCCAAGTCGGGATGCACAGCGGCCAGCCGATCGACGAGCAGACCGCACCGCTGACGCGCCACCTGCCCGTCGTACACCTGGAGAAGCTCGTCGTATGCCGCGGCGTAGCCGTCGGTGTCCCTGTCCTGCAGCGCTGTTAGCAGGCGGCCGACGATCGGTCCCGGCCGGGCAGAGGAACCAGTAGAAAGCAGCGTGTGCCTGAGCCGCTCCATCACCTGAGCGGACTGTCCGGCAACGATAACCCGCGACGAGTTGCGCACCAGCCGCACGATCAGGTCCCATCGCTGAGCAGAGCTGATGAGGTACCGCGCGTCCGGCTGCTGGAGGGCCCGTTCGATAGATTGCTGTGCCGCCGCCATGCGCGCCAACGCGGTCAAGCTACTGTGTACATCCTGAAGCTGGGCCAACTGCAGCCGATGCGTTGCTGTGCCTACGATGATGCCCAGGGCGCGGCACATCTCGATCACGGTGACGCAGGCACCGTCGGTCTGCAGCGCGGCGATCACCGCGTGCACCTGGACGAGCGACGTCGGTGGCATCCCGCTCACGGTGCAGGAGGCCAACAGCTCAGCCGCCTGCGACTGTTCCGGAGACGGGCAGAAACGGCGGACACCTCCACCGCCCTGCAGGTAGGCACGCAGGCGTTTGGCCTGCCTCAGCAGCCGGGCGTAGTCCGCCTCGGTCAAACCTTCGACAACCCATTCCACGTCACGGTCCCGTGCGGAGGTGACCGTCTGCAGGTGGGTCGTGATCTCGGAGAAGGCGTGCGAGAGGGCCTGCCACGCGGCAGTGTTGCGGCGCTGCAACATGTCGATGGCCGCGCTGCGGCGCCAGTCGTCCAGATCCCAGGACGACATCATCTCGGTCAGACCGCACCCGCCGAGCGCGTCTGCAGCCGCATCGACACTGCGCGCGATCTCTTGCAGAACCGGGCCGCTGAGGCTGTTCATCAGCGACTTCGCCTCGTCGAGGTCAGCGCCGAAAATGTGCTCGGCGTCGATGATCGCGCGGACCAGGCGGACGACCGTCCGGGGCTGCATAAGAGTTTCCGGATCCGGTACCTCCTGATCGGTCGACGTGTCTGGCGATGCGAACCTCCTGAGCAGGCCCAGCAGTTCGCCGGCCTCGTCGTCGCTCAACGGCGGCGCTGGCACGCCGCTCGGCACCGGGCCGACCCAGCCGTGCTGGGTACGACCGTGCTCGACCGCAGCGGCGACCTGAGCGGGAGTTCCGTCGTAGCCGTCGATGGACAGCACCCGTGGCTGGTACTCCTCCGCGCGTACATCTCGCAGCGCGTCACCCGCCTGCACCAGCCGCCGCCGCAGGTCGGCGTGCCGCCGCCGCAGGTCGTCGATCTCCTGACGAAGGACTGCCTCGTTCGTCACTGACGACTGCTCGGACAGGGCGATGAGGGTGCGGTCCAGGTCCTTGCGGCCGTCGGCGGACTTCCCGGTCGCCAGCACCGCCAGATTCCGCACACTCTCGGGAAGAAGATCGTGTACGACACGCAGCGGCTGCGGGTGCTTGCTGGTCACCAGGACCCGCAGTCCGTCGGCGAGTAACGCGCAGATCAGGTTGGCGATGGTGTGCGTCTTGCCGGTACCGGGTGGTCCCTGCACGACGACCGCCGCGTCGGTGCGCAGTTGGTCGACGACGTGTCGCTGCTGCTGGTTGGACGCTAACGGCAGCAGCGGATCGGCCAGGATCGCTGGCACCGCGGACGTGCCGTCCAGCCACGCCGCGCGCTGCCGGCTGTCCATCGGCTGGACGAGTTGGGCCAGCCCGAGCGGGCAGCGCGCATCCGCGCCCTCGAGCGTCCGGGCGATCTGCTCGTAGAAGCCGGCCACCCCGTTGCTCTCCCGCTGCCGCAGAAAGAGCGCCGGCGACAAGGTCAGCAGCAGGCGCCCATCCGGCGGCGGCTCCGGCTCCGCCATGAACGGTTCCCACCGCGGCCGGACCCGCCAATGATGTTCCCGCCATGCATTAAGCCAGCGCTCGACCTCCGGCGACAGCGGGTCGAGACTGCCGGGATCATCCGCCGGCACGCCGGTCCTGGCGGCGACGTACCCGTCATTGAGGTCGAGAGCGTCCTCGTCCGCGCGATGCAGGCCGTCGACCAGGGCCAACCGGATGACATCGCGGTCCGCGTCGACCTCCGCCTCAACCTCGGCGACCAGGACATGCTGCCGGAGCACCCAACGCCCTGAATCGAAGAGACTGACCAGTCCGACACCGAGGACCAGCTCCTGATCTTCCTTGAGCGCCTTGCCGATCAAACCCTGTAGACCCGCGTACGGGTCACCAGTCGCCGGCGCGGCCTGCGCCGCGGTGGCCCATTCCCGCCAGAGCGCAGCCCAGTCGTGCATCGCCTGCACGACCTCGTCCGGGTAGCCGGATCCCGTCCCTGAGCTGTCCGGTTGACGGAGCGACGGCCCCTCGCCCCACGGGTTGCTGAGGTCCGTGTCCGGGCTGAGCCAGCCGTCCAGCACCCGTGGAGGCGCCGGAAAGGGATCCAGCGGCTGCCGCTCGACCGCCAGGAACACGTCGTCGGCCTGGCTGCGAAACGGCATCAGGTCGTTCAGCCAGATCGGGGAAGCGTCCTTGAGCGCGTCCCGGGCACCAGGACGAGCGTTGCGGTTGACGAACCTCAGGTAGGTCACGAGGCGACGAGTCTGGTCGATCAGGTCAGGATCGGTCGGTGACATCACGTCTGGCACACAGCTCTCCTCCGCAGCCCAGCTATACAGACTGTGCGAAGGCCACCACTGATCGCAATGCCATGGACATGAATGAATCGGTCGAACGGCGGAACCGTCACGCGGCAAAACCGTGATCGCAACGCCCCGCAGACTGCACCGCTCGGAAACAGGGTTTCGGGGGTTGACCTGGGGTTCTGCGCGTCGCCAGTTGCTCGATGGACGGCAGGCTGACTGGCATGGTCGTGTCGTTCGGATACCTGGTCCTACGTCAGGTGCTGCAGTTGATCGTGCTGAGCCTGCGGGGGGAGCGGACGATGGAGATTGAGATCCTGGTCCTTCGCCATCAGGTCGCGGTGCTGCGCCGTCAGGTCAAACGTCTGGATCTGGAACCCTCCGACCGGGCGGTGCTCTCGGCCCTGGCTCGGCTGCTGCCCAGACCGCGGTGGGCAACGTTCCTGGTCACCCCGGCCACCCTGCTGCGCTGGCACCGCGCCCTGATTGCCCGTAAGTGGACCTATACCCGACGCCGGCCGGGCCGTCCGCCGGTTCAGGCGGCAATCCGGGCGCTGGTGCTGCGCCTGGCGAAGGAGAACCCAAGCTGGGGCCATCGCAGAATCCAGGGCGAACTGGTGGGCCTGGGATACCGGGTGGCGGCCAGCACCGTGTGGTCCATCCTGACCAACGCCGGGGTGGATCCCGCACCGCGGCGGACCGGTCCGACCTGGACCGAGTTGCTCGCTGCACAGGCCAAGGGATCCTGGCCTGCGATTTCCTGCACGTCGACACAATCGGGCTAACCCGCATTTACGTGCTGTTCCTGATGGAGATTGGCACCCGGCGGGTGCACATCCTCGGCGTGACCGTCCATCCGAGCGGGGAGTGGGTGGCGCAGCAGGCCCGTAACCTGATGCTGGACCGGGGGGAGCGGGCCGGGCAGTTCCGGTTCCTGATCCGCGACCGCGACTCCAAGTACACCGATGTGTTCGACGAGGTGTTCACCAGCGAAGGCATCGAGGTCTTACGCAGTCCACCGCAGGCGCCGCAGGCGAACGCGTACGCGGAACGGTGGGTACGCACGGTTCGCCGCGAGTGTCTGGACCGGATGCTGATCTACCACCCGAGGCACCTGCTGGCTGTCTTATGTGAGTTCATCGCGCACTACAACGAGCATCGGCCCCATCAGAGCCGTCACCAAGGCCCACCCAACGCCACGGACACCGGGCCAGCCGTCGTCGACCTCGCCTCGGCGCGGCTCTGCCGTAGGAAGATCCTCAACGGACTGATCAACGAATACTCGCAGGCAGCGTAGCCCAACCGCAATTTCGAGCGGCACAACCCAGGTGCGCCAGTCGCAACAGCATGAGTCGACATCGTCGCGCAGTCACCGACCACGAGGGCCAACGGAGGCACCGACGCCAGGCCAGTCACGATAGCCCCGGCCGCCAGAACGCCTTCTGACCAGCACGGATGTTTTGTCGGCAGTACGCCAGCGAAGGGCCTATGACCGGGATCACCGCGGCCCTGGTGCAACGGCAGGCGGACAACATCGCCTGTCAACGGCTTGCGCTGGGTTTACGAGCCCCACAAGATCAACACGACTTCGCAGTCGCGTTCCCCTCCCGCTGTAGTTTGTCGGAGTTGCTCGCCGGCTCGCGTCAGCGTGCGGCCGCCAGGCTCAGGCACCGGACGAAGGCGGCCGCGTTGAGCTCGGGCTGGAAGCGAACTTCGCCGAGGGCGGCGGCGACCGCGTAAAGGTTCCCTTCGGACAGCTTGCCGCCCGCTCTCAAGAGCGTGCCCACCACCCGGTCGAGCTCCGGCTCGGGCGCCCCCACGCAGCCGGCGTCGAGCTCGGCGGTAGGCGGTCGGTCGAACTCCAGGTCGTCGCCAGCGACCTCAGCCGTCGTGCGCAGCCGGCGCAGCACGTCGCTCAGCTCGGGCGTGGCGGCGGCGTGCTCGGCGATCAGCGTCGGGAGGTCGGCATGGGCGTAAGACCGTTTGAGGTACGGGCGGAACTCACGCTCGAGGCGGCTCGACACCTCGGCGGCCGCGTCTAGGTCGCCCTCGAGCACCTTGAGAAGCGCCCGCCGAAGGGCGGCCGCGCACCGATCGAGATCGCCGGCTGCCACCGCGAGGGCGGTCTGTTCGCGGGCGGTGTCAATGTTGTCGAGCAGGACCGCGCAATCGCCGGCGGTGATGGCGTTGTGCGTGGCGAGGCAGTCCTTGAGGATCTCGCCGAAGAGCGGCACCGCCTCGGCGTAGCCGCGGCAGCGCGCCACCCCGTAGGCGCGGACCTGCCGCATCCACGGCTCGGTCAGGTCGTCGCGGTCGAGCATCGGCTGGAGCGCTTCGAGGTCGCCGCGCAGCAGGCTGTCGTAGGCGAGCAGCGAGTCGCGCCAGGCGCCCACCTGGATCAGCTCGAGCATGTCGCGTGACCGGGCGTCGAGCTGCCCGGCCCAGTCGAACCTCATGACGATGGCGGTTTCGGCCAGCCAGGCGTCGGTCACCGGGCCGCCGCCCACGGCCCGCTCGGCGAAGAGCCAGGCTGCCCGGTGCAGCGACACCGACTGCAGGGCCCAGGCCGCGTGGGCCGCGCGGTAGGCCGGTTCCGCACCGGTGAGCGCGGCCACCAGCAGGTGGGGCAGACCGCTCCAGCGTCGCCCGGCGTTCCGGGTGAGTTCGGCCTGCCTGGTCACGGCGAGCCCGGTCAGAAAGCACAACCGGACGGCAAGCTCGTCAGTCGCCGGCTCGCTCACCGTGGCGAGCTGAGTCAGCGCCTCCTCGATGGCGGCTGCGTCGGCGTCGCCGCCGACATCGGCCGGGAACGACGACTCCCAGAGCAGCTCGGCCAGGTCGCAGACGGCCGCCTGGTCGGGCCGCTGCGAGAGAGACGTGCGGAGATGGTCAACGGCCCGCGTCCGGTCGTTGGCGCTTTGGAACGCCCGAGCCGCGCGGCAATGGGCGTCGGCCGCCCCGTCGATGTCACCCCGCTTCTCGAGGATCTCTCCCTCGAGCTCGGCGATGGCGCCGTCCTGCAGGTAGTCGGTCACCGTTGAACCCGCCGTCGCCGCCCGGGCCAGGACGTCCTTGTCATCGCCGAGCGCCGCCGCAACCTCGATGCGGAAGTATGCGTACAGCTCGTCCCGACGGACCTTTTGCTGCGCGCGCCACCAGGCGATCCCGTCGAGGTCGTCGCGCAGGCGGCGCAGGGCGCTGCGCAGCAGGCGCCGGCCCTCGTCGAGATCGAGGGCGCCCTCGAGCAGCACCTGCGCGCGCAGCAGGGAGGCCTCGGCGCCAGCCGAGGCGATCTGGGTCGCCGCCACCGCCAGGTCGAGGGCGTCGGTGAACGCCTCGCGGCGCTCGGCGCCGGCCAGGAGCGCGGCGCGCTGCAGGGCCAGGAGGAGCCGGACCACGGCCTCCGGGAAGCGGGTCGCCTGATCGGGCAGCTCGCCGGCCGCGCGGTCCTCCCGGCCCAGGGCGTAGTAGATCAGGGCACGGTCGGCGGCCAGCCCGGGCTCGGTGGCGATCCATTGGTCGCCCGCGATGAGCTCGGCGGCTTCCTGCCACTGGTCGTCGGCGATGAGGCCGCGGATGTAGGCCGCCGCGTCCACCATCCGCTGCAGGTCGGTCGAGGGCAGCGCGTTGGTCGGGTTGGCGACCAACAGGTCGAGGCCCTGGGCGGCGTCGCCGCGCAGCATGAGCAGGGACGCGACGAGCCGGACGAGGGCTGCCGGAGCGTCGTCGGCCCGGGCCCGTGCGCGCAGCGCAGCGAGGTCGTCGTCGGACAGGATGTGGCGCAGACTACCGTCCTCGACCCCGACCAGCGCGGCCAGCGCCTCTTCGGCGGCCGGTTCCACGTCGGTCTGCGACGCGGTGCGGGTCGCGTCGAGGAAGTTGCGAACCGCGCCGACCGGGTCGTGGTGCCGTCGCAACCGGCCCAGCTCGAGGTGCAGCAGCCACTCCGGGGGTTGGTCGCCCGCCTCGCCCAGGGCCAGGGTCAGCTGCCGGTCGGCCTCCTCATCGTTGGCGCCGCCGACCATCAGCGCCTTGGCCAGCTCATATCGGGACGTGCGCACGGTGGGCGGGCCGGTCATCTCACACCCCGCGGCTTCCCGGCCGTCATACGCCACCCCGAGCCGGTGGCGGCGCCGATCGACGTCGCCGCAACCGGCGTCGCGGCGGGCTGGAGCTCCGAGTAGTAGCCGGGCACCCCGAACAGCGCCTCGAAATCGGCCGCGTTGCGGCGCATAACCCGGTCGCGCGCGTAGTGGACACTGCGGTCCAGCGGCTTGCCCTCGCTCAGCGCGTGCAGCAGCAACCCGGGGAAGGTCTGCGGCCCCGCGCTGTCGTACTGCTCGGCCGAGCGCTCGAAGCCGGGCAGGTGGCACACGAACACGACCGGCCGGATGCCGCTGAGGTTGAGCGCCTGCGCGATCTGAAAGGTGCCGCGGATGACGTCGTGCCCCGGGGCGACGGGGAAGGTGACGACGGTCAGGCTCTCCAGCGGGCGCTGGTCGCGTAGTTCCCGGACGAGGCGGTCGACCGGCACCCAGTCGGCGTCGGCCGACGGATGGGCGAATCCAATCTGGGCGGAGCCGTCGCGGATGCGGCGGATGGGCGCGAACAGCACCAGATGGCTCAGCTGGCTGCTCAATCCGTCGAGCAGCTTCCACCACGTCGCCTCGCCACCGTGGAAGCGCACCAGCAGATCCAGGCCGGGGATCGCCTCCAGTTCCCGTTCGGTGCGCAGCGCCAGCCGGGAGAACGGCTCCGGGAGGGCGTTGAGTAGACCCACGTTGGGCTTGAGCCCGGTGCGGCGCCGTGCGGTGCGGTCGGACGGCTGCAGGCCCTCACCGCTCACCCGCTCGACGAGCAACCCCGGCCGCAGGGCGAGGGGCAGCGACGCCGACTGGACCGGTGAGTCGCCCTCGGGCGGGACCGTGCCCGGGCCCGGTCTGGCCTGGATGTACTCCCACGGATAGCGCTCCAGGCGACGGGCCGCCTCGTCCTCGTACCGCAGCCGGATCTTGAAAAGCCGGCCGCCGGAGTCGGCGCTGTAGGAAGCGATCTTCTCCTGCAGGGACGGCGGGAAGGCCGAGTCATAGAGGTTGGCGCCGATGCACTGCCAGGCCTTCCTGACGGCGTGCCGCCAGCGCGGATCCGTGGCGTAGTCGGCGCTGTGGGCCAGGGTGTCGGCGAGGGTGGCCAGTCGCCGGATCGCCGCCTGCCGGTTGGGATCGAGTAGGGTCAGATCACCGGCCGGCTCGTCGGCGGACTTCGGGGCCGTCGTCACCGCGCCGTCGCGGAACACCAGGTCGATCGTCTCCACCGTCAGGTGTTTGTCGTAGCCGCGTAGCGTCATCCGGTCGGCCGCCTCCTGCTCGGCCCGGGCGCGCCGGGCCAGCGGGATGGATCCCTGCGCCTGCAGGTTGCGCCGGGGCGGCGGCAGGAGTTTGGGCTCGAAACTGGTCAGGGCCCGATAGACGTCCTCGGTGTTGACGTAGCCGCTCTCGCCGCTCAGCACGTCGGGGTCGGTGAGAATCCGGGCCAGGGCCGCGGTGAACGGGCTCGGGTCGTCCTGGTGGTCGCCGTCGCGGGAGGGTTCGTTGCCACCGCTGGAGAGCACGGCCGTTCCCGTGCCGAACGACTCGGCCAAAATGTCCTCGTTGAAGCCGCTCTTGTACTGCCCGGCGTAGCAGCAGTCGAGGATGACGACGGTGGAGGACGACGTGTTGTAGGTCTTGATCCACTGCCGGAGCCGGTCGGCGTCGAAGGCGTCGACCTCGCGCTGGCTGTATTCCACGTCGACGCCGCACAACCCCAGCTGCTGTCGTCCCAGCCGCTCGCCGTGGCCGGAGAAGTAGATCAGCAGACGGTCGGTCGGCCGCCCACCCTGGACGAAGCTGTGCAGTCGCCGGCCCATCTCCTGCGAGGTGATATTAGCCTCGACGGTGATGTCCTGGTCCCGGAACAGCCCATATTCCGGATGCGTCAACGCCTCGCGGATCACGACGAGATCGTTCGGTGGCCCGTTGAGCGGAAGCAGGACCTTGTCCGGGTCTATGTATTCCCAGTTCCCGATGAGCAGTGCTCGGTATCGCTCGTCATTCATGATGCTGCCGTTTCGCCGTCGGCTTCGGCTCCGGCCTCAGCATAAGTCGGCGAACGGCGGGCGGGCTTGTCGGATCGGGGACCCGACAGACGTTAGACGCCGACCCAGAACTGGGTCACGCCGCCCGCGGCCACCTCGCCCTCATGCCGGGTCAGCGAGGGCTGGTCGGGCCGTCGGCCCCAGTAGACCGTCTGCGGCGCGCTCCAGTCGCAGGCGCTCGCGTAGGCCCGTACCGTCGCGAGCGCCGACGCCACCGGCCGGTCGTGCCGGTCGCTGCCGGCGAACATGCGCAGTCCTTCGAGGAGCAGTCCCAGGCCCTCGGTGTAGCGGGGGATCCCGGCCTCGGCGGCGGAGAGTAGCCGGCGGCGGGCGAGTTCCCCGCGCGGCAGACCGCGTTCCCGGAGCAACTGCCACGCGTGGATGATGTGCGCGTCGGGGAGCCACCCGAACCACCGCGCGAAGTTGTCCGGCCAGTCCCCGAGCCGGTCGATGCGGTGCAACCGCAGCAGCAGATAGCCGGCGACGGCCGCCCCGTCCGGCCGTTGCACCTTGTCGCGGAAGAGCCGCAGCGCCTGGTCCTCGAGATCACCGGCCACGACCTGGGCCTGGTCGAGCTGGCCCGACGACAGATAGCTCAGCATGGCCCGGGCCGTCGGGTCGGGGCTCCAGGCCCGGACCCGGACGCCGTCGTCGACATCGCCCCTGGCGCGCACCCGGGCGAGCGTCAGCACGCAGCGCGGCGCCGGCGGCAGGCAGACGAAGCGCCACGCGACACCGGGGCCGCCCACCTGGATCAGCTCGGCGTCGTTCAGCTTCACCTCCGCTACGTGTTCGGTGGTCTTCGCCCAGGCCGTTTCCGCGTCGACCGGAAGGGGCGTGGTCTCCGTCCCGTGCCAGAGCCGGGCCCACACCCGCAAGGCTGGCTCGGCCTCGCCGCCCTTGGTGGGTGCGCCGGTCGGCCGGACTACCTGAAGTGTCACGGAAGTGAGCGCGTCGGCGTCCACATCGGCGGTCCGGGCGACGATCTCGCCCGAGGAGAGCGCCGCCCGCACGACGTAGGTGCCGGGCGGCAACCGCAGCTCCTGGGATCCGCCCACCGGCATCGGCATGGTCGTGGTCTCCGCCGTACGCGTGTCGATAACCTCGGCCGCGAGCACCGCCTCGGGCGGCAGGTGGTCGGGTCGCAGCGAGACCCGCAGCAGTCCGTCGCCGGTCACGGCGCCACCGACACTTCCGCTGTGGCCCAGGGCGGCCAGGCGCCCACCTGCGCCACCGCCCCGCGATAGGGCGGCCCAGCCTGCACGGCGAGGCGGTACATGTCGGCCCGGACGTCGGCGTCCCACCCGCCGTCGCGGGCCGTGGGGGTGACCGGCTCGGCCGCCTGCGACAGCGACTCGAGCAGAACCGTCGTGCCCGGCCGCCCGACCGCCTCGGGCGGCCAGCAGCTCACGCGCAGCGGCACGTACGGTGGCTGCGCGCAGACCTGGACGATGCCGTCGCCCACCGCGCCGAAGGACTGCGGGCGCTGGACCGGGGCGGCCGGGTCGCCGAGGCGCAGCACGGTGGTGACGGCCCGCTGAAGACCGGGGAAGTCGACCACCCAGCGCCCGTTGTCCGGCCGGGCGCCCAGCCCTTCGAGGCTGCGGATGAGCGCTTCGGTGAACCGCGTTGCCTGCCCCGGCCGCCCGTAGGCCTTGTGGCCGCCCGAGGCGCCGAACAGCAGGGCGCCGTCGCGGTCGTCGCTGACCACCTCGGGGTCCTTGAGCACGTGCCCGGCGCCGCCGAGATTCTCCAGGAATTGCTGTGGGATCTCGCGGCAGGCGTCGACGAAGAAGTACTGGCTGCGGGCCTGGCAGGCGGCCATGCCGGTGTAGGTCGCCATGATGTCGACGCTGTTGCGCATCATCGCCAGCCGGGACTGTCCGAAGTCCTCGAGCAGCAGGTAAGGCGACTCCTTCTGCACGCCGTGGCCGCAGAAGTAGAACAGCGCCACGTTGCCCTCGTGGCTGTCGCACCGCTCGTACCATGCCTCGAACGCGGCGATGGTGTTGGCCAGGTTGGGGACGCCCACCCGGATCTCGCCCTCGACTGGGTCGACGTGTTCGGCCGGCGGGGAGAGCAGGACCTCGACGGTGCCCAGCCGGGCGCCCGGATGGTTGAGGCCCGACACCACGAAATCGGTGAAGGCCATGGCCGCATGGGGTGGCCCCGTCAGCTGGCGCAGCCCGAAGGTGTCGTGCGGGACCGGGTCGGCCCCGCCCGGCAGATGCCGGTAGGCGCCGACGCCGATGGCCAGCAGGTGGACCCGGGGGCCATCGCGCCCAGCGTCGATCACGAGCGTCATCCGTCGTTCGCCCCGGCCCGCTCGGCGAGCCGCTCGTGGAAGCTCGGCTGGAGGAAGTACTGGCCGTGCGCGCGCAGGGGGGAGTCGGTGCGGTACGAGTAGTCGACCACGCCGTCGATGATCGAGCCGACCTCGAAGCCGAGCAGGTCGCTGTAGTCGAAGATGTTAATCCAGCGCCGCACGGCCGGTGGCCGCGGGAGCTTGCGCTTCGGGTCGTCGCCCGGAACGGCCCGGTTGCTGGCGCGGAACAGCTTGAGCTCCTCGAAGAAGCCGACCTGGCTGCCCACGGTGACCAGCAGGTCGACCTCGACGTCGGCGCCTGTCGAGGTGAGGACGTCGTAGACAATATTGCCGCCCATGCTGTGCGCGACCACGACGAACGGGTCGGCCGGAGTGCGCTCGGCGGCGGCCGCGCGCAGGTCAACCTCGACCAGTTCGCCGATGGGACGGGCCACGCCGTGCTGCTCGTGTAGATAGACGAACACGTCACCGAGGAAGCCGGTGACCGGCGGGACGGCGACCGACCGGATCTTGTCGGCGGCTCGCCGGCCCACGTAGTTGGGCACCGCCGAGCGCAGCCGTCCCAGGCCGCGCCGGACGGCGTTCCATCCGGGTCCGAGGCCCAGTGACTCGTATTCCGAATCCGAGGCCGCCGCGGCCGGCGAGCCGTCGCTGGCAGTCGCGATCTCCTGCTCCAGCCGGGTGACCAGCTCCTGATCGGTGCGGATCGTGTCGACCCAGTCCGGGTGGGGTTTGCTCCGGGCGTAGCGGTACGCCGGTCCGGCCAGCTCCGCCAGCTCGCCTGCCTCGTCGCGCTCGCCGAGGGCTGCGGCTGACCAAAGCAGGTCGACGGCGTCGGGCAACGAGCGCCGGGCGACGGCCAGCACGACCTCGGCCGGGGTGGTCGCGCTGCCGTCCGGATCGGCCGCCACATACATCTCGGCATAGGCGGTGTCCTCCGCGCCGAGGCTTTCGAAG
Source organism: Jidongwangia harbinensis (assembly GCF_020216025.1). GTDB lineage: Bacteria > Actinomycetota > Actinomycetes > Mycobacteriales > Micromonosporaceae > Actinoplanes > Actinoplanes harbinensis. The sequence continues at coordinate 53,904 of NZ_JAIWNC010000040.1, read as the reverse complement.
TCGTCGCGGGGGACCGAGGCGCCGCCCCAATGAAGGCGTCCGCCGAAGCCGCCCCAGTAGGGATTGCGGATCGCGACCGCGCGGCCGTCGGCCGGGCGGTGGTCGCGCAGCAGGAACTCGCGGAACAACGCGTCGCGGGCCGCGATACCCCGGGTGTAGTCCGCACTCCAGCGGTTAGAGACTCCGTGCACGAAAACGAGCGGCATGGCGGCCTGATTTCGTAGTCGTTGCAAGCCCTCCTGTCTCGTTTTGATAGCCGCGGAAGACGCCGTCTGGCAAGCGACCTGTCGGGAGGACGACATAGAAGTCGCCGTGGGTGTTGCACTTCGCCTTCTGCACCAGGCAGTTCTTGACGCGTTGCCGAGGGCGCGGTTGTCCCAGACCAGGAAGGCGTCGCCGTGCGTCGAGGAGGCCAGGCCGGACGCCAGACGGAAGCCGGCCGGGGTGCCGCTGGTGGGGTAGGAGATGGGAAACGACAGGTTCAAGATCGCGGCCGGCTTGTTGCCGCTGTCGTCGACATGGCGGCGATGAGGGTGGACCGATGACCCGAGGTCCTCACGCTTCGTTCAACGGTGGCTGCTCGAGCTGCATGATCGACGCACGGATCTGCCGAGATGAGGTGCGACACGAGGTCGCACGAAGTGAGTGAGTACGTCGATTGGAGGTCGGGTTTGATGCCCGAGACGTAGCTCCCGGTCAGTATCTCCAGACCGGTCCCCGCCCTGACGTGCGTGGCGAGTAATCGCCGGGTGCGAAGCTCAGGGAAAAGCCCAAGGGCACCTATTCCGACTGGGTGTCACAGGTGAGGGGAAGGCCGAAAGGGTGAATATGGTGAACCCTCGTTGATGCCTCGTCACGGCAACTCTCCGGGTCGGACAGTAATGCCGGGGAGACAAAGAGGCTGGCCGCTGGAAGTCGGCAGACGACGACCGAGGACTCATCGACGGTCGTGTGGATACCGTCGCCTCCGGGGTTAAGAGGGCACCCGACCCGGCCGTGTCTCACGCGTGTGGAACGTGGAAACCCCGTTACGGTCCGCAGGATTTTCTGTGGTAGGCCGACCGTGAGGAGAGTTCAACTCCGGGACGGGAACAGGACGCCCAAGAAGCGAATGCCGGTGACTGAAAGGTAACAGGAAAGCGGCGGCATCATCAACCGGTCCTCCGACCGGTCGTCGCCGTATAACTGGCCGGATACCGAGCCTGGTGCCCGGCTGCGAAAGCAGGCTGACGTGTGGCGGGTGAGCCTTTGACGACAATGCAGCGGAACCATTCGAGCCGAAGGACAAGTTAGACACAGATGACGGCTTTCGCTTTAGATATTGCGATGGCGGCCCTCGGAGTGAACGGACCTGAGGACGACTCTCCACCATGGGACAACGTTGCCTGGCGACGCCATGAGGAGAACGTACGGCGGCTACGAGGCAGGATCTTCAAGGCGACGAAGGACGGTGACTGGCCGAAGGTCAGGAACCTGCAGAAACTGATGCTGCGCAGCTGGTCCAACACGCTGGTCAGCATGCGCCAGGTCGCGCAGCGCAACGCTGGACGCGCGACGGCGGGCATCGACGGGAAGGTCGCACTGACCTCCCCGGCACGCATGAACCGGGCGGAACAGACCCATCGCACCGCACAGACGTTCATGCCGCTCGCGGTCAAGCGGGTATACATTCCGAAAGCCAATGGGAAACAGCGACCACTCGGCATCCCGGTCATCTCGGACCGCGTCCACCAGGCGCGGCACCGTAACGCACTGGAACCCGAATGGGAGGCCCGATTCGAGCCCAAGAGTTACGGGTTCCGGCCGGGCCGCAGCTGCCAGGACGCGATCCAAGTCATCCACGTGACCGCGTGCGGCGCGACCGCGCAACGTGTGTGGGTGCTGGACGCGGACCTCACCGCAGCATTCGACAGAATCGACCACGACCGTCTACTCGCCACGATCGGGGATTTCCCGGCCGTCCCCAGATCCGGGGCTGGTTGAAAGCGGGCGTGTTCGAGAAAGGCAAAGGATTCGCTCCCACTGATGCGGGAACTCCGCAAGGCGGGGTGATCAGTCCTCTGCTGTTGAATATCGCGTTGCATGGGCTGGAAGAGGCGGCAGGAGTCCGTCACGAACGCAGCGATCCGCAGCGGACGAAACGGGGCTCCCCTTCGCTGATCAGATACGCCGATGACATGGTCGCCCTCTGCTACTCCAAGCAGCAGGCCGAAGACGTCAAAACGCGGCTCGCCGCATGGCTGGCACCGAGGGGTCTAACCTTCAACGAGGACAAGACGAGAATCGTCCACCTCGACGAGGGGTTCGATTTCCTCGGGTTCACCGCCCGCCGACGCAACGGCAAGCTCCTGATGAAACCCAGCAAGGCCGCCGTCAAACGAGTCAGGCATCGCCTGTCCGCCGAGTTTCGGGCCCTGCGCGGCTCGAACCCGGCGACTGTCCTCGCGAAGATCAACCCGATCGTGCGGGGCTGGGCGAATTACTACCGAGGGGCAGCATCGTCCATCGTGTTCGCCGCGCTGGACGTGCACCTGTGGCGGCTCACCTACAAGTGGGCCTGCCACAGTCATCCCCACAAGCCGAAGCCCTGGATCGTTAACAGGTACTTCGGCCGGTATAACTCGGACAGGCAGGACCGGTGGGTGTTCGGCGACCGCACCAGCGGCGCTTACCTCCCCAAGTTCGCCTGGACGAAGATCGTCCGGCACAGCCTGGTCCGCGGGGACGCGTCTCCGGACGACCCCGCCCAGGCCGCCTACTGGGCCGAACGGCGCAGCAAGAACAGACCGCTGCTCGACCGCAGAACCCTGCACCTGCTCCGCAGGCAGCACGGGTCCTGCCCGATCTGCGGTGAGTTGCTGCTGCACGCCGACCGCGAGCCACAAACCCCACGCGAGTGGGAACAGTGGCACCGCACCACCCGCAAGGCGATCACCAGGCAAATCATCGCCTCCACGGGAAAGGCCTGCCGGACGAGACCCGACTCGTTCACTCCTCCTGCCTCCGCCGAACCACCAACGGACAGCAGGAACCAGCACCCACTGCACTCCAGAAATCGCCCCAGCGGCTTGCTTGAGCCGTGTGCCGCGACGAGTTGCACGCACGGTTCTGAGGGGGCCCGGCGCAGCAATGCGTCGGGGCTACCCGACTGCACTGGTACGTGTCAGTCGTCCGGCTCCGCGCTACGCAAGTAACATCAGGACTTCTACTCACGCATGCGGCATGCGATTCCGTCAAACCCTCAAGTCGGTTATTGTTTGTTTAGGACGAGGGGAGGTTCGCGATGGCGCGCGTCGATGACCCAGGCGATCAAGAAAACTTCGATTACGACGGCGATGGCTTTTATGTAGATCCGGGGTGCGACGACTCATTCTCTGCAAAAGATGCATTTCCTACTTCGGACATTATTCCTCCACAAGACGCGTACGACCACTCTGGTGAACGCCATGATCACACTGAGGAAGACCAATCGACTCGCCAAGGCGAAACCATACTGGGGTGGGTGATGTCGGAGCTGCCGTCCATCGAGAGGGCCTGCGATGTCCTGCTTGATGCGGAAGCGGAGGATCGGCACGAGGCGGCTGCGCGCACCGTCTTGAACGGCCTGCAGGTCGGGGTTCGCGGCATCATGGATCTGAATCTGCGGCCGCCGCCTTATGGCGAAAGTGTAGTGACTGCCGCCCAAGCCAGAAGGTTCATTCATATGGTGGGATCCCTCCTGGCGAAGGTGGTCAGTGAGAGGGGAATGGAGTGGCCGCCACCGCTTCTTTACCCCCCACCTGCAGTCACGCGAGATCTGATCTCGCTGTACAGTTCGGCCACGGTCGGATCGCTGAGACGCGATCGTCGTCCGGACGCATCGCTTCGGGCGGCCCTGCAGGTAATAGATGTCAGAACCACCGCTCTCCTTGACGAGTGGGGACCGCGCAGCATCGGAGCCGCCAAAGCGGCAGCGGGTTCATCGCCGGGAGGGATGCGTTCTCGAGTAGGTTTGTTTTTCAGTGGTGCCGCTGTGTTGATTTCCCTGCTCCAAGGGCCAGGGGCGGCCCACGACTTTTATGAAGATGCTTTGACGCTGGGCGGCGACATGAGAGATGTCGCGTTGCACGTCGTCTCCGGAATATCAAGCACCTGGAGTCGCGCTGTCAGCGAGGCGATCAGCGGGGTCGACGCTCGATATGCCCAATCTCCCTCTGACGACTCACGCCGCGGTAAGCATCAAGAAGGCGTGGGAGGAACTGAGGGCATCACAAGGCCGGAGGCCGACATGGAAAGAATCTTTGCGTCGCTGGATGAGTTGGTGGCGTTGTTGCCCGCCGAACCGCTTGAACAGGCGAATGTGAGCGTAAGTACGGCAATCGCTAATCTTCACGTGCTTACAGGATCCGTCGACTACGAGTCGATATCTGAGACGGCACACGATGCGCTCGACCAGATCCAAGCTGCTCAACAGTCAGTTCTGATGCTGCGGGCGCAAATCGAGATTTGGAAAGAGCAGCGTGGGGGGTAGGCGGTCGCTTTGGTCTGCCGCGATGGGGCGCTCCCGCCTCGACGGGCGGGGGGCGTAGACACTACTCGCAATGTCCGACGCCAAGTGCTTGAGGTAGGCGAGACACTCGCTGCTGGTCCTGAATGGGCCGGTATTGATACTGCGGCTCGAACAGGCAGTGGACGGTTCCGGCCGCGCCGGGTGAACCGGTGCAGGTTCGGTCGCCCCGGCAATGTGTGGCAACTGCTGCGGCACTGCCGGTACCGCCATAGGCACGTCGACTCGTGCCATATCTTGATTTGTCAATGTCGCTCACCGCTTTCCTCGGCAGCAGGGTGGTTGGAGGGCTCGTGTCCTCCTGACTCGCGGTTGTCGTCTCCGCCATCAACCTCACGCGCCGCCGCTTGCCCCGCGGTTCTGGCGTCCACCGTACTGGCCGCTGGCATCGTCGATACCGCCGCTCACCATTCACGTCACCGATCGTGCACGGGGCTGTCCGCGAGCACAGCGACGCCGAGGGTGGCGGCCCGCCGCGCTAGCGGCGATGCCTGTTATGCCGGACAAAGTTTCGCGGCCGTTTAGTGCCGCGATGCCTACGATGGCGTTCGCTGCGCCGACAACGATGAGCCCGGTGCCGACGAGGTCGACGCCTCCAGTCAATGCTGCAATGCCAGCCACCGCGATCGCCGCGCCGACACCGACGGCCGCGACGCCCACCGGGACGGCCGCCATCGCCGCGGCCGAGACCGACGCACACCACGCCGACCAGTGTGGCGCCCTCCGTCAGCAACTCGAAGCCGAACACGGCGAATGCCGCGCCAACGCCGACGCCGACGCCGGCCAGTAGGAAGCGGGCTGCCGCCGACCGCGTGCGGTGGCCAACGGCAAACTCGTCACGCGGTGTAACGCACGTTCCGGGGTCAGCCCGACGTACGATCATGCCGATCCCCTTTTGACCTTCGTGGCACCCTGACCATGGCAGAAAGTCAGTGGAAGCCACGTCCGCATTTGTCAACACTGGCTCGATCAGATGTTGGACACCGGAGGCGGCAATGCGACAGCTTGAGCTAGTGATTGTGCAGCTCGATGAGGTACGGCGCCTCATCAAGGTTGGCCGAGTCCCGCAACTCAGATTAGCGCATATTCTTCTCGACAGCGCTGTCGAACTGATCATGCATCGAATGGTTGAAGAGTACCTACAGTGGGAAGATCGCGACTTCGACCAGCTAGAGAATCTGTATCGGATGCGCAAGTGGCGCAAAAATGGAACGCAGATGCAAAGGCGGTTTGCGAACAGGCTTACCGAAGCGGAGCTTGAAGGCGAGATCGCACGGCTGGAACCACTTGTCACTTCCAAAGCCACTCGGCGGGATATCAAGGGCAAGTTTCCATGCAAGGTCGAGTTCCTTGTCGAGAAGGGCGCGCTGCCGCAGGCGCTGGTTCCGGTTCTCCGCAAGCTGCACGCATATCGCAACGAGACATACCACCGCGACCATCACCGGACGGGGATCCTGCTGCCAGCGGTGCTGATCTACTTCGACATTGTTTGCACCGTTCTGGATTTATACCATCCCGGAACTATGATTCGGGCCGACGAGGTTGGCCCTGAGCTCGCGCGATTGCGGCCAGATTGGAGAGCAGAAAGTCCGTTTGAGATTCCGCATATTGCTGCAACGAAGCTGCGGGAAGAGGTTGGACTGGATTTGTCCGCGCTTCAAGATGCACTGGCGGACCACCTCAGCCTGCGGCTAGAGGAGCTACTGTCGGGGCTGGAATACATAGACCAGAACAATCCGCGTCGGAACGCTGGCGAAGCGATCCGACTGATGCAGGTCGGAAACGATGACGTCGACGCGATTTTTAATCCCGACGTGCTGCTTTCCCGCCGGCTTCCGATAACAGTGCAAGACATACGCGATTGGGCCGAACGAGCGGAAGCACTTCGCGAGGTGGCCGACCGAGACGCCCTGTTCGCTGAATTCGCCGCGTTGGAAGATCTGTTTGAGCCTCTTGAAAGACGAGTCAATGAAGCAGTTTGGCAAATCGACGAACGGGCCAATATGCGCGACTGATCGACCATGGGCGTCTCTCGGTCGGCAAGCTGCGGGGCATGCTGCCGCAGGCGCTGAGCTGACCCACCGCGGCCTTAGCCGGTCGGAGGCATGTGTCCCTTGCCTTGCCCGCCGAAGTGTCTACGTTTGGGCCCTCCGTGGCGTCGGTTCGCCGAGCCGCTTGCGCGCCTGGCGCTCCAGCTCCTCGCGTTACTCTGGCGAAAGTCCGCTCTGCCACTGCTGGAACTGCTCAACGCCTCGGAGAGCTGCGACCCGTATGCCGAACTGCTCCCGATCTGACGCAGCGTCGCACACCCTTCGAGTGGATTCTTCGCCATCTCGGCGAACTCCGGGCCTCATAGTGCTCAGGATGGAACGACGCCTTCGGGCCTTCAAGATCGACTTACTGATCTGGCCGATAGTGCCCTCACCGACGAGCTGCTCGCCGGGCGCCGCGACCGCGCCGGCGACGAAAGCCACCTGCTCGACGATTTACTCCGCCAGGCAGCCGACACCGGCTGGAACGACGACTACCTGCGCCGACACACCGCCGACCACGCCGCCGCCGCCGACCGGCTCGACGACCTCCTAGTACTCCAGCCGGGGATGTTGACCTTGGCTGAGCTGCCGCGTGATGCGGTGCGGGAACGAGGACAGCCACCGTCGATCATGGACGGCTGTGTGGACTGACCATGACGCAGCGGTGGCTGCCGGATACAGGGTAGACGCCCAGCGACTGGGGTGCCCGCGACGGCCGGCGATCGAAGGGGAACCGTCGAGCAGGTCGAGGGCGCGGCTGATGTCGGGTACGTTCGCACTGCTGGTCAGCACCAGCAGCGGAGTGCCATTGCCGTCGCAGATCAGGTGGTGCTTCGAGCCGGGCTTGCCGCGGTTGACCGGCGATGGCCCGGTGCCGGCACCCCCTTTTTCGCGTCGATGTGACTACCGTCCATCGCCGCTCTCGACCAGTCGATCCGGTTCGCCGCGTTCAACCGGTCGAGCATGATCTGATGCATCTGATCGAACACCTCGGCGTCGGTCCAGCGCTTCAACCGCCGCCAGCACGTCATCCCGGAGCCGAACCCGAGTTCCCGCAAAGCATGGATCGTCGATGACGAGTGGTGGATGCTGATCGAGCCGCTGCTGCCGCCCTGGCCGGACAGGGCACACGCCGTGGTGCCGGGTCGTGCGGGGGATGTGCAGGTGGCCGTAGACCGCCGCGGGCCGCTGCACCACACCGTGAGCTACCGGCCGACCACCAACGTCGCGTTCCTTCCCGCCCAGCGTGACTGGGGAGGTTCCGCGCTCGGGTGCCGCACACAACGGCACAGTTGCATTGAGCGATCCGCCCGTCTCGAGCGCCGCAATTCTTTCGGAGGCCTGGCAGCAAGCGGCGGCTAACCGAGCTGCGGTTCGTAAGCTCGTGTCGCTCATCTGCTCCTCCTGCCGTCACAGTGATTCAGCGACGGATCGTGAGTAGCGCAGAACCTCTGCACGTTGAGTTCGTCGGTCGACAGGCACCCGCGCCCCGGACCGAATACGAAACCTGAATGCCGCGGCAGCGGCCTTGCGGGGCATGTCCCGGCCGTGCTTGGCTGGGTCGTGCGGACTTTCGAGAGTCAGCAGCCGTCTGTCGCGATGGGGGACGCGCCTCTTGCCCGACCGTTGGACGTCCATGAAGCAGTCGCCGAAGGTGGCGGCGTCTCCAAGCTCGGGCGTCAGCGGATATCGCCCGCGCCGCCGCCTCGGTCAGGTTCGATGGGCACGCCGGTGCCCTGGCCCGTGAGCGCTGATGTTGGCCCTGAATGGGCAGCGAGCGAGCCACTGCCGCCGGGTGATGCGCCAAGCGTACGAGCCCCGCCGCGGCGCACCCGTCAGCCGCGTCCGGGTCCACGCGCGGATCGGCGCGTTGGCTGGTCGCGAGACGTTCATCGGGGCCGCGACGTGATCCTCCGTGATGGCCGCACGACAGTCGCGGCCCATGCGAGCGGCGTGCTGACCGACGACGTCACTGAGGTGGCGACCGCGGAGGGCGTCCACATCGAGTTCGAGTAACTCTGACGCTGGAGGTGACTTCTCATCGGCTCTATGCTCACGGCCCTTGCCCGGCCGTCCTCACAGGCGTTCGGCCCCGCCCCGCTGATTACCACCGGTGTTCTCCGCCGGTGCGCCGGGCGGACGTGCCCACCGGGCGCATGCGCGCCACATCACCAATCAGAGAACGCTGATTTGGTGCCGCGCTCGGTTCATCAAATTCTTGCGGCACCCGGCAAGCCCCTCGAAGACGACGTGAAGTCCGAGATGGAAGCGCGGTTTAGGTTCGATTTCAGCAGGGTTCGGGTGCATACCGACGGCCAGTCCGCACAGGCAGCATCCAAACTGGGCTCTGTTGCGTTCTCGGTCGGACCGCATCTGGTATTTGCCGCCGACCGGTACCGCCCCGACTCACCGTCTGGCAGAAGCCTGCTTGCCCACGAGCTGACGCACGTCGTGCAAAGCTCGGGCGAATCCGACCCGGTGGCCCTTCGGATCGGCGATTCCCATGACCGGGAGGAGATTGAGGCCGACGCTGTCGCCGCGGGAAGGTCGGATGTGCAGCCCGGCCCGCGACGGGCCAAAGCGCTGAGGCGAGCGGTCGTAGCTGTGCTGCCGCAGGTGGCGGATCAGGCTACCGAGGCGGCCCAACGACAGATCGCGGCCGCGCGCCAACTACTGAGCGACCCACGCCTCGATGCCGCGAGACGGGAGGGGCTGCGCACACAGATCGCCGCAGTGGAGGGGGCGATCGGTCGGTACCGCGCCAGCGGTGGCGGACCTTCAGGACCCATGGGAGGGCTTGCGACAGCTACTACCAATCCGGTAGGGGCTGCGGTGGCTGCCGGCGTGGCTGCGATCAGCGCGCTCGCTGTGCTGCTGTCCGGCCGCAACGCCCGGAGGGACGCCGCTGCCGCTCTTGCCGCAAAGGTGGCCGAACTCGCCGAAGCCGTACGCCCCTACGCCGGCCCGACGCCTGAACCAGGCGCCTCGCCCGACCCTCGGCCGGGCAGCTCGAGTCCGGGGCCTGACTTCGGCCCCTTGGTGACGGCTGCGGCTGTCGCACGTGGACTGCAACTGGCGACCGACGCGCGGGGAAAGCCGGAATCGACGAACGACTGTGACGGTTTAAAGCGTGCCGGCCTGGTGGGCCACGAGTGCTGGGAATTGGATGCCTACCCGTACGCGGGCCGGGACCTCGAGTCCGCAAGCGCGCAGGCGCTGAGACAACTCCAGGCTGCCAATCCGAAAGCAAACCTCGATGCGTATAAGGAGGAGGTGACCGACCGCGGGCCCTGCCCTGGAAAAGGCTCCCACACGAACGTACGCGACCTCAACGGCGTCGTCGTCCGTGATCCCGATGCTCCCGACAACTACTTCGGCAGCATCGTTTGTTGTCCGTGCTGCGTGGACGAACCGACAGGGCCGATCATCGAGGCCCGCTGCGGACTCATATAGATGAGCGTCGACCGAACACCTGGATGCGCGCTTCTGCTACCGCACCTTCGACCGCCACGATCGGCTGCTGCAGTCGAAGATGACCGTGTCCACGGCTTGGCCAGGTTCGTCTTCACCGCTCCTGGCGGTCTGCTGGTGCTCGTGACCAATCGGTGGAAGGCCTGGGCAGCATGGAGGTTCACGACTGGAAGAACGACTTGAAGATCTCCCGTAGATCGTCGCGGTCCTCGAGTTTGGTGCCCCGGATCAGGGCGAGCGGCGCGGTGTAGTACCGAATGCCGAACGGCGGCAGGAAGGTGTCCTTGGGCCACTCGACGTCGCCAGTGGCGGTGCGCGCCGGGATCAGCCAGTGGTCGCCGGGGCGGCGGACCAGCTTCTCGCCCCCCTCAAACCGGATCTGCACACCGTCCTCCAGGTTGATCCAGTCCTTGGTGTCGACGGTGAGCGTGTTGTCCGCGGCGAGGGCCGCGTCGCCCGGCTGGCGGGGTTCGTGGTGGTCCCAGCGGCGCAGGAACGGGTGCAGGGCCGGGTCCTGGCCGGTGGTGGTCGTCGGTGCGGTGGCGAACCGGACCACGCCGTCGAGGCGGTCGATGTCGAGCACCCGCAGCAGCGGTTCGCGGTGGCCGGCGCGCACCGACCGGTCGTCGATCACCTCGACGAGGTCGCCGAGTTGCAGGCCGAGCCGGTCGTCGCGCCCGAGCGAGGTGACCGTGGCCTGCTTGCCGCCCATCGTGATGATCGGGAACACCACGCTGCCGTTCTCCCGGGACCAGGTGAACGTGGTGGGCGAGTGCATCTCGACGCGGTAGAGCTGGTTCTCTTCGCCGCGGTAGCGGGCTGCCGGGTCGAGCACGCACGGGTCGGTGCTGGGCGCGGCGAACGCGCGGGCCTCCAGCTTGCCGAGAGCGGCGAGGGCCTTCTCCTCCCAGCCGGGCCAGCCCTGTTTCACGTCGTCCTTGCTGGCGTCGCCGAGGGCGTCACCGGCCGGGTTAACGGTGGTCGCGGTGACCTGCCAGACCACTTCGGTGCGTACGCAGGTGTCCGGCCCGTCGTCACCGAGGGCGACCTCCCGGATGGCCGGGTCCTCGACGGCGGTGACGGTGCGTTCGAAGACGCGAAGCACCACGGTGAACGGCGGAGGTGGCAATTGGTCGTCGGCGTCCTTGGGGTCGAACAGCGCGTACGGCTGGTCGTGGTACCGGGCCTCGGCGGCGTTTTCCACCAGCACGCCGCCGACCCACATCCGGCCGGGGGAGACGGTCAGGTCGGTGATCTGCCCCTTCTCCTCGACTACGCGGATGTCGAAGCCGCCGTGCAGTTCCGGAGCGCCCCACGGGCCGATCAGGTCGGCCGCGAGCGTACGCATCTGGTGCAGCAGGACCGCGGTGTTCTCGTTCGCGTCGGCGTCGAGTTGCACGCGGCCCTGCTGGCTCAGGACGGCCGAGAAGTGCCGGTCCGGGCGGAAGGTGAGTCGTGAGAAGTCGCCGTACACCGATGCCCCCTAGGTGACGAAGATGAGGTCGGCGGCCGCGCCGGCCGGGGTGAACTCGGCCAGCCGCGCCCGCAGGGTCGCCTCGCGCTGCGGCTGGAACAGGTCGTGGTAGGCGCCCATCTCCGAATCGTCGGAGGCGCCGGTGGTGATCTCGGGGGGGCACTGCCGCGCGAGCCGGGCGTACGCGGGTGTGCCGTACCGGATCGAGTCGAACTGCGGGCGGACCCGGCGCGTCTCGGCGTCCCGGTCGGCGCCGGGCACCGCGAGGACCCCGTCCGGTTGGCAGGCGTGCCGGCGCGGGGTGTGCGACCCCGCCGGCACGTGGCAGAACCGCAGGCAGCCGCTCTGCACGTGGCTGACCTGCACGTCCGCGGTGAAGATACTGTCCTCGGCCAGATCGATCGACTCGGCGCACACCTTGCCGAACACGGTGGTGCGCAGGAACGACGCGACGACGTGCGCCGGCTCGCCGGCGGCCGCGGACAGGGCGTGGTACGCCGCCGCGGTCGCGTCCAGGATGCTGTCGCGCAGCACGAGCGGCGCCGGGTCGTGCGCGACGGTGTCGGTGTTGACTCGGATCGCACCGAGGATGCTGTGCGAGACGGTGACCGCGGCGGTGGTGTGGTCGAGTTCCAGGCTGGGCTCGCCGCCGTCGGCGGGTTCGCAGTCGGCGCCGCTGATCGACCAACCCGGCACCAGCGTGCAGTGCCGCAGGTCGAACCGGACGAGTCGGCCGGTGACCCGGACACCGCGGCCGGCGACCAGCAGCCCGTCGATCACCAGGCGCGCGCCGGTGTCGCCGCGGACCCGCAGGCTGTCCGGGCGGCCGTACCGGTCGGGCACGTGGATAACCGGCCGGGTGCGCTGCGCGGCCCGCAGTTCGAGGCGGCGGCCAGCCGGCAGGGTGATGTCGACGCGTTCCTCGTACGTCCCGCTGTCGGTGATCTCGATGATCGCGGTGGCCGGGCCCTCCCGCCGCCACTTCTCCACCGCTTTCATGATCGTCGGGTGGTGGCGGGGGCCGACCTGGTAGACGGTCCGGTCGTCGGGCGGCAGCGGGCGGACGTACTCGCCGCCGCCGCAGTCCGCCGGGAACGCGTAGTGGTAGGTGACGGTGATGCCCTCGTCCGGGGCGCGCCGGCTGGAGAACGCGATGCGGCCCAGCTCCGGGTCGATCGCGACCTGGTCGCCGCGCGGGCGGTACCCCCAGCCGGACAGGTCGGCCGCGACGATCCGTGACAGCGGGATGAACTGCTTCTTCGACCCGGTGCCTGACCACAGCCGCAGGCTGGTGCCGTAGTAGTCGGCGGGCCGGGCGTCCAGGTCGCGGCGGCTGATGAAGGCGGGCACGTTGGTCTCGTCGGCGATGTGCGACGCCGACGGCTCGGTGACCGGGTCGGCCACCAGCGGGGTGTCGTTGCCGAGGATGCTGAACGTGTAGTGGTTGCTGGCTCGGTCGACGCAGAACGCGGCCGTCTCGGTGATCGAGTACGGTCGCAGCCGCCACACGAACAGCCCGACCGCCCCGATCGTGAACCGCCGCCCGGCGGTGTGCGCGACCGTGTCGAACGGTCCGTCCACCCGGTCCAGCGCCTCCATGTCCCGCAGGTCGAGGGTGCGCGCGAACGGCCGGGCGCCGAGCCGGACCGGCTGGGTGACACCGAGCAGCGTGTGCAGGGTGACGGCCCGCGCCGGCCACTCGGACAGTTCCTCCAGCAGCGCCAGGGTGCCGCGCCGGCGCCGCGACCGGATGGTGTTCACGACGTCGCGGCGCGAGGTGGACGGGTTGCCGACCAGCGCGCCGATCAGCGGCACCACCTCGTCGGCGCAGGTCTCGATGAACCAGTCCTGATAGGCGCGGGCGATCTGTTCGCCGACCTCGTCCGCCTGCCCGGTGATGATTTGCAGCAGGGCGCGCAGCGGTTCGCCGCGGCCGGCGTCGCGCAGCCGGTGGATCACCGGCAGGAGCTGGTAGAGCCGGTTGGCCGTCACGGTGTGACCTCCTGCAGGACGAGCGTCTCCGGAACCTCGGGGGACAGAATCGCGATCTGCGCCGGCCGTAGCTTGCCGGTGTCGTCGTCGAAGCGGGCCATGTCGACCGCTATCCGTGGTGGCGGCGGCGTGGTCAGCCCGGCGGTCAGCGCCTCCAGGGCGGCCGAAGTGACGTCCTCCGGTACGACGCCGATGGAGTCGACGTCCGCGTACACGACCCCGCTCACCCGGTGCACAGTGCTGATCACGTCGCTGAGCACGACGTCCTGGCCGAGGGCGCGGCGGGCGAAACCGAACCGGTCGAGCAGGGCGGCGCGGACCGCCCGCTCCACCAGTTCCCAGCGGTGATCGGGGTGGACCTCGACGTTGATCGCGAGCAGCAGCATCAGCAGTTCGCGTTCGGCGACACGGACCGGCTGGGCGGGGTCGCCGAACCGGGCCAGTGCGGCCCGCAGCGACGGCAACAGCGAGGTGGGCCGGGCGTCGCCGACCCCGGCGACTGTCACGTGCACCACCGGGCGGAAACCGTCGGACAGGCGTACGGCCGCGGCCTTGCCGATCCCGGCGCGGGCCCGGGTGAAGTCGGCGTAGTCGCTCACCGAGACGAGACGGTCGAGGGCGTGCACCCCGGTCGGCGCGTTCTCGCGGGCCATCTCCAGGGTGTCGCGGTCGGCGCCGCCGGTGGATTCGAGGGGGTTGGTCACGCCGGAGACCCGCAACGGGCGGGTGAGCAGCTGGGTGATCCGCCCGGCGGGCACGAGGCCGGCGCTGCCGCCTCCGGCGCGGTACCGGGCGGCGATGTTCTCCACCCCGGTCGGCGGCCGGGCCCCGTGCGCGCCGTCGCCGAAGACCACGGTGGTGGTCTCGTCGGGGTCGACCCGTGTGGTGAACCGCCGGTCCGCAGGCCCGAGGAAGGTCAGGTTGTCGGCCTCGTGCCAGCGGATCCCGTTGACCTCCACCCGCAGGGTGCTGGTGGCGCCGATCGTCTCGGACGACGGCAGGAACGCGACCGGTTTACGGCGCAGCGGGAACGACTGGAACGGCACCGAGGCGTCGCCGCTGCCGAGCAGTTCCGCGACGGACTCGCCGTGGGTGGCCTCGGCGACGTTGCCGAAGATCTCGACGGTGTTCCGGTGGTACTCGTGGGCGAGCGGTTCGGCCAGCTGCAGCGTGGTGTGCACGGTGTCACCGGGCCGGTCCGGGTCGGCACCCTGGGTCACCCCGGCGATCATGACGACCTCGGCGGCGATCACGCCGGTGATGCCGGGCAGGTCGGCGCGTTCACCGCGGACGATCAGCAGTCGGCCCGTGGACAGGCCGTCGTACGCCTGGTCCAGCGGCAGGTCGTCCCCGCCGACCGGGTCCGGGTCGGGCTGGCGGGCCAGGTCGAGGGCTTCCGGTGCGGCGTACACCGTGGTCTCGCGGGCGACGACGAGGCTGACGTCGGTGTCCGCGCGCCACGGCTTCGACAGCCGCAGCCGGGTGACCGTGGCGTTGAGGTTGTAGGCCGACATGCTGACCGTGTCCACCTCCTCCACCTCGGCGAGGATCGGCCCGGGCAGGCCGGGCCGCTCGATGATCACGGTGGTGTCAGGCGGAATCTGCTCGTAGACGGCGTCCAGCGGCAGCAGCAGCGGGTCCGGTGGGCCGGTCAGTGATTCCTCGGTCAGCCGGACCGTGCCTACCTCGGGTGCGGCGGGAGCGCGGTCGAACCGCGCCGTGACCCGGCCGTCGGTGAGCCGCTGCACGTCCTCCTGCGGCAGCCCGGAGATGGGCTGGAACTCGCGCTGCGCGCCGAGCCGGATCACGAACGGCGCGTCGGCGGCGAGCAGGTTCAGCGCGATGAGGGCCGGGCCGTCGATCTCGACGGTGCGGTTCACCCGGCCGACGAACCGCAGCCGCAGTCGCGACCCCTCCGCCGCCACCCGGGTATCGGTGACCTCGACCGACTGGTCCGGGCCGATCGGCACGGTCTTGGTGCTGCCGTCGAGCACGACCCCGTTGGCGGTCATCACCTCGGTGCCGATGGTTAGCTCGAGGTCGGCGGTGGTGGGCACGTCGAGCGGCGCGGCGCTGGTGCGGTAGCTGACGGCCGCGCTGATCCGGACACCTTCCGCGCCGTCGAGCGGCCACTCCTCGAACACACCGGGCTGATTCGGTACGGCCCGCGGCGCCGCGGTGGCACCGAACGGCACGGCCCGCACCCGGGCCGCCCGGATCCGCGAGACGACCGCCTCGCCGGCGGAGGCGACCGCCGCCGGCAGGGTGGCGGCCAGTTCCGGGCGCAGCGCCGCCAGCACCTGCGGGGTGAGGCTGGATCCGGCGCCGAACAGCGCCGGCAGTGAGTGGCGCAGGTCCTGCGGCCCGGCCGGTGGCCGCGACGGTGGTTTCGCCAGCGACCCGAGCAGCGAGTCCAGCCCGGCGGGCGCGGCCTTCGCCAACGCCGGCGGCGTGGTGTCCACCGCCGTCAAGTCGGTGATCAGCGTGCCGAGCCAGCGGGTCAGGCGGGTGAAACCGCGGGCGCGTACCTCGGTGAGCCGTTCGCCCAGCCGCTGCAGGGCGACCGGCAGGAGTTGCGGCAGCTGTGCCGCCCCGCCCGGGCCGCTCGCCGCCTCGGCGAGGGGGGCCAGCAGCTCCTCGTCGACGCGTTCGGCGCGGCGCACCCCGGCGAGACCCAGGCGGCTCAGGTCGCGGTGCACAGCGAGGCGGTCGCGTACGGTCCGCAGCAGCCGCAGTTGCTCCGCGGTGAGGGTGGGTTGCAGCGTCACCGCGGTACGATCCGCGGCCGCATCCTCCACGGTCGCCGCGACCCGGCCGACCTGCGCGGCGTCGCCGGCGTCGAACAGCAGTCGGTCGTTGGGCCGCAGCCCGGTGGTGATCCCGGCCAGGTAGATTCTCTCCAGCGCGGGCACCTCGTCGGCGTCGATCCGCGGCTGCACGGTGAGCCGCGGCCGGATCAGGTTCCACGCGGATCGCGCCGGTATCTCCCGGCTGGTCTCGAAGACCTGCGGCTGCTCGCCTGGCCCTGGCAGGCTCTGCGCGCGGGTGCCGGCCGGGATCGGCACGGTGGTGTCACCGGCCGGGTCCGGGTCGAGGGTGAAGGCCAGGTGCACGCCGGCGGCCACGCCGGGCCGCAGCCGGTAGTCGACGAGCCGGGCCAACTCCAGCACCGACCGGCGTTCGGTGGCGGTCTCCAGGTAGCCCTCGTCGTCGATCCGCTCCTGGTAGAAGCTCAGGATGTGGCTGATCGTGGCCCACGCGTCGAGCATCGCGATCGACGGGTCGCCGGCGTCCCGCACGGTCAACGCCGGCAGCCGCCCGGAGAGCTGCCCGAGCATCGCCGCGAGCACCGCGCCGTGGGTGCCGCCGGTCGTCCGGCACGTGTCGCATGCGCAGTTCATCGCCCACCTCGCAGGTCCAGCGCCAGCCGGCCGTTCCCGGGCCGGGCGGGGTCGTCGTCGAGCCGTGCGATCTCCAGCGGGCCGATCGGCAGCACACCGGCCAGCCGCTGGCCGGCGTCGCCCTCGTGGAGGCGCTGCAGCACGGTGACCTCGACGCTGTCCACGCCGGGCACCGCGGCCGCCGCGGCGACGATGCCGCTGAGCGTCACGTCGGTGCCGAAGGTGAGCCGGTCCGGGGCGAACAGCGCGCCGATCGCGGCGCGCAGCCCCGTGCGGACCTGCCCGCGAACCGCGCGGGGGAGCAGGCAGGCGGTCAGGGCCAGGTCGATCGGGACGTAGTCGGCGATCCGCACGGTCAGGTCGTGGCCGATCCGCCGGTACGGGTGCAGCGCCCGGGTGGTGGCGGTCAGCACGCCGGCGTGGACCGTGGTGGCGCCGAGCGGGTCGAGGGCGACCTGCGCCTCGTACCAGCTGCCGTTCCAGCGCAGCCGGCCGGCGGCGCCCTGCATGTCGGGCAGCCGGGCGGCCAGGGTGCCGTAGTCCTCGGCGGTGATCGCGCGGACCAGGTCGCGGCGGAACGCGCCGGGCGCCATGGTGCGGACCTCGCTGACCGGTTCCGGGTCGGTGCCGCCGCGGGCCGGCAGGGGGTTGCGGACGCGTACCGTCATGCCCGGGTCGATCCCGCGGAACCGGATCTCGGTGATGGTGTCCGCGCCGACGTTTCCGGCGGTGCCGTTGCCAACCCGGTAGTGCGCTTCGAACACCGCGCCCGGCTGCGGCGTCCGGCCGTGCCGCCCGTCACCGAACCGCAGGTGCAGGACACCGTCGTCGTCGGTCTCACCGACCACGTGCGGTTCGTCCGGCCCGCTGGAGAGCAGGTCCCGGCGCATCGACCAAATCTCGCCGCCGGCGACCGGTTCGTGGAGCGTCACCGCGGGCATCGCGGCCCGCGGATCCTGCCGCAGAGCGTCGCCGGCCGGTCCGGACATCGCGTCCAGCGCGGTCAGTGCACCCACGTACCGCTCGCCCCAGGCCGCCTCGATCGCCGCGATCTCCTCCTCGTGCAGGCGCAGCCCGGCCGGGCAGCGGCGGGCCAAGGTCCGCAGCCACCGGACCTTCTTGGCGAGCAGCGCGTTGATCCGGCTGACCAGGCGGTGCAGAGCCCGCGCTTGCTCCTCGGCGCTTTGCGGGGGACGGCCGCGGGCTGGTGGCATGGCCAGCCGGGCCGCTGCGACGGCGGTGCTGCCGAACAACCGGACGATCTCGGCGAGGTGCCGGTCCTCCAGTTCCTGGCCACCGCGGGCGCGGGCCAGCAGCTGCCGCATCCGGCGCCGAGCGGCGGCCGGTATCGGCTGCAGCAGTCGCGCCTGCTGCGCGGCGACCGTCTCGTCGGCCGGGTATCCGGTGCTCTGCGTGACCGGGCCGGCGCTCAGCCGCGGGTCGGAGCGGGGCACCTTGACTGCCGGATCATGTTTCTCGCCGGGCCCGGCGCACCCGCAGTCGACCAGCACCGCCGCCGGCAGCTCGACCGGTTCGGCGGCGCCGGGCCGGGTCAGGCCGTGGTCGGCGAGCAGCAGGTTGCCGCGCGCCACGGCGGCCTTCACCAGCAGCTCGCAGTCGTTGCCGACTACCACCGAGACGGGCAGGGTGAAGCCGAGCGCGTCGGCCTGCGCCCAGAACACGTTGAGCACCGGCTGGTCGAACAGGTCGTCCACGGCCGATTCGACCCGGGTCAGCCGGACCACCTGGCGGTGGCCGGGGTTGGCGTCGGCGCGCTTCCCGCTAACCGCACCGGCGATCTCCTCCAGGAGCAGCAGGTCACCGGCGGCCAGCCGCAGCGCCCTCGGCCGCCGGCCGTACATGTCGGGCGGACCGGTCCAGGCGTCCTTCAGCGTCGCCGAGGTCGCGCCGGCGGGCAGGTGACAGCCCGAGTCACCCCAGGTCCACAGATCGATCGTGCTGTGTTCCGGGATGAATGTGAACGTCCGTTCCCGATCAGCGAGCGGCTCGAACGCCTGACCGTCGCGGCTGTGGAACGACATCTGCCCGGCCTTGACGCTGAGCCTCCCGGGCACGTCCAGGCAGACGAAGGCGCGGGCATTGCACCCGTCGTGCATCAGGTAATCGACGAGGCGGACGTGCCGGCGCACCGAGATCCGCCGCCGCGCTGTCCCGAGGTAGGCCTCCGCCGCCACCGCGTCCTGGTAGTAGCTCAGATGATCGCCGACGTAGGCGAGCAGTTCGACCAGCGTGATGCCAATGTCCGGAATGTGTCGCTCGGTCCAGCCGGGCAGCAGCAGCGCCAGCCGGTCCAGCAGCAGCCGCCGGAAACTCTCGTAGTCCTTCGCCAGATAGGACAGATCCGGCTCGTCGAAGACCTCCGGCACGCATCCGTCCGCCGGCAGGCAGTCCGCGTCACCCGCGCAGTCCGCCGCGAAACTGAAGCTCGCACGGCAGAAAAGTTGATCAAACCCGGGCGGCGCCGGCTGTGTGGGATCGTCACTCTCATCACCATCGATCAAGGTCATTGTGTACGGGGAAAGCCCACCGTGCCGATCCAGGATGACCACCATCCGGTCGTCGGCGTCCGGGTCCTCCGCGTGGTGTATCGCCACCCGTTCGACGGTCAGCACGGGATCACCCGGCTCGCCGACGATCAGGACGTCGGCACGGGTCAGCTCGGTGGTCAGCTTGCCGAGGAAGGTGACGTCAAGCGACCGGCCATCGGCGCGGACCTCGACGGTGTCCAGGCCGTTGAGACCGGATTCGCGGACCTGCCGCCGCCGCGCCCGGTCACCGAAGGAGTACGGGTTGATCATGCTGGGCCTGCCCGGTCGATCGCGGTGGTGCGCTGTTCCCCGGTGCGCAGAATGACGTAGCTGATCGCGATTCGGATGGTCGCCTCGTCGCTGACCACTTCGAGGCCCTCCACCTCGATCAGGTCGCCGAGCCACTGCTGCACCGCGGCCTGCATGGTGAACTGCAGAGCGGCCGCGACCTCGGGGCTGTTCGGGGCGAAGATCAGGTCGAGCAGGCCGCTGCCGAAGTCGGGCCGGTTGACCCGCTCACCCGGGCTCGTGAAGATCAGCTGCTCGATCATGTCGCGGATGTGGTCGTCGGTGCCGGTGGTCGCGGTGCGTCCGTCCGTACCGACGTGCAGCGGGAAGTCGATGTTCATCACGTCCCCTTCACCCGGAACTGCACGACCGTGACCAGCAGTTTCGTGCCGGTAGGCGCGCAAGTTGAGCTGCTGGTGCTCAGCACCACCGGCATCCCGCCGGCCTTGACCCGCTTGGCCGGACCCGACCAGAGCGCGGTGGCGCACGGGCCGCCCGCGTTGGTGGGCAGTGTGCACGCCGACACCGTGTAGGTCACCGGCATGCTCACCACCGGTTTCCCGCTGACCTTCACTCGCGTGGAGGCGCTGCCGGGCTGAGCGCGGCCCTGGTGGACGCAGCTGACCGTGGCGTCTTTGTGCAGCAGCGGATCGGCCATCATGCGCCTCCTCAGTCGACCGTCAGCGCGTCTCCGTTGATCTTCACGGACTTGCCGGTCAGCTCCACCGAGGCGCCCTTGCCCGTGCTGAGCTTGATCGACGTACTGGTGATCTCGATGCGCGGCCCGGACGCGCCGGCCGAGGTTTCCAGCACCATGCACTGCCCGGGGGTGCTGCTCAGCACGATGCGGTTCTCCGCCTCGGTCTGGATCACGATGGGCGGCTGGGTCGGCGGCGGCTCCAGAGCGGCCGGCGGCAGGTCGCTCGCCGAGCCGCGCCAGCAGCCGGTCCAGAGCGCCTCGTCCGGGTCGCCGTCCTCGAACTCCACCCACACGCCGGCGCCCTTCGGCGGCACGAAGTACATGCCCATCTGATCGCCGGAGAGCGGGCTGGCCGACCGGGCCCAGATGCACGCGCCGTCGCCGAGCACGTCCGGCACCCGGACCCGCAGCCGGCCCAGCTGGAGCGGGTCGATGTTGTCGTTGACGACGCCCCGGTACCGGCCGCGGAAGCGTTGCAGGGTGGCGATGCTCTCGATCATGTGATTACCCTCGGAATCAGCGGGATGAGGCCGTCGCGGGACAGCGAGAAATTTTGCGTGTACCGCCCGCGGCGCAGGTCGTGGGTCACGCTCGCGACGAAGTACAGGCCGTCGTACGCCACGCCCGCGCCGCGGACCGCGACCAGCCGGCGGGCCTGCAGGATGTGGCCGTACCGCAGCACGTCCAGCTGGCCCTGACCGCTGATCGCGTCGGACGCCTGCGCGGTCTGCGCCAGGCCGAGCAGAGCGGCGGTCAGCGGCGCCAGGTGGGCGACGTTCGGCACCGGGCGCTGCCGCAACGCGAGCGACGGGCGGGCGGCCAGCGGCGGCCGGAGCAGCCCGATGTCCGGGATCGGCACCTTGATGATCTGTTTGGTGTTGGGCTCGACGATGTCGAGGACCATCTGCTCGCGGGCCTGCCCGTCGAAAGTGAAGCTCAGCGACTCCACGTTCGTGGCCGCGTCCAGGTTGACGCTGAGTGCGGGCTGCGGCACGCCGACGCGGACCTCCGGGCCCCAGTACGCGATGCTGGTGCCCGGCGCCGGGCCTGGCTCCAGGTAGAACACGTAGCCGCACTCGTCGGCGAGCGCCCGGATGTAGGCCAGGTCGGTGCCGGCCTGCACCGGGATTCGCTCCACCGGGTTCGGGATGTCGAGCAGCACCGGCGGCACCGGCGCCGGGATGATGCCGTACTGGAAGTACTTGGCGCAGATCGCCGCCACCCGGGTCGCCGCGCCCTGCGCCGGGTGACAGGTCCGCACGTGCTCCAGGTCCATGACCAGGGTGAGGTCCTCGCCGGTCACGGTCAGCGTAGTAGCGCCCGGTTGATCGCTCACCGTCAGTTCGTGGCGGGTGATCACGCCGTCGATCAGCACGGTCGGCGAGCCGTTGACGATCACCGTCACGATCACCCGGATCTTCGGGTCGAAGAACCCGGCCGGCAGCAGCCTCGTGTTGATCACCGAGGTCTTGCTGACCGCAAACGTCAGCTGGAAACCGCTGGGCTGCCCGGCCGAGGTGGTGACCTGCACCGCCTGCAGGGCGTCGGCCAGCTCCCGCGGCACCGGCAGCGCCACGGTCGGTCCCATCTGCAGCAGCAGCTGGTAGGTCTGGTCAGTCATCGCGCGCTCCCGCGATGCCCTCCGGCAGGGTGATCCGCAGCCGCCGGCCGGTTGTCTCGGTCAGCTCGTCGGGGCGCAGCGCCCGGTTGGCGTCGGCGATCCGCCAGAACTGTTCGGGATCACCCAGGTACCGGGCGGCGAGCAGGTCGAGGCGGTCGCCGTCGACCACGACGTGCAGGCGTACCTCGGTCAGGTCCGCCGGCTGCGGAGGGAAGCGGCGCCGCAGGTACGGCACGACCGGGCGGCCGTCGCCGGGGTCGTACTGTGCGATCTCGGTGGCGAAGTAACGGCTGGTCGGCGGGAACATGGTCAGCCTCCTCCGGGTATGCCGCTGAAGCCGAGTGCCGCCAGGCCGGGGCTCCCGCCCATCCCGGCGAACCGCTCCTTCTGCTGCTGGTGCAGTAGGTAGAGGCTGCCGCCGCGGTGGCTGAACCCGAGGTCGTTGACGGTCAGGACCCGCATGCTGAGGTTGACGCGGGCACGGATCGGGTTGAGGTTGGTGTCGAACGCTTCCTCGGTGACGGTGAACTCGGTGAGGCGTACCGGCAGCAGCCGGTTGCGGCTCCAGGTGAACAACGTCAGCGGCGCCTCCACCGGCACGATCTCGATCATCCCGGCGGCGGCCCGCACGTCATTGGCGATCAGCTGCCCACTGGGCGGGTACACCATGGTCTCCAGCGCGGCGAGGGCCGGGAACAACCCGAGCTCGGCGACGGTCGGGTTCTGCCGAGGGAACTCCAGCGCGTCGGTGGCGTCCATGTCGGCCTCGAGGCGGATCGTCTCGGTCGGCGGACCCTTGAGCCGCAGCGCTTCCAGCCGGTCGCCGGGGTCGTCACCGGCGCCCTGCGCCTGCAGCGTACGGCTGAGGTTGTCCGGGTTGTACTGCAACGCGATGATCCGCTGGATGCGGGAGGTGGCCGGGTCGAGCAGGATGATGCCGCCGCGGACGGGCCGCGCCGCGCCGGGGAACGTCGTCATGGCCGGCCTCCTCTCCTCATCGTCGACATCACTGCACGGTCCCGGTGAGTGTGAGCCCGGCGAGGGCGTTGTCGCCGGTGAGCGGGGTGCCGTCCGGCGCCATCAGGGCGGTGGAGCTCTCCACCACGATCGAGACCCGGTCGCCGGTGACGGTGAACGCGCCGATGAAGTTCGCGGCGTACCGCGTGCCGTTGGGAAAGATGCCCTTGATGAAGCCGTTGCGACGGACCGTGCCGCCCGGCTTGAGAGCCTTGCCCTCGTCGCGGTACCAGGAGATCTTCTCCTGGCCCGGCTGCAGCCCGGAGTAGTCGAGCTGGTCCTTCTCGTCAGCGGGTTCGGCCGTGCGTTTCGAGCTCTTCAACGGCGGTAGGCCGAGGCGGACGCGTTGCTTGTCCTTACCGGCCGGGTCACCGCCGGTCTTCGGCGCGCGCGGGCCGGCGGCCGCCTTCTGCCGGTTCGCGATGACGGCCTGGACCTTCTGCCGCAGCTCGTCGGCGGTGGTCTGGCCTGGACTCCACTCGACGCCGATCAGATAGTCGATGTCCTGCTCCTGGATGCCCTGGGTGGCGGAGAGCATCATGTCGATCCAGTCGGAGGCCGGTATTGCGAACTCGCCGTCCGGGCTGGTGATCGCGATCGCCTCCATCAGCCGCCGCTGCGCCGGGCTGGCCCGCCGCAGCGCCGCGTCGACCTTCGCGGCTTCGGCGAGGAGCCGTTCCAGTTCGGCGCGCGGCACCTGGGGCGCCCCCTGCTGAAGCCGGTCCAGCATCGCCTGCCGGGACACCGCGCCACCGCCCGCCGGTGTCTCGGCCGCCCGGGTTCCGGCGTCGGGCGTGCCGGTGTCATCGGCGTCGGTGTCCGGCACGCCACGGGCCGGGGTGCCCGCGTCCGGTGTGCCGCCCTCGGGCGTGCCGGCATCGCCGGTGCCGGAGCCCTGCCCGGTCACGCCGGTCCGGCCGGCGCTGACCCCGCTCACCTCCTGCGTGTCCGTCGAGCCGGTGACCCCGGCGGACGCGCCGTTGACGCCGACGTTGCGGCCCTTCCCGACGGTCGCGACGCCCGCGGCCCGCACCTCCTCGTTCTCTCCGGCGCCCGCGGTCAGACCGCCGGCGATCTGCGAGTCCTTGTTCGTCCCGGCGCCCGCGGTAAGCGCTCCGGCGGACTGCGTGTTCACGTTGGCGCCCGCGCCGATCGAGCCGATCGCGGCGCCCTGCGAGTCGTAGACGATCCCGGCGCTGACCGTGCCGACGCTCACGCCGTTCGAGTTGATCGAGACGCCGATGCCGGCGTTGAGCGTGCCGCTGCTGGAACTGTTGATCGACAGCCCGAGGCCGATGTTGCCGCCCTTGACCGCCGGCGTCTTCGCCGCGGGTTTCTTCGCCGGTTGCCTTTTGGCGGGCTGCTTCTTGGTGGTCTGCTTCTTCGTCGTCTTGCGCTTCTTGGCCTGCTTCTTCTTTTTCTTCGGCTTGATCTCTTTGTAGAGGATGATCCCGGGCTGGCACCACACCACCCGGAACCGCCGGCCCCGCACCAGCAGCACCCGCGGCAGCCGCATCGTGCTTGTCGGCATCGCTACGAACTTGTCGATGCCGAGCCGTGCGCGCAGGTCGTCGTTGTGCTCGTCGTTGCCGTTCTCGATGTAGCGGTCCAGCTGACCGATCGCGAACGCGTAGCGACCCCACCGGGCGGACTTGACCTCGGCGAGCATCATCTGACGGCGCGACTTGTTGCGGACGGCCACGTCCGGATGGCCGAATCCGCTCAGGACACCGCCGATCAGCTGCGGATCGATGACGGTGTCGCGCTTGTCGGTGTCCTCCGGTGTCGCCGCGCCGCTCTCGATCCGGAAGCCCGGTGTGGGACCGAAGCGGCGCCGGAACAACGCCGTGATCTCGTGGTGCACCGCGATGCCGCTGGCGGAGTCGCTGCGGCCCTGTTCCCGCAGCAGCGCCACGCACTGGGCGTTCGGCAACCGCCGCAGACGAAGCGCGGACCGCCGGATCACCGCCCGCTCCGCCTGGGTTACCGGCCGCCCCGCCTGGGTTACCGGCCGCTCCGCCTGGGTCTCGGCGGGGCTGTCGAGCGCGGCGACCTGGATGGATCCACCGGTGTAGGTGGCGCCGTCCTGCATGACGTGGGTCAGCTCATGGGCGAGCACCTGATCGCCGCTCGGCGTGCCGGGGCGGTACTGGTCGTGGGCGAAGACCACGTCGGTGCCGACCGTGTAGGCGCGCGCGCCGACCGCCGCCGCCGAGGCGTCCGCATGGCTGCCCTGGTGCACGCGGACCCGAGTGAAGTCCCCGCCGAGCCGGTCCTGCATCTGCTCGCGGACGCCGGCGTCCAGCGGCTGCCCGTTGCGCCGCAGCACGTCGTGCACCGCCGGCGGGGCGACGCCGCCGTCCGCGAACGGCACGGCACCGGCGTTCGGGTGGCGGCGCAGTTCCGGCTCCTCGATGGCGCAGGCACAACCGGCGTGCACCCCGCCCTTCTCCGGGCAGCGCCGCAGCACCGCCGCGTCGCGGTGGACCGGTTCGGCGACCCGCTCAGCCATCGCCGCCCCCGCTCGAGGGCGGGCCGGTGACACCGTCGGTACCTTCGCCCGACGTCAGCCGGGTGACGCCGCCGTGCACCGAGCGGGCGATGACGCCGCCCAGCTCGCCGGGCGGGCCGAGGCGGACCGGCGTGGCGACCAGCCGGGGCACGGCCCGCGCGCGGTGCGGGCCGGACGGGACCCGGAACAGCTCGGCCAGCTCCTGACGCACGGCCTCGGCGACGGCCACCCGCTGCGCGGGTCCGACGCCGCACCCGTCCAGGACCAGCTCGTCGATGTGCACCCGGATCACGGCGTCACCCCCGCCGGATCGGTCCAGGCCAGCTCCCGCTCGGAGATCGGCAGTTCCAGCTTGGTGAACTCGGTGCGGACGGCGGCCAGCACCCGGGGCATGGTGACCGCGTCACCGGCGTGCGCGGCGGCGAACGCGGCACCCAGCGCGATGTTGTGGATCGAGGCGCCGTTGGCGGGCAGCTTCGCCAGCCGGTCCAGGTCCAGTCCGTCCAGGGGCACCCCGGGCGGAAAGACACCGGCCCAGATCGCGCGCCGTTCGTCCGTACCCGGGAAGGGGAAGGGAACCACGAAGCGCAACCGGCGCAGAAAGGCCGGGTCGAGGGCGCTTTTCATGTTGGTCGCAAGAATCGCCAGGCCACGGTACGCCTCGATGCGCTGCAACAAGTAGTTGATCTCGATGTTGGCGTAGCGGTCGTGGCTGTCCTTGACCTCGCTGCGCTTGCCGAACAGCGCGTCGGCCTCGTCGAAGAACAGCAGGGCGGCACCGCTCTCGGCGGCGTCGAAGAGCCGGCGCAGGTTCTTCTCGGTCTCGCCGATGTACTTGCTGACCACGGCGGACAGGTCGATGCGGTAGAGGCCGAGCCGCAGCGCACCGGCGAGCACCTCGGCGGCCATCGTCTTGCCGGTGCCGCTCGGCCCGGCGAACAGCGCGCTGATGCCGAGCCCGCGGCTCATCTTCGCTGCGAACCCCCACCGCTGGTAGACGGTGGTACGCACGGCGACCTGGTCGGCGATCGAGTGGAGCAGGGCGGTCTCCGCCGGTGGTAGCACGATGTCGTCCCAGCCGGCCTTCGGTTCCATGCGCTGCGCGAGGCTGTCCAGTGCGGGCCGGGTGATGGCCAGGCAGGCGTCCCAGAGCCGGTCGGCCGGTTCGTCCGCAGCACCGGCGGGCGCGCTGAGCACCGCCGCGGTCTGCTGAATCGTGCGCAGATCAAGGTCGAACTGCCCGGCCAGCCGCCCGGCCAGGTCCGCTCCGGCGGCGGGCGCGGCGGCGGCCCACGCCTCGGCCTGCTCGGTCGGTGACGGGCGGTCCACGTCGAGTTCCAGGGTGTCGCGGCCGCTGCGAGCCCACGGATCGCGGACGCCAAGCAGCAGCATTCCGTCGGTGCGGTCGAGGAACCGGGCCACGGTCGTGGCCGCCGGGTCGGTGTGGTCCACCTCGTGCGCGTCGACGTAGAGGGCCGCGCCGAGCAGCACACTCTCCCGCGCCCAGAGCCGGGCCAGGGTCTCCAGGTCGGGTGCGCCGGTGATCGCGGCGGCCGCGATCCGGAACAGCGACAGCCCCGTACGCCGGGCGGCCTCGGCCGCGACGTACGGCTTGGTGATCGCGTCCACGCCGTTCAGCTCGATCAACATCGGCGGCGCCCACCGGGCGGCGGCGGTCCGGGCGGCCGCCTGCTGTGACGGCGCGAGCGCCGCCGGGCGGGGCAGGACCGGGGTGAGCCATGGTTCCAGGCGGTCGTCGATCTGGTTGAGCCCCTTGAGGTAGTTGGTGATCCGCTCGTCGATGCTCAGCGCGCCGGTGACGAGGGGTTCCCCGGCGGCCCGGTCGATGCGCAGCAACCGGCGGCGCAGGGTGCCGCCGGGGGAGATGGCGTCCCAGGCCGGGTCCGGCAGGATGGTCATGGCCAGGGCGAAGGTCGGGTATGCGAGCCGGCCGTCACCCTGCGCGCGGGCGTACCGGGAACTCATCGTCGGGTCGAGCTCCATGGCGGCGCAGAGCAGCAGCAGACACCGCTCGAACGCGGAGAGCCCGAACAGCTGACCGAGCCGGATCATGGCCGGGGGCGGGTCGCCCTTCTCCGCCTCCTCCATTGCCTGCCGGGCGGCGTCGAGGTCCGGATCGGCGGTAGTGACAAGGGCGGTGGCGATCCCGCGGTCCGGGTCGCCGGCGCCGAGTTCGCGCAGCGGTGTGAGCGGCACAGTGGTGCGGCGGCGGAACAGCCGGCCCTGCCGGTTCACCGGAGCCTCGACGGTCACCGCCGGGGCCGGGACGGTGGTCGCCGCCGATGCCGGGGTGTGCCGGTCGAGCAGCAGATGCAGCCAGGCCAGGGCGGCGGACAGGTAGGCGTTGTTGCGGTCCTCCCATGTGTCGGCACTCATGTCACCCTCACCTGCTGGCTCGGGTCGAACCGGGGCGGCGGGCCCGGCAGCACGACCGGACTGTCGATTCCGTCCACCCGGATCCGCACCGGGTAGACGCCGCGCGGTACGCCGGCCACCGCGAATCGCAGCTCACCCGGTCCCGCGCCGGGGGTGCCGGCGAGCTGACGGCCGCCGATCAGCAGGTGCGCGCTCTGCCCGTCCCGCACCGGCGGGTTGACGGTCAGGTCGAGGCCAGCGGTGCCGGCGACGAACGTGGCCGGCAGCCCGGCGGTGACCTGGGGTGCGATCGCGGTGCTCAGCACGTTGCTGGTCGCCTCCGGCACACCGGCGGCGGTGAAGACGGCGGCCATCGTGTAGATGCCGGCGGGCAACTGCGCCGGCTGGTCGGGCACGGTGGCCGTGATCGTCTCGTCAGTGACCTCGGTGAACGCGGCCCCACTGAGGTCGAAGGTGGTGCCGGTGACACCGTGCGTGAGCCGGATCGCGGTGGCGCCGGTGAGGTGGTGCCCGGTCGCGGTGAGTGTGCCGCCGAGCACGAGCGGCACCGGTTGCGCCGATTCCACCGTGGGGAACGGCGGAACCAGGTCGGGCCGGGAGCTCACACCGGAGTCGTCCGGCCCGCGGGTGAGCACGGGTAGCGCGGCCGGGCCCCGCCGGTTGCTCTCGAGCAGCACCACGCAGGCCTGATAGTAGGCGGAGATCCGGTATTGGGTCTGGAACGCGGTCCACAGCTTCGACATGTCGTCGATGCTCAGCGGCTGCCAGCTGAGCCGGATCCGCTCCACCTGCCGGTGCAGGTCGTTACCGGGCAGGGCCGTACGGATCTCGTCGCGGCCCAGCACCGGATGGTCGTGCAGGGTGCCCATCGCGGTGCCGAGCACCCGGTGGGCGAGCCGGTCGTCGTCGTTCGCGCCGTACGCGGTGATCAGGTAGTGCAGTTGCAGCGGCAGGGCCGGGGGAGCGGACTCACCGGGCCGGGCGCCGGGTGGGTCGTCGTTGCGTAGGCCGGCGTCCAGGACCGGCTGGTAGAGGAAGAGGTTGAGCTGGTTGACGTCGTTGGCGTCGCGGGCCTTGTCCGGCGGCTTGGTGGTGACGGCCGCGCCGCCCAGATCAGCGTTGATCGCGTCGAACAGGATCTGCCGGAGGGTGGCGGTCACCGCCGCCACGGCCAGGGGATTGCTCATCGGCGGCGCTCCTGCTTAGTACGCAGGTAGTCCGCGAGGGTCTGCGCGGCCGGTGCGGTGCCCTGGCGCGGCTTCGGCGCCGGATCGCCGGTGGCGCGGACCTCGACGCGGCCGATGGTGACGTGCACGTCGGGCAGGACCGGTGCGGGTGCCGGGTCGCGGCGTACGGACGTGTGCGGTGCGAGCCGGCTGACCGGCTGCGGCTCGGACAGGGTGACCTTCGCGGCCGGTTCGGCAGCGGGCGGGGCGACGTCGATGACCTGTATGCCGGCGGGCGGCTGCGGTGCGGCCGGTCGTCCCGGGCGCAAGGGCTGGTGCCGGGCGCGGGCCGCAGCGGCGGGCGCACGGGTCGCCGCCGGAGCGGGCGGGGTCGCCGGACGGGGCAGCGGTCGCGGCGTGTCGTCACGGACCGCCGGTTGAACAGCGGGCGTCCGGGCCGACGGGACCGTCGACCGGGGAGCCGGTGGCTCGACCCGGGGCACGGCCGTGGGCGTGGGCGTGCGCGGCGGCGCCGGTGCGGGTGCTGCGATCCGCGGGGCGGGCAGCGGTGCGACCGGCACCGGCGGGAGCGGTGCCCGCGGTGAGACGCGCGTGGTCGCGGCGGGCCGTTCGGGGGCCAGGCTCGCCGCCGGGAAGGACGGATAGGGCAGCACACCCGGACCCGGCTCCGGCGGCTCGAACAGCGACGGCACCAGCGGCCGGACCGCGCCCGGCTCGGTGACCGGCCACACCGCGGGCGACTCGCCGAGCACCTCACCCGGCATGTCGCCGGACGGCACACCGGGCACCTCGGGCTTCACCGCGCCGCTGATCGCGGTGCCGAGGCTGTGCGCGGCCAGCCGGGCCAGATATCCGCTCATCCGCCGATCGCTTCCAGGTAGTACCGGCGCCGGGCCGGGCTGAGCGCGAGGATCTCGCTCTCCCGCCAGCCGTACGCCGACGCGATCAGGTGCAGGTCGTGCAACAGGCGCAGCGCCCACGCGTCGAGCCGCGCCCAGAGGAAGCCGACCACGTCGAGGGTGGCCTCCCACGCGTGGCCGCAGTCCGGACAGGCAATGTCGATACGCAGGTCGGCCTGGGGATCGGCCTCGGCGAGGGCGTCGTCACAGGCGGCGACCACTTCATCCGGCAGTGCGGCGGCCGGCATCTCGTCGGCGCCGCGCCGGGCGGACACGACACAGGCGGCGAACAGCGCGGCCCGGGTGGCGGCGAAGTCACCGAACCGGCGGCAGGCGAGCAGGTCGCGCCCGGTCGGTTGGCGGAGCTTCATCTCGTACCCCGCACAGGAGATCGAGAGACGCTGAGCCGGCGGCGAAGGGGGGGTTCTCAGATCGGCGACGCCGAAGACGAGCTCGAGATCCTCCGCGCAGGACGGGCAGGTCGCGGTGGCCGTGACGGACGAGCCGAAGCTCTGCTCCCAGAGGTCGATCAGGCGGGCGTCGCGTTCACCGACGGTCAGCTCGGCCACAGCGGTCAGCGACGCGCCGGGGATGGCGGCCAGCGTGAGCGCCAGAGCCTGCTCGACCGGGGGCCGTCCCAGGCCGTGCTCCCACGCATCGAGCAGATCTGGTGCGGAGAGGGCGGGCATCAGAACGTCGGTTCCGTCGGTTCGGTGACGTTGTCGTCGCGGATCCAGCCCTCGTTCTCCAGCTTGACCGTCTCGAACAGAACCGCGTTGGCGTTGGCGTCGAGCTCACCCACCGTCTGGTACTCCGAGACCCACGCGCGGAACACCTGGTAGGACAGCACCTTCTGGCCGGCCTCGTTGAAGACGTCGATGATGATGTCCTTGCGGAAGTCGGCGAGCGACACCTCCTGCGTACGCTGATCGGCCGCAGCCTGCGCGTTGCTGAAGTTCCACACCTTGTTCGCCCAGGCCAGGAACCCGGGATCGTGTGTCTTGCCGCGTTCCAGCGTGATCGCCTCGTACTCGGTACGCCCCGGCGACTTGTTGCTGCCGCTCGGCGAGCCGCCCTCCCGGTGGCTGACCACCTCGGTGGTGCGCCGCAGTGCGCTGACCTTGCTGACACCGGCCACGTAGACCCCATCCCACTTCACGCGGAACTTGAAGTTCTTGTACGGGTCGAGGCGGGTGGCGTTCGCGGTGAACTGGGCCATCGGTGGTCTCCTAGCGCATCAGACGGCGATCTGCCCGGCGAGCTGCTGAATGTGGATCAGGACGAACTCGGCCGGCTTCAGCGGGGCAAAACCGACGAGGATGTTGACGACCCCGCGGTCGATGTCGTTCTGCGGGTTGTTCTGGGCGTCGCACTTGACCAGGTAGGCGTCCTTCGGGGTGCGGCCCTGGAACGCGCCCTGGCGGAACAGCGTGTTCATGAACGCGCCCACGTTGAGCCGGATCGCCGCCCACAGCGGTTCGTCGTTCGGCTCGAAGACGACCCACTGGGTGCCGCGGAACAGGGTCTCCTCGATGAACAGGGCGGTGCGGCGTACCGGGACGTACTTCCACTCGTTGGCGAGCTGGTCCGCGCCGCGCAGCGTGCGGGCGCCCCACACCACCGAGCCGATGACCGGGAAGGTGCGCAGGC
The DNA here is from genome assembly GCF_020216025.1 of Jidongwangia harbinensis. Taxonomy (GTDB): domain Bacteria; phylum Actinomycetota; class Actinomycetes; order Mycobacteriales; family Micromonosporaceae; genus Actinoplanes; species Actinoplanes harbinensis. The sequence continues at coordinate 22,167 of NZ_JAIWNC010000040.1, read as the reverse complement.
AGTTGATGCCGAGCGGATTGAGCCGTCCGTGCTCCGGGTCGGTCAGCTTGACGGAGAGTTCCTGCAGGCCGGTGACCGAGGCGTCGGTACCGGCGGGTGCCTTCCAGACGCCGCGCTGGCCGTCGGTGCGGGCCCAGATGCCGGCAATCGCGCCGCACGGCGGCCACTCCTGCACGAAGCCGTCCTTGTCCGGCGCCTTGAACCGGGGGAAGTAGAGCGCGGCGTTGCGGCCGTTGACCCCGCCGCCCGGTGGGTTCGCAGCGCCGGCGACCGCCTTGTCCAGGTCGGTCCAGTCCTTCGGCGGGTCGACGATCAGCATGGCGCGCCGGTCGACGCAGAGCTTGGCGGCGTCGGCGACCACACCCACGTCGGTGGTCCGGTTGATCGGCGGTATGCAGAGCATCGTGAAGATGTCGGTCTTGAGCAGGGCGTAGATGCCGGTCTTAGCGGCCTCGCTGCCCTTGATCTCGGTGTCGCCGGGCACGCCTCCCGGACCACCGCCGGTGGCCTGCACGAACGTCGTCGGCGCGGCGCCGCCAGCCGGATCGGCGAACGGATCCGTGCCGGCCGGTGGATCGGCCTGCTTGTTCGGCCGCTTGGTGAGATCCCCGCTGGCGCGGACCAGGTTGGAGCGTTGCAACACCTTGTCCAGGCTGGCCGGTGAGGCCGGGTCGGCGACGATGTTGCGCCAGCTCTCCTCCTCGCCGGTCGCGGTGTCGCGCACCGTGAGGTTCCACAGCTCGTTGTCGGTCGGGTCGCTGGTGTTGTGGTCGACCCGAGCGCGCAGTCCGCGACCCCAGTCGCCGGGGCTCGCGGCCTTGAGCGTCACGCCGTCCTGCAGGTCGATGGTGGCCTCGGCGGCGTCACTCTTGGCGATGCGTACGATCTCGGCCGCCGAGCCGCCGTGCTGGTAGTAATGCAACACCACGTAACTCATCATGCTGCTCGCGTCCAGCCCACCGAAGATCCGCTCGAAGTCGGCCCAGCTGGTGATGTGCCGCGGCTCGTTGACCGGGCCGCGCAGCGCGACGCCGACAAACGCGGGCACCGCCGTCGGCACGCCGATGATCGTGCGTACCGAGCTCGGTACCTCGTCGATGTAGACACCGGGAAAGGTGGGGCTGACGGGCATGGTGGTCCCCTAATCCTCGTTCTTCTTCAAGACCGCGCGAAGCGTCGGTACCAGGCTGTTCCAGTCGGGGAAGCGTTTCTGGACATTGCCGGCAGGGTCGAGGATCTCGCCGTGCGACAGCACCGCGGCGTCGTCGACGACAAGCCGCAGCACCGTGGTCACGTGGTGCCAGCGCGAGAGGCTGTCTGACATCGCTCCCTCCGGGGTGTGCGTTCCCTGAAGTCCTACCTGGCGCCCCTGAGCTGTCGAACATGCCGTGCTCATAACCGGGTGAGAAGCGGGGCAGATCCCGCTCATTTCCGTGTCACCGGATCGAATCTGATTTCCGATAGTCGCTTGCACCGTTCCAACCCGCGCGCTCATGGTTGACAGTGGCGGATTGCCTGGGCGGCTGGCGGAGGCCGTAATGACACGTGGTGCCGGTGGGAAGCTCCTGATCTGCCTGCTGGGTGGTTTCCGCGTGGTCGCCCATGATGCGGCCCTGCCGGTACGCGCCAGTGGCAAGTCCGCCACCTTGCTCTCCACCCTGGCCCTACGCGACCGGCACTGGGCGCCGCGCGAGGCGCTGCTCGGTGTGCTCTGGCCGGACGCCGCGTCTGAACGCTCCACCCACTCTCTGAACTCGCTGGTTCACCTTCTACGCCAGACCCTCGGCCGGGCGATCGAGGGTGCGCCGCCGGTGATCTACTCCGCTGGCGGCTATGAGCTGAACGCCGTGGCCGGCGTCGGCACCGACATCGCGGAATTCGACGCGCTGGTACGCGACGCCAACCGGCTCGCGGACACCGGTGACATGTCCGGCGCGGTCGAGTCGTGGCTGCGGGCCGTCGCGCTTTACCAGGGCGATCTCACCGAGACCTGCGACCTGCACACGGTGGTGGAGCGGGAGCGGTTACGGGCCAGCTACCTCACGCTGCTGAGCCGGCTTGCCGACCACCGGTTCGGCGTGGCCGAGTACCCCTCGGCACTCGCCTATGCGATGCGGCTGCTGGCACATGACCCGTGCCGGGAGGATGCGCACCGGCTGGTCATGTGCTGCCACGTGCGGCTCGGTGAGCGCGCCCAGGCGCTGCGCCAATTCCGGGTCTGTCACCACGTGCTGGCCGCTGAGTTCGCCGCCCTGCCCGAGCCGCTGACCATGCGACTGTACGACCGGATCCGGCTCGACCCGGACAGCGTCTAGTGCGGCAGCCACCATCCGAGATCACGATTGGAATGCGCGGTCGAGGCATCCCCGGCGGATTTGCCGGGGACGCCTCGATGGGGCTGACGCCGCGGCGGGCGGCGCTTCCGGGCCGACGCCGTGACGCTGCATCATGCGACGGTCGCGGCTTCGGCCGAGCATTGGCACCTCAGGCGGTAGGGGACGGCGTAGGTTCTCTCTTGGAGGAAGGCCATGTTCGATCGAGTGACGCAGCCGGAAAGAGCACGGCCGGTGCCGCCTCGCGTACCGGTCCCAACGGGGCTCCTGCAGCGATGTGGCACAGATGTCTGCCCTCCTGGGACCTGCGACCACAAGCGACTTGACTCCGCGCCGTCGTTGGCCTTGAGCTCGGCCGTGCCGGAGGTGCTTCACACGTCGGGTGCGCCGCTGGGCACCGCGACCCGCGCCGAGATGCAGGCGCGTTTTGGCCGCGACTTCAGCCGTGTGCGCATCCACACCGGTCCGCGGGCCGCCGAGGCTGCTCAAGCCGTGAACGCCCAGGCCTTCACGGCTGGCGAGCACGTCGTGTTCGGCGCGGGCCGCACTGACGCTGCCTCGATCGAGGAGGAAGGTCTGCTGGCACACGAACTGATGCATGTGCTGCAGCAGGGTGACCAGTGCGGGCCTGCCATCCCTCTGGAGACCAGCCGACCCGGCGACGACGCCGAGCGCGAGGCCGACCGGACGGCTGCGATGGTCGGCTCGGGCGGCATGGCACCGCCCGTCGGCTCGCGGGGACCGAAGCTCTATCGGCAGGTGAAGCGGCCGACCCCGACCCCCGGCGCACGCGGCGGCGCGGCCGACCTCCAGCAGAGGTACGGCATCACGATCATGGCGGGTGACAAGACGTGGTCCGTGGACGACCTGAAGGCGCTGGAATGGACACTCTCGAAGCTTTCCAAGCAGGAGGCTCTGGCGCTGAAGGGCTACATCTTCTTTCGCTGGTCGGACGCAGCCACTCGCGGCGCGAAGGACCCGACCTACCAGCCGCAGGCTGACGAGGAATGCGGGCTGCACGAAGCAGACATCGCCGCCGGCAGCTACAAGATATCGATGTACGATAAGTGCTTCAAGGACCCCGAGGCAACCAGCGAAACCATGGCGGGCGTGCCGATTGAACGGTTCCACATGCTGCACGAGATTGGACACGCCATGGAGATCGCGGAGCTCCGTCGTGCATACGAGTCTTACAGCAAGGCCATCGACGCGTACGACAACGGGGCGGGGGAGATCAACGATCAGAGCAGTTCGGAAGTGAGCAGAGAGCAGCATCGGAGGCTGGAGAAGAGGGCGAAAGAGCTCGATCAGAACGCCGAAACAGCCACAAAGCGCTACGAGGTAGCCAAAACTCGAACCATCACCGAATTCGACAGTCGTATCGCCGGTAGCGAGGCATTGACGGAATACTCGAAGGTCAGCTCGCCGGAAGCCTTCGCGGAAGCATTTGCGCTGTACAAAGCGGATCCGAAGGGCCTCAAGAAGGTGAATCGGAGCCTATATGACTGGTTCGCGCGACAGGGCCACCTGAACCCGCTCAGGAGCAGCACCAAATCGAAGGCTAAGCCGCGATAGCACGGTCCGCGACCGCGGCCGATGCGACGATGTCGGTCTCGCTCGTGGCACGGTCACCGACCGGCGCCGATGCAGATCCATTCCCCCGAGAGTTCACGAGTAGCGAGGTCCGCTGCACATGGCATCAAGATGATCTGGGTCGTCGGGCCATGGTGCCCGCAGCTTCGAAAGACCAAGTCAGGGCCAGGCGGTCGGTATACCGGATTCGAGCCTCCACCAGGCACCCTGACTCTATGACCCAACGATCACTGATCAAGTGGGGGCCTGCATCGCCGAGGGCGATCGGACGTCGGATGGCTGCGGGGATCCGGTGGGCTCGGTGCAGGCCGCGATGGGTGTGGCTCACCCTCGCAATCCTCGCCGCTGTGGCGGCGTTGATGGGCTACTCGTGGATCGTCTGGCACGCTCCGCTACTGCTGGTCCCTGACCTGGCGACTCCAGCGCCGTCGGCGTCGCCCATGAGCCCGGCTGAGCGCGCGACTTCGTCGCACAACGCCCGCCTGCTGGTCGTCTCCGGCGGCGGCGCTCTGGTCGTCGCCATCGGCCTTCTCTACACCGCCCGAAACTACCGCCTGGCCCACCGTGGCCAGGTCACCGACCGCTTCACCAAAGCCCTCGAACACCTCAGCTCCTCCGAGCTCTATGTACGCGTCGGCGGCGTCCACGCCCTGACCCACGTCCTGCGAGACAGCCCGAGCCACCACACCGACGTACTTCAGGTCCTCGTCGCCTTCGTCCGCCACCGCGCCCCACGAGCTACCGCCGACGACACACCTTCGCCGATCTATCCCCGCCCAAAGCCGCCAGCCGAACCCGACCCGGACGTCCAAGCCGCGCTGACGGCCATCGTCACCCGCCCGCGTCGCCCCGAATACGAACCCCCCGGCATCCTCTACCTCGCCGAACTCAGACTCACCGGCGCCCAACTCTCCCACGGCCAACTTCAGAACGCAGACCTGTCCGGGGCGCAGTTGCAGAACGCAAACCTGCGCGAGGCGCAGCTGCAGAATGCGAACCTGCGTCGGGCGCAGCTCCAGGAGGCGAGCCTGATGGAGGCGCAGCTGCAGCAGGCGGATCTGTTCGCGGCGCAGCTGCAGAGGGCAAACCTGCCCGGCGCGCAGCTGCAGGAGGCGAACCTAGTCGGGGCGCAGTTGCAGGAGGCCTACCTGGAAGAGGCACAGCTGCAGCGGGCGGACCTGTCACTGGCGCAGTTGCAGAAGGCGGACCTGCTCGCGGCGCAGCTGCAGGAGGCGAAGCTGATCAGGGCGCAGCTGCGGAAGGCGAACCTGCTCGCGGCGCAGCTGCAGCAAGCGAATCTGGCCCAGGCGCAGCTGCAGCAGGCGAATCTGGCTCAAGCACAGCTGCACGAGGCGCACCTGGATGGAGCAAAATTGTTCGGGACGCGGCTGCAGGAGGTGGTCCTGCACACGCCCGATGGCGCTGATGCAGCGGAAGGACTAAACGCCGCTCAACTTGCCACCGCCGAGATCGACGAGGCCACCACGCTGCCGACGGGGATGCGCGAAGCGCTTCAGGTACACCGCGAATGGCGCCAGAGATCCGTCCACTAGACGGCACCTCAGCAGGACTTCGCGTCCGCAGAGCATCGCCATCTTGATCCGAGGTTGTACCTGCCGAGAATGTCATCCGGGCAGGTCAGGCGGCATACTCGTATTCGTGGAGGACGCCGCCGAGGCGGTCACGTCGATGGATGTTCAGGTGGGCGATCCGGTCCGGGTCGGTGATCGGCTCGGGGAGCGGGGCCAGTGGCCGGGCATTGGCGATGCCCTGATGCGGTCTGTGCTTGTTGTAGAAGACCTCGTACTCGCGCAGCGCGTGCAGCAGGTGCCGCTGACTAAAGATCAAAGTCCGGTCGAGCAGTTCGCGGCGGCAGGTCCGCACCCAGCGTTCCATTACCGCGTTCATCCGGGGCATCCGAACGCCGCTGAGCACGACCGTGATGCCGGCGTCGGCGAGGACTGTATCGAACAAGGCTGGGTATTTGCCGTCCCGGTCGCGGATCAGATACTTCACCCGGCATCCCGCGTCCTCGATGTCCATCACGAAGTTGCGGGCGGTCTGGGTCACCCACGCGGCGCTCGGATGCGCGGTCGCACCGAGGATCCGGACGCGGCGGCCGGCGTGTTCGATGACCGCCAGGACGTAGAGCCTCGTGCCGGTCTGCGTGACCGTCTCGAGGAAGTCCGCGGCCAGCAGTGCCTCGGCCTGTGAACGCAGGAACTGCGACCAGGTAGTGGCGGCCCGGTCCGGGGCCGGATCGATCCCCGCCTCGCGCAGGATCTCCCAGACCGTCGACGCGGCGACCGTAATCGAGGGTGAGCAGTTCCCCGTGCACCCGCCGGTAGCCCCAGGAAGGGTTCTCCCGGACCAAGCGCAGCACCAGGGCGCGGATCGAACGGATGGTGCGTGGCCGGCCTCGTCGTCGGGGACGCGACGCTGCAGCATGGCGCCGCGCGAGCAGGTCGCGGTGCCACCGAAGGATCGTGTCGGGCCGCACCAGCAGCCGTAGACGGTGCCGGCTGGGTCGGGGGAGTTGGTGCAGCAGCGCGGCCAGCCATGCCCGGTCGGCTGGGTCGAACCGGATCCGCTGTCCGCCGAGTTGGCGGTGCAATACCGTGAGTTGGTGGCGCAGTGCGAGGATCTCCGCGTCCTTGTCCCGGTCGCTGCCTGGCAACAGTCGCAGAAGGGTGAACGCGTTGGTGATACCGAGGTAGGCCAGTCGCAGGAGCATGAGACGGCATCATCGCGTAGTCTGTGCCGTTCGGAACTTGTAGCTGCTGGTCAGGCGGCGTATCTGTATTCGTTGATTACGCCGCCGAGCACTCGGGTTCGTAGGAGCCGGTGACTGGTCAGGTCGGTTACCGGCGCCGGATGCTCTTCGGCGAGTGGTGGGAGCTGGCCTCGCGCTTGGTGCGGGCGGTGCTGGTTGTAGTGCTGGGCGTAGGCGTCGAGGACGCGTCGGGCATGAGTCTGGTTCCAGATCAGTAGCTGGTCGAGCGCCTCGCGCCGGAGGGTGCCAATGATCCGTTCGCAGTGGGCGTTCATCCGAGGAGCCCGTGGCGCGGTCTTCAACGTCTCGATGCCGTCGGCGGCGAAGACCGCGTCGAAGGACCCGGTGTATTTGGCGTCCCGATCACGAATCAGGAACCGCAACTAGTCAACGTGGGCGCCCAGCTCGCTGGCCAGGTTCCTGGCCTGCTGCACGGTCCAGGATGCCGTCGGATGCGCGGTGATCCCAGCGACGTGCAGTCGCCGAGTGCCGTGGTCGAGGAACACCAGCGCATATACCCGGCGCAGGTCGACCAGGTCGACGTGGACGAAGTCGCACGCGATCACGCCGTGAGCTTGCTCAGTGAGGAACTCGCGCCAGGTTGGTCCGCTGCGGCGTGGGGCCGGATCGAGGCCCGCCGCCGTGAGGATCTCCCAAACCGTCGTGGCGCCGATGCGATGCCCGAGGCGCACAAGTTCGCCCTGGATGCGGCGGCAGCCCCAACGCGGATTCTCCCTGGCCAGCCGCTGTGCCAGTGCCCTAACCGCGCTGGCCGCTGGCGGCCTGCCAGGCTTTCGCCGGCGCATGCTGTAGTCCCATTTGCGCGTGATCAGGCGGCGGTGCCAAGCAAGCAGGGTCGCGGGTGTCACCGGGAACACCTGCGCCCACCGGCGTCGGGGTAACAGTGAGGACAGCGCCGCGAGCCACAGCCGGTCCGCCGGGCTGTACCGCCTCGGGCGGGTGAGCTGCCTGCTCAGCACCGCGTTCTCGTGCCGCAACACGAGCAGCTCGGCCTCCTTCGTCACGTCCCGGCGTAGCAACACCGCCGGGACCGCGAGAAGCTTCCGTGCCAGCTGGTACACCAGTGAGACGATCACCTGACCAGGATTCCAGCAGGTCGTCGCGGCGCACCACACCGATCCCAGCAGCGACGAGTTTCCGAACGGTACAAGGCGCTCTGCTGTTGCGGGTCGTTGCTGCCCCGGTGGAACTGGGCGGTGAACGGGGTGTCGGCCAGCGCCCCGGACGGGTTGTGACACATCACGCCGACGGCCATGGCGCCGTCGAGCGGCAGCCAGTACGTCGTCTTGCACCGGTTGGTGTGGTTACCGTAGGCGCTCACCTGCACGTTGCCGCCCGGCGTGGCGCCGAGGCCGGGCATCCGCACCTCGTAGTCGCCGGCGCGGTAGCGGATCACAGTGTTGGTGCCGCCGGTCGAGTTGGTCGACATCCGGGCGTTGGCGACGTACGAAGGATTGCTGGGCTGGGCTGGTCGGCGAAGGCGAAGCCGTACTGCGCCACCGCTCCCGCCGCCGCCGGGGTGGGCTGCGCGGCGGCCGGGGCGGCCTGCGCCGGGGCGGCCTGCGCCGGGGCGGCGGTGAGCAGAGCGAAGCCGCCGAGCACGGCCGAGCCGAAGATCGCGCGGGTCGCGCGTCGCATGGTTCCTCCTGGAACTGTTCGGTACGCCGGTCCGCGGTGGACCGGCGTAAGAACTCTGCAGGGCGGCGCTCGGCGAGTGATGGGAATCGGCTGGGTATGCCTCGTCGCGGACCGGACTGACGATCGGCGACAGCGGGTGCACCGCCGGGAATCCGCTACCGGGGATCGCCTGGTGGATCTCGTCGGCCCACCGCAAGGGGCGACTGCCCAGCGGCCTGCTCCGGACCCTCCGGGACGGGTGCGATGCGGCACCCGTCCCGGAGGCCCGGTCAGAGCTGTTTGTAGTAGACGGCGATCGGCAGCTGGACGCAGCCGAGCCTTTCGTAGAGTGCTCTGGCCGGTGCGTGGAAGGGGTCACCTCCGGTACCGATCTCGACCACGTCTGCTCCGTGGGCTCGCAGCTCGGCGAAGGCGTGCTCGCACGGCGCGGTGCCCACCTGGTGCCGGCGGTACTCGGCGGCAACGGCGAGGTGCGAGATGCTGCCGTTGCGGCGAGCCGGGTCGAGGCTCCAGGCCACGTAACCGGCAATGACCCACGTCCTGACGGCGGGCCGTGAAGCGGTCCGGCAAGTCACCTGGCGCACCGGCTCACGCCGACGCAACGGCCGGAACCGGCCGATGCGCGGGCACTTCGTGTTCCTGCGCCTACGCCCAGCCAGCCTCGTGCACCGCCGGGCCGCCGACTTCGGTGACCTGCCGGTGCGCTGGCTGATCGCCGAATGGCCGCCCGAAGAGGCCGAACCCACCCGCTACTGGCTGTCCAATCTGCCTGCCGATACCTCGAAACGGCGACTGGTGCGGCTGGCGAAACTGCGCTGGCGTATCGAGCACGACTACCGCGAAATCAAAACCGGCCTCGGCCTCGACCACTACGAAGGCCGCACCTGGCAAGGCTGGCACCACCACACCACCCTCGTCAGCGCAGCCCACGCCTTCCTAACATTGCAGCGCCTGGACCCAAAACCCGTGCGCCGGAATGACCCCCTACGCCGTACTCCGACGCCTGCAAGCCCTACTCGCCCGGCTCATCGGCACCTGCCCCACCTGCAAAACCCGCCTCCCACAACGGAACCGCAGACACCGCCGACGATCATGACAAAGCACTACTAGCTAGTCGGGCAGGAACTGTATCCATTCACCGGTGGGCTCCACGGTCGTGCGTTGCCCGACGAGTTGTTCGACGGCCTGCCACGCGTCGTCGGTCAGGTCCGGCACCACGCAGAAGAGGCGGCCCAGCACCTGATCGAGGTGGGTGGGGTCCGCGGCGGCGAACGGCACCAGGGCGGCTAGGAGCTCGGCCTTCCGCCGATTCGGCAGGTCGGCGGCGAACACCCTCGCCGACAGGTGGGTCGCGACCATCGGGACGAAGCCGGTGTCCGGCAGGGCCACTTCGCCGGGGCCGGTGAGCGTGACGGCCGGCCGCGGCATGCCGAGCGCGTCGGCGATCTCCTCGGGGCCGGTCAGCTCGGTGATGTGGTCGATGGAGAGATGGCTGACGCGGGCCCGCCGGGCGAACGGCTCGCCAATGGTCAGGCGCGGCGCGAAGCGGGTGGCCGCGGGGTTCGACGTGAAGGCCGCCACAATCTCCTCGAGATCGTCCGCGGACTCGTCCCACCAGCGTGCCACCGTGGTCACCCGGGCTGTCATCACGGCGGCGAACGACGGTTCCTGGACGTTGTGCGCCGCCTCCAGCGCCTCGTCCAGCTCGAAGCGGCGCAGCGCGACGTCGGCCGGGTCGACGATCGTCCAGGCCTGGGCGGCGGCGAGGCAGGCGGGACTGCGGTAGCCGGCGTATCCGAACGGCACGGTCCTGGCCTCGGTCAGCAACCGCCGTCCGCCGTCCCCGTCGCCGAGCACGCGGTGGGCGATCTCGGCGTGCGCGGCGAGCCGCCTGGTGTGGTGGCCCCACCGGTCGGCGCCGTCCCGGCCCGCGTGGAGCTGCCGGGCCGCGTCGACGGCCGTCGTTCGGAGCTGTTCCAGACGGGCGGTGCGTGCGCGCCGCGCATGCAGCGCCAGCCTGGCGAACTCGGCGAACCGAACGGTGTCGCCGGAGTAGGCGCCCGCCGTGATCCGCTGCGCGTATTCCAGCGCCTGGTCGGCGTCCGGCAGGCACGCGACGGCGGCCAACAGCGAGAGCAGCGATCGGTTGCGGTAGAGCACGTACGGGTTGGCCACGTGCAGATCGATGTAGGTGGAGAGCCAGTCCCCGCCCTCCTGCCGGTTGTCTCGCGCATAGGCGACGACCCACGGGCCGTCCTCCTCGGCCAGGTAGATGCCGGCCTCGTCGCCCTCCGGCGCCGGCAGCCCGGAGATGCCGCGCTCGTACTGCGGCGCCCCGCCGGCCCGTTCCAGCGCGGCCAGCGCCCGGTCGGGGTCGGACACCTCCGGCAACGGGCCGTGCCGGAACCACATGGTCAGCTCCGGTTCCTTCCCGGCCCCGATCCTGGCCAGTGCCCGCCCGTGCAGCACCGCCTGCAGGGAGTCGCCCGGGACGTCCGGCGCCATCCTGCCTAGCAGGTCGCGGACGTTCTCCGGGTTGGCCTCGGCGGCGGACAATGCCAGGACCAGCCGGGCGGCTGCCGTCCACTGGCCGACCGGCTGCGGCCCCAGCATCCCGAGCCGGCGGACCGCCTCGGCGAGGGCGCCCCGGCGCGCCTGGGCGATCACGGCGTCGGGCCGCAGCCAGCGGTCTCGTGTCGTCTCGAGCTCGTAAGCCGTCCGGACGAGCAGCACGGTGTCCGGCCGGCCACCGGGTAGTGCGTGCAGTGCTGCCTCGAGGTCGCTCAGCAGGCCCGCCGCGTCGTCGGCCGCCTCGACGCGGGCACGCTGGAACTCGTCGTCACAGAGGAGTGCGGCGGGCGTCTCGCCCAGCCGGAGCAGTTGTCGCGGCCATGAGACGAGCGCGTAGCGGGAGCGATGCTCGCGCCATCTCCCGCACCAGTCGAACAGGACTGTCCGGAGCCCGCGAAGCTCCTGGGCGGAATACATACCCTCGGCGAAGTTCCGCAGCCGCCAATGGGCCAGCGACAGACCGGTGGCCGGCCGGCCGACGACGAAGCGCCGGACACGGTCGAACGCCTTCCCGAACGTGACGCCGGAAAGCGCGTCGTCCGCGTCTATGTCGATCAGCTCGGTCCGGGTGATGGGCCCCTCGGCGACGACGAGATAGGAGAGCAGCGTCTCGGCGGGCTTGTCGTCCACCCGGCTGGTGAGGTCGTCCCACCAGTTCTCCAGATAACCCTCCATCTTCGCCGGGCTGCGGGTCAGGGCCGCCGCGGACGAGATCTCGCCGGTGCGGATCGCCTCGATGAGGAGGCCGAGATAGAACGGGTCGCCGTCGGTGCGTTCGCGGAGAATGCGTGTCGCCCCCGGTTCACGGACCCAGCGCGGCGCCGCCGCCGCGTCGAGGACGTCCGCCACTCCGGCGGCGTCCAGCTTGCCGACGGTCAAGCGGGCGGGCTGGTCGATGCCGAGGAAGTCGGCCCAGTCCCGGTGCGCGACGGACCTGGCGGACAGCACGACGTGCACGCCGGAGAGCAGGGGCTCCGGGAAGAGCCGCTTCGGCACCTGCCAGGCCGCCGTCTCGGCCTCGTCGAGACCGTCGATGACGATCACCACCGGGTTCTGCGGCGCGCCTTGGAGCAGGCGAAGCCATGTGTCCTCGAGCTCCAGGATCGTCGCGCTCAGGGTGCCGGGCGCCAGCGGCTGACGCCACGCGGCCGCGGCCTGTGCCACCAGGGAGGCCATGACGTCCTGCTGACCCGCGGTGTCGTGCGGCCCGCTGATGAAGTGATAGACGACCTCGGCGCCGGCCTGCTCCAGCCGCCGGATCCAGCCGGCCAGCAGAGCGGTCTTGCCCATGCCCGCATCACCGGTCAGCAGGAGATACCCGGAGTCCGCCGTGGCCCGGAACCGGTCGAGCTCGGTCAGTTCGCGATCCCGGCCGCCGAGCAGCTCGTAGTCCCGGCGGAGGTCGTCCAGCCGGCTGCGAAGGGTCGGCGGCAACCCCGCCCGGGCCGCGAGCGCGTCGGCCACGCTTTCCGGCAGAGCAGCGGTGCGTTGCAGCAGCTCCCGCTGGACAGCCCGGTCCAGGAGCACCATGAGCCGGTCGTCGCGGAGGAGCCGCAGGTAGAACTCGTCGATCGCGTGGCGGCACACCTCCTGCGCGGTCTTTCCCGCCGCCTGCTGCGGGTGGACGTCTGCCGCCAGCACGCGCCTGGCCACCGCGGCGTGATCCAGGTTGCACTGCGCTATCACGTCCACGGTCGCGCCGTTCTGCCGCAGGATGTCGGCGGCGGCCGTCAGTCCGTCCTCGATGGAGGCTTCACCGAAGCCGCGGTGCTCGCCCCAGGTCCGTACTGCGTCGGCGTAGGCCTTCTGCCGTGCCTTGTCCGCACGCCATTTGTCGAAGGTGGCTTTCTCCGACTCCAAAATCTTGATCAGCGGAGCCGCCGGCGGCACGAGCGCCTTGACGCCCTCCGTGAGCACGCCGAAACCCAGTGCCGTCCAGTCGCGAGCCATGGCAACCTCCCGCCGCTGACTGTCCTCGCCTCGGTGATGCCGCTCAGTCGAGAAACGGACTCCGGCCCGGTTTGTCAGGTTCCTCAACTCGTGCGGATGATCGCAGACGTAATCATCAGCAGCCGTACGCGGTGCCGTTGTCGGTGAGCCCGTCCAGCCGGACCCGTCCGCGAACACCTCATAGGTCAACGCCGACTGCGGCGTCACGGTCTGTCGAGCGCTGGATTCCGGTCGTGAGGGGTAGGCAGCCGCACAGCCACTTCAGGCCGGAGGCGTAGATGACGTACGGCGGCGTCGGCGGTGTGCGGTCCACGATCGCGGCCGGTGCCGGCGCGCGAGGGCGACGACGGTCAGGGCGGCGGCCACCGGGATGATCGCGCATCCCCGGCGGCGAGGTACTATTTCGAACGTTGGACGTGATATTTGGTCGTGGCGCCTTGCGGCGATGGGGGAGAGGTGCGCTTCTCATAGGCTGTCAAGTGGCCGCCGATTCCGGCCGATCCGCGCGCTAAAGATCCCTCTGCATCCATGTTCTCAGGCCCGAGTCGGAAATTCCCGCGTTCTACGCGACACGAGAGCCGCCTCATTCCTCCCGAAGTACGTTCTGGATTATTCGGCAGGCACCGCACTTGATCGGGCGTGGTCACACGCCTGGTCACAGTATTGATCAACTTCTGCTGAACTGCCCGGAACTGGGTGACACGGAGGTGTCGTTGTGTCCGTTTCTGCGTACATAGAGACACGTACTGGCATTGCTTGATAGAAATGTAACAATGCTGGGGGTCAAGGGGTCGCAGGTTCAAATCCTGTCAGCCCGACGAAAAGTAGCCGGTGACCTGCGGAAACGCAGGTCACCGTTTTCGTTGGATCAAGATCACTCACCGTAAACCCACTGTTTTCAGTTCGCACCTTCGTCGCCTACTCGTCTCGGGCGCGGTCCACGGTGGATGACCGGCTCGTGCGGAATCTCGGTCTGCCTCACCCTCCTGGCGTCGTCCCGGTCCTCGCTACGCCAGGGCAGTGGGTCAGTTGTCAGTCTCGGCGATCTCCGCGCCGTTGGCGGCCCGCTGAACTGCCTCGCAGCCGTTCTTGGCCGCGGTCTTGCTGTCATACGCCTCGCCGGTCGCGACGACCTGCCCATTGGAGGCCTTGAGCCGGAACCGAACTTGCCGGCCTTGTCGCTGTACATCTCGAACTTGCCCGACACTGTCACCTCACCTTCACCCAGGCGCGTGTCGCGGTCACAACGCGGGACCTTCCATACGAATGTCTCGCCCGTTACCCCGAACAAGCGATCGCCACACCGCCGGAAACGCCGCGCTGCGCGGGAAGGTTTGTTCTGGCCGGGGGCCGGCGAAGCGATCTGATCGGCTCGGCGGGCAGGCACGGCGTTGCAGATCTCGCCACGAACCAGTGGACAGCGCGCCAGCGCCGTCGCGCCGCCGGCACACAGCGCTGGAAAGACAGCGGCAGCCGCCACAGACGCGCCCGCTGTCGTGGGCAGGAACGCCACCGAGAAGGTCGAACATCGAGTCCAGGGACCTGCCGACGAAGATGAGGCCACCGTTGCCGCTGGGGGCGAGTTACCTTGCGGCGCAGCCACCAGGTCGGCGAGAAACCACAGATACGGTGTGCTCGTGCTGGCAACCATCGAGCCGAGGTCGTCCGGCGTGACAAGGTTCCACAGGAACGGCACCAGACGCCCCGGTTCAGACATGCCTGCGATCCTGCCATGATCAACTTCGAAACTTCCGAGAGTCCCATCGGAACGGCCGATGGCCGCAGGCGCAGCGGCGCACAAGTGCTGACCCCGGCAACGCGCATTATCAGCGGCAGATCAGGGCGGAGGCCGGCTCCTCGACGAGGATTTGCCGATTGATGCCGGGTGATAATTTGTGGAGGGTGACGGTTGCGCATTCGCCACGGTGGGCCGCCGGATCGTCCGCCTTCCCGCTCAACGTCCTGGGAGAAGATCCGATGACGAGCAACGACAAGCCTCGGGGCTCCGCAAGGCTCGGGATCTGGTCAAATATCGGGGTCTGGGTCGCCTTTGGCGCTGCCTTCGGCGTCGTCGCCGGGATCCTGCTCAACAACGTCGGTCTCGGTGTGGCGCTGGGTGCGGCCCTGGGTGTGACCGCCGGCGTCGTCATCGCGCGAGCGAATAGCCGCGGCAAATCCTGAGCGTCGCGTCCGCGTCTGGGCGCCGCACACTCTTCTCGGCATGTCCGGGTACGTCGGCGATCACGCCCGACCGTCCTCCTTCCGAATGCTGGTTGAATCCCGCCACGCGTCGCCCGGCAGGTGATCGGATGGCCGGGCAACGGACCGCGGGCTGCGAGGCCCGCTGGCCGGGAGATCCTCTGGTCGTCGACCTCGGGTGTTCAGGTGCCGGAGGCCATGTAGGCAGCGAGGATGTAGTTGGGGTGCCGGTCGAGGTTCTTTCGGGCTCGGTCGTAGCGCATCGTGGTCTTCGGGTCGGCGTGCCGGGCGGCGATCTGCACGTCGCGCAGGCTGACTCCTGCGTCCAGCATGGTGGTGACGAAGGTGTGGCGCAGCATGTGCGGGTGCATCCGGGGCATCCGGATCTCGGCTGTCGCGGACAGCTGCTGGAGCCGGCGGGTCGCGGCGTGTCGATCCATTCGCCGGCCGCGCAGGTTGCGCAGGATCGGCCCCTGCTGTCGGCCGTCGACGGCGCGCTCGATTGCCCGCGCAGCCGCCGGCGGCAACGGAATCAGCACCGTCTTGTCGCCCTTGCCCCGGACCTTCAGGACGCGGTGGCCGTGTTCCTCGCCGAGATCGGCGATGTTCGCACCGCAGGCTTCGAAGATTCGTAGCCCGAGCAGACCGAGCATCGCGATCAGGGCGAAGTCGTTGCGGTTGGCCGACAGCCGTGCGGTCGTCAGCAAGGCTTCGAACTGCAGGTGCCCGAGCCCGAGGGTGGGCGAGTCGGTCGGCATCGGTGGCCGGCGCACGTAATCGGCCGGCGAGTGAGCCAGGATTTGGTCGATGACGCACACGCGGTAGAAGCCGACCACGACTGACAGTCGCCGGGAGACGGTCGAGGGTTGGTAGCGGCGGACCTCCTGCAGCCAGCGCACATACCGCTCGACCTCAGCCCGGCCCAGGCCAAGCGGATCAAGGCTCTGACCTGAGCACCAGGTCAGGAACACCTTGAGATCGGAACCGGTATGCACCCGGGACTCACCCCGGTACCGGCCCAGGTACGCGGCTACCGCTGCATGCAGCAGACGCTCGTCGACGACAGGAAGCTGATCGGGAACTGAAGAGGTAGTCATAACTCACGGTGCGTTACTGCCGGCATAGGCGCCAACGCCCTCGGCGCGGCAGATGAGTCCGCCGCCCTGGGCAGCTAGACATTGATTGCGGGACTCGACCTATACCTGGCGTCCCACATGGAAGACCAGCTACTAGGAGAAAGAATTTCGAGCGACCAAAGCTGGTCCGGATCTCCGGGATCTAGAGATTCCTCATCGCTGACTAGAACGTGCGCCATTACGTAAGAATTAGGGAACCCGAATAGCCTAAAATCGTTATCACATCCACCGGATACCCAACTTTCAGGCGGGGCAACCTCGGTCAGGATTTTTTCCACCACATCCCATCTTGGGGCCGTCGAAAACCTTTCTCCAACGATTGGTTCCCACTCAAAAGTCAGCTTATTATCGGTGAGAAGTCGATGGAATTCGACAATGATGGAATCGCACCGCCAGTCGGCTCCGTCCTTGCGGAAAGTCGCTTCAAGCAGGCCGTAGTCTCGCCGCAGGATGCTGGATTTCCGTCGCCCAGTCCCAGGCTCTTCCAGGTACTCTATACCGGCGAGGGCGGCATCAAATTCAGCAGTGGGTACTCCCGCCGAAAGCCCGAGGACTGTGCCCGAGCTCGCGACCCGCGCCGCAAATTCTTCGCCGCCCATCAAATCCTCCGCAGTGCATCGTTTAGAAATTTCATCTCTACCGCTCGATTTTCACCGACACCCCATTCGTCGGCATTCATGCGGTGCATAACCGATTCGGCGTGGCCTATTAAATTGTCGCGAAGTTGCTTATCTTCCTTAAGTGCGCAAAGCGCGGCATCTACATCGCTCTGATCTGCCGCACCCCCCTTCCGTCGGAGCGGACGCCCGTCAACCTCACCCTTGTAGTCTGGCAAGATTCTAACCTCTTCGCCGCCGACATAGACATGAGCACCCTTGTTGGCCCAGTCCGATCCGCCAGGAGATACGGTTACGCGTGGGTGATTTCCGCATTGGCGCACCTTTGCTCCCGTCGCCTCGCCCGCATGTGTCCGCTAAAGGGAACCGCGATACGGCACGACGTCGTACGAATATTGCGTATTCGGAGCCAGAACTCCACCGGTAAGCTAGGCTATCCAGCTCGAAGTTGGCAGACAAGATCGAGATCAGATGAAACGCACTCAACTCGGCATGTCCGTGCGTCTGCCGCCCGCCTCACCGTGACGCGTAGCGCGCGGATCGCGGCAAATGAGGATGCGTGACCACGTCTGTCGTCCATCATTGCTCGGAGGTCGGCCGGCCAACATCGCCGACGCTGTCGAGTAGCCGCTCGCGAGCGTTGTGGAGGCGATCGGAGTAGTCGGGCATGAAGACCTCGACAAACGAGGTCTCCAAGGCTCCAGCGATCGAATGTATCGGCGACCAGACCGCACGGTCCTCATTCAGGAGGCCGTCAAACGCGGGGGTGCCCATCATCCGGTGAAGCCAGTCGGAGAGGACGAGTGCCTGGTCCTTGGTCAGTCTGATCGCGAAGTCGTCATCAGGCACCCGCGTAGGGTACTGGATAAGCGCTCAGCGGCCACGCCGGTGTACGCGACTAGCGGCAGATCTGTGCGGCGGGCTACCGTCCGGTCATTCGGCTACGGTCGTGCGCCGCTTGTGCCCACACCCGCAACAACTCCGCTGCCAGCCAATGGCTGCAATATTCACCAGCCATTAGCCAGTGTTCCCCGAAATGGGATAGCGCGCCGTTCCGCGTTAAGCCCGCCGGCCTGGAAAGCATCGGTCTCGATGATGTTGTCGGCGGAAGGTCAGCCGGGGCCACGATCGCGCGCAGAGTCGCGGGTCGGTGAACGCCTTGGTCCATCCGGAGAACGCGCCGAACGGGTAGCTCTCTTGCTCCCGGATTAGACCCAGGTCACACGCCTCTACTGGCCTCGAAGGCTATGGCCATGGGCTAGCGAACCGAATCTGATTGCGGTCCGGATCCTGCACGGTGAAGCTGCGGATCCCGGCACCCGCTCTGCCGTCCTCTTCCAGATCGCCGACCAGCTGAACACCGCGCGCCACCAGCTCCGTGCGCGTCGCGGCAGCGTCACTGACATGGATGAGGCACGCTCCCGGGTCGAGCACTGTTCCGTCCCTGGAGAGGTGGAGTTCGGCGTTGCCAGCGGCGAAGACGACATAGCCCGACAGTCGGTCAGAGGCGAACCCCAACAACTCGTAATACGCGATCGTTCGGTCAAGATCAGCGCAGCGCAGAATCGGAACCGCCGACAACGGTGCGACCACTCCACCAGGCACGTCGCCGTGCCGGCGCGGTGAAGCAAGCCGCGCGTAGCCCTGCTCTCGAGCAGCACGCCGCTGGTCGAGCTTCCGCTTCTGCGCCGCGAGCTGCTCAGGAGTCGGCTCGGTCACCACCCACCGGCTCCTCGCCCGAGCGACTCAGCTCCTGCAGACCAGTCCCAGTACTCCATGGCACCCAGCGAACCACCAGACGGACAACGCCGTCTCGGACTTCGGCAGTCCAAACCCACGAACTTCTGCCTGTCTACTCCACCCGGAGGGGCTCCCGAACTCGCCGATACTGAGTTCCGCGGTCGTCAGGTGGCTCCCGAAGTCACCAACCCGCCGGCTCTCGATGTCAACGACAAAACCACTTTGAGTGTCCTTTGCCTGTGAACTGTGTCCCTGGTGCCAGTGAACTTTGTCCCGTCAGGGATTCATGCCATCGAAAGTTGTCCGCCGGGTCGAGACGGTTCCCTCCCCGTGCGCCTCTTTGTTCGACCCGGCCACGAGGTCGGCATACTCCTGTGGTGAAGATTCCCCGCGCGGTCGCGGTCGTGACCGAAGGATCTCAAGTGTTGCTGATCAAGCGGTTCCGCCGCGGCGCATCATCCTCGGACTGTGACATGTGCGAGGACAGTGGCTGGACCGGCCCGCGCTGCCCGGGACATCACTATGCAGTGCTGCCGGGCGGTCACGTCGAGGACGGTGAGACCGCCGCCGTCGCGGCAGTGCGAGAGCTTGCTGAGGAGACCGAACTGCGGGCCGCGGTCGGCCGGCAACTGTGGTTCGGGCAACACAACGGCCGTCCGGCTCAGTACTTCCAGATGGTTGGCGTCACTGGTGTGCCCGTGCTGTCCGGCCCCGAAGCCGCGCAGAACAGCCCGGACAACAGCTTCGAGCTGATGTGGGCGACCGCGGATCAGTTCGAGGTGTTAAACCTCCACCCGGCTGACATCCGCCTGATCTTGAGGGAGTTCCTCGCGACGTAGTCAATCTGCCCGTTGCGGGTGACGTGATCATGGCATAGGCCGGTTCCGTTCGACGCTTCAACCCGGCGGACAAACTTACGATCTTGTGCGCAATAGTGGGTGACGTGTGACCTGGGATGATGTGGTCCTGTCACCAGGTGATCATGCGGTCGGAGACAAGGCCGGCGACTGCGGCGATGGTCTCGGGTAGCACCTCGCGGCGGCCGGTGAAGCGTTGCAGTTGCCGCCACCACTTCAACTCCGCGATGGCATGTTCGACCGGGATGCGTCGTGAGGACTGCTCTGAGCGTTCGGTTTCCCATTGGACCTGTCGGGCGTGCGCGGCGCCGGGGCGCAGCTTCAATGGTGGGGCGCTGACCTGCTCGGGGTGATCTTTGGCCACGCCTTGGTAGCCGGCGTCGACCAGCACCTTGACCTGCGGGTAGGCGTCAAGCAGGGCGTCGATGCCTTCGACGCGGGCGGCGGTGGTGTCATGCATACGCCCCGGGCGGCAACCGCCGGCGAACAACGTCGAGCCGTGCTCGTCACTGACGATCGTGGCCTTGATCGTGTTCTGCTTCAGCTTGCCCGATACGAACGCCTTGCGTCCGGCCCGCCCGGCCCGGGGTCGCCGGACGCGGACCTCGGTCGCGTCCACGCGCAGCGTCACGCCCTCGGCGGCGGCGTAGGCGAACACGTCCGCCAAGGTCCGCAGCCGGATCCCGGTCGCCAGCGCGCATCCGCGACCGGCCAGCAAGGGGCGGACCTGCCCGATGGCCCGGGTCACCGTCGAGCGGTCCACCCCGAACGCTACCGTGAGGGCCTCGTGCGGCACACCGAGACGCAGATGCGCCAGTGTCAGTGCCAGCCGATCGGTGAACCGTAGTCGCGGTCGGCGCCCGGCACCGGCAACCCGCCGCCGGTGACCACCACGACGGGTGTGCAACCGTCCCTCACGAGCGGCCCACCACGCCGGGCGTAACTCGGCCACCAGCAGGTGCAGATGCCGGCGAGAGATCCCGGTGAACGCGTAATGGCTGAACACCCGACGAGCCCACCGCACCGACACCCAACGATGATCCATCACCAATCGAGCGGCACCACCGCCGGTCTACTGTGCACAAGGTCGTTAGATGTCACGAGTCCCTGACGGGACAGAGTTCGCTGGCACGAGGGACACACCTCGATGGCAAAGGACATTGAGGTTCGGCAGTTCCCTCTACTGCTTTGTCGGCGTCAGTGGCGGTGAGGTCGGTGCCGCGGCGGACGGTAGTCACCACGGTGTCGTTGTCGTGGCGGCCTAACGCGGCGGGATCGGCGGCGGCGGTGAGTGCGGACCGCGCGCGTCGGATGGTGACCCGCAGTCCGTCGGCAAAGCGACGGTACAGAACAGCCGTAGCCCTCTGTGCCGGGCCGCAACACCGGCGCCCCGGAACGCCTCGCTGTATAACTCGCCCCGGGCGCACATCGGCCCTCGCGACCTCGACATCGACCTATCCGTCGAAACGGGTCAAGCCCGGTCGTGGTGGAGGCCGGCTTCAACGGGCTCGACGTTGAGCGCGGTGATGAGGTCGTCCGGAGCTGTGCTGTGGGGACGGTCGCTGACCTGTCCGTCGCCAATTTCCACGACGCGCCATCGGCCGTCGTCGTGTCGTACCAAGTCCGCGGTGACGAAGGGCAGGTGGAGCACTCGGATCAGCGGTGTGACGGCGGTCAGGTCCAGACCGGCCGGTGGGAGTTCGTCTGGGGTGTCGGGGTGCGCGGTCCGCAGCCGGCAGGTGCCGTGAATCCACCAGGTGCGTACTTCCGCGCCGGTGAACGGTTCAAAGCGGCGCAGCACGAAGCCGCCCACGAAGTCATCGCCGCGCAGTTCCCGGAACCGGTTGGCCACCCGCCACGCTGCGTCGGTGTCCGCGACGTCGGGGATGAACGCTGCTTCGTGCCAGTGGTGTTTCATCGACTTGGTGTAGTCGCGTAGCACGGCCGGTCCGGCGGGCATCATCGCGCAGGCACCCTCGAAGGCGGTGCGGCTGTCATCGCGGGTCCACACCGACTGCGGGGTGACCGTCTCCATGGCGGTGTACCAGCCGGGCAGTTCGTGCGCCCTCCGGTACTGTTCAGCGCTGGTCCGCAGCACCACATCGCGGTTCGTCAGCGCCTCTGCCAGAACCGCGTACTGCTCGCTGCGCAGCATCCAACCCCGGTAGACCGCCTCACCGCCGCGCGGCACGCGCGCGAGCGCGGGTTCGAGGTCACCGCCGCGGGTGAGCGCGTCGTGGTCGATGAGCGCGACCTCGACGCCGGCCGAGCGCGCCGCTGCAGTTTCGGCCGCGAAATGCTCGTCCGGGCGGCGTGGCCGCAGCACGTCCGTGGGTACCAGCAACAACATGCAGCCATGGTCAACGACCATCCGGTGAACTACTACCGGTTTACCGACCGTCAGGCGCGTGACATCGACCGCCGGAGCAGGCCGCCGGTCGTCGTCTCAAGCATCGGTGGCTCGGCGCTGGCCCTGCAGGCGCCGACGCGCGATCCGGCCCGTAACCGACACTGCGCATTATCGGCGGCAGATGAGGATGCCAAAATCTATCGAGCTGATCACGGGGAACTCCGGCGCGTGACCCCGACCGATGTCCGAAACGTGCAGTCCTGAGGGTGGTCGATGTTTCAGTTCGAGTTCGAGCTTCGGCCTAACGCTGAGGTGCCGCCGTGGGGCGGCGACAAGCTGACGCTGCACTGGTTTGGGTTGACCAGCGGCTGGTACTGGATAAGAGGTCA
>NZ_JAIWNC010000039.1 GCF_020216025.1 Jidongwangia harbinensis | reverse complement strand
TGCCGCCGACCCAGTTGTTGGTGCTCCTGCTCCACTGGCTGGTGTAGCGGCCGTTCTCGCGCAGCGTCATGCTGGCGTCGCCGCTGTCCTTCCAGAACGAGAAGTAGAACCCGTTGTGGGTACCGGTGGCGTTCGAGGAGAGCTGGCGGTCGGCTTCCGCGTGCGCGTTGGGGGCGGCGATAAGCGTGCCGCCGACGGCCAACACTGCGGCGCACGAGGCGCCGAGGAGCAGCCGCATGCGGCCGCGCCTCTTCGATTTGGTGGGGATTTCGTTCATCTAGTTGCTTCCTCCTCGTGACAGCTGGCGGGGGCCAGCAGCGCGGTACGACCCGGAGGGCTTGCCGGCGACCGGGTGGCGCCGTCGGCATCGGTTTCGCACCAAGCGGGGGTGATGTGGCCGGTCGTCATGCACGACCGGAGGAGTGGGTCGCGGTGGCTGACTCGACGGTCATTGAGCCCCGTCGATGGCGACGATATTGGCCTCGCCCGCGACTTGTCAACAACTTTCAGAAACGTTCCGGAAACATGGTCGCGGCCCCGTAACCTGCGACGACAGGCATTCGGCCTGGCCAGTGGTCATATTGGGCGGATCGGTACCCGCGGTAATTACATCGGTACGTCGGCGGGCGACCAGCAGTATGAACGGGCCTCTCCGAAACTTCCGGAGAGGCCCGCCTCAGCCTGGGTTGGCGAAGTCCTGGGTCCACCACGGACCGCCGTCGGCGTCGCGGGCCACGCCCACCCCGACCTCCCGGAGTCCACAGTTCACGATGTTCGCGCGGTGGCCGGGGCTCTCCATGAAGCCGATGAGGTCGTAGCCCGCGTCGTGCCGCCCGTACATGGCGATCTCGGGCGTGGCGAAGATGCCCGACGTGGCGTTCTCGGCGGCGGCCGACCAGACGTAGCCGGCGGCGGTGAACCGGTCACCGAAGTTCGGCTCGCCGGGGAACTGGTGGGTCAGTTCGTTGCGTTCCGCCATCAGCCTCGAGTGTCCGCGAGCCGCCGCGGTGAGAGCCTCGTTCCGCGCGATCGGCCGGCATCCGGCCTTGGCCCGCTCGACGTTGATCAGCTCGATCATCCGGTTCTCCATCCCGGCGTCGCCCCCGGCCTCCGGCGCCTTCGGGCGCTCCGGCTCCACCACCCTCGGCTGCGGCTCCTCGACCTTCGGCTGCGGGACCTCCGCCTTCGGCGGCGGCACCTCCTGCCGGCGTTGCTGGACCGGCCGCTGCGGCTGCGGATCGCCCGCCGCGGGCACCGGACCGGGTACGCCCGGCCGCGATCCACCCGCGTCCCGGTAGACCTTGCCCGCCGCGGTCGGCGTCGCGTCCTTGCGGTACAGGCCGTACGCCTCGGACTCCTGCATCGCCGGCAGCGCCGCGTACGCGTAGCGTTCGACGTACGGCGCCGCCTCCAGACTCCGGGTGGCCGCGGTGAGGAACGCGGTGAGCTGCTCCGCGGTCGGGAGACGCGGCTCGCCGGCGAAGTCGGTCAGCCCGAACTGGGTGACCCAGACCGGCAGGTCGTACCGCTGGTGGACCTTTTCCACGTAGCTCATCAGATGACCCGCGGCGGCGTCGCCGAAGTCCGAGCCGAACCAGTGCACGGTGATGAAGTCGACCCGCAGATTCTTCTTCCGGGCGCCGGTCAGAAAGCGGTCCAGCCAGCCGCCGGGGGTGTCGGCACCGGAGGCGACCCCCGGACTGCCCAGCCGCAGACCCGTCGCCTCGAGACGCGGCCACAACTCCAGCGCCTTCTCGACGGTCAGGTTGGCCTGGTCCGCCCGGTCCGGCTCGTGGAAGCCGAGCAGAGCGGTGCCGGACTTCTTGGCGGACTCCAATTCGGTGTCGGTGACCGAACCCGGTCCCCAGATCGTGGGTACGAACTCGGCCTGCGCCGGAACATCGGCGTTGCTGGCGGACCAGTCGTGGTACCAGCCGGCCCGGACGTCCCGGATGCTGTCCGCCACCCGCGGGAAGTTCCAGGTGCTCACGCCCTTCTTCGGGGCGGCCAGCCCGGCGACCGACGCCGGCGCGATCCACGCCTGGGCCGGGCGGTCCGCACACGTCCGGACCTGCAGCGGCGTGCCCTTGCCGGTACCGCCGTGCGCGTCCAGGCACTTACCGGTGCCGGCGTTGATCAGCCGTCCGTTGGTGACCCACCACCGTTGCCCGTCGCTGTCGTCGCAGGCGGACAGCCGCACGGCCGCGCCCTCCCCGGCGGACCCGTCCGCGACGGCGAGGCACTTGCCGAGGGCACGGACCGGTCCCTGCTGCCCCTCGAACGTCCAGCGCTGCGCGCCCGTACCGTTGCAGGTCCAGAGCTGCACCGGCGTGCCGTCGGCGTCCTTCCCCCACCGCACGTCGACGCACCGGTCGGCGACGCCGACGATGGCGGCGTCGTTGCCGGCCCCGCCCGGGCTGGCCCCCGCGTCGGGTACGGCGGCCAGGCCCGCCGCGATCACCGCGACCATCGGCGCCAGTACGGCGATGCCGCGGGCCACCCGGTTCCGGCGCAGTTGCTGCCAGGTCGTCAAGGACGCCTCCGTCTCGCAGAAGCCACGCCCCGAAACGGTGGGCATGGTCTGCGGCAACAACGGGCGGCAGCCCGCGGCGGTTCACCGATGGTTGACTGTGCGGACCGACAACCGCGTGAACGACAGGCGAGGAAACCGTGGCGACACCAGAGTCACCCAGCACCGCTCGTATGATCGACTACTGGCTGGGCGGGGACCAGCACCATCCGGTGGACGTCCAGGCGGCGCGGGCGTTCGAATCGGCGTACGGGCCGTGTGCCGCCATCTTCCGCTCGCTGCGCGCCTTCTCCGGCCGGGCGGTGCGGCACCTCGCGGCCGGCGGCGTCGACCAGTTCCTGGTGTTCGGCGCCGGGGTGCCCGCGCAGGGCAACGTGCACCAGGCCGCCCCCGGTGCGCGGGTGCTGTACACCGATGTGGACCCGCAGGTCGCGGCGGTCGGCCGCACACTGCTGGCCGGGCTGGAGCACGTCGACTACGTCGTCGGCGACGCCACCGACCTGGAGTCGATCGACCGCGCCGCGCTCGACCGGATCCTGCCGGAGCGTGCGGTCCGGCCGGTCGGGCTGGTGTTCCTGGGGCTCGCCGCGTTCCTTGACGATCCGGCACTGGCCAAGGCGCTGGACGCGATGTACGACGCGGTGCCCGCCGGCAGCATGCTCGCCTTCGACTTCGACAGCACCGAACTCGCCGGCCACCCGCAGGCGCTGGCGATGATGGGCCCGGCGTTCCACATGCGCGAGCCGGCCGCGTTCGGCGCCCTGCTCGGTCGCTGGACACCCACCGCCGACGGCATCGTGCCGGTGGCCCGGTGGCGGCCGGACGGTCCGCCGGAGCAGGTACCGGACGCCTTCTGGGGTGGACTCGCCACCCGGGAGTGACCGGCCGGTGAGCGGCTAGGAACCGGCCGGACGGTCGCCCACGATCTTCGCCACCGAGCCGTGCGCCGCCTCCACGGTGTACCGGCGGCCGGAGTCCGCCAGCTTGTCCGCGGCCGCCTGCACCAGGTCGATGCCCAGCACGTCGGCCAGGCGCACCAGATAGATGGTCACGTCGCCGATCTCGGCCCGGACCCGTGGTCCGAGGTCGGCGTCCGTCATCACCGCGGCGGACTGTTCCGGAGTGAGCCACTGGAACTCGGCCAGGAGTTCACCGACCTCCCCGGCCAGCGCCATGGCCAGGTTCTTCGGCGTGTGGAACTGCTCCCAGTCACGTTCCCGCGCGAAGTCCCGGACGTGCTCGGTCAGCTCTGTGATGGAGGACAACGGCGGTCTACCTACCTGACTGGGTCGAGACGGCGTGCATCGTCGACATGGTAGATCGCGGTCAGCCGTCCAGGCCGTGCACCGCAACCGTCCGCACCCCGAGGCCGGTGCCGGTTTCCCGGTTCACGACGCCGAGCCGTCCCCGGTCTCGTAGGCGACCGGCGGGAGACCGTCGATGACGGCCTTGCTCCGCTCCTCGAGCAGCCGGTACTCGGCCTCGCAGGCGATCGCCAGAGCCTGCTCGGCGTGGCGGAGCGCCCGGTCCCGGTCGCCGAGGCACCCGTCCTCGTTGGCGAGGCCGATCAGCGCGTCCGCCTCGGTGAACCGGTCCCCGGTGCTGCGGGTCAGATCGAGCGCGTCGCGGTGGTGCCCGGCCGCCTCCCGGTGCCGGCCGGCGCGGTGGGCGAGGACGCCGAGCGTGTTCCGGACCTCCGCCTCGATCCGGCGTTCGCCGAGTTCGCAGGCCAGTTCCAGGGCGGCGCCGCCGAGCCGCGCGGCCTCGTCGTCGGCTCCACGCTCGGACCGTACCGCGGCCAGCACCCGCAGGCAGAACGCCTCGTTGCTGCGGTCGCCCAGCTCGCGGAAGAGCGGCAGCGAGGTGGTCAGGTGCTCCGCCGCCTCGTCGAAGCGGCCCTGGGCGTGCCGTACCTCGCCCAGGTCGCCGAGCACCGTGGCCTCGCCGAGCAGCGACCCGATCCGCCGGTTGATGGCCAGCGCGGTGGTGCAGCACTCGGCGGCGTCCGCCAGCCGTCCCCACTGCAGGTAGGCGCGGGCCAGCGCGTCGAGGGTGACCGCCTCGCCGTGGTGCCAGCCGTTGGCACGGCACAGTTTCAGGCCCCGGTCGAGGTATTCGACGGCGGGCCGCAGCCGGCCCGCGTCCCGGTGGATCACGCCCAGGTTGGCGATGGCGGCGGTCTCGCACTGCACCCAGCCGGTCTGTTCCGCGAAGGTCAGCGCGGCCGTGTACCGCTCGATGGCCGGTTCGGGCCGGCCCTGCCGGAAGTGTGAATCGCCGAGGCTCAGCTGCGCCGCGGCCTGCGCGCTCAGGTCGCCCTCCGCCTCCGCGGCGGCCAGCGCGGCGAGCGTGGCGATCTGCCAGTCGACCGTGTGCATGCCCAGCCAGAAGTAGCCGCGCAGCGCGTCGGCCAGCAGCCAGGCCCGGGACCGCGGGCCGTGCTCGGCGGCGTGCCGGATCGCGGCGATCAGGTTGCCGCGTTCGTGGTCCAGCCAGGCGAGCGCGGCCGCCTCGTCGGCCATGACGGTCGGGACCGGCACGTCGACGGCGGGCATCGGCAGGCGCATGGAGTGCCGGTACAGCGTGCGGGCCGCGCGGTCGGCACTGTGCAGGTACCAGTCGTACAGCCGGCGCAGCGCCGCGTCCCGGTCGGCCGCGGTGTCCTCCGTCCGGGCCCGGTCCGCCGCATAGTGTCGCAGCAGGTCGTGACAGGTGTACCGGCCCATCGTGGCGTGGTTGACCAGGTGCGCGGTGACCAGCCGGTCCAGTTGGCGGCGGGCCTGCGCGGTGCTGGTCCCGGCCAGGGCCGCGGCCGCGTCCACCGTGACGTCCGGCCCGGGCACCAGGCCCAGCAGCCGGAACAGCCGCAACGAGTCGGGATCCAGCGTGCGGCAGGACAGGTCGAAGGCACGGCGTACCCCGGTCTGTTCGTCGCCGTCGATCTCCAGTTCGGTCAGGCGGTCACCGGTGCGCAGCGCGGCGACGTAGTCGGCGATGCTCGGCCACGGGTGACCGAGCAGGTTCGCGGCGGCCACCCGCAACGCCAGCGGCAGGTGGGAACAGATCCGGGCCAGCTCCGCGGTCGCCGCCGGCTCGGCCGCCACCCGGTCCGCCCCGAGCACCGCGCTCAGCAGGGCGTGCGCCTCGTCCGGGCGGAGCACGTCCAGGGTCAGGCTGTCGGCGCCGTCGCGGGCCAGCAGCCCGGTCAGCCGGTCCCGGCTGGTGACCAGCACCAGGCAGCCGGAACTGGCCGGCAGCAGCGGGCGGACCTGGTCGGCGTTGGCCGCGTTGTCCAGAACCACCAGCATCCGCCGGCCGGCCAGCAGCGAGCGGTACCGGCCGGCCGCGGTCTGCACGTCGGACGGGATGCGTTCGGCCGGTTCGCCCAGCGAGCGCAGCAGATGCGCGAGCGCCTCCACCGGCCGTACCGGTGGTGCGTCGACCGCGAAGCCGCGGAGGTTGACGTACAGCTGGCCGTCCGGGAACCGGTCCCGGGACCGGTGTCCCCAGTGCACCGCCAGGGTGGTCTTCCCGACGCCGGCCATGCCCGCGATGGCGGAGATGACCACCGCGTTCGGCGCCTCACCGGCGCGTTCCGGCACCAGCTCGTCCAGCCGGCGCAGATGGTCGGCCCGGCCGGTGAAGCCGGGTACGTCCGACGGCAGCTGCGCGGGCACCGCCGGGGTGCCGGCGTCGTCCGTCTCGGGAACCACCGGCGCCTCGGACCACGAGTCGACCGCCGGGTCGTTGCGCAGGATCGCGGTGTGCAACTGCCGCAGCGACGTGCCCGGGCCGAGCCCCAGCTCGTCGGCGAGGTGGGTCCGCAGCCGGTCGTAGGCGGCGAGGGCCTCCGGCTGCCGGCCCGACCGGTGCAGGGCCAGCATGAGCTGACCGACCAGGCGTTCCCGGAACGGATGCGCCGCGACCAGCTCGCCCAGCTCACCCACCAGCTCGCGGTGCTTACCCAGGCCCAGTTCCAGATCGAGGCAGTCCTCGACGGCGGTGAGCCGCTGTTCCTCCAGGCGGACCGCGGCGGTCTCCACCGCCCGGCCGGACAGCCCCAGCAGGAACGGCCCGCGCCACAGCCGCAGTGCGGACCGGAGCCGGCCGGCCGCCGCCGCGGGCTGGTCCCGGCGGGCCAGGTCGGCCGCCTCGGCCACCATGTCCGCGAAGACCTGCGCGTCCAGTTCCCCCGGTCCGGGCCGGATCCGGTAGCCGGCGCCGTCGGTGACGATGGTGTCGCCGGCCAGCATCCGCCGTAGGGCGGAGATGTCGTTCTGGATCTGCCGCCGGGCGGTGGCCGGCGGCGTGTCGTCCCAGACCGCGTCGACCAGGTAGTCCATCGGCACGAGCTGGCCGGCGTTGGCCAGCAATACACCGAGGACCGTACGCCGGCGCCCGGTCAGGACGACTGCGCGATCGCCGTTGATCACTGTGAGCGGCCCCAGGACGAGAAACTTCACGCTGCCTCCCCGGGTCGGGGTAACGATACCGGTCGATCCGTGGGTGGGTGGACCGGCCACCCGGTGGAGACGCGGCCGGTACGGGTGGCGTCCGGGCGCGGAGCGCGCCGCAACCCCGCACGCGTGTGCCCGGGGCGGTGGCGTGTGGTGAGTGGGGACCGAATCTAGGCGGGCCGGTCGAGGAGCAGGTCGGCGGCGCGGCGGAGCACCTGGGCCCGGGTCCGGTCGCCGTGGTCGGCGGCGAGGAAGTGCTCGCCGATCGCCACACAGAACGCGAGCAGGCTGCGCGCCTCGATCTCGTCGGGGTCGGTGCAGAACGTGCCGATCATCTGGCGCAGCAGGGCCATCCGGCGGTTGTCCACCCGGCGCAGGCGCTCGGCGACCGTCCCGTCACGCCGGGCCCAGTCGCGGACCGCGAGGTCGATCGGCAGCAGGCGGTCGTTGGAGAAGGTGAGTGCGCCGGCCCGCGCGATCTTGGTCTTCGGGTCGCCGCCCTCCCGTTCCACCTGATCGAGCACCTGGTCGGTGCTCTCCCGTTCCCAGGCGTCGAGCATCGCGGTGAGCAGCGCGTCCCGGTCGGCGAAGGAGCCGTAGAACCCGCCCTTGGTGACGCCGAGCCGCTTCGCCAGCACCTCCACCCGGACGGCGTCCGGGCCGCCGGCGGCCAGCGCCTGCAGCCCCTCCTCGATCCACCGTTCCCGCGTGGTGCGCGTTGCCGCCACGATCGCCCCCGCCTCGTCTATACGCCACCGTATAAAAGGTCTAACCTGCATTTGTACGGTAGCGTATAGCTGATTGGAGCACCTGATGACGACCCGCCACGTCTCGGAGTCCGTCCGTGCCCTGGGCTCGTTCCCGGATGCCGACTACGCCGACGAGTTCAGCCGGGACACGCCGGTGGCCGGCACTCCGGAGCGGTGGGCCCGGGCGATGTTCGGCGACGTGCCCAGCGTCGCGGAGCTGGCGATCTGGCGCGGGCTGCTCCAGCTCCGCCTCAGTCCGGGACGGTCACCGACCACGGTGGCCGGGTGGCGCATCGGCGGACGCGGGGCCGACTGGATCCGCCTGGAGGCGGCGTCCTGGTTCCTGGCCGCCAACCTGCTGATCCACACGGGCGACCGGCGGGTGTCCCTTGTGACCCTGCTGCGGTACGACCACAGCGTCGGACACGTCGCCTGGCCGCCGCTGTCCGCCGTCCATCGCAGCCTGGTGCCCGGTGTCCTGCGCACGGCGGAGGCCCGGATGCGCGCCGACCGGTGAGCGGCCGGCGTCCTCAGCCGGCCGGCTGGAACAGCTCGATCAGGTTGCCGGCCGGGTCGGCGATCAGCACCTGGCGTCCGCCCGGCCCGGACACCGGCTCGCTGCGGAACGGTAGCCCGGCGCCGCGGAGCCGGTCGATCTCGGCGTCCAGGTCGCCGACGACCAGGTGGATGCGGTTGTGGCCCGGTCCGGCGGCGTCGGCGGGGGTGCTGCGGGCGCCGGAACTGGCCGGTCCGGACAGCAGCAGCCGCAGCGGGCCGCGGACCACGTCGGCGAAGGCCGGGGCGGCGCTGGTGTTCAGGCGGAAGCCGAGGTGCGTGGTGTAGAAGTCCACGGCGGCCGACACGTCGTCGACCAGGTAGCGGACGCTGGCGAGCTGGTCGGGCACGGTCATGGCGCGACCTCCTTCGATGTGGTGGTGGCAAGGACGGGCAGCAGGTGCCGGACCCGGGCGTCGATGTCGGCGGCGGTCCGGACGAAGGCGGCGTAACCGGGCCGGCCGGAGCCCGCGGCCGGGTCGGCGACACTCCAGTGCAGCGGGCGGGACCGGCCACCGAACTCCGGCCGGACCTCGCGCGCCTTGTCGCACAAGGTGATCACGTAGTCGAACCGGCGGCCGCTGAGCGAGTCCAGGTGCCGGGGCCGCTGGTCGGCGACGTCCAGCCCGTAGTCGTCCCGCAGCACCCGCACGGCGTGCGGGTGCAGGCTCGGCCGGGGGTGGCTGCCCGCGCTGGCCACCCGCGCGTGGCCGGCGGTGTAGCGGCGGAGCAGGGCCTCGGCGATCGGTGAGCGGGCGCTGTTGCCGGTGCACACGAACAGCACCGAGGAGCGGCCGAACCGGGCGGAGTGGATCGCCGGCGCCGGTGCGGCGAGGGCCGGGTGCAGCGCGGCGCCGGTGTCGGCCAGGGCCCGGGCGCAGCGCTCCAGATCGAGGCGGTAGTAGCTGTCGCGGCCGTCGAAGCTGCTGCGGTGCGCGGCGACCAGGCCGCCGGCCCGGAGCAGCCGCAGGTGATAGGAGAGCAGGTTCTGCGGCTGGCCGAGG
Organism: Jidongwangia harbinensis; assembly: GCF_020216025.1. GTDB lineage: Bacteria > Actinomycetota > Actinomycetes > Mycobacteriales > Micromonosporaceae > Actinoplanes > Actinoplanes harbinensis. The sequence goes on along the minus strand of NZ_JAIWNC010000039.1, from coordinate 84,342 downwards.
TGCGCGACCAGCTCCCGGACGCGCAGGTCGCTGTGGGCGAGGGCGGCCAGCAACTGCCAGCGCAGCGGATGCCCGGCCAGGCGCACGAACGCCGGGGCGGCCGAAGTCGACGGGGACACGCCCCCGACAATACATCAAATTGGTTTGATGGAATAACGCGTTCCTGGCCGGTCCGCAGGCGCGGTACCTCACCGGGACGACGGTCAACGTCGACGGCGGATTCACCGTCCGAGGTGCGGTCAGAAGAGCGTCGACGGCTCCACCGGGAGCGGCGTGGGCAGCGCCTCCAGGTCCGGTACCCGGGCGCGAACCTCGTCGTGGAAGCGGCGGGCGAGCAGCGGCGCGTCCGCGTTGTCCGGGGTGTGCAGGAACATCGTCGGCGAGCGGCCCGCACGCAGCCACCCGGCGACCACCTCCACCCACGGCTGCCAGCCGGCGACCGTCCGCGCGGTGTCGTCGCGGCCGAGGTACCGGACGATCGGCCGGTCGGTCAGCGCCGCCGTGCGGAGCGCCACCCGCGGCTTCTTCGTCCACGCGTCGCGTTCCGCGTCGCTGGTCGGCGGGCTCCGGAAGAACGCGGTGGTGTCGAACGGCACCCACTCCGCGCCCGCCGCGGACAGCACGTCCTCCAGCGGCGCGGCCGCGTGGGGGTCGTCGAAGAACGCGGGGTGCCGCACCTCCACGGCGTACCGGTGGTCGGCCGGCAGCCGGCGCAGGAAACCGGCCAGGACCGGAACGTCGGCCGGCGCGAACGACCCGGGCAACTGGATCCAGAGCGCGTGCGCCCGCGGGCCGAGTGGTTCCATCGCCGCCAGGAACGCGCGGAGTTCCGCCTCGGCACCGGCGAGCCGGCGTTCATGCGTGATCGCCTTGGGCAGCTTGACCACGAACCGGAAGCCGGGATCGGTCTGCTGCGCCCAGGACGCCACGGTGTCCCGGGACGGCGTGGCGTAGAACGTGGTGTTGCCCTCGACCGCGGTGCACCAATCGGCGTACGCCCGCAGGCGCTCGGCTGCCGGCAGCGGATGCGGCAGGAACCGTCCCGCCCAGGCCTTGTGTGTCCACATCGCACACCCGACGTGCAGTCGCATCAGCGCCAGTTCCGGCGCAGCCAGCGGCGCACCAGCGGCGGCACCACCCAGGAGTAGACGCAGAACAGCAGCCACAGCACCGCCACCACGGCGGACAGCGCGGGCACGCCGGCCGCGCGCAGCCCGAAGATCGCGGCGACCGCGACCGCCCAGGTCTTCAGCGCGCCGAACCGCAGGATCGGCCGCAACGGCAGCATCAGCGGGTGCCGGGCGATCCGCAGATCCATCGCCGACTCGGCGAACGCCTGCTCGGTCGGCATCGCGGCGGCGGCCTGGCGGAAGCCCGCGTACGCCGGCCCGACCTGCCCGCGGACCGCGCTGGTGCTGCCCAGCAGCGCATGCGCGGCGGGATTCTCCGGGTACGCGGCGACGAACTCGCGACTGATCCGCTGGGCGGTGCGGTCGTCGCCACCGGCGTACGCCACCTGAATCCGGGTCGCGTACACCACCGGCGCGTCCGGTGCCACCGCGGCGGCCCGCGCGACCAGTTGCGCGGCCTTGTCCACCTGGCCGTTGGCGGCGCACACGTCGGCGTACGTGCAGAGCAGGTCGACGTCCTGGGGCGCCAGCGCCAGCCCGTCCAGCAGCGCCCGTTCGGCGACCTCGGAGCGGCCCAGCGCGTGCTCCGCCCGGCCGAGCTGGCGCAACAGGTCCGGGTCGGGACCGGCGGCGCCCAGGCCGGCGCGGGCCGCCTCGGCCACCTCGGGCCAGCGGTCCAGCTGAGCCAGCGCGGCGCACCGCAACTGGATGGCGACCAGGCCGACCGCCTCCGCGGCGGGCAGCGTGGCCAGTTCGCCCAGGGACTCCTCGGCGCGGCCGGCCAGCAGCAGCGCCTGGGCCCGGGCGAGGACCGGCGACGGACCGGTCATCGGACCAGGACCAGGATCAGGACGGCCTCCAGCGCGCCGCAACCGAGGAACGCCGCGAAGCCCGGGCCGACCAGGCGCGCCGGGTCGCCGCCGCGATAGCTGAAGGTCCGGAACGGCTTGCGCTGGAACGCGAGCACCACCAGCCACACCAGTACGCCGGCGATGGTGCCGGCGAGGCGTACCCCGGAGGCGCTGTCCACGGTCGCGCTCACCGCGAGCCGCGCGCCGAAGGCAACCAGCCCGGCCGCGGCGATCGCCAGCAGCTGGGGGCGCGGCAGGGCCAGCCGGCGGCCGTTGAGGACGCCCAGCGTGGCGGCGGCCAGCGGGCCGCCGAAGAAGGCCGGATACAGGATCGACTCGGGCCGCCAGGGCGGTTTGCCGGGCGGGGGCTGCTCCCGGATCGTCGGGCTGAACAGCTCGTCCTGCATCGGGTCCCCGTTCTGTTGATGATGCGCGGCGCCGGCACAGCATAATGGCCCTCCATGAGCAACCCGCTGATCGACAGCTTGATCGCCGCCGTCCAGGCCAGCCCGGACGACCTGCCGCTGCGCCGGCACCTGGCCGAGCTGCTCATCGGGGCCGGCCGGGGTGCGGAGGCGGTCACCCACCTGGCCGTCGCACTGCAGCACGATCCGGCGCACGGCGAGACCCAGGCGCTGATGAGCCGGGCCCTCGGCGCCCCGGCCCCGGCTGCTCCCGGCCCCCCGGAACCCGATTTCCCGCAGAACGCGCCGGCCGAGGGGAAGGCGCCGGCGAACGGCCTGGACTGGCGGGCCTACGAGCAGGAGTTCGCCGAGTCCGTGCCGCCGCGGTTCGCCCGGTCCGACGACGAGCCCGACCCGGTCACCGGCGATCAGGACCGGATCGTCGACGTGGAGTCCTCGTCGGTGCGGCTGGCCGACGTGGGCGGCATGGCGGACGTCAAGAAGCGGCTCGAGATGGCCTTCCTGGCCCCGATGCGCAACGACAAACTGCGCGCGCTGTACGGCAAGAGCCTGCGCGGCGGCCTGCTGCTGTACGGCCCGCCCGGATGCGGCAAGACGTTCCTGGCCCGGGCGGTGGCCGGCGAGATGGGCGCCCGGTTCGCCACCGTGTCGCTGGTCGACGTGCTGAACATGTGGATCGGCCAGTCCGAGCAGAACCTGCACGAGATCTTCCAGACCGCCCGCCGCAACGCCCCGTGCGTGCTGTTCCTGGACGAGGTGGACGCGCTCGGCCACAAACGCAGTCAGCTGCAGTCGTCGGCGATGCGGACGCTCGGCAACCAACTGCTGGCCGAGCTGGACGGCATGGAGGGCGTCAACGACGGGGTGTTCGTGCTGGCCGCCACGAACGCGCCGTGGGACGTCGACCCGGCGCTGCGCCGGCCCGGCCGGCTGGACCGGACCGTGCTGGTGGTGCCGCCGGACGCCGCCGCGCGGCAGGCGATTCTCGAGGTGCACCTGCGGGACCGGCCGATCGCCGGGATCGACCTCAAGCGGCTGGCCGCCACCACCGAGCGGTTCTCCGGTGCGGACCTGGCCCACCTGTGCGAGACCGCGGCCGAGTACGCCATGCACGACTCGCTCACCACGGGCCACATCCGGATGATCGAACAGCGCGACTTCGAGGCCGCGCTGCGGGAGATCCAGCCGTCCACCGGGGCCTGGATGACCACCGCCCGCAACGTGGCGATGTTCGCCAACGGCGACGGGGCCTACAACGATCTGGCGAAGTATCTGAAGAAGAACAAGCTGCTCTGAGTCCCGGGCCGCGGGACGCCCGGAGGGGCGCCCCGCCGCGGAGCGGGTCAGCGCGCGAGCGCCTGGCCCTGCTTGTCGGTGAACTTGCCGACCAGGATCATGATGAGGTCGATCAGCGGCCAGATGCCGAAGAAGCCGCCGAGCGTGACGATCTGCAGGATGCCGGTGCCGACCTTGCCGACGTAGAAGCGGTGCACGCCGATCACGCCGAGGAAGAAGCACAGCAGCGCGGCGACGACCATCGACTTCTGGCCGGTCGTGGCGGTCATGGTCATGAAGGGTCCCTTCGAATACGGTGTGGTCTGCCCGAGCCCGCCGTCGAGGTGATCTTTCGGGCGGTCACAAGCTCGAAGAACGTACCGGAAAACAGCGGGTTCGGTAGTGATCCGAATGGACATCAGTTGTTGCCTCGGCGGGCCAGTGTTCCGCGAACAAGCGTCGACGTGGGCGAATGTGGCGCCGGGCGGTGGGGACCGGTTGACATTCTCGCGCAGAAGAGGAACGTGAGTCCGGGAGGCGACCGCCATGACCGACACACCTGGTGACTACCTCGACCACGAACCGCAGTCCGAACGCGGTCCGGTGGGCTCCCGCGACACCGGTGCGGACCGGCCGTCCGCCGGCCCGGTGGACCGGCCCGTCGGGAGCGCCGACGCGGAAGCCGACCCCGCCGCGCAGCCGGAAGCGCCACCGGACCCGGACACACCGATCCTCCGGCCCGGAGGCTGACCGGGCGGACCGGCCCAACGGGGAGGGCCCGCCCGCCCGGAGTCGTTCAGCCCACGTGCTCGCGTACCGCCGCGGCGATCTTCCCGGCGCCCGCCGCCTGCAGGAACGAGTAGTGGTCCCCGTCGACCCGCAACCGGCGGGTCCGCGGGCCGAGCAGCGCGGCCCAGGTGTCGAGCAGGTCGTCCGACTGGCTCGCGCCCACCACCAGCGCCGACGCCAGCACCGGGGCGGGGCGGTACCCCGCGATCAGCCGGGACTGCTCGCGGAACACCGCGAACCGGCGTTCGATCTCGGCGTACGCGGTGTCGGCGTACCCGGCGTCGGAGCTGAGCCGGCCGGCGAGCCAGCGCAGCCGCTCCGGAACGGTCGCGGTCTCCGGCGGCGCGGCCGGGCCGCCGGACCCGAGGGCGCGGGCGGCGTCCGCGACGAACTGTGCCGCGAGCCCGTCCTCGGACAGCACGGTGAGATCGGCCGGGTACAGCGGCGAGTCGAGCAGCGCGAGCAGCGCCACGTCCTCGCCGCCGGCGGTGAGGCGGCGGGCCATCTCCAGGGCGATCAGCCCGCCCATCGACCAGCCGCCCAGCCGGTACGGCCCGGACGGTGCGACCGACCGCACCGCCGCCACGTACCGGTCGACCAGTTCGTCCAGGTCGGCGGCGGCACCGTCGGCCTGGATGCCGTACACCCGCACGGCATCGGCGAGTTCGCGGGCCAGCGGCGCGTACCCGTAGACCGTGCCACCGATCGCGTGGACCAGGAACAGCGGCCGGTCCGCCGGTCCGTCGTTCATCGCCACCAACGGACCGTTTCCGTCGCCGGCCCCGGTGCGGGCGGGCTGCGCCGGTTCCGCCTCGTCGAGGTCGACGTCGTCCAGGTCCGCGTCCACCAGGCCGTGCCGGTCCCGCAGCGCGACCGCCAGCCGGGCCGGCGTCGGCGCCAGGAAGATCGCCGTGACGTCGGTGTCCACCGCGAGGTCGGTCCGCAGCCGGGTGATCAGCTGCATGGCCTGCAGCGAGTTCCCGCCCAGGTCGAAGAAGTCGTCGTCGATGCCGACCCGGTCGATGGCGAGCAGGGTGGCGTACAGGTCGGCCACCACGGTCTCCAGCACGGTGCGGGGTGCCACGTACTCCGACGCGCGGTCGGCGTCGCCGGGTTCCGGCAGGGCGCCTCGGTCCACCTTGCCGTTGGCGTTGAGCGGGAACGTCGCCAGCACCATCAGGTGGGCCGGCACCATGTAGCCGGGCAGCCGCGCGGACAGATGCGCGCGCAGGTCCGCCACGGTCACGGCCGGCCCGCCGGGTTCGCTCCGGGCGTACCCGACGAGGTGTTTCTGCCCGGCGGCGTCCGTGCCGACCACCACGACGGCCTGGGCGACGGCCGGGTGGTCGGCGAGCACCGCCTCGATCTCGCCCAGCTCGACCCGCAGTCCACGGATCTTGACCTGGTCGTCGAAGCGGCCGAGGAACTGCAGGTTCCCGTCCGGCAGCCGGCGCACCACGTCACCGGTCTTGTACAGCCGGGCGCCCGGCTTCTCGCTGAACGGGTCGGTGATGAACTTCTGCGCGGTGAGTTCCGGCCGGTTGAGGTATCCGCGGGTCACGCCGGCCCCGCCCAGGTGCAGTTCCCCGGGTACGCCCACCGGCACCGGATTGAGGTGCCGGTCCAGCACGTACGCGGTGTAGTTGGCCAGCGGCAGCCCGATCGGCGGCGGGTCGATCCCGTCGTCGTGGCACTCGGCCATGGTCGCGCCGACGGTGGTCTCGGTCGGCCCGTACCCGTTGATGAACCGCAGCCCGGGCCGGTCCCAGCTGCGCACCAGAGCGGACGTGAACGCCTCCCCGCCCGCGATCACCACCCGCAGGCTGGGGAACTCCTCGTCGGCGAGCAGGTTCAGCACGGCCGGCGGCAGGCACATGAACGTGATCCGCTCGCGCCGAATCAGGTCGGCGAGCCGGGGCGGCGACAGCAGCGTCTCGGTGCTGCCCAGCACGAGCGTGGCTCCGGACAGCAGGGCGCCGAACATGTCCAGCACCGAGACGTCAAAGTTCAGCGAGGCGAACTGCAGCACCCGGTCGCCGACGCCCAGCGGCCAGTGCTCGATCTCCGCGGTGGCGAAGTTGACCGCCTGCCGGTGCTCGACCACCACGCCCTTGGGCCGGCCGGTCGATCCCGAGGTGTAGATCACGTAGGCGGCGTCGGCCGGCTCGGCCACCGGGTCGAGGTTGCCTCCGTCCAGTTCGGACAGAGCCGGCCAGTCCCGGTCCAGCGAGACGAGCGTGGCGTCCACCGCGGGCAGGGCGGGCTCGCCGTCGGCGTCGGTGATCACCACCGGCAGGTGCGCGTCCTGCACCATGAACGCCAGCCGGTCCGCCGGATACTGCGGATCCAGCGGCACGTAACCGCCGCCCGCCTTGAGGATGCCGAGCAGACCGGCGAGGCGGCGTACCGACCGGCGGGTGCAGATGCCGACCAGGGTCTCCCGGCCGACACCGAGTTCCCGCAGGCGCCGGGCGATCCGGTTGGCCTGCGCGTTCAGCTCGGCGTAGGTGACCCGGTCGCCGTCCAGTTCGACCGCCACCGCGTCCGGGGTGGCCGCCACCTGCGCCTCGAACTTCTCGTGCAGGCACCAGGCCGGATACTCGGCCTCGGTGTCGTTCCAGGTGAGCAGCTCCTGGCGGAGTTCGGTGGCGGTCATCAGCGGCAGCCGGGACAGCGGCCGCCGCGGGTCGGCCACCACGCCGCGGAGCAGCACCTCGAAGTGGCCGAGCAGCCGGCCCACGGTGGCGGCGTCGAACAGGGCGGTGGCGTACGAGACGCCCACGTGCAACCGGCCGCCGCTCTCCACCGCGGACACCAGCAGGTCGAACTTGGCGGCGCTGCCGGCCAGTTCCTCGCTGGTCCAGGTCAGGCCGCCGGTGTCCAGGTGGTGCCGCTGGTCCTCGGCCAGCATGAAGCCGACCTGGAAGATCGGCGACCGGCTCGGGTCGCGCGGCACCCGGAGCGCGTCGACCATCCGGGCGAAGGACAGATCCTGGTGCGCGTACGCCCCGAGCGTCGCGGTCCGCACCCGCTGCAGCGCCTCGGCGAAGCCCGGATCGCCGGACAGGTCCCCGCGGATCGGCAGCGTGTTCACCAGGTAGCCGATCATCGGGGCCAGTTCCGGCCGGGTGCGGTTCGCGCTGACCGTGCCGACCACGATGTCGTCCTGCCCGGTGTAGCGGTGCAGCAGCACCTGGAACGCCGTCATCAGCGTGACGAACAGCGTGCTGCCCTCCCGCCGGCCGAGCGCCTTGAGCCCGTCCAGCAGGTCCGCGTCCAGGTCGATGCCCGCGGAGTCGCCGTCGTACGTCTGCACCAGCGGGCGCGGCCGGTCGGTGGGCAGCTGCAGCACCGGCGCACCGGCCAGGTTGTCGCGCCAGTACCCGACCAGCTCGTCCAGGGCCTCGCCGCGGAGCCGCTCACGTTCCCAGACCGCGTAGTCGGCGAACTGGACGGCCGGCGGCGGCAGATCGGCGGGCCGGTCGGCCACCTCGGCCGCGTACCAGCTGGACAGCTCCTGCAGCAGCACGCCGAACGACCAGCCGTCGAAGACGGTGTGGTGCACCGCGACGACCAGCACGTGCCGGTCCGCGGCCACCCGCAGCAGCCGGGCCCGCAGCAGCGGTCCGCGGTCCAGCGCGAACGGCCGCTCGGCCTCCTCGCGGGCCAGTTCCCGCCAGCGCGCCTCCCGGTCGGCGGTCGGCACCGCGGTCAGGTCGGTGACCGGCAGCGGGCAGCCGGCCGGCGGGTCGATCACCTGGGTGGGCCGGCCGGCCACCCCGACCAGCCGGGTACGCAACGACTCGTGCCGGGCCACCAGCGCGTCCAGCGACCGTTGCAGCGCGCCGGTGTCCAGCGCGCCGGCCAGGGTCACCGCGCCGGCGATGGTGTACGTCGAGCGGCCCGGGGCCAGCTGATCCAGGAACCAGAGCTGTTCCTGGCCGGAGGACAGCGGGATCTCGGTCAGGTCGGCGCGGCGGCGCGGGATCCGGTTGGCGTCCGGGTCGGTCCGGCCCTGCCGCAGGCGGGCGGCGAGCTTCGCGCGCTGGGAATCGGTCAGCATGGTGCGGTCTCCATTTCAGGGGAGCCGGCGGTCGGCCGGTCGGGAATGTGGCGAAGCCGGAACACCGGCGAGAAACCGAGCCAGGCGATCGGGGTGGCGAGGCCGGCCACGCCGACGGCGAGCGCCGTGGACAGCCCGAAGACCTCGGCGAGCCCGCCGCCGAGCAGCGCGCCGAGCGGCATGGTGCCGAACAGCAGCAGCCGGTAGCTGGCGTTCATCCGGCCCAGCAGGTGGTTGGGGGTCACCGACTGGCGCAGCGTCAGCGCGTTCACGTTGAACACGGCGAGATGGAACATGTGCACACCGAGCGCGCCGGCCAGAACCACCAGCGACACCGGCCCGGCACCCCGGGGCAGCAGGAACAGCAGCGGGGACAGGCAGGCCAGCAGCGTGGCGAGCCGCAGCGTGCGGCCCAGCCCGAGCCGCAGCCGCGCCTGGTTGGCGACCAGCGCGCCGAGCAGCGCACCCACCGAGCCGGCGCTGAACACGATGCCGAGCCAGAACGGGCTGATTCCCAGCCGCCGCACCGCGTAGAGCAGGAACACCGTGACCACGACGTTCTCGAACAGGTTGAACGTGGCCGACTGGGTGGCCAGGTGCCGCAGCACCCGGTCCCCGGCCACGGTGCGCAGCCCCTCGCGGATCGAGGCGAGCACCGAGGTCCGTTCGGCCGGCGCCGCCGGCTCCGGCTCCGGCCGGCGCACGGTGGCCAGAGCGCCGGCCGAGAACAGGTACGTCAGCGCGTCCAGGGCCAGCACGACCGGCGCGCTCAGCACCCCGATCAGCAGGCCGGCCAGGCCGGGACCGGCGATCCCGGCCACCGAGTAGCTCGCCGAGATCTTACTGTTCGCCTCGGCCAGGTGCGCCCGGTCGACCAGGTTCGGCACGTAGGACAGCACGCCGATGTCGAAGAACACGGTGAGCATGCCGACCAGCACGGCGACCGTGTAGAGCAGGCCCAGGTCGAGAACGCCCAGCACGGCGGCCACCGGGATCAGCGCGAGCAGCAGGGACCGGCCGAGGTTGCTGACGATCAGCGTGGTCCGGCGCCGGTGCCGGTCGAACCACACGCCGGCGAACAACGAGAGTGCGACGAACGGCGCGTAGTGCGCGACGTTCAGCAGTCCGACCTGGAACGCCGACGCCTGCAGGGTGACGATGGCGACCAGCGGCAGCGCCAGCGTGGTGATCTGCGACCCGAACAGCGACACGGTCTCGCCGGCCCACACCCGGACGAAGTCGTGGTTGGACAGCAACCCGCGGGCCGGCGCCGCGGTGGCGCCGGCCGGCTCAGGCGGCACGGCCGGACCCCACCACGGCGCCGGGCCGGTCGGCGTACACCGCCGGGACGTCCAGGCCGAACGCCTCGTGCAGGGCGCGGGCGGCGTGCTCCACCAGGCCGTCCGCGACGTGGCCGGACACCCGGCCCGGCGTGCTGGTGACCAGGTACACCTCGATCCCGGCGCGTTCCAGCGCGCCGAGCATCCGGGTGGTGATGTCGCCCCGCTCGCCGGCCGCCGGGCACACCACGCTGACGCTGGCCAGATCGGCCCGGACGGTGACGTCCGCGTCGACCGCCGCGAACGCGGCCACCACGTCGGCCGGCTCGGCGCCGGGCACGGTGAACCGGACCTGGCCGTCGTCCCGGATGATCGCCCCGACGGCCGCGCGGCGGGCGGCGAGCGCGCCGGACACGGTCGCCGGGGTCATCCCGCGGACCGTGTAGACCGGATCGCGGCGGCGGTGCGCCACCCCGGTGACGGTGCTCGTCTCGAACATGGACGGGTCCTTCCTGATCCAGGTACCGGGCTCGGTGGTGAACGCGGACCGCACGTGGATGTCGATGCCGTGCGCGGCGGCGAGTTCGACCGCGCGGGGCTGGAGCACCTGGGCACCGGCGTCGGCCAGGTGCACCATCTCGTCGTGCCCGAGGCCGTCGAGCCGGCGGGCCGCCGGAACCAGCCGCGGGTCCGCGGTGAACACCCCGGGCACGTCGGTGAAGATGTCGCAGTGGGACAGGCCGAGCGCCGCGGCGAGCGCCACCGCCGAGGCGTCCGAGCCGCCCCGGCCCAGCGTGGTGACGTCGCCGGTGTCGGAGACCCCCTGGTAGCCGGTGACCAGCACCACCGCGCCCGCGTCGAGGGCCGCGGTGACCCGGTCCGCGTCGATCCGGTGCAGCCGGGCGTTGCCGTACGCGCCGTCGGTGTGCACGCCGGCCTGGCCCGCGGTGAGCGACACCGACCGCTCGCCCAGCGCCTGCACGGCGATCGCGGCGAGCGCACAGGACACCACCTCGCCGACCGACAGCAGGGCGTCCATCTCGCGCGGATGCGGATGCGGCGCCAGATCGTGCGCCAGCCGGGCCAGGTCGTCGGTCGCATCACCCATGGCGGACAGCACCGCGACCACCTGGCGGCCCTGCCGGTGCGCGGCGACCAGCCGTTCGGCGACGGCGCGCAGCCGGGCCGGATCACCCACCGAGGTGCCGCCGAACTTCCACACCACCCGTTCGGCCGCGGTCACCGGGCCGCCGCCCGAGCATGCACGAGCCGCACCCAGCTCGCGAAGAAGACCAGGCTGTGACTGCGCCAGAGGTTGACCGGGCGGTCCAGGTCGACGTTGGCCGGTGCGGTCACGTCGTCCCGGCCCTGGCCCACGTCCCGGCGGTACTCGTCGCGCAGCCGGTCGCCCGCGTACTCGGGATGACCGATGTGCAGCACCGCGCTGTGGTCCAGCGACTCCGCGATCACCGTGCCGGCCCCGGCCGACCGGGCCACCGCGCGGACTCCGCCGGCGGCGTCCAGGGCCGCGTCGTCGAACCCGGCGAAGCGGCTGTGCGCCGACCAGAACCGGTCGTCCAGCCCGGCCGCGATCGGGCCGTCGTGCACCAGCAGCTCGGTCTCGTACATGCCGGAGACCTTGTTCGGGTGGACCACCTTGGGCAGGCCGTACCGCAGGTGGGCGACGGCCAGCGCGCCCCAGCACAGGCCCAGGACGGGCGTCCGGTCGGCGGCCGTGCGGCGCAGGATCGCGTCCAGCTCGGGCAGGAAACGGACCTCGTCGTACGGCAGGTGCTCGACCGCCGCGCCGGTGACGACCAGCCCGTCCAGCGGCCCGTCCGCGACCACCTCGTGGTAGTTGCGGTAGGTGCGGTCGATGTGCGCGGGATCGTCGAGCGAGTAGCGCCGCCCGGCCACCCGGATCCACTGTGGGTCGATCGGCAGCGCCGCCGCGAACTGCGGCAGCAGCCAGCGTTCGTACTGTTCGGCGTGCGGCATCAGGTTCACGATGCCGACCCGGGGGGCCGGGTCCGCGCCGGCGGCGGGACCGGTGGCCGACGGGTGGAGCAGCGCGGAGGTCATGCCGCCACCCCCGCGCGGAGCTGGTCGGCGACATCGGCGAACGCCGCGCGGAGCACGGCCAGTGCCTCGTCCACGGTGTGCCGGGACACGTTCAGCGGCGGCAGCAGCCGGATCACGCAGTCGTCGCGCCCGCCGATCTCGACGATCAGGCCGCGCCGCAGCGCCGCCCGCTGGACCCGGGTGGCCACCTCGGCGGCGCCGGCCGGGCCGTACCCGGTCAGTTCCACACCCAGCATCAGGCCGCGGCCCCGGACGTCGCCGACCAGCGGCGAACCGGCGCCCAGCGCCCGCAGCGCGGCGAGCAGGTAGACGCCCTGCTCCCGGACGTGCGCCAGCAGGCCGTCCCGCTCGACCACGTCCAGGTACGCGTTCGCGCTGGCGAAGGCCAGGTTGTTGCCGCGGAACGTGCCGATGTGACTGCCCGGCGCCCAGGTGTCCAGCCGCCGCCGGTACATGATCATCGAGACCGGCAGGCCGAGTCCGGACAGGCCCTTCGAGGCGACCACCACGTCCGGGTCGATGCCGTACTGCTCGAACGCGAACCAGGTGCCGGTCCGCCCGCAGCCGGTCTGCACCTCGTCGACCACCAGCGGGATGTCCAGATCCCGGGCCATCGTGGCGATCCGGTGCACGAACTCCACCGGCGCCGGGATCGAGCCGCCCTCGCCCTGGACGAGTTCCAGGATGATGGCGGCCGGGCGCTGCACCCCGCCGTGCGTGTCCCGCAACGTGTTCACCAGCAGGTCGGCGCAGTTGGTCGAGCAACTGGCCGGGGCCAGGCTCAGCGGGCACCGGTGGCAGTAGGCGTAGGGCGCGAAGTGCACCCCCGGCATCAGGTTCTGCAGCCCCTCCTTGGGCTGCGCCTCCGAGGTGAGCGACATGGCCGCGTGCGTGGAACCGTGGTACGACCCCTGGAACGCCACCACGGTGCCGCGCCCGGTCGCCTTCTTGCACAGCTTGATCGCCGCCTCCACGGCGTCCGCGCCGGTCGGGCCGCTGAAGTGCATCTTCATGTCGTCGCGCAGGCGGGCCGGCAACATGCCGAGCTGGCGCCGGGTGAACTCGGCCCGCACCGGGGTCGGGAAGTCCAGGCCGTGCACGAACGTGGAGAGCTGCTCCCGGACGGCGGCGAGCAGGTCCGGATGGTTGTGCCCGAGCGCCAGCACCCCGGCGCCGCTGAGGAAGTCGATGTAGCGGCGGCCGTCCACGTCGGTCACGTACGAGCCGGACGCCTCGGCGATGGCCACCGGCAGGCGGCGCGGATAGGTGCGGGCGTTGGAGTCGGTGTGTGCCTGCCGGGCCAGCAGGGCGGCGCCCAGCGGACCGGGCTCGGACAGATCTTCGGACGGGTGCGGTGCGACCGCGACGGTGGGCAGGGTCGGCATGACGGGTGCTCCTCTAGAAGTCGGGTCCACGGGACGGGCCGGCGGCGACCAGGTCGGCCTCGCCGGCGCCGGTCAGGGCGTGCCGCAGGCTCTGCACGATCGCCTGCGAACGCAGGGCGAGCAGGCTGAACGAGCCGGCGTCGCCGAGACCGTGGGTGGTCTCGCAGAGCCCGTTGATGTAGACCGGCGGCACGTCGTGCCCGGCGGCCGGTTCGGCCCGGTAGTCGAGGCCGACGGAGAGCCCGAGGTCCGCGTCGGCCCGCAGCACCCCGGCCAGGTCGCGCAGCAGCGGCGGCAGTTGCTCGGTGCGCCCGCTGGTGCCGAGGTCGAGATATCCGGTCGCGAGGATCACCCGGTCGGCGACCACCTCGTCCGGTGCGCCGGTGATGTGCTCCGTGGTGTGCAGGCGCACCTGCCCGCCGGCCACCTCGGCCGCGGTGATCAGCCGGTTGGTACGCAACGAGACCCGGTGCCGCCCGTCCAGGTCGTCCTCGTACATGCGCAGGTAGAGCGCGTCGATGACGTCCCGGTCGGCGGCCGAGTAGTTGGTCGGGCGGAGCTGGTCGCGCAGCCGCTGCTTGCCCGCGGCCGAGGCCCGGTAGTAGTACTCCACGAACTCCGGGAAGTAGACCTCCTCGGAGAACGGGCTGGTGTCCTTGAGGCGGTAGCCGAAGCCGGACATCACGTTGACCACCCGCGCCGCCGGGAACCGGTTGACCAGATCGAGCACCACCTCGACCGCGCTCTGGCTGGCGCCGACGACCGCGACCGTGCCGGTCCAGTCGGCGCTCAGGCCGGCCAGCCCGGGCAGGTACTGCGAGGTGTGGAAGACCAGCGGCGAGGCCGCCGCGGCGGTGAAGACCGCCGGCACCATGGCGGATCGGCCCGGCGCGACCACCACCGAACGACCGCGGTACGTCTGCCCGCCGGCCCGGACCTCGATCGCCCGCTCGTCGGCGGACAGCGCGATGCCGGTGACGTCGCGGCCGTAGTCGACGTCCGCCGCGACGGTGTCGGCCACCCAGCGGATGTACTGCGCGTACTCCTTGCGCAGCGGGAAGTGGCTGGGCAGGTTGAGATGCTTGAACAGCCGGCCCTGCTCGTGCAGGTAGTTGACGAAGGTGAACCGGCTGCGCGGGTTGCGCGGCGTGACCAGGTCCCGCAACGGGTCGTTCTGGATGTCCGCGCCGTCGATCATCATGGCGGGTTGCCAACGTGCCGCCGGCTCCCGTTCGATGAACTTCACCCGGGCCGTCGGCCACAGCTCTTCGAGGGCGATGGCGAGCGCGATGTTGGCGGGCCCGAATCCTACGCAGAGGACGTCATACATGTGGAGCCTCTCGGTGTCGGTGGGGGCGGTGTCTGATATCTGCCTTGGTGCCGTCAAATCGGATGAGGCGGTCGCGGGTCCGTACAATTTGGGCGTGATCGATGCGGACCGCGTTGCTGCCGCCTCTCAGAGTCCGGACCGCGCTGGACGACTCGCTGGACCGGCCACTGGACTGGGCGCTGCCGGGCTGCGGCGATGACCGTCGACGTCCCACCGGAGGTCCGCTTCGAGGTGCTCGGCCCGCTCCGCGCCCGGATCGCCGGCGACGTGCTCAATCCGGGGCCGGTGCAGACCCGGGTGCTGCTGGCGGTGCTGTTACTGCAGTCCAATCAGCCGGTGAGCCGGGAACGGCTGATCGACGAGGTGTGGGGGGAGAACGCTCCCGCGTACGCGGTCAACCTGGTGCAGAAGCACGTCTCGTCGCTCCGCCGGGTGCTGGAGCCACGCCGGCCCCGGGGCACTCCGTCCACGCTGCTCACCTGGACCGACGGCCGATACCTGCTCGCCGTCCCGCCCGGCGGCCTCGACCTGCACGACTTCGAGCGGGCGACGCGGCGCGCCCGCAGCGCCCGGGCCGCCGGCGACCTGCTCGCCGCCGCCGAGACGCTGCACGCGGCGCTGGCGCTGTGGCGTGGCCCGCTCTGTGACGGCCTCACCAGCCCGCTGCTGGACGCGGAACGGGACCGGCTCACCGAACGCCGCTTCGGCGCCCTCGAGGAGCGGCTGGAACTGGACCTGGAACTGGGCCGGCACCGGGACGTGATCGCCGAACTCCAGCAACTGACCGCCGAGCATCCGCTCCGCGAACCGCTGCACGGGCTGTTCATGCTGGCCCTCAACCGGGCCGGACGGCAGGCCGACGCGCTGGCGGCGTACCAGCAGGTGCGCCGCCGGCTGGTCGACGAACTCGGCGTGGAGCCCGGGCCGGAACTGCGGCGCCTGCACACCCGGCTGCTCACCGCGGAGACCGACCCGGAGCCGTTCGCCGAGGCCGCGCCGCCGGTTCCGGCCGGTCCGCCGGCACCGGACGCGCCCCCGGACCGCGGTCAGCCGCAGGTCGTTCCCGCGCAACTGCCGCACGGCCCGGTGCACTTCATCGGGCGTGACGCGCAGATCGACCGGTTGCGTGGGCTGTCCCGGACCGGCCCCGCCGACCCGGCGGCCGCCACCACGATCATCACGCTGACCGGCATGGCCGGCGTCGGCAAGAGCGCGCTGGCCCTGCACTGGGCGCACCAGATCCGCGACGACTTCCCGGACGGCCAGCTCTACGTCAACCTGCGCGGATTCGACCCCGGCGACGCGGCCCGGCAGTGGCCGGACGCGGTCCGCGGGTTCCTCGACGCCTTCGGTGTGCCGGCCCAGATGGTCCCGGTGGGCGCCGAGGCGCAGGCGGCGCTGTACCGCAGCCTGCTGGCCGGACGCCGGGTGCTGGTGGTGCTGGACAACGCCCGCGACTCCGACCACGTCCGTCCGCTGCTGCCCGGCGCGTCCGGCAGCCTGGTCATCGTGACCAGCCGCGACGAGCTGACCGGGCTGATCGCCGACGGCGCCCGGCCGGTCGTCCTGGACCCGCTGACCGGCGCCGACGCCCGCCGGTTGCTGGCCCGGCGCCTCGGCCCGGAGCGGGTCACCGGCGAGCCCGGAGCGGTCGACCAGATCGTCGCCGCGTGTGCCGGGCTGCCGCTGGCCCTGAGCGTCGTGGCGGCCCGGGCGGCCACCCGGCCCGGCTTCCCGCTCACCGTGCTGGCCGACTCGCTGGCCGAGGCGCGCGGCAGCCTGGACGCGTTCGACCACGGGGACCGGGCCACCGACGTACGCACCATGTTCTCCTGGTCCTACGGCACCCTGCGGGCCGAGGCGGCCCGCCTGTTCCGGCTGCTCGGGCTGCACCCCGGCCCGGACATCTCGGTGAGCGCGGCGGCCAGCCTGGCCGGTGCCCGGGTACGCGAGGTCACCGCGACCCTGGCCGCCCTGACCAAGGCGAACCTGGTCGAGGAGCAGGTGCCGCACCGCTTCGGGTTCCACGACCTGCTGCGGGCGTACGCGGCCGAACAGGTCGAGCAGGACGAGAAGGCGGAACACCGGGACACCGCGCTGCGCCGCATGGTCGACCACTACTCGCACACCGCCTACGCGGCCGACCGCCTGCTCAACCCGCACCGCGAACCGCTGCCGGTGCCGCCGCCCGAACCGGACGTGGTGTGCCCGGAGGTGGCCGACCGCCGGGCGGCGTGGGCCTGGTTCACCGTCGAGTACCCGGTGCTGCTGGCCGTCGTCGACCGCGCCGCCCGCGCCGGGCTCGACGCGTCGGTGTGCCAGCTGGCCTGGGCGCTCACCACGTTCCTGGACCGCCGGGAGGCCCGCGACGACGCGGTCACCGTGCAACGCGCCGCGCTGGCCGCCGCGCTCCGGCTGGGCGACGTCGCCCGGCAGGCCGGCGCGCACCGGGGACTGGCCCGCGCCCTCATCCGGGTCGACCGGGTCGCCGAGGCCCGCGAGCATCTACGCCAGGCGCTGCACGGGTACGCGGAGTGCGGCGACGACGTCGGTGCCGGACGCGCCCACCTCAACCTGGCCGCGGTGTCGGACCGGGCCGGCGACGACGCCGACGGGCTGTACCAGGCCCAGGAGTCGCTGGCGAGATTCCGGGCCGGCGGCAGCACGGTGGGCCAGGCCGACGCGCTCAACGCGATCGGGCTGTTCCACGCCCGCCTCGGCGCCGGGCCCGAGGCGCTGGCCTACTGCGAGGAGGCGCTGGCGCTGCACCAGCGCATCGAGGACCGGGACGGCGAGGCGCACACCTGGGACAGCCTGGGGGAGATCCACCTGCAGCTCAACCGGTCCGCGGAGGCGGTGCACTGCTACCAGCGGGCGCTGACGTTGTGGCGCGACCTGGACGACCGCTCGTACGAGGCGTGGGTGCTGGACCGGATCGGCGACATCCACCGGGACGCCGGCGACCTCGGCGCGGCGGCGAGCGCCTGGCGTCTCGCCCTGGCCCTGCGGGAGGATTACGTGGTCGCCGAGGCCGACAATCTGCGTGCGAAACTTGCCGCCCTGCCCGATGACATCCCGGACCCCGGACCGCTATAGATGTCGTATCGGCAACGTGACACTATGCGCCGCTGGCAACTCAAAGCGTCCACCATCGACGTCGGCTGGTTCGCACTCACCCAGGAGGATCTTGATGTCCGGCAGCACGCCCGATCGCGACGAACCCACCACCCGCGGGGCCACCGGGCGCCGGGCCGGTCCGGCCGCGCTCGCGGTCGGCCTGGCCGGCGTGCTGATCGGCGGACCGGCGGTCGCGGCCACCGCCGACGACAGCCCGCCACCGGACTTCGTGGCGCAGTTCGACCGGGCGTTCACGCCGGGGATCATCGACCAGTCGATGGCCGTCCCCACCATCAAGCTGCCCACCTGATCCGGTGGTGCAGTCGCTGTCCCTGAGCCCGTCGCGGCCCGCCGCCGTGCGGGCCGCCGACGCCGCCACCCGGGCCCGGCGCGCCGACTGGCCGACCGTCGTGGTGTCGATGCCGTTCATGGAGTTCGACCGGCCGTCGATCCAGCTCGGTCTCCTCAAGACGATCGGCGACGCGCACCACTTCCCGGTGCGGACGCTGCACGCCAACCTCGACTTCGCCCGGCAGCTCGGCGCCGAGCAGTACCGCACGCTGGCCAAGCACCGCGGGCGGATGACCGGCGACTGGCTGTTCTCGGTGGCGGCGTTCGGTGCCGACGCCCCCGACCCGGACGGACGACTGGCCGTCGACTTCGCCGACGACCTGGCGTACCTCGGCGACCCGGACACGGCCCGGGAGCTGTTGCTGCGGCTGCGCCGCGTCGAGGTGCCGTCCTATCTGGACGCTCTGCTCGACGGGTTCGACTGGGGTGGCGTGCGGGTCGTCGGCTTCAGCTCCACGTTCCAGCAGAGCGTCGCCTCGTTCGCGCTGGCGCGCCGGCTCAAGGAGCGCCACCCGGAGCTGGTGACCGTCTTCGGCGGCGCGAACTTCGACGGGGAGATGGGCGTCGAACTGGTGCGCGCCACGGACTGCATCGACTACGCCGTCGTCGGCGAGGGCGACGTCGCGTTTCCGGCGTTGCTGGCCGCTTTGGCGGACGGCACCGATCCGGGCGCGGTGCCGGGGGTGGCCCGGCGGGTGGACGGCAGGGCGGTGCTGACCCCGCCCGGTCCGCCGGTCCGCCGGCTCGACGACGCCGGTCCACCGGACTACACCGAGTACTTCAGCCGGGCCGAACGCCTCGGCCTGCTCGACCCGGCCGCGCACCGGTCCACCTGGATTCCCATCGAAACGGCCCGGGGCTGCTGGTGGGGCGCCAAACACCACTGCACGTTCTGCGGCCTCAACGGCACCACCATGGAGTTCCGCGCCAAGTCGCCGGCCCGGGTGCTGACCGAACTGGCCACCCAGGCCCGCCGCTACCGGAGCTTCCGGTTCGAGGCGGTGGACAACATCCTGGACATGAAGTACCTGACCGAACTGTTCCCGAAGATCGTCGACAGCGGCGCCGACTACCGGATGTTCTACGAGATCAAGTCGAACGTCAGCCGCGACCAGGTCCGCCTGCTGGCCCGCGGCGGCGTGGACCACATCCAACCCGGACTCGAGTCGCTGAGCACCCGGGTTCTCGGCCTGATGCGCAAGGGCGTCCGCGCCGCGCAGAACGTCAACCTGTTGCGCTGGTCGAGGTACTACGGCATCGACGTGGCGTGGAACATCCTCTGGGGCTTCCCCGGCGAGACCGCGGCCGACTATGCCGAACAGGCGGCGGCCATGCCGCACCTGGTCCACCTGCAACCACCGGGCACCGCGGGCCGGATCTGGATGGAGCGGTTCAGTCCGCTGTTCACCGACTCCACCCGCAACCGCACGCTCCGCCGCGAACCCGAGACCAGCTACCGGTACGTCTACCCGGACACGGTGGACCTCGACAAGGTGGCCTACTTCTTCGAGTACGAGCTGGCCGACGCCCTGCCCGACGACACCTATCACGGGGTACGGGACGCGGTCGAGCAGTGGACGGCGGCCTGGAACGGCCCCACCCGCCCCCAGCTGACCTACTGGTACGCCCCGGGTTTCGTGCAGATCTACGACGCCCGGCATCCCGGCTCGGAGGGCACGTACACGTTCCACGACGAGCTGGCCGAGATCTACCACGCCTGCGTGGACCGGCCGATCACCGCCGACGGCGTCCGGGACCGGCTCGACCGGACCCTGCCGGCCGACGACATCCGGGTCGCACTCCGCGAGTTCGGCCGGCGCGGCCTGATGTTCCTCGACGGCAACCTGGCGCTGTCGCTCGCCCTGCCGTCGTCGCCCGGCCGCTGACGGCCGGAGCCGGCCGGCCGCCGCCACCGCGGGGTGGCGACGACCGGCCGCCGGGTGTCAGCGGGCCGCGGCCAGCGTGTCGCGCAGCGCGAAGTACGCCGGCTTGAGGCTGAAGTCCTCCCACATCACGGTGGCGGCGCCTTCACTCGGGAAGAACACCGGCACCCAGGAGTACTTGTCCGTGAAGCCCCAGATGGTGAACGAGTTGCAGTCCTCGACGGCCAGGCAGGCGTCCAGGACGGTCTTGTAGTACGCGGCCTGCGTCTGCAGCTGCTCGGCGGTCGGCACGCCGCCCTCCGGCAGATCCATCCGCACGTCGAGTTCGGTGATCGCGGTGTACAGGCCCAGGTCGTCGAAGCGCTGCAGCACGCCGGCGAGCTGGTCCGGAGCGCCGTAGCGCATGCTCAGGTGCGCCTGCGACGCGAAGCCGTGCAGCGGCACCCGATCGGCGAGGAGCTGCTTGGCCAGCGCCTCGTACGCGTCCACCTTGACGCCCGGCCAGTCCACGCCGTAGTCGTTGAGGAACAGCTGGGCCTTGGGGTCGGCCCGGTGCGCCCAGCGGAACGCGTCGGCGACGATGCCGGGACCGAGCTCCCGGATGAAGATGTTCTCCTGGCGGTACTCGCCGTTCTCGTTGAAGATCTCGTTCGCGACGTCCCACTGGTGGATCTGCCCGCGGTACCGGCCGACCACCGTGAAGATGTGCTCCTTCAGGATCGCGCGCAGCTCGCCCTTGGTGAACTCGCCCTCCTGCAGCCAGGCCGGGTTCTGGCTGTGCCACAGCAGGGTGTGCCCGCGGACGACCTGGCCGTGCTGGCGGGCGAACCGGACGATCGCGTCGGCCGGCTTGAAGTTGTACTTGTTGCGCTCGGGGTGAATGAACTCCCACTTCATCTGATTCTCGGGCGAGGCCGAATTGAACTCACGACCCAGGACACGCCGGTAGGGACGGTCGTACGTGAACGGATCCGGATATTCCTGCTCGAGGTGGTGGCCGCCGCCCGCCACGGCGGTACCGATACGCAGGTCGTGCGGCGCCGCCCAGCGCAGGGGCTGGGTGCGGGTGCCGAGCCGGGATTCGCGATCTGCCGATGCGCCGGTCGTCGCCCGGCCGGCGGCCTGGACCGGCTGGACGGCGACGGCGAGAAACGCCGATGTGGCGAGGACCGCCACACCGACGCGGATTGCCTTGATCAAGGTGACTCCTCCTAGAGCGTCGGATGGGCGCGAAAGCGCGCAGAACGGCGCTCGTCCGGCCACGGGACGCCGTTCCGCAGGTAACCATCCGTAGAACGGACCTACGCTAAGCAGGGCCAACGGTATCCGTCAATGCGGGGCGGCGAGGGCCTCGCAGTCCGCCACCAGCTCATCCAGCCACCCCCGCGACTCCGGGATGACGTCGATTCCCTCCGCGAGGAGCCAGCGCAGCACCAGCAGCGTCCAGCAGAGCCCGCCGGTCACCATGCGGTCCGCGACGGTCCGCTCGTCGGTTCCGGACTCCCGGGCGAACAGCGCCGGCAACGCGTCCGCCCCGACCCGCCCGGTCAGCCCGAGCCGGCCCGCCTCCCGCAGCAGTGAGTAGAGATCACCGAGGTGGGCGTGCAGGTAGGCGACGGGCCAGTCGACCGCCACCGCCCGGCCGTCGCCGGTGAGGACGAGGTTCTTGGCGTGGAAGTCGCCGTGCACGATGGTCACCGGCTCGCCGGCCAGCCGGTCCAGCCGCTCGACCAGCGTCCGCGCCGGCCCGTCCAGCCGCCCGGCGAGATCCGGGCGCAGAGCCGCCAGGCCCGCCGCCACCCGGCGCGCCACGTCCGCGAAGTCCGCGGTGCTCATCCGCAGCCCTGCGCCGAGCCCCGGATTCAGGGCCAGCCGCCGGGCCGCCGCGTCCCGCATGAGCGCCAGCGCCCGGACCGCCGCGCGGTACCCTTCGGCGCTGGGCTGCTGCTCCAGGTTGCCCGGCCCGGCGTCCTCCAGCACGAGTACGCCCGGACCGACGTCCCCACCGCCGGCCAGCAGCCGCGGCGCCGGCACCCCCAACGGCATCACCAGCTCCCGGTAGCGGCGCGCCTCGTCGGCCATCTCCCCGAGCCCCCGCTTGACGATCACCGACCGGGGCACCGCACCACCGACCTGAAGCCGCCACACCTCCGACGCACCCCAGTGCCGCAGCCGCTCCCCGCCGGTGATCGGACCACCGACCGCCCCCGCCACTCCGGCCATCCACTGCTCCGAGCCCTCGATCATGACGGCATCCTGCACCATGATGGACTTCACCATGCGCCTCCTCGTTCTCGGCGGAACCCAGTTCCTCGGCCGGTACCTCGTCGAACAGGCCCTCTCCGCCGGCCACCACGTGACGTTGTTCAACCGCGGCCGCACCGCACCGGACCTCTTTCCCGAGGCGCACCGGCTGGTCGGCGACCGCGACGGCGACCTGACCGCCCTGGCCACCGGCAGCTGGGACGCGGTGTTCGACTTCAGCGGCTTCGTGCCCGCACAGGTCACCGCCACCGCGGAACTCCTCACCGGGCGGGTCCGCCACTACGTCTTCATGTCGTCCATCGCGGTCTACCCCCGCGCCGCCCGGGCCGGGCGTACCGAGGACGCCGAGACCCGGCCCCTGGTGTCCGGCCCGGACACCGCCGTCACCGCGGACACGTACGGCCCGCTGAAGGCCGCCTGCGAACGAGCCGCCGAGGCGGCCTGCCCCGGCCGCACCACCGCGATCCGCGCCGGCCTGGTCATCGGCCCCGGCGACCGCTTCGGCGCCTTCACCAGCTGGGCGCTGGCCATGTCCGGCACCGCTCCGGTCCCGTGCGCGGCCCGCCCCGCCCAGCCACTGCAGACCACCGACGTCCGCGACCTGGCCGCCTTCCTGCTGCGGGCCGGTACCCTCCCCGCCCCGGGCGTCTTCAACGTCATGGCGCCGCCCACCACGTTCGCCGACCTGTTGGCAACCTGCCGGGAGGCGGGCGGCGGATCGGCCACCGTCCGATGGACCGACGACGAGAACATCGACGAGTACGGCGCCTTCATCGTCCAGCCGCGCGACGGCAGCGAGGACGGCGCATTCCTGCTGTCCGCCGAGCGGGCGGTGGCGGCGGGTTACCGGGCCCGGCCGTTGCTCGAGACCGCCCGTGACACGATCGACTGGGCACGCCGCACCCGCCCGCAGTTCATCCACCCACACTGACCGTCCACGAGCCCTCTGCGCCGCAGCAGGGCGCGCCACGACGGAACTTAAGCGTGACAAACTGCGACTACTTAGTTTGGCTGTTATCCAAACTATTGACACCCGTCACTGTCTCGTGTGAATCTGCGCGATAGAACGGTGCCGGAGCCACGGAAGCCTGGGCAACTTCCGCCCGACCACGCCGCCCCTTGCCGCGGCGCTCCAACCCACGCCGCCCTCGCGGCGGCGCGTAGCAACCCACGCCGTCCATGCACGGCGCGCGCAGCAACCCACGCCGTCCATGCGGCGGCGCCTGAACCCCGGCGTATCCACCCTGTCCTTGGAGGCCCCATGTCCGCATTCGTCCACCCCGCCCGGCCCCTGGCCCACCGCGCCCTGGCCGTGGTGTCCGTCGCGCTGCTCCTGCTCACCACGTTCCTGGCGGACGTCGCCTCCGCCCACGGCTCGGTGATCAACCCGTCTTCGCGCAACTACGGCTGCTGGCAGCGCTGGGGGAGTGACTTCCAGAATCCGCGAATGGCCACCGAGGACCCGATGTGCTGGCAGGCGTGGCAGGCCGACCCGAACGCCATGTGGAACTGGAACGGTCTCTACCGGGAGGGCGTCGCGGGTAACCATCAGGGTGCCATCCCGGACGGGCAGCTGTGCAGCGGCGGTCGGACCGGCGGTCCGCGGTACGCCGCGCTGGACAACCCCGGTGCCTGGCGGGCCACCAGCCTGCCCAACAGTTTCACGCTGACGATGCACGATCAGGCGCGGCACGGCGCCGACTACATCCGGGTGTACGTCAGCCGTCCCGGATACGACCCGCTCACCCAGCGACTGAGCTGGTCGAACCTGGAACTGGTGCGGGACACCGGCCGGATTCTGCCGGGTGTGGGGCAGCCGTCGGGCGACCCGGCGCTGAACGGTGTGTCGATCTCCACGGCGGTGAGTGCCCCGGGGCGCACCGGACGGCACGTGGTCTACACGATCTGGCAGGCCAGCCACTCGGACCAGTCGTACTACATCTGCAGCGATGTGATTTTCCCGGGCGGCGAGTAGCGTCAGGGGGGTTGGCCGATCGCGGGGGAGGGGCGACGCGATGACCCAGGACGCCCGGTCCAGCTTCGCCGACCCGCAATTCCAGGCCAACCCCCATCCGGTGTACGCCGAATGGCGCCGCACCGATCCGGTCCGCTGGGTGCGGCTGCCCAGCGGCCTCGATGCGTGGGTGGTCACCCGGTACGAGGACGCCCGCCGCGCCCTGAGCGATCCGCGGCTGTCCAAATCGTTGCCGGTGGGTGCGCCCCGGTCCAGCGCCCTGTCCGCGGACATCGGCGGTGCGGTGTCCCGGCACATGCTGGCCTCCGACCCGCCGGACCACACCCGCCTGCGCCGCCTGGTGTCCGCCGCCTTCACCGCCCGCCGGGTCGAGGCCCTGCGCCCGCGGATCGAGGAGATCGCCGACGGCCTGCTGGACGCGATGAGCGGCCGCGACCGGGTGGACCTGATCGACGCGTTCGCGTTCCCGTTGCCCATCCAGGTCATCTGCGAGCTGCTCGGGATTCCGGCCGCCGACCAGGACTCGTTCCGCGCCTGGTCGACCATCATCGTCACCGGCTCGCAGTCGGGTGACCGGCTGCCCGGTGCGATGCGGGCGATGGTCGCGTACATCCGTGGTCTGATCGCCGATCGGCGCGCGCACCCCGGCGACGATCTGCTCACCGGCCTGATCGAGGTGCGCGATCAACAGGACCGGCTGTCCGAGGACGAGCTGTCGTCGATGGTGTTCCTGCTCCTCATCGCGGGTCACGAGACGACGGTCAACCTGATCGGCAACGGCGCCTTCCTGCTGCTGAGCCGCCGGGAGCGGTGGGACCGGCTGCGCGCCGACCCGGCGCTGCTGCCCGGCGCGATCGAGGAGTTCCTGCGGTACGACGGTCCGGTCGAGGCGGCGACGTTCCGGGTGGCCGCGGAGGACCTGGAGATCGGCGGGCAGGCCATCGCGGCCGGGCAGCCGGTGCTGGTGCTCCTGCTCTCCGCGAACCACGACGACCGCTTCCCGGACGCCGACGAGGTGCTCCTGGACCGGGCGCACAATCCGCATCTCGGTTTCGGCCACGGCATCCACTACTGCCTCGGTGCGCCGCTGGCCCGGCTGGAGGCGCAGATCGCCTTCGGCAAGCTGCTCGGCCGGTTCCCCGAGCTGCGGCTCGCGGTTCCGGCCGAGGATCTCGCGTGGCGGCCCGGCCTGCTGTTGCGCGGCCTGCGGAGTCTGCCGGTCGTCCCGGGGTCACCCACCGCCTGACCGGCCGGCCCACCCGGTCAGCCGCGGACGACCTGGGTCTTGGCGGCCATGTCGCCGAGGCGCCGGCGCCGCGACGTGGACAGCACGATGACGAAACCCACCAGGTAGCCGAAGAGGCCGTCGACGAACCGCAGCAGGGTGCGGATGGTGGCCGCGCCGAGGCTCGGCCGGTTGCCGGTCGCCTCGTCGACGACGCGGATGCCGGTGGCCATCTTGCCGAGCGTGCGGCCGGTCAGGCCCTCCATCAGGATGTAGTACAGCACGGTGGCGGCGGCCACCAGGAGGCTGCCACCGAACGACAGGCGGGTGTAGTCGAAGCCGGAGGCCGTGCTCTCGGTGCCGAAGATCTGCGTGATGAAGTAGCTGACGATGCTGAGCACGAGGCCGTCGATCAGGGTGGCGACCACCCGGCGACCGGTCACGTGAACGTCGAGTGACTGCTGTGTGTACGTCATCGTTCCTCCCCAGTGGACACTGCGAGGTCCCGTACCCATTAATGTCCTTCACTATTCCGTGCCGAAGCCCAGGTCGAAATCGGGCAGCGCCACGGACCACGCGGGGCGGCGGCCGGCCAGGTAGCCCAGCGGCCCGTCCGGGTCCGGTCGCCAGGTGACGGCGGCGGGGGCGAGGGTGGACCGGCCGCGCACGGACGTCCGGCGTACCTGGTGGGAAAGCTCCTGGACGACTGTGAGCCGCAGTGGCCAACGGCCCGGCCACCGCCGGGGTCGCACCTCGGCCTCGGCGATCGGCGGGCCGTCGCCCGCGGCGGCCCGGATCCGGCCGGTGCCGTCGGGCTCGATCCGCAGCCGGGTGAGTTCCTTGGGAATGCCCCAGAGTTCCCGGCCGCCGTCGCGGGAACGCACGTCGTCCACCCAGATGTCCAGGATCGTCGCCCGGGGGCGGCCCCGCTCGTGCACCAGCACCGCGCTGAGCAGCTCGCGGTAGGACAGGGTGCCGCCCGGCTCATACCGGACCCAGGCCGCGCCGACCACCGCGCGACCGGCGACCGTCACCGGGCGGACGGTGCCGCGCAGCGCCGCCGGCAGGGGCGGGAGCAGCGCCGCCGGGACCGGGAAGATCGACAGGTACATCTGGCCGCGCAGGTGCCACGGTTCGGGCGGGTACATCGTCGCGGAACCTCCCGCCCACGGTACGCCGCCCGAACGTCACCCGTGGCCCGCGTCGCTGTCCGCATGGTCCGCGTGGGGTGCGGGAAGCGGGCGGACGGTGCCTGCCTCCGGCGCCCACACGTCGGCGCTGATGTCGATCCCCGCGGTGCGGACGCCCCGGTATCCGATGGCCCGTTGGATCGGGATGGCGATGAAGAAGGACTCCTTGCGCACCGGCAGTCTGCGGTGCAGGTCGGACAGGAAGTAGGCCGCCCCGGACGTGCCGATCGCGCCAAGTCCCCAGACCAGAATCGTGGTGTGCAGCCGGCCGGTCAGTCGTGGTGCGAGTTTGACGACGAAGCCCCAGGCCAGGTCCTTGGTCTCGACGAACTCGTGCGGGCCGCACCGGCGGGCGGTGGCGTTGAAGACCTCCGGGCCGGCCGGCCGGAACAACTGAAAGGCTGGACAGAACTGGGTGAGATGTGCCTCGGTCAGCGCATTGACGTAGGGGCCGCCGATGCAGATGACGTTGTCGTTCAACCCGTCCGGCAGGGACCGCACCGAGACCAGGGTGGGCTGCACGCCGACCTTCTGGCAGGCGGTGAGGATGTGTGCCATGGCGTACGCGTCGTGCGTCCCCATCAGCGAGACCGAGTTGGGACCGACCTCGCTGGGGAAGACCGACGCCACCACGGTCGTGCTCGATGGCCGGCCCAGCGCGAGCCGGAGGGAACGTTTGTGGCACCGGGCTCGTACCCGCAGATAGGCCTCGACGAACAGCACCACGAGCAGGCTCGAGAGCACACCGGAGATGAGGTCTCGGGTCACGGCATCTCCTTGCACGGCCGGCCGGAGCCCCGACCGACTGATGCTGAGCGTACTGACCCGGCCACGGTAGGTGGTAATGGTCAGCGCAGCAACGGGAAGACCGTGCCGGCGATGGCGACGCCGACCAGCGCACCGGCCACCACCTGGGCCGGGGTGTGCGCGGACAGGCGTACCCGGGCCCAGCAGCTCAGCAGCGCGAACGGCGCGGCGACCAGCGCCACCGGCCCGTACACGGCGACCAGCACCGTGGCCGTGCCGCCGGCGACGCCGGCGTGGATCGACATCTTCCACCAGAGCGTGACGACGGTGAAGACGACCAGGCCGGCGCCGCCGGCCGCGAGCAGGGCGATCACGTCGCGCGGGGCGTCCAGCAGGATCAGCAGGGTCAGGCCGACGGCGACCGACGCGATGCCGAACAGCAGCGGCACCCGCCGGTGGGCGCGCTCGGGGATGTGGTGGCTGGTGAGCCGGCCCTGGCGGACGCCGCGCAGCACGTACGCCAGCGGGATCGCCGCGGCGAACACCGCGCCGGGCAGTCCCCACCACCGGGACACCCCGGCCTGCCCGCCCGCGTGCCAGCCGACCGCGATCAGCAGGGCGCCGACCAGCACGGCCGGTGCCAGCACCTCGGAGACCACGTGCGCGACGCGGTCCAGCCGGTCGCGGACGTCCGCGGTGCCCACTGCCATCCGTCGCCCACCCCGATCGCCCCGACTGCCGGACCGGTCTCACCGTAGCCGGGCGCGGTTGCGGGGGGTCCGATGGCAGCCGGTGGCCGCCCCGGGCATGCTTGCCCGGTGAGTGGCACATCGACCGCCGAATCCGGGCGGAGGGTCTGGTCCGTGGTGCGCGGGTCCCGCTGGACCGTCCCCGCCGTCGTGGTGCTGTTGCTCGCCGCGATGGCCGTGCCGATGGTCACCTCGGCCGTGCAGCAGGCACCGACGATCGACGAGCCGGTGTACGTGAGCGCCGCCCTGGACTACGTCCGCGAGCACGAACTGCGCCGCAACCCGGAGCACCCGCCGCTGGCCAAGCTGATCATGGCGGTGGGGCTGGTGGTGGCGGATCCGCACTACGACCCGGCGTTCGGCGGGACCCAGCAGGACGTCGGCCGGCACCTGCTGTACGAGTCGGGCAACAACCCGTGGACCGTGATGCTCGCCGGCCGGCTGCCGATCATCGTGCTCACGCTGCTCTTCGGCCTGGTCGTGTTCGGGTTCGCCCGGGACCTAGGGCGTGTTTCGGGGTGGGAGACGGGCTGCGGCGTGGCCCAGCCGCCGTCTGGCCGCACGTCGCGAACACCCGAATACAACCCCGGTATTCGGGCGCCCGCGCCGCACACCCAGCCGACACCTGGACCTCGCCTCGCTCCGGCCCCCACCCCGAAACACGCCCTAGCCGGGCGCGCGGGCGGCCTGGTGGCGCTCGCCCTGTACGCGTTCACCCCGGACCTGATCACGCACGGCGCGCTGGCCACGCTGGACGTGCCGGCCGCCGGGTTCGTGCTGACCGCGACGTGGATGGTGTGGCGGGCCCGGGACCGGCCGCAGCTCTACCTGCCGCTGGCTGGGCTGGCCCTGGGCGCGGCGCTGGCCACCCGGATGAACACGCTGCCCGCGGTGCCGGCGCTGGCGATCCTGGCGGTCCTGGCGGTGCGGCACCACGCCCGCCAGTCGGCGCCGGAACCGGCCGGGTGGCGCTGGCGCGGGCTGGCCTGGGCGGCCGGGGTGGGCCTGATCGCGGTGGCCACGGTCTGGGTGGTCTACCTGGCGGTGGATCCGCGGCTGCGCTGGACCATGCCGCCGGACGTGCGTGCGGTCGATGGGCTGCGCGGGCTGCTGGTGGGCCTGATGCCGTTCCCGGAGCCGTTCCGCGACGGCATGCGGATCCAGTTCGGGTTCGACGCGCAGACCTACACCAACTTCCTGTTCGGCCGCACCTACCGGGGTGGCCGCTGGTACTACCTGCCCGCCGCGCTGCTGGTGAAGACGCCGATCGGGGCGCTGGTGCTGTGGACCGCGGGCGCCGTGGCGCTACTCGCCGTGCGCCGGTTGCGGCCGGCCGCGCCGTACCTGCTGCTCCCTCCGTTGGCGTTGTTCGCCGGCGTGTTCGACGCCACCCGGAACTACGGCACCCGGTACGCCATCTTCGTGCCGCTGTTCCTGACCGTCGCGGCCGCCGGCCTGGTGACGCTGCGGCTGCCCCGGGTGCGGTTGGCGGTCGGCGTGCTGGTGGCGTACACGGCGGTGAGTTCGGTCAGCACGTTCCCGTACTACCTGCCGTACTCGAACGAGGCGTTCGGCGGTCCGGCGCACACCTACCGCAGGCTGGACGACTCGAACGTCGACTGGGGGCAGGACCTGGGACGGCTCGCCGACCGGCTGCGCAGCCGCTATCCGGGCGAGCGGGTCTGGCTGAGCTACAAGGGCAGCGGGCCGCCGGCGGCGTACGGCATCGTGGCCGGTGATCCCCGCACCACCCCGCCGGGGCAGGTGTGTGGCCTGGTGGTGGTCTCGAACAGCCGGCTGGTGCAGCCGGGTGCCGCGCTCCGGCGGGTGCTGGCCACCAGCACCCGGATCGACTCGGTGGGGCATTCCATGACGATCTTCCGCCGGGAGTGCTGACCGGCGGCGGTCGCGGTCAGCGGGGCGCCCGGCGCAGCACGGCGTGGTAGCTGGGGATGTCCTGCAGACCCTCGCCGGGCCGCAGCGGCACGCCGTGCACGGTACCGAGACCGGCCTCCACCACCTGCCAGCCGGGACCGGGGAACGCCTCCGCGAGCTGCGCGGCGCCGAAGTGGCGGGGCGCCCGGAGACCGGCGGCGACGCACCGGCGTACCACCTCCGGCAGCGACGTCGGCGTGGCGCCCTGCCGGAGCAGATAGATCCGGTCAGGTCCCGCGCCTGCCGGCCGTTGCCGCAGCCCAGGTCGACCAGCGGCAGGGCCGGATCGGCGTGCGCCCGGAACAGCGCGCGGACGTGCGCGCGCTCGTCCGCGGCGGCGGCGTCCCACAGCACGTCGCCGGTGACCCCGGTGCGGTCCACCCCGGACCAGTAGCGTTCCCAGGCCCGTTGCTGGTCCCGCGGCGCCCGCAGGCCGTACCAGGTCAGTTGCGGGATCAGCAGGTACTTCCGCCAGCTCATCGACGGAGATTAGCCGGTGGCCGGGCGACCCGGGGTCGCCCGGCCGGCCGGTCTCACACCCGGTAGACGCGGATCCAGTCGGCCTCGTACACCGCCGGGGTCATGTTCGTGCCGTCGAAGTTGTCCAGCTGCATGGTGAGGTGACCGGACGCCATGGACTGCATCGCCCGGCGCTTGGAGTTCGCCCCGCCGGAGTATTTGAACCACTCCCGGCCGTTGACGAAGCCGCGGACGTGGTCCGGGGTCCACTCGAACGCGATGTTGTGCCACTCGCTCAGCGGCGCGCCGCAGTCGTCCTCCTCGGCGTGCTCCTGCTGGATGCTCACCGACTCGCTGTGCGGGTAGTGCAGGAACGCCTCCGCGCAGTCCGCGCCGGGCTCCTGGTTCTCCAGGAAGTCGTACTCGCCCTCCTCCGGCCAGATGTCGCCGTCCGGCCACACGATCAGCAGCGGATGGTACGTCCGCCCGTTGTCGGAACCGGTGTTGCGGGACCGGACCCGGGCCTCCCAGCGGCCGTACCGGGTGCTCCACTCGCTCTGCATCCAGCCGGTCTTGCCGCTGGCGGAGCCGGTCATCACCAGCTTCGACCCGTCCACCGTGGTGGCGCTGGCGCAGCGTTGCCCGCCGTCGGCGTGCGGGTTGTCCCAGCACTCGCCGGCCTGACCCCACTTGGCGGCCAGCGGCGGCCCGACGTAGTCGAACTCGTCGCTGAAGTCCGGCAGCGGCGTGCCCCAGCCGTGCAGGGTGGCGGCCTCGACGTTGCTTCCGTTGCCGCCGTCGGACGGCCGGGTGCCCGGGGTGGCGCTGACCGTAACCGGGGTGAGCGGCCCGGCCGAGGTCCGCGGAATCAGCGTGAACGAGTACGAGGTGTCGTTCTTCAGCAGGTTGAACTGGTGGCTGGTGGCGTCGGCCGGCCGGTCCGTCGCCCACGGTCCGTTCCCGCGGGTGTCGGTGCCGTCCCGGCCCACGTTCCAGCCGACGATGTCGGTCCGGGCGGTCTGCCAGGAGACCGTCACGGTGCCGTTGCCGGGCGACGCGGTGAGCCGCACGTCCGGCGTGACGTTCGGCTTGTACGTGCACATGGTGCTGGCGAAGCCGCTGTTCGCGGCCAGATCGGTGCCCCGGACCAGCACGTTGGCGCGGGACGCCCCGGCCGGCACGGTGAACCGTCCGGCGATCCGGGTGAACGCGCGGGCGCCGGACACCGGAAGGTAGGCGCCGTTGGTGTGCCCGAGGTACACGTTGCCGCTGGCGTACCAGTCGATCTCCATGCGCAGGCGGGCCGGGTCGTTCGCGGTCCGCGCGTCCACCGACACGTCCCACACCGCTCCGGGGAGCACCCGCTGCTGTGGCAGGTAGATGCCGACCGTGCTGGCGGTGCCGTTCGCCACCGCGTACTCCCAGCGGGCCGTCGGGTGATCGGTGATCGCCTGCCGGGTGGTCACCAGGTCGCCGAGCGGGCCCCAGCCGGCCGCGTCGGCGGCGAACACCGGGTTGGCGCACTCGTTGTCGGACACCTGGTACTGACCGACCCGGAGGAAGTAGTCGACGTCGGTGTCGGATCCGGCCAGTGCGGCGCGGGCGGCCCGGGCCAGGTTGGTCTTGCCGGCCCGCTCGGCCTCCGCCTCGATGGCGGTCACCCGGCGCCGGTCCTCCTCGCCCTTCTTCTTCAGCGCGGCGTCCAGGTCCCGCTTGTCGGCGGCGTGGATACCGGTGTGGATGTAGGCCCGCCAGTCGGCCGGACTGTTGCTGCGCAGGGCCGCCATGGCCGCCGCGTACACCTCGGTGGTCTCGGCCGCGGTGTTCCACACCCAGCGCACGAAGTTCTCGTCGCTGAGCACCAGCATGCCCTCGGTGGCCACCACGCTGAGCACCGCGGCGGCCCGCTTGCGCGCCTCCCGTTCCAGCAGCGCCGCGCGTTCCGCCTCGGTACGTTCCTGATCCGCCTCGATCTCGGCGATCCGGTCCTGTTCCCGGGCCTGCACGATGCCGGTGTTGATGAAGTCCCGCTGCTGCTGCGCGGTACCCCCGAAGGCGGCCAGTGCGCCGGCCCGTACCAGTGTCCCCGTGGCCCGCTGGTACACGGCGTACACGAAGTCCCGGTCGGACAGCAGCAGAAGCTCCGGCGTCACCGGGATCTCGACGGTCACCAGGGCGCGCTGCTTGGCCTCGCGGGCCTCCCGGGCGGCGGTGGCGTCGCGGACCTCGTTCGCCACGTCGCGGGCCTTCGCGGCATGGATGCCGGACTCGATGAAGACCGTGCACTCGACGAAGGACGCGGTGGTGCTGTTGATCAGTGCCAGCTCGGCCGAGCCGCGGACCTCGGGCAGATTCTCGGCGTTCTGCCACAGCTTGAAGACGAAGTCCCGCTCACCGAGCACCAGCCAGCTCTCCGGTGCCACCACGCCGACCACGGCGGCCGCGCGGACCCGGTCCTCGGTGGAGGACTCCAGCCCCGCCGCCTGAGCCGACGCGGCCGCGCGGACGGCCGGGCCCGGTGCGGCGCCCGCGGCCGGACCGGCCGGCATCGGAACCATCACCAGTACGAGCAGAGCGGCGGCGGCCGGTCTGCGTTTTCTCCACGATTTCATGCTTCCTCCCACAGGTTCGCACCACACTTATAACGCCGCCGATACAACCGTCCTCCAGCCCCGATACATTGCCCGCGGGGTGCCGGAATCCCTTGCCAGGCAAGCGAAAGTCCGCTTCCGGCCATCCGCCCGCCGGGGTGCCGGAAAGGTGTTTAGCTCCGCTCCGACATTCCGTCTCGGGTGGGGAATCTCCATGTTTGCGACTGCACGAATCCGGGCGTCGTTGGTGACCGTGGCCATGGCCGCCGTCTCGATCTGCGCGCTGCCGCCGACACCGGCGACCGCCTCGACCGCGAGCGCCGCCGACCGGGCGTACGTGCGCCTGCTGGCCCGGGCCGACCCGCGGTCCACCGTCAAGGCGACCGCCTGGGCCGCCCTGATCAGCAGCAATGTGGACGCCGCGATAGCCCGGTTCTTCGCCTCCGACTTCGACTACGCGGTACGCCGGGCCGCCCAGGCCAAGGTGCGTAACGCCGACTTCGCCCGCCGCGTCCTGGAGACCCACACCGCGGAGTTCGCGCCCGAGGTGCACGCGGCGGCCGAGGCGGCCTACTACGGCACCGCGGCGCAGCAGGAGTACTTCGCCCGCACCGGATACGCCGAGGCCAAGGAACGCGACCGGCAGGCCCGCGAGGCCGCCGGGGCCCAGGCCGCGGCGCTGGCCCAGGCCGACCGGGACTTCGTCGCCCTGCTGCGCGACCACGATCCCGGCGAACAGGTACGCGCGGCGGCGACGTTCGCGTCACGCCCGGCCGCCACCGACGCCGACCTGGTGGACTTCTTCGCGCACGACTGGGTGAACGCCTCCGCGCTGGACCTGGAGGCGTTCCGGATCAACTGCGCCGACGCGGACGTCCGCCGCCGCGCCCAGGCCGTCCGCCTGGTCGCCGATGCCCGGGCCGCCGAGCAGGCCGCCCGCGACACCGCCGGGGAGGCCGCCGAGCAGGCCCGTGCCGCGGCGGCCCGCGCCTGGGCCACGGCCGGCGCGCACACCGGGCCGGCCCGGGTCGCCTGGGCGCGGGCCGAGCAGCACGCCGAGGCGCAGGCCGCGAACTGGCGGCAGGTCGCGCAGGCGGCCGGGAGTGCCACCGGCATCAACTGGGAGGCCATCGCCGGTGCCGCCGGAACCACCGCGGAGACCTGGGCGGCCGAGCGGCAGAACGCCGCGGAACAGGCCGCGTACTGGGAGAACCTGTACGCCGAGGCGCTCGCCGGCGAACTGGCCATGTCCGGCGGTGCCCGATGAGGCGCCACGCCGCGGCCGTGCTGGCCGCGCTGCTGTTCGCCGGTGGCCTGCACGCCACTCCGGCCGCCGCCGCACCCCGCCCGGCGGCGGTGCGCCAGGACACGCCGCTGCCCATCCCGCCACTGGTCACCGAGCAGTGGGACGGCCGCACCGGGGTCGACTTCCCGGCCGACCCGCGGCTGCGCGGGTTGGTCGTGAACATCGCCGAGCTGCACGAGGAGGCGGAGGTCCGGGAGGCCGCGGCCGCCGCTCTGGCCGCCGACGACGACAACGCGATCCCGCACTTCCTGGAGGAGACCCATCCCCGGCTGGTGGCGGAGGCGGAGCAGCGCCACGAGGAGACCGCCCGGCGGAACCTGGCGACCATCCGGCCGATGGCCGGCACCGGCGTGCCGAACGGCTACTTCAACGCCGAGGTCACCCGGGTGCTGCGCGGCACCGACCAGGACCGGGCCGCGTTCCTGGCGTACGGCGCGGACATCGCCCGGGACCGCGACGAGCAGGCCGCCAAGTCGGAACGGGAGCGCCGTACCCTCCGCCGGGAACGGGCCGCCCAGCTGGCCGCCTCGGCCCCGGCCGAGTCGCACCTGAAGCGGGCCGCGGAGGCCGCCGTGGCCGGCGACGACGCCGCGGTCGAGGCGTTCTGGAACGGCGGCTACCTGACCGCGGCGAACGCCGACGCGGCCGAACGCGAGCGGTACCTGCAGGACCTGGAGGCACGCAACAAGGCCGCCGAGGAACTGTCCGACCTGGCCCAGCGGGCGGCGCGGGCGGCGGAGGCCCGCGGGCACCTGCTCCGGGCGCACGGCAACGCGGTCCGGGAACTGCAACGGTCCGCGAACGCGATGGCCGGTGCCGCCAACGCGGCCCGGTCCGCCGAGCGCATCCTGGCCGGCGGCGAACCCACCGCCACCAAGGCCACCCGGCTGAACGTCGCGAAGGGCGAGACGACCGCCCAGCTCGCCGCCGCGCAGCAGGCCGCCGAGCGGGCGCGCAGCGCCGCCACCGCCGCGGTGGCGGCGGCCGACACGCTGGTCGACACCGGACTCACCTACGGCGCCGAATGGTCGCTGATCGTGCAGGGCATGCACCAGGCCGCCACCGCGGCGGTCGGTGCCGCGACCACGGCGGCGCACGCGGTCGACGCCACCATCGCCACGAACAACGCGCAGACCGCGCAGGCCAGGGCCGAGGCGCACGAGCGGCAGGCCGTGCAGTGGCGGGCGCACGCCGAACAACACGCCGCCGCTGCGGCCAGGCTTGCCGATGCGGCGCGGGCACAGGCGAACGCGGCCAAGACGGCGGCGGCGCGGGCGAAGCAGGCCCGCGAGGCCGCCCAGGCCGCCGAGGCGCGGGCCTGGGCCGCCGCGGAACGGACCCGGCAGCACCGGCGCACCGCCGAGGCGGAGGCGGCGACCGCCCGGGCCGCCCGGCAGACCGCGGAGAAGGAACGGGCCGACACGGCCACCCACCGCGCCACCGCCGAACGGCAGGCCGCGGCCGCGGCGAACGCGCGCCGGAACGCGGACGCGCAGGCGCAGGTGGCGGCGGACGCACGGCGGCGCGCCCAGCAGGCGGAAAGCGCCGCCTCGGCCGCCGACGACCGGGCCTGGGAGCAGGAGAACCGCGCCGAACTGGCCCGGGACGCCGCGCTCAAGGCGGAGCGGGAGCACCAGGCCCGGGTCGCCGAGGCGCAGGCCCGGGCCGCGATGGCGGCGGCCATGGCGAGCGGCGCCGACAAGGAGGAGGCGCAACGCCAGGCGGACACGGCCGGGCGGGCCGCGACCTCCGCCGGCACCGCGGCCCGCAACGCCCGGGCCTCGGCGCACGCCGCCACCGGCGCGGCGGCGAACGCCGGATCCGCGGCCACCGAGGCGCACCGGTCGGCGAGCCGGGCCGAGGCCGCCGCCCGCCAGGCCCAGGCGGCAGCCGCCCGGGCCGACGCCGCCGCGGATCGCGCGGAGGCCGAGGCGAAGGTCGCGCACCAGGCCCGGCTGGAGGCCGACGCGCGGGCCGCGGAGGCCACCGCACAGGAGGCCCGGGCCGCCGAGGCGGCGAACGCCGCGGTGCGCCTGGCCGAGCAGGCGGCGAACGAGTCGGTGCAGGCACTGTGGGCCGCGCAACGGACCCAGTCGGAGGCGGAGGCGGCCACCACCGAGGCCGTCGCCGCGGCCGCGCAGGCCGAGATCGCGGTGACCGCCGCGTCCGCCGCGCGCGCCTCGTCGGCGGGCATCGCGGAGCCGCACAACGCGGCGATCGGGATGGTCACCGCGTTCACCGGCGCGGACATCGACGCCGACTTCGTCGCCCAGGTGGTCGAGCAGGCCCGGACCATCGGCGCCGAGCAGGCCGCGGCGGCGGCCGCCCGGGCGACCGAGGCGGTGGAAGCGGCCCGGCTCGCCGCGGAGGCCGCACGGAACGCCAACGCCCAGGTGAAGCCGGCCTTCGACGCGGCGGCCGCGGCGGCCCGGTCGGCCGCCGACGCGGCCACCTCGGCGGCCGAGGCGAAGCGCGCCGCCGCGGAGGCGGCGGCCGACGGTGCCGCCGCCCGGACCGCGGCGGCCAGCGCCGGCCGGGCGGACGCCCAGGCCCGGGAGGACGCACGCGGCGCGCGGGCGGCGGCGAACGAGGCCGCCCGGGACGCGAACATCGCCGGGCGCAGCGCCGCCGCGGCGCGTCAGGACGCCGACCGGGCGG
The DNA here is from genome assembly GCF_020216025.1 of Jidongwangia harbinensis. Taxonomy (GTDB): domain Bacteria; phylum Actinomycetota; class Actinomycetes; order Mycobacteriales; family Micromonosporaceae; genus Actinoplanes; species Actinoplanes harbinensis. The sequence continues at coordinate 47,281 of NZ_JAIWNC010000039.1, read as the reverse complement.
CCGGCGCCGCTCGGGCCGCGGCCGGCGAGGCCGAGGCCGCCCGGACCGCGGCCACCGCGGCCGAGGCGGACGCGGCCACCGCGCAGCGCGCCGCGACCAAGGCCCAGGAGTACGCCGACAGCGCCGCCGCGGCCGCCACCCAGGCGCTGCAGCACGCGGTGGAGGCACAGGCCGCCGCCCAGCGCGCGGAGGAGGCCGACCGCAAGCGGCTCACCGAACTGGCCGCCGCCGGCAACGCGCCCCCGCCGTCGGCCGACACGTTGGCTGCACTCAGTCCGGCCGAACAGCAGGAACTGCGGGACGCGCAGGCCCTGGCGAACAAGGGCGTACTCGACTTCCTGCGGGAGACCGCCCCGGAGCTGTTCCTCGAGCTCACCGGAATCGCCGATCTGCAACGGTGCATCGGCGAGGGAAACATCGAGGCCTGCCTGTGGACCATCGTGGGTCTGCTGCCGTTCGGCAAGGCCCTCAAGGCGGCCCCGGAACTGTTCGCGCTGGTGCCCAAGCTGTTCAAGTTCCTGGACGACTCCGCCGCGGCGCGTCGCCGGATGGACGAGCTGCTCGCCCGGGCCGACCTCGCCCCGACCTGCAACCTGGCGAACAGCTTCGTACCGGGTACGCCCGTGCTGCTGGCCGACGGCACCCGGCGGCCGATCGAGGACGTGCGCCTCGGCGAGCTGGTGGTGGCGACCGATCCCGGCACCGGGGTCACCGCGGCCCGGCCGGTCACCCGGCTGATCACCGGCACCGGCGACAAGACGCTCGTGGACGTCGTGGTGGACGTCGACGGCCCGCTCGGCGACCGCACCGAGGTGCTGACCGCCACCGCCCGGCATCCGTTCTGGGCCCCGGACCGGGCCGCCTGGGTCGACGCCGACCGGCTGGCGCCCCGGACCCGGCTGCGCACCGACGCCGGGCGGACCGTGCAGGTCGTCTCCACCCGGACGTACCGGGCCGCCGCCACGGTGCACAACCTGACCGTCGCGGACCTGCACACCTATTACGTGTCGGCGGGTACCACCGCGGTGCTCGTGCACAACTGCGGCGGGCTGGACGACCTGGCCCGGATGCGCCAGGGACTGGGCGCCCCGCCCGGGGACAGTGTGGTGCTGTCCCGGCTCGACGTCGGCGGACAGCAGTTCTACGGGATCAGCGGGCACGGCCAGGTCAACCCGCGCCCGGCCGGGGTGACGCCACAGTCCATGACGCACGCCGAGGGCGACGCCTTCGGGCAGGCGGCCCGGGCGCAGGCGGCCGGCGGAAACGCGACGTTGTACGTGGACGGCCTCGTACCCTGCCGCTACTGTCGCTCCAGCCTGGCCGGCTATGCCAAGGATCTGAACCTGGACACGCTGACGGTGGTCGGCCCGAACGGATACCTCGGGCAGTACGTCCGCGGCGGCGGATACCGGACCCTGCGGGAGAGCGTCTGATGCGCGTGCTGGTGGAGTCATCCGGTCACGACCGCGTGGAGCGGACGGTCGCCGGTCCGGACGATGTCGGGTGGCTGCTGGACGAGTGGGCGGGCCGGGAGGAGACCACCCTCTCGTTCGGACTCGACGCCGAGACGGAGGAGGCCGAGGTCATCGTGGCCGTCACCGCGGCCGGTTGGCTGCTGACCCGGCACCACGAGGGCGACTTCCAGCAACTGGTGGGCGACCCGGAGGCGAGCGGTGAGATCGTGCCGACGCTGGGCGGCCAGCCCACGCCGACGCCGATGCGGTGGCTGCTCCGCCGGGCCGATGTGGAGCGGGCGCTCACCGCGTACCTCCGCGACTCGGCCTTTCCCGACGACCTCTCCTGGGAGGTGTGATGACGAGCGGTGTGCTGGGACCCTACCTGTCCGCCTTCCGGCGGTACGTCGACTTCCGTGGCCGCGCCGGCCGCAGCGAGTACTGGATGTTCGTGCTGATCCACCTGCTGGTGCTGGCCGGCCTGCTCGGCCTGGCCGTGTGGCAGGAGGCGCTCTCCGCCCTGTTCTCGCTCTACTACCTCGGCACCATCGTGCCGGGCGTGGCGCTGGCCGCCCGGCGGCTGCACGACACCGGGCAGTCCGGCTGGCTGCAGCTCATCGTGTTCATCCCGTTCGGCGGCATCGCGCTGCTGGTGCTGCTCCTGCTGCCCGGGGAGCGCGGGCCGAACCGGCACGGGCCGGATCCCCGGGACGCGGTGGAACGGCCGTCCGGACCGGACCCGTGGTCCACCGAACCGGACTGGGCGAAACCGTGAACCGGCCGGTGCGGGCGCTGCTCGGCGCCGCCGTGCTGCTCGGCGCGGCGGCCGGCTGCGCCGCCGGCGAGCCGGACACCCGCCCGCTCGCGGTCCCGTCCGGCCCGGCGACCGCGCCGTCCGCCGCGCCGCCGACCGCACCGAGCGCCCCGCCCCCGGCCACACCGAGCGTGCGGCCGCCGGTGTCGGCCGGCACCGACGTCAAGCCGTGCTACGACGGCACCTGCGAGATCCAGGTGAGCCGCCGCACCGTGATCCCGCTGCGGAAGAACGTCGGGCTGGCCGGGCTGACCGTCTCGATCACCGGACCGGATCGGGTCCGGGTGGTGGCCGAGGACGGCATGATGCAGGCCGGCGGGACGACCGGCACCCGGCTCACGCTGAACCGGCTGCGCATCGAGGTGCTGTCCGTGGCCGACGGCAAGGCCGTGCTCCGGCTGTCGCCGACGTGACCGGAGGGCCTACGCTCCAGCGGATGACCATCGATCCCGCGGCCTCGTGACCGGCTCGGCGCTGGGCCACCTGCGCCGGCTGCCGCGGCGGATCACCGTGTGGTCGTGCGGGGCCGCCACCATCGGCCTGCTGGTCCTCGGCACGCTGCTGATCCGCGCGGACACCGCCGAGCGGGAGGCCGAGTTGGACGGCAACCTGCGCCGGGTCACCGCGAGCGTGGTGCGGCTGGTCGGGTACGACGGCACGGTGAACACGGTGGACGTGGCGGAGGACGAGCTGAGCCGGGGCTGCCCCGAGTTCGCCATCCTGCCCGGGGCCACCGAGCGGTTCACCGGCTACGTCAGCGAGTTGGACTGCGCGGCGGTGGACCGGGCCGTGCTGGCCGGGTGGGCCGCCGACGCGGTGGCCACCGGGCGGCTGCTCAACGCGAACCTCACCGGCACCGACGGGCGGCCGGTACGGATCGGCGTGGAACCGTTCCGCAAGTCGAACGGGCAGTTCGTCGGCGCCGTGGTGGCGCTGGCCGACGCCGGTCCGGCCCGGGCCGCCCACCGCCGGTTCGTGCTGCTGCTGGTGGGCGGCTGCGTGCTGCTGCTGGCCGCGGTCGGCGCCACCAGCCACCTGCTGGCGGCCCGCGCGGTACGCCCGGTGGTGGGCGTCCTGGAGCAGCAGGAGGCGCTGCTCGCGGACGCCGCGCACGACCTGCGGACACCGGTCGCGGCGTTACGGGCGCTGGCCGAGGCGGCCCTGCTCAACCCGGACCGCCGCACCGAACTGCTGCCGCGCACCGTGGACCTGGCGCAGCGGATGGGCACCATCATCGACGGCGTGCTGATCCGGGCCCGGCTGGCCGCCGGCGTCGATCCGCTGGCCGTCGAGCCGGTCTGGCTGGACCAGCTGGTCACCACGGTGGTCGACGAGACGCCCGCGGACGGCGCGCAGATCACGCTCGCCACCGCGCCGACCAAGGTGGAGGCCGACCCGGCCCTGCTGCAGCGGGCCATCGCCAACCTGCTGGACAACGCGGTCCGGCACGGCCGGGTGCCCGGTCAGGCGGCGGTCGTGCACATCACCGTGGCGGGCGGCCGGATCATCGTGGCGGACCACGGCCCGGGCATCGACCCCGAGCTGGCCCGCTCCACGTTCGACCGGTTCAGCAGCACCGGCGGGTCGAGCGGCCTCGGCCTGTCCATCGTGCGCTGGGTGGCCCAGGCGCACGGCGGCACGCTGCGGGTCTACAACGCCGAGGAGGGCGGCGCCATCTTCGAACTGGTGCTGCCGAGCGGTGATGCCTGACCGTTGTATCGGCAGTGGACCGATCATGTACACCGTCTTCTATGCTCGCCGGGTGGTGACGTGGACCCGGACGATGCGCGCGCAGCACCGCGGTCGGCTGCCGCTGGTGGTGCTCCTCGCGGTGTGCCTGGTGGCCGCGACCGCCGCCGTCTCCGGTGCCGGCACCGACTTCACCGGGCTCCGCTTCAACCAGATCGGGCACTGGTTCACCAGCCCCGGCACGGACTCCGTGGTGCACGTCAACGACACCACCCGCACGGTCGACGCCCGGGTCCGGGTGACCGGCCTGGAGCCGGACAGCGAGGTGGTGGAGGGCGAGATCAGCGGGTACGTGGTGGGCCGCAAGAGCGTCCGCCGGTTCGACAAGTCCAGCCTCGCCGTCGAGCAGACGCTGCGCCCGCCGGCCGATGAACGCCCGGTGGCGGTCGAGGCGCGCGGCGGCCCGTACCTGGTCTACCGCGAGGCCGGCGCCGTGGTCCGGCTGGGTGGCGAGCCGGCCACCATCCGGGCCGGCGGTCCGCTGGGCCCGCCCGCGGCCGCCCCGGACGGCACGTTGTGGCTGCACCGCACGGACGCCGGGCTGCTCTGCCACCTCGCCCCCGACGCCGACCAGGTGTCCTGTTCGGCCCGGACGCCGGACGGGCACGCCGGCGCCCTGACCGTGGTGGGCGACACGGTCGCGTTCCTGGACACCGTGGCGGACACGCTGACCCCGCTGGACGGTTCGGCCCGGCTGGGCCGGCCGCGGAGCGTCGGGGTGGACCTCCCGGCCACCGCCCAGGCCGCCGTCTCCGACCTCGACGGCCGGATCGCCGTCCTCGACCCGGGCACGCGCCGCCTGCACCTGCTGGACGGCTCCGGCCTGGGCACGGACCGGGCGGCCGCCGCGCCGCTCGGGGTGCGGTTGCCCGCCGGGCGGTACGCGGCGCCGGCGGCCGGGCGGTCCTCGGTGGCGCTGCTGGAGGTCGGGCGCGGGCAACTGCACACCTTCGACAGCGCCGGCCGCGTCCAGCAGGTGGCCCCGATGCCGGCCGGCATCGGCCGCCCGCGGCTCAACCGGGGCCAGGACGGCCGTATCTACGTCGAGGGCGACCTCGGCCGGCACGTGATGGTGGTCGACGACGCCGGCCGGTCCGCCACGGTGACACTGGCCGGCGCCGGAGCGCCCGGGCCGGGCGGCTCACCCGGTGCCACGGGCGCACCGGACGCGCCCGGCACGCCCGGTGCGACGGACCCGTCGACCGCACCCGGCTCGCCCGACGCACCGGACACCACCGGACCAACCGCGACCTCGCCCACCGGTCGCCCGCCGACCTCGGATCCGACCCGGTCGTCGAGGCCGCCGTCCGGATCCGCGCCCGAGTCGTCCGGCCCCACCACCGCGCCGAACACCGCGCCCACCGGCGCACCACCAGGGGAGGGCGGCGACCCGGGTCCCGGACAGGATGCGTTGCCGGCCACCCGGCCGACCATGCCGGCCCGGCTGACCGCCACCCGCCGTGCCGACACGCTCGTGCTGACCTGGGGCGCCGCCGGGTCGAACGGCGCCGCCATCAGCGCGTACCACGTGGCCTGGGAGTCGGCCGGAAACCCGGGCGGCAGCGCGGTCCAGCCCGGCGACGCCCGCACCATGACGCTCACCGGCCTCACCCGGGGCGCCACCTACCGGATCACCGTGAGCGCGGAGAACGCGGTCGGCCGCGGCGTGGCGGCCACCATCGACGCGACCGTGCTGCCACCCCGCAGCATCACCGTGTCCCGCGGCGCCACCACCACCCACGAGCCCGACTGTTTGCCGCCGGGGTGCGCGTTCATCCTGATCGAGATGCGCGGTTTCGAGCCGAACACGGCGTACGACATCGATCCGTGGGGGTCCCGATGGGGCGGCACGTGGAACCCCGGCGCCAATCTCACCACCGACAACGAGGGCAACCTGACCGTCGACGACCGGTTCCCGATCGACACCAATGACCAGGAAATCTGGGTCGTCGTGGACGGCATGGAATCCAACCATTACCCCTGGCCCAGCGGGGAACCGTCATGACCGCCACCCGCATCGCCACCCGGCTCATCGACAACGTGCAGCGGATCATCCGCGGCAAGCCGGAACTGGTCCGGCAGGCGGTGGCCGGGCTGCTCGCCGAGGGGCACCTGCTGATCGAGGACGTGCCCGGGCTCGGCAAGACGTCGCTGGCCCGGTGCCTGGCCCGCAGCATCGGCGGGTCCTGGCGCCGGATCCAGTTCACCCCCGACCTGCTGCCCGGCGACATCACCGGCGTCACCATCTACCGGCAGAAGGACGAACGGTTCGAGTTCCACCCCGGCGGCGTCTTCGCCAACGTGGTGGTCGCCGACGAGATCAACCGGGGTACGCCCAAGACCCAGTCCGCGCTGCTCGAGGTGATGAGCGAGCGCCGGGTGACGGTGGACGCGGAGACCCACGAGGTGCCGCGGCCGTTCCTGGTCATCGCCACCCAGAACCCGGTCGAGCTGGAGGGCACGTACCGCCTGCCCGAGGCCCAGCTGGACCGGTTCCTGATGCGACTCTCGGTGGGCTACCCCGATCTGGAGTCCGAGGTCCGGGTGGTCCTCGGGGACCGGGCCGGGGAAAGCCCGGACGACCTGCGTCCGGTGGTCGACACCGTCGCCCTGCGGGCGGCCATCGCCGAGGTACGGTCGCTGCACGTGGACGACGCGGTGGCCGAATACGCGGTACGCCTGACCGCGGCCACCCGGACCCACCCGTCGCTGCGCTACGGCGCCAGCGTGCGGGGCAGCATCGCGCTGATCCGGGCCGGGCAGGCACGGGCGGTCATCGACGGGCGCGCGTTCGTCACCCCCGACGACATCAAGGACGTCGCGGTGCCGGTACTGGCGCATCGGCTGGTGCTCACCGCCGAGGCGGAGCTGGCCCTCCGGGAGCCCGCGGACGTGGTCGCGGACGTGCTCACCGCCACCGCCACGCCGCTGACGGGCGCCGGCCACTGACCGTGCGACTGACCCGGCGCGGGATCGCCGTGCTCGCCGTCGCGGCGCTGCTGGTGGTGTCCGGCTGGTGGGGGCGTTACCCGTTGCCGGTGGCGCTGGGCGCGGCGTTCCTCGGCGTCGTCCTGGCCGCGCTGCTGACCACGTCCCGCCCGCCCACCGTCCAGGCCGGCCGGTCGATCCACCCGGAGCTGGTGGAACGGGGCCGTCCGGCCACCGCGCGCCTGCGGGTCCGCAACACCGGAGCCCGCCGGCTCGTCGGGCTGCTGGCCACCGACGCCCTCGGCCGGGACGCCCGGGTACTCCCGCTGGGCGACCTCGCGCCGGACGAGGAGGCGACCCGCGACTACCACCTGCCCACCGGCAGCCGCGGCCGGCTCACCGTGGGCCCGCTGGTGGTCGAGCGGGCGGACCCGTTCGGACTGGCCCGCAGCCGGGTGACGGCCGGGGACCGGGCCACCGTCCGGGTGCACCCGCGACAGTGGCCGGCGCAGCCCCCGGCGAGCGGCCGGCGGCGGGTGGTGCACGAGGAGGGCACCGTCGACGAGTCCCGCCGCGGCTCCGCGGACCTGCGCGACGTCCGCGAGTACGTGCCCGGCGACGAGGTGCGCCACCTGCACTGGAAGGCGACCGCGCGGACCGGCCGGCTGATGGTCCGGGACCTGTCCGACCCCCGGCGGAGCCGGCTCACCGTGCTGCTCGACACCCGGGACGGGATCCTCACCGCCGCCGACTTCGACGAGGCGGTCGACGTGGCCGCGTCGCTGCTGAGCGCGTCGGCCCGGGCCGGGCATCCGGCCCGGCTGATCACCTCCGCCGGCCGGGAGTCGGCGGTGGACGGCCCGTACGCGATCCGCCCGATGCTGGACGCGCTGTCCGAACTCCGGCAGGACCGGGCCACCGCGGACACCGCCCTGGTGCCGGCCCAGGCCCGCCGCGCCGGCGGAGACCTCGTGGTGATCACCGCCGGGCCGCGAGCGGGCCTTCCCGGGGCGGTGCTGATCCTGCTCGGCCCGGCGACCGGTCCGGCACCCGACCCGGGCGAGGCGACCCGGCGGGTGATCCGCGCGGCGGACGCGGAGCAGGCGGTACGCCGGTGGAACGAGGCGAACCGGTGAACCGCCGGCCGATTCCGGCGACCGTGTGCGTGGTGCTCGCCGCCGTCGTCGCCGGGATGCTGTTCGCGCCGGTGTTCGGCGTACCCGCGTTGCTCCTGCCGGTCGCCGGGCCGGCGGCGGGTGTCCTGTTGGTGGCGCTGCTCTGCCGTCCCGGGTCCGGGCCGGCGGCGTGGCGTCCGCTGCTGACCGCCGGCGCCGGACTGCTGGTCGTGGCCGAGACGGTGGCGTGGCCGACCACGATGGCCGGCCTGCCCACCGCCGCGACCGGGCGGGCGATCGCGGCCGGCGTCACCGAGTCCTGGCGCCTGGCCCTGCAGTCCACCTGGCCGGCCCGCCCGGATCCGGCGCTGCTGCTGTTCGTCCCGCTGCTGGTGGTCGCGGCCGCCGTCCTCGGCGTGGAGTTGCTGCATCACCTGAGCGGGCCGCTGCCCGCGCTCGTACCCAGTCTGGCGCTGGTGCTCTTCACCCAGCTCTACGCGGCCGCGCCGGCCGGGCCCGCGGTGGTCGCCGCCCTGCTCTACACGGCCGTGGCCGGCGCCCTGCTGTCCGCGGTCCGGGCCGGCGGGTCGTCGCCACCGCTACGGTTCGCCGCACCCGCGTTCGGGGCGGTGGCGATGGCGGTCCTGGCCGGACTGCTGCTGCCGGCCGGGCCGCCGCGGTACGCGCTCCGCCACGGCCAGGCCGCGCCGCTCGTCGCGCTGCAGGTGACCAGCCCGCTGGACGACCTCGCCCGCCGGCTCACCGACCCCGGCACGCCGGTGTTCCGGTTCCGTGGCGTCGCGCCGCCGGACCGCTGGCCGCTGGTCGTGCTGGACGAGTTCGACGGCGTCAACTGGCGGCCGCCGGGGACCTACCGGCGGCTCGGCGCGGAACTGCCGCCCGGGCCCGAGGTGACCGTGCCGGCGGAACGCCGCACGGCCACGGTCGAGGTCACCGACGTCGGCGGGCCGTGGTTGCCCAGCCAGACCTGGCCGGCCGCGGTCGGCGGCGTCGCGCCGCTGGTGGCGGAGCGCCACGGCACGCTGATCCGGTCCGGGGACGACGGACCCGTCCGCTACGACCTGGACTGGTGGGAACCGCGGGCCGACCCCGGCGCACTCGCCGACGCGGCCGTCGACTCGACCGCCCTGGGCGGTCTGGGCGGGGTCGGCATCGCCCCGCCCGACATGACGGACCTGGCCGCGCGGGCCACCGGCGGGATCCGGCCGTCCTTCCGGACCGCGCTGGTGCTGGAGAGCCACTTCCGCCGCAACTACCGGCTGGCGGTCGGCGACGATCTGCCCACCGGGCACGCCTGGCCGCAGCTCGTCAGGTTCCTGCAGCGGACCCGGCGCGGAACCAGCGAACAGTTCGCGGCCGCGTACGTCGCCCTGGCCCGGATCCACGGCATCCCGGCCCGGATGGCGGTCGGCTTCCGCACCCCCGAGTCTCCCGGTCCGGACGGTTGGTACACGGTCCGCAACGGCGACGCGCTGGCCTGGCCGGAGGTGGCCGTCGAGGGGGTCGGCTGGGTGGCGCTCGATCCGGCGGGCGCGGCGGTGTCGGCACCCACCGGCGAGAGCCTGGCCGCCACGACCGACCGGGCCCGTGCCGAACTGCCCGCCCCGGAGGACCTGCGCGACCCGCCGCTGCCCGCCCCGCTGCCCGAGGTACCGGCCCCGGCCGTCCGGCGGGGCGGCGCGCCGGTGCCCTGGTCGGCGCTGCTGATCGTGCCGGTCCTGGCGCTGGTGTGCTGGCCGGTGGTGATCCCGGCGGCGTGGACGGTGCGGTCCTGGCGCCGGCGCCGCCGGGCGGGTGCCGGTGCGGTGGTGGGCGCGTGGGAGGAGGCGCGGGACCGACTGCGGGCGTACGGGGTGGCGGCTCCGCCCGCGATGACCCCGCGCGATCTGGCCGCGGGGCTGACCGATCCGGGGGTGGCCGTGGAGATCCGGCGGCTCGGGGTGGCGCTGGACCGGACGTTGTGGAGCGGGAAGTCCGCCGACGAACGTCAGGTGGGGGAGGCGTGGGCGGCGGTGCGCGCGGTGCGGCGCGGGCTGGCGCGGCGGGGGGTGTGGCCGCGGTTGCGGGCGGTGCTCGGCGTCCGGGGTCTCGGTCCGCCGCGCTGACCGCCGGCCGCCGGGATCTGACCGGAGTACGGCGCCGGGAGCCCGGCCCGAGGTGGGCGAGGCTCCCGGCGGAGTGCGGGTGGGTCAGCTGGTCGGGAAGTTGTCCGGGGTACGGATCCGGCTGCGCATGAACGTGCCCGAGTCGGTCAGCACGCCGGTGCCCGCGTACGTCGAGCCGCCGCAGGTGCCCGGCCGGAACGCGCCGCTGCCCTCGTCGGCGTCGGAGTACGTCCAGTTCGCGTAGCTGATCTTCAGGCGGTCCAGCAGGTCCAGCCACGTCGTGCTGCTGGCGGTGTCGACGCCGCCGTCGCCGGTGTAGGTGACCGTGCCGAACTCCGTGACGAACAGCGGCAGCGAGGCGGCGGCCCGCTCCACCTCGGCGCGGTAGTTGTCCTTGTGCGACGCCGCGTAGAAGTGGAACGTGTACATGATGTTGGTGGCGTTGACCGGGTTGCTGACGATCTCGGCCGAGGTGGCGCCGTCCGACACGCCCAGCGACGACCAGCCGCGGGTGCCGACGATGATCACGGCGTCCGGGTCGTTCGCGCGGATCACCGGGATGACCTGCTCGGCGTAGCTCTTGATGCCGGCCCAGCTGACCCCGTTCGGCTCGTTCGCGATCTCGTAGATGACGTTGTTCTTGGCGGCGTTGCGGGCGGACACCGCGGCGAAGAACGTCTTCGCCCGGTCCAGGTTGTAGTTCGGGTCGCCCGGGGTCAGGGTGTGGAAGTCGATCAGCGCGTACATGCCGCGGGCCTGCGCCATGTCGACCAGGCTGTTGACCCGGTTGGTGAACGCGCTCGGGTTGGTCTCGTAGCCCTGCTCCTGCACGTACATTGCGATCCGGAACAGGTCGGACTGCCAGTCGGTGGCGAGCGCGTCCAGCGAGGCGTTGTTGTAGCAGTCGGCGAACCACTGCAGACCGTGCGAACTCATCCCGCGCAACTGGATCGGCCGGTTGTACTGGTTGCACAGGTTCACGCCGCAGACCCGCAGCTGGCCGTTGATCGCGACCGGCGTGGTGCCGGTCGGCGGCGGCGGAACGCTGCTGCCCGGGGTGCTCACGGTGGGCGTCGGGGTGGGGAAGCTGCCGCAGGCCCGGCCGTTGATCTCGCAGCCGGTGGGCTGGCCGCTGCCGTTGGCGGTGAATCCGAAGCTGGCCGACGCGCCGCTGGCCAGGGTGCCGTTCCAGGCGGCCGGCGTGAACGTGTAGGTGTTGCCCGAGGCGGTGTGCGTGGTGTTCCACGAGCTGGCAACCGTGGTGCCGGCCGGCAGGGTGAGCCGGACCTGCCAGGTGGTGATGGTCGAGGGGGTGTCGTTGGTGACCGTGACGCGGCCCTCGTACCCGCTGTTCCAGGAATTGACCACGGTGAAGGCCGCGGTTTCGGCACTGGCCGGCTGGGCGATGACGACCGCCGCGGAGGCGGCGACCGCAACGGCCGCGGCCGCGGCGATGGTGAGTCTGCGCATGACGAACTCCGTCATATGGGGGATGTCCGCAGCGTTGCTGCGTCGGGGACAGGGAGCGTGGGAGCGCTCCCATAGCTGCGGCGACCGTACCTGTTCGATAGAAAGATGTAAATCAGCGGGTGAAGAACCACCACGCCGAGGTCAGCCAGGCACCGGTGAGCGCGGTGAAGACCACGCCGCCCGCCGCCGGCAGCGCCCACCCCGGGCCGTCGCCCGCGGGCCGGCCGAGGGTCAGCATCTTGGTGACGAACGCTCCGTAGAACAGGCAGCCGCACAGCGAGTGGACCAGCACCCGGGAGTCGTCGGCGCGCAGGCCCAGCGCGTACAGGCAGTGCACCGCGACCGGCAGCGACAGCACGAACGCGAGCCGGCCGGACCACCGGTGCGCGGCCGCCGTCCACGGCGGGGCGTCGAGGCCGCCCAGCCGGCCGTAGATGGCCAGCGCCGACAGCAGCTGCAGCACGGCCAGCAGGACGGCGACGGTGGCCAGCCACACCTTGGCGGTCAGCGGCGGCAGGAGACCGGCCAGGTCGACGGTGGCGGGCGGCTCGTGGAACCGGCCGTACACGCCCAGCGCGACGGCCACCCCGGTCCCGGCCGCGACCGGCAGCCATGCGACGGCCCGCACGGTCAGAAGCCCGCGCCGGTGTCGACGTCGATCGTCGAGGTGGTCACGGCGACCCCGTCCACCGTGGTGGTACCGCCGGCGACGTTCAACGGCGGCGCCGGGCGGGGCACCTCGTCCGCGGTCAGCACGCCGACCTGACTGCCGTCCGGCAGCACGATCCAGGAGCCGACCACCCGGGCGTTGCGCACCTGCGCGGCGGCCCGGTAGAGCCCGGACGGCTTCTTCGCGACCCGGATGTCGAAGTCGCTGGTCCGGCCCGCCACGGTCACCGTGCCGCGGGCCCGCCGCGCGTCGAAGGTCGCGCTGATCCGGGCTCCGCCCTTGCCGGTCAGCGAGAGCTTTCCGGCCACCGCGGTGCCCTTCAGCCAGGACTCGATCCGGGCGCCGTCGCAGACGTACGCGATCGCGACGCCGTCGCGCACCGAGATGGCCAGCGTGCCGGCGCCCGGCACCCGGCCGGCGAACGTGGCCCGGGTGCGGTCGGCCGGCGTGCTGGCGGCGAGCGGTGTGGTGGGCGGGAGGACGGCCGGCGCCCCGGCGCTGCCGGTGGGTGCCGCCGGGGTGGTGGCGGACGTCGCGATGGCCGGTGGCGGCGCCGCCACCGGGTCGTCCGGGTCCTCCGGCCCGGCCGCGGCGGCCACGGTCAGGCCGGCCAGCACGGCGGCCAGGACCGCGCCGGCGGCCAGGGTGAGCAGCGGACCACGGCGCCACCGCGACGGCGGAGCCGGGGGTACGAGCGACGGCCCGGCCACTCCGGGTGCGACACCGGGCCGCAACCGGGTGTCCCGTTGCTCACCGGCCGCAGCCCCGGTCACCGCAGCCCCGGTCACCGCTGGGCCGGCTGCCGCCGGGCCGGTCCCCGCTGGGCCGGTCCCCGCCGGGGCGGTGCCGCCGCCGAGGATGGTGATCCGGGCGTCCCGGAGCCGGATCGCCAGCGCTCGTGCCGACGGGCGGCTCCGCGGGTCCTCGGCGAGAGCGCCGGCGGCCAGTTCGGCGAGCGGCTCCGGCAGGTCGCCGCCGAGCATCTCGCGCAGCACCACGCCCAGCGAGTACACGTCCGCGGCGGCGGTGGGCGGGCCGCCCCGGACGATCTCGGGGGCCAGATAGCCCGGTGTGCCGCCGACCACCGCGGCGTCCGCGTCGAGCAGCAACGCCGCCACGCCGAAGTCGGAGATCCGGATGCGTACCGGGTCCGTACCCCGCACCACGAGGATGTTCTCCGGTTTGAGGTCGAGGTGCACCACGCCCTGGACGTGCGCCACGGCCAGCGCCGCGGCGGCCTGGGCAGCGACCCAGGCGGCGTCCGCGGCGGGCAGCCGGCCGCGGAAGTCGGCCAGGTACCGGCGCAGGTTCGGGCCGTCCACGTAGTCCATCAGCAGCGCCAGCCGGCCGCGCTCCACGACCAGGTCCCGGACGCCCACGATGGACGGGTGCTCCAGCTCGCGCAGCGCCGCCTCCTCGCGGAGGAACAGCTCACGCACCCGGCGGTCGCCGGCGTACTCGGGCTTGAGAAGTTTCGCGGCCAGGACCCCGCCGCCCTGCCGGCTGGTGGCCCGCCGGACGACCGCCAGCGCCCCGCGGCCGATCTCCTCGTGCAGCAGGTAGTCGCGACCGAGCGGTTCCGGCTCCGCCATGGGTCAGGCGCCGCCGCCCGCGGTCATGATGTTCTGCGCGATCTTCTGCAACTGATCGCGCAATTGATCCAATTCCTGTTTCGCCTTGTCCAGCGCGGCCTTGGTCTCCGGCCACGTCTGATCGCGGAATTGCTGAGCCAGCGGACCGTCCCAGACATCCGGGTTGGAAAGCACTTTTCCCTGCGCGTCCAGCTGCGCGATCTGATCCGTCAGGCCACCGTTGATGATCGCCTGGACCTGCTGGATCGAGGTCTTCGCCTGCTCGGTCGAGAGTACCCGTCCCGGCATTTCGCCCCCCACCCGGTTAATTGATCATTGACGTCGCCCGATATGAAGTACAACCGTACTATCATCGACACCCGCCACCGGGGCAACCATTTCGGGGGACAGGTATGGTTGATCTTCGCGGAATTGCCGAGGACGTTCCGTTCGACTGGGACGCCGCCACCCGGCTGGCCGCCGCCTTCCGCGCCGCCGCGACCGACTGCGAGGGCCAGATCCCCCGGCGGGTCGCGATCGGCGGCCGGGCCGCGACCGAGTGGCGCGGCCGGTACGCCGGCGAGTTCGCCGACCGGATGCGGATCTGCACCGGTGACGCGCAACGACTCGGCACGGCGCTCCGCCAGGCCGCCGACCAGGTCGACGAGCTCGCCCGCCTGGCCCGGGAGGAGCAGCAGCGCCGGGAGCGGGCCCGGGACTGGCAGCGCCGGCAGGACGAGGAGAGCCTGCTGGAGAAGGCCGGCGACTTCCTGTTCGGCGAGGACGACCTGCCGCCGGTGCCGGACCCGGTGACCCCGCCCCGGTTCACCTCACCGGCGCCGATCGCGGCAAGCCGGGGATGAGCCGGGATGGGCACCAGTTCCGCGCGGCCCGACGACCTGGACGCCTTCGCCCGCGACAGTCGCGCCGCCGACAGCGAACTGCGTACCCATGACCAGCGCCTGCGCGCCGCGTACGGCGAATTCCTGAGCGGCACCCGCTGGGGCCACTTCGACGCCACCTCGCTGATCAGCGCGTTCGGCCGCTACCTCGATCTGAACGAGACCGACGCCCGGTGGGTGGCCCAGATCGCCGCGGCGTTCCGGGCCGCCGGTGGCGACGGCGGCCTGGCCCGGCTCCCGGACGCCGCGATCGACGCCAGCCTGCGCGCGGCCGGCCTGGCCGGCGGGCGGACGTCGGTGACGTTCGACAGCCCGGTGGCGTACGGCTTCCCGGCCACCTCCGGCTACGCCGACGACCCGGTGAACACGGCCAGCGGCAACTTCCTGATCGCCGAGACCGAGCTCCCGGCCGGCGCGCTGGCCGGCGGGCTGACCGTGCGCCGCACCTACAACAGCCGGTCGGACACCGCGGGCGCGTTCGGCCCGGGCTGGTCCGCGTGGGCGGATGCGCGGCTGCACGCGCGGGCGGACGGCGCCGAGTACACCGGCCCGGACGGCCAGCGGGCGCTGTTCCCCCGGCAGGGCGCCGGCTACGGACCGGTGCTCGGGGTCGCCGTCGAGGTGTCCGCGACGCCGGCCGGCCTCACCATGCGCTGGTTCGACGGGCGTACCTGGGAGTTCGACCCGGCCGGCCGCCCGGTCGCCGCGAGCCACGGCCCCGGCACGGCGGTCCGGTTCGGTTACGCCACCGGCCGGCTGCACCGGATGACCCACACCGGCGGGCGGTGGGTGGAGTTCACCTGGACCGGGGAGCGGATCACCGCGGCGGTCGCCGCCGACGGCCGCCGCGTCGACTACGGCTATGCCGACGGCAGGCTGGTGACGGCCGGCGCCCGGCGGTACGACGTGGACGCCGACGCCCGGGTGGTCGCGGTGCACGACGCGGACGGCGTGCTCGAGGCGGCCAACATGTACGACGACGGCGGCCGGGTGCGCGAGCAGATCTCCCGGTTCGGGCACCGGACCCGGTTCGCGTACCTGCCCGGGGGCGTCACGGTGACCGCGGGCGCGGAGGACGACAGCCCGGCGAACACGTACCTGCACGACGCGCACGGGCGGCTGCTCGCCGTCGTGGACGGGCACGGGCGCCGGCTCAGCCGCACCTACGACGACCACGGCAACCCGGTCACCGTGACCGACCGGAACGGCGCCGTGACCACGGTGGCGTGGGACTCCGCGTCCCGCCCGGTCCGGCGCACCCAGCCGGACGGCGCCGCGTTCACCTACACCTACGACGACGCCGGCCGGGTCCTCGAGGTGGCGGCGTCGACCGGCGCCACCGTGCGGTACTCCTACGAGGGCGCCGAACGTACCCCCGCCGAGATCGTCGACGCCGAAGGCGGAGTCACCCGCCTGACGGTCCGCGACGGCCTGGTCCACCGGGTCACCGACCCCGACGGCGTCACCGTGTCGTGCACGTTCGACGCGGACGGCGCGGTGCGGTCCACCACGGACGCGTTCGGCAACACGGCCCGGATCGAACGCGACGCGGCCGGCCGGGTGATCGCCACCGTGACCCCGCTGGGCCGGCGCACCAGGTTCGGCTACGACGAGCGCGGCCGGCTGACCGAGCGGCGCGACCCGGCCGGCGGCGTCTGGCGCTACGAGTACTCCGGCGCCGGCCGGATCACCGCGGTCACCGACCCGGCCGGTGCCCGCCGGGAGACCCGCTACGGCGCCCACGGCGCCGTCGAGGCCACCGTCGACCCGCTCGGCCACACCACCACCCGGCGGTACGACGACCGCGGCAACCTGGCCCGCCTGACCACCGCGGACGGCGCCACCTGGGACTTCGGCTACGACGCGCTGTCCCGGCTCACCGGCACCACCGACCCGGCCGGCGCCACCTGGAGGCGCGAGTACGACGCGGTCGGCAACCTGGTCGGCAGCATCGACCCGGCCGGCATCCACCACACCGCCACGATCGATGCGGCGGGCCGGGTGACCGCCCTGGACGACGGCCGCACCGGCAGCACGTTCGACTACGACGAGCTGGGCCGCGCGGTCGCGCACGTCCGGCCGGACGGCACCGCGGCCCGCGCCGGCTACGACCGCTGCGGCCGGCGCACCACCGTCACGGACCCGTCCGGCGGCGTCACCCGGATCGAGTACAGCTCGGCCGGACGGGTCCGCCGCACCCTCTCGCCGGGCGGCCGGACCACCACCTTCGGGTACGACCCGGCGGGCCGCCTCACCGCCCGCACCGACGGCGCCGGCCGGCGTACGGAGTTCCGGTACGACGCCGACGGCGCGCTCGCCGCCCGGATCCGGCCGTCCGGCGCCGCCGAGCTGTTCCGGTACGACGCGGGCGGCCGGCTGGTCGCCCACGAATCGCCGGGCGGCGCGGTCACCCGGTTCGCCCACGACCCCGCCGGGCGGGTGGTGACGGTCACCGATCCGGCCGGCGGCGTGCGCCGGTTCGCCTACGACCCGGCCGGCCGGCTGGTGCGGGCGGAGGACCCGAGGGGCGGCGTGACCCGGTACGCCTACCATCCGCGCGGCTGGCTCACCACGGTCACCGACCCGCTCGGCGCCACCACCACCCGTGGGTACGACGAGATGGGCCGCCCGGTCACCGACACCGACCCGCTGGGCCGGGTCACCACGTTCCGCTACGACGCGGCGGGACGGCTCACCGCCCGGGTCGACGGCGCCGGCCGCGAACAACGCTGGACCTACGACGCGTCCGGCCGGGTCGCGTCGACCGCCGCCGGGACGGACCCCGCCGTCACCGTCGACCGGGACGCGCTCGGCCGGCCGGTGCGGATCGACGAACCCGGCTCGTACCGGCACCGGCTGCGCTGGGACCCGGCCGGCCGGCTGGTCGAGAGCCGCCGGGACCACCTGGTGCTGGGCCGCCGCTACTCCCCGGACGGCGAACGGACCGCGCTGGTGTTCCCGGACGGCAGCGAAGCGACCTACACGTACGACGACGGCGGTCTGCTGAGCGGCCTGCGGCACCCGGCGACCGGCCCGGTCACGTTCCGGCGGGACGCGGACGGCCGGATCGTCGCCGCCGACGGTGCCCGGGTGCGGGCCCGCTGGGAGTACACCGACGGCCGGCTCACCGGATACCGCTCCGGTGGCGACCACCTCCGGCTACGCCGCGACCCGGCCGGCCGGGTCGCCGCCGCCGGTGCCCTCGAATTCCGCTACGACCCGGCCGGACAACTGGTGGCGGCCGGGGAGCGAACCTTCGGGTACGACGCCGCCGGCCGGCTGATCCGCGACGGCGACATCACGTGCACCTACGACGCGGCCGGTCAACTCCGGACCCGCGACGGCACCACCTACGCGTACGACGGCTCCGGCCGCCGCGTGCGCGAGACCCGGCCGGACGGCAGCGCACGCACGTACCGCTGGAACGCTTTCGGCCGGCTGGCCGCCGTCACCGACGGCGACCGGACCACGGAGGTCTCCGTCGACGCCCGCGGCGAACTGGCCGGCGTCGCGGGCCGCGCGGTGCTCTGGGACGGCGGCGACCCGTGCTGGCTCGGCGACGACCCGATAGTCGGCCCATGGACCGCCGAGCCGGCCCCCGACTGGCAGGGCACGGTCGGCACCGGACGCGACCCGTGGGGCGCGCCGGCCGGCACCGAACCCGGGCGTGGCTTCCGCGGCGAACTGGAGTTCGCCGGACTGACCTGGCTGCGCAACCGGGTGTACGACCCGGCGACCCGCGGCTTCCTCAGCCCCGACCCGTTGCCCGCGGTCCCCGGCACCGCCTGGTCCGGCAACCCGTACCACTACGCCGGCAACGACCCGGTCAACCGCGCCGACCCGCTCGGACTGCGCCCGGTCACCGACGCCGAACTACGCGCCTACCGCGACGAACTGGGCCGCGACGCCTGGGCGAAGACCACCGACTGGGTCGGCGAAAACTGGGAGTACCTGGCCGCCGGCGCGATGATCGTCGGCGGCGTGGCGCTGATGTTCACCGGAGTGGGCGGGCCGGCCGGGGTGGCGCTGATGGCGGCGTCCGGCGGGCTGATCGCGGGCGGCGCGAGCGCCGGCATCCAGAAGTTCACCACCGGCGAGGTGGACTGGGGACAGGTAGCGAAGGACGGCCTGGTCGGCGCCGCGGCGGGCGGGCTGGGCGCGGGCGCCACGGCGGCGTTGACGAGTTCGGCCCGGCTGGCGGCGACGAATCCGCTCGCCCGGGAAATGCTGATCAACGGCGTGGAGTCGGTGGTCAGCGGGGGAGTGGAGCGCGGCCTCACCGGCGGCGACATCTTCAGCCCCCGAGCGCTGGCGACCGACCTGCTGACCGGCGGCGCCGCCCCGGCGCCAGGCAATGCTCTAGGTGCGCCAGGACGGATCTCACCGGACGTCGACGATCGCATACCTGTCTATCGCGGCACGTCGCTCGTGCTGGAAAACATGGTGGCAGACAGCACGGGACTGGCGATGAGTGATACGGCACGACGGGTCTATGCGGAGACGGGCTCGTTGGACGAGGCGATGGCGGCGTCCCGGCGAGCCCACGCCGAGGGCATCGAGGCGTGGGGGAGTGAGGAAATGTACGCACAGGCACACGCCGAGTTCGGCACCGAACTCGCCGAGATCGGTGAGCGCTCGATGATATCTTTCAGTACCGATCCCGCTGTCGCCAAACAGTTCGCCGGTCCGAACGGCACCGTCTGGACCACCCAGGTGCGGCCGGACGAGGTCATCACGCAGACCCTGCCGGGTGCGGGCGAGTCGGAGGTTCTGGTCCGTCACATGATCGGTGTTGAGCGATGGACGGGCTGACCCTGACCCTTGAAGGTCGGCCGCTCACCTACTTTCCGGCGGGCGTGCCGGTGCCGGCGGGTGCAGGCATCGCGAACTTCGACGAGAACGAGGATCGCGCGCTCGCGGGTCACCCGCGTTTGCGGCGAGTCCTGATGCGGTTGTTGCCCTCGCTCCCGGTCCTCTACTACTACCTGCACTTCAGCGACGGCACAGACCTGCACCGGCTCGACGAGAAGGTAGCCGACGGGACCGCCGCCGACGAAGACGTCCGCGCGGCGTTGCTCGGCGAGGCACAGTCCGTCGTCTGTCCGCATTGTGCGGCGGTCATCCGGGCGATCGTGGTGGACACCGGCCATCCGCTGTTCGCCTCCGATCGCGGTCGCCGGCTCCGCGAACACCGGTTCCGTCAGGAGTGCCCGGTCTGCGGCGGCCATCTGTCGCTCTACATCCTCGAAGTGATCGACGCGCCCTGAAAGTAGGACGGCGGGGACAACCTTCGACGGCCGGGGCGAACGGGTTCGATGGCCCGAAGGGTGGAGCAGTGGTGGCGGGCGGGGATTGGGCCGAGGTGCGGACGGCGATCGTTGCCGTGCTCGCGGAGGAAGGCCGGCGGCTCCGGGAACTGGACGGGTCTTGCGACTTGGCTGATGTCTCACTCGCCGTTGTGGATTGGGTAGCCGTGCCCCGTCTTATCGGGACGGGCTCGGTGCCGGGCCCGCCCGGGTTTCCACGGTGGTCCAGGACAGGCCGTCCAGGGCGTCGGTGACGTCCGGCAACGGCATGCCGCACGCGGTGGCGGGGATGGCGGGCAGTACGGTCCGGCCCGCGCTGTCGGTCAACCCGACCGTGACGGGTGCCGTGGCGATGGCCGGGCACACGCCCGAGTCGTCGTCCTGCGTCTGCGGTGGCAGGCGCAGAGCCTGAAGCAGCCGATCCAGGGGGCCGGATGCTTGTTGCACGGACTCCCAGACCCAACCGCCGTCGCGGGCCGTCCCGGTCGAATCGGACCGGGCCTGCGGTACGAGCAGCACCGTGAACGTGCATCGCCGCACCGTGACGGCGGCGAAGTCGGCCGGCAGCGTCCCGGACACCGTGGCGCCGGTCGTCACCGGAGGGCACCTACCGGGCTGCACGTACTGTGGCGTCTCGGAATTTCCGGCGCAGCCGGCCAGCAGCACGATGAGGATGGCGGAGCCGGCTCGGGTGCCTCGCCTTGTCGTGATGCCGATTCTCCTGTTCAGGCTCACCGTTGATGATGCTGTTGCCGGATATACCGCGCCGCAGCACGCAGATCTTGGAGGCGATGTGAAATCTTGGAGCGGAATCGCCCTCCTGGGGGCCATCCGCCGCCAAGATTCGCGATCGGCTCCAAGATCTGAAGCCGTGGTTTTCCACTGGAGCGCTCCAGTGGAACACCAGCGTCCAGTGGAACAGCGGCGTCTGACGAGCTGCAAGTCCGCCGGGGCCGGCACGCAGACGGTCAGGGGCTAGCGACCTGGACGATGTCCCACTCGCCGTTGTGGATCAGGTAGCCGCGCCCCACCCCCAGCCGCACCGGCGCCCGCCGTGGCAGCGTCATCCCCAGCAGATCTCCGTCCAGGTCGATGTTCGGCCGCAGCAGGATCCCGGCCTTCGAGCGTCGCACCGCCTGCGTCCAGTGCCCGTACGCGGAACGCAGCGCATCCGACCGGCCGGCCACCACCACGTGCAGGTCGGGGCGGTTCGCGGCGAGCAGCCCGGCGATCGCGCCGTCCGCGTCGTCGATGCTCTCGGCGTCGTCGATCAGCAGCACCACCGGGCCCGGCGTGGTGCGGAGCCGGGCCAGCAGTCCGGCCGCCTCGGGTGCGGGGGCGTACTCCTCCAGGGTGCGCAGCGGGGACCGCCGGCCGCCGATCGCGGCGACGTGGGCCGGGCCGCGCAGCACGGCCGCCAGCGTCAGCAGCGCGGTGCTCTTGCCGCACCGCGCCGGGCCGGCCACCAGTGCGTGTTCGCCCTCGTAGAGCAGCAGGCCGGCCACCTGCAGGTCGGATTCCCGGATGCCCAGCGGCAGGCGCCACGGTTCGCCGGTCACCTCGGGTGGCGGCAGCCGGTCGATCGGCACCTCGCCGGGCAGCGCGCCGATCCGTTGCGCCGGGCGGGTGGCGTCCGGATACTTGCGGGCCACCGCGTCGACCGCGGCCGCCGGGGACGGGGTGGGGCGGCCGACCTGGGCCTGCAGCGCGCCGGGCAGCGCCACCATCCGGCCGGGGGTCCGGGCCGGCACGTCGCGGCGGGTCAGCCCGGCCTGGACGTAGTCGAAGGGGTCGGGCAGGCGGAACAGCCAGCGCTGGGTGGTGACCGACGCCCAGGCCGGCGGGACCGTGCTGAACCGGTCGGCGGTCACCGCGAACGAGATGCCGGCCGGGGTGCCGTCCGCGTACAGCCGGGTGAGCACGTCGAACAGTTCCAGGCCGGCGATGTCGTCGAACTCGGCGCGCATCGCCGCCAGGTTGTCGATCAGCACCACGATGCGCCGCCGGGGCGGGCCGCCGCGGCGCAGGTCCAATTCCGCGCGCAGGTGCCGGATCAGGCGTACCTGGCGTTCGCGGTCGTCGGCGGCGATCACCGAGCCGGTGTGCGGGAGCCCGTCCAGCACCGACAGGGCGCCGGTGCCGTAGTCGACGGCGTACAGCTCGAGGCTGTCCGGGCCGGCGCCGGCGGCGAGGCTCAACGCGATCGCCAGCAGCGTGGTGGTGGTTCCGCTGCCGGTGATGCCGAACAGCAGCACGTTGCCCTCGGCCGGGTCCCAGCCGATCGGGTACTGCGCCTGCCGGGCCGGGTCGTCGGCCAGCGCCACCAGGGCGCGGTCCGGGTCGGGGGCGAGCGCCGCCAGGTCGACGTCGGCGCCGAGCGGTTCCGGCCACGGGCGCCGCGGTGGCGGCAGGTCCGCCGCCGCCTCGGCGATCGCGTCGACCAGGCGGGCCAGGTCGGTCCGGTCGCCGAGCGGCCGGTCCGGCCCGGCCGGTTCCGAAGTGGACGGTCCGAAGACGAACGGTGTCACCGCCACCGGGGCGTCCTCGGTGGCGGCGCTCACGCAGGTAACCAGCGCGGTCTGGATCGGCACCACCTCGCCCGGACCCAACCGCACGTACGCCCGGCCGGGCAGCAGCCGGCTCAGCTCGGCGGCGTCCCGGATGCCGATCACGTCGACGGAGTCCGCAGCGTCCTGCACCCGCAGCGCCACCCGCAGGTTCGTGTTGGTGCGAATGTTGTCGTTCACCGCACCGGACGGGCGCTGGGTGGCCAGGATCAGATGCACCCCGAGGGTACGGCCGCGTTGCGCGACGCCGACCAGGGCGGCGAGGAAGTCGGGCAGCTCGGACGCCAGCGTGGCGAACTCGTCGATGACCACGATCAGCCGCGGCATCGGCTCGGGAGCGCCGCGTTGCACGTACTCGATGAGGTTGTCGGCGCCGGCGGCGCGCAACTGCCGCTCCCGGCGCCGCAGTTCCGCCTCCATCGCGCGCAGTGCCCGCTCGCCCAACTGCTCGTCCAGGTCGGTGACCAGCCCGACGGTGTGCGGCAGCCGGGCACACTCGTCGAACGCGGCGCCGCCCTTGTAGTCCATCAGCACGAACGTGAGCCGGGTCGGGTCGGCGTGGGCGGCGAGCGCCGCCACCAGGCTGCGCAACAGTTCGCTCTTGCCGGAGCCGGTGGTGCCGCCGATCAGGCCGTGCGGGCCGTCGCGGACCAGGTCGAGGGTGAACACGCCACGTTCGGTCACGCCGAGCGGCGCCACCGCGGACGCGGGTCCGGTACGCCGCCAGCGGTCCCGCACCGACGCCGCGTCGACCCGCGGCAGGCCGAGCATCGGCAGCAGGCGTACCCCGTCCGGCAGTCCCGCCCCGGGCTGCCGCAGCTCGGGGTCGTCGAACCGGGCCAGGTGCCGCGCGCACGCCCGGGCCCGGGCCACGGTGAGGCCGGCGAGCAGCACGTCCTCGGCCACCACCCCCTCGGCCGGCCGCCGCACGGTGGCGTCACCGTCCGGGTCCACGATCTCGATCACCGTGTCGCAGGCGGCCGGCAGCCGGTCGACGGTCGCGGCGATCACGATGCCGGCCACCGGCACCGGCGGGGACGGCGGTCCGGGCGCCGGGGTGGCCGGCCGCGCCGCGTTCAGCAGGTCCCGGGCGGGGGAGCGCTTGCCCTCGGTGAGCACGTCCGAATCGAGTACCACCAGGGCGGTGCCGTGCCCCGCCCTGGCGGCCAGCCGCTGCAGCATGGCGTCGCTCGGCTCGCGCCGGTGCGCGAGCCACCGGCCGGTGCCTTCGGGCCGGCGGGTGTGCGGCAGCCACTTGCACCAGTCCCACTCCGGTTCCCGGCCCGGGTCGACGAACACCCCGACCGTGACATCGGCCGGTCCGGAGTGGACCGCCGCCTGGCAGAGCAGGGACCGCGCGGTGGCCAGCGCGGCCGCCCGGTCGCCCGCGATGCCGACCACCCCGCCCGGCGACAGGTCCACCACCACCGGCGCGGCGCGCAGCCGGGCCGCCTCGACCAGGTCGCTCACCTCGGCCGGCAGGGTGCCGCGGTTCGCCCGTACCGCGGGGGTCCAGCCCTGGTCCGCGACGCCCGCGTAGAGCCGGAGAAAATCCTCGTGCCGGGGCCGGCGCTCCCACAGCGTGGTGCTGGGCAGCGCGGCCCGGCGCAGCGCCTCGGCGACGTCCGGCGCCAGATGGCGCCGGCGGGTGCGTTCCCGCTCGCCGGCCGCGGCGAGCCGGTCGGTGAAGGCGGACAGGTCCGCAGCGAAGGTACGGCGGTTCGCCGCGGTCTCCCGCCGGTTCCGCCGCCGGGACTCCAGGTAGGTGCCGACGCCGATCAGCGGCGACAGCAACGCGAACAGGCCGAACCGCGGGTCCCGGGTGACCGCCACCATGATCACGGCCAGCACCAGCGGCCCCAGCGTGGACGCGATGCTGAAGTGCGGCTTGCCCGGCTCGGCCGGTTCGTCCGGCGCGGTCAGCTCACCCGGTCCGGCCGGCGGGGCCGACCGGGGCGGCCGGTTGAACGACACCGTCCCGCCCGGCCCCAGATGCCGTCGCAGGTCCAGGCTGCGCGGCCGGTCCGCGTCGGTGACCCGGCGGACGGCCAGCGCCACCGCGCCGATCCCGAGCACGTCGTCCGGCCCGACCCCGGTGTCCGCGGTGACCGGGACACCGTTCACCTGCACCCCGTTTGCGGACCGCAGATCGGTCACGGACACCCGGTCGCCGGCCACCGTGAGCGCGCAGTGCTCCCGGGACACGGTGTCGTGGTCCAGCACCAGGTCGCAGCCCGGGTCGCGGCCGAGGACCCACCGGCCCGGCGAGAGCGGAAAGCCGCGGCCCGCGTCGAGGCCTGCCACCGCGATCATCTGGTACGCCGCCAGCGTCACGTCACCCGCATCGGCCACCGAGGACACGGTGATCTCCGCGCCCTCGTACAGGCCGGAGTCGGCGACGGCCACCGACGTGTCCACCGGCCGCCCGTCGATCGCCACGGTCCCGGGCACCTCGCCGCCGTCCACCGCCCGGAGCAGGTCGGCCAGCGTCGCGTCGCGGCTGCGCAGGCGCACGTCCAGCTCACGCTCCGCCGCGGCGGTGGAGAAGATGATGTGCATGCCCACCCCCGTCCGCCTGCCAGGCTAGGCGGTGGTACGCGCACGTACCACCCGTGGTCCGGTCGCGGTTACCGTCGGTGCAGACCCGCAACGGCCCCTCACCGGTAGGTGTATGCCATGACCCTTCCCACCCCCACCATCGGCGACCGGATCCGGGAACGCCGGGCCCGCCACGGTTGGAGCGTCCGCCACGCCGCCAGCCGGGCCGGCATCTCGCACGCCAGTTGGAGTCGCATCGAACGGGGCCGGCAGGCCGCCGACAACCGGTTCATGCTGGCCGACATCGCCGCCGCCCTCGAGTGCGCACCGGACGACCTGGCCGGCGCGCCGGTTCCGGCCACGGACCGGGCGGCCATGTCGGCACAGTCCCGGGTGTACGGCATCCGGCAGGCCCTCGTGGACATCGACCTCAGCGAGCCCGCCACCCGCGCGGCACCGCCGATCGCCGGCCTGGCGCAGACCGCCGCCCTGGTCGACACGTTGCGCCGGGCCTGCGACTACGCGGGCGCCGCGCAGATGCTGCCGGACCTGCTCCGCGGCCTGCACGCCACGGCCGGCGGCCCGGACCGGGAACCGGCGCTGCGGCTGCTCTGCGAGGCGACGTTCATCGCGTCCTCGGTGGTCCGCAACCTCGGTCACCCCGCCGAGGCGTGGCTGGGCGCGGAGCGGTGCCGCGCCGCCGCCGAGGCCACCGGCGACCCGGTACTGATCGGCTACGCCGCGTACGCCCGGTCCAGCGCCGCCGGTGCCTGCGGTTCGTTCCGGCGTAGCCTGACCCTGGCCGCCCGGGCGGTGGACGAGCTGCGGCCGCACCTGAACCGGCCCGGCGGCCTCGAGATGGCCGGGTCGCTGCAGCTGATCTGCGCGTACGCGGCCCGCGGGCTGAAGATGCCGGACGACAGCGAGACCTGGATCGGGGGTGCCACGGAGCTGGCCGGCCGGACCGGCGAGACCGGCACCATGGGGTTGTTCTTCGGCCCGACGAACATCGGCATCTGGCGCGTCGGCATCGAAGCCGACGGGGGCGACCCGGCCCGGGCCATGCACATCGCCAGAGCCATCAATCCGTCGGTCATCGAGGCCAACTTCCGCCAGGTGTTCTTCTACGCTGACACGGCCCGCGCGCTGGCCCGGCTCCGCGGCCGCGAGGGCGAGGCGGTCCGTTTCCTGCTCGTCGCGGAACGGTTGGCGCCGCAGCATGTGCACACGTCGGCGTTGGTGCAGGAGACGACGCGGGCGTTGCTGGAGCGGTCCCGGCGGGCGGCCGCCGGCGCTGAGCTGCGCGGCCTCAGCGAGCGCATGCGGGTGGGCTGACCGGTTCGGCCGCCGCGGGCGTGCGGGTGGCCACGGTCAGCCGCCGCTCTTGCCCTGCAGCGCCTCGCTGAGGCGCCGCGCGTGCTCGGCGGTGATCTCGCCGTCGTTGGCCCACACGTCCGTCACCACCTTGCGGAACTCCAGGCTGAACGTGGTGTAGTGCGGCGTCACCGGCCGCTTCTCGGCCCGCCGGATCGCCTCCAGCAGGGTGGTCGCGTACGGATACTTGGTGGTGATGTTCGCGTCCTGGTAGACGATTCCCCGGGTGGCCGCGAACCCGCCGTGTTCGAAGAGGATCTGCTGGCTGCGCTCGCCGGTGAGGAACTCGATCAGGGCCTGGGCCGCCCGCGGCTGGTCGCTGCTGCGGGCCACCGCGAGGTTCTGGCCGCCGAGCACGCTGCGCTTGCCGGGCACCGTGGTCACTCCGAAGGTGAAGTCCTTGTCCGACTCGACGTCCGGCCGCAGGTCCCGGTACGCCACCGGCCAGTTCCGCATGAACATGGCCCGCCCGTCGCCGAACGCCTTGGTGCTGGTCTTCTCGTCGAACGTGCGCGAGTCCGGCAGGATCAGCGGGCGGGCGCCGCCGTCGAGTCCGTCCTTGAGCCGGCGCAGTCCCCGCTCGGCCTTGTCCGAGTCGAAGACCACCGCACCGCCGTTGTCGACCACCTCGCCGCCCTCGGCCCAGATGGCCTCCAGCGCGGTGACCGTGAGGATCTCGGAGTTGCTCAGCTGGGCGGCGTACCCGGCCTCGAGTTTGGTGTCCACCGCCGTGCCGAGGGCCTGGTCGGTGGCGTTGCGGATGTCGTCCCAGTTGGTCGGCGGCGGGGGCCAGGTGGTGTTGCCGCGCGGGTAGGTCCGGTAGTAGAGCAGCCCGGCGTCGGTGTTGAACGGCAGCGCGTACAGCGTGCCCCGGTATTCGCAGGTGGATCGCGGTTCCTCGAGGAAGCCGGAGTACAGCCCGCGGCGCTCGATTCCGGCCTTGTCCAGCGGGCGGATCCGGTCGCCGGCGACGAACTCGGCGGTCCAGGTCACGTCCAGGTTGTAGATGTCGATCTCGGGTCCGGCGCTGAGCATCTCGGTGTGCGCGGTCTCCGGTGAGCGGCTCACCGGGCGGATGCTGGCCGGGTTGCGCTCGCCGTGCATGGCGTTCCACTGGTCCAGCAGCCGCTGGCGCTGCCCGCCCTGGCTCTCGTCCACGCTGCTGAGGATCACCAGTTCGCCCGGTTCCCAGGCCTGGTCGCCGTCCAGCCGGGGCACCACCATCAGGGCCAGCAGCAGCCCGGTGACCAGGCCGGCGGCACCGCCGGCGACCAGGCCGGACCGGCCGGGCCGGGCGCGGATCCAGGACCATGCGTCGGGTACGCGGGACGGAAGACGTGGGCTCACAGCACCGCCTCGAAGATGGTCGCCAACTGGTCGGTCACCGTGCCGGTGTCGGCCTCCAGGCATTTCCCGGCGGTGGCCGTGGTGATCGTCCTGAGGACCGGCGCCGCGCAGCCGGTGGTGCCCATCGCGATCGCGAACACCCGCACGCCCTTGCCGGTGACGGCGGCCCGGAACTGGCGGGCGTTCAGCGCACTGGCGTTGTCGTCCTCGCCGTCGGTGAGCAGCACCATCGCGGTCACCCGGTCGTCGCTGGTCGGGCCGATCTCGGCGAGCCCGGCGACGATCGTGCGGTACAGCGGCGCGGGGCCCTGTGGACGGACCGTGCCGAGCGCCCTGGCCGTGGCCACCGGCCGGGGCTGGCCGCGCACCGCGGCGTCGCGCAGCCCGACCGGCACGAGTTCCCGGACGCCGGTGCGTTCCGGGCCCTGGAACGACCAGACGCCGACCTCGTCGCGCCGGCCCAGCCGGCCCATCGCCTGCTGGACGCCGCGCGCCGCGATCTGCCACAGCGAGCCGCCGGCGCCACGGTGCCCCATCGAGCGGGACGCGTCGATCGCGACCAGCACCCGGCCGGGCCGGTGCTCCCGCGCGTACCGGGTCTGTACGTCCTCGATCAGGTCCACCGAGATCGGTGCGGGTCGCGGCCGCAGATCCGGCTGGACACCCCAGTCCGGGGTCAACGGGGCTCCGGTGGCGGTGTCCGGTGGGCGCAGTCCCGCGTCGTTCAGCGCGGCCCGCCCGTCCGGGGCCCGCAGCCACTCGGTGAACCGTGCCGCCGCCCGGGTCCGCGGGCCGTCGTCCGACGTCCAGCGGAACCGGACGGCCTGCCGGTCCAGCACCGGGGTGTGCCCGGCATAGACGGCCCGGAGCCGGACCGGGGGCCGCTGCGGGCAGGCCGGTCCGATCGGGTCGCCGTGGTTGAACCGGGCCACCGTCTGTTCGGTGACGAAGTATCCGGTGCGGTCCCGGAGGCCGTCCGGCGCGCAGACGAGGGTGGCGGCGTCCGCGCCGAGGGTGTGGTTGCCGCGGTCGTAGGACTGCTCGATGTGCCGTTCCACGGTCCGTTCGGTGAGCTCCGGCAGGCCCGGGTCGGCGGGCGGGTGGTACAGCGCGATCCGGGCCAGCCCGCCGAGCGAGGTGACCGGGTCGGGCACGACGGTGCCCCAGCCGCGTAGGCGCATGAGGTCCAGCAGCTTCGGCCAGACGACGCCGTCGACCAGCCCCGTCTCGGTGGCGGCGTCGGCCGATCCGGCGGCGACCGCGAGAACCATCGGAGTGGACGCCACGGTGTGTTCCGCGACGATCGGCAGGGTCCGTCCGGTGGCGCCGGCGGCGGCGCGGGCGGCGCGGGTCTCGCCGGACCAGTCCGGCAGCCACACGTCGGGCCGGGGACCGATCCGGACGTGTTCCGCGTCGCCCCAGCCCCGGACCAGCGCGGTGTGGATCTGCGGCGCGGTGGCCGAGTAGACCAGCAGCCGCGCGTCCGGGCAGCCGAAGTTGCCGGTGGCGGTGTCGCGTTCGAACGCCTGCGCGACCTCCCGCGCCGGCTCCTGGCTCTCGGCCGGTACGAGGACGCTCACGTGCGCGGTCGTCGGGCAGGTCGCCGCCCACACCCGGGTGCCCGCGCCGGCGGTGAGCGCGGCGCTGCCCAGCAGGGTGGCCAGCACGAACGCGACCAGGCCGAGCAGCGGCACCCGCAGGCGGCGCAGGAGGCGCCACCGGGACCGGAACGCGACCCGGGTGATCCAGTGCGCCATCGGGCCGGCCACCGCGAACGCGGCCAGCGCCGCCGTGGTGGCGAGCAGCAGCAGGCCCCACCGGTCCCGCAGGATGTCGCCGCGTACCCCGGCCGGGATCGTCAGCCAGCCGCCGCCGTGCCGCACCGAGGCGAGGAACGGCACCAGCACGGTCCCGCCCAGCACGGCGGACAGGACCACCGGCACCCGGACCCGGCGGCGCGGCGGGGGCAGTCGCCGGTGCGGGCCGGGCACGCCGCCGAAGGCCGGGTTGTCGGTGAGCACGAACTGGCTCGCCCCGCCGATGGTCCGCTGCCGCGGGCGCGGATAGCCGGACGCGGGTAGCACCTTGTCCAGGTACGTGTAGACGGAACCGAGCGTGATCATCGGGCCGCCGTCCGGGTCACCGTCGGACAGCAGCTCGATGAGCTTGCCGCTGAACGCGGTGTACCGCGCCCTGGGCGGGGCCAGTGCCGCGGTGTCCCGGGCCGCGGAGGTGAGCACGTACGCGCCCTCGATGGCGGCCCGCCCGGCGATGTCCGTGGTGGCGCTCAGGTTGCCGATCGCGATCCCCGAGTAGCAGCAGTCCAGGATGACGATCTTCAGCCGGGCCGGACTGTTGATCACGTACTCGCGGACGGTCTGATAAGGGAGTGCGGTGTGGCCGAGCCGGTTCGGGCGGGGGTCGGTCTGCACCGCGGCCAGGAACAGGTTGCCGTTGGGGTCGACCAGGCCGTGCCCGACGTAGTAGAGGACCAGGATCTCCTCGGCGGCCTGGGCGGCGTTGCTGATCGCGTCGCCCAGGTCGGACAGTGACCGCGGATCGGTGACCACCCGGGGTTGCCGGGCGCCGCACCGGTCGACCAGCGCCTCGCCGAGATCGGCCAGGGTGGACTTCACCGCGGGGATGTCCGGCAGCCGGGAGCCGCGTTTGTGGCTGCCCGTGCCGCACAGCAGGACCATCGCGTCGCCCAGGCCGCGCAGTTGCCGCCGACCGTCGTCCGGCTTCTGGGCGTCGGTCACCCCGCTCTCGTCCAGCACCCCCGCGCTCCCCTCCCGCGCTCAGGCGCGGGCGTCGGTCGTCCCCTTCTCGCCGGCTTCCACCGCCGGGGGCGCCGCGGCCGCGAGTTGGCCGGCCAGCCGCTCGATCTCGGCGCCGAGCGCCGGGGCGTCCAGGCCGCGCACCCGGCTGCCGCTCACCTCCAGCGAGCTGCCGTCCGGACGGGTCACCTTGATCGTGAGGTCGGTGGTCCGGTGCCGCAGCCAGGAGATCAGCACCCCGGCCAGCGCGGTGACCGCACCACCGGAGCCGGCCGCCACCACCAGCGCGTCGGTCAGCGAACCCAGCTCACCCGGTCGCGGATCGGCCTGCCGCAGATCGAACGGTCCACGCA
Source organism: Jidongwangia harbinensis (assembly GCF_020216025.1). GTDB lineage: Bacteria > Actinomycetota > Actinomycetes > Mycobacteriales > Micromonosporaceae > Actinoplanes > Actinoplanes harbinensis. Next base: position 16,220 of record NZ_JAIWNC010000039.1, on the reverse strand, counting down.
GGTCACCCGTGTCGATCATCCAACGCCGCAGCGCTCGGAGATCGTCGGCCGAGAGGTCCGGCCCGGCCATCACAAACGTCGATCCGGAAGCCATCACGAGACGTTAACACGACGAAACACAGCGCAGTGTGGGCCCTGTCCGTCACCTGCCAGACATCGATCCAAAACAAACCCGTGGCGGCATCGCGTCATGGCAGTGATCCGCCAGCGGGCAACCCGGCCCAACCGCCTCCGGCCGGTCCAGACTCGACCGCGGTGCGCGCCCGGACCTCGGCGCGGCACGGAGGGGAGATCGCTACATGAGAACGTCAAGGCGCCGATGGGCGGCCGGGCTCGCCGGGATACTGGTCGCGGTGGCGGCGTTCCCGAACGCCGCCGCGGTGGCGGCGCCGGACCCGGCCAAGCCGGATCCGCTGTCGAAGGTGGACGAGAGCGTCCTGCGGGCCACCGCGGGCACCGCACCGGCCGAGTTCTTCGTCCGGCTGACCGGGAAGGCCGACCTCGACGACGCCGCGCTGGACTCGGCCGAGCGGTCCGCCGGCGGTTCCTCCGTGCGCGCCGGCCGGGTCGCCCGCACCACCGCGGTGTACCGGGCGAAGGTGCGGCACGCCGACCGTACCCAGCACGGGCTCCGGTCGCTGTTGCGGGAGCGCAAGGCCGACTTCACGCCGTTCTGGATCGCCAACGTGATCCGGGTGTCCGGCGATCGCGGCCTGATCACCGAACTGGCCGGCCGGTCCGACGTGGCCGCCATCGAACCGGTGTCCGCCACCCCGCTCGCACCGACCACGACCCAGGGTGCGGCGCTGCCCGTGTTCCCCGACCTGGCCCAGATCGGCGCGGACAAGGTCCGCTCCGAGTACGGCGTCCGCGGCGAGGGCGTGGTGATCGGCAGCATCGACACGGGCGTCCAGTTCGACCACCCGGCCCTGTTCCGGAAGTACCGCGGCACCCGGCCGGACGGCACGGTCGACCACGACTACAACTGGTACGACCCGGCCGGCGTCTGCGGCGGGCCGACCAGCGGTGCCTGCGACAACATGGGCCACGGCACGCACACCGTCGGCACCATGGTCGGCGACGACGGCCGGGGCGCGACGTTCGGCGTGGCTCCGGGCGCCAAGTGGATCGCGGCGAAGGGTTGCGAGACCCAGTACTGCAGCGACGAGGCGCTGCTCGCCGCCGGACAGTGGATGCTCGCGCCGACCGACCGGACCGGCGCCAACCCGAAGCCGGAACTGTCGCCCGACGTCATCAACAACTCCTGGGGCACCCGGGACCACCTCTACGACGAGATCGTCGAGGCATGGGTGGCGGCCGGCATCTTCCCGGTCTTCTCGAACGGCAACGACGGCCTGAGCGGCTGCGACACCGCCGGCTACCCGGCAACCCACCCGCTGGCCTACGCGGTCGGCGCGGTCGGCGCCGACGGCAAGGCGGCCGACTTCTCCAGCCGCGGCACCGCCTCCGACGGCTCGATCCGCCCGGACATCGCCGCACCGGGCGTCGACACCAGGTCCAGCGTGCCGGGCAGCGGGTACGCGACGATGAGTGGCACTTCCATGGCCGCGCCACACGTCACCGCGGCGGTCGCGCTGCTCTGGTCGGCGGTGCCGAACCTGCGCCGGGACGTGGCCACCACCCGCGAACTGCTGGACGCCACCGCGCGAGACGTCGAGGACCTGCAGTGTGGCGGGACCGCGGCCGACAACAACGTGTACGGCGAGGGCATCCTCGACGCGTACGCGCTGGTCACCAAGGGGTCGACGGCGGCACTCGGCGGCGTGACCGTCACCGCCACCCGGACCGCGGCGAAGCTGCCGGACACCCGGGTCACGCTCACCTCGTCGCAGGTCACCCGCTCCGGGCGGACCGACGCCGCCGGCACCGTGCAACTGGGCCGGGTGCCGGCCGGCGACTACACACTGCGGGTCAGCTACTTCGGTATGCAGACCCACACCAGCACGGTCACGGTGCCCGCCACCGGGGCTGCGAACGTGACCGTCGACCTGGACGAGCACGTCCCGTGGCACGTGGTGTCCGGCACGGTGACCGACCCGGCCGGCGAGCCGGTCGCCAAGGCCGCGGTGAGCGTGGCCGGCTACCCGGAGCAGACGTTCACCACCGGGCCCGGCGGCCGGTTCAAGGCCGCGCTGCCGGAGGGCGACTTCGACCTGGCCGTCGACGTCGGCGGGTGGCTCACCCCGGCCACCGTGCCGGTCTCCGTGGACGGCGACGAGAAGGTCGACGTCGCCCTCGCCGCCAAGACCGACGCCCACGGGTACGTGGCCGGCGTCGCGGCGCCGAAGCGGAACAACTCCGGCCGCGCGCTCAAGCTGACCGGCGACGAGGCCACCGCCGAGGTCGCGCTGCCGTTCCCGCTGACGTTCTACGGCGAGACGTACTCGTCGGCGACCGTGCACAGCAACGGCTACCTGGCCTTCGGTAAGCCGGACGCGGCCGGCGGCGGGGACAACACCGCGCTGCCCGCGGCCGCCGTCACCGCCCCCGCGGTGTTCGCGTTCTGGGACGACCTGATCCTGGACGAGTCGTCCACGGTGCGCACCCGCACCGCCGGCGCCGAGCCGAACCGTACCTTCTGGGTGACCTGGTCCGGCGCGAAGCTCAAGGCGAAGCCGGGCGTCCGGGTGGAGTTCCAGGCCGTGCTCTCCGAGGGCGGCGCGATCCGGGTCGAGCACCTCTCGTCCGGCGCCGGCCCGGCGTCGGGCGCCGGTGCCACGGTCGGCATCCAGGGCCCGCCCGGATTCACCGGCAGCAGCCTGCAGATCTCGCACAACCAGGCGGTGCTCGGCCCGGACCGGCCGTTCACGTTCCACGTGGCGAACGCCGGCGTGCTCCGCGGCACGGTCACCGACGCCAACGACGGCACACCGGTGATCGGCGCCACGGTCCGGGTGACCGGCCCGGCCGATCCCGGGGGCGTGCCGGTCAGCACGGTCACCGACTCCGCCGGCCGCTACCAGGTCGAGGCGCCGGCGGCCACGGTTCAGACGGCCGCGGCGGCGGCGTCCTACACCGAGGCGTCGGAACCGGCCACGGTGGCCGAATCCGCGGTCACCGTCCGGAACCTGGCGCTGCGTACCGGTCGGCTGACCGCCGATCCGCGGGTGGCACTGACCGTGCCGGCCGGCCAGTCCCGAACCGTCTCGGTACCGATCGCCAACACCGGCACCGCGTCGGCCACCTGGGAGGTCCGGGAGCTGGACGAGGCGGTTCCACCGGCCGCCACGCCGGGACGGGTGCTGAGCTCGTTCCGGTCCGGGGACATGCCGAAGACGTACGGCGTCGGCTACCGCAACAACGAGCTGCTGGTCACCGACAGCTACTTCTGGGGCCAGGTGCAGCGCTTCGACACCAAGGGCAGGTCCCGCGGCCTGTCCCGGGTGGCGGCGGACGGGAGGTTCCTCTCCGACATCACCTATCTGAAGGAACGGGACCTGTACTGCGGGGCCACCATCTCGCTGAACGGCGACCTGCCGATCCTCTGCTTCGACCCGGACACCCACGAGATCAAGCACTCCATCCCGACGCCGGGCCTGGAGAACCCGCACTACGGGCTCACCTACCGGGCCGCCGACGACACGTTCCTGATCTCCGGCGGCGACCAGATCCAGCGGCTCGCCGGACTGTCCCACCCCGAACCGGGTGCGGTGCTGGGCGGCTGCACGCCGCCGGAGCCGTACATCGCCGGCATGGCGCTCAACGAGAAGACGAACACGCTGTGGGCGATGGAGCAGACCGACGGGCAGATCTATGCGCTCGACCCGGACACCTGCGCCGTCCAGGGGTCCCTGCCGGACCCGGATCCGTCCTACAACAGCGGCGCCGGGCTGCACCTCGACGACGACGGCAACCTGTGGGTGGTGGGCAGCTACCGGTTCCCCGCGTACCGGGCGGTCGTCTACCACGTGGAGGCCGGCACGACGAAGTACCGGGATGTGCCGTGGCTGTCGGTCGGTAACCCCACCGGGGAACTGGCCGCCGGCGCGGACGGCGCGCTGACCCTGACCGTGCACACCACGGGACTGCAGGCGGGACGGACGTACACCATGAACGTCCTGCTGGTCAGCAACGGCGCGAAAGCGCCGGCGGTGCCGGTGACCGTCACCCTCACGGTCACCTGAGGGGTCCCGCGGGCCCGGACCGCCATCCGGGCCCGCGGGTCACAACCAGTCGTTGCGCGCGACGAACCAGCCCAGCTGCATCCGCGTCGCGCTGCCGGTGATGTCCATCAGCTGCCGCAGCCGGCGCTGCACGGTCCGTAGTGACATGCCCAGCTGGGACGCCACCGCCTTGTCCGGGAGGCCGGTCATCAGCAGGGACAGCATCCGCCGGTCGGTCGCGGTGGGCATGGTCCACCGGTCCAGATCGGCCAGCGTGTCCGTGGCCGGGGCCAGCCGCAGCGGGCTGGCCCGTTCCCACACCTCGGTGAACAGCGCCACCAGCACCTCCACCCAGGCCGGCCCGCGAACCACCAGCGCCCACGGTTCGGCGTCGGCGTTGCGTCCCGGGAAGTACAACAGCGCGGCCCGCCGGTCGGCCACCGCCAGCTTGCCGGGTACGTCCAGCGCCGCCCGGGCCTCCTCGCCGGCCGCGACGAACCGGCCGATCACCGCGGACGCGTCCGGACGTTCCAGGGCCCGCCGGTCGTACACCACCCGGAACCGCACGCCGCGGCCGAGCAGTTCCAGTTCCGCCGGGTTCTCGTACTTCGCCGTCGTGTACGGCGGCCGGTCGAAACCCAGCACCTCCTCGCGGGCCGCGCGCAGGAACTGGTCGAACGTCTGGGTGATCGCGGCCGCGCCGACCGCCATGTGCACGCCCTGGTCCACCGCGCCGGTGGCCTGCTGGCGGGTGGCCCAGTCGCGCAGCTCGATCCGCGCCTCCTGCAGCCGGTGCATCCGGGACAGCAGCAGCGAGTCGATCGCCAGGTCGGGCGGCGCCGCCCGGGCACCGTCGCCGTCCCGCTGCACCAGGCCCTTCTCCTGCAACGCCACCAGCGCCGGCTCCACCTCGCCGCCGAGCCGTCCGGCCAGATCCGCCACCGTGCCGGACCCGTTCGCCAGCACCGCTCGGTAGACCCGTTCCTCCGTCTCGGTCAGCCCGAGTTCGTCCCACATCGTGCCACCACCCCCGCCCCGGGCCGCATTGTTTCTGACGGTCTTCGCCGGGCGTCAAGACCATCACCCCAGGTCGGCCCCAACGGGCAGGCTCCCGGCCAGGGACCCCACTGTCCCTGGCCGGGAGCCTGCGCGCTTCCGGTGCCGTCCTACAGGTCGGCGGCACCGGCCGCGGTCGCCTCCTGGACGGCGGACGACCGGCGGGCGGTGGCCCGCTGATCGCCGGCGTCGTCCCGGCCCTCGACCGCACCGGTCGCGGCGCGGGCGGAGCGAGCCGCCGCCGCGGCCGCCGGCGGGTCACCGACGACGCCGCCGCGAATCCGGTTGTTCGCGGCGATCTGCGCGACCGGGGTGTTGCCGGTCGCGGTCAGCTTCCCGTCGATGATGTTGTCGTCGACGGTCACCCCGCCGGTGGTGCTGGTGACGCTGACGTCCCGGCCCCAGAAGCCGCCGGACGCGCAGCCGTCGAGCGAGCCGTTCGGTCCCAGCTGGACGCCGCCGAGGTTGCCGGCGAACGTGGCCCGGCCGCGGACCGAACTGCCGCACACCACGCTGCCGGTCGCGCTGTTGAGCACCGACAGCGTGCCGTCGACGAACGAGTCGTGCACGTCGGTGTAGTAGGTACCGGTGGTGTTGACGTTGCCTTCCACCTCGGTGGTCCGGTCCAGGCGTACCTCCCCGGCGCCGGCCGTGACGTTGCCGCCGATCGTCGTGCCCTCCACGAACAGGAAGCTGTCCACCGTGCTGGTGCCCTTGGGCTTGACCGTCACGGCGCCGCTCTGCGCGTCCTTCAGGAAGACGCCGTAGCCGCCGGCGGCCAGCACCACCGGGCCGCCGATCACGGTGTTGCTGGCGTCCAGGTAGCTGTCCCCGGCGACCTTGATCTCGCCGGCCAGGTGCCCGCCGGTGATCACCAGATTGCCACCGGCGGCGACGCTGACATTGCCGGTGACGGTGGTCCCGGTGAGGGCGCAGGATTCGCCGGCCGGCACATACAGATCATTGGGTACGGTCACCGCCCCGCCCGTGCCGATGCAGTGGGTGACGAGGCCCGCGTTGGCGGCGGGTGCGACCGCCAGGACCCCGACGGTGACGGCGGCGGTCACGGTGGCCAACGTGGTGACGGTTCGTATGGGCATCACGATTCTCCCTTGTCGGGCGGCGGTGGGGCGGTGGAACGAGGTCATGAGCCGACGGTGGATCGGGCGGCGGCCCGGACGATCGCGCCCCGCTGCCGCTTGGTGAGCGTGCCGCCGGTGACGAGTTCGGCGGTGACCGCCTCGACGTGCCGGACGAACGTGGCGTGGTCGGCGTAGTCGCCGTGCTCGGCGATCAGGTCGTTGACCGTGCAGCCGTTGCCGGTGTCGGAATTGGGTACGCCGGTGTCGTCGGCCCCGATGATCACGGTGCTCCGGGTGTCGGAGCCGGGACAGGTGTCCGCCCCGGACCCGACCACGGTGAACGTCACCGACTGCTCGGCCGCCGTGTTGCCGGCCGCGTCCGTGGCGCGGTACCGCACGGTGTGCGCCTCGGTGCTGCGGACCGCCACCGGTGCCGTGTACCGGGTCCACCCGCCGGCGTCGAGCGCGTACTCGATCGAGGCGACCGCGGACTCCGTGTCGGTCGCCGTGACGGTGACGGTGGCCGCGCCCACGTAGTTGCCGTCGCCGTCGCGCTCCCCGCCGACCGTCGCGGTCGCCGTGGGTGGCGTGGTGTCCGGTTGCGGCGGCGCCACGACGGTGAAGTGCGCCATCTGCTCGGCGGACACGTTGCCGGCCACGTCGGTGGCCCGGTAGTGCAGCATGTGCGCGCCGACCGCGTCGACCACGAGCGGCGCCGTGTACGCCGTGTACGCCCCGCCGTCCAGCGAGTACTCCACCGACCTGACCCCGGATCCGGCGTCGGTGGCGGTGAGCGTCGCGGTGGCCGTACCGACGTAGTTGCCGGCACCGTCCCGCGCCCCGGTGATCTGCGCGGTCACCGTCGGCGGGGTGGTGTCCTCGGCCGGCTCCGGCTCGACCACCCGGAACGACACCGACCCGACCTCGGAGGTGTTGCCCGCGTTGTCGGTGGCCCGGAACTGCACCGCGTGGTCGCCGATCGCGGTGACCGGCACCGGCGCGGTGTACGGCCGGAACCCGGTGTCGTCCAGCTCGTACTCCACCGTCCTGACGCCGGAGCCGGCGTCCGTGGCGGTGACCGCCACGGTCGCGCTGCCGACGTAGTGGCCGTCGGTGTTCCGGGTGCCGGACACCTGCGCGGACACGGTCGGTGCGGTGGTGTCCGGTTCACCGCCGCCCTCGGTGACGACGAACTCGCCGACCATCGAGAGGTGGCCCGGGATGGCGCAGAAGTAGCGGTACCGACCGGGGGTGAGCCGCACCGTCGCGGTGTGCCGGCCGTTGTTCGCGTCGAACGGGTTGGCCAGGATGTTGAGGTTGACGTCGTGGTTGTAGCCGTCGGTGCTGGTGTCGAAGGTGAGCGTGTGCGGCATCCCGGTGGTGTTGCCGGTGGCCGCGCTGTTCTCGAAGACGATCGTGGTCTCGCCGGCCACGGCCTGCGCCGGTGCCGTCTTGTAGCGGGTGATGTCGTCGTCGGCGGTCCAGGTCAGGGTCTGCGCGGCGGCGCGTTCGGCCGGTGGTGCGGCGGCGGCCGGGGCCGCCGTCGCCACGAGCAGCAGCGCCGCCAGCGCCGCGGTCAGTCGTACCCGGGTCATCCGTGTCCTCTCCCTCACAGCGCCCGCACCTTGATGTCGCGGAACTCCATGAGGTCGTTGTCGCCATGGTTCTGCAGCCCGATCAGGCCCTCGGCGAACTGCCGCAGATCGGTCGGCGGGTCGCCGGCCCGGGAGGACTGCTTGCCCGGGGTGTTGTCGAACTCGTTGATGACCACGCCGTTGCGCGCGATCGTGTAGTGCTGGCCGACCACCCGGACCTCGTACGTGTTCCACACGTTCTTGGCGGTGGCGCCGGCCGCGCTCAGCGGGTTCACGTCGAAGTTGTAGATCGATCCGGTCTTCTGCGGCTCACCGGTCTCGCCGTCGTAGAGCTGCACCTCGTGTCCGCAGTAGATGGCGACCCAGGCCTGCGACGTGCGCGCCGAGCCCACCGTGCCGCAACTGCCCGGCGGGCGTTCCTCCAGCGGAATCCGCGGGTCCGGGAAGCGGGTGAACACTCCGCTGTTGGCCCGGACGGTGCCCGGGGCGATGTCCCGGAACTGCAGCTTCAGCGAGAAGTCCTTGAACGGCTTGGTGTAGTACAGCATGCCCAGTCCGCCGCTCGGCCGCAGTGAGCCGTCCGGTTGGATGGTGAACTGCCCGGTCGGGGCTTGCGCCCAGTCCAGCAGCGACTCGGCGGTGCCGTCGAACAGCGGCTCGTACCCGGTGTGCCCGGCCCGGCCGATCGGCGAGGCCGCCGCCGCCCGGGTGAGCGTGCCGGCTTCCCGGCCGTTGAGGAGGCCGTCGTCCTGCAACGTGCGGGCCACCGCGGTGACGTGCCGGACGAAACTGTCGTGGTCGGCCCAGGTGCTCTCGTCGTCGATCAGGTCGTCGATCGTGCAGCCCTGGCCCACCGCCCGGTTCGGCACCTTCGTGTCCGCCTCGTCCAGGCGTACCGTCGTGCCGCTGTCCGTCACCGCGCAGCCGACCGTGACCGTGGTCCGCGTGGTCACCTTCTCGCCGTCGGCGTAGGTGACGGTGAGCGTGGCGGTGTAGGTGCCCACCCGGGCGTACGTGTGCCGCGGGTTCGCCTCGGTGGACGTGCCGCCGTCACCGAAGTTCCACTCGTGCTTCACCCCGCCGGAGCGAGCGCCGGTGAACGCGACGGTCAGCGGCTTGTTCTGCACCGCCACCGACGTCGCGCTGGGCGCCGGGGTCGGTGCCCCGCCCTGGTACGTGATCCGGATCAGCTTCTGGTTGGGGTGCAGGCTGAAGAAGCCGCCGCCGTAGTCCAGCAGGTAGAGCGCGCCGTCCGTGCCGAACTTCGCGTCCATCCAGGAGTACAGCTGGTTGCCGGCGGTGCCGAACGGGACGATCGCCCGCAGCGACTCGGCGAACGCCGGAGGTGCCTGCTTCGCCACCCCGGCCGGGTCGACCGTGACCGCGATCCGGTTGCTCCCGCTGGACTGGTCGCCGATCAGCCACTTGTTGTCCCAGTACGCCGGCCAGGCCACCGTGCTCTTCGGGTCCACCAGGTCACGGTGGTACGTCGGTCCGCTCATCACGGCCTGGGAGCCGCCGCGCACGTACGGCTGGGTGTAGGTGGCGTCGGCCGCCTTGTAGGTCGGGATGCCGCTGCCGTCCGGGCGGAGCGGGAAGACCGGGCCGCCGCCGTCCGGCGAGTACCAGATCATGTTGTCCTTGACCGGCGGCAGGTCCACCAGGCCGGTGTTGCGCGGCGAGGTGTTCTTCGGGTTGTTGCAGTCGTACCAGCCGGTCAGCACGGTGGCGTCGGTGTTGCTGCGGTCCCGGTACGGCTGCCGGTTGCCCATGCAGTACGGCCAGCCGTGGTTGCCGGCCTCGGTGATGATGGTGGCCGTCTCGTACTTGGCGGGGCCGAGTTCCGGGCTGGGCGCGCCGGCGTCCGGGCCCACCCAACCGGCGGTCAGCCAGTTGCGCTTCGGGTCGATCTGCAGGCGGGAGATGTTGCGGACGCCCATTACGTAGATCTCCGGGCGGGTCTTCTCGGTGCCCGGCGGGAACAGGTTCCCGGACGGGATCGTGTACGTGCCGTCCGCCTCCGGGTGGATGCGGATGATTTTCCCGTTCAGGTCGTTCGTGTTGCCCGAGGTCCGGCGCGCGTCCTGGAACGACAAGCCCTGGTAGTCGGCGGTCCAGTTGTTGCCGGAGTAGCCGTTGGAACCGCCGGACGAGTTGCTGTCACCGGACCCGATGTACAGGTTGCCGTCCTTGTCGAACGCCATGCCGCCGCCCGCGTGGCAGCAGCTGTGGATCTGCACCGGCCACTGCAGGATGTCCTTGCGGGTGGACTGGTCGATGGTGCCGGTGGTCCGGTCGTAGGTGAACCGGGACACGGTCCGCTGGCCGATCCGCTTCTCCCGGTCGATCGAGGCGTGCGGCATCCAGTACACGTACAGCCAGCCGTTGTCCGCGAACTTCGGGTCCGGCACGATGCCGAGCAGACCCTCCTCGTTCTTCACCAGTTCCGAGCCGCTGCCCCGGTTGCCCATCACCGCGAGCGTGGTGAGCAGCTTGGCCTGCTTCGTGGCCGGGTTCCAGGAGTGGATGGTGCCGCAGCCCAGGCCGACGTTCGGGTTGGCCCAGTCCTCCACCGGCCCGCTCGGGCAGGCCGCCTTGCCGACGTAGAAGACGGTGCCGTCCGGCGCGACCGTCAGGCCGTGCGGCTCGCCGACCTGGTCCAGTTCGCCGGTCTTGTTGGTGGCGGTGAGCCGTTCCACCTTGTAGTTGGCGGCGATGGTGGCCTGGCAGTCGCCACGCACGATGCCGCTGGTCCAGCGCAGCGCGCCGGACAGGTGCCGGCGGAACGCGTCCTCGCCGTAGCTGCCCTCGGTGTGGCCCATGCCGGTGTAGAAGGACCGGCCGCCCTCGAAGTCGCGGCACCAGGACACCGGGTGGAACGCGCCGTTGGCCCCCGGTCCGGGGTTGTAGTGGCGCTCCTCGACCTGGGCGACCGTGTGCACGGTGCCCAGCGGGTTCGGGTCCCAGTTGTACCAGCGGTCCGACCGGGTGACGGTCAGCGGCAGGCCGGCGGTGGCCGGGTGCTGCCGGTCCAGGATGTCCACCACGGCCCGGTTGACCGCGGGCGCTTCCGGTGCGGTGGTGGCGCCGGCGGACAGCCGCATGTCGGCGAGCTGGATCAGCGGGTCACCGGCGGTGGCCGTGATGTTCAGCCGGTAGTGCAGGAACTCGGCGGGGCTGGCGACCTGGAACCGGCGGGTCTGGAACGGGTCGGTCCACGCCTCGCCGGTGCGACGGTCCACATCGGACCAGTTCTGCCCGTCCGTGGACCCCTGCAGCGTCCAGTCCTTCGGGTTGCGGCCGGGTGCGTCGTTGGCCGAGGTGAGCGCGTACGCGGTGATCCGGGTCGGCTTGCCGAGCTGGTACGCCACCCATCCGGTCGGGTTGAACGTGAGCCACTTGGTGTTGGCGTCGCCGTCGGTGAGCTTCTCCTTGGTCTCGTTCGGCGGGTTCTCCCCGCTGGCGGTGACCGCGGAGACCGGCTCGGGGACCGCGATGCTGCCGGCCGGCCGGGTGCCGATCAGGCCGGTGAACCAGGTCGAGTCCAGTTGCGCCTTGGCCGCGTCGCCGATGCCGAGGAAGCCGCCGCCGGCCTTCATGAAGGCCTGCAGCGCGGACTCCTGCTGGGCGGTGAGCGTCACGCCGTCCGCGGACAGGAACACCACGGCACGGTACGGAGCCAGCCCGCTCGCGCTGAAGACGTCGGGGTCGGTGGTCGTGGTGACCGCGACGTCGTCGGCCTTGCCGAGATCCTTGATCGCCTGTGCCGCCCGGACCACCGGGTCCTGCTGCGCCGACGCCGCGCCGTGGAAGACGAGCACCGAGACCGGTGCCGCCGCGGCGGCGGATGCGGGAGCGGCCCCCGTCACCGGCGCGATCCCCAGGACCAGCACCGCGGCCGTGGTCGCCGCCAGGGCCCGTCGTAGCACTGGTCGATGTCTGCCGGTAAGCCTTCGCGTCATTGCTGTGCTCCCTCGCTGCGTCGTCGGTTCTCCGTTGGCGGGTCAGCCGCCGTGTGCTGCGTGGTCTCCCGCGGTGTGGGTGTGGCCGCGGAACCGGTGGATCGCTTCCTCGGCACCGGCCGGCATGCTGCCGTCCGCGTTGCGCACGAGGAACAGGCCGGACATGCCGGTGTCGGAGTGGAGCTGCACGTGGCAGTGGTACATCCAGACGCCCGGGCCGACGCCCTCGCCGGCCAGCACCTGGAAGCCGAAGGAACTGCCCGGGTTCAGGTCCTTGTTGTCGATGACGTGGCTGGGGTCCGACGGGCCTTCGAGCATGCCGGTCCGGTTGTCCGCCCACCGGTGTGCGTGCAGGTGGAAGGTGTGGAACAGGTTGCCGTGCCCGATCGCGATCCACTCCACCCGCTGGCCGAGGTTCGCCTCGAACATCGGGGTGTTCGGCGCCAGCTTGTTGTTGATCGTCGAGTCGTGGAACACCGCGGTGAACTGCTTCTCCGGCAGGATGTCGCCGCGCCGCCGGACGATCAGCGCGCCGTACAGTCCCTTGGCGACGCCGCCGGTGCCGTGGTCGGTGCCCATCGCGTGGTCGTGGTAGTGCCAGTAGCCCGCGCTGCCCGGCATGAAGCGCCGTCCCGCGGCCGCGAACATCTCCCGCGACCGCCAGACGTACGTCCGGGTCTCGCCCGGGTTGTTGTACGACGCGTTGAGCGGGCTGCCGTCCGAGTCGGTGCTGTAGTCCACGCCGTGCGGGTGGATCGAGAGCCGCTGGGTGGTGGTGTTGACCAGGGTGATCTCGAGGGTGTCGCCCTCCCACATCTCCAGCACCGGCCCCGGCACGGTGGCACTGCCCGGGGTCAGGCCGTAGCCGAACAGGCCACCCGGCAGGGCCTCGGCGTAGATGGTGATCTTCCTGGTGGCGCCCGCCGCGCGGGCCGGCTCGGCCCGGACCACGGCGCCCGCCCCGACCGCGGAAGCGGTGAGGCCGAGCGCGCCGGTGGCGATCACCGAGCGACGGGGTAGCGGGAGGCGGTCCCACCTGACAACGTTGTCGTCCATGCGCGTCCTTCACGGTCCGGCGGGCACGGTGGACCGGGCCGCCATCGTGCGGTGACAGGTGTCTAATCGGATGTACTGAGGCGTGCCGGGGCACGGAAGCGTCGTGCTCGGCCGGCGCCGCCATCGCCGACGTACTGCTTGTTACAGACTTTGATCGGGAAGATCACAACTTCTGTCAGATGCGAGAAACTTAAGCCGTGCATCGACGAAAGTAAAGATGTCTATATGAAAAGTCCGCCGCCCCCTCGGGGACGGCGGACTCCACTCAGGATCGTCAGCTGCCGGTGTACGCCGCATACACCCGATCGGCGCGCTCCCGGGCGGCCTGGGGGTCGTCGCCGTACGCGATCGCCGCCTCCGCCCAGGCCTCTCCGCTCAGCCGCATGAACTCCTTGCCCTCTGCGGACGCCGCCCAGGCCACCCCGTTCTTCGGGTCCAATGTGGGGTCCCGGTCGCTCATGTAGTTCGCCAGGCCGAGGAAGCCCATGTCCCAGCCGATGCCGACGGCGCCCGGTCCGAACTGGTCCCACATGTCGTCACCCACGTGCGCCACGTGCTCCAGCTCGAAGCGGGTGCGGCCGTCGCCCTCCGGGGTCAGCCGTACCTCGATCCAGCTGACCTGGCCCATCGCCTCCCAGGTGGCGGCGTACGACCGGGGCTTGTCGCAACGGGTGATCGTGCCGCCCGCGTTGCCCTCCAGCTGGTAGTGGCCGCCCACGGTCAGGTCGCCGGAGATCGGCAGGAACCAGCGCGGGATGCGTTCCGGGCTAGTGACCACGTCCCACAGGTCGTCGATGTCGGTGTCGTACACCTCGCTCACCGTGAGGACCCGCGCCTGTCCGGCCTCCAGCTCCCGGTCGCCGATGGCGCGGCGGACGGCACTGATCTGATGCTTCGTGTCAATCATCGTGGGCTCCAGTCTCATCGTTGCGGTGATCGTCGGCGCGGGTCTCGGCGGCGAGACGCCGTTGTCGTTTCCCGCGCGCCACTTCGGTGGCCATGGCCGCCAGGTGCGGCGTCCAGAACCGGCGGAACCGGTCCAGCCAGGCGTCGGCCTCGCGCAGGGCCGTGTCGTCCACCGCGTACAGCCGGCGGGCGCCGTCCGGGCGGACCGAGGCGAAGCCGTTGTCCCGCAGCACCCGCAGGTGCTGGGACACGGCCGGCTGCGAGATGCCGAACTCGGCGCGGATCACCTCGGTGAGCGCGCCGGACGACTGCTCACCGTCGGCGAGCAGTTCCAGAATCCGCCGGCGCACCGGATCGCCGAGCACATCGAAGGCGTGCACCGGCCGAATGTATCAGACCAAGCTTATATAAGCGAAGACTCATATCGTGCGTAACGCCTCACCGGCTCCCGCCGCTACCCCGCAGCGTCCCACGTGCTGTGAGCCACACCACGATGGGTGCCGATCGGTCCACGCCCGGTCACCGAACCGGTTAAGTGCACACCCGCCCATCGTCCCCTTCTTGCCTCGCAGGTCGCTCCCGAACTGCAAATCTGCTGGTCAGGGGGCAGGATGCATGCTGTACCTCAACCGGAGGGGAACCGGACATGGCGGAGATCCATCACCTCGAACATGGATGGGTCACACCCACCATCAGTTACGTTCTGTCGGTCCTGGGCTCACTGCTCGGGCTCATCTGCGCGGTCCGACTGCGCTCCGCGCCGAGCACCGGCTGGCGCGCCTGGTGGCTCGGCCTGGCCGCGGTCGCCATCGGCGGCACCGGCATCTGGACCATGCACTTCGTGGCCATGCTCGGCTTCAGCGTGGTCGGTACGCCGATCCGGTACGACGTCCCCACCACCGCCATCAGCGCGGTGATCGCCGTGACGGCGGTCGGCGTCGGCCTGGCCATCGTGTCGCTCGGGACCCGCGCCCGCCGCACCCGCATCGTGGTCGGCGGCGTCCTCACCGGCCTCGGCGTCGCCGCCATGCACTACACCGGCATGTTCGCGATGCGCCTGGACGGCGAGATCAGCTACGCGGACACCCGGGTAGGCGCGTCCCTGGCGATCGCGGTGGTCGCCGCCACCGTCGCCCTCTGGCTCGCCGTCACGGTCCGCGGCACACCGGCGATCGTCGTCTCCGCCCTGATCATGGGCGTGGCCGTGAACGGCATGCACTTCACCGGCATGTCCGCCATGTCCGTCCAGGCCGGCACGTCGACCGTCACCCCCGCCGGCGCCACCGCCACCACCCTGCTGATCCCGATCGGCGTGGCCGTCCTGTTCGGCGTACTCGGCCTCCTGTATGCCCTGATGGCCGCACCCACCGACGAGGACCGGGCCGCGCTGGCCTACCTGGAGGCCCGCCGCGCCGGAAAGCCCGTCGCCCCGGACGCCGCCGTCGCCCCGGGCACCGAAGCCGATCCCGCACCCCCGGCGGCGTCCGAGAGCCCCCGCTTCGGCGGCCACGGCCACCGGGCCACCGGAGGTTCCGTCTTCCAGGACCCGGCGGGCGGTCCGGCCTTCCGCGGCCTCGGCGATGCCGGTGTCCGCGGTGCACGCGCCACGGGGCCGGCCGACGTCCCGGTGTTCCGGGGCGCGAGCGACGCCGGCCCCGGTTTCCGGGGTGGTGCAGGCGAGGCTGGTCCTGGTTTCCGGGGTGCCGGGGGCGAGGCTGGTTCCCTTTCCCGGGGTGGTGTGGGTGATGCCGGTCCTGGTTTCCGGGGTGCCGGGGGCGAGGCCGGTCCTCCCTTCCGGGGTGACGCGGGCGAGGCTGGTCCTGGTTTCCGGGGTGCCGGAAGTGCCGGTGAGACTGGTTCAGGCTTCCGCGGGGTGAGTAGAGCGGGTGAGGCCGGGCCTGGCTTCGGCGGGATGAGTGGCGCGGGTCAGGCTGGTCCCGGCTTCCGGGGGATGCACGGCGCCGGTCAGGTCGGTTCCGGCTTCGGCGGAGCCGGTGGTGCAGGCCAGGCTGCTCCCGGTGTCCGAGCCGCTGACGGGTCGGGTGGCGACGCCGTTCCGCCCGCGGTCGCCGGGTACCCGGCAGCCAACGCCGGCCCCGGTTACCCCGGCGCTCCGTCGGCCCCCGGCGCCGGTGCCGACCCGGCAGCTCAGCCGCCCGGCCCGGACCCGGCCGTCCCACCGGGTGTCGTGCCCGGTCAGCGGCAGCCACGCCGGATGCCCTCGGTCGGCAGCCGCTGGACCAACCGCGAACGCCCCGGCCGCTAGCACGTCACCCCACGGACGCCCGATCTTGTGGACCTGCGGTCGTTAGGGCGAACTCAACTGGTGGTTGCAACACCGACTAGCTCAGCCATTTTTGCAGCTGGGTTGGCCCAGCCCAAGGTCATGCGGGGTCTTCCGTTGAGTTCGTCGGCGACGTGGTCGAGCCCGGCCTGGTC
>NZ_JAIWNC010000038.1 GCF_020216025.1 Jidongwangia harbinensis | reverse complement strand
CAGTTGACCGGTACTAATAAGCCGAGGGCTTAACCACACCATATTTGATGGTTTGCGTCCACTGTGTGATTCACAGCAAACGAACAACCACCCCCTACCCGGGGCACATGCTTGCCGGGGTGGGGTTGCTGGTTCGGGGTTTGTTGGTAAGTGTTTCGGTGGTCATAGCGGTGGGGAAACGCCCGGTCTCATTCCGAACCCGGAAGCTAAGCCCTCCAGCGCCGATGGTACTGCACTCGGGAGGGTGTGGGAGAGTAGGACGCCGCCGGACTCAACGTGAAGAAATGGCCCACCCCTGACGGGGTGGGCCATTTCTGCATTCCCGATCTGGTACCCCCGCAACCCACAGGCACGGGCGGGCGCCGGCTGCACCGGAACCACCTTCTGCTTGCTGCCAGCCCGGCTTATGCCAGCCCGACTTATGCCAGCCCGACTTATGCCAACTCGACTTGTGCACGATTGCCTTGTCGGACCGGGCACGTGCCAGGCCCGGCCTGTTCAGCACCCGGCCTGTTCAGCACCCGGCCTGTTCAGCACCCGGCCTGTTCAGCACCCGGCCTGTTCAGCACCCGGCACCTCCAAGGCACCTTGCAGACCGACTTGCGGCGGCCGGCCTACGCGCGGACACCATTTCCGCCGCGGCCCACGCCGCAACCTCACACAACCCCCTCATCCCCCGCCCCCTACCTGCTCTCTTCCAAACCACAACTCCCCACGCTGCCGGTCGGCGCTGCGTGCGTGGGGAGGTGCGGTTCGGTCCGTGCCGCATCTCCGCACGCTGCCGGTCGGCGCTGCGTGCGTGGGGAAGTGCGGTTCGGTCCGTGCCATAACACCGCACGCTGCCGGTCGGCGCTGCGTGCGTGGGGAGGTGCGGTTCGGTCCGTGCCATAACACCGCACGCTGCCGGTCGGCGCTGCGTGCGTGGGGAGGTGCGGTTCGGTCCGTGCCACAACTCCGCACGCTGCCGGTCGGCGCTGCGTGCGTGGGGAGGTGCGGTCCGGTCCCCGCCATAACTCCGCACGCTGCCGGTCGGCGCTGCGTGCGTGGGGAAGTGCGGTCCGGTCCCTGCCGCAACTCCCCACGCTGCCGGTCGACGGTGGACGCGTGGGGAGGTTTGGTTTGGTGCGTGCCGTAGGTTCACACGGCTGGGCGCGTGGGGAGCTCTGGCTTGGTGCTTGCCGTACGTCGACACGGTGCCGAGCGGCGCTTGGATCGTGTGGGGAAATCGGCGGGGGCCCGCCGTAAGGCCACACGCGGCGGCCGCCGCTACTCGCGGGTCTGGGCCTCGGCGCGGATCTCGCGGAGCAGCGCGGCGGAATCCGCCTCCGAGCGGTTCGGGAACATTGCCAACGCCAGGCTGCCGTGGTCCGCCCAACCGCACACCGCCATGTTGCCGTCGCCCGAGGCGGTCGTCCCGCACTTCATCGTGCCGCCCAGGTCGCCGGTCGGCACCTCGTGCAGGCCGGTGACGGCGCCCTCCTCGTCGGAGATCAGCTCGAATGCGGTGTCCAGGTCGCTGCCGGGCGTCCAGATCAGCGTGGTGCCGCCGAAGAACAGTACGCTGCGGTTTGCGGCGGCCGGGTCGGTGTAGACGGCGCCTACCGTTTCGTCGAGGTCTACGTCGGCGGCTATCGCGTTGGTCAGGTACTCCGCGGTGGTCTGGGCGTTGGCGCTCTCATCCAGCTTGAGACCGGCGACCTGCGGCGGCACGGTGAGGGTGGCGTCCTTCTGTGACGTGATGCGCCAGGCGGTCCAGCCGATGACGGCCGCGCCGGCCAGGCCGAGGACCAGCAGAACACCGAGCACGATCAGCCGGGTCCGTGACACCGGGCCCTGCGGCTTGGCGTCGTCGTCGCCGGCCTCGGAGCCGGACAGCGCGAACGGCTCGTCGGCGACGTCGACCGGCTTGGGCTCACTGGGACCGGCGGTGCTCTCGGACATCCGGCGAGCGTAGCAACGGCACCCGAGACCACCGACGCGAATCCGCCGATGCGAGGAGTGGTAAGAGGGGCGGAGACGCCAGCGCAGGTCTCTCGGGTGGGCTCCGTAGACTTGTCGGGTGACCGATGCAACCGACACCCGTACCCCCGACAGCCGGCCGACCGGTGGCCTCTCCGCTCAGTATCAGCCGGGCGAGGTAGAGCAACGGCGGTACGAGCGTTGGGTAGAGGCCGGCTACTTCACCGCGGACTCCGCGAGTGAGAAGCCGCCGTTCACCATTGTCATTCCGCCGCCGAACGTTACCGGCTCGCTGCACATGGGGCACGCGTTCGAGCACACGCTGATGGATGCTCTTACCCGGCGGCGGCGGATGCAGGGGTACGAGGCGCTCTGGTTGCCGGGCATGGACCACGCCGGCATCGCCACCCAGAACGTCGTCGAGCGGCAACTCGCGGCGCAGAGCCTGTCCCGGCACGACCTGGGGCGGGAGAAGTTCGTCGAGCGGGTCTGGCAGTGGAAGGCCGAGTCCGGTGGGGCGATCCTCGGGCAGATGCGCCGGCTCGGCGACTCCGTGGACTGGAGCCGGGAGCGCTTCACCATGGACGAAGGGTTGTCGCGCGCCGTCCAGACGATCTTCAAGCGGCTGTACGACGACGACCTCATCTACCGCGCCGAGCGGATCATCAACTGGTGCCCGCGGTGCCTCACGGCGCTGAGCGACATCGAGGTGGAGCACACCGACGACGACGGCGAGCTGGTGTCCATCCGGTACGGCGAGGGCGCGAACTCGATCGTCGTGGCGACCACGCGGGCCGAGACGATGCTCGGTGACACCGCGGTGGCGGTGCATCCGGAGGACGAGCGGTACCGGCACCTGATCGGGACCGAGGTCGAGCTTCCGTTGACCGGGCGGCGCATTCCGATCGTGGCGGACGAGCACGTGGACCCGGCGTTCGGTACCGGTGCGGTGAAGGTGACCCCGGCGCACGACCCGAACGACTTCGAGATCGGCCAGCGGCACGGGCTGCCCAGCCTGACGATCATGGACGAGCGCGCCGTGGTCACCGTACCCGGGCCGTTTGAGGGTCTTGATCGGTACGAAGCCCGGCCGGCCATCGTGGCGGCGCTGCGTGAGCAGGGCAGGATCGTCGCGGAGAAGCGGCCCTACCAGCACTCCGTCGGGCACTGCGCGCGCTGCAAGACCACCGTGGAGCCGCGGCTGTCGCTGCAGTGGTTCGTCAACACCAAGCCGCTGGCCAAGGCGGCCGGCGACGCGGTGCGGGACGGCCGGGTGACGGTCGAGCCGGCCGAGTTCACCAAGCGGTACTTCGCCTGGGTCGACAACATGCACGACTGGTGCATCTCGCGTCAGCTGTGGTGGGGGCACCGGATCCCGGTCTGGTACGGCCCGAACGACGAGGTGGTCTGCGTCGGCCCGGACGAGGAGCCGCCCACCGGTGCGGGCTGGCGCCAGGACGAGGACGTACTCGACACCTGGTTCTCCTCGGGGTTGTGGCCGTTCTCCACGCTGGGGTGGCCGGAGCAGAGTGCCGACCTGACCAAGTTCTATCCGACCAGTGTGCTGGTCACCGGGTACGACATCCTGTTCTTCTGGGTCGCCCGGATGATGATGTTCGGCCTGTACGCGATGGACGGTGTGCCGCCGTTCCACACCATCGCGCTGCACGGCATGGTGCGCGACCAGCACGGCAAGAAGATGTCGAAGTCGTTCGGCAACGTGGTGGACCCGCTGGACTGGATGGACCGGTTCGGTGCCGACGCCACCCGGTTCACGCTGGCCCGGGGCGCCAACCCGGGCGCGGACGTGCCGGTCAGCGAGGAGTGGTGCCAGGGCTCCCGGAACTTCTGCAACAAGCTGTGGAACGCCACCCGGTTCGCGCTGATGAACGGCGCGACGGTGGCGGGTGAGCTGCCGCCGTCCGACGAGCTGTCCACGGTCGACCGGTGGATCCTGTCCCGCCTGCAGCACGTCACCGCGGAGGTCGACGAGCAGTTCGAGACGTACGAGTTCGCGAAGATCTGCGACACCCTGTACCACTTCGCCTGGGACGACGTCTGCGACTGGTACGTGGAGCTGAGCAAGCCGGTGCTGGCCGGTGGCGGCGAGGCGGCCGACCGGACCCGACGGGTGCTCGGGCACGTGCTGGACCACCTGCTGCGGCTCCTGCACCCGGTGATTCCGTTCGTCACCGAGGAGCTGTGGACCGTGCTGACCGGCGCGGAGACGGTGGTCACCGCGGCCTGGCCGGCGACCGAGACGGCGCGCATCGACGACGCCGCCGAGGAGGAGGTGGCGGCGCTGCAGAAGGTCGTCACCGAGGTCCGGCGGTTCCGTTCCGACCAGGGACTGCGGCCCGGCCAGCGGGTCACCGCCGCGCTGACCGGCCTGGGCAACGTGGGCATCGACGTACACGAGGCCCTGATCCGTTCGCTGGCCCGGCTGGACCGGCCGGCGGCCGACTTCGCCGCGACCGCGACGCTCGCGGTGACCGGCGGGATCACCGTCGACCTGGACACCCGCGGCACCATCGACGTCGGGGCGGAACGGGCCCGGCTGGAGAAGGACCGGGCGGCGGCCGAGAAGGAGGCCGCGCAGTGCCGGGCGAAGCTGGGCAACGAGGCGTTCGTCGGCAAGGCACCGGAAGCCGTGGTCGCCAAGATCAAGGATCGGCTGACCGCGGCCGAGTCGGACCTGACGAGAATTACCGCCGCCCTCGACGCGTTGCCTTCCACGTGAGTACCTATCCCGAGGTGATCGCCGCGCTCGACGGGCGCGGCTTCACCCGCATGGCGTTCGACCTGCAGAAGATCCGCGACCTGATGGACGTGCTGGGCAGCCCGCAGCGGGCGTACCCCTCGATCCACCTGACCGGCACCAACGGCAAGACGTCGACGGCCCGGATGATCGACAGCCTGCTCCGGGCGCACGGCCTGCACACCGGCCGCTACACCAGCCCGCACCTGGAGACCGTCCGGGAGCGGATCAGCCTGGACGGGGAGCCGGTGTCCGAGGAGCGGCTGGTCGCCGTGTACGACGAGGTGGCGCCGCTGGCCGAGCTGATCGACAAGCAGGTGGCGGAGCCGCTGACCTACTTCGACATGACCACGGCGCTGGCGTACGCGACGTTCGCCGACGCGCCGGTGGACATCGCCGTGGTGGAGGTGGGGCTGGGCGGCGAGGAGGACGCCACCAACGTCATCGAGGCCGGCGTCTGCGTGCTCACCCCGATCGGCCTGGACCACACCGAGTGGCTCGGCGACACGATCGAGGACATCGCCTGGGCCAAGGCCGGGATCATCCACAACGGGGCCACGGTGATCACCGCACTCCAGGACGAGGACGCGATGCGGCCGATCCTGGAACGCAGCGCGGACATGGGCGCCACGGTGGCCCGCGAGGGCAGCGAGTTCGGCGTGGTCCGGCGGGACATCGCGGTCGGCGGCCAGATGCTGGCCCTGCAGGGTCTCGGCGGCGTGTACGACGAGATCTTCCTGCCGCTGTTCGGCGCACACCAGGCCCAGAACGCCGCACTGGCACTGGCCGCGGTGGAGGCGTTCCTCGGCGCCGGCAAGGACCGGCAGCTCGAGGTCGACCTGATCCGCGAGGGCTTCGCCATGGTCGACTCGCCGGGCCGGCTGGAACGGGTCCGCAGCGCGCCGACGATCCTGCTCGACGGCGCGCACAACCCGCACGGCATGGCCGCCACGGTGAAGGCGCTGGAGGAGGAGTTCGCGTTCCGGCACCTGGTCGCGGTGGTCGCGGTGCTCGGCGACAAGGACGCCGAAGGGCTGCTCGACCTGCTGGAACCGGTGGTGGCCGAGCTGGTGGTGACGCAGAACAGCTCGCCGCGGTCGATGCCGCTGCAGGAACTCGCCCAACTGGCCACGGAGATCTTCGGTGAGCACCGGGTCACCGTCGCCGACACCATGCCGGACGCCATCGAGGAGGCCGTGGTGCTGGCCGAGTCGAACACCGACGGCGAGCACAGCGGCGTCGGCGTCCTGGTCACCGGATCGGTCGTCACCGTGGCCGACGCGCGGAAGCTGCTGAAGAAATGACCGAACCCCGGCCGTCGGGGCTGCGGAACCCCGAGGCAGCGGTACGCGGACTCGGCGCCGGGACGCTGATCCTGGAGGCGATCGTGCTGCTGCTCGCCATCCAGCCGATCCGGATCCTCGGCGGCGACCTCGGCGGCTGGGGAGTCGGCGCGGTCGTCACGCTGGCCGTGCTGGCGGTCCTCCTGGCCGGCCTGATGCGGCGCCGGTGGGCCTGGCACGGCGGCACCGCGCTGCAGGTCCTGCTGCTCGGCGCCGGGCTGTTCCACTGGTCGCTGACCGCGCTGGGACTGATCTTCGGCGCCGCCTGGGCGTACGCGATGTACGTCCGCCGTACCATCCTGGGCCCGCGCTGACGCCGGTCAGCGCGTGGCCCGCCACTCGGTGATCGCGACGGTGTGGCCGTCCGGGTCGAGGAACGCGGCGGCCCACAGCTCCAGCTTGCCGCCCCGGTTGACCGCACGCGGGCCGTGCTCGAACCGGACGCCCTTGGCCTGCAGGTCCTCGTGCACCGCGGCCAGGTCGCCGACCTCCAGGTTCAGGTGGACGAGGCGGCCGGCCTCGGGCGAGAGGCTGTGCACGGTACGCAGCACCAGACGGGTGTCCCCGGACGCCAGGACCGCGCTGTCCGCACCGCGGTCGATCTCGAAGAAGCCGAGCGTCTCCCGGTAGAACGCGATCGACCGGGCGAGGTCGGTGACCAGCACCGTGATGCCGACACCGTGGATCGCGCCGGCCGGCCCGGGACGGGCGGTGGGGTACGCGGTGATCAGCTCGTCGGCCCGCTCGTCCGGTTCGTAGCCGCGGCTCTCCAGGTCGGCCCACGGACCGCGCTGCCGGGGGGCGGTGCCGTTCTCCGAGGTGTCGCGCGGTGTCGCGGGAGGCTCGGAAGGGGGGTCGGCCGGGGTGTCGTCGCGGGACTTGCGGGTGGCGGCGAGGCCGGCGGCGGCCGCGGCGGCCACGGCGGCGGCTCCGGCAGCGGCGGCTCCGGCAGCGGCGGCCTTGGCGATGCCGCTGCGCTGTTCGGGGACGGCCGCGTGCGCTCCGGCCTGGTTCTCGGCTCCGGTCCGGCGGCCGGCCCCGGTGGTCGCCGCGGATCCGGCTTCGGAAGCGGACCCGGACCCTTCGGAGGCCGGGGTGGACGAGCCCGCGGAGGCCGGGCTGGACGAGGCCGCGGACGTGGGGGAGGGTGCGGCTTCGGGTGCCGGGGCGGACGGTGGGTCGACGGGTGCGGTGCCCGTGTCCGGGGCGTCCAGGCCGCTGATCGTCGGGCGCCGGCCGATCTCGTCGTCCGCGCCGGTCCGCGGGGCCGGCGGCGGGGGTACCGGCTCGGACGCGGCCGGTTCCATCACGAAGGCCGGCCGGGGGCCGGCCGGGGCGGTGTCGGCGGGCGGCGGCGTAATGATGCCGTCGTCCACGGCGTCCCGGGCGGCCGGGGCGGTGAACTCCGGCGGTGCCTCCGGATCGCCGTCCAGCGGTAGGTCGATCTCCTCGTCGGCCGGAGCCGCTGCGGCCGGCCGACCAACGTCGTCCGGCCGATCGACGTCGTCCGGCCGATCGACGTCGTCCGGCCGATCGACGTCGTCCGGCCGATCGACGTCGTCCGGCCGATCGGTGGCGGCCGGGCGGTCGGGTCCGCCGGTGCCGGTGCCGCGGTCGGGTTCGGGGGTGTCGCGTTCGGGTTCGGGGGTGTCGCGGTGCGATTCGGCTGCGGCGGCGCCGGAGGGTGCTGCGTGCGTACCCTCGTCGGGGTCTGCCGTGGGCCTGGTCGCGGTGCGGTGCGGGCGCGGGCTGGGCCTGGTGCCGGGCGGCCGGGACGGGCCCGGAGCGGCGTCCGGTTCGGCGGTGCGGGCCCGGTGCGGCAGCGGGGGCGGGGCCTCGTCGTGGTCGACGAACTGGCCCTCCAGCACCGGCCCGGCGGGCGTCTCCCGGACCACCACGGTCGAGTCGTGCGGTTCGTCCAGGTCCAGGCCGGCCGACGGCGGAGACGGTTCGTCCGGTCCGCGGCCCCAGTCCCGGTCACGGTTGGCCCAGGGCGGAGGGTCCACGTCGCCGAGCAGGTCGTCGTCGACGAAGTCGTCCGGGGACCGGTAGGGCGGGGGTGGCGGGGGATCGCCGTCGTCGCCGCGGTCGGATGCCTGGTCCCAGTCGATCCGCACCCGGCGCATGTCGTCCACGTCCACGCTGATCGGCACCTGGTCGCCCGGGCTCGGCCATTTGACCACCGGCACGCGCGGGTCGCGGACCAGGACCTCGGTGGTCGGCAGGCCGGGCGCCACCACGACGAGCTGCAGCTCCGCCCGGCCGTAGGCGGCGGCCGAGCTGGGTGGCGCGGACACCGCCTTGACCTGGGCGTGTCCGGCGACCCAGGCGCGGGCGCTGCGGCGGGCCACGGTCACCATGCCGAGCGCGACGGCCAGTGCCAGCATGGCCGCGCCCAGGGCGACGATCGCCCAGCTCGACAGGCCGAGACCGAAAACCATCACAAAGAACGCGATGGTGCCCAGCACGGCGGCGACGAGTTTGCGCGCCGGCGCGATGGGTCGGCCGGTTTGGTTCGCCACTGTGGACCTCCCGGGTGTCCCTGTCAGGCTATGGGGCCGCCCGGTCGTTGCGAAAGGGAGGCCGGTCCGGGTCCGACGCGAGGCGGCGGCGGGGGTGTGCGGTGGTTGCCGCCTGCCGCGGGACCGGTACCGATAGGCTGACAGCCCGCGTGTCCGTTTCGCTCCTCCAGGAGGATCTTCGGTGTCCACCCCGCCCAGCGAGCGGTCGCTCGTGCTTGTCAAGCCCGATGCGGTACGCCGCGGCCTGGTCGGCGAGATCGTCGGCCGGTTCGAGCGCAAGGGCCTCGTGATCGAGGCGATGGAGTTGCGCACGATGGACGCCCCCTGGCCGACGCGCACTACGCCGACCACGTGGACAAGGCGTTCTACCCGCCGCTCAAGGAGTTCATGACCAGCGGTTCCCTGGTCGCCCTGGTGCTGGCCGGCGACGGGGTGATCGACGTGGTGCGGGCGATGATCGGGGCCACCGACGGGCGCAAGGCCGCCGCGGGCACGATCCGCGGCGACCTCTCGCTGTCCAACCGGGAGAACCTGGTGCACGCCTCCGACTCGCCGGAGAGCGCGAAGCGCGAGCTGGCGCTCTGGTTCCCCGGCCTGGTCTAGCCCTCCAGCGCGGGCAGGTCCATCCTCGTGCTGACCGCGAGGCGGTTCCACACGTTGATGGTGGCGATGGCGACCAGCAGGTTGCCCAGTTCGGTCTTGTCGAACTGCTGCGCCGCCCGGTCCCACACCTCGTCCGGCACGCCGTGTTCACCCAGTCGGGTGACGGCGTCGGTCAACTCCAGGGCGGCGAGTTCACGCTCGGTGTAGAGCGCGGTGGCCTCCCGCCAGGCCGCCACGCCGAACAGCCGGCGGCTGGACTCGCCCACCTTCAGGGCGTCGGTGCTGTGCATGTCGACGCAGTAGCCGCAGCCGTTGAGGATCGAGGCGCGCAGCTTGATCAGGTGCAGCAGGGTGTGGTCGACGGTGCGGCGGGCGTGCGTCTCCATGCCCATGACCGCCTGGAAAGCCTCGGGTGCGACGTCGGTGAGCGTCAATCGCGACACGGTTTCTTCCTCCTGGTCCAGATCCTTCGGTGACACGGACAGGACGAGACGACGTCGGGCAACGTGACAGTGATGCCGTTCACAGCGTGTCCAGGCTGGCGCGGCGGCGGGACTCCGCCTCGAACACCGTGAGCAGCGCGGCGGCCAGCACGGCATACGCCGCGCCGACCGCCACCTCCCGCCCGATCGCGGGCAGGGCGGCACCGATGCCCCGGCCGGCGGCGAGCACCCGGGCGGCCTCGGCGGCGTGTGTGATCGGCAGGAACCGGCCCGCCGCCGCCATCCAGCCGGGCAGCGCGGCGGCCGGCACGTTCACGCCGGTGAACAGCAGCAGCACGGCCACCGACACGTTCGACACCACCCAGATGTCGCGCAGCCGCAGGCCGACCGCTCCCAGGGCCAGCCCGAAACAGGCGCAGGACAGCGAACCCACCGCCAGGGCCAGCGCCAGGCCGGGCAGGGCGCCGGGCGGGACGCGCAGGCCGAGCAGCAGCGCACCCCCGGTCAGCGTGGTCACGGCGATCAACAGCCCGTTCCCCGCGTACGGGACGGCGCGCCCCAGGAAGATCGCGGTGCGGCTGCGCGGCGACAACAGGACGTGGCCCAGGGTGCCGTAGCGGCGTTCGTTGCCGACCGCCATCGTGCCGCCGAACACGCACGCCAGCGACGCGGCCAGCACCGCGTTGCCGACGATGTAGAAGCGGTCGTCGGCCACCTGCAGCTGCCGGCCCAGGTAGGCGAAGAACAGCAGCTGGAACAGCGGGCCGACGAGCAGCGTGCCGACGAACATGCCGGGCGTGGTCCAGTTGAACAGGGCGCGGTAGGCGATCACCCCGCCGACGGTGAGGAGCCGGAGGCCACTCATGCCAGCGCCAGGGTGGCCGAGGCGCGGGCGCGCCGTTCCACGTACGTCAGCGCGAACGCCCCCAGCACCGCGCAGGTCAGGCCGATGCCGACGCAGAGGGCGGCGGACGGCCAGACCGGCCCGCCGCCGGTGGCCTCGCGCAGCGCCCGGGCCGCCCAGGTGGTCGGCAGGGCCGCGGCCAGTGGCCCGGTCCAGCCCGGCAGCACGGTGATCGGAACCAGCATGCCGGACACCAGCCACACCGGATACTCCAGCGTGTTGGCCAGCGCGTTGGCGTTGCGCAGCAGCACGAACGTGGCCGCCAGCAGCAGGCCGAACAGACCCAGCGACAGGATGCACGCCGGTGCCACCACGGCGAACGCGACCGGATGGGCGAAGTCGAGCCGGATGCCGTACAGCAGGCGTCCCCAGAGCAGCGTGGCGAGGATGGCGTAGGTGCCGGTCAGCGCGGTGGCGAGGGTGATCGGCACGAGCACCAGCGCGGGCCGGCGTGGCGCCAGCATGATCATCTCGAGGGTGCCCTGCCAGCGCTGGTTCTGGATCGCGGCGCCCGACCCGAACAGCACCGACGACCAGACCCCCATCATCCCGGCGCCCACCGCGGCGTCCAGCAGCCGGTCCCCGGCGCCGCCGGACCGGAGCAGGTACACCGCGAGGGTCGCCTGCACCACCGGCACGACCAGGCTGATCGCGATCTCGAGCGGTGACCGGCTGAGGTGCTTGGCGTGCAGGAGCGCGCCGACCGCGATCATCCGGGCCGTCCTCATGACGGCTGCACGATCGCCACGTACGCGTCCTCGAGCGTGGGTTCGCGGGTGCCGACCCGTCCGGCGGCCCGGGCCCGCAGCTCGGCCGGCGTGCCCAGCGCCTGGATGGCGCCGTCCGCGATCACCGCGATCCGGTCGCACAGTTCGTCGGCCTCCGCCATGTAGTGGGTGGTCAGCAGCACCGTGGTGCCGGCCGCGGCCAGGTCCGCGACGGCGCCGCGCAGTTCCCGGGCGGCGACCGGGTCCACCCCGATCGACGGCTCGTCCAGGAACAGCACCTCCGGCCGGTGCAGCAGGCCGCGGGCGATGTGCAGGCGCTGGCGCATGCCGCGGGAGTAGCCCTCGACCCGCTCCCGCTCCCGGCCGGTCAGGCGGACCAGGTCGAGCAGTTCACCGATGCGCCGCTTCTGCTCGCGCGGCGGGACGCCGTACAGCTCGGCGAAGTAGCGCAGGTTGTCCAGCCCGGACAGCCGGTCGTACAGGCCACGGTCGCCGCCGAACACGTACCCGATGCGGCGGCGCACCTCGCGGGTGTCGGCGACCACGTCGTACCCGCACACCCGGGCCCGGCCGGAGGTCGGGATGAGCAGCGTGTTGAGCATCTTGATGGTGGTGGTCTTGCCGGCCCCGTTCGGGCCGAGCAGGCCGAACAGCTCGCCCCGCTCGATCGAGAAGGAGATGCCGCGCACCGCGTCCACCTCGGTGCGGCGGGCCCGGGCCCAGCCGGTGCGGCTGCGGTAGGTGCGGCGTAGATCCTCGGCTTCGACGGCGATCCCCATGCCGCGAACGGTAGGGACCGGGACCGGCCTAGGAAACGGATTCGGCGGCTCCCGAATCCAGCAGGGTGACCAGCGCCGTGCCGGTGGGCTCCAGGCCGTACAGCACCCGGCGCCCGGCCCGGCGGCGATGCACCACGCCCGCCGCCTGCAGCGCGGCGAGGTGCTCCGACACCGTGCTCGGGGCCAGGCCGAGCGCGGTGGCCAGGCCGGTGGTGGTGGCCGGGGTGGTCAGCGCCCGCAGCACGGTGGCCCGGCCGCGCCCGATCAGGACGGCGAGCCGGTCCGCGCGGTCCGCCGGCACCGGCGCCGGCCCGTCGGCCAGCACCGCGGCGCCGCGCGACTGGTACGTCACCATGACCACCTCGGGGTGGTCGCCGGAGCACATCAGCGCGCCGCGGGAGAAGATCAGCGGAACCAGCAGCAGCCGCTGGTTCACCGCCTCCATCGCGTGCTCCAGCGGTTTGACGAGCGTCAGCACCGGCCGCTCCCAGCGGATCCGCTCGTGCAGCCGGGACAGCAGGGCGTCCGGGCCGTCCGCGGCCAGGGCCCGGGCCCGGAGCAGCACCTCCTCGTCCAGGGCGGCGCGCATGGTCGGCCAGTACGGCGCGAGGGCGGCGTCCCAGTAGGCGGCGAGCCCGTCGGCGAGCCGGTCGAACGCGGCCACCGGGTCGGTACGGAACGGGCGCAGGAAATCCGGTTCGCCGTCCGGATAGTGCTTCGTGAACTGCTCCTCCACCAGGTCGGCGGGCGTCTCCCGGAGCGCGTCCAGTTCGTCGGTGATGGTGGGCAGCGCACCGGGCGGGATGCTGGAGAACAGGTCGGGCGAGACCGCGCCGAGCCGGAAGTACAGCTGCACGGGCGCGGTGGCCGGGTCGGTGCGCAGGATCCGCCGGGCCCGCGCGGCCCAGCCGTCGTACGGCCACGGCACCACGTCCGGGTTGCGCTGCAGCAGGGCCAGGCCACAGACCAGTTCGTTGAGCGGGCTGATCGCGATCCGGGTGCGCGCCAGGGTCGGTTCGTCGATCTGGATGCGGATCACCCGTACGAGTTTAGGCATCGTCCACCTGCCGACGGTCCGCCTGTCACGTGCGGCCGGTACTCCGTACCCATGACGTCCATCGACAGACGAACCTTGTTGCGTGCCGGCCTGGCCGGCGGTGTGGCCGGCACGTTCCTCTCCAGTCCCGCGTTCGGCTGGAAGCCCAGCGGGCGGCCGGTGCTGACGCACGGCGTGCAGAGCGGCGACGCCACCGCCGACGCGGCGGTGGTGTGGACCCGGGCGGACCGGCCCGGCCGGCTGTGGGTGCAGGTGAGCCGGCGCCCCGACTTCCGCGGCGCCCGGCTGGTCCGCGGCCCGGTGGTCACCCCGGACACCGACTTCACCGGCAAGTTGCCGCTGCGGAACCTGCCGCCCGGCTCGCGGCTGTACTACCGCGCCCGGGTGGAGAGCCTGGACCGGCCGGGACTGTTCAGCGAGCCGCTGGGCGGGGAGTTCCGGACCGCGCCGGCGCACCGGCAGGACATCCGCTTCGTGTGGACCGGCGACGTGGCCGGCCAGGGCTGGGGCATCGACCCGGCGTACGGCGGCATGCGGCTGTTCGCCGCGATGCGCGCCCGGCGGCCGGACTTCCTGCTGCACAGCGGCGACACGGTGTACGCCGACGGGCCACTGCCGGCCACCGTCGCGCTGCCCGACGGCCGGACCTGGCGGAACCTGGTCACGCCGGAGAAGTCCAAGGTCGCCGAGACGCTGGCGGAGTACCGCGGGCAGTACGCGTACAACCTGCTCGACGAGCACTACCGCCGGTTCGCCGCCGAGGTGCCGCAGGTCAACCAGTGGGACGACCACGAGGTGACCAACAACTGGTACCCGGGGGAGATCCTGGACGACGCCCGGTACACCGAGAAGCGGGTGGACGTGCTGGCCGCGCGGGCGCAGCGGGCGTACCACGAATGGTTGCCCACCCCGCAGGCGTCCGGGCCGCTGTACCGGCGGCTCGCCCATGGCCCGCTGCTCGACGTGTTCGTGCTGGACATGCGTACCTTCAAGGACCCCAACGACGGCAACACCTACCCGGACCCGGACCGGGGCCTGCTCGGCGCGCGCCAGCGCGACTGGCTGATCCGCGGCCTGCGGTCCAGCCGCGCCACCTGGAAGGTGATCGCCGCGGACCTGCCGATCGGGCTGGTCGTGCCGGACGGCGCGGCCGCGCAGGAGGGCATCGCGCAGGGCGACCCGGGTGCGCCGCTGGGCCGGGAGCTGGAGATCGCCACCGTGCTGCGCGCCGCACATCGGCACGGCGTCACCGGGATCGTGTTCCTCACCGCCGACGTGCACTACACCGCCGCGCACCACTACGACCCGGCCCGGGCCGCGGTCCGCGACTTCACCCCGTTCTGGGAGTTCGTCTCCGGGCCGGCGCACGCGGGCGCGTTCGGGCCGAACGCGCTGGACGGCACGTTCGGGCCGAAGGCGGTGTTCGTCAACGCCCCACCGGCCGCGAACACCTCCCCGGCGGACGGTTTCCAGCACTTCGGCGAGGTGAACATCGACCGGGGCGGCAGCCTGCGGGTCGACCTGCGGGACCGGGACGGCGCCGCGTTGTGGAGCACCACGCTGCCGGCGCCGTAAGTCGGATGAAGGAATCCGGGGGTGGCCGGTATCGTTGTGCCCTGCAGGCGACGAACCGGCCATCACCGGGGAGCCTCCGGAAGAACGGACCCCTGTCCTTGTGAAGACGGGGTCCCAGTAGAACCGGGCGGACACCGGACCGCGCAGCATCCGGCGACGAGCGGGCGGGATTCCCCGTCAAGCGAGGTGGTACCGCGGGCGTGAGCTCGTCCTCGCAGTCGAACCTGAGCTGCGAGGAGAACGATGGCCTACCCGAAGCACACCGACGCCGCCGGCGTACCGGCGAGCCCCGACCTGCCCGCCGTCGAGCGCGCCGTGCTGGAGCACTGGCAGGCGGACAAGACGTTCGAAGCCAGCGTCGACCAGCGCCCGGCCGGGCAGAACGGCAGCAACGAGTACGTCTTCTACGACGGGCCGCCGTTCGCCAACGGGCTGCCGCACTACGGGCACCTGTTCACCGGGTACGTCAAGGACGTGGTCCCGCGCTACCAGACCATGCGCGGCCGGCACGTGGAGCGCCGCTTCGGCTGGGACTGCCACGGCCTGCCCGCCGAGGTGGAGGCGGAGAAGCAGCTCGGCATCACCACCAAGGCGCAGATCGTGGCGCTGGGCGTGGAGCAGTTCAACGACGCCTGCCGGACGTCGGTGCTCGCGTACACCCAGGACTGGGAGCGGTACGTCACCCGGCAGGCCCGCTGGGTGGACTTCGCCGACGACTACAAGACGCTCGACCCGGACTACATGGAGTCCGTGATGTGGGCGTTCAAGACGCTGCACGACAAGGGCCTGGTGTACGAGGGCTTCCGGGTGCTGGCGTACTGCTTCCGGTGCGAGACGCCGCTGTCGAACACCGAGACCCGGATGGACGACGTGTACCGGGACCGGACCGACCCGGCGCTGACCGTGCGGTTCCGCCTCGACACCGGGGAGGACATCGCGGTGTGGACCACCACGCCGTGGACGCTGCCGTCCAACCTGGCGCTGGCCGTCGGCCCGGACATCGAGTACGCGGTGCTGGAGAAGGACGGGCAGAAGCTGCTGCTCGGCGCCGGCCGGGTGGGTGCCTACGCCAAGGAACTCGAGGGGTACGAGCAGACCGGCACCGTGCTGGGCCGCGACCTGGTCGGGCGCCGGTACACGCCGCTGTTCGACTACCTCGTCGAGCCCGGCGGCGAGAACGCGTTCCAGGTGCTCGGCGCGGACTTCGTGACCACCGAGGACGGCACCGGCGTGGTGCACATGGCGCCGGCGTTCGGCGAGGACGACCAGCTGGCCTGCAACGCGGCCGGCATCCCGACCGTGGTCACGGTGGACGACCACACCCGGTTCACCGCGCTGGTGCCGGACTACCAGGGCGTGCAGGTCTTCGACGCGAACAAGCCGATCATCGCGGCGCTCAAGGAGCGAGGCGTGGTGCTGCGGCACGACGGCTACACGCACTCGTACCCGCACTGCTGGCGCTGCGACACCCCGCTGGTGTACAAGGCGGTGTCGTCCTGGTTCGTCGCGGTGACCCGGTTCCGGGACCGGATGGTCGAGCTGAACCAGCAGATCACCTGGACCCCGGCGCACATCAAGGACGGTTCGTTCGGCAAGTGGCTGGCCAACGCGCGGGACTGGTCGATCTCCCGGAACCGGTTCTGGGGCTCGCCGATCCCGGTGTGGAAGTCGGACGACCCGCAGTACCCCCGGGTGGACGTCTACGGGTCGATGGCCGACCTGGAACGGGACTTCGGTGTGCGGGTGACAGATCTGCACCGTCCGCACATCGATCAGCTCACCCGCCCGAACCCGGACGACCCGACCGGCCGGTCGGTGATGCGGCGCGTGCCCGAGGTGCTGGACTGCTGGTTCGAGTCCGGGTCGATGCCGTTCGCCCAGGTGCACTACCCGTTCGAGAACAAGGACTGGTTCGAGCACCACTACCCGGGCGACTTCATCGTCGAGTACATCGGCCAGACCCGTGGCTGGTTCTACACCATGCACGTGCTGGCCACGGCGCTGTTCGACCGGCCGGCGTTCCGCAACTGCCTGAGCCACGGCATCCTGCAGGGCGAGGACGGCCGGAAGATGTCCAAGAGCCTGCGCAACTACCCGGACGTGTACCAGGTCTTCGACACGCACGGGTCGGACGCGATGCGCTGGATGCTGATGTCGTCGCCGGTGCTGCGCGGCGGCGACATGCCGGTCACCGAGGTGGCGATCCGGGACGCGGTGCGGCAGGTGCTGCTGCCGCTGTGGAACGTCTGGTACTTCTTCAGCCTGTACGCGAACGCGGCCGGCTACGAAGCCGGGTTCCGCAGCGACTCCACCCACCTGCTCGACCGGTACGTGCTGGCCAAGACCGGTGAACTCGTCGCGGACGTCGAACGGCAGATGGACGAGTACGACATCTCGGGCGCGTGTGCGTCCGTCCGGTCGTACCTGGACGCGCTGACCAACTGGTACGTGCGGCGCTCGCGGGACCGGTTCTGGGCCGGCGACGCGGACGCGTTCGACACCCTGGCCACGGTGCTGGAGACGCTGTGCCGGGTGGTGGCGCCGCTGGCACCGCTGACCGCCGAGGAGATCTGGCGCGGACTCACCGGCGAGCGGTCGGTGCACCTGACCGACTACCCGTCGCCGTCCGGCTACCCGGCCGACCACGAGCTGGTCGCGTCGATGGACGCGATCCGCGACGCGGCGTCGGCGGCGCTGTCCCTGCGCAAGGCGCGCGGGCTGCGGGTACGCCTGCCGCTGGCGAGGCTGACCGTGGCGACCGGGCCGGCGGCGTCGCTGGCCGCGTTCCGGGACCTGCTGTCCGATGAGGTCAACGTCAAGGACGTGGTGTTCACCGACGACGTGGCGACGTACTGCGAACAGGTGTTGACCGTGGTCCCGCGGGCCCTCGGCCCGCGCCTCGGCAAGCAGGTGCAGCAGGTCATCAAGGCGGTCAAGTCCGGCGACTGGGAACTGGTCGACGGCGCACCGGTGGCCGCCGGCGTGACCCTGCAGGAGGGCGAGTACGAGCTGAAGCTGGTGGCCGCGGACGCGGAGAACTCGGCGCCGCTGCCGGCCGGTGCCGGTGTCGTCGTGCTGGACACCGCGGTGACGCCGGAACTGGCCGCCGAGGGCCTGGCGCGCGACGTGATCCGGGTGGTGCAGCAGGCCCGGCGCGACGCCGACCTGGACGTGTCGGACCGGATCGCGCTGACCGTCGCGGCCTCCGGGCCGGTGACCGCGGCGGTCGAGGCGCACCGGGACTTCGTGGCCGCCGAAACGCTGGCCACGTCGCTCACCCTGGGCGACGCGACCGGCGGGTTCGCCGGTGAGGTCGGCGACGGCGAAACGGTAACGGTGACGGTCACGCGCGTGTGATACGTGCCTCCCGGCCCGGACATTTGCCGCCCAAGCGGTGAATGTCCGGGCCGCCGCACCAAGATCAACGCGGATTTCCGGGGTCGCGTCCGATAACCTCACTTCGCCCCCCACGTTCAGTCCCCGACCGGAGGAACCCGTTGCCGCTGCTCTACTCAATCGGCAAAGTCACTGTCGGCAAGGCACTGATGTCCGGCTGGCGGCCGCACGTCGAGGGACTCGAGCACATCCCCGCGACCGGCGGCGCCATCTTCGCCGGCAACCACCTCTCGGTCGCCGACGAACTGTTCCTCGGCGCGGTCGTACCCCGGCACATCGCGTTCTGGGCGAAGGCCGAGTACTTCGCCGGCAGGGGCATCGGCGGCATGTTCACCAAGGGACTCATGCACGGCCTCGGCGCGATCAAGGTGGAACGCGCCGGTGGCCGCGCCGCGCTCACCGCGTTCGACGGCGCCATCCCACTGCTCCGCGGCGGTGACATGGTGGCCGTCTACCCCGAGGGCACCCGGTCGCCCGACGGCCGCCTCTACCGCGGCCGGACCGGCGTGGCCCGGCTGGCGGTGGCGGCCGGGGTGCCGATCGTCCCGGTCGGCATGCTCGGCACCGACAAGGTGCAGCCGATCGGCCAGCCGTACCCGAAACTGCGGCGCAATGTGATCACCGTCCGCTTCGGCAAGCCGATCGAGACCACCGGCCGGGCCGACGACCGCACCTCGCTGCGCGCGCTGACCGACGAGGTCATGGCGGAGATCCAAAAACTGACCGGCCAGGAGTACGTGCCCCGCTACGCGCCGCCGCGCACCACCACACCGCCGACCGCCGAGTAGGCGCGTTCAGCCGCGGGTCGGTGTCGCATCGTCGGCCGGTAGGGATGCGGGTCGGTGTCGCATCGTTGGCCGGCGGGTTGGCGCGTTCAGCCGCGGGTCAGCACCGCATTTCGCAACACGCCGGTCAGTTCGGCGCTGTCCGCCACCGACCGTCGGGTCAGCAGCACCGTGGCGAGGCTGCCGTGGTCGGCCCAGGCGCACGCCACCACGACCCCGCCGCCGGCTCGGCCGACACCGCAGCGCTCGTGCACCCCGGACTCACCGGCGTCGAACCGGGAGACGTCGCGCAGGTCGTACGCGGCCACGAGCCGGTCCACCTCCGCCTCCACGTC
Organism: Jidongwangia harbinensis; assembly: GCF_020216025.1. Lineage (GTDB taxonomy): Bacteria > Actinomycetota > Actinomycetes > Mycobacteriales > Micromonosporaceae > Actinoplanes > Actinoplanes harbinensis. The sequence goes on along the minus strand of NZ_JAIWNC010000038.1, from coordinate 84,705 downwards.
GGACTGCGGATGGAACCGGAACCCGGTGGTCACCGCGATGGTGACCCGCTTGCCGTCGGAGTCGCGGTACACGCCCGCGTACACGTCGCCGGAACCGGACTCCCGCAGCCCGTCGGCGAGCCGGTCGGCGGCGCGGCGGCTGGCCCGGTCGTCCCGCAGGCTGAGGTCCGCCACGGTGTCCGGCAGCACCGCCGACACCGGGTGCTGCCCGGCGGCCGGCCAGGTGAAGTAGGCGGGAATGCCGCAGCAGCAGGCGATGCCCGCCAGGGTGAACAGGGCCAGGCGGCGGGGCCAGCGGCGGCGCCGGCGTGGTGGCGGCGGGAGCGGGCGTTCGGCCGTTGGGCGCCGGGTCACGGGAGGCGGGGCGGGCGGGCCGACCCGGCCGCGTTTGCCGCGCGGGGCCGGGGCGCCGCGGCGGGTAGCCGGCGGGGCACCGCGGAACGCCGGGGGCGGGCCGGGTGGCGACTTGGCCGGTGGGCCGCCGCGGAACCCGGGTGGTGGGCCGCCCCGGAACCCGGGCGTTTGGCCGCCGCGGGACGTGGCCGGCGGGCCGCCGCGGAACGCGGGTGGGGCGCCGCCGAAGGCGGGTGGGCCGCCGCCGAAGGCGGACGGGTCGCGTCGGTACGCCGGGAGTGCGCCGGCCTGGGACGCGGGTGCCGGCGGGCCGTCCGGGCGGGGGGTGACCGGGAGGCGGTTCACCGAGGGGGCCGGTTGCGGCTTGGCGCGCCGGAAGCCCCAGCGGCGCTTCGGTGGTGGTGGCTCGGTCGGGGGCGGGGCGGCCAGGGGGAGTGCGGCCGGGTCCGGCCGTGCCTCCTGGGCCGGTGTGGTCGCGGCCGCCGGCCCGTCTACCCGGGTCTTGGGCGGCCCGTCCATCCGCGTCGGGGGCGGCCCGTCGATCCGCGTCTTGGGCGGCCCGTCGATCCGGGTCTTGGGCGGCCCGTCGATCCGGGTCGGGGGCGGGGCGTCCGGTCGGTCGATCCGGGTCGCCGGCCTCGGGTCTGGCTGGCCGGCCCAGGCGGGGAACGGCGGCTGGTCCATCCGGGTCGGGGGGAGCGGCTGGTCCGTCCCGGACGGCGGGAGCGCCTGGTCGAGCCGGGTCGGTGGCATCGGTTCCAGCGGCGTCAGCAGGTCCCACGGGGTGTCCTGTCCGGCCCAGGGGTCGACGGCCGGCGTGGTTCCCCAGTCGTCCTCCGGCTCGGGGTCGGGTGGCGCTGTCCGGCGTAGTGACCACCAGGGCCGCTTGGGGGCAGCCGCCGGCACCGGGGCCGACCCGGCCCAGCGCACCGGCGCGTCCGCGGTCACGGCGGCGATGCCGTCCGGCGGCGTGGCGTCGCGCACCGGCCCGTTGTCCCTGGCCGGCCCGTTGTCTCTGGTAGGCCCGTTATCGCTGGTCGGCCCGTTGTCTCTGGTCGGCTCGGTGTCCATGGCCGGCCCGGCGTCGCCCGACAGACCGGTGTTCTTGGCTGGTTCGGGGGCGCGAGGCGGCCCGCCGTTCCGGGGCGGCTCGGTGTCACCCGGCGGGGTGGCCGCGGCAGACGGCGTCGGGTCACCCGCCTGGGTGAAGCGGTCCGGTGGCGCGGCACCGGTGTCGGCGGGGACGGCCGGGACGCTGCCGCCACCGGGCGGGGTGTCTCCGGACCGGGCGCCGGTGGCGCCGGGATGGGCGGTGTCGCTTCCGGTACCGGCGGCGGACCCGGTGGGGACGGCCGGGGTCCGCGCCTCGGCGGGCCGTGCGGCATCGGCCGGCGTTCGCGCGCCGGTGCGCCCGGCCGGGCCGGCCGAATCGACACGGGTGGGCTGGGTGTTTTTCCCGGTATCGACACGGGTGGGCTCGGTGTTCTTCCCGGTATCGACGGGGGAGGGCCCGGCGTTCTCCCCGGTGTCGATGTTCTCCCCGGTGTCGATGCGGGTGGGTTCGAGGCGGGCCGCGGCATCGATCCGGGTGGGCTCGACCGTGGCCCGGACGTCGGCCCGGCCGGGTGCGGCGCCGGTGGCGCCGGCGGCAGGGGAGGGCCCGGCCGCCGGAATGTCATCCGGCTGCTGGTCGGCCATCCGTCGATCTCCCTCCGACGCCCCGGATCGGGCGTCTTCCCCCAGGCTAGAAACGCTCCGCCACCCGGGCGTCGAAGCCGTGTTCCGGATTGCCGGACAACCGGGGCGATGTGGGAAACGCTCCGGCGTCGTATCGTGACTTCGAGATGAAGACGAGACTGCGAAACGCCGTCACCGTGACCGGGAACCCGGCCGGGCCGCCGATGATGTTCGCGCACGGGTTCGGGTGTGATCAGAACATGTGGCGGTTCGTGGCTCCGGCGTTCGCCGACACGCACCGGATCGTGCTGTTCGACCAGGTCGGCAGCGGCAATTCCGATCTTTCCGCGTTCGACGAGCGGCGGTACGCCACGCTGGACGGCTACGCCACCGACGTGCTGGAGATCATCGACGACTACGACCTGCACGACGTGGTGTTCGTGGGGCACTCGGTCAGCGCGATGATCGGTGTCCTGGCCTCGGTGCGGGAGCCCGAGCGGTTCGCCCGGCTGGTGCTGGTCGGGCCGTCCCCGCGGTATCTCGACGACGAGGGTTACGTCGGCGGTTTCGGGCATGCCGACATCGACGAGATGCTGGAGTCGCTGGACAGCAACTACCTCGGCTGGTCCAGCGTGATGGCTCCGGTGATCATGGGGAATCCGGACCGGCCGCAGCTGGGTGCCGAGCTGACCAACAGCTTCTGCCGTACCGATCCGGAACTGGCCGGCAAGTTCGCCCGCGTCACGTTCCTCTCGGACAACCGCGACGACCTGCCGAAGGTACGTACCCCCGCACTGATTCTGCAGTGCAGCGACGACGTGATCGCACCCGAGGCGGTCGGCGAGTACGTGCACCGCCACGTTGCCGGCAGCACGTTCGTCAAGTTGCACGCGACCGGCCACTGCCCCAATCTGAGCGCACCCGAGGAGACCGTCGCGGCCATCAAGGCTTGGCTGTAACCGCGGCGGGGAGGCTGATGAGTGAGCCTGACGTGACGCATGACGTACGGCTGCCGTGGGAGGAGGATCCCGGGGAGTTGTACGACCACGCCCCGTGCGGTTATCTCACCACGCTGCCGGACGGCACCATCGTCAAGGTGAACGAGACGTTGCTGAGCTGGACCGGTTACACCCGCCGGGAACTGATCGGCCGTCGCCGCTTCCGGGAACTGCTCACCCCGGGCGGCCAGATCTACCACGAGACGCATTACGCGCCGTTGCTGAGCATGCAGGACGACGTGCACGAGATCGCCTTCGACATGATCTGCGCGGACGGCCGGCGGCTGCCCACGCTGGTCAATTCCGTGCTCGGCCGCGACCCGGCGGGACTGCCCCGGGTGATCCGCACGACGATCTTCAACGCCACCGAGCGCCGCGGGTACGAACGCGAGCTGCTGGCCGCGCGCCGCGCCGCGGAGGCCTCGGAACGCCGGGTCCGGGTGTTGCAGCAGATCGTCGCGGACCTGGCCGCGGCGCCGACCCAGGCCGAGGTGGCCGAGACGGTGGTCCGCGCGCCGGGGCCGGCGTTCGGCGCCACCAGCAGCAGCGTCTGGCTGGTCGACGAGCACCGCGAGGTGCTGGCCGCGGTGGCCGGCACCGACCCGGCCACCGGCACCGGCGACCTGGCGCTCGACTCGGCGCACGTGGTGGCGGAGGTGGCCCGCCGCGGCGACCTGCACGTGATCGGGTCGGTGCGGGAGGCCGAGGAGCACTTCGACGGCATGGCCTCCGAGATGGTCCGGGTGGGCCGCAGCACGGTGGTGCTGCTGCCGATGACCACCGGGTGCCCGGACGACCCGGCCGCCGCCGAGGTGCTGGGTGTGCTCGGCTTCAGCTTCGCCGCGCCCAAGGAGCTGACCGACAGCGAGCTGCGGGTGGTCCGCCTGCTCGGCCAGCACGCCGGGCAGGCCCTGGACCGCGCCCGGCTGTACGACCAGGCCCGGCGCCGGGAGGACCGGGCGGTGTTCCTGGTGGAGACGACGCACGCGCTGGAGGGCACGCAGCGGCTCACCGAACGGGCCCGCCGCCTGGTGGACCGGCTGGTGCCGGAGATCGCCGACTGGGCCCGGGTGTGGTTGCAGGTCGGCGCGGACGGCCTGACCGAGGAGGCGGGTGGCCCGGCGCCGGACCCGGACCGGCTGGCCGGGCAGATCGCCGCGGTCGCGGTGTCCGGCGAACCGGATCGGGACGCCGCGGGCCTCGGCTGCGTGATCCAGCCGCTGGTGGTGCGCGGGCGGGTGCTCGGCACGCTGGCGTTGCGGCCGACGGCGGCGCTGCGCCGGGTGTCCGAGGGGGCGTTCCTGACCGATCTGGCCGACCGGGCCGCGCTGTCGCTGGAGAACGCGCGCCTCTACGAGCAGGAGCGGATCGTCGCCCGGACGCTGCAGCGCAGCCTGCTGGCGCACGAGACGCCGCAGGATCCGCGGTTCCTGCTGGACACCCACTACCAGGCGGGTGCGCGGGACCTGGAGGTCGGCGGCGACTGGTACGACTCCTTCCTGATCGGCCCGGACCGGCTCGCGGTGGTGGTCGGCGACGTGGTCGGGCGGGGCATCGAGGCGGCCACCACGATGGGGCAGCTGCGCAGCGCGATCCGGGCGCTGGCGTCCGCCGAGGCCGGTCCGGCCCGGGTGCTGCAGGGACTGGACCACTTCGTGGAGCGGGCCGAGAACGCCCGGATGGCCACGGTGGTGTACGCCGAGATCGCGCTGGACTCCGGCGAGATGACGTACGTGTGCGCCGGTCACCCGCCGCCCCTGCTGTACGAACCGGCCCGCCCGCCGCGCTACCTGCTGGACGGCCGTTCGGCGCCGCTCGGCTCCCGCTCCGGGCGCACCGAGCGGATCGAGCAGCGCATCCGGCTGAATCCGGGCAGCCGGCTGCTGATGTACACCGACGGCCTGATCGAGCGGCGCACCCGGCCGCTGGACCGGGGCCTGGAGGTGCTCGCCACCGAGTACGCCCGCCGCTGCGACGCGCCGATGCCGGGGCTGACCGCCGGGCTGACCGACCTGCTGGCGGGCCGCGAGCACGCCGACGACGTCTGCCTGCTCTGCGTCGCGCTGGGCGCCGAGCAGCGCCTGGAACGCTCGATCGGCGCCGACCCGGTGCAGATCGGGCTGCTGCGGCAGGATCTGCGCGGCTGGCTGGCCACCAACTCGGTCGGCGACGAGTGTGCGCAGGCGGTGCTGCTGGCCTGCTCGGAGGCGGTGGCGAACGCGATCGAGCACGGCTACCGCGACGACCCGTTCGGGGTCGTCGACGTCACCGCCACGGTCTCCACCGAGGCGGTGGAGATCCGGGTGTCCGACCGCGGCACCTGGCGGGACGCCCACGTCGATGTGGCCCGCGGCCGCGGCCTGCAGCTGATCCGCCAGGTGATGGATCACGTGGCGTTCGACCGCAGCGACGGCACCACGGTGACGATGCGGCGGATCCGGCGGGACCAGTCGTGACCGGGCAGGTGACGTCCGAGCGGATGGGCCGTGCCGAGCTGATCCGGCTGGCCGGTGACCTCGACGTGGCCACCGCGCCGACGATGGGCCGGGAGATCGTCTCGTGTGTGCGGGGTGCCGGCGCCGTCCTCCTCGATCTGACCGCGGTCGCGTTCCTGGACAGCGCCGGGGTGCGCCTGCTGGACGCGCTGGTCGCCGACCTGGACCGGCTGGGCACGCCGATCCGCCTGGTGGTGGGCGAACGCGGCCCGGCGCGGATGACCCTGCAGCTGTGCGCGTTCCGTGACGATCTGCTCGCGGTCGACGTCGCCGAGGCCGCGGACGGACTGACCGGGTAATCGGCGTACCCTGGAGCCCCATGAGCGTCACTTCGGTCTTCCCGCAGCTGGAACCGCTGCTGCCCCGGGTCAGCAAGCCCATTCAGTACGTGGGCGGCGAACTCGGCGCCGTGGTCAAGGACTGGGACGCCACCACCGTGCGCTGGGCGTTGATGTATCCGGACGCCTACGAGGTCGGACTGCCCAACCAGGGCGTGCAGATCCTGTACGAGGTGCTCAACGAGCAGCCCGACGTGCTGGCCGAGCGGACGTACGCGGTGTGGCCGGACCTCGAGGCGCTGATGAAGGCGAACGGCGTCCCGCAGTTCACGGTCGACGCGCACCGCCCGGTGCGCGCGTTCGACGTGTTCGGCATCTCGTTCGCCACCGAACTCGGCTACACCAACATGCTGTCCGCGCTCGACCTGGCCGGCATCCCGCTGAACTCGGCGGACCGCACCGCCGATCACCCGATCGTGCTGGCCGGCGGCCACGCCAGCTTCAACCCGGAGCCGATCGCGGACTTCATCGACGCCGCGGTGCTGGGCGACGGCGAGGAGGCGGTCCTGGAGATCACCGGGATCATCCGGGACTGGAAGGCGGAGGGCCGCCCGGGTGGCCGGGACGAGCTGCTGCTGCGCCTGGCGCGCACCGAGTCGATCTACGTGCCGCGCTTCTACGACGTCGACTACCTGCCGGACGGCCGCATCCAGCGGGTCGTGCCGAACCGTCCGGACGTGCCGTTCCGGGTGGCCAAGCGCACCACGATGGACCTGGACGCCTGGCCGTACCCGAAGAAGCCCCTGGTCCCGCTGGCCGAGACCGTGCACGAGCGGTATGCGGTGGAGATCTTCCGCGGCTGCACCCGGGGCTGCCGGTTCTGCCAGGCCGGCATGATCACCCGCCCGGTGCGGGAGCGGTCGATCACCACGGTCGGGCAGATGGTGAAGGAGGGCCTGGAGTTCTCCGGGTTCAACGAGGTGGGCCTGCTGTCGCTGTCCAGCGCGGACCACTCGGAGATCGGTGACATGTGCTCCGGCCTGGCCGAGCAGTACGCCGACACCAACGTCTCGCTGTCGCTGCCGTCGACCCGGGTGGACGCGTTCAACATCGACCTGGCGCAGGAGCTGTCCCGCAACGGGCGCCGCACCGGTCTGACGTTCGCGCCGGAGGGCGGCTCGGAGCGGATCCGCAAGGTCATCAACAAGATGGTGACCGAGGAGGACCTGATCCGGACGGTCGTCACGGCGTACTCGAACGGCTGGCGGCAGGTGAAGCTGTACTTCATGTGCGGCCTGCCCACCGAGACCGACGACGACGTGCTGCAGATCGGCCGGATGGCGCACGAGGTGATCAAGGCCGGCCGGATCGCCGCGGGCACCAAGGACATCCGCTGCACGGTGTCGATCGGCGGGTTCGTGCCCAAGCCGCACACCCCGTTCCAGTGGGCCCCGATGGAGCGGCCGGAGGTCATCGACGCCCGGCTCCGGATGCTCAAGCAGGAGATCAACTCGGACCGGTCGCTGGGCCGGGCGATCGGCTACCGGTACCACGACGGCGAGCCGTCGCTGATCGAGGGACTGCTGTCCCGCGGTGACCGCCGGGTCGGCGCGGTGATCAAGCGGGCCTGGGACAAGGGCCAGCGCTTCGACGGCTGGAGCGAGCACTTCTCGTACGCCCGGTGGGTGGAGTCGGCCGCCGAGGTGCTGCCGCAGTTCGGTGTCGACCTGGACTGGTTCACCACCCGCGAGCGCGAACAGCTCGAGGTGCTGCCCTGGGACCACCTGGACTCGGGCCTGGACAAGGACTGGCTCTGGCAGGACTGGCAGGACTCGAAGAGCGAGTTCGAGCAGGACGACTGCCGGTGGACGCCGTGCTTCGACTGCGGCGTGTGCCCGTCCATGGACACCGAGATCCAGATCGGTCCCACCGGCAAGAAGCTGCTGCCGCTCACCCCGGTGAGCGGTCTGCGGGCACCCGCGCACACCCATTAGGGGCGTGGACGGTTGAACGGGTGTGATCCCGTTCAACCGTCCCTTCCTCGCCGACCGTGAGCTGGAGTACCTCACCTCGGCCGCCGCGTCCGGGCACACCTCCGGCGACGGCCCGTTCACCCGGCGCGCGACCGCGCTGCTGACCGCGTTGACCGGCGCCCGTGCCGCGCTGCTCACCACGTCCTGCACGCACGCGCTGGAACTGACCGCGCTGCTGCTGGACCTGCGGCCCGGCGACGAGGTCATCATGCCGTCGTTCACCTTCGTCTCCACCGCGAACGCGTACGTCCTGCGGGGTGCCGTGCCGGTGTTCGTGGACTGCCGCCCGGACACGCTCAACATCGACGAGCGTGCCGTGGAGGCGGCGGTGACGTCCCGTACCCGGGCCGTGGTGGTGGTCCACTACGGCGGCGTGGCCTGTGACATGGACGCGATCGGGAAGGTCGCCCGGCACCACCGCATCCCGGTCGTCGAGGACAACGCGCACGGGCTCGGCGCCACCTACCGCGGGCGGCCGCTCGGGTCGCTGGGCGCGATGGCCACGCAGAGTTTCCACGCCACCAAGAACGTGTCCTGCGGCGAGGGCGGCGCGCTGCTGATCAACGACGAGCGGTACGCGGAACGCGCCGAGATCCTGCGCGAGAAGGGCACCGACCGGAGCCGGTTCTTCCGCGGCCAGGTGGACAAGTACCGGTGGATGGACCTGGGGTCCAGCTATCTGCCGTCGGACGTGCTGGCCGCCGGGCTGACCGCCCAGCTGGAGGCGTTCGACACGATCCAGCGGCGGCGGCACGCGGTGTGGGACACCTACCAGGCCGCCTTCGCCGGCCTGGACGTGGTGCGGCCGACCGTGCCACCCGGCTGCGAACACCCCGCCCACCTGTACTACCTGCTGGTTCGGGACCTGGCGGAGCGGCAGGCGCTGTTGCGGCACCTGGCCGACCGGGGCGTGCAGGGCACGTTCCACTACCAGCCGCTGCACGGTGCCCCGGCGGGGGAGCGGTACGGGCGTACCGGGCCGGGCGGGTGCCCGGTGACCGAGGACGTGGCGGACCGGCTGGTCCGGCTTCCGGTGCACGCCGGTCTGACGGACAGCGACGTCGGGCGGGTGGTGGACGCGGTGACGGCGTACCGGTTCGCCGGATGCTGACCCGGACCGGTGACCAGGAGCGGCCCACCGCACCCGCCCCGGTGGTGCCGCGGGTTCCGCGCCGCCCGCTGCGGCTGGTGCCGGGGGCGCTGGTGCTGTGCGCGGCGGTGGTGCTGCTGCGCGGCGCCGACGTGGGTCTCGGCGTGCAGGCGCGGTTCGCCGGCCACCTTCTGGTCGTGGTGCTGATTCCGGGCGTCCTGCTGTGGCGGTCGCTGCGGGGCGGGCCGGGCCCGCTGCCGGTGGATCTGGTCGGCGGTGCGACGCTCGGCTACGTCCTGGAGATCGGCTGGTATCTGCTCGGTCGTGCGGCGGGCTTCCCGTACCTGCATGTGGTCGCGGCCGGTGCGGGCATCGTCGCGTTTCTGGCGGTGCCGGGGCTGCGCCGGTACTGGCGGGGCAGCGGCCGGCCGGCCGACGTCCGGTGGTCGATCTCGGTGGCGGCGCTGTGCCTGGCGCTGGTCGGGTGGGCGGCGGTGACCTACTGGGCGCCGCACGGGCTGGCCTGGCCCGGATCCGCCCACCCCTACCCGGACATGGTGTTTCACCAGTCGCTCGCCGCCGAGCTGCGGCACCACCTGCCGCCGCAGAGTCCCTCGGTGGCCGGGGTGCCGCTGTCGTACCACTGGTTCGTGCACGCCGACTGGGCGGCGGCGAGCTGGTCGACCGGGATCGAACCGCAGCTGCTGACGTACCGTCTGGGTCTGCTTCCGGTGGTCGTGCTGTTCGTCGTCGGGATCGCCGCGGTGGCGCAGCGCGTGTTGCCGGGCCGGTGGTGGACCGGCCCGCTGACGGCGGTCCTGGCGCTGGGCGCCACCGCGCTGGACCCGGCCGGCTGGTCGGTCACCGAGGTGCCGGTGGCCGCCATCCCCGCGACCATGTGGTTGAGCCCGAGCCAGACGCTGGGCGGGCTGCTCTTCGCCGGGGTCCTGCTGAGCCTGGTGGATCTGCGCGACCCCGGCGGACGGTCCCGGGTGGGCTCCTGGGTGGTGTTCGGGCTCGCCGTGCTGGGCGCCACCGGTGCCAAGGCCACGTACGCGCCGTTGCTGGTCGCCGGCCTGCTCAGCGTGCTCGCCGTCGGCCTGCTGCGGCGCCGGTTCGAGACCTGGGCCGCGGCGGCGGCCGGGCTCACCGTGGCCGCCTTCGCCGTGGTCGCGCTGACCATGTTCCGGGGCAGCGACGCCGGGGTGTTCCCGGCGCCGTTCGCGTCGGTGCGGGGTTCGGCGGCGGCCGGCGGGCACCTGGGCCTCGGCCTGGCCGCCTGGGCCCTCGCCTGGTCCGCGGTGGCCGCCGCGGTGGTGCTGCTGGTCCGCCGCCGGGGCTGGACCGACCCGATGCTGGTGCTGTCCGCGGGTCTCGCCACGGGTGCGCTGGCGGTGGTGCTGTCGACGCAGCAGATGGGCGGCTCGGAGACCTACTTCCTCACCTCGGCCCGGCCGTACGTGGCGCTGCTCGTGGTGGCCGCGCTGGTGGCGTGCGTCCCGGCCGGGGGAGTGCGCCGGCCGGACCGTCTGGTGGTGGCGGCGGCCCTGGTGGGCGGCGCCGTCGTCACGATGGCCGCCGAATGGCTCAGCCCGGTCCGGCCGGTGTCCGGTGGCCCGCTGGCGGTCCTGTGGCCGTACGCGCTGCCGCCGGCCGTCGCGGCCCTCGCCGCCCTGCTGCTGCACCGGCCGCGCGCCACCCGGTCGGTGGCGCTGCTGTCCGGCGGCGCCGTGCTGATCGGCGCGGTGCTGCCGACCTCGATCGGCTACGCGCAGAGCACCCTGCAGCGGCTGCAGGCCGGGTCCGCGCCCCGGTTGTCGTCGGCGTCGCCGGTGCCCGCGGCGGTGCCGCGCGGCGCGGTGGCGGCCGGCCGGTGGCTGCGCGAGCACTCCGGACCCGACGAGCTGCTCGCCACCAACAGCCACTGCCGCTTTCGGGCGGGACCGTGCGATCCGCGTCAGTTCTGGCTGGCCGCGTACGCGGAACGGCGGGTGCTGGTGGAGGGCTGGGGGTACACGCCGCCGGCCAACGAGATCGCCGCCGCGCGCCGGCTGAGCGTGGCGCGGGTTCCGTACTGGGATCCCGCCCGGCTGGCCGAGAACGACGCGGCCTTCGTCCGGCCCAGCGCGACCACCGTGGGCCTGCTCCGCACCCGGTACGGGGTGCGGTGGCTGGTGGTGGACCGGACCCGGGCACACGACCGGGCCGGTCTGGACCGGGTGGCGCGGCTGCGCTACCGGGCCGGTCAGATCGCGGTCTACCAGGTCCGGTAGCCGGCTCAGGCCGGTCGCGGGCGCCCGGTCCGCTGCACCAGGTCGACCAGCTCGGCGACCGTGGCCACCTGGGCGACGTCGGCCTCGTCGACCGCCACGCCCAGGTCCTTCTGGATCGCCAGCGCGACCTCCAGCAGGGCCAGTGAGTCGAGGCCGACGTCGGTCAGCGCGACGTCGGCCCGCAGGCGGTCCCGGGGAATGCGGCCGGTCTCGGCCAGGATGTCGACGACGTCGGAATCGGTGCTCATGGCGGTCTCCCGTGGGTTCTTCCGGTGGGTGGTCAGGCCGGCGTGACGGACGGCCAGCGCAGCGCGGTGGAGCCCCACGCCAGCCCGCCGCCGAACGCGGTGAGCAGCACGAGTTCCCCGGGCCGCAGGGTGCCGTCGGCGACCGCGTCGCACATGGCGAGCGGAATGGAGGCGGCGGAGGTGTTGGCGACCCGGTCGATGTTCAGCACCACCCGGTCCTCCGGCAGTTCCAGGTCCCGCGCGACGGCGCGCAGGATCCGGGCGTTGGCCTGGTGGCCGATCAGGTGGTCGACGTCGGCGGGGGTACGTCCCAGCCGGGTCAGGACGGTGCGTGACGACTCGGCCATGTGCTTGATCGCGGCGCTGAACACCAGCCGGCCCTGCATGGTGAAGTACATGTCCGCCGCCTCGGCCGGGCGTCCCGCCGAGCGCTGCTGCGACCCGCCGCCGGGCACCGTGATGAGGTCCGCGGCGGTGCCGTCGCTGCCCAGGTCGAAGGCGCCCAGGGCACCCGGCTCGGCCGGGTCGCCGGAGCGCAGCACCACGGCACCGGCGCCGTCGCCGAAGAGCGGCGTGGTGGTCGGGTCGTCCGGGCGCACGATGCTCGAGTAGGCGTCCGCGCCGATCACCAGGGCCCGCTCGGCCATCCCGGCGGTGATCATGGCGGCGCCGGTGGCCAGCCCGTAGACGAAGCCGGCGCACACCGCGTTGACGTCGAACGCGGCGGCACCGCCGAGTCCCAGCCGTGCGGCGACGCCCGGCGCGGTTCCCGGCATCGGCCGGTCCGGGGTGACCGTGGCGACGACAACGACGTCCACCGCGTCGACGCCGGCCGACCTGAGCGCCCGCACGCCGGCCTGGTACGCCAGGTCCCCGGTCGAGGTGCCGGGGTCGACCACGTGCCGTTGCCGGATCCCGGTCCGGCTGTGGATCCACTCGTCGGTGACGCCGAGCCGGGCGCCCAGCTCCGCGTTGGTGACGACGGAGGGTGGCAGCCAGCCTCCGATACCGGCGAGTACAGCGGTCATGGCCGGTCCAACGATCGAGGTGGCGTTGCGTGGCGACGGCGCGTACCGGCCGGTGCCTCGTTGACCTGCAGAGGCGAACCGGAGGAGAGAGCATGCTGCGACCCGCCACCGAGCACGACGTGGAGACGATCCGGACCTGGCGTAACCACCCCGAGGTGCGGCGGAACTTCCTCTACCGGGCGGAGATCACCGCGGCGCACCACCGGCAGTGGTGGGACCGGGTCTCCGCGGACCCGGCGGAGCGGGTGCTGATGTACGAGCACGCCGGCTCCGCCTGCGGGGTGGTCACCATCAACGATCACGACCCGGTCGAGCGCCGGGCCGAGTGGGGCTTCTTCCTGGACGTGGACGGCCTGCGGAGTCGCGGCACGCTGAGCGCCGCCTGGATCGGGCTGGAGCGGGCGGCCGTGCGGTACGCCTTCGACGAGCTGCGGCTGTCCGTGCTCGGCGGGCGCACGCTGGCGGACAACCGGGCGGTTCTGGAACTGCACCGGCGCACCGGGTTCGTGACGGTCCCGGAGCGCTGCTACACCGCCATGGTCGACGGCCGGGAGTGCCGGGTGGTGTGGATGGAACGGCTCGCGGAGCGGGCTCCGGCCGGTCAGTGACTGGCCGATTGCGGGCTGACCTGCCCGGGGACGCTGGGCTCCGAGCCGGCCGCACCGCCGGGCCGGATGACGTACGTCGGCAGGCCCAGCCCGCGGGAGTGGATGCGCCCGATGTACTCGCCCAGCACCCCGGTCGCGATCATCTGGGCCGCGGAGAACAGCGCCACCATGGACGCCAGGGTGGTGAAGCCGGCGACCGTGGTCTCGCCGCTGAAGTACAGGTGGAGCACCCGGCCGAGCAGGGCCAGTCCGAGCACGCCGACCCCGATCCCGAGGTACGTGACCAGGCGCAACGGGCCGGTGGAGTAGCCGAACGCCATGTTCAGCGTGTGCCGGATCAGCATCCGTACGGTGTAGTTGGACCGGCCCACGGCCCGCTCGTCCATCCGCACGGTGACCGCGGCGATGTCCGTGGTGCACCAGGACAACGCCACGTCGAGGCTCACCTGGGACCCGTGCAGCTGGGTGAATCCGGTGCGCAGGAACGTCCGGAAGGCACGGAACGCGCTGAGCCGGTGCGCCTTGCCGACCCGCATGGTCCGCTGCAGCGTGGCCTTCACCAGCCGGGAGGCGAGGCTGCGGGCGACGCCGTGTTCCTCGTCGGCGGCCACCCCGTAGACCAGGTCGACGTCGTCGGTCAGTGCGCCCAGCAGGGCCGGGATCTCCTCGGGCCGGTGCTGCAGGTCGTCGTCCATGGTGACCACCACGTCGTGCCGGGCCGCCCGTACGCCGGCGAGCAGCGCGTTGTGCTGACCGTAGTTGCGGTTCAGCCGGAGCGCCCGGACGTGCCGGCTGCCCCGGTCGAGGCCGGCCGCGGTGGTCCAGGTCTCCCGGTCGCCGCCGTCCACCACGAGCACGATCTCGAAGTCGGTCACGTGGGCCGGCAACACGTCGTGGATGCGGGCGGCCAGCGCGGGCAGCGTGGCGGCGGACCGGTAGCAGGGGACGACGACCGAGACAGACACGAGACGACTTCCTTGTCGAGGCGGCGCGGGTGACGACGGTGCTGTCAGGTACAACGCGATCGACCGATTTGCGTGATGTAGGGCGACTCTGCCGTGGTTCGGTCGTTGGCCAGTGCGCGTGTTCCCGCCGCCTCCGGCGCCGACAGGAAGGGGCCCGATGGACGCCAGCGACATTCATCGCATCGCCCAGCTCGAGGATCACCACTGGTGGTTCCAGGAGCGGCGGGCCATCCTCGCCCGCTGGGTCCGCGCCCTCGCCCGGTCCGGTGTGGTGCCCGGCGCCGCGCTCGACATCGGCGCCGCCGCCGGCGGTAACACCCGGGTGCTGCGCCGGCACGGGTGGCGCCCGATCGCGCTGGAGTACAGCGCGGACGGTGCCGACGTGGCCCGGACCCGGGGGCTGACCGTGCTGCGCGGCGACGCGACCAACCTGCCGCTGCGCGCCGGGACCGTCGACCTGGTCACCGCGTTCGACGTCATCGAGCACATCGAGGACGACTACCTGGCCGTCGCGGAGATCCGCCGGGTGCTGCGCCCGGGCGGGACGCTGCTGGTCACCGTCCCGGCGGACATGCGGCTGTGGTCGGCGCACGACGTCGCCGCGTACCACTTCCGGCGGTACGACCGGGACGGCCTGACCCGGGTGCTCACCAAGGCCGGGCTGCAGATCGACGAGCTGTGGAGCTGGAACGTCCTGCTCCGCCCCGCGGTGGCGCTGACCCGCCGGCGGGCGGCCGGCAGCCAGCTCGCGCCGGTGTCCCCGCTGCTGAACACGGCGCTCCGGGCCGCGGTGCTGGCCGAGCGGATGCTGCCGGTGCGGTCAATGCCCGGTGTGTCGCTGATGCTGCGCGCGCACCGGCCGCGCTGACGTGCTCGCCGCCCTCGCCGCGGACCGGCGGGTCCGCTACGTCTTCGCCGGCAGCACCGGCGCGCTGCTGTTCTACGCGCTCTTCACCGTCGGCTGGCTGACCGTCTCCCGCTGGGTGCCGTACCTGGTGATCGCGACGGTCGCCAGCACGCTCACCGCGATCGGCACCTACCCGCTGTACCGCTCGGTGGTGTTCCGGGCCACCGGGCCGCTGCTCGCCGGATTCCTGCGCTTCTACCTGGTATGCCTGTGGGCGCTGGTCTTCAGCCTCGGCGGCCTGTGGGCGCTGGTCGAGGTGGGCGGCCTGCACCCGCTGCTGGCGCAGGCCGTGATCATCGTGCTGGGCCCACTGATCAACTACCAGGCCAGCCGGCTGTGGGCGTTCCGCCCGCTCAGCGGTTCCTGAGCGGCTCCCACCAGTCCGGCCGGTCGCGGTACCACCGGACCACGTCGCCGAGCCCGGTCTGGAACGGCACCTCCGGGGCGTACCCCAGGGCCTCGATCTTGCTGGTGTCGACCGAGTAGCGCAGGTCGTGTCCGGGCCGGTCGGCCACGTGCCGGACCATCGACCAGTCCGCGCCGCAGGCGTCCAGCAGCAGGCGGGTCAGCTCGGCGTTGGACAACTCGGTGCCCCCGCCAATGTTGTAGACCTCCCCGGGCGCGCCCTTGGCCAGCACCAGGCGGATGCCCCGGCAGTGGTCCGCGACGTGCAGCCAGTCCCGCCGGTTCCGGCCGTCGCCGTAGAGCGGCACCGGCTGCCCGCGCAGCAGGTTCGTCACGAACAGCGGGATGACCTTCTCCGGATACTGGTACGGCCCGTAGTTGTTGGAACACCGGGTGATCCGCACGTCCATGCCGTACGTCCGGTGGTAGGCGCGGCACAGCAGGTCGGCGCCGGCCTTCGCGGCCGCGTACGGCGAGTTCGGCAGCAGCGGATCGGTCTCCGGCCAGGACCCGGAGGCGATCGACCCGTACACCTCGTCCGTGGAGACCTGCAGGAACGTCGTCACCCCGGCGGCCCGGGCGGCGTCCAGCAGATGCTGCACGCCGAGCACGTTGGCCCGCAGGAACGCCGCCGGGTCGGTGATCGAGCGGTCCACGTGCGTCTCGGCGGCGAAGTTGACCACCACGTCCACCCCGGGCAGGACGGTGGCCAGCAGGTGCGGATCGGCGATGTCGCCGCGGACGAACTCGTACCCGTCGTACCCGGCCAGGTTCGCCAGGTTGCCCGCGTAGGTGAGCTTGTCCAGCACGGTGACCTGGGCGTCCTCGTACCCCGGGCAGCCGCCGCCGGCCAGGTCCCGGACGAACTGCGATCCGATGAAACCGGCACCGCCGGTGACCAGGACCCTCATCCGCGCAGCCGGACCGTGCTGTGGTCGCCGATCACCAGCTGGTGGGTGTTCGGGGTGGCCCGCGCCGGGGTCACCTCGACGCCCTTGCCGATCAGCGACGCCTCGATCCGGGACACCCCGCGCACGGTCGAGGCGTTCATCACGATCGAGTACTCCACCTCGGCGTCCTCCACCGTGCACCGGTCGCCGATCGAGGTGAACGGGCCCAGGTAGGAACCAACGATCTTGGTGTCCGCGCCGATCACCACCGGGCCGCGCAGCACCGACGCCTCGACCACCGCACCGGGCTCGATCACCACCCGTCCGGTGATCTCGGTACGGTCGTCCACCGTCCCGCGGATCCGGGTCTGGATCGACTCCAGCACGATGCGGTTGCACTCCAGCATGTCGCGCACCCGGCCGGTGTCCTTCCAGTAGCCGGTGATCAGGTGCGAGTGCACGTGGTAGCCGTTGCTGATCAGCCACTGCACCGCGTCGGTGATCTCCAGCTCGCCGCGGGCCGACGGGCGGATCGCCCGGACCGCCTCGTGCACCGCCGAGGTGAACAGGTAGACCCCGACGATCGCCAGGTCGCTGGCCGGCTGGTCGGGCTTCTCCGCCAGCCCGACGATCTGCCCGCTGCGGCCGAGCTGGGCGACGCCGTACGAGCGCGGATCGTCCACCGGGGTGAGCAGGATCTGGGCGCTGTAGTCGCCCTCGGTGAACGCCGCGACCAGCTCCTGGATGCCGCCGACCAGGAAGTTGTCGCCCAGGTACATGACGAAGTCGTCGTCGCCCAGGAAGTCCCGGGCGATCAGCACGCAGTGCGCCAGGCCGAGCGGCGCCTCCTGCGGGATGTACGTGATCCGCAGCCCGAACTGCGCGCCGTCGCCGACCACCTGCCGTACCTCGGCCGCGGTGTCGCCGACGATGATGCCCACGTCGACGATGCCGGCGTCGCGGATCGCCTCCAGCCCGTAGAACAGCACCGGCTTGTTGGCCACGGGGAACAACTGCTTGGCGGACGTGTTGGTGAGCGGCCGCAGCCGGGTGCCACGGCCGCCGGCGAGGACGAGAGCTTTCATGACCGGCTCAACGACCAGGCGGTTCGGCGGTCGCCGGTGGGGCAGGGGATGATGGGCCGCACGGACTCACGAAGGAGCGCCACGATCGCCAAGAACCAGCCCGTCGGCGGCCAGGCCCCGGTCGTCCAGCGGATCAGGATCCGGTACGCCAAGCGCGGCCCGCTGCGGTTCACCTCGCACCGGGACTTCGCCCGGGCGTTCGAGCGCGCGCTGCGCCGGGCCGCCGTGCCGATCGCGTTCTCCCAGGGCTTCACCCCGCACCCCAAGATTTCGTACGCGAGCGCCGCACCCACCGGCGTGGCCAGCGAGGCGGAGTACCTGGAGATCGGCCTGCAGGCCCCGGTGGACCCGGACGCGCTGCGGTCGGCCCTGGACGCCGCGCTGTCGCCGGGCCTGGACGTGCTGGACGCGGTGGTCGCCGGCCCGGGCAGCCTGGCCGACCGGATCGACGCCTCACACTGGCACCTGGAGCTGCCGGACGTGGACCCGGCGGTCGCGCAGAAGGCGGTCGACGCGTTCCTCGGCGCGGAGGAGGTGCTGGTGGAACGTATGACCAAACAGGGCCGCCGGTCGTTCGACGCGCGGCAGGCGGTGGCCCGGATCGCTGTGACGAACCAGTCTGGTGCACCTTCCGGGGCCGCGGCTGCACGGTGTGCGATAATCGACCTTGTCGTACGGCAGGTCACGCCCGCCGTTCGACCCGATGACGTCCTTTCCGGCCTGCGCGTGGTGGCTGGCCTGGAGCCGCCGGTGCCGCCTCGTGCGACCCGGCTGGCGCAGGGCACGCTCACCCCGCAGGGGGAGATCGTCGATCCGTTGGATGTGGATCGCGAGGACGCTTCCATCGGGGGCGCCAGCTGATTCCGGCCGGCGTCCGCCTGGCAGACTTCGGCAGCCGGTCCGCACGGGACGGGCCCGAAAAACTTGCGGCGACCCTGCGTGGCAGCGCTCACCCGCGCCCGGGGCCGCCAGAACTGGAGAGCGCCCGATGCTCGATAACGAGCCCCAGGGCGGTGAACGGGACGGAGTGAACGTTTCTCCGCCCGGCGATGCCGCCACCGAGAGCACCACACCCGTGCGCCGCACCCGGGCGCGCAAGAAGGCCACGCCCCCGGCCGAGCCGGGTACCGCCCCGGTCGAGCCGGGTGCCGCCATCGAGGCCGACGCGGCGGCCGACGTGCCCGCCGCTCCGGCCCGGCGGCGGCGGAAGGCGACCGCTCCGGCCGCGGCTCCGGCCGCCGGACCCGAGGACGCCGAAGCGGCCGCCGACCCGGTGATCGCCTCGGTCACCGAGCCGGCCGCGCCGGGCCAGGCCACCGAGCCGGCCGCGCCGGTCAAGGCCACCCGTAGCCGCCGCAAGAAGGCCGTTCCGGCCGCCGCGCCGGTCGAGGAAGCCGCCTTGCCGCTCGAGGAAGCCGCCGCGCCGGCCGAGGAACCGGTCACTCCGGCCGAGGACGAGAGCGCGACCGAGGACCAGACCCCGGTCCCCGTGGCGGAGGTCACGCCCGAGCCCGGGACCACCACGCCGGTGATCGGTGTGCTGCCGCTCGACGACGAACTGGTCGAGGAGGAGCCCGCCCCGCGCCGGCGCCGCAAGGCCGCCGTGCCGCCGGTCGTGCTGTTCATGCCGCCGGAGCCCGACGCGATCCCCGAGCCCGCACCGGCGGCCCGCCGGAGCCGGCGGTCCGCCGCGCTGGACGAGACGCCGGTCGACGAGACCGCCGCCGAGACCACCGCGGAGGAGCCGGTCGAGGCCCCGCGCAAGAGCCGCCGTCGGCGGCGCGGCGCGGCCGAGGAGCCGGTCGAGGCGGACCAGTCCGTGGAGACCGTCGACCCGGCCGTGGACGAGCCGGACGACGCGGCCGACGAGGTCGCGGACGGCGCCGAGGACGACCTGGACGACGACGACTCGGCCGCCGGCCGGCGCCGTCGCCGCCGGGGACGCCGGGGCCGTGGCCGCGGCAAGGGCGGTGCCGAGGACGGCGACGACGCCGAGGGCGAGACCGAGTCCGCGGAGGCCACCGCGGAGGCCGAGGCCGAGGACGACGACGAGTCCGACGACGGTGACGGCGTCACCCGGCGCCGGCGTCGTCGCCGCCGCAAGGGCGGTGCCGGCGACTCCGAGGCCGGCGGCATCGAGGACGGCGTGCACACCGTGGTGCGGGTGCGCGAGCCGCGCCGTACCGACGAGGTGCAGGGCGTCTCCGGCTCGACCCGGCTGGAGGCCAAGCGCCAGCGCCGCCGGGACGGCCGCGAGCAGCGCCGGACCCGCCCGCCGATCCTGAGCGAGTCGGAGTTCCTGGCCCGCCGTGAGGCCGTGGACCGCGTCATGGTGGTCCGCCAGAAGCCGGACCGGATCCAGATCGCCGTGCTCGAGGACGGCGTCCTGGTCGAGCACTACGTCTCCCGGACCACCTCCGGGACCATGGTCGGCAACGTCTACCTGGGCAAGGTGCAGAACGTCCTGCCGAGCATGGAGGCGGCCTTCGTCGACGTGGGCCGGGGCCGCAACGCGGTGCTCTACGCGGGCGAGGTCAACTGGGACGCCACCGGGCTGGAGGGCCGGGCCCGCTCGATCGAGCAGGCCCTGAAGTCCGGCGACTCGGTGCTGGTGCAGGTCACCAAGGACCCGATCGGGCACAAGGGCGCGCGGCTCACCAGCCACGTCGCGCTCTCCGGCCGGCACCTGGTGTACGTACCGAACGGCAACGCCTCCGGGATCAGCCGCAAGCTGCCGGAGAACGAGCGCAAGCGGCTGCGCGACGTGCTGAAGAAGCTGGTGCCGGACGGCGCCGGGGTGATCGTGCGGACCGCCGCCGAGGGCGCCAGCGAGGACGAACTGGCCCGCGACGTCAAGCGGCTGCAGGCGCAGTGGGAGGACATCCAGGCCCGGGCCGCCGAGGGCAACGCCCCGCGGGCCCTGTCCGAGGAGCCCGACCTGGTCATCCGCGTGGTCCGGGATCTGTTCAACGAGGACTTCCGGGAGCTGATCGTCGAGGGCGAGCAGGTCTACACCGAGGTCGAGAGCTACCTGAATTCGGTCTCTCCGGACCTGGTGGAGCGCCTGCACCGGCACACCGGGGTCAACGACGTGTTCGCCGAGAAGCGGATCGACGAGCAGATCCTCAAGGGCCTGGACCGCAAGGTCTTCCTGCCCTCCGGCGGTCACCTGGTGATCGACCGTACCGAGGCGATGACCGTGGTGGACGTCAACACCGGTAAGTACACCGGTGCCGGCGGCAACCTGGAGGAGACCGTCACCCGGAACAACCTCGAGGCGGCCGAGGAGATCGTCCGGCAGCTGCGGCTGCGGGACATCGGCGGCATCGTGGTGATCGACTTCATCGACATGGTGCTGGAGAGCAACCGCGACCTGGTGCTGCGCCGGCTGACCGAGTGCCTGGGCCGGGACCGGACCAAGCACCAGGTCACCGAGATCACCTCGCTGGGTCTGGTGCAGATGACCCGCAAGCGGATCGGCGCCGGCCTGCTGGAGGCGTTCACCGAGACGTGCGAGGCGTGCAAGGGTCGCGGCCTGCTCATCCACACCGAGCCGGTGCCGGAGAAGCGGGCGCAGGGCGCGGTGACCCAGGTGAAGGCGGTCGCGGCGGCGGCCCGCACGGAAACGCCGCCGGCCACCAAGTCGCGGCGCCGTCGCGGCGGCGGGGAGAGCGCGCCGGTCGAGACGCCGGTCGAGGCACCGGCGGCCGTGGTCGAGGCACCGGCGGCGACGCCGGTGGAGACTCCGGACGCGCCGGCCGAGGAGAGCGGACCGGCGGCGGTGGCCGCGGGCCTTCCCCCGGACGCCGGTTCCGGCGTCGTCGTCCCGGCCCCGCCGGCGCCCGCCGGCAACGACGGTGACGACTACGACATGAGCGGGTACGACCTGTCCCGGTACGAGACGGACACCGAGGCTCTGCAGATCACCGGCGTCGACGACCCGGACGCCGCGGACGACGACGAGGACGACGAGCCGGTGGGTGCCGGTGCCGGCGGCCGGCGGCGGTCGCGGCGCGGGGGAGCCCGGCGCCGTACCCGCCCCTGATCGGATGCTCCGGACGGCTCGGTAAAGAAAGTTAACTACCGAGCCGTCCGTCGTCATCGATGTCGGTTACCCTTCGGATCCCACCCGAGTCCGAGGAGTACCACCGCCATGCGAGCACTGCCCGCCGTCGCCGTCCTCACCGGCGCCCTGGTCCTGGCCGCCGGCTGTTCCGGCGACCCGGCACCGAGCGCGACCGCGGCTCCGCCGCCGGCCGCTCCCGGCTCGCCGGGCTCGCCGGCCGTGCCGGGTGCGCCCGCGCCGACCGGCTCCACGCCCGGCGGTGGATCGGGCAGCGCTCCCCGCGGCGGCACCCGGAACGCCGGCGACGCCGCCCTGGCCGGCAACACCGGGGCCATCTGCGCCCAGGCCGAGAAGACCGGCGGCGCCTTCGCCGCGACGTTCGCCCAGGACCTCAAGCTGCTCATCGACGCGGCGTCCGCGGACGACCCGGACCTGGCCGCCAAGGCCGAGGAGAAGACCCGGCGCGACGTGCAGAACTACTCGTTCGCGCTGAAGGACCTGTCCCGGCTCGCCGCGGACCGCGCGGTGGCCAAGGCGCTCGGCGACATGAGCAAGCAGGTCACCGCGCTGGAGGGTGACGTGCGCAAGCTCGACGACCGCAAGCTGGCCGCGCTGCGCGGTAAGCTGGATCAGGCATGCGGCACCGGGTAGGGCCCGGTTTGGGTTCCGGCACGCCGATGAAGTAGTCTTGCCGACGGTGCTTTTCGCGGCGCCGTGTTCCTGTGCGCTCCTTTCGGAGGCAGCCGGGAGCCCAGTTCCATCCGCCAGCAGCGTCACGGCTGCGTAAGTCTCAGGGAGTCCGCGTCCATGTACGCGATCGTCAAGACCGGCGGCAAGCAGTACAAGGTTGCCGAGGGCGACGTGATCGAGGTCGAGAAGCTCTCGGGCGAGCCGGGCGACGCGGTGACGCTCGCCGCGGTGCTCCTCGTCGACGGTGACGACCTGGTGACCGATGCGGCCAAGCTTGCCAGCGTGGCGGTGTCCGGCGAGATCGCCGAGCACACCAAGGGTCCGAAGATCCGGATCCACAAGTTCAAGAACAAGACCGGCTACCACAAGCGCCAGGGGCACCGTCAGCCGCTGACCCGCGTCAAGGTGACCGGCATTTCCAGCGGGAAGTAGGCGCAGCCATGGCTCACAAAAAGGGTGCTTCCAGCTCGCGTAACGGCCGTGACTCCGCCGCTCAGCGGCTGGGCGTCAAGCGGTTCGGCGGCCAGCTGGTCAACGCCGGCGAGATTCTGATCCGTCAGCGCGGCACGAAGTTCCACCCGGGCGAGCTTGTCGGCCGCGGTGGCGACGACACGCTGTTCGCGCTCGCCACGGGCAACGTGCTGTTCGGCACCAAGCGTGGCCGCAAGCCGGTCAGCTTCGTGCCGGCCTCGGATTAGTTTTCACGTCACCGCGGGCCGCGGCCCGCGGGGGCCGCGGCCCGCTGTGTGTTTTGCGTTCCGTGTTGTGAGGAGTCCACGTGACCACGTTCGTCGACCGCGTCGTACTGCACCTGCAAGCGGGGGACGGCGGGCACGGCTGTGTCTCCGTGCACCGGGAGAAGTTCAAGCCGCTCGGCGGTCCGGACGGCGGCAACGGCGGGCACGGCGGCAGCATCACGCTGGTGGTCGACCCGCAGCAGCACACCCTCCTCGACTTCCACTTCCGGCCGCACGTCAAGGCGCCGAACGGCACCGGCGGGTCGGGCTCCAACCGGGACGGTGCGAACGGCGCCGACCTGGTGGTGACGGTGCCGGACGGCACCGTCGTGCACGGCGTCGACGGCGAGGTGCTGGCCGACCTGGTCGGTGCCGGTACCTCGTTCGAGGTGGCCCGCGGCGGGCGCGGCGGGCGCGGCAACGCCTCGCTCGCGAACACCCGCCGCAAGGTCCCCGGCTTCGCCGAGCTGGGCGAGCCGGGCGACCGCCTGGACGTGGTGCTGGAACTCAAGAGCGTCGCCGACGTCGGGCTGGTGGGCTTCCCGTCGGCCGGCAAGTCGTCGCTGATCGCGGTGCTGTCGGCGGCCAAGCCGAAGATCGCCGACTATCCGTTCACCACCCTGGTGCCGAACCTCGGCGTGGTGCAGGCCGGCGACCAGACCTTCACGGTCGCCGACGTGCCCGGCCTGATCCCCGGCGCGGCCACCGGCAAGGGCCTCGGCATGCAGTTCCTGCGGCACATCGAGCGCACCTCGGTGCTGGTGCACGTGCTGGACGCCGCGGCGCCGGAGATCGAACGCGACCCGATCGCCGACCTGGACGCGATCGAGGCGGAGCTGGCGGCGTACGGCGGGCTGGAGGACCGGCCCCGGATGGTCGTCCTCAACAAGATCGACATTCCGGACGGCCGGGACCTGGCCGAGATGGTCCGGCCCGAGCTGGAGTCCCGCGGCTACCGGGTGTTCGAGGTCAGCGCCGTGACCCGGGAGGGACTCAAGGCGCTCACGTTCGCGCTCGCCGAGGTCGTCGCCGCGCACCGCAGGGACACCCCGGTCGCCGAACCGACCCGCGTAGTGCTGCGCCCCAAGGCCGTCGACGACAGCGGATTCACCATCGAACAGGACGCCGACGGGGTGTTCGTGATCCGCGGCTCCCGCGTCGAGCGGTGGGTCCGGCAGACGAACTTCGACAACGACGAGGCGATCGGTTACCTGGCCGACCGGCTGGAGCGGCTCGGCATCGAGGACGCGCTGGCCAAGAAGGGCGCCCAGCCCGGGGACGCGGTCCGGATCGGTGACCGCGAGTTCGACTGGCAGCCCAACGCCGGCGAGTACGTCACCGGCCCGCGCGGCTCCGACGCCCGCCTCGAGGAGGGCACCGGCCGGATGACCGCGGCGCAGCGGCTGGCCGCCCGCAAGGCCCGCCGCCGGCGCCCGGACGACGAGCTGCTGCACATGTCCTCGGACGGCACGATCACCTCCGTGGCGAACAGCGCCCGGCCGGTGCTGATGGAGAGCGACACGGACGAATAGGGTCCCGTCCAGCTCGGCGCAACCCGGCGGAAACGCCCGTCGCCTACCGTGACCGGGTGCAGATCGAGACCCGCGCCGCCACCGACGCCGAACTGGCCGCCCTCGTCACCGCCCAGCAGCGGGAGCTGGCCGAGTCCGGCGACGAGGTGACCTATCCGGCCCATGACGACGTGACGTACCTGGTCGCGGTGGTCGACGGGCGGGCGGTCGCCTGCGGCGCGTGGCAGCCGCTGGACCACGACACCGCCGAGCTGAAGCGGATGTACGTGCGCCCGGCGTACCGGGGGCGGGGCATCGCCCGGCAGCTGGTCGTCGCGCTCGAGGAGGAGGCGTACGCCACGGGCCGGTCGGTGATCCGGCTGGAGACCGGCACCTACCTGCCCGCGGCGATCGCGCTGTACCGCTCGGCCGGCTACCTGCCCATCCCGCCGTACGGCGAGTACGTGGGCAACCCGTTCAGCGCCTGCTTCGCCAAGCGCCTGCCGGCCGCCTCACTCCAGTAGCCCGATGGCGCGGCGGGCCCGGCGTACCGTGTCGCCCGCGGCCGCCCGCACCCGGTCCCGGCCGTCGGCCAGCACCGACCGGACGTGGCCGGGGTCCGCGGCCAGCTCGGCGTGCCGGGCCCGGATCGGCGCGAGCACCGCCTCGACCGCGTCGGTGACCTCGCGCTTCAACGTGCCGTAGGACGCCGTCTCGTCCGGCGCTCGCCCGCCGCACGCGGCCAGGATGGCCAGCAGGTTCGACACCCCCGGCTGGTTCCGCGGGTCGTGGCGGACCCGGCCGACGGTGTCGGTCACCGCGCGGGCGACGGTGCGGCGGACCACCTCCGGCGGGTCGAGGAGCCCGATCCGCCCGGCGCCCGGGCCGGAGCTCTTGCCCATCTTGGTGGCCGGGTCGGCGAGGTCCATGATCCGGGCGGCGGTCTCCGGGCGGACGCCCTCCGGCACCACGAACGTCTCGCCGTACCGGGAGTTGAACCGGCTCGCCACCGCGCGGGCCAGCTCCAGGTGCTGGCTCTGGTCGTCGCCGACCGGCACCTGTTCGGTGTCGTGGACCAGGATGTCGGCGGCCATCAGCACCGGATAGGTCAGCAGGCTGAGCCGCACCGGTCGGCCGCCCGCCGAGCGCTCCCGGAACTGGATCATGCGCGCCGCCTCGCCGTGCCCGGTGGCGCACTCCAGCAGGTAGTGCAGTGCGGTGTGCTCGGGGATCTGTGACTGCACGATCAGCGCGGTGCGGTCCGGGTCCACGCCGGCCGCGAGCAGCACGGTGGCCTGCTCCAGCGTGAGGTCGCGGACCCGGGCCGGATCGTGCTCGACGGTCATCGCGTGCAGGTCGGCGATCATGGCCACCGAGTCGGCGGTGTCCTGCGCCGCGACCAGCGGGCGGATGGCGCCCAGCAGGTTGCCCAGGTGCAGGCGGCCGGTGGGTTTGAAGCCGGTGAGGCGCCGGGTGCGGGTGAGAGTGGTCGGCACGTCGGGGTCCTTTCAGAAGAGGTACGGACCGCCTCGACGCCGACGCCGGAGTGCGTGCACAGCACGACGGCCGCCTGCGAGAGGCGGCCGCCGGGAAGGGAGAGGTGCGCGTGGAGGGAGGCCGCCCGTCAGGGCGACCACCACAGCAGACTCGACATGCGCACGGTACGAGCCTAACAGCCGCCGGCGTGACGTCGACCGGCATTATGGTCGGCATGCCGAGCCTGACCCGCGCCGAGGCCGCCGCCCGGGCCGCCACCGTCCACGTCGACTCCTACGACCTCGACCTCGACCTCACCGCCGGCGCGGAGACGTTCCGGTCCCGGACGGTGCTCCGGTTCGCCGCGACTCCCGGGGCGTCCACGTTCGCCGACTTCGAGCCGGCCGAGCTGATCTCCGCGACGCTGAACGGGGTGGCGCTGGACCCGGGCGCGCTCAGCGAGCACCGGCTCGCGCTGACCGGCCTGGCCGAGCGGAACGAGCTGGTCGTCGAGGCCCGGATGGCGTACTCGAACACCGGCGAGGGCCTGCACCGCTTCGTCGACCCGGCGGACAAGCAGGTGTACCTGTACGCGCACATGTTCCTCGACGGGGCCCGCCGGATCTTCCCGTGCTTCGACCAGCCGGACCTGAAGGCGCCGTACACGCTGGCCGTCACGGCGCCGGACGACTGGCTGGTGGCGGCGAACGCGGTACCGGCGGGCCCGGCCGAGAGCGGGCGGTGGCGGTTCGCGCCGACGCTGCCGCTGTCCACGTACCTGATCACGCTGATCGCCGGGCCGTACCACGCGTGCACCGACGTGCACGGTGACGTGCCGCTGGCCCTGTACGCCCGCGGATCGATGGCCCGGTTCCTCGACGCCGAGGCGGAGGAGCTGTTCACGGTCACCAAGCAGTGCCTGGACCGGTACGGCGAGATCTTCGGCATCCCGTATCCGTTCGGCCACTACCAGCAGGCGTTCGTGCCCGAGTTCAACTTCGGCGCGATGGAGAACCCGGGCCTGGTGACGTTCCGGGAGGAGTTCGTCTACCGGTCCGCGGTCACCGACAGCGAGCGGGAGACCCGGGCCAACGTCGTCGCGCACGAGATGGCCCACATGTGGTTCGGCGACCTGGTGACCATGGCGTGGTGGGACGACCTGTGGCTGAACGAGTCGTTCGCCGAGTACATGGGCACCCGGATCACCGCCGAGGCGACCCGGTTCACCCGGACCTGGACCACGTTCGCGATGCACCGGGTGGCCTGGGGCATGCGGTCCGACCAGCGGCCGTCGACCCATCCGGTGGCGCCCACCGACGTCGCGGACACCGCGGCGGCCCTGTTGAACTTCGACGGCATCTCGTACGCCAAGGGCGCCGCCGTGCTCAAGCAGCTCGCCGCCTGGCTGGGCGACGAGGCGTTCCTGAGCGGCCTCAACGAGTACTTCGCCACCCACCGCTTCGCCAACGCGACGCTCGCCGACCTGCTCGGCGCGCTCTCCAAGGCGGCCGGCCGGGACCTTTCCGGCTGGGCCGAGGCGTGGCTGCGCCGGGCTCAGGTGAACACGCTGCGGGCCGAGGTGGACCACGCCGGCGACGGCGGCTACGCCCAGGTCGCGATCGTGCAGACGGCGCCGGAGCGGTACCCGACGTTGCGCCCGCACCGGCTGGCGATCGGACTGTACGACCGGGCCGGCAACGGCGCCGTGGAGCTGCGCCGCCGGCTGGAGCTGGACCTGGATCCGGCCGACGGCGGACGCACCGTGGTGCCGGAGCTGACCGGCGAGAAGGTCGCCGATCTGCTGCTGCTCAACGACGGTGGGCTGACCTACGCCAAGATCCGGCTGGACGAGCGCTCGACCGCGGCCGTACCGCTGCTCCTGCCGCACCTGGACGACTCGCTGGCCCGGGCCCTCGTCTGGAGTTCGACCCTGGACGCGGTCACCGACGGCGAACGGCCGGTGGCGGACCTGGTGTCGCTGGTGTTCGCGGCGCTGCCGGTGGAGAGCGAGGTGGTGATCGTCGAGGACGTGCTGAAGATGACCCGCGGGCTGGTGGACCGGTACGCCACCGCGGAGACCCGCCCGGCCGCCCTGGAGCTGCTCGCCCAGGCCTGCGACCGGCTGCTCGCCGCGTCGGCCGCGGGCAGTTCCCGGCAGCTCGCCGCGGCCCGCGGCCTGATCGGCGCGACCATCGACGTCGCGCGCCTGCGGAACTGGCTGGACGGCGCCGGCGTACCCGAGGGCCTGGCCGTGGACACCGACCTGCGGTGGCTGATCCACTACCGGCTCGCGGTGCTGGGCGCGATCGGCCCCGACCAGATCGCGGCGCAGCTGGACGCGGACCGCAGCGCGGCCGGTGAGCAGGCCGCCTCCCGCTGCCGGGCCGCCCTGCCGTCGGCGGAGGCGAAGGCGTACGCCTGGGACCAGATCATCCGGGACACCACCACGTCGACCCGGTTGCTGGAGCACGCGGCGGCCGGCTTCTGGCAGCCGGAACAGACCGCGCTGACGGCGGACTACGTGCCTCGGTACTTCGCCGAGATGCCGGATTCGATGCGGCTCCGCAGCGGGATGAGCGCCGAGGCGCTGGCGCTGGCGGCGTACCCCCGGTTCGCGGTCGCCGCCGAGACCCGCCGCCTGGCCGCCGACCTGCTCGCCCGCCCGGAACTGCCGGCGATCCTGCGGCGCGTGGTCACCGACGCGGACGACGACATGCGCCGCGCCCTGGCTGCTCGAAGCTGATCGCCATTTCGCCCTTTGTGCCCAGTTATAGCCGTTAGCCTGGCAGTCGGGGGTGTCGGGTGGAATGGTGCGATGATCTGTCCAGCGGCCTGTTGCAGGCCGCGCCGGACGCGATCCTGGTCATGGACCAGGGGCGGATCATGCTGATGAACGACCGCGCCGAGGAGATGTTCGGCTGGCCGCGGGCGGAGCTGCTGGGCCGGCACGCCGAGATCCTCCTGCCGGACGCCAGCCGCGAGCACTACCCGGAGGAGCTCGAGCCCGCGGTGACCGAGGCGGTGGCCGGGCGGCACGGCACCGTCTCCACCACGGCGATGCGCCGGGACGGCAGCGAGTTCCCGGTCGAGACGTCCCTGGCCGAGGCGGAGACCCGGAGCGGGCGGGTCCTGATCGCGGTGATCCGGGACGTGACCGAGCGCCGGAACGCGGAGTCCGAGCAGGCCCGGCTGCGCCAGGAGGCGCAGAACCACCGCAACCACCGGCTGGAGAGCCTCGGGCAGCTGGCCGGCGGCATCGCGCACGACTTCAACAACATGCTCGGCGTGATCGTCAACTACGCCAGCTTCATCATCGAGGAGGCGTCCGGTGACGCCCCCGACCGGCAGGCCATCGTGGCGGACGCCCGGCAGGTGCTCCGGGCCGGCGAACGCGGCACCGACCTCACCCACCAGCTGCTCGCGTTCGCCCGGCGCGAAGTGGTCCGCCCGGAGATCCTCGACCTCAACACCGTGATCGCGGACGTCGAGGAACTGCTCCGGCGCACGCTCGGCGAGCACATCACGCTGGTCACCCGGCTCGGCACGGACCTGCCGTCGGTCACCTGGGATCCCGGGCAGATCGAGCAGCTGCTGGTACACCTGGCGCTGAACGCCCGGGACGCGATGCCGCAGGGCGGCCAGTTGGTGATCGACACCGCCTGCTACCACCTGGCCGACCACCACACGCTGGACCCCGGCGACTACGTCCGGCTGCGGGTGTCCGACTCTGGCCAGGGCATGCCCGCCGACGTGGTGGAACGCGCCTTCGAGCCGTTCTTCACCACCAAGGCCAGCGTGGAGAACACCGGCCTCGGCCTGGCCACCGTGTACGGCATCGTCACCCAGGCCGGTGGCGACGTCAGCATCACGTCCGAGCCGGGTCTCGGGTCCACGTTCACGGTGCTGCTGCCGGCCGGCGCCGAACCGGCGGCGGTCGAGCCGGCGCCGGAGCCGGTCCGTTCCGGCGGGCACGGCGAGACCCTGCTGGTGGTGGAGGACGAGGCGGCGTTGCGGGAGGTCGCCGGGCGGATCCTGTCCGGGGCCGGCTACCGGGTGCTGACCGCGGACGGCGGGGTGCAGGCGCTGGAACTCGCGGCCCGCCACGAAGGCGCCATCGACCTGCTGGTCAGCGACGTGGTGATGCCCGGGATGCTGGGCAAGGAACTGGCCGAGCGGCTGGTAGAGGTGCGCCCCGACACCCGGGTGCTGTTCATGTCCGGCTACGCCCAGCCGGTGCTCGCCTCGCAGGGCACGCTGGACCCCGGCGTGGTGCTGCTGGAGAAGCCGTTCACCTCGGCGGACCTGCTCGGCGCGGTGCGCCGTCGCCTGGACGGGTGATCTATTCTTCGTCCGTGGTGGTGCGCCGGCGGATCGGGATCATGGGTGGCACGTTCGACCCGATCCACCACGGCCACCTGGTCGCGGCGAGCGAGGTGGCGGCCCGCTTCGACCTCGAAGAGGTGGTGTTCGTACCCACCGGCGAGCCCTGGCAGAAGGGCGTCGTGTCACCGGCCGAGGACCGCTACCTGATGACCGTCATCGCCACCGCGTCGAACCCCCGCTTCCACGTCAGCCGGGCCGACATCGACCGGGACGGTCCCACCTACACCATCGACACGCTGCGCGACCTGGACGCCGTGTACGGGCCGGACGCCGAGCTGTACTTCATCACCGGTGCCGATGCCCTGGAGCGGATTCTCTCCTGGAAGGACGCGCTGGAGATGCTGTCGCTGGCGCGTTTCGTGGGCGTCACCCGGCCGGGTTTCGTGCTCTCCGACGCGCACCTGCCGGCCGACACGGTCACGCTGGTCGAGGTGCCGGCCATGGCGATCTCGTCCAGTGACTGCCGCGCCCGGGTGGCCGCGGGCAAACCGGTCTGGTACCTGGTTCCGGACGGCGTGGTGCAGTACATCGCCAAGCGGGGGCTGTACCGGCCGGGAATTCCGGACTCCGAGAATGTCGTAGGGATATGAGACGCTGGTATCTCGAAAAGCTCCAAAACTGAGGGGATCCTCTTGCCCGTCTCTGAACGCGCTCTCGAACTGGCGATGACCGCCGCGCAGGCGGCCGCCGACAAGAAGGCCCAGGACATCGTCGTCATCGACGTCGGCGACCAGCTCGCCATCACCGACGCCTTCGTCATCGCCTCGGCCTCCAACGAGCGCCAGGTCGCCGCGGTCGTCGATGCCATCGAGG
The DNA here is from genome assembly GCF_020216025.1 of Jidongwangia harbinensis. Taxonomy (GTDB): domain Bacteria; phylum Actinomycetota; class Actinomycetes; order Mycobacteriales; family Micromonosporaceae; genus Actinoplanes; species Actinoplanes harbinensis. Next base: position 53,695 of record NZ_JAIWNC010000038.1, on the reverse strand, counting down.
AAGCCCTGCTCGCCCTTCCGGAAAAGGCCAAGCCGGTCCGGCGCGAGGGGGAACGGCAGGGCCGCTGGGTCCTGCTCGACTACATCGACGTGGTGGTCCACATCCAGCACGCCGAGGAGCGCGAGTTCTACGCGCTCGACAAGCTGTGGAAAGACTGCCCGACGGTGCCGTTCGTGGACCGCGACATGGTCGACGCGACCACCGCCATCGACGCATCCGGCGCCGCGTGACCCGCCTCATCGTCTGGCGGCACGGCAACACCGACTGGAACGCCACCCACCGCGTCCAAGGGCAGACCGACGTGCCGCTCAACGACCTCGGTCGCCGGCAGGCGGAGGACGCCGCCGAGCTGCTGCTGCGCATGCGCCCCGACGTGCTGGTCGCCAGCGACCTGCGGCGCGCCGCCGACACCGCCGCCGCGCTCGCCGCCCGCACCGGCCTCCCGGTGACCTACGACGAACGCCTCCGGGAACGCTTCTTCGGCGCCTGGCAGGGACTCACCATGACCGAGGTGGCGCAGACCCGCCCGGAGGAGCACGCCCGCTGGACCGCCGGCGCCGACGTCATCGGTGACTCCGTGGAAACCCTCGACGACCTCGGCAAACGGGTCGCCGACGGGCTGCAGGCCGCGGCCGAGCAGGTCCCGTCCGGTGGCACCGTGGTGGTCGCCACGCACGGCGCCGCGGCCCGCCAGGGCGTCGGGCACCTGCTCGGCTGGCCTCGCGAGGTGCTGCGCTCCCTGCGGGCCCTGCAGAACTGTCACTGGGTGGAACTCGCCCACGACCACACCCGCGGCTGGCAGATCGCCGCGTGGAACGTCGGACCGTTCACCGATCTGCCGGTCCCGCCCCCGGTTTGACCGGGGGAACCCGCGCCCGTCCGGTAGCGTCCAACCACCATGCTGATCAAGCGTCTGACCGTCTGCGCGGCCGCCGTCGCGGTCCTGACCGTGGCCGGCTGCGCCCGGGCCGACCAGGACACACCTCCCGGCGCCCCCGCACCGCCCCCGTCGTCGCAGCCCGCCATGCCGTCCTCGCCGGCCACCGCGACACCCGGCGCGGCCGGCGGTCAGACCCACACCGGCACGGTCGTCGCCGGGGTGGAGGAGAACTGCCTGCTGCTGGAGAGCGACGGCGGGCCGTACCTGCTGATCCTGGAGGATGAATCGCTGCGCTCGGCCGCCACGGTGGGCAGCCGGGTGACCGTCACCGGCCGTGCCGAACCGGGCATGATGACCACCTGCCAGCAGGGCACACCCTTCACCGTGACCGCGATCAGCCCGAGCTGACCAGGCCACCGGTCATCGGTTACCGTGCCCGCATGCCCGTCGCGGTCGTCACCGACTCCACCGCGTACCTGCCGGCCGAGCTGAGCGGCACGTATGACCTGACCGTCGTGCCCCTCACCGTGGTGGTCAACGGTGCCGAAGGGCTCGAGGGCGAGGAGATCTCCCCGGCCGAGGTGGCCCGCGCACTCGGCGCGCGGCGGGTCGCGGTCAGCACCTCGCGGCCGGCACCCCACCAGTTCGTCCAGGCGTACCGCCGGCTCCTCGACGCCGGCGCCGACGGCATCGTGTCCGTGCACATCTCGGCCCGCCTGTCCGGCACGTTCGAGGCCGCCGAACTCGCCGCCGCCGAGATCGGGCCGCAGGTCGCCGTGGTGGACAGCCAGACCACCGGGATGGGGCTGGGCTTCGCGGCACTGGCCGCCACCACGGTGGCCGCCAAGGGCGCCACCCTGGCCGAGGTACGCCGGGCCGCCGCCGACCACTCCGCCCAGGTCAGCACGCTGTTCTACGTGGACACGCTGGAGTTCCTGCGCCGCGGCGGAAGGATCGGGGCGGCGTCCGCGCTGCTCGGCACCGCGCTGTCGGTCAAGCCGATCCTGCACGTGGTGGACGGCTCGATCGTGGTGCGCGACAAGGTCCGCACCGCGGGCCGCGCGCTGGCCCGGCTGGTCGACCTCGCGGTCGAGGCGTCCGGCACCGGTGACGTCGACATCGCGGTGCACCACCTCGGCGCGCCGGACCGGGCCGCCGCCCTGGCCGACGCGGTGACCATGCGCCTGGGCGACCGGCTGCGGGACTGCTACATCACCGAGATCGGCGCCGTGGTGGCGGCACATGTGGGCCCCGGCGTCGCCGCCGTCGTGGTGCACCGGCGGGCGGGCTAACCCGCGACGCCCGGCCACCTCGCGGCACCCCAGCGGGGCGGGTTCAGGTCGGGGACCGGCGCCAGCTCCGCCCGGAGCTCTGCCCACGGCACGATCCGCTCACCCATCCGCACCTCGTCGGCCAGCGGCAGCAACGTCGGCGCGTCCTTGGCCCACACCGCACGGGTACGCCAGCCGTCCCGCTCCGAACCGGTCACCTGCAGCGGCGCGGCGTCGTCGCCCAGCACCCGGGCCTGCCGGGTGTACTCGGCCACCGCCAGCACCGCCGCCGCGCGCTGCACGCAGCCGTGCAGCGGATGCCCCGGCGGCGCCGCGTACGGCACCGTCCGGCCGTGCTCGTCGCTCACGTACGCCATCGGGGTGAGCGCCCGCGGCGACGCCTCGAACGCCTGCTCGCACCGGCCGAACACGGCACTCAGATGCGCACTGCCGTCCGCCGCGACGATCAGCGTGCCGCGTTCCGGCGCGAACGCCACCGGTACGCCGCCCACCTGGTCCGCGAGCCGCGCCAGCCAGCCGGGCAGCAGCAGGTGCGACGTCCAGTACGCGTTCCCGTCGTCGACGAACTGCACCACCACCGGCTCCGTCGCCACGCCCTGCAACACCGCACCGGACAGGTTGGCCCGGGCCGCGGCGAACACCGCGTCCGCGTCGACGTCCCAGACGGTGAGCTGGTCGGCCGCCACGTACGTCATCGTGTCCGGCTGGTCCACCACCACGTACTCGGCCAGGTAGGGCAGGGCCGGCCGGCACAGCGGCGCACTGACCTCCGCGGTCGGCGCCGGCGTCGCGCCACGCAGCACCGGGCGCAACAGCGGACGCACCTCGGCCCAGCTCCCGGGCAGCCCCGGGGCACGCAGAAAGCCGGACACGAACGAGTCCACCTGGGCCCGCCGCTCCCGCCGGCTACCCGACCGCCGCGCCAGCAGCCCGTCCAGCGGCAGCACCGTGGGCACGTCGTCACCCTCGGCGGTGAACCGGACCGTGAACGCCGTCGCGTCGTACCGCGCGTCGCTCACACCGGCCCGCCGCAGCCTCCGGATGACCTGACTGCCCAGGCGTGCGCGGGCGACCCTGCGCACCAAGCCCACGGCTGGCCCCTCTCTGCCGGCCGCCGACCTTATCGCAGCGCGCGCCGACCCTGCACGACCCGTGCGTCCAGGTCTTCGTCCTCCGTGACGGTGGACTGCAGTCCCACGGACCGTACCGCCGCCGTCGCGGCCGCCACCTGCGCCGCCGTGATCTCGGACAGCAGGACGCCGCCCGGCGCCAGCCACCGCGGTGCGCCGGCCACCACCGCGCGGAAGACGTCCAGCCCGTCGCCGCCGCCGTCCAGCGCGGTCCGCGGCTCGTGCAGCCGGGCCTCCGCGGGCAGCAGCGGGAGGTGATCGGTCGCGACGTACGGCACATTCGCGATCAGGACGTCGATGCGCCCGCGCAGCGTGGCCGGCAGCGCGTCGAACAGGTCACCCTGGTAGACCCGGTCGCCCAGGTTGTCGCGGGCGCAGGCGACCGCCACCGGGTCCACATCGGCGGCGTGCACCTCGGCGGTGGGCACCTGGCGCAGCAGGGCCAGGGCGAGCGCCCCGGAACCGCAGCACAGATCGACCACCACTACCGGCCGCTCGTCGCCCGCGGGTGTGGCGCTCGGGGATGTGGCGTTCGCGGGTGTGGCGCTTGGGGGTGTGGCGTTTGCGGGTGTGGCGCTTGGGGGTGTGGCGTTTGCGGGTGTGGCGCTTGGGGGTGTGGCGTTTGCGGGTGTGGCGCTTGGGGGTGTGGCGTTCGCGGGTGTGGCGCTTGGGGGTGTGGCGCTCGTGCGACGTGCGGCCTGGCGGCGCTGCTCCCCGCGGTGTCGGCCCGGTGCTGCCTGCCGGGCGGCGAGGCGGACCAGCAGGTCACTGCGCACCCGGGGCACGAAGACGCCGGGGCGCAGGCGGACTCGTACCCCGCAGAAATCGGCGTGGCCCACCACCTGCTCCAGCGGCTCCCCGGCGGCGCGCCTCGCCACCAGCGCCCGCAGCGCGGCGGCGTCGGCTGCCGCGGCGACCAGCACCGCCGCCTCGTCCTCGGCGAAGACACAGCCGGCGGCGCGCAGGCTGACGGTGGCGGAGGACACGGCCTCGGCGGAGATGGGCACGCACATTGCTATCACGCGGGCGGTCTGGGGCGGACGTTGTCCACAGTGCGCGGCTGTCCACAGGGCGGGCGCGGGGGAGCGCCGAGGTGCCTAGGTTCGGCCGGGTGCGAGATGACGAAGAGGCGGTCAGTGTGCGGCTGCGGTCGGTGCTCGAGGGGGTGAGCCGGTCCGCGCCGGTCCCGGCGGCGGTCGGCGGGCTGTTCGCCGACCAGACGCCGTTGGCCTGGTCGGATGTGGTCACCACGTGGCCGGACGACGCCGATCTCGATCCCGACCGGGTGGTCCCTCCCATCGACGACGACCCGGCCTTGCCGGGTGCCCCTGTACTGCCGGGCAGTCGTGGTCCTGCGCTGCTGGGTGGGGGTGCGCTGCTGGGTGGTGGTGCGCTGGGTGGTGATGGTGGTGGTGGTGGTGGTGGTGCGCTGCCGGGTGGGGGTGCGCTGCCGGGTGGTGGTGGTCTTGGCGGGCCGGGTGGGGGTGGTGCTGCGGGGTCGGATGGTGGCTTGGTGGGGATGGATTCCGGCCTGGGGCAGTCGGGCGCCGAAGTGGCGGCCGGGGATCGGTTGATCCGTCCGGTCGATCCCTCGGCCTGGGCGGCCCGGCGTGAGCCGTGGGCACCAGCGCCCGTGTCCGGGGCTGGGCCGGGGCCGGGGTTCGGGTCTGAGTTGCAGTTCGGGTCGGGGTCGGGGTCGGGGCGGGGGTCCGGGTCCGAGTTCGGGGTCGGGTCGGGATTGGGGCTCGGGTCCGGGTCGGGGCTCGGGTCGGTGGTCTCGACGGCGCCGGCAGCCGACGCGACCCGGCCCGTCGACCCGTCGCCCGCCGTGGTCAGCAGCGCCGGGGCGTTCGGCTCCGGCCGGCTGGGGCTGTTCGATCCCGGCCGCCGTGGAGTCCGGGCGCTCGCCGCGGTGGCCGTGGCGGTGGTGCTGGTCGCCGCGTTCCTGGCCTGGCGCGCCCGCCCGCACGTCGACCCGGTCGCGGCGCCGCCCGCCGGCCCGGCGACCGGGCCGGTGCCCGGCGCCGCCGCGGCCGATCTCTCGGGTCCGGCGGCAATCGCGGGCCCGGACGGGAACATCGGTCCAAGGGCCTCGGCGGGTCCGGCTGCCGAGGTGGTCGTGTCGGTCGGCGGCAAGGTCGCCCGGCCCGGCCTGATCCGGTTGCCCGCGGGCAGCCGGGTCGCCGACGCCATCGCCGCAGCGGGCGGAGCCCGACCCGGCACCGACGCGGCGCTGCTGAATCTGGCCCGCAAGGTCGTCGACGGCGAGCAGATCCTGGTCGGCGTGGCCGCCCCGCCCGGGGCCGCCCAGCCCGGTGCGGGCGCGCCCGGTGCCGCCGCGGCGGGCGCGGCACCCGGAGGCGTGCCGGCCGGCCCGGTCAACCTGAACATCGCCACCATCGCCGAACTCGACTCGCTGCCCGGGGTCGGGCCCGTGCTCGCCCAGCGGATCCTGGACGCCCGCACCACCCGGGGCGGCTTCCGGGCGGTCACCGATCTGCGCCAGGTGGAGGGCATCGGCGCGGCACGGTATGAGCAGCTCAAAGATCTGGTGACGGTGTGAGTGGGGCCGAGGCGGTTCGGGCCCGGCCACCCGATCTGCGGCTCGCCGGTTTCGCGGTGGCCGTCTGGCTGTCCGCCCTCGCCGCCCTGTACCTGTCCGCGCGTACCGGCCTGCTCGTGGGCGCCGTCGCGCTGACCCTGGCGTCCGCCCTGGCGGCCCGCCTGCGTCACGCCGTGCGGTGGATCGCCGTCACGTTGCTCCTGGGCGCGGGGTGCGGCGCGGTCGCCACCGCCGCGCGGGTAGCGGTGCGCGACGCCGGTCCGCTCGCCGCCCTGGTCGACGCGGGCGCGACCGTGCGGGCGGAGGTGGTGCTCCGGGACGACCCGCGGGCGCTGTCGGGTGCCGCCGGCCGGCCGGTGACGTACCTGGCCGCCGTCGATCTCACGACGGTGCGCGGCGACGATCCACCCACGGTGTTGCGCATGGACGTCCGGGCGCTGGTGCTCGGTGCCGATCCGCTCTGGGGCACTGTCCTGCCGGGGCAGCGGGCCACGGTCTCCGCCCGGCTGCTCGCCCCGCGCGGCGGGGACCTGCGATCGGCCGTGCTGTCGGTACGTGAGCGGCCGGTGTTGCACGGCCGGTCCTCGTGGGCCCAGCGCGCGGCGGGCTCACTGCGCGCCGGGCTGCAACGCGCGTGCGAGCCGCTGCCGGACGCCGCCGGCGGCCTGCTGCCGGGTCTGGTGGTCGGCGACACCAGCCGGCTGGACCCGGCCCTGGAGGAGGACTTCCGGGCGACCGGCATGACCCACCTGAACGCGGTCAGTGGCGCGAACGTGGCGATCGTGCTGGGCGTGGTGCTGTTCGCGGTGCGCCGGGCGCGGGCCGGGCCGGTGCTCACCGCGCTGGTCTGCGCGCTCGCGCTGGCCGGTTTCGTGATTCTGGCCCGGCCCTCGCCCAGCGTGGTGCGTGCCGCCGCGATGGGTGCGATCGGTCTGCTCGGGCTGGCGGCCGGGCGACCCCGGGCGGCGCTGCCCGCGCTCGCCGCCGGTGTGGTCGTGCTCGTTGTCGTCGACCCGGAGCTGGCCGGCGACGCCGGGTTCGCGTTGTCCGTGCTGGCCACGTCCGGTCTGTTGCTGCTTGCGCCGCGCTGGCGGGACGGGCTGCGGCGGCGGGGCTGGCCGGCCGGTGCCGCCGAGGCGCTCGCGGTCCCGGCCGCCGCGCAGGTCGCGTGCGGGCCGGTGGTCGCCGGGCTGTCCGGCTCGGTGAGCCTGGTGGCGGTGCCGGCCAACCTGCTCGCGGTGCCGGCGATCGCCCCGGCCACGCTGCTGGGCGTCGCGGCGGCGGGGCTGTCGCCGGTCTGGCCGGGCGGCGCGGAGTTCGCGGCCTGGCTGGGCCACTGGCCTGCGCGGTGGCTGGTGCTGGTGGCGACGACCGGCGCGCGGGTGCCGGCCGGTGCGGTGCCGTGGCCGGGCGGCGTGGCCGGTGCCGTGCTGCTCGGCGTGATCACCGTGGCGTTGCTGGTGGCGGCCCGGCGTCCGGTGGTCCGGAAACTGGTGGCCGTGGTGGCGCTCGGGGGCGTGCTCGGCGCGTTGCCGGTGCGGCTGCTGGCGTCCGGCTGGCCGCCGCCGCGCTGGCTGGTGGTGGCGTGCGCGGTGGGGCAGGGCGATGCCGTCGTGCTGCCGGCCGGTGCGGGGCGGGCGGTCGTGGTGGACGCCGGGCCGGAACCCGCGGCCGTGGACCGGTGCCTGCGCCGGCTCGGCGTACGGCACATCGTGCTCTTCGTGGTCAGCCACTTCCACGTGGACCACATCGGCGGCGTGGACGGGGTGTTCCGGGGACGTCACGTGGCGGCGGTGGTGACGCCGGACTGGCCGGAGCCGCCGGCCGGCCGTGCGGCGGTGGCTGCCCGGGCGGCGGCCGGACGGGTGCCGATGCGTCCGGCCGGTCCGGGGTGGCGGTACGCCGCCGGAGGTCTGGACCTGACGGTGCTCGGCCCGGCGGAGCCGGCGCGCGGCACCCGGTCGGACGTCAACAACAACTCGCTGGTGCTCCGGGCCCGGGTCGACGGCCGGACCGTGCTGCTGGCCGGGGACGCGGAGACGGAGGAGCAGGAGGCGATCCTGCGGGTCTCCGGAGCGGCGGCGCTGCGGGCGGACGTCCTCAAGGTCGCGCACCACGGCAGCGCGTTCCAGGAACCGGGGTTCGTCGACGCGGTCGACCCGGCGGTGGCCCTGGTGTCGGTCGGTGCCGGCAACGACTACGGGCACCCGAACGCCGCCCTGCTGGCGCGGCTGGTGCGGGGCGGGGCACGGGTGCTGCGTACCGACGTGGGGGGTGATCTGGCCGCGGTCACGGACGGTTCCGGCCTGGCGGTGGTGGCCCGCGGAAACGGCGGAGCTTCATGATTCCGGTAAAACGTGCATTTCAGTCTGGAAAACTCCGACTCGAGGAGCCGACGACCAGAACGGGGGGAGCGGGCGTCATGGTGGCGGTGCTGCGGCGGATCAGGATCAGCGTGCGCATGGTGGCCGCAATGACCGTGTTGCTGGTGCTGCTCGTGGGCATCGTGGTGTTCGGGCTGTCCGCGATCGGCAGCCTGCGGCGGAGCACCGAGACGGTGGGCACGTACAACACCGCCACCCGGCTGGCCATGCAGGTCAAGTTCCGGTCCGCGGACTTCAACGGCTGGCAGACCGCGTACGCGTTCGACGTGGCCCGGGAGGTCCCGGACGCCGCCGCCGAGACCGCCACGGGCCGGGTCGCCTTCCTCGCCGCGGCCGAGTCTTTCCGCACCGAGCTGGCCGCGCTGGGTCAGGCCCGGCTCACCGAGACCCAGCGCCAGCAGCTGGCCGAGGCCAGCGCGCTGTTCGACCGGTTCATGAGCCTCGACGAGCGGATCGCCGGCGACTACCGCAGCGGCGACCCGGCCCGGATCGCGACCGCGCACGGCCTGGTGGCCAACGAGGAGATCGAGATCTTCAACCAGATCGCCGCCGAGATCGACGAAGTGGTGACGTCCGTGGACGCCTCGGCCGCCCGGGCCATCGCCGACGCGGAGTCGGCCGCCGCCCGGGCCAGCACCGTGATTGTCACGGCCGGGGTGGTGGCGGTGCTGGTCGGCGCCCTGCTGGCGGTGCTGCTGATCCGTTCGATCATCAAGCCGCTCCGCGCGCTCAATCACCGTCTCGCCGAGATCGCGGACGGCGACGGCGACCTGACCCAGCGGATCACCGACGGTGCCCGGGACGAGCTGGCGAGCGCGGCCGCCGGGTTCAACCGCTTCGCCGACCGGATGCAGCGGCTGGTCGCCGACGTGGCCACCAGCGCACAGGAGGTGGCCGACTCCGCGGGCCGGCTGCAGTCGGTCAGCGTGCAACTGGCCGCGGGCGCCGAGGAGACCAGCGTGCAGGCCGGGGTGGTCAGCACCAGCGCCGAGGAGGTGTCGGCCATCGTCTCCACCATGGCCGCCTCCGCCGAGGAGATGACCGCCTCCATCGCGGAGATCTCCCGCAGCGCCACCGAGGCGTCCCGGGTCGCGCAGAGCGGCGTCCAGGCGTCCGACGCCGCCAACTCCACCATCACCCGCCTGGGCGCGTCGTCGGACGAGATCCAGTCGGTGGTCAAGTTGATCACCGCGATCGCCCAGCAGACCAACCTGCTCGCGTTGAACGCCACCATCGAGGCGGCCCGGGCCGGCGAGGCGGGCAAGGGCTTCGCGGTGGTGGCCGGCGAAGTCAAGGACCTGGCTCAGCAGACCGCCACCGCGACCGAGTCCATCGCCCGGCAGATCGAGGCCATCCGGTCCGGCAGCGACGAGGCGGTCCAGGCGATCGGCCGGATCGGCGGCGTGGTCACCGCGATCAACGACCTGCAACTCGCCATCGCCTCGGCGATCGAGGAACAGACCGCGACGACCAGCGAGATGAGCCGCAACGTGGGTGAGACCGCGGTGGGTGCCGGCGAGATCGCGTCCAACATCCACGGCGTGGCGGAGACCGCGCAGGAGACCAGTACGGCCGCGCAGAGCACCAGCTCCACCGCCGCCGACCTGACCCGGGCATCGGCGGACCTGCACGAGCTGGTCTCGTCGTTCCGCTACTGAGCGCGGTCAGGACAGCGCGACCCGGACCCCGTTCGAGAACGGCGAGTCGTGCAGCTCGACGGCGGTCAGCTTGGTGGACTTCGGTACGTCGAAGATGATCCGCCCCCGCACCTGGTTGCCCGGGTTGATCTCGTTCAGGAACGTGGTGCTGTCCTCGTTGGCGTAGATCTCCGCGGCCGTGTCGTTGGAGTATTCCGTGCCGCTGCTGTCGAAGGTCTTCTGTGCCGAGCCGTCGAACATCTGCGCCTCGTCACCGATGCGCGGAACCCGACCGTCCCGACGAGTTGCCGCAACCGTTGTATGTGGACACTGAAGGTGCTGTCGCACGGGATCTACAACGGACTCGGCCGAGCCCGGCCGGACGCTTCGCCCGGACGGCCGACACGCCCGGGGTCGGCTGTTGGGTGGATTCAGCACGACCGATACGTGCAGATGTGCGCGGCCTCACACCGGCGCCGATGGGTGCACAACCGACCTGATCGAGAACCATCCTGCGCTGGAGCGCATCCTGGCGTACCAATATGTCTGGTTTCGCGTTCCTCGTGGAGAGGGCGGCGCGAAGGAGTGAGCCATGTCGGCATATCCGGATAGCGTGCGACGATATCCGGCGTGAACAGCGCGACACCTGCCCCGTTGCTGCTCGTCCAAGGCGACGAGGAGTTGTTGGCCGCCCGGGCGATCTCCGCCGCGGTCGACGCGGCCAAGGCGGCCGAGCCCGGAGCGGACGTCCGCGAGTACGAAGCGTCGGCGCTCGCTGCGGGCGAGGTGGCCGAGATGCTCAGCCCGTCCCTGTTCGGCGGGCGGCGGGTGCTGGTCATCCGCAGCGGGCAGGACGCCCGCAAGGACCTGGTGACGGCGCTGCTGGCGTACGCGAAGAATCCCGACCCCGACGTCAACCTGATCGTCGCCCACCCGGGCGGCGCGAAAGGCAAGGCCTTCGCCGACGGCCTGCGTGCGGCCGGCGCGACCGTGGTGGCCGTGCCGAAACTCAAGGGCGACCGGGAGCGGATCGCGTTCGTCCGGGACGAGTTCCGCCGGCACGGCGGGCGGTGCGACGACGCCGCCGCGTCCGCGCTGCTCGCCGCGGTGGGTAACGACCTGCGGGAGATCGCGGCCGCCTGCTCGCAACTGCTCGCGGACACCGACGGCAAGATCACCGAGGCGGTGGTGGCCCGGTACTACAAGGGTCGCGCCGAGGTGACCGGCTTCACTGTGGCGGACGCCGCGATGGTGGGGGACGTGCCCGGCGCGCTGGAGGCATTGCGGTGGGCGCTGCACGTCGGCGTCGACCCGGTGCCGATCGCCGACGCCATCGCCGACGGTGTGCGCACCGTCGCGCGGGTGGCCTCGGCCGGGCGCGGTAACCCGTACCAGATGGCCAGTTCTCTCGGCATGCCCGCGTGGAAGATCCAGAAAGCGCAGGAACGCAGCCGCGGATGGACCCCGGAGGGCCTGGTCGACGCCATGCGCGCCGCCGCCGACTGCAACGCGGCGGTCAAGGGCGGCGCCGAGGACCGGGGGTACGCCCTCGAGCAGGCCGTTTTCGCGGTCGCCGCCGCCCGGCACGGCGGAGGTGCCCGATGAGCCGCATGATCCGTTCCCGGCGTGCCCCGGTCGCCCGTGACCAGCCGATGTACGCGCGCCTGCTCCGGCTGCGGCACCTGGCACCGAGCGGGTTCCTGTGCTTCGTCTTCCTCGAGGGCGCGGTGGTGCTCGGCATCCTGCTCGCGCTGGCCGAGTTGGTGAGCTGGTGGGGCGTGCTGGTGCTGCCGCTGACGGTCGCGCTGATGGTCAAACTGAACGACGTGGTGGCGGGCGCCCTGACCCGTCCGGCGTCACCCGTCGCGACGGCCGGTGGACCGATCGCGCCCGCGCCACGTGACGCGCCGGTGCTGCGGCCGGCGGTCGCCGCCGACTGGATGGACGACGTCGCGCTGGGCCGGGCGCGCACGGTCGACTTGCGCAATTCGGACAACCGGGTGACTCGGCAGATCCCGGCGGTGTCGGCGGTGGACGCGAGCGCTCTGAACGGGCCCCCCGGACCGCGCAACTGGAACGAGGACTACGACCTGCGCGAGCAGCGGGCCCGGCAGTCGGCGTCGCGCCGATACGAGTAGCCGGTCCGGCCGCGCCGCGCACCGTCCCGCCACCGTTGTCCGCTCGGGACGGCCCGTGTCGATCTCCGGTGCGGAGCGCACCACGGTTCCACACGCCCGATCCGTCCCGGGCTTCCGCGTGGATTCGTGGTCCCGAGCGCGCCCAGACTCCACACACGCGAGCGGAGGACCCCCCTGACGGCCCGTGGCACGGGGAATCAGCCTGCGGCGGGGAGGAGAGCAGCCGGCGGCAGGGAGGAGAGCAGCCTGCGGCAGGGGAGAAGCGGCCCGCGGGAGGGGAGAAGCGGCCCGCGGGAGGGGAGAAGCGGCCCGCGGGAGGGGAGAAGCGGCCCGCGGCAGAGAGGACCGCCGTGGAACGACGGCCGGGCACCGCCATGGACCCGGAGGTCCGGCGATGCCCGGAATGAGGTCTATGACCCGCGCCGTCGACCAGCCGATGAGACGCCCCCGTCGGCGGGCGCAGATGCGGCAGTAGTCAGGCGGACAGCGAGGCGACCCGCTTGGCGATGGCCGACTTGCGGTTCGCCGCCTGGTTCTTGTGGATGACGCCCTTGCTGACGGCCTTGTCGAGCTTGCGCGAGGCGTCGCGCAGCAGAGCGGTCGCGGCCTCGTTGTCGCCGGCTTCGCTGGCCTCGTTGAGCTTGCGGATCACGGTCTTCAGCGACGACTTGACCGACTTGTTGCGCAGCCGGGCCTTCTCGTTCTGCCGGTTGCGCTTGATCTGGGACTTGATGTTCGCCACGCGACAGCCTTGTCCTGACTCGTTTCGGATATTGCCTGCGGATGGTGCCCGAATGGTGGTCGTCCCGGTCGGCTTCCGGCTTGTGCATCCGGTGGTACTCAGCAGACAGCGACGCGTCACCACACGCGAGGAATTAGACTACCAGCACGGCTTCCGAGCCGCCAAAACGGCTCGGTCCACCGGGCCCCGGGCCGTCACCCCGGACCGTCACTCCAGGCCGCCGGTCTAGGCGGCACCCCCCCGGGCCGCCGGTCCAGGCCGTCACCCCGGCCCGCGGGCCCAGCCGCGGCGGTCGGCCAGCCAGGCCAGAGCCTGCTCGCCGCTGAACCGGTGATGCTGGCGACTGTGCGGCGAGGCACTGCCGGTCCCGCCGGCCGCCCGCACCAGCCAGTACCCGCCGAGCGCCGCCAGCGCCGCGTCCACGCCCTCGTCCGGGGCCTGCCAGGGTGCCAGCCGGGCGTCTGCGTCCAGGCCGCTGGCGTACGCGCTGACCAGCAGCGTCACGGTGTCGAACCAGGGTGCGCCGAGGCACGGCCAGGCCCAGTCGCAGAGCCAGGCGGCACCGGCCTCGTCGATCAGCACGTTGTCCACCCGCAGGTCGCCGTGCAGCATGCCGTCGCCGGTGACGGACCCGGGCAGCGCCCGTTCCAGGGCGGCCAGCTCGCCGATCCGCGCGGCGACCCAGGCCGGTGCGTGCGGTAGCGGTTCCCGGCCCGCCGCGATCTCGGTCCACCAGGCGAACTCCTCGGCCGCGATCTCGGACAGCGGCGGCAGGCCGGCCGCCACCAGGCCGGGCGCCGGCCGGGCCAGCGCGCCGGCCGCGACGGACCAGGCGTCCAGTGCTGCGTCCAGGTCGGCCGGGGACCAGGGCAGCGCCGGCACGTGCCCGTCGACCGCGTCCAGGCAGAGTACGAAGTATCCGGCCTCCGCGAGGGTCCAGCGTGGACGCGCGGCGCGCACGGCGGCGGGCAGCGCGTCGGTCAGCGCGGCCTCCCGGGCGTACCAGTGTGCCGTCGGATCGTCCAGCGGTGCGGCCTTGACGAACACGCGCTCGCCGGACCCGGTCTGCAGTACCGCGGCGAAGGCGCGGGTGAATCCGCCTCCGGCGCTGGTCGCGGACGTGACCGGCGCGCCCAGCCGGGCCGCGACGGCGGAGCGGACCGCGGCGGGCAGTTCGGTCCAGCCCGGCCGTACGGCGGTGGCACCGTACGGCACCTCGGGCAGCGAGACGGCGCGCATGACTCCATCCTGCCGTCCGCGATTCTGTCGTACCCCACTGGCAGGATCCTCGCCATGAGAACCGACGACTTCTGGGCGGTCATCGACCGGGCGACCGCGGACCGGCCGGCCTCGCCCGACGAGGTGGCGAAACGGGCCGCGGCCGAGCTGGCGGCGCACGATCCGGAGGAGATCGTCGCGTGGGGCCGGCATCTCGACAAGGTCATGGCCGCCTCCGGCAAGGAGGACCTGTGGGCCGCGGCCTACCTGATCAACGGCGGCTGTTCGGACGAGGGTTTCGACTCGTTCCGCGGCTGGCTCGTGGCGCACGGGCGTGACGTGGTGGCGCGGTCGGTGCGCGAGCCCGATTCGCTGGCCGACCTGCCCGCGGTCCGCAGCGCGGCGACGACCGGCGCGGTGTTCGAGGCCGAGGCCGTGCTGTCCATCGCGGCGGAGGCCTATGCGCAGGCCACCGGCGGCGACGCGTTACCCGAGCGGGAGGCGCCGGTGCCGCGACCGGATCCGGCGATGCTGTGGGACTTCGACGACGAGGAGGAGATGCAGCGCCGCCTGCCCCGGTTGTCCGCGCTGTTCCTGGCGCCGCCGGATTGACTGGGGCCCGGGAACCGACACGGGAATACGGTGGAGGCGGCGCAGGGGGATCGGCAGACTCGGTTCCATGAGTCTTCAGGAGCAGACCAGCGAGGCAGCCGGCGGCGTCCCGCACGGCGCGGTGGCGTCGGTGAACAGCAGCGAGGCGTACACCTTCAGCAAGCCGCAGCGGGACGAGATCGTGCTGGTGGCGGGGATCGGCGTCGACGGGGACACGCACGCGGGGGTGAACGTCCGGCACCGCAGCCGGGTGCGCGCCGACCCGTCCCAGCCGAATCTGCGCCAGGTCCACTTCATCCAGCGGGAGTTGTTCGACGAGGTGGCGGACCACGGCTTCGAGGTGGCGCCCGGTCAGCTCGGGGAGAACGTCACCACCGACGGGCTCGACCTGCTGGCGCTGCCCCGGGGCACGGTGCTGCGTTTCGGGACCGCGGGCGCGGCGGAGCGGCCGGCCGGGGCCGGGCCGGCGCCGGCCGAGGTGGTCGCGGACGTCGTCGCGGCGGCGCGGGGCGCCACCCTCGACCAGGCCACGGCGGGTGCCGTGGACGCGCTCGTGGCGGCCGTGGACCGGGAGACCGGGGACGACCCCCGTCCGGCGGTGGTGCTCACCGGCCTGCGCAACCCGTGCGCGCAGATCGACCGGTTCTCCGACGGGCTGCTCGGCCGGGTCGCCTATCGCGACGCGGACGGGGTGTTCGTCCGCAAGGCGGGCATCATGGGAGTGGTGCTGCGCGGCGGGCCGGTCCGCCGCGGTGACCCGATCACCGCCGAACTGCCTCCGGAGCCGCATCTGCCGCTGGAGCGGGTGTGATCCGAACGCTTGCCGGCGGCGTGGGACGATAGGGGCCGGCCGGTGTGACGCCGGCCGGCGCGGACGCCCGTGCGGACGCGACGTACACCGCCCGGTGAAGCGCAGACCGACACCGGCCTGGGACCGACAGACCCAGCTTGAGAAGAACGGACGACCGTGCCTGGACCGCTCGACCCCGGCGTGAACATCATCGGAGCGACCGATCCCAGTCGCATCCGGAACTTCTGCATCATCGCGCACATCGACCACGGCAAGTCCACGCTGGCCGACCGCATGCTGCAGATCACCGGGGTGGTGGACCCGCGGCAGATGCGCGCCCAGTACCTCGACCGGATGGACATCGAGCGTGAGCGCGGCATCACGATCAAGTCCCAGGCCGTGCGCATGCCGTGGGTGATCCGCGAGGGCGAGGGCCAGGGCAACACCGCGGTCCTCAACATGATCGACACCCCGGGGCACGTCGACTTCACCTACGAGGTGTCCCGCAGCCTCGCCGCCTGCGAGGGCGCGGTCCTGCTGGTCGACGCGGCGCAGGGCATCGAGGCGCAGACGCTGGCGAACCTCTATCTCGCGATGGAGAACGACCTGCACGTCATCCCGGTCCTCAACAAGATCGACCTGCCGGCCGCGCAGCCGGAGAAGTACGCCGAGGAACTCGCCAAGCTGATCGGCGTGGAGCCGTCCGACGTGCTCCGCGTCTCCGGCAAGACCGGCGAGG
Organism: Jidongwangia harbinensis; assembly: GCF_020216025.1. GTDB lineage: Bacteria > Actinomycetota > Actinomycetes > Mycobacteriales > Micromonosporaceae > Actinoplanes > Actinoplanes harbinensis. Next base: position 37,570 of record NZ_JAIWNC010000038.1, on the reverse strand, counting down.
GCGTGGGCCACCTGCTGGACGAGATCGTCCGGCAGTTCCAGCCGCCGGTGGGCCAGGCCGACGGCCCCGCCCGCGCGATGATCTTCGACTCGGTGTACGACGTCTACCGCGGCGTGGTCACCTACGTCCGGGTCATCGACGGCCGCATCGAGGCCCGCGACAAGATCAAGATGATGTCCACCGGTGCCGTGCACGAGCTGCTGGAGATCGGCGTCGTCTCGCCCGAGATGGAGAAGGCCGGCGCGCTCGGCGTGGGCGAGGTCGGCTACCTGATCACCGGTGTGAAGGACGTCCGGCAGTCCCGGGTCGGCGACACCGTCACCGGCCACGCCCGGCCGGCCAAGGAAGCGCTCGGCGGCTACTCCGACCCCAAGCCGATGGTGTATTCCGGCCTTTACCCGATCGACGGCTCGGACTACCCGGCGCTGCGCGACGCCCTCGACAAGCTCCAGCTCAACGACGCCTCCCTCACCTACGAGCCGGAGACGTCCGCGGCCCTGGGCTTCGGGTTCCGCTGCGGCTTCCTCGGCCTGCTGCACCTGGAGATCATTGGGGAGCGCCTCGAGCGCGAGTTCAACCTCGACCTGATCTCGACCGCGCCGAACGTGGTCTACCGCGTCTTCACCGAGGACGCCGCCGAGTTCGTCGTCACCAACCCCAGCGAGTTCCCGACCGGCAAGATCGCCGAGATCCACGAGCCGGTGGTCCGCGCCACGGTCCTGGTCCCCAACGAGTACGTGGGCGCCGTCATGGAGCTTTGCCAGGGCCGCCGCGGCCAGCTGCTCGGCATGGAGTACCTGTCGACGGAACGGGTGGAACTGCGCTACACCCTGCCGCTCGGCGAGATCATCTTCGACTTCTTCGACCAGCTCAAGAGCAAGACCAAGGGGTACGCCTCCCTGGACTACGAGCCGTCCGGCGAGCAGGTCGCCGACCTGGTGAAGGTGGACATCCTGCTGCACGGCGAGCCGGTCGACGCGTTCAGTGCCATCGTGCACAAGGACAAGGCCTACGCGTACGGCACCACGATCGCGGCCAAGCTGCAGAAGCTGATCCCGCGGCAGCAGTTCGAGGTGCCCATCCAGGCGGCGATCGGCAGCCGGATCATCGCCCGGGAAACCATCCGCGCGATCCGCAAGGACGTGCTCGCCAAGTGCTACGGCGGTGACATCAGCCGGAAGCGCAAGCTGCTCGAGAAGCAGAAGGAAGGCAAGAAGCGGATGAAGATGGTGGGGCGGGTCGAGGTTCCGCAGGAGGCCTTCATCGCGGCCCTGTCCACCTCGGATTCTCCCGACACCAAGGGCGCCGCCAAGAAGTAGCATTTTCCCTGGTCACCGGCGTAGCGCTGGACCACGGTGCACCGGCGGAGGCGGCTCCGGCGGGGCACCGACGGGGTACCTCGCAGAAAAGGTCGGTTTGGCTTTCCGATCGCTCGGGCAATTGCGTTGTCGACGGACGCAACAAGTGCTCCACCCCGAGGAGGATGGCCAAATGACTGTTACCGGCATCGTGATGGCGCTCATCGTCGGTCTGATCATCGGCGCGCTCGGCCGACTGGTCGTACCCGGCAAGCAGAACATTCCGATCTGGCTGACGATGGTGATCGGTGTCGTCGCCGCGTTGCTGGGCACCGTGCTGGCCCGCGCCTTCGGCGTGGAGAGCACCGGGGGCATCGACTGGATCGAACTGCTCTTCCAGGTCGTGCTCGCGGCGATCGGTGTCGCTCTGGTGGTCGGCATCTCCGGCCGCCGTGGCGTGACCCGCTGACCTCAGGCACTGCCTGCAGGAACCGCACTGCCATAGCACGCGAGGCGCCGGACCCACACGGGTCCGGCGCCTTCGTGTCGTCTGCCGGCGGAAGCCGCCGCGGTCAGTAGCGGAACTTGTGCTGGGCGCTGCGGCGGTTGACCCAGGCGGGAAGTTCGTCCACGTGCTCGACCGCCGGCTGCTGCTCGTCCGGTACGTACCGGTTGGTGACGTCCCGCATGGTCACCACGAAGCCCTGCACCAGGCGGTCCTCGCGCAGGTCCCGGTACGTCGCCTCGACCAGCACGTGGGTCCCGTCCGGCCGTTGCAGGGCGCAGTACACCACCCCGTCGCCCTGGTTCAGCAGCGCCTGGCGTACCTGGACGCGGTCGTCGGACTGCACCAGGTCGGAGAGCGTGGCCAGCGGCGGCAGCTCGTGCATGCCGATCAGGGTGCGCAGCGCGGGGCTGGCGTACCGGACCCGCTGGTCCTCGTCGATGACCAGCATGATGTCGGCGGTGTTCCGGATCACGGCACGCAGGTACAGGTCGCTGTCGCGGCGTCCGACCGCCTCCACCAGGGAGATCCGGTCCAGGGCCAGCGCGGCCTGACCGGCCAGCACCTCCAGGGCGTCCCGGGTGGCGGCCAGCATGTCGAGGCGCCCGACCAGGGCCAGGGCGCCGCCACTGGGACGGGCCACGGCGAGCGGTTCGAGCCACAGCGGGCAGATCAGCGTCGCCTCGTCGGAGTGCGGGCCGGGCGCCCACCAGCTGCGCGCGCTCCGGTCGGCGTCGCCGCTGGGCAGCGCCTCCAGGGCCAGCTGCCGGTCGTCGGTGGCGAAGATGATCCGCCGTACCGCCTGGGCCGGCATGAGCTGGCCGATCGCGGCGCGGACCGCCTCGTCCACGGCCGGCAGGTCGGCCGCGGAGACCAGGGCCGCGGTGGCCTCGCGCAGCCCGCGTTCGCGGGTCAGTGCCTGGCTGCTCTGTGCCACCGAGTCGGCGAGCCGGGTGAACGTCAGCATCAGGGTGAGCCCGCCGGCGACCGCGATCACCACGCCGTCCCGGACCGAGCCGGTCACCGCCTCGATCATCAGCACGAGCGGCGGCGTGGCCACCGACACCGCCAGCAGCACCGCGGAGCGTCCGCGCCACGGTGCGGTGCGGGCGGGCATCGGTTCGGTGAGGCGGGCCATCGACGGGTGCAGGGCGGCGGCGCCCCAGGCCAGGTAGAGCACGACGTAGCCGGATTCGGTGAGCGGGCCGGGCGCCAGCGGGTACGTCACGTCGCCGATCAGCATGCCGACCGCGCCGAGGGTGAGCAGGGCGGCGGACCGGTTGCCGCGGCTGGCGAGGGTGAGCCGTGCACCGACGCCGACCATGAGCAGGTCGCCGATGACGTCGGCGGCCGAGATCCGGCCCAGCTGGCCGCCGTCACCGATGACGAAGACCCACACCACCAGCATCGTGGCGCAGGCGAACGCGAGGATGTCGATGAGCCGGGCCCGGTCGACCAGGATGGCGCCGCTGCGGGTGAACTGCAGCATGCTGGACACCACCAGCACGAACATGGCGTAGTAGCAGAGGTCGGCGCCGGTGCTCTCGCCGGTCGCGTAGAACACGTCTCCGGCGGCCAGCGTGCCGACCGCTCCGCCCAGCAGCAGCCAGGGTCCGGTCCGGGCGGGCCGGTAGCGGTGGACGCCGACGAGGATGGCGACTGCGCTGACGGTTCCGAACAGGATCCACTCGATGGCCTCCGACACGCCCTAACTAGTACCAGTGCCGTTGCTGTCTGTCCATGTCGATGTATACGCAGCGCTATGACCTGGGAGGGTTCTTTCCCACTACGGAGAGCAAGATGAAGGTGAACATGAATCGCTTGCCACTGACCGTCATGGTCATCAATCTCGACGTCAGCTGAATACTTCGGCGACGACCCGGCGCTCGCCCGCCACCCGGTCGCCGGTTACCGGCTGCCACTTGCCGTTCGTGGCCTGCCACTCAAGGTCAGCAAAACGTACCCGTTCGAGTCCGTTGTTCCGGGCGTGCGCGACGAGCCAGTGCGCGTACCGCCAGCCGGCCTTCCGATCGGTGACCGCGACGGTCAGACCGGCCGCCTCGGCCGCCGGGTCGGGCAGCCCCTTGCCCCAGTCGAGGCGCAGGCCCTCGGCCAGCGCGGCCGCCGCGGCCGCGCCGCGCAGCGCCGGCTTCCCGCTCACCGTGCAGGCCACCGCGCCGGTCGCGCGGCCGGTCAGCGCCCGGGCCAGCACCGCGGACTCGTCCGCCCACTTCTCGTACGCGTTCGGGTACGCCGACCGCTGCACCTGCTGGGCGGCGTCGGTGATCCGCATCTTCTGGTACCCCTTCACCTTCTTCAGGGCACCGTAGAACCGGGCCGACGCGTACCGCGGGTCGCGGATCTTCTCCGCCGTGCCCCAGCCCTGGCTGGGCCGTTGCTGGAACAGCCCGACCGAGTCCCGGTCGCCGTGCGAGATGTTCTCCAGTTTGGACTCCTGGAGTGCGGTGGCGAGGGCGATCACCACGGCCCGTTCCGGCATCTTGCGGCGCACGCCCACCGCCGCGATGGTGGCGGCGTTGGCCATCTGCACGGAGTCCAGTGTGACCTCACCGTCCGCGCGGACCGTGCACTCCGGCCCGAGGCTGGGCAGCTTGATCGATTCGGTCAGTGAGTTGAGCGCCACCCCGATGATGCCCAGCGCGCCGACGAGGGCCAGCAGCACGACCACGACGATCGGCTTTCTCCCCACCGCGCGCACCCCTTTCCGTCGGACGTCAAGCGTAGGCCCTCGGCCGCGCCCCTTGGGGGTAGCCGACGGCGGGTCAACGATCGGGCGCGGGACGTGTCACTGCGGGATCCAGTTCGCCGGCCGCTTCTCCCGGAAGGCCGCCACCCCCTCGCGCCCCTCGGCCGAGCGGAAGTAGCCGGCCGACGTCGCCGAGAGGTCCGCCAGATCGGCCCGGACCGTGTCCCGCGGGCGGCGGCGCAGCAGCTGCTTGGTGCCGGCCAGGGCCTGCGGTCCGCCACGCACCAGCGAGTCGCAGTAGCCGGCGACGGTGGCGTCCAGCCGGTCGGACGGCACCGCGGCGGTCACCAGGCCGATCTCGGCCGCGCGGATGCCGTTGAAGCCGTCCCCGGTCAGGTACAGCTCGGCCGCCGCGCGGGCCTGCAGACGGGGCAGCACGGTCGCGCTGATCACCGCCGGGATCACCCCGAGCCGCACCTCGGAGAAGGCGAAGGTGGCGTCCCGCGTACACACGGCGAGGTCGGCGGCGGCGATCAGGCCGAGCCCACCGGCGCGGGCCGGGCCGGCGATCCGGGCGAGCACCGGCTTCGGGAACTCCCAGATCGCGGCCAGCACGTCGGCCAGCATCTCGGCCGGGACCCGGCCGTCGGCGCGGGCCGCGGCGGTCTCCTTCAGGTCGGCGCCGGAACAGAACACCGGACCGGTGTGGGACAGCACCACGACCCGGACGGCGGGATCGGTCAGCGCCCCGGCCAGCGCCGCCAGCAACTCCCGCATCAGCGGCGTGGACAGGGCGTTGCGGTTCGCCGGGCTGTCCAGCGTCACGGTGGTCACCCCGGCGGCGGTGGCGGTACGGACCAGCTCCATGCCGGAACCCTAACGGTGGCAGGGCACACTTGACCGGTGCCTGGTGCCCTTCCCGACGGTGAGCCCGTCCCCGCCGACGGTTCGCTGCCCGACTCCGCGACGGCGCGGGCCGGCCGGCGCGGCTTCGGCGTGTACGTCCACGTCCCGTTCTGCGCCAGCCGGTGCGGCTACTGCGACTTCAACACGTACACCGCGGACGAGGCCGGCCCGGACGGCTACCTCGACGCGGTCCTGGCCGAGCTGAAGCTCGCCACCACGGTGGTGGCGCCGGGCCGGGTGGACACGGTGTTCGTCGGCGGCGGCACGCCCACCCTGCTGGCGCCCGGCGACCTGGGCCGGATCCTGGACGGCATCGACGCCACCTGGGGGCTGGCCGCGGACGCCGAGATCACCACGGAGGCCAACCCGGAGTCCGTCGACCCGGCGTCGCTGCGCGCGCTGCGCCGGGCCGGGTTCAACCGCATCTCGCTGGGCATGCAGTCGGCCGCGCCGAACGTGCTGGCCGTGCTGGAACGCCGGCACACCGCCGGCCGGGCCCCGCAGGCCGCGGTGGAGGCCCGGGAGGCCGGCTTCGACCACGTGAACCTGGACCTGATCTACGGCACGCCGGGGGAGAGCGCGGACGACTTCGCCGCCTCGCTGGACGCGGTGGTCGGTGCCGGGGTGGACCACGTCAGTGCGTACGCGCTGATCGTGGAGGACGGCACCCGGATGGCCGCCCGGATGCGCCGCGGTGAGCTGCCGTACCCGGAGGACGACGTGGCCGCCGACCGCTACCTGGCCGCGGACGCCCGTCTCGGCGCGGCGGGCCTCTCCTGGTACGAGGTGTCGAACTGGGCCCGCACGGTGCAGTCCCGGTGCCGGCACAACCTGCTGTACTGGACCGGCGGCGACTGGTGGGGACTCGGGCCGGGCGCGCACAGCCATGTCGGCGGCGTGCGCTGGTGGAACGTCAAGCACCCCACGACGTACGCGAAACGCCTGGCCGACGGCGTCTCGCCGGGTCACGGCCGGGAGCTGCTCACCGCCGCCGACGCCTACGTCGAAGACGTGATGCTGCGGGTCCGCCTGTCCGACGGGCTGCCGCTCGCCACGCTGGACGACCACGGGCGCGCGGTGGCCGCCGAGGCGCTGACCGGCGGCCTGCTGGACCCGGCGGGGTACGCGGCCGGCCGGGTCGTACTGACCCTGCGCGGCCGGCTGCTGGCCGACGCGGTGGTGCGCGACCTGCTGCCCTGAGACGGCCGGCCGCGCACCCGCCGAACTACTTCACCAGCCGCCAGGTCATCGGGTAGTGGTACAGCACGCCCTCGTTGGCCTTCATGCCGCCGATGATCGAGAACACGATCACCACGACCCAGGTCACCAACGGCAGGAAGAACAGGATGCCGAGGGTGCACACCGCGACGATGCTGGCCACCACGGTGGCGATGCCCCAGGTGATCTGGAAGTTCAGCGCCTCGACCGAGTGCGCCCGCACGGTCGGCGACTGGTTGCCCTTGGCCAGCAGCGAGATCAGCGGCGCGATGAACCCGATCAGGATGCCGCCGAAGTGGGCCACCAGCGCCCAGGTCTTGTCGTCGTTCGTGGGGTAGCCGGACGGTGCGCCGTAGCCGCCACCCGGTGCGCCGTACCCGCCGCCGGGAGCGCCGTAGCCGCCACCGGGCGGCGGGCCGTAGCCACCGGCACCGGACGACGGCGGCGGGCCGTAGCCGCCCGCTCCGGACGACGGCGGCGGGCCGTAGCCACCGGCTCCGGAGGTCGGCGGCGGCGAGCCGTAGGTCGGCGGCTGCGGCGAGCCGTACGGGGGCGGCGGCGGGGTCGATCCGGAGGTCGGATCGTTACCCGAGTATGGATTCAGCGGCGCGGTGGGGTCCGAGGGACCACCTTCTCCGGGCGGACGCGGCGGTTCAGTCATGCGGACACCGTAGGACCGCAGGTCGAGAAGGGCGAGAGCAACATGCGGTCGACGTCGGAGAATAGACAACCGGCGAACCTCACAAGCGATCATCGCCAGGAGCCCCGGTGCGACGTAGACTGGCACTCGCCGAAGCAGAGTGCCAGGGACGGCGTGCCGGGAAGCGAGGGTGAGGTCATGAGTCTCGATGACCGCAAGCTCGAGGTGCTCCGTGCCATCGTCGAGGACTACGTGGCCACCCAGGAACCGGTGGGCAGCAAGGCGCTGGTGGAACGCCACCAGCTCGGCGTCTCCCCGGCCACGGTGCGCAACGACATGGCCGTGCTGGAGGAGGAGGGCTACATCCGGCAGCCGCACACCAGCGCCGGACGGGTGCCCACCGACGCCGGCTACCGCCTCTTCGTCGACCGGCTGTCCCGGGTCAAGCCGCTCAGTCCCGCCGAGCGGCGCGCCATCGAACGCTTCCTGGTCGGCGCAGTCGACCTGGACGACGTGGTGCACCGCACGGTCCGCCTGCTCGCCCAGCTCACCCGCCAGGTCGCCGTGGTGCAGTATCCGAGCCTGGCCCGGTCCTCGGTCCGCCACCTGGAACTCGTCCCGGTCTCCACCACCCGGATCATGCTGGTGATGATCGCCGACACCGGCCGGGTCGAGCAGCGCCTCGTCGAACTGCCCGCACCGGTCGCCCCGGACGACGTCATGGAGATGCGGAGCAAGGTCAACGAGAAGCTCTGCAACCAGAAGCTCGCCGACACGCCGCCGCTGGTGCAGGCGCTGGTCGACGACAGCCCGCCGGACCGCCGCACCACCATGGCCTGCCTGGCGTCGGTGCTGCTGGAGACGCTGGTGGAGCGGAGCGAGGAGCGACTGGCCCTGGCCGGTACGGCGAACCTGACCCGCGGTGGCATGCTGGACTTCCAGGGCTCACTGCGACCCGTCCTGGAAGCCCTCGAGGAGGAGGTCATCCTCCTCAAACTCATCGGCGAGGTGGAACCCAGCACCACCCGGGTCCGCATCGGGGACGAGAATGAGATCGACAATCTGCGGTCGGCGTCGGTGGTGAGCACCGGTTACGGACCAGGTGTCACGATCGTGGGTGGGCTCGGCGTGCTGGGGCCCACCCGGATGGACTACCCCGGGACCATCGCCACCGTGCGTGCAGTGGCACGCTACGTTGGCGACTTACTGGCACAGAACTGACGGATCCGCGCAACCATTGAGGACGCCAAAGCCCGTGGCGAAGGACTACTACGGCATTCTCGGCATCAGCCGCGAAGCCACCGATGACGAGATCAAGCGTGCGTACCGCAAACTGGCCCGCCAGTACCACCCGGACGTCAACCCGGACCCGGAAGCGCACGAGAAGTTCAAGGACATCAACGCCGCGTACGAGGTCCTGTCCGACGACCAGAAGCGGCAGATGGTCGACCTCGGCGGCGACCCGCTCGCGCCCGGGGGCGGCGGGGCCGGCCCCGGCGGACCGGGCGGCGGCCCGTTCGTCGGCTTCCAGGACATCATGGATGCGTTCTTCGGCTCGGCGGCCGGCGGCGCGCGTGGCCCCCGCCCGCGCACCCGGCCCGGAGCCGACGCCATCCTGCGCCTCGAACTGGACCTGGTGGAGACCGCGTTCGGCGTGGAGGCCCCGATCACCGTCGACACCGCGGTGCTCTGCACCCAGTGCGCCGGCGCCGGCACCGCACCCGGCACCCACCTGGCCACCTGCGAAACGTGCGGCGGCCGCGGCGAGGTCCAGTCGGTGCAGCGCACGTTCCTCGGCCAGGTGGTGTCGTCCCGCCCCTGCCAGGTCTGCCAGGGCCACGGCACAGTCATCCCGCACGCCTGCCCGACCTGCGCCGGCGACGGCCGCATCCGCACCCGCCGCTCACTGACCGTGAAAATCCCGGCCGGCGTCGAGGACGGCATGCGCATCCGGCTGGCCCAGCAGGGCGAGGTCGGCCCCGGCGGCGGCACCCCCGGCGACCTGTACGTGGAGATCCACGAACGGCAGCACGACGTCTACTCCCGCAAGGGCGACGACCTGCACTGCCGGGTCACCCTCCCGATGACGGCCGCGGCGCTGGGCACCCGGCTCACCATCAAGACGCTGGACGGCGAGGAGAACATCGAGGTCAAGCCGGGCACCCAACCGGCGTTCACCCTCCGCATCCGCGGCAAGGGCGTGCCGCACCTGCGCGGACAGGGCCGCGGCGACCTGTTCGTCCACCTCGACGTGAAGACGCCCACCAAGCTGACCGCTGACCAGGAACGCATGCTGCGCGACTTCGCCAAGACCCGCGGCGAGGACGTGGCCGAACTGAGCAAGCAGGGCGGGTTCTTCTCCCGCATGCGGGACGCGTTCAACGGCCATTAGATTCACCATGTCGTAGGTCCGTGCGGGGTACGGACCGTCGCTCCCGCCGAGGCCGGGCGGGGGCCCACCGGCGGTGGCCCACGCCCTTCAAGCTGCGTAAGCGCAAGACCGGCACGCCACCGCCGACCTGCTTCTCCGCGCGCCCGGCGCGGCCGTCTCCGCGCGGCCGGTGCGGCCGTTCCGCGAGGCGGTGCGGCCGTCTCCGCGGGGGCGGCCGTCTCTACGGTTTTGCGGCTTCTCTGCCGGGCGGTGCGGCCGTCTCTGCTAGGGCGGTGCAGTCTTCCTTCTCGACGACACCGGCGAGGCAGCTGGCGTTGTCCTCGCTCCGCCACGGGTCCCGTCACTCTTCGTGCTGGAACCTCACCTTGCGTGGCCGAGAGCCGCCGCATCGACTGCTCACGGGCGGGGAGGGTGCTGCGAAGGGTGTCGGGTGCACACCGTCTGTTGCCACTCGAAGGCGCCGGAGTTGCGCGACGAAGCCTCCCCGCCTCGTTTGCGCAGATCTTGTTGAGCTGCGGTCGCATTACGACCACAGCTGCACGAGATCGAGGGCCAGCCGGCCGCCTCCACCCCATCTATCCGGACATGTCGCCCACCATTTGGCGAGGCCGTCGTGGAGTAGGTGGGGGTGCTCGTCGCCTCCCGCGTAGGGCGTCCGCGCGTGTGGAGGTGGGGTTCGGAGCAAACCCGTGGTCCACACGCCGGCTGGTTGTCCGGGGCGTGTGTGGAGTTGGGGTGAGGTGGGTGCCCGTGGTTCACACGCGGGGTGGGTGTTCGGGGCGTGTGTGGAGTTGGGGTGGGGTGGGTGCCCGTGGTTCACACGCGGGGTGGGTGTTCGGGGCATGTGTGGAGTTGGGGTGAGCTGGGTGCCTGTGGTTCACACGTCGGCCGGTTGCCCGGGTTGGGGTGGGCTGGGTGCCGCTGTCTACGCGGGGTGTGGGGGCACGCCGCTGATGTTGAGCTTGGGTTCGCTGTTCGGCGGTGGCGCGCACGTGGGGGTGGGGCCGGGGCGCGCGGATGGGGACGTCAGGAGGCCGCGGAACCGGGGTGACCGGCGGCGGTGCCGTGGATGGTGGTTCGGTAGCGTGCGGGCGTGTCTGCGCCTCTGTTCCTGGTCGACGAGTTGCCCGGTGGTTCGACGTTCACGCTGGACGGGCCGGAGGGGCACCATGCCGCGACGGTGCAGCGGCTTCGGGTCGGGGAGCGGCTCGTGCTGGCGGACGGGTGTGGTGGGACGGCGTCGGCAGAGGTTACCGCCGTGGGGCGGGGGACCGTGGACGTGGCGGTGCTGGACCGGGAGTTCGTCGGGGCGGCGGACCCGCGGCTGGTGGTGGTGCAGGGCCTGGCCAAGGGTGACCGTGGCGAGCTGGCCGTGCAGGCGATGACCGAGGCCGGCGTCGACGAGATCGTGCCGTGGGCGGCGTCCCGGTCGGTCGTCCAGTGGCGTGGCGACCGTGGTCACAAGGCCCGCGACAAGTGGGCGGCCACCGTACGGGAGGCGGCGAAGCAGGCCCGGCGGCCGTGGCTGCCCGTGGTGGCCGGTGATCCGGACTGTTCCACCAAGCACGTTACGGCCCGGCTGGCCGAGGCGGCGGCCGGTTTCGTGCTGCACGAGGAGGCCGCCGAGCGGCTGACCACGGCCGTGCTTCCGCCGTCCGGGGAGATCGTGCTGGTGGTGGGCCCCGAGGGCGGGATCAGCGACGCGGAGCGGGACGCGTTCACCGGCGCCGGTGCCACCGCGGTGCGTCTCGGCTATGCGGTGCTGCGAACCTCGACGGCGGGCATCGCGGCCCTGGCGGTGCTGTCGGCCCGGCTCGGCCGCTGGTAGGACGGCGCCTCCGAGTCCGTCGCCGGCGGCCTGGTTCGGTGGCCCCGGACCGCGGGGTGGGTCAGCCGCGGGCGCAGTTCCCCACCGACCGAGGATCCGCGCCCGAGGCCGCCGGAGTGGGAATGCGGAGAGGAATGCGGGGTGGGAATCGTGAGGTGGCCTACGGCGTGACCATGGCCGTGCGGGCGGCCAGATAGGTGAGGCTACCCTTGCCCGGTGCCCGCCCGCCCCGACCGTTCCGGCTCCCGGATCTTGCTGCGTACCGTGCGCCGCCAGCGGCGTCGGGTGGTCGTGGGAAGTCTGCTGATCGGTGCGCACCAGGCATGCGAGGCGCTCGTACCGATCGTCATCGGTCTGATCATCGACCGGGCCGTCGGCACCGGTGACGCGCTCCGGCTGGTCCTGTGGATCGCCGTGCTGGCCGCACTGTTCATCGTGCTCAACACCGTGTTCCGGTTCGGGTCGCGGCGGCTGATGGCGGCGATCGCGGACGAGGCGCACCGGCTCCGCATCGAGGTCGCTACCAAGATCATGGACCCGCACGGGGTACGCACGGAGCTGCGCGCCGGCGAACTGCTCACCATCTCCACCAGTGACGCGGACCAGACGTCGTACCTGCTGGACTACGTGCCGCGGGTGGTGGGTGCGCTGGTCGCCACCGCGGTGGGTGCGGTGGCGTTGTTCCTGATCTCCGTACCCCTGGGGCTGGTGGTCCTGCTCGCCACGCCGGTGGTGCTGGTGGCGCTGCAGGCCGCGGCCCCGCGGATCACCCGGCGCGTCGCCGAGCAGCAGCATCGCGCCGGTCTGGCCACCTCGCTCGCCACCGACCTGGTCACCGGCCTGCGCCCGTTGCGGGGGATCGGCGCGCAGGACGCCGCGGCGCGCCGCTACCGGGAGGTGAGCCGGGAGTCGCTGCGGGCGACGCTGCGGGCGGCCCGGACCCGCGGCGGGTACGGCGCCGCGTCCACCACGGTCAGCACGCTGCTCGCCTGCGGCATCGCGATCCTGGCCGGCTGGTACGCGCTGACCGGCCGGATCAGCGTCGGGCAGTTCGTCACGGTGATCGGGCTGGCCCAGTTCCTGATGGAGCCGTTCGGCACGCTCGCCGTGGTGCCGGAGTGGGTGGCCCGCGCCCGCGCCTCGGCGAACCGGATCGCCCGGGTGCTCGACGCCGAACCGGTGCATCCGGCGGGGTCCGCACCGCCGCCCGCGGGGCCGGTCGGCCTCTCGCTGACCGGGGTACGCAGCGGCCCGCTCGACGGCCTCGACCTCGACGTCCGCCCGGGCGAGTTCGTCGGCGTGGTGGCCCGCCGGCCGGGCGACGCCGAGCACCTGGTCCGGCTGCTCGGCGGCCACGTCGCCGACTACCGGGGTGACGTCCGGCTGGGCGGCGTACCGCTGCGTGATCTGCCGGTCACCGACGCCCGCCGGCTGCTTCTCGCCGAGCCGCACCACACCGACCTGTTCTCCGGCACGGTCCGGGCCAACCTGATGCCGCCCGGCGACGACGCCCTGGCGGAGGCGCTGCGGTGTGCCGCCGCCGACGAGGTGGTGCACGCCCACCCGGAGGGCGTCGACCAGCCGGTCACCGAACGCGGCGCCGGCCTGTCCGGCGGCCAGCGGCAGCGGCTCGCCCTGGCCCGGGCGTTGCTCGCCGACCCGCCGATCCTGGTGTTGCACGATCCGACCACGGCGGTGGACGCGGTCACCGAGCACGCCGTCGCGCAGGGCATCCGGGCGCTGCGGCACCGTCCCGGGTCGCGCTCGGCCACGCTGGTGTGCACGAGCAGCCCGGCGCTGCTGGCGCAGACCGACCGGGTGGTGCTGCTCGATGCCGGCGCGGTCGGCGCCGAGGGTGACCACACCGGCCTGGGCACCCACGACGAGCGCTACCGCGCGGCGGTACTGCGATGACGGACAGCGCCGCGACGACAACCGGCTCCGCGATGTCGGACGGCTCCGCGACGACAACCGGCTCCGCGACGACAAACGGTTCCGCGGTGACGGACGGCTCCGCGATGACGGACGGCTCCGGAACGACGGGCGGCTCCGCGCTGCCGGTGGCGTCGGCCGGGCAGACCTGGGCGTGGCTGCGCCGCCAGCTCCGGGCCCGCCGGTGGGCGGTGGCCGGTACGGTCGCGGCCGGCCTGGTCGCCGCCGCCGCGTCGGTGCTGCCGGTGTACGCGTTCGGCCGGCTGGTCGACGAGATCCGGGCCGGTGCCGGTGCCGGTGCGATCGTGCCGGTCACCCTGGTCGTGCTGGTGTCCGCGCTGGTCGGTGGCGCCGCGAACGGCCTGTCCACGGTGCTGGTCACCCGGCTCGGCGAGCAGCTGCTGGCCGGCCTGCGGGAGCGTACCGTGGCGGTCGCGTTGCGGCTGCCCGCCGCCGTGCTGGACCGGGCCGGCCGGGGTGACCTGCTGTCCCGGGTCGGTGCGGACGTGGCGGCGATCGGCCGGGCCGCGTCCACCGTGCTGCCGACGCTGACCTCGGCGCTGCTGCTGGGGGCGCTGAGCCTGGCCGCGATGGTGGGCCTGGACTGGCGGCTGGGGCTGGCCGGTGCGCTGGCCGTGCCGTCGTACGTGCTGGGTCTGCGCTGGTATCTGCCCCGCTCCGCGCCCTGGTACGCCCGGGAACGGGCGGCCGTGGCGGCCCGCTCCCAGCTGCTGGTGGAGACCATGCAGGGTGCCCCGACGGTGCACGCGTACCGGCGGGAGGCGCAGCACCTGCGGGACATCGACGGCGCCTCGGCCCGGGTGCGTGACCTGGAGGTCGGGGTGTTCCGGTTGTTCACCCGGTTCGGTGGGCGGATCAACCGCAGCGAGTTCGTCGGGCTGGCCGCGATCCTCACCGCCGGCTTCCTGCTGGTGGACGCGGGCGCGGTCACGGTGGGCGAGACCGCGGCCGCGGCGGTGCTGTTCCACCGCCTGTTCAACCCGGTCGCGATGATCATGTTCACGTTCGACGACGTGCAGAGCGCGGGCGCGAGCCTGGCCCGGCTGGTCGGGGTGCGCAATCTGGAGGGCGAGGACCATCCGCCGCGGCCGGACGGGCGCCCGGCCGACGCGGGGCTCGAACTGCGGCGGGTGCACTTCAGTTACGACGGGCGTACCCCGGTGCTCCGCGACGTGAGCCTGCGGGTGCGGCCGGGTGAGCGGGTGGCGCTGGTCGGCTCCACCGGCGCCGGCAAGACCACGGTGGCGTCGATCGCCGCCGGCATCCTGCGGCCGGGGTCCGGTACGGCGCTGGTCGGTGGGGTGCCGGTCGCCGAGCTGCCGCCGTCGGTGGTGGCGGTGGTGAGCCAGGAGACGCACGTCTTCGCCGGACCGCTGATCGAGGATCTGCGCCTGGCCCGGCCGGGTGCGACCGGGGACGAGGTGGCGGCGGCGCTGGCCACGGTGGGCGCGCTGGACTGGGTGCGGGAGCTGCCGGAGGGCGAGGCCACGGTGGTCGGCGAGGGCGGCCGGGCGTTGACCGCGGCCCGCGCCCAGCAGTTGGCGCTGGCCCGGCTGGTGCTGGTCGATCCGGCGGTGGCGGTGCTGGACGAGGCGACCGCGGAGGCCGGCAGCGCCGGCGCCCGGGCCCTCGAGGAGGCCGCCCTGGCGGCCACCCGCGGCCGGACCACGCTGATCGTGGCGCACCGGCTGACCCAGGCGGCCGCGGCGGACCGGGTGGTGGTGCTGGAGCACGGCACGGTGGTGGAGACCGGCACGCACGCGGAGCTGGTGGCGGCGGGCGGACGGTACGCCCGGTTGTGGTCGGCGTGGTCGGCGCGCACGCCGGTGGTCACGCCCGAGCGCCCCGGCCGCGCAGCAGCACCAGCGTCATGAAAGTGGCGGCCACCAGGCCGGCCAGGCTGGCGTAGCCGACCCGGCCGTCCACCGCGAACGACGACACGGACGTGGCCAGCACCCCGGCGGTGAACGCGTACGCGCCGAGCAGCGCGGGTGCGGCGGCCCGGGCCGGGAGCGCCGCCGCCACCGCGAGCACCGCGCAGAGCACCAGGTCGGGCACCAGGAACAGGTTGTCGGCCCGCCAGTTGTCCCGGAGGAACAGGAAGCCGAAGGTGGTCACGCTGATCGCCACGGCGCCGAGGCGTCCGATCGTCAGAACCGTCATGTCTACAGCGTAGACCGGGCCATCGGTCGATGTCTACGCCGTAGACTCCGCGGCATGTCGCCACGCGCCCCGCTCAGCCGGCAGGCCATCGCCGAGGCCGCCCTGGAGGTCGGCGACCGGGACGGACCGGCCGCCATGACGATGCGCCGGATCGCCGGCGAACTCGGCTGCGACCCGATGGCCCTGTACCGGCACTTCCCGGACCGCGAGGCGCTGCTCGACGCGGTCGCCGACCTGGCGCTGGCCGGCGTACCGCTGCCGGCGCCGGACCGGCCGTGGGACGCCCGGCTGACCGACCTCCTGACCGCCGTCCGGGCGGCGGCCCTGGGTCACCCGGGCATCGCCGCCCATCTGGCCGGCCGGCCGCCGCTCGGCACCCACGCCCGGCCGGTGCTGCTGGCCATCGGCGGCGCGCTGGCGGACGCCGGTCAGTCCCCGGCCGACGTGGTCCGCACCACGCAGGCCCTGATCGCCTACCTGTCCGCGGCGATCGCGATGAGCGTGCGGGCCGGTGCCCCGGACGCCCGCTGGCATCAGGTCCGCGCGGTGATCGCCGAGCTGCCCGGCGCCGCGCCGGACGACGCGCTGCCGGTCACCGGGTCGGACGACCAGTTCCGGTACGGGCTGGGGCTGCTGGTGTCCGGCATCCGGGCGGTCGCCGGGAACCCGCGCGGCGACCGCCGGTAGTCCGCGCCGCGACGCGGAACGGCAGGTCAGCTCACATTGTGAGGTCGGTGGTCAGCCGCAGATCGTCGACCGCGTGCGCGGCGGCGACCTGGTACCGGCCGGGCACGGTGCGCCAGCCGCCGTCCCAGACCTGGAACGCGCGCTGCTGCAGCGGCACCTGGACGGTCACCGACTCGCCCGGGTGGGCCTCGACGTTCGCGAACCCGGCCAGCCACCGCACCGGGCGGTCCGCCGTGTCGTCCGGTGCGCTCAGGTAGACCTGGACCACCTCGCGGCCGGTGCGTGCCCCGGTGTTCGTGACGGTCACCTCGGCGTACCCGTCGGCCACCTGCAGCGAGTCGTATGACCAGGACGTGTAGCCGAGGCCGTGCCCGAACGCGAACAGGGGGGTGGCACCGGAACGCAGCCAGCCGCGGTAGCCGATGAAGATGCCCTCGGCGTACTCCAGGGCGTCGTCGCGCACGTCGATCGCCAGGACCGGGCAGTCCTCCTCCCGGCGCGGCCAGGTGGTCGGCAGCCGCCCGCCCGGCTCGGCCGTGCCGAGCAGGACGTCGGCGAGCGCCGCACCGGCCTCCTGGCCGGGGAACCAGGTGAGCAGCACCGCGGCCACGTCGTCGGCCCACGGCAGCAGGACCGGCGAGCCGGCGTTCACCACCACGACGGTACGGGGGTTCGCCGCGGCCACCCGCGCCACCAGCTCGTCCTGGCGGCCGGGCAGCGCCAGCGAGGTGCGGTCGAAGCCCTCGGACTCGACCTGTTCGGTGGTGCCGACCACGACCACCGCCACGTCGGACGCCGCGGCCAGCGCGACCGCCTCGGCGATCAGCCCGTCCGCGTCCGGCCCGGGGGCGCGGTGGCCCAGCGTGGCGGAGACCGTGTGCGCCATGCCGCGCACGATGGTCTGGGTGAGGACCACCTCCACCGGTAGGCCGGCCGGGAGCGTCGCGGTGACCCGGTGCTCGCGCGGCGACAGCAGCAGCTCGGCCCGCCCGGTGTCGGCCGGGTGCAGCGAGCCGGCGTACAGCTCGGTCCCGCCGACGGTCAGCGAGAACGTGCCGAAGCCGGACACCGCGAACGTGTGCTCACCCGCGGTGGCCGGGGTGAACGTGCCGTGCATCCGCAGCCCGGTCACCGACTCCTTGGCCACGCCGCCGGGCAGGTCGCCGATCCACCGCAGGGTGGCGGCGTCCACGCCGAACCCGTAGTCGGTCTCCCCGTCCAGGCTCACGGTCAGGCCGCTCCACTCCGGGCCACGGGCCGGCGGCAGGAAGGGGCGCGGGTCGGCGCCGATCGCGTACGCCACGTCGGCGCCCGGCAGGGCCCGCCGCAGGCCGTCCAGCGGCGACACCACGTGCGGCGGGGTGACCTGGGCGCTGCCGCCGCCGAGCACCCGGGCGTCGGTGGCCAGGGCACCGATCACCGCCACCCGGTTCAGCCCGGACGGGTCCAGCGGCAGGGCCGACCCGGTGTTGGTGGCCAGCACGAACGAGCGCACCGCCACCTCGTACGCGACGGTGTCGCCGACCACCGGCGCCGGGAACGTGGTCACCGCGGGCGGGACGCCGTCGAGCACGCCGACCCGGGCGGCCAGGCGCAGCACCCGGCGTACCTTGTCGTCGATGATCTCCTCCGGCACCTCGCCGGACCGGACCGCGGCGACCAGCGCGTCGCCCCACGGGTTCTCCATCGCGGGCATCGCGATGTCCAGGCCGCCCAGCGCCGAGCCGACGGTCTCCCGCGCGGCCCGCCAGTCGGAGACCACGAAGCCGTCGAAACCCCACTCGTCCTTGAGCACGCCGGTCTGCAGTGGCCCGTGCGACGCCATGGGCAGCCCGTTGACGGCGTTGTACGCGCTCATCACGCCCCACGCGCCGGCCGTCACGATTCGCTCGAACGGCGCCAGGTACAGCTCCCGCAGCGCCCGGTCGCCGATCCGCACGTCCACGGTCATCCGGTCGGTCTCGAAGTCGTTGCCGACCAGATGCTTGACCGTGGTGCCGACGCCGTGCGCCTGCACGCCGGTCACCCAGCCCAGGCCGATCTCGCCGGACAGCAGCGGGTCCTCCGAGTAGCACTCGAAGTGCCGGCCGCCGAGCGGCGTGCGGTGCAGGTTCACGGTCGGGCCGAGCAGCAGGTGCACGCCCTTGCGGCGGGACTCCTGACCGAGCAGCAGACCGGCACGCTCGGCCAGCGCCGGGTCCCACGCGGCGGCCAGCGCGGTGGGGCTGGGCAGCGCGATCGACGGGTCCTCCGGCGCCCAACCGGTGCCGCGTACCCCGATCGGCCCGTCCGACATGATCAGCGACCGCAGCCCGATCCGCGGGATCGCGGGCAGTGACCAGAAGTCCTGCCCGGCCAGCAGCGAGACCTTCTCGGTCAGGTCCAGCTCGGCCAGCAGATCGTCGATCACGTCGTGGTACTCGGTCACGAAAGCGCTCCCATTCCTCGGTTGCCTTGATCTTGTCACCCGGGATCACTTTTCCGGTTCAGCGCCCACTTCCCGTCCCACGCCGCGGCCGTCCGGGCGGTGCGCCGGTCGCCCATCCGGGGCGGCGGTGGTACAAAGCGGGCGGCAGGACCTACTTAACTCCTATTTCCGCTGGTGGTGTGCTGGTTCAGCGGAGGTAGGAGGCGCCGTTCAGGTCCAGGACCGCGCCGCTCGCCCACTCCGCTTCCGGAGACGCCAGCCAGTGCACCGCGGCGGCCACCTCGTCCGGGCGGGCCACCCGGCCGAACGGGCTCTGCGCGCGTACCGCCGCGCCCCGCTCCGACTTCAGGTGCATGTTGGTCATGTCGGTCTCCACGAACCCGGGCGCCACCGACGCCACCGCGATCCCGTACGGCGCCAGCGCCACCGCCAGCGACTGCCCCATCGCGTTCAGCGCCGCCTTGCTGGCCCCGTACGCGGGCTGCTCCGGCTCGCCGCGGAACGCGCCGCGCGACGACACGTTGACGATCCGCCCGCCGCGTTCGCGCATGTGCCGGGCGGCCGCCCAGGCGGCGTTCGCCGCGCCGAACAGGTTCACCTCGAACGTGTGCCGCCACCGCTGCCGCCAGGTCTCGAAATCCGTGTCGAACACCGGATGTGCGCCGGTCACGGCGCCGAACACCCCGGCGTTGTTGACCAGCACGTCGAGACCGCCGAGGCGTTCGGCGGCCTCGTCGACCATGGACCGCACCGCCTCCGGGTCGGCCAGGTCGGCCCGGACCACCACGTGTCCGGTACCCGGCAGATTCGCCACCAGCTGCTCGGCCAGCGCCGCCGAGTCCCGGTGATGCACCGCCACCCGGTCGCCTCCGGCGGCGAAGCGGGCGGCGACCGCCCGGCCCACGCCCCGCGACGAACCGGTCACCAGCACTCCACGTGATGTCATGCAGTGAGCCTAGGATCACCGACGTGGATAACGACTGCCTGTTCTGTCGCATCGTCGCCGGTGAGATTCCGGCCACGGTCGTACACGAGACCGACACCACACTCGCCTTCCGCGACATCGACCCCAAGGCGCCGGTGCACGTGCTGGTCATCCCCAAGGACCATCACACCGACGTGGTCGCGCTCGCGCTCGCCGACCCGGCCGTCGCGGCCGACGTGCTGGCCGCGGCCGCCGCGGTGGCCGAGGCCGAGGGGCTGCGCGGCGACGGCTTCCGGCTGATCTTCAACAACGGGGGGTACGCGGGGCAGGAGGTCTTCCACGCCCACGGGCACGTGCTCGGTGGTGCGCCCCTCGGACCGATGCTGGCCCGGTCGTGAACCCCCCGGCCGCGCGGTACGAGCGCGCCGTCCGCCGGGCCCAGGCCGACGGGCGGGTGCCGGCGCTCTCGGTGGCGCTGCACCGCGCCGACCGTGAGCTGTGGACCTGCACCGTGGGGACGTCCGGCAACCCGGCGCACCCGCTGGACGCGGACAGCCGGTTCCGGATCGGCTCGGTCACCAAGACCTTCACCGCCGTGCTCACCCTGCAGGCCCGCGACGACGGGCTGCTGCACCTCGACGATCCGATCTCGGCGCACCTCGACGTGCCGGCCCACGGCGACGCGACCGTCCGCCGGCTGTTGTCGCACACCGCCGGCTTCCAGCGCGAACCGTACGGCGACGTGTGGGACACGCTGCTCGCCCCGGACGCCGACACCCTGCTCGCCGACCTGCACCGGGCCGAGCGGGTGTTGCCCAACGCCCGCCGCTTCCACTACTCCAACCTCGGCGTCGCGGTACTCGGTCAGCTGGTCGCCAAGCTGCGCGGCAAGCCCTGGGAGTCGGTGCTCACCGAACGCATCCTGACCCCGCTCCGGCTGACCGCCACCACGGTCGATCCCACCGCCGACGCCGCGGTCGGCTATCTGGTCGACCCGTTCTCCGACGCGGCCAGGCCGGAACCGCAACTCGACCTCGGCGGCGTCGGCCCGGCCGCCCAGCTGTGGAGCACCGCGGCCGACATGGCCCGCTGGGCCGCTTTCCTGGTCAACCCGGAGATCATCGATCCGGACGGCGCGGTCCTCGCGGCCGACACCGTGGACGAGATGCGCTGGCCGGTGACCACCACCGACGAGCAGATGTGGGCCGCCGGTTTCGGGCTCGGCCTGATCCTGGAGCCGGCCGGCAAGCGGGTGGTGCACGTCGGCCACGACGGCGCCATGCCCGGCTTCCTGGCCGGCGTGTACGGCCGGCGCGGCGGCGACGACAACCCCGGCGCGCTGGGCTGCGCGGTGCTCGCCTCCTCCGGCACCGCGTCCACCATCAACGACCTCACCCACGAGCTGCTCAAGCTCGCGGTCGAACTCGACCCGCCGGAGATCCGGCCCTGGGTGCCCAGGCCGCCCGCGCCGGCCGAGTACCGCTCGGTGCTGGGGCAGTGGTGGAGCGAGGGGTACGCGTTCGCGTTCGCCTGGCACGACGGAGCGCTGCAGGCCCGGCCCGTCGACGCGCCCGCGGACCGGCCGCCGGCGGTGTTCCGGCCGCTGCCGGACCGTCCCGACACGCTGCGCACGGTCGCCGGCCGGGAAGCCGGCGAGCTGCTCCGGCTGGTCCGTGACGAGCAGGGCGTGGTCACCCGGATGCACTGGGCGACGTACCGTTTCACCCGGATGCTGGAGACCTTCGACGGGCTGCCGGTCTCGCCCTCCGAACGGCGATAATGGCCTCGGCGGGGGCGGCACCGAACGGATACCATAGGACGGTCCTGACGCGCGCGGACCGACGGCGGAACCGACCGGATTTCGAGAGCGCGCCGAGAAAGAGAGCAGGTGGCGTAGGCCCGCGGGCCGCCCTATGACCGGCACCGAACCATCCAGCGCCGCATCGTCCGGCGCCGCCGTGCCCGGCGCGGCACACGTGCAGTCCCGGATCTCGATCGCCGAGCCGCGGATCATGGTGAACCTGCTCGGCCCCAAGGACGAAATCCTGCGCCTGCTCGAGCGCACCCTCGTCAGCGACGTGCACGTGCGCGGCAACGAGATCACCATGACCGGCGCGCCCGCCGACAACGCCACCGCCGAGCGGCTCTTCGCCGAACTCATCGAGCTGATCGAGAAGGGCGAGACGCTCAGCGTCGACGCGGTCCGGCGCACCCTCAACATGCTCGAGCAGAACACCGCCGAACGCCCCGCCGAGGTGCTCACGCTCAACATCCTGTCCCGGCGCGGGCGCACCATCCGGCCCAAGACCCTGGGCCAGAAGCGCTACGTCGACGCGATCGACGAGAACACCATCGTGTTCGGCATCGGCCCGGCCGGCACCGGCAAGACCTACCTGGCGATGGCGAAGGCCGTCCAGGCGCTGCAGGCCAAGCAGGTCAACCGGATCATCCTGACCCGGCCGGCGGTCGAGGCGGGCGAGCGGCTCGGCTTCCTGCCCGGCACGCTGAACGAGAAGATCGACCCCTACCTGCGCCCGCTGTACGACGCGCTGCACGACATGCTCGACCCGGAGTCGATCCCGCGCCTGATGCAGGCCGGCACGATCGAGGTCGCCCCGCTGGCCTACATGCGCGGCCGGACGCTCAATGATGCATTCATCATTCTGGACGAGGCGCAGAACACCACGCCCGAGCAGATGAAGATGTTCCTGACCCGGCTCGGGTTCGGCGCCAAGATCGTGGTCACCGGCGACGTCACCCAGGTCGACCTGCCCGGCGGCACCACCAGCGGCCTCCGCATCGTGCGGGAGATCCTGAACGGCGTGGAGGACGTCCACTTCGCGGAGCTGTCGAGCTCCGACGTGGTCCGGCACCGGCTGGTCGCCGAGATCGTCGACGCCTACGCCCGCTACGACGCCGAGCAGGACCAACAGGCCGCTCAATCCGTCCACGCCGTACCCGGACGGGCCGCCAGCAGCGGCCGGTCCGGGCGCCGGCGCTGATCCCAAGGGGTACCCGCACCACTATGTCCATCGAGATCGCCAACGAGTCGGGAGTCGAGGTCGACACCGACGCGATCCTCGCGGTAGCCCGGCACGCGCTGGACGAGATGGGGGTCAACCCGCTCGCCGAGCTGTCGATCCTGCTCATCGACATCGACTACATGGCCGAACTCAACCATCGGTGGATGGGCAACGACGGCCCCACCGACGTGCTCGCGTTCCCGATGGACGAGGGCAGCGTCGACCACGGTCCCGGCGAGGCGGGCACCGGTGAGCCGGCGCTGCTCGGCGACATCGTGCTGTCCCCGGAGGTGGCCGCGAAACAGGCCGTCGCCGCCGGGCACACCGCCGCCGACGAACTGCACCTGCTGACCGTGCACGGCACGCTGCACCTGCTGGGCTACGACCACGCGGAACCCGAGGAGGAGCGCGAGATGTTCGCGCTGCAGAACCGGCTCCTGCAGAGCTGGCGAGCCGGACGGCAGGCCGGCTGACACCGTGGATCCGTCCGAAGTCTTCGCGGCGGCCGCCCCGAGCGGCCTGCCCGACCTGCAACTTCTCGTCTACGCCGCGATCCTGGTCGTGCTGGCCGGGCTCGCCTCGATGACCGACGCCGCGCTCGGCAGCGTGTCGACCGCCCGCGCCGCCGAGATGGCCCGCGAGGAACAACGCGGCGCGGCGGCACTGGCCGCGGTGGCCGGCGACGTGGTGCGCCACCTCAACCTGCTGCTCCTGCTGCGCCTGGTCTGCGAGCTGACCGCGACCACGCTGGTGGCGCTGGTGGCGGTCGACACGTACGGCGCCGGCTGGCGGGCCGCGCTGGTCACCGCCGGCGCGATGACGCTGGTCAGCTTCGTGGTGGTGGGTGTGGCGCCGCGCACGGTCGGCCGGCAGCACGCGTACGCGGTCGGCAAGGCCACCGCGCCGCTTGTCCGCTGGCTCGGCAAGGTGCTGAACCCGCTGGCGTCGCTGCTCATCCTGATCGGCAACGCGGTCACGCCCGGCAAGGGCTTCCCGGAGGGCCCGTTCGGCAGCCAGGTCGAGCTGCGCGAACTGGTCGACCTGGCGGAGCAGCGCGGCGTGGTGGAGCACGGCGAACGCGAGATGATCCATTCGGTGTTCGCCCTGGGCGACACGATCGCCCGCGAGGTGATGGTGCCCCGTACCGAAATGGTGTGGATCGAAAGCCCCAAGACGCTGCAGCAGGCGCTCTACCTGTTCCTGCGCTCCGGCTTCTCCCGCATTCCGGTGATCGGCGAGTCCGTCGACGACGTGCTCGGCGTGCTGTATCTGAAGGACGTCGTCCGGCGTACCCAGAGCGGTGACCCGGCGGCCACCGCGGAGCCGGTGGCCGAACTGATGCGCTCGGCCACGTTCGTGCCCGAGTCGAAACCGGTCGACGACCTGTTGTCCGAGATGCAGGCGGCGCGCACCCACCTGGTGATCGTGGTGGACGAGTACGGCGGCACCGCCGGCCTGGTCACCATCGAGGACATCCTCGAGGAGATCGTGGGTGAGATCACCGACGAGTACGACGTCGAACGCCCGCCGGTGGACCACCTCGACGACGGTGCGGTGCGGGTGACCGCGCGGCTGCCGATCGAGGACCTGGGCGAGATCTTCGGCGTCGAACTGCCCGCCGACGAGGTCGAGACGGTGGGCGGGCTGCTGGCGCAGACGCTGGGCCGGGTGCCGATCCCGGGCGCGACCGTGGACGTGGGCGGCCTGCACCTGATCGCCGAAGGCACCACCGGCCGCCGCAACCGGATCGACTCGGTGCTGGTGCGCCGGGTCGAGCCGGAACCCGGCGCCGACGACCGCGACCATGACGAGACCGAGGAAAGACAACCCGCCGATGCCTGAGCAGACCGAGTTCCCTCCCGCCGCCGTGCCGTCCGCGGACGCCGCGCTCGCGGCCGAGGACGCCAAGCTGGTCACCCTGGCACGCAGCGCACGCGCCCGGGTGGGCGCGATCGAGGGGGCGGCGGTCCGCGACCAGGACGGCCGCACCTACGCCGCGGCCACCGTGGTACTGCCCAGCCTGTCCGTGACGGCGCTGCAGCTCGCGGTGGCGTCCGCGGTGGCGGCCGGCGCGACCAAGCTGGAGGCGGCCGGGGTGGTGACCGAGGCGTCCACGCTGGACGGCGCCGGGCATGCCGCGGTGCGCGACCTGGCGGCGGATGCGCCGATCCACGTGGCGGCGCCGGACGGGACGCTGCTCGGCACGGTCACCGCATGACGGACGGATCGCGGGCGAAGGGGCGGGGCGAGGGTGAGCCGCCGGCCACCGACCCGACGACGGGCCGCCGCCTGACGGCGGGGGAGCGGAACGAACTGCGGCGCCAGGAGCGCCGCGCCGCCCGCCGCGGCGCCGGTTCCGGCGCTGGTGTTCCAGTGGAGCGCTCCAGCGGTACACCAGCGCGGTTTCGGGGGGCGGATAACAGCACCGGCGTACCACCGAGGCGGTCCGGTGCTCCAGTGGAGCGCTCCAGTGGAACAGCACGGCAGTCGGGGCGGGGCGCGGAGCCGGGCCGGCGCGGTGGGACGCCCGGCGGGCAGCCCGCTGGGCGGGACCGTGGGCGGGGCGACGCCTCCGGTGGGCAGGTGGCCGGGCGGGACCGTGGGCGTGGTGGGGTGGCCGGTGCCGCGCGGAGCCGTGGACCCGGTGCTTCCGGCGGGGCGGGGAACGCCCGTACCCCCGGAAAGACCCACCGGCACACCGCGGTGGCCGCGGCAGCGGGCGGTGACGACGCCTACCGCGCGGGGTTCGCCTGTTTCGTGGGCCGGCCCAACGCCGGCAAGTCGACGCTGACGAACGCGATCATCGGCCAGAAGATCGCGATCACCTCCAGCAAGCCGCAGACCACCCGGCACATCATCCGGGCCATCCTGCACCGGGAGAATTCGCAGCTGGTGCTGGTCGACACGCCAGGTCTGCACCGGCCCCGGACGCTGCTCGGCGAGCGCCTCAACGACCTGGTGCGGGAGGTGTGGAGCGAGGTCGACGTGATCGGCATCTGCTTCCCGGCGAACGAGCCGGTCGGCGCCGGTGACCGGTTCATCTCGGCGGAGATGGCGCAGCTCAAGGCCACCGTGATCGCGGTGGTGACCAAGGTGGACCTGGTCGACCCGGCGACGCTGGCGGCCCGTCTGCTGGCGGTGAGCGAACTGTACGACTTCGCGGACATCGTGCCGGTCAGCGCGGTCTCCGGGCATCAGGTGGACACGCTGGTGGACGTGATCGCGAAGCATCTGCCGGAGTCGCCGCAGCTGTATCCGGACGACATGCTCACCGACGAGCCGGAGCAGGTGCTGATCGCCGAGCTGATCCGCGAGGCGGCGCTGGAGGGGGTGCGGGACGAACTGCCGCACTCGATCGCGGTGCTGGTCGAGGAGATGCAGGTCGAGGGCGGCCTGACCAAGATCTATGCGGACCTGTACGTGGAACGCTCCAGCCAGAAGTCGATCGTGATCGGGACCCGCGGCGAGCGGCTGCGTGACGTCGGCATCAAGGCCCGTGCGGAGATCGAGGCGTTGCTCGATACCCGGGTCTACCTGGACCTGCACGTGCGGGTGGCGAAGGAGTGGCAGCGGGATCCGCGGCAGCTTCGCAAACTCGGCTTCTGAAACCCCTTATGGGATAACTCACGCTGGTTTGCGGGTGGTTGCGGCGTTTCGGTACTCATCGAAACATGCGCAACCGCTACTTGGATCTGCTTCGTGCCGTGGCGGTCGTGCGGGTGGTCGTCTACCACCTCACCGGCTGGTCCGTGCTGACCATCGCGTTCCCGGCCATGGCGGTGATGTTCGCGCTGGCCGGCTCGATGATGGCGGCCTCGCTGGACCGGTCCGGGCCGATTGCGGTGGAACGCCGGCTGCACCGTCTGCTGCCCTCGGTGTGGGTGCTGTCCGCGGTCGCCGTGCCCGCCATGCTGATCGGCGGGATGGCCTGGGACTGGCAGGTGCTGTTCTGGTTCTTTCCGCTGGTCGATCCGCCCGCCGCGGGTGACTGGACCACCGCGCTCAGCGCCACCTGGTACCTGCGTGACCTGCTCTGGTTCGTGCTGCTCTCGCCGCTGCTGCTGCCACTGTTCAGGCGGTTCCCGCTGCCGGTCGTGGCGACGCCGTACGCCGCGCTGGCCCTGTTCGCCGCGACCGGCGTGACACCGCACGGCATCGTCCGCGACCTGGCCCTGTACGGCGGCGCCTGGCTGCTCGGCTTCGCCCACCACGACGGGCTGCTGCGGCCGCGCCGCCTGCTCTGGGTGGCCGGCGCGCTGGCCGTGGCGGCGGCCGGGTGGATCGTCACCCATCCCGGGCCGCGCGGGTACGACCTCAACGACATCCCGCTCGGCAACGCGCTCTGGTCGGCCGCGTTCATCCTGGTGCTGCTGCGGTTCGCCCCGGCGGTACGTCCGCACCGGGCGGTGACGGTGCTCAACTCGCGCGCGCTGACCGTGTACCTGTGGCACGTGCCGATCATCGTGGCGGTCACCTACGCCGGGGAGGACGCCGGCTGGCCGGTGCGCGGGGCGCTCGGCATCGGCTGGCGCCTGGCCGCGGTGGTGGCGTTGCTGGCCGTGGTGGTGCTGCTGGCCGGCTGGGTCGAGGACCTGGCCGCGGGCCGCCGGCCCACGCTGGTCCCGCGAACTGTCGGACCCGCGCGCAAGGATGGTCCCCATGAGGATCACCCCCACCCAGGTACGCCGCACGTACTACGTCCTCGGGTTCGGCAGCACACTTGCCGCGTCCCTGATCTGGGGCGTGAACACGATCTTCCTGCTGGACGCCGGGCTGACCAACTTCGAGGCGTTCGCGGCTAACGCGTTCTTCACCGCCGGCATGGTGCTGTTCGAGGTGCCCACCGGCATCGTGGCGGACACCTGGGGCCGCCGCGCGTCCTACCTGCTCGGCACCGCGACGCTGGCCGCGTCCACCGCGCTCTACCTGTGGCTGTGGCACGTCGACGGCCCGTTCTGGGCATGGGCGGTGTCCAGCGTCCTGATCGGCCTGGGCTTCACGTTCTTCTCCGGCGCGACCGAGGCCTGGCTGGTGGACGCGCTGCACGCCACCGGCGACGACGGCCCGCTGGACGCGGTGTTCGCCCGGGCCCAGGTGTTCATGGGGGTGGGCATGCTGGTGGGCGCGGGCGGCGGCGGATTCCTGGCGCAGGTCGCCGGGCTGGCCGCGCCCTACCTGATGCGGGCGGGCATCCTGGTGGTCATCTTCGGGGTGGCCGCGCTGCTCATGCACGACCTGGGGTTCACCCCGGACCGCGGCCGCGGCCCGGTGCGGGAGATGCGGCACATCGTCGGGCAGTCCGTGGAGCACGGCCTCAAGGTCCGCTCGGTGCGCTGGCTGATGCTGGCCGCACCGTTCACCGGCAGCGTGGGGATCTACGTCGGGTACGCGCTGCAGCCGCACCTGCTCGACCTGTGGGGCGACGACACGGCGTACGCGGTGGCCGGCCTGGCCGCGGCGCTGCTGGCCGCCGCGCAGATCCTCGGCGGCCTGCTCACCCCGAGGGTGCGGACGCTGTTCCGCCGCCGCACCGACATGCTGCTGGTCATGATCGGCGCCGGGGCGCTGGCCGTGCTGCTGATCGCGCTGATCGACAACTTCTGGGTGGTGCTCGGGCTGATCGCGGTGTGGGGCCTGGTCGGCGCGGCGGCGATGCCGGTGCGGCAGGCGTACCTGAACGGCATGATCCCGTCCCGGCAGCGTGCCACCATCCTGTCGTTCGACTCGCTGATGTCGTCGTCCGGCGGGGTGGTGGCGCAGCCGGCGCTGGGCCGGGCCGCGGACGTCTGGGGCTACCCGGCGTCGTTCGCGTTCTCCGCCGCCCTGGCCGCGCTGGCGCTGCCGTTCGTCTGGCTGTCCCGGCGGGAGCGGGCTCCGGCCGACACCCGGGTGGACGAGCCGGCGCCGACTGTGGCCTGAGCGGACCGGCGCCGACCGTGGTCTGAACGGCCCTGCACCGGCCGTGGCCGGACCGGCCCGGCGCCGACTGTGGCCTGAGCGGCCCGGCGCCGGTCAGGGCGCGGGCAGCCCCGCCACGGTGGCGTCGCCGCTGCTGGTCTTGATGTCGAGCACGTTCTTGGACGCCGGGTCACGCACCACGCCGGCCACCTCGGCGTCACCCGAGTTGGTGTTCGTCCGCACCTGGTACGCGCCGGACGGCACCAGCACCTCGACGTCGCCGCTGGTGGTGTGTGCCGTCACCGATGCCGCCTCGGTGATCCGCACCTCGACGTCGCCCGAGGTGGTGCGGGCGTTGACCGGGCCGCCGTTCGCGTTCATCACCCGCAGGTCGCCGGAGGTGGCGTTCAGCGTCGCGCCGGCCCGGGCGTTGTGCACCACGATGTCGCCGGACGTGGTCTTCACCTGGACCGCGCCGGTGGACCCGGCCACGGCGATGTTGCCGCTGGTCACCTTGAGGTCGGCGGCACCCACGTCGGCCAGGGCCACGTCGCCGGAGCGCAGCTCGCCGCGCACCTTGACCCCGGCCGGCGCCTCGATCTGGTACGACGCGGTGCAGTTCCGCCCGCAGTCCGTGTCGATGTGCAGCACCGTGCCCTCGAGCCGGTACGAGGGCTCCGGGTCGGACCGCCGGTGCACCACCCGGGTGATCCGGGTCTCGGTGATCGCCGCGGTCTTGACCGCCACGTCGCCGCTGCCCCCGGCCATCACGATCTCGCTGACCTTGACCTTCTCGGTGTCGTGGAACGTCAGCCGCGCGCCCACGCCGTTGTCGCAGCCGGCCAGCACGGTCGCGGCGGCCGTGGCGAGGACAGCGAGAGCGCCGGTGCGCCGGGTCAGGTTCGTGGTCATGCCGAGAACGCTATGGCGGGGGTGCACACCGGCGCCATCGGTCCTGTCACCCAGGCGTCCCGGAAAACACCCTGAGATGCCTCAGGGTTTGTCGTACCCGCAGGGCAGAATGGCCCGGTGCCCGCCGGATACCGCCGCCAGCTCTACCGCGACGACGCGGTGGTGCTGCGCGTGCAGAAACTGGGCGAGAGCGACCGGATCATCACGCTGCTGACCCGCCGGCACGGCCGGCTGCGGGCGGTCGCCCGGGGGGTCCGCCGCACGATGTCCCGGTTCGGCGCCCGGCTGGAGCCGTTCGGCCACATCGACCTGCAGCTCGCCGGCTCGCCCGAGGGTGTGGGCAGCTCGCTGCACTCGGTGAGCCAGGTCGAGGCGGTCGCGCTGTACGGCAAGGAGTTCCTCGACGACTACCCGCGCTACACCGCGGCCAGCGCGATCGCCGAGACCGCCGAGCGGCTCACCCCGGTCGAGCGCGAGCCGGCCCTGCGCCTGTTCCAGCTCACGCTCGGCGCGCTCAAGGCGCTCGCCGCCCGGGAACACGCCGGCAGCCTGGTGCTCGACGCCTACCTGCTGCGGGGCATGTCGGTGGCCGGCTGGGCGCCGGCACTGGCCGCGTGCGCGGTGTGCGGCACGCCGGGGCAGCACGGCGCTTTTTCCGTACCCGCCGGGGGTTCGGTCTGCCCGGACTGCCGCCCACCCGGCGCGGCCCACCCGGCGCCGGCCACGCTGGGTCTGATGACCGCGTTGACCGTCGGCGACTGGCAGGTCGCCGACGCGGCCGAGAGCCCGGTCCGCCGCGAGTGCAGCGGGCTGGTCGCCGCACACCTGCAATGGCACATGGAGCGGGCACTGCGCTCGCTGCCACTGGTCGACCGACGGGAGAATCCGTGACACCCCGACCGCCCGCCCCCCACATCTCCGGTGTGACACCCCCGGTGATCCCGCGGGAGGCGCTGCCGAAACACGTGGCGCTCGTGATGGACGGCAACGGGCGCTGGGCCAAGGAGCGCGGCCTGTCCCGCACCAAGGGCCACGAGCAGGGCGAGTTCTCGCTGTTCGACACCATCGAGGGCGCGATCGAGCTGGGCATCCCGTACCTCTCGGCGTACGCGTTCTCCACCGAGAACTGGAAACGCTCGCCCGAGGAGGTGCGCTTCCTGATGGGCTTCAACCGGGACGTGATCCGCCGGCGCCGGGACCAGCTGGTCGAGCTGGGCGTGCGGGTGGTGTGGTCCGGGCGGGCCGGCCGGCTGTGGAAGAGCGTGATCTCGGAGTTGCAGACGGCCGAGGAGATGTCCCGCGGCAACTCCACGCTGACGCTGCAGTTCTGCGTCAACTACGGCGGCCAGGCCGAGATCGCCGACGCGACCGCCGCGATCGCCCGGGAGGTGGCGGCCGGCCGCCTCAAGCCCGACAAGATCAACGAGAAGACCATCGCGAAGTACCTCTACCACCCCGAGGTGCCGGAGGTGGACCTGTTCCTGCGCCCGTCCGGCGAGCAGCGCACGTCGAACTTCCTGCTCTGGCAGGCGGCGTACGCGGAGCTGGTCTTCCTGGACACGCTCTGGCCCGACTTCGACCGCCGCCACCTGTGGTATGCGTGCGAGCTGTACGCGAGCCGGGACCGCCGTTTCGGCGGCGCCGTGCCCAACCCGGTCGCCCCGGCCGGCTAGCCGACCAGTTCCCAGGGGGCGTCGGCTCCCGGCCCTTCTCGGCGGGCGGCTTTGCCCGGTATGCGGCCTTATTCCGGCGAGATCTTGGAGGCTCGCACGAATCTTGGAGCCGCACCGCCCCCCCCGGAGGGGCGTTTCCTCTCCAAGATCTGCCCCAGCCTCCAAGATCTAACCGGTACCGAACGGCGCGACACCGGCACGAAGCGGAACAAATCAGATCGCGGCGTTCCGAGATCTAGCCGCCGTCGACCGGGAGCAGCACGCGCCGGTCGGTCAGGCCGGTCACCTCGTCGACGTAGGGCGGGCCGACCACCCGGGCGCCGCACGCGACGTAGAAGCCGACGGCCGATGCGCGGGCGTCCGCCCACAGGATCGACTCGCCCGCCGAGCGCGCCCGATCGGCGACCGCGGCGAGCAGCCGGCGGCCGGCTCCCCGGCCGCGGTGGGCGCCGTCCACCGCCATCGCCCAGAAGTACCGGGCCGGCTGTTCCGGCGCGTCCGGACACGGCCACCTGGCATGCGACACCACCGCGATCACCGCGGTCCCGTCCACCAGGGCGAGGTGGGACGCGGTCCCGTCGTCTATCCGGGTGGCCGGCTCCGCCCAGCCCAGCACCCCGGACCGCAGCCCGAAGGTCGCCTCCACGGTGACCTCGGTGAGATCCACCCGGTCACGCCATGCCGCGGAGCACGGTGTGCAGCACCTTGTCGGCGAGGTTGCCGGTGACCCGGGGACGGGCCAGGAACCAGAACTCGTGACCGGTGGCGGCTTCGGTGGGGTCCTTCTCCCGGGTCACCTGGAGGCCCCGCTCCCGGAACGCGGTCACCAGCCGGCCGCGGGACTGCTCGTCGCGGCGGTACACGTTGGCCAGCAGGAAGCCGTCCGTGCCGACCAGTTCGGCCATCGCGGCGATGTGCGCGGTGGGCAGCCGGAAGTGGAAGACGAACACGCTGACCAGCGCGGACGGTGGCCGGTCGGCGTACTGCAGGGCGGCGTCCTCCGGGTCGTAGCACTCCAGGCCGAGCCTGCGGTTCTCCGCGACCACCTCGGGGTCGATGTCGACGCCGACGAGGGCCACGTCACGCGGAAGGTACGGCCGGAGCGGGTGGTAGCCGCAGCCCCAGTCCAGGACGCCGGTCACCCCGGCGGCGACCAGGCCGTCCGCCATGGCCCGCTTGACCCGCCGGTTGGTGGCGTGCTGCCGCGAGCCCCGGTCGTCGATCAGCGGGCGGCGGAGCCGGTTGACCTTCTGAATCTGCCGCGGCGCCAGGTCTTCGGTGCGGTGCGGCAGCCGGATGACGTCCATGAACATCTGCGGTCTGTGTAAGGGACGGCGCACGTGTCACCCGACCTCGTTGTCGGCGGATTCTCAGTTGGCCCCGGTCAGCCAGATCCGCTCCATGGTACCGACGTACCGTTCCCGGTGCTGTTCCCGGGAGAGCGCCCGGAGCAGGAATTCCATGTGGTCGCAGATCTCCTGGGCGCGGCGCGCGGACGGGCAGGTCTCGGTGAGTTCGGCGGCGTACCGGTCGGCGTCGTCGTAGGAACCCCGCAGCACCGTGTCCGACCACCGGATCACGGCCGCCCAGATGTTCTTGATCTTCGCCCGGCGCTCGCCCTCCTCGAGCAGGTTCATCGCCTCGGTGGAGCGTTCCCGGGCCTGCGGGAACGCCTGCATCTGCGCGGCCAGCAGGGCCAGGTAGAACGGGGTGGTGATCAACGTCGGGTCCAGCTCGTACGCCCGCAGGTGCGCGTCGCGGGACCCGGCGAAGTCACCGGAGTCCCGCCGCAGCAGGCCTAGGCAGTTCCAGTTGGTGGCATGGTCCGGGCCCGCCTCGGTGGCCCGGTCGGCGTGCAGATGCGCGGCGTTCGGGTCGGTGTAGCGGTACAGGTACGCCAGCGCCCGCTCGCCGCGGTCCCGCAGCAGCCCTCCGTCGATCGCGGCCCGCAACTCGTGCGCGGCCTCGGCGTCCCGGCCCAGGTTGGTCAGCGAGCGGCCCAGCCGGTACCGCACCCGGGTGTTCTTCGGGTCCAGTTCCAGCGCCCGCTGGAGGAACTCGATGGCCTTCTCGTACTGGCCGGTGCGGTACGCCGCCTCGCCCTGGTTGAACAGGTACGACACCTCGACGATGGTGCTGACCCGCTGGTCCAGGTCGCTGATCTGGGTCTGCAGCCGCACGTTGAGCTGCCGGATCGACTCGGACTGCGTCTCGGTCACCTCGGCCGCGGTGCGGGCCCGGTCGAGCAGTTCGTTCGCCTCCACCGACAGCGCCTCGGCGGCCTGCACCGCCCGGTTGCCCTCGTCCAGGATCTCGCCGGCCACCCGCTTCTGCTCGTCCAGCTCGCGGCGGGCACGCTGGCCGGTCTCCCGGATCGAGCGCAGTTCCCGGATGCCGACGAAGCCGGCCGCCACGAACAGGATGGTGAGCACGGACATCAGCAGCGCGAACCCGGCCAGCACGAGACCGGACCAGGTGACGATCAGGTCGGCGAGCTGTCCGAGGTCGTCGTCCGGGGGCGGGGCGGGGGCGGCGAAGGGCATCGGTCGATTATGGCGGTGACCCGCCCAGGACGCGCACCACGGCTTCCACATCGGACAAATCCGGGAGTACGACGTCCGCGCCCGCCTCGGCCAGGGTCGCCGCGCTGGTGTTGCCGGTGGCCACGCCGACCGCGAAGGCGCCGTTGGCCAGCGCCGCGGTCACGTCGTGCTCGGTGTCGCCGACGACCACCACGGCCAGCGGCCCGCCGTACTTCGCCTCGGCCCGCTCCCGGCTGCGGCGCACCAGCGTGGCGCGTACCCGGTCGTCCGTACCGTAGCCACCCACCTCGGCGTCGAACGCGCCGCTCAGGCCGAACGCGGCCACCTTGGCCGCGGCCACCTCCGGCACGTTGCCGGTGACCAGCGTCTGCACCACGGTCCGGTCGGCGCCGAGCCGGTCCAGCACCTCGCGGACGCCGGGCAGCAGCGCGCCCTGCTCGGCGAAGAGGTGCCGGTCGGCGTGCACCAGCTCGACGTACCGGGCGAAGAACCGTTCCGGCGTGCAGTCGGTGACGCCGTGCGTGGCGAACACCTCGGCGCAGATGTCCGCGTCGGTACGCCCGCCGAACGCCGGTGTCTCCCGCCAGGCCACCCCGGTCAGCTCGACGAACGCCGCCTGCCACGCGCGGGCTGCGACCCCGCCGCCGTACAGCAGCGTGCGGTCGATGTCCCACATGACCAGCCGACGTGGCGCGCTCACTCGGCCAACCGGCGCTCGATGTGCTCGACCTTGCTGGTGAGCGCGCCCGTCACGCCGGGCCGGACGTCCGCCTTGAGGGACAGGCTGACCCGCGGCGCGCCGGCCGCCACCACGTCCACGGCCTGTTTGACGACCGCCATCACCTCGTCCCACTCACCCTCGATCGTGGTGAACATGGCGTCGGTGCGGTTCGGCAGGCCGGAGGCCCGGACCACGCGCACCGCCTCGGCGACCAGGTCGCCCACGGATTCGCCCCCGCCCAGCGGGGTCACAGAGAACGCAACCAGCATCCCTCCACCCTGCCAGGGCCCCGGACCACGACGCTCAGTGGGCGGCGCAGCACGGCGTCGGGTGCCGCCGTTCGAACGGCATCAGGCGCCCGCCGGCGGCCGGCGTCGTGGTCAGCACCAGGTCGCCGTCGCGCCACACCGGACGGACGTGGTCGTCGGTGTCCAGCAACGTCTCCGGCCCGGCCGCCCCGCCACCCAGCACCTCCACCCGGTCGATCGCGGTACGCGCCAGCACGTCCGCGACGGTGAGCGTGCCGACCAGGTGCTCCACGCCGGGGAAGCGGACCGCCCGGCCGCCCGTGGTGGCGTCCAGGGTGACCACCACGTGCGGCCGCGGCGTGCGGACCAGATGCGTGCAGGCCAGCGGCGGAGCCGGATCCAGCGTCGCGATCCAATGCTCGGCCGCGGCCAGGTCCGGGTGCGACGACTCCGTCACCGCGGCAGCACCCAGATCGGGTTGGTGTAGAACCACAGGTCGCCCCACGGGTCCGCGTCGCCGAGCACGTCCAGCTTCGGGCCGTACGGGTCGGTCGCCGCACCCATCAGGCCGGGCTGGGTGCGCTTGCCGTCGGTGCCCCGCAGCCGCAGGTAGAACGGCTTGTCCAGGCGGCCCAGCGGATACCGGACGGACAGCCGCCGGGCGCCGGCCGACACCTCGTACGACTGCACGACGCGAGTGTCCGGCGCGGTGAAGGCGTCTTTGTCGGCGACCGGGCCGGTGACCGTGCCGACGATCACGTCGACGCGGCGGAGCACCGGCACGAACTGCGCCCAGTTCGGCCGGTCCTGCAGATCGATCTCGAGGGTCAGTTCGGTCGGCACGCCGCGCTTGACCCGCAGTACCCCGCCGAGCGGCGTACCCGTGGCCGCCCGGTGGTCGCCGGCCACCCGTACCCGGGCATCCAGGTTTTTGATCAGCCGGCCGTGGTCCACCCAGACCCGGCCGTCCCGCAGGCCGTCCATCACGGCCTTGTAGGTGGCGTTGCGCGCGCCCACGTTGGTGCGCCCGTAGAAGCCCGGCCAGAAGTCGCCCGCGCTGGTGTTGGGCCGCCCGGCGTGCACCGGGTCCGGATACCGGCCGTCCACGTCGAAGGCGCCGCCCGGGCCCCGCTCGGAGGTGTCCAGATAGTTGACGTGGCTGTCCGAGTTCACGGTGATCCACCACGCCTTGCCCTCGGCCAGCAGACTGTCCCACAACCCGCCGACGGTGGCGGTCATCCAGTCGAAGCCACCCCAGGTCCGGTACGTCTCCAGCGGATAGCCGGCGAACGACGCGGCCGACGGGTTGTTGTCGTAGTAGCCGCGGGTCCCGCCCCGCCCGTGCGGCGCCGGGATGCCGGCCGCCTGGTGCCCGGGCGCGCCCTCCATGCCGATCGCCACCGTCGGGTCGGCGTCCCGCCAGTTGCGCAACTCGTGCGGCGAGTCGACGCCACGGCGCCCCGGGTGGTTCGCCAGGAACAGCGCGCCCTCCACCTTGCGGGCCCGGACCTGCTCCCCGAGAAACTTGATGCCGGCGATCGCGGCCGCCTCGTTCTGTGCCTCGGTGTTGCTCGCCGGCAGTTGCGTCCCGTCGTACGCCTGCTCGAACTTCTTCAGCACCTCGACCTCGTGCCGTCCCGGATGCACGAACACGGTGGCATGCTCGGCCGCCGGGATGTTCCACTCCAGACCCTGGAAGGTCAGCAGCCCCGGCAGTTCCTTGCGGGTGGCCACGATGTCCGGGTTGACCTTCTCCACCCCGATCTTCGCGTGCGCGTTGCTGCCATGATCCGTGATGACCAGCCAGTCCAGCCCGAACGCCTGCCCTTGCTGCGCCTGGTCGATCACCCGGTACTGACCGTCCGAGCTGTACTGGGTGTGAATGTGATGATCACCCGCGAGCCACCGGAAGCCGCCCTTCTCGCTGCCCCCGCCGGCCGGCCCGTGCGCGTGCGGCAACCCGGCCGCGGCGGCCACCGACGGCGCGGCGAGCACCGACGCGGCCGCGCCGGCCCCGAGCAGACCGGCGCCACGCAGGAAACCCCGCCGGGAGACGTCGGCGGGCGACAGCTCATCGTCCGGCACGCTCAGATCCAGAGCCGGGGGTACGTCCGAAGCGTCGTGCTGGTGCTCGTGCTCGTGCGGGTGATGACCGTGACCCATCTCAACGTCTCCAGAGATCGACATGCAAGGAACGGCATCAATCTCACGGCGAGTCCTCAACGGCGGATGGCCTTCGAATGGCGGCCGGACGAACACGTCACGGCCGTCCACGTGGTACCGGTCTTTCCGCCGTCCCCGGGTCTGACCTTGTACCGGGCGGGGTGGTCTCCAGTCGCGACCCCTGCTCTGTGGCGACTTCCGGTGCGGTGGGTGCCGTGGCTGGGTGGTGTGGGGGTTTTGGGTGTGGTGGGTGGCGTGGTTCTGCACGTGGCTGGGTGGTGGGTGGTGTGTGGGGGTTTTGGGTGTGGTGGGTGGCGTGGTTCCACACGTGGCTGGGCGATGGGTGGCGTGTGGGGACTTCGGGTGCGGAGCGCGCCGCGTCGCCACACGGACGTCACCCCTCCGCCACGCCGGCACGCACCCCGCCCGCGCCCCGCTCCATCTCGTTCAGCGCCTGCGTTCCCGTTGACCTTGGACTTGTGGTGCCCGATTCGTCGGTGTGATGCCCCTTATGTCGCCACCACAACTCCAAGATCGCCGCACGCCGCACGCCGCACGCCGCACGCCGCACCGCACCGCCGCCACCGCGCCACGCCACGCCACCGCGCCACGCCACTGCACCGCGCCGCGCCACTGCACCGCGCCGCGCCACGCCGCGCCGCGCCGCGCCACTGCACCGCGCCCCGCCACGCCGCGCCACTGCACCGCGCCGCGCCCCGCCACGCCGCGCCACTGCACC
>NZ_JAIWNC010000037.1 GCF_020216025.1 Jidongwangia harbinensis | reverse complement strand
CGGGGTCGAACTTGTCGACGGCCTTGATGAGTCCGACGGTGGCGGTCTGGACCAGGTCGTCGGTGGGCTCGCCGCGGCCGGAGTAACGGTGGGCGAGGTGGCGGGCCAGCGGCAGCCACGCCTCGATGGCCTTGGCGCGCAGGTCGTGCCGACGGGGGTCGTGGAGCGGCGTTTCGGCCATGGCGGCCAGGAGTTCGCCGGCACCGTCCGTTGCTGTTTCACGCACAGTAGTCATGGGGTTGGTCCTCCATTACGGGCAGAGAGCCGTGCCCGCACGCGGCGACCGTTCGTTCCCTTGAGGCTAACCGAGTAGCTTAGGCCTGACTAGCCGAAAGTATGAGTGAACCCCCAACGTGCTGCAGTCTGAGGGGTGGCGCAACGATTCGACTTCGGCTCCGCGTGGTACAGAGCACTGCAGTGTCCGTACGAAAGACGGGAAACCAGATGGCCATCCTCGGCATCGACATAGGCGGCTCCGGCGTGAAGGGCGCACCGGTGGACACCGTGCGCGGCGAACTGCTCGCCGAGCGGCACCGGGTGCCGACGCCCCAGCCGGCCGACGTGACCGGCGTCGTGGAGGCGGTGGCCGAGGTGGCGGACGCCTTCTCCGGGTACGACCGGATCGGCGTCACGTTCCCCGGTGTGGTGGTGGACGGGGTGACCCGTACCGCCGCCAACGTCGACAAGTCCTGGCTCGACGCGCCCGCCGCGCAGTTGTTCTCCGACCGGCTCGGGCGGCCGGTGTCGGTGCTCAACGACGCGGACGCGGCCGGGGTCGCCGAGGTGGCGTTCGGCGCGGGACGCGAGCAGCCCGGCCTGATCATGATGCTGACGTTCGGTACCGGCATCGGCAGCGCGCTGTTCCTGGACGGCACGCTGATCCCGAACACCGAGTTCGGGCACCTGGAGCTGCACGGCGCGGACGCCGAGCTGCGGGCCGCCGACCGGGCCCGCGAGCAGGAGGAGCTGAGCTGGGAGAAGTGGGCCGACCGGGTGCAGGAGTACCTGCGGCACGTGGAGATGCTGCTGTCGCCGCGCCTGTTCATCGTCGGTGGCGGCGTGAGCAAGAAGTCGGACAAGTTCTTCCCGCTGATCGACATCCGTACCCCGATGGTGCCGGCCACGTTGTTGAACAACGCCGGGATCATCGGCGCCGCGGTCACCGCGGAGCAGGCCGGCGGGCACCCCGGCGCGATCCAGGTGGACGCGGCCGACGCCGGCAGCCGGCCGGACTGACCGGAGGAGAGACCGTGGCCCGGAGCATCGCGACGAACACCCGCGCGGACCGTGCGGAGCTGCTGGAGTTCCTGCGCCCGCGGCACCACGCCATCCTGATGACGACCCGCCGCGACGGGCGCCCGCAGTCCTCGCCGAACACCTGCGGCGTGGACACCGAGGGGCGGATCGTCATCTCCACGTACCCGGAGCGGGCCAAGGTGGCCAACATCCGGCGCCGCCCGCAGGTCTCGGTCTGCGTGCTGTCCGACGAGTGGAACGGCCCGTGGGTGCAGGTGGACGGCACCGCCGAGGTGCTGGACCTGCCGGAGTCGGTGGAGCCGCTGGTCGAGTACTTCCGGGTGATCTCGGGTGAGCACCCGAACTGGGACGAGTACCGGCAGGCCATGCGGGACCAGGGCAAGTCGCTGATCCGGGTGACGATCGACGCCTGGGGCCCGATCGCCACCGGCGGTTTCCCCGCCCGCCTGGCCGACTGACCGCGGCGGGGTCGCTACTGCGGCACGCCGAGATTCTCCGCTGCGCGCTCGACGCCCAGCAGGTAGTAGAGGTCGGCGCGGTGCATGGCGGCGACCGGCTCCAGCAGGTCGGGGTGGCGCAGCAGCGCGGCCGCGGCGCGGTCCCGGGGGTCCGGGGCGGTGAGCCGGCGGAACTCGCTCGGCAGCCCGCCGGGGCGGCGCGGCCGGGGCCGGGGGCGGTCGTCGGCCGGCGGTACCGCGGCGGCCACCGAGTCCACTCCGCGGACGGCCAGCGCCGGGTCGGCCAGCAGGCAGGCGGCCCAGCTGACCACGACCTCGTCGACCCAGGTACGCCAGCCCTCCTCGTCGGCCATCTCGTCGTCGGGTTCGCTGCCGACCCGCCAGTCCAGCACCGCCGAGCCGCCCGGTCCGGCGATCGCCACCAGCGCGGCGTCGATCGGCGTCGGGTAGCGCAGCCAGGCGGCGACCGTGACGGCCTGCCGGGCCTGGAGCTCGGCGAGGGTGAGCGCGACGCTGTCCGCGGTGGCCGGCGGGTACGCCCGGGCCAGCCAGTGCGTGCTCGCGGCGATCACCGGCGACAGCTCGGCGGACGGTCCGGCCACGTGCCACTCCCCTGGGTCGGCGACGGCCCTGGCGGCCGGCGTCACCGCTACTCCTCGGCGGGCGGCGGGGTGGCTTGAGAAGGGTGGCCGCGATGGCACCACATGGCAACCGACGCGCTCCGCCGATCGCAACGGTGCGTCACGGCACGCGAGGCCGGGCCGGCCGCGTTCACCGGCGGCGCGCGGGCCCGCCTGGACGCGCCATCGTCACCCGGCTCCGGTAGGTTTGACGGTGGCGTCGCGGGACAGTTTGCGAACGCTCCACTACGGAAACCTTCCCTTTCGACGGCGGTTGCATTTTCCGGCGCCGCCAGCCCGCCCATGCCAATCTGACTACGGTGGAGATCATGACCGGTCGCTTTCCGATCGAAGACGTCACGCCCTCGGTGTCGTGTGGCCGCTACCCCGCGAAAGCGGTGGTCGGTGAGTTGGTGCCGGTCTCCGCGGTGTCCTATCGCGAAGGACACCACGCCCTCGGCGTGAACGTGGTATGGCAGGGGCCGGACGGCGACGCGCGGCCGTTCACCCGGATGCGGCCCGGCGAGCCGGGGCTGGACCAGTGGCACGCGGTGATCCAGCCGGACCGGGTCGGCCGGTGGACGTTCACCGTGGAGGCGTTCGACGACCCGTACCGGACCTGGCGCGACGCGGTGGTGAAGAAGATCGGCGTCGGACAGGGCCTGGAGGATCTGGCGAACGACCTGGTCGAGGGCGCCGAGCTGCTGGATCTGGCCACCAAGATCGTGCCGGAGCCGGAGCAGGACCGGGTGCGCGAGGCGGCCGCCGCGCTGCGCGACGACCAGCGCTCGCTGTTCGCCCGGGTGTCCCCGGCGCTGGACCTGGAGCGGCTGCTCTGGGACCACCCGGTGCGGCAGCTGGTGACCACCACCCGGTCGTACGCGCTGTGGGTGGACCGTAAGCGCGCGCTCTTCTCCGCCTGGTACGAGTTCTTCCCCCGCTCCGAGGGCGCGGAGATCGGGCCGGAGGCGACGCCGATCACCCACGGCACGTTCGCCACCGCGGCCGAGCGGCTGCCGGCCGTCGCGGCGATGAATTTCGACGTGGTCTACCTGCCGCCGATCCACCCGATCGGCAAGGTCAACCGCAAGGGCCGCAACAACACGCTGGTGGCGCGCCCGGAGGACGTCGGTTCGCCGTGGGCGATCGGGTCGGACGAGGGCGGTCACGACGCGATCCACCCGCAGCTGGGCACGCTGGAGGACTTCCGGGCGTTCGTGGCCCGGGCCGAGGAGCTGGGCCTGGAGATCGCGCTGGATCTGGCGCTGCAGGCTGCACCGGACCACCCGTGGGTCACCTCGCACCCGGAGTGGTTCACCACCCGCGCCGACGGCACCATCGCCTACGCCGAGAACCCGCCCAAGAAGTACCAGGACATCTACCCGCTGAACTGGGACAACGACATGAAGGGCCTGCGCGAGGAGGTCCTCCGCGTGGTCCTGCACTGGGTCGGGCAGGGGGTACGGATCTTCCGGGTGGACAACCCGCACACCAAGGCGCTGAACTTCTGGCAGTGGCTGATCGCCAAGGTGAAGGCGGTCGAGCCGGACGTGCTGTTCCTGGCCGAGGCGTTCACCCGGCCGGCCATGATGAGCGGGCTCGGCAAGATCGGATTCACCCAGTCGTACACGTACTTCACCTGGCGCACCACGGCCCAGGAGATGCGTGAGTACTGCGAGCAGCTGCTCGGCACGCTGGACTGGATGCGGCCGAACTTCTGGCCGAACACGCCGGACATCCTGCCGGAGCACCTGCAGCACGGCGGGCCGCCGATGTTCAAGATCCGTACGGTGCTGGCCAGCATGCTCTCCCCGTCCTGGGGGATGTACTCGGGACTGGAGCTGTTCGAGCACGTGCCGCGGCCCGGCGCCGAGGAGTACATCGACAACGAGAAGTTCGAGCTGAAGCCGCGCGACTACGCGGCGGCCGAGCGCTCCGGGCGCTCGCTGGCGCCGTACATCACCCGGCTCAACCAGATCCGCCGGGACAACCCGGCGCTGCACTGGCTGCGCAACCTCGAGTTCCACGACATCGACAACGGCTCGTTGCTGTGCTGGTCCAAGCGCGACGCGGAGACCGGCAACACCGTCCTGGTGATCTGCTCGTTCGACTCCGGCAACGTGCAGTGGGGCAACACGACGCTGAACATGCCCGCCCTCGGCATGGACTGGCACGAGCGGTTCACGGTGACCGACGCGATCACCGGCGCCTCGTACGAGTGGGGCCAGCACAACGCGGTCCGGATCGACCCGTACGTCGAACCGGCCCACGTGTTCGTGGTGCACCGGCACCTCTGATTGAGAACCTGCGGCCAGGGTAGGTGGACTTCTGATGGACTTGACGAGCGATCTTGATCCGACGGTGGAGCATGATCCCGCGGAGGGCAGCCACGTCGAGGACGGTGTGGTCGAGCACCCCACCGCGGACGACTTCGGCCATGCCCGGTCGCTGCCTGCCGACCGCACCTGGTTCCAGCGTGCCGTCTTCTACGAGGTGCTGGTCCGGGCGTTCTACGACTCGAGTTCCGACGGCTCCGGCGACCTGCGCGGCCTGATCGAACGGCTGGACTACCTGCAGTGGCTGGGCGTCGACTGCCTCTGGCTGCCGCCGTTCTACGACTCCCCGCTGCGCGACGGCGGCTACGACATCCGGGACTTCTACCGGGTGCTGCCCGAGTTCGGCACGGTGGACGACTTCGTGGCGCTGCTCGACGCCGCGCACAAGCGCGGCATCCGGGTGATCACCGACCTGGTCATGAACCACACGTCGGACCAGCACGCCTGGTTCCAGGAGTCCCGCCGCGACCCGGACGGCCCGTACGGCGACTACTACGTGTGGAGCGACACCAGCGACCGGTACCCGGACGCCCGGGTGATCTTCGTCGACACCGAGGAGTCGAACTGGACGTTCGACCCGGTCCGCCGGCAGTTCTACTGGCACCGGTTCTTCTCGCACCAGCCGGACCTGAACTACGACAACCCGGCCGTGCAGGAGGCGATGATCGACGTCCTGCGGTTCTGGCTGGACCTCGGCATCGACGGTTTCCGGCTGGACGCGGTGCCCTATCTCTTCGAGCGGGACGGCACCAACTGCGAGAACCTGCCGGAGACGCACGCGTTCCTGAAGCACTGCCGCAAGGTGATCGACGACGAGTTCCCGGGCCGGGTGCTGCTGGCCGAGGCGAACCAGTGGCCGGCCGACGTGGTGGAGTACTTCGGCGACGCGGACACCGGCGGCGACGAGTGCCACATGGCGTTCCACTTCCCGCTGATGCCGCGCATCTTCATGGCGGTCCGCCGGGAGTCGCGCTTCCCGATCTCGGAGATCCTGGCCCAGACGCCGGCCATTCCGGACATGGCCCAGTGGGGCATCTTCCTGCGCAACCACGACGAGCTGACGCTCGAGATGGTCACCGACGAAGAGCGCGACTACATGTACGCCGAGTACGCCAAGGACCCGCGGATGAAGGCGAACGTCGGCATCCGCCGCCGCCTGGCGCCGCTGCTGGAGAACGACCGGAACCAGATCGAGCTGTTCACCGCGCTGCTGCTCAGCCTGCCCGGCTCGCCGGTGCTGTACTACGGCGACGAGATCGGCATGGGCGACAACATCTGGCTCGGTGACCGCGACGGGGTGCGTACCCCGATGCAGTGGACCCCGGACCGCAACGCCGGCTTCTCCACCGCCAACCCGGGCCGCCTCTACCTGCCCGCCAACCAGGACCCGATCTACGGCTACCAGTCGGTCAACGTGGAGGCGCAG
The DNA here is from genome assembly GCF_020216025.1 of Jidongwangia harbinensis. Classification (GTDB taxonomy): domain Bacteria; phylum Actinomycetota; class Actinomycetes; order Mycobacteriales; family Micromonosporaceae; genus Actinoplanes; species Actinoplanes harbinensis. The sequence goes on along the minus strand of NZ_JAIWNC010000037.1, from coordinate 106,701 downwards.
CGGGACAACTCGACGTCGCTGCTCAACTGGACCCGTACCATGCTGGCGGTGCGGCGCCGGCACGAGGCGTTCGCCGTCGGCACGTTCCGCGAACTGGGCGGCTCCAACCCGTCCGTGCTGGCGTTCCTGCGTGAGGACGGCGAGGACGTCGTGCTCTGCGTCAACAACCTGTCCCGCTTCCCGCAACCCATCGAACTGAACCTGCAGCACTGGGCCGGTTACACCCCGGTCGAGCTCACCGGACACGTGAACTTCCCGCGGATCGGCCACCTGCCGTACCTGCTCACGTTGCCGGGCCACGGCTTCTACTGGTTCCAGCTCTGCGGGTCGGAGGAGAAGCAATGACGCTGCCCTACGCCGAATGGCTGCCGCAGCAACGCTGGTACGCCGGGCGCGGCCGGACGCTGGAGTCGGTCAAACCGTCCAGTGTCACCGCGCTCCGCGACGACCTCGAGCTGGTCCTGCTGGACGTCGCGTACACCGACGGCAGCACCGAGCGGTACCAGCTCTTCGTCGCCTGGGACTCCGGCCCGATCGTGGAGTACAGCGCGGTGGCCACGATCGGCACCGACGGCGACCGCACCGGGTACGACGCGCTGTACGACCCGTCCGCGGCCCGGTACCTGCTCGGCCTGATCGACTCCGGTGCGCTGATCGACTCGGTGCGCTTCGAACGGGAACCGGACGTCGCGCTGCCGCTGGACGCGTCGCCGCGCGTGTTCGACGCGGAGCAGAGCAACACCAGCGTGATCTTCGAGCAGGACGCGATCCTGAAGATCTTCCGCCGGGTGGACTGCGGCATCAACCCGGACATCGAACTGAACCGGGTGCTCGGCCGCGCCGGCAACCCGCACGTGGCCCGGCTGCTCGGCTCGTTCGAGACGACGGAGAGCGGCGAGCCGTGCCCGCTCGGCATGGTGACCGCGTACGCGGCCAACTCCGCCGAGGGCTGGGCGATGGCGACCGCGAGCGCCCGGGACCTGTTCGCGGACGCCGAGATGGGCGCCGACGAGGTCGGCGGCGACTTCCAGGGCGAGTCGTACCGGCTGGGTGAGGCCGTGGCCGAGGTACACAAGACGCTGGCCGAGGAGCTGGGCTCCGGGCCGTCGCCGTTCCCGGTGGACGCGGTCGTGGCCCGGCTGGTCAAGTCGGCCGGCGCGGTGCCGGAGCTGCAGCCGTCGGTGCCGGCCATCGAGGAACGCTTCCGCAAGCTCACCGGTGAGCAGATCACCGTCCAGCGGGTGCACGGCGACCTGCATCTCGGTCAGGTGCTGCGCACGCCGTGGGCCTGGCTGCTGATCGACTTCGAGGGCGAGCCGGGTCAGCCGCTGGACGAGCGGCGCCTGCCCGACTCGCCGCTGCGCGACATCGCCGGCGTGCTCCGCTCCTACGAGTACGCCGCCTACCAGCTGCTGGTCGACCAGGACGACGACGAGCATCTCGCCGCCCGGGCCCGGGAGTGGGTGGACCGCAACCGCGACGCGTTCTGCGACGGGTACGCCCATGCGGCCGGTGCCGACCCGCGGGAGCAGGGGCCGCTACTGGCGGCGTACGAGCTGGACAAGGCGGTCTACGAGGCCGCCTACGAATCCCGACACCGGCCCGGATGGCTGCGGATCCCGCTGCGGTCCATCGCCCGGCTCGTCGGCTGACATCCCCCCGGAGGAACCGATGATCGGGCACACCACCTCTGCGTTGGCCGCCGACCAGCGCGCGATGAACAGCGTGATCGCCGGTGACACCCACGATCCGCACGCCATCCTCGGCGCCCACCCGAGCGGCACGAACACCGTCGTCCGGACGCTGCGCAAGGGCGCCAAGGACGTGGCGGTCGTGCACGACGGCGAGCGCACGCCGATGACCCTGGTGCACCAGGACGGCATCTTCGCCGCCGAGCTGTCCGGCACGGTGCTGGACTACCGGATCGACGCCGACGGCACCGAGTACGACGACCCGTACCGCCACCTGCCCACGCTGGGCGAGCTGGACCTGCACCTGATCGGCGAGGGCCGGCACGAACGGCTGTGGACGGTGCTCGGCGCGCAGCCCAAGGGCGACGGCGTGGCGTTCGCGGTGTGGGCGCCGAACGCCCGCGGCGTGCAGGTGATCGGCGACTTCGCCGGCTGGGGCCCGTACGACGGCTGCCCGATGCGCTCGCTGGGTTCCAGCGGGGTCTGGGAGCTGTACGTGCCGGCCGCGCACCTCGGCACCCGGTACAAGTACAAGATCCTCGGGCCGGACGGCGTCTGGCGGGAACACGCCGACCCGCTGGCCCAGCACACCGAGGTGCCGCCGGCCACCGCGTCGGTGGTGTACCGCTCGGAGTACGAGTGGCAGGACGCGGAGTGGATGCGGCAGCGCGCCGGCAAGCAGTGGCACCAGGAGCCGATGACCGCGTACGAGGTGCACCTCGGCTCGTGGCGGCCCGGCCTGTCCTACACCGAGCTGGCCGAGCAGCTGGTCGACTACGTGGTGCAGACCGGGTTCACCCACGTCGAACTGATGCCGGTGATGGAGCACCCGTTCGGCGGTTCCTGGGGCTACCAGGTCACCGGCTACTACGCGCCCACCTCCCGGTTCGGCACGCCGGACGAGTTCCGCCACCTGATCGACAAGCTGCACCAGGCCGGCATCGGGGTGATCTTCGACTGGGTGCCCGCGCACTTCCCCAAGGACGAGTGGGGCCTGGCCCGCTTCGACGGCACCCCGCTGTACGAGCACGGCGACTGGCGGCGCGGCGAACACCCCGACTGGGGTACGTACGTCTTCGACTTCGGCCGCACCGAGGTCCGCAACTTCCTGGTCGCCAACGCGCTGTACTGGTGCGAGGAGTTCCACGCCGACGGCCTGCGGGTGGACGCGGTCGCCTCGATGTTGTACCTGGACTACTCGCGCAAGGACGGCGAGTGGACGCCGAACCAGTACGGCGGCCGGGAGAACCTGGACGCGATCAGCTTCCTGCAGGAGATGAACGCGACCGTCTACAAGAACTACCCCGGCGTGGTCACGGTCGCCGAGGAGTCCACCGCCTGGCCCGGTGTCACCCGCCCCACCCACCTGGGCGGCCTGGGCTTCGGGTTCAAGTGGAACATGGGCTGGATGAACGACACCTTGTCCTACATGGAGAAGGAGCCGATCTACCGGCAGTGGCACCACCACCAGATGACCTTCGCCACGGTGTACGCGTGGAGCGAGAACTACATCCTGCCGATCAGCCACGACGAGGTGGTGCACGGCAAGGGCTCGCTGACCGGCAAGATGCCCGGTGACCGGTGGCAGAAGCTGGCCAACACCCGGGCGCTGCTGGGCTTCATGTGGTCGTTCACCGGCAAGCAGCTGATCTTCATGGGCGCCGAGATGGGCGACGAACGGGAGTGGAGCGAGGAACGCGGGCTGGACTGGGACCTGCTGGCCGACGAGCGCGGCGGGGGCGGCGTCCACCGCCTGGTCCAGGACCTGAACCGGGTCTACAAGGAGACGCCGGCGCTGTGGACCCAGGACACCGCGAGCAACGGCTTCCGGTGGATCACGTCCGAGGACTCGCAGCACAACACGTTCTCGTTCCTCCGCTTCGCCCCCAACGGTGACGCCCTGGCCTGCGTGGTCAACTTCGCGGCGGTCCCGCACGAGGACTACCGCATCGGCCTGCCGCGCGCCGGTCGCTGGCGCGAGGTGATCAACACCGACAGCGAGCTGTACGGCGGTTCCGGCGTCGGCAACCTCGGCGAGGTGCACGCCGAGGACGTCCCGTGGCACGGCCTCAACGCCTCGGCCTCGCTCCGGGTGCCGCCGCTGGGCGCGGTCTGGCTGCGTTACGAGCCCTGATCCGCGCCTACTTAACCGAGCTGTGCTCGTTGACATCGACGTTGGTCTAACTCTAGCGTGGCGGCTTAACCGGTTCACCTCACCCGCCCGGAGGCCCGTCCATGGGCAGACGTCTGCTTGCCGTTCTCGCCGCCGTGGCCACGGTGCTGGGCTCCGCCACGCCGGTCGTCGCCGCGCCGGTCGTCGCCGCGCCGGAACGGCCCACCCCCGGCTTCGTCATCCGCCAGGGCGACCGGCTGGTCCTCGACGGCGTTCCGTTCCGGTTCGGCGGCACCAACAACTACTACCTGTTCTACAAGAGCCGGGCGATGGTGGACGACGTGTTCGCCGACGCCCGGGCCGCCGGATTCACCGTCATGCGCACCTGGGGATTCGGCGCCATCGGCACGCCCGGCGGCGACGACTCGGTCGCGGACGCCCCGGACGGCGTCTACTTCCAGTACTGGGACGGCACCAAGCCGGCGATCAACGACGGCCCGGACGGCCTGGAACGCCTCGACTACGTGATCGCCGCGGCGAAGGCGGCCGGCCAGAAGCTGGTGCTGCCGCTGACCAACAACTGGTCCGACTTCGGCGGCATCGACCAGTACGTACGCTGGCGTGGCGCGGACCACCACGACGACTTCTACACCGACCCGGTGATCCGGGGCTGGTACCGCGACTACCTCGCGCACGTGTTGAACCGCACCAACACGATCACCGGGGTCAAGTACAAGGACGATCCCACGATCATGACGTGGGAGCTGGGCAACGAGCCCCGGTGCAAGGGCTCCGGGATCTACCCGCAGAGCCCCGACTGCACTCCCGAGACGATCACCGCCTGGGCCGACGAGATGTCCACGTACCTCAAGTCGATCGACCGCAGGCACCTGGTCAGCGTCGGCGACGAAGGCTTCTTCTGCGACGGCCCGAACAGCCCCGACTGGATCGACAACTGCGGCGAGGGCGTCGACACGGTCGCGCTCACCCGGCTGCCGTCGATCGACGTGATGTCGTACCACCTGTATCCCGATGGCTGGGGCAACCGGACCGCGCAGTGGGGTGCGGATTGGATCGAGCGGCACAACCGGGAGGCGAAGCTGGCCGGCAAGCCCGCCATGCTCGGCGAGTTCGGGTGGCGCGACAGGAACACCCGCAACCCGGTGTACCGGCAGTGGACCGAGGCGTTCATCCGTACCGGCGGAAGCGGTTTCCTGTATTGGATCCTCTCCGGCGTGCAGGACGACGGCACGTTGTACCCCGACTACGACGGGTTCACCGTGTACTGCCCGAGCCCGGTGTGCACCACCATCTCCAACGCCGCCCGGGAGATCCGCTCCGGGCAGCGTGCCACCGCCCCGGTCGCCGACCACGACACCGCGGTCACCGACTTCGGCACCCCCGCGACGCTGCGGCCCGCCGCCAACGACATCGCCTACCGCACCACGGTACGGCCGGACAGCATCGACCTGGACCCGGCGGCGTCCGGCATCCAGCGCAGCCGCACGGTCACCGCCGGGACCTTCGCCGTGGTCCCCGACGGCACCCTCACCTTCACCCCCACCGAAGGGTTCGCCGGCCGCGCCACCGTCGACTACACCGTCCTGGACCAGGCCGGCCGCCGCTCCAACGTGGCCACGGTGACCGTCACGGTGAAACCCGACCCGGCCGGTGTGCAGGTGCTGGCGTCGTTCGAGGACGGCACGGACGGCTGGGCGTCCGCGTCCTGGCAGCCCAACGGCGGCACGGTGACCCAGACCGGGGAGTTCGCCACCCACGGTACGCACGGGCTCCGGGTCGCCGCCGCGGACGGCGGCTGGTTCGGCATGACGTTCGCCGAACCGGTCGACCTGTCCCAGCGGATCGCCCTGAAGTACGACCTGCGGACCAGCGCCACGGCCGGCACGAACGTGGCGATCGCGGTGCAGACCGGACCGGAGCTGACGTGGTGCCAGTCCACGTTCAGCTGGGTCAACCAGGACAGCACCACGACGGCCACGATCGACCTGCTGTCCGCGATGTCCTGCGACGGCGCGGCGCTGGCCGACGTCCGCCAGCTGTACATCTACGTCAATCCCGGCGCCCACGACCTGGACCACGTGCGGGTGGAGTGACGCCGCCGGCCCACCGTGGTCCGGTATGCGACTTTCGGGCGGCAGATCTTGGAGGCCCGGTCAGATCTTGGAGGCTGGGCGAGATCTTGGAGGCGGAGACGAATCTTGGAGCGCCATGGCCCCCATAGGGGCGTTGCGGCTCCAAGATTCGTGTGGGCCTCCAAGATCTCGCCGGAATAAGACCGCATACCGGGCAAAGCCGCCCGCCGGGCAGGGCCGGGAGCCCGGGCAAAGCCGCATACCGGGAAGGCCGAGAGCCGGGGCAAGGCCGCCACCGCGAGGGCCGAGAGCCGGGGCAAGGCCCCATTTCAGACATGTCGGGGTCGCCGATCCGTCAAACCCGCCGCATCCCAGAGGAGTAGCCCGCCCGCCGGAAGCCGTTTAACCGACGGAAGCCGTTCCAGCCGCCTGAACCCGGCACCACCGCCCGGACGGTCACCCGTTTCGGACCAGATTCGTCGGAGCCTCCAAGATGTGCCGGGTCAGCGGCGAACATCTCGTGCATTTCCGACCCGGCGGAGTGGGTCGGCCACCTTCGCGCCACCTCACCCGGCGCGACCAGGGCGACGATCGAGGTCGGATCACGCCCGGCGTCCGGGTTCAGCAGGCGCCGGGGCTCCGGTTCCTCCCGCGCAGGGCGATGGTGAGCCGACGCCGGCCGCCGGTCTCTCAGGGGGCCGCCGTCAGCACGCTCCGGGCCAGCAACTCCCCGTGCCGACCGGCCGAGGCGTGGCCGGCGTCCAGGAGCTGCCGGGCCAGGTCGCGCAGGTCGGCCATCGCCGGGGTGGACTCGGCGAGGGTCAGTTCCACCTCGCTGACGTGCAGGTCCAGGCCGAAGAGGTCGCCGAAGATCCGCCGGTAGTACGGCGTCGCATGGTCCCAGCCCTCCTTCGGCGTGCCCGGGCCGTAGCCGCCGCCGCGGGTCACCACGAGCGCCGCCGGCCGGCCACGCATCGGCTGTTCGCCGGGGCGCAGGCGCGGGTCGGTGAGCAGCACGTCGAGCCAGGACTTGACGTGCTGGGACACCCCCCAGTTGTAGAGCGGCACCGCGAACAGGTAGGCGTCCGCGGCCAGCAGGTCGTCGGCCAGCGACGCGGCCCGTGCCACGGCGTCGGCGTGTTCGGGGGTGCGCTGGTCCGGCGGGGTGAACGCGCCGGCCAGTGCCGCGGTCCAGGTCTCCGTGCTCACCGGCGTGGCGGCCAGGTCGAGCCGGGTCACGGTGCCGTCGGGGTGGCTGCGGGCCCACGCCGCCTCGGCGGTGTCGGCGACGGCGCGGCTGACGGACTGGTCGCCGCGGATGCTGGCATCGAGTCGGTAGAGGTTCATGACTTCATCGTGCGCGCAGATGATTTGCAGTGCAACACGTTGTGCCTCAGATCATTGGTTAGACATCACGTTTGTCGGCTCGACTACTATGCGGGTATGCCGCGCCGGCCCGCCCGTTCCCAGCCCGTCGCGTCCGCGCCGCCGGACGTCCAGCCGGCCGCCGGCCTGCTCAAGGACGACTTCGCGTGGGCCCTCGGGGTGATCCTCCGGCGCTACCTGCGAGCGGTGGACGACATCATCTCGGACATTCCGGGCGGTCCGCGGGGCTGGCTGGTCGTCGCCAACGCGAGTCAGGACCTGGCCGCCAACCAGGTCGTGATGGCCGCGCAGCTGGGCATCGACCGCAGCGTCCTGACGTACCTCATCGACGATCTGGAGACCGCCGGCCTGGTGGCCCGTCAGCTCGACCCGGCCGACCGCCGGAACCGGCGGGTGGTCGCCACCGACGCGGGCCTGGCGCTCTGGAAGGAGCGCCGGGAGAAGATGCTGCGGGTCGAGGACGAGATCCTGGCCACGCTCGGCGACCGCGGGCCGGAGTTCAAGGAACTGCTCCAGCGGGTCGCCGTCTTCGCCGACCGGCTCGACCCCACCCGCAATCCCTGCGAGGCCGTGACCGGGCTCACCGACGACCCGACCTGCTGAGCGCCGTTCCGGGTGCGCGAAAACCCCCTCGGACGGGGCAAGATACCGGTGGGTAGCTTGCGGCGCGGACGGAGGACGGGGCATGCGGTACGTGGCGATCGGGGACAGTTTCACCGAGGGGGTCGGCGACGAACTCCCGGACGGCACGGTGCGCGGCTGGGCCGACCTGGTGGCCGCGGGGCTGGCCGGCGCGCTGGGCGACGGGGTGCGGTATGCGAACCTGGCCGTCCGGGGCCGCCTGCTCGAACCGATCGTGACCGAGCAGCTGGAGCGTGCGCTGGCCCTGACGCCGGCGCCCACGATGATCACGCTGAACGGCGGCGGCAACGACATGCTGCGGCCCGGCGGTGACACCGGCCGCCTGGTCGCGCTGACCGAGCGGGCGGTCCGGCGCTGCGCCGAGGCGGGCGTACGGCTCGTGCTGCTCAGCGGCGCCGACCCGTCCGCGCGGCTGCCGCTCGGCGGCGTCATGCGCCGGCGGGGCACGGCACTCGGCGCGGCCGTCGGAAAACTCGCCGCGCGGCACGATCTCACGTTCGTCGACGTCTTCGGCGACGCCGAGATCCGCCGGGCCGGCTACTGGTCGCCGGACCGGCTGCACCTCAACGCGGCGGGGCACCGGCGGGTGGCCGGCCTGGTGCTGACCGCGCTCGGGCACGCCACCGCCGCGCACGTGGTCGACCCGGGACCCGCGGAGAGCCGCCGGGTGCTGGCCGAGGCGCGGTACTACCGCGAGCACGTGCTGCCGTGGCTGCACCGGCGGGTCCGGGGCCGCTCGTCCGGCGACGGGCGGACCGGCAAGTTCGTCGACTGGGTCCCGGTCGACGCCACGGCCCCCTGACACCGGGCAGAATATCCGCGTGGACCTTGCCCGCCTGCGTACCGTCTGCCTGGCGTTCCCCGAGGTGACCGAGCGGCTCAGCCACGGGACCCCGGCCTGGTTCGTCCGCGACAAGAAGATGTTCGTGATGGTGTGGGACTCCGGCCATCACGATCTCGCGTTCGCGCACCTGTGGTGCGCGGCGCCGCCGGGCGCGCAGGAGGAACTCGTCGCGGCCGGCCCGGACCGGTTCTTCCGGCCGCCGTACGTGGGGCACCGGGGCTGGCTCGGCGTCCGGCTGGACCGCGACCCGGACTGGGCCGAGATCGCCGAGCTGTGCCAGGACGCGTACCGGACCGTGGCGCCGGCGACCCTGGTGCGCCGGCTCGACCTCAGTTGAGGCTGACCACGTCCGCGACGATCACCGTGACGTTGTCCGGTGCGCCGGCCTCCAGCGTGCGGTGGACCAGTTCGGCCGCGCAGGTCTTGCGGTCGGTGCAGTTCCGCAACGTCTCGGCGATCACGTCGTCGGCCACGTAGTCGGTGAGGCCGTCGCTGCACAGCAGGAAACGGTCGCCCACGTGGACCGGGATCATCCGGCCGGCCGGACGGAACGGGCCACCCTGCACGGCCTGGGTGACCAGTGCGCGCTGCGGGTGCCGGCGGGCGTCGTCCGGGGTGAGCACGCCCTGGTCGACCAGTGCCTGGACGTACGTGTCGTCGCGGGTCAGCTGGGTCAGCTCGCCGTCGCGGATCAGGTAGCACCGGGAGTCGCCCACGTTCAAGGCGGCGACCCGGTCACCGGCCAGCATCAGTGCGGTGACCGTCGTACCCATGCCGTCGCGGGCGTCGTCGTCCGCCACCGCGGCCTCGATCCGCCCGTTGGCCGTCTCCAGCGCCGCGATCAGGTCCTGCAACGGCTCGCCGCCGTCCGGCATCTCGTCCACCACGGCCAGCGCCCGGACCAGGATGTCGCTGGCCAGCTCGCCGGCGGGCAGGCCGCCCATGCCGTCGGCGACCACGAACAACCGGTTGCCCACGAAGACCGCGTCCTCGTTGTTGGACCGCACCAGGCCCTGATCGGTGGCGGCGACCGCGCGGACAGCAAGCGTCATGACACCAGATTGCCAAGAACCTGCCCGGCTGTCTCTAGTACCTACTACGTAGTGTTGGGTGGTGATGCCGGTGCCGATGGTGGGACGCGCCGCCGCACTCGAGGAGTTGCGGCGGGCCTGGACGCGTGTCCAGCACACCGGGCGGGCCGTGCCCGCCGTGGTCACCGGCCTGCCGGGGACCGGAAAGACCACGCTCGCGGCGGCCGCACTGCAGGCCATCGACCCGGACCGGGTGGTGCGCGGCTCGGCCCGGCTGCACACCCCCGCACCCTACGACTGGCTGGCCGCCGCGCTGGCCGGCCGCGACGTCACCGGATTGCCGGTGCCCCGGGACGCCCTGTCCTGGCTGGCGCAGGACCCGGATGTCCCCCGGGAGCGGTACACCCCGGAGGCGCTGCTGCGGATCGCCGTCGCGACCGTACGGGCGCTGGTGGACTGTGGCCCGGCCGTCCTCGTGGTGGAGGACCTGCACGCGCTGGACCCGGCGAGCCTGACCCTGATCGCCGAGCTGGCCGGCGCGGACGTCCCGGCGCTGCTGCTGGTCACCAGCCAGCCGCCGGACGCGGCGGTGTCCCCGCTGCTCACCTCGCGCACCCTGGCCCGGTTGTCCGGCGCGCCCGGCGCGGTGCGCCAGCATCTGGGCTCGCTCGACGCCGAGCAGGTGCGGCAGGTGCTCAGTCAGGTGTACGCGGACCACGAGGTGACGCCCCGGATGGCCGCCTCGGTGTGGCGCCGCACCGGCGGGAACCCCTACCGGCTCAGCGAACTGATCGCGGTCGAGGGCAGCGGCGGGCCGGGTGCGCTGGCCGGCGAGCCCGGCGACGCCCCGGCCACCGATCTGACGGCGCGCGAGCGGGAGGTGCTCGGCTGCCTGGTCGAGGGCATGTCGAACAAGCAGATCGCGGCGGCGCTGGGCATCTCGGTGCGGACCGTGACCGTGCACGTGTCCAATCTGCTGCGCAAGACCGGCGCGCCGTCGCGGACCGCGGTGGCGTTGTGGGCGGTGCAGCGCAACATCACCGAGGGCGCGGCGAGCTGAACCGGCGGCCCGCCGTACGGGCCGGCCGCCGGGCCGGAAGCGCCGTGGGTCAGCAGCCGACGCGCTCGGTGGCGAGCGCGATGTCGTCGATCCGGAGGCTGAACCGTTCGGGCGTGGTGCCGCCCTGGTACAGCTGCCAGCCGATCTTGACGGTGTCCACGGTGGGCAGGACGAACGGCACGTCGTTGCCGCCGTGCGCGTTCTCGGAGGCGGTGAGCACCGCTCCGGCGCCGCCGTCGAACCAGGTGGTCACGGTGTTGGTGGCCGGGTCGAGCCGCCACTCCACGCACTGCCAGCGGTCCTCGGTGGTCGGTGCCTCTTCGGTCCAGGCGGTCCAGTCACCGGTCGGGCCGCCGTCCGCGCCGATGCCCCAGAGCGAGCGGTCCAGGGTCGGCACGTACTGGCCGCCGACCGGCCGGACGATCTCCGCACTGCTCGACCCGGTGGCCTCGACCAGCGTGAAGTGAGCCCAGTCCGGCGCCGTGGGGAACGCGTCGACCCGCAGCCGCATCCGCCCGTAGAACCCGGTCGGCGGGACGGTGAGATCGTCCGCGCGCAGGAACGCGCGCCCGTTGTCGCGGGTGGTGATGTGCAGCTGCTTGCCGCCGCGGCGGGCCGGCTCGACGGCGAGCGTGCCGTTGCGGGTGTCCACTCCCCAGCGCAGCGTGCTGGGGCCGCCGGTGGGCAGGCGGTCGAAGTCCTCACAGAACAGCACGCCGGGCACGCGGCAGCCGCCCGGCCCGGCAGCCGCGTGCCCGGCGGCGTTGCCCCCGGCGACCAGGGTCAGGGACAGCGCGGCCAGGGCGGTGAGCAGACGGGTGGTGGTTCTCATGAAGTCCTCCGCATTGATGCACGTCAGTAGATGGGAGCGCTCCCATATTGGCAGACGGGTATCCTCGGGAACAGCCCGGCGGTACCGGGTCAGCCGAGTTGCTGCAGGATCGCCTCGCAGCTGCGCAGCACCACCTGCGCCGTGCGGCGCTCCCGGGTCGGCCGCCCCGGCTCCTGCGACTCCCGCCGCCAGCGCTCGGCGGCCGCCGCGGCCCGCGCCCACAGCTCCTCCGGCGGGGCCTCGGCCGGCAGCCCGAGCCGCTCGGACATGCTCGCCCCGGATCCACCGGCGAGGCGGCGCGCCTCCACCGCCATCTCGGCCGGCAACCCGGCCCGGCGGGTCCGCAGCGCGGCCAGCAGGCGCAGCTCGGCGAACTCGTGCGCCTCGCTCACCACCTGCTCGACCTCGGTCAGCAGGTAACCGGACTGCGGGCGCGGTTCCCGGTGGGCCAGCTGCTCGATCGCGGACAGCGCGACGCGCGCCTTCAGCACGCTGCGCCGCGCGGAGAACAGGTCGGCCACCACGGACTGCAGCTCGGCCAGGCCGCTGTGCCGCAGCAGCGCCTCGGCGAGCGCGCGCGGGTCCTGCGCCCCGGACCGGACCAGGGTGGTCGCCAGCCGGACGCCGGTCAGGCCGAACCGGTCCAGCAGCCGTTCCCGCCAGGCCGGATCCAGCGGGACCGCGTCGGCGGACCGGAAGCGGTCCACCGACAGCAGGTGCGGCTCCAGGTCGGTGCGGGACTGCACGGCCAGCGCGGCGAGCGCGTCGTACTCGTCCTGGCGCAGCGCGCGGGCGGCGTACCCGATCAGGCCGGACACCGCCACCACGTCCTGGCAGATCAGCGTCAGGTCGGGCTCGCGCCGCCGCCGGCGGGCGATCTGCTTGGCCGCCAGCAGCGCGTCCACCCGGCCCCCGGCGGTCTCGTCCGCCCGGGACAGCACGACCACGACGTGCAGGGGCAGCGCCGTCGCGGCCCAGCCGCCCCGGACCGGCGGCATCCGGCGCAGGTCGGCGGCCGACAGGGTACGGCTGAGGAACAGCACCGCGTCCGCGTCCTGCCAGATCCCGGCGGCCGTCTCCCAGCCCGCGTCGGCCGGCGGCAGGCCCGGGGTGTCCAGCAGATGGGTGTGCCGCAGCGACCGGCTCGGCCACTCCAGGAGCACCTGGTGGATCGCCTCGGCCCCGGAGGCGTACATCGCGGACGGTCCGGCCAGCCGCAGGCCGCGGTCGGCGCGGTGCAGCGGCAGCTCGTACGGATCGCCGTACCACGGGCTGACCTGGGCGCGCGGCTGCGGGCCGTCCACATACCAGGTCAGGTGCCCGGCGGCCTGCTCGGACGCGACCGGGGCGACGCTCTCCCCCACCAGCGCGTTGACCAGGGTGGACTTGCCGGTGCCGGGCGGCCCGGTGACGGCCAGCCGGAGCGGCCCGTCCAGCCGGACCAGGTGCTGGTGCAGCCACTCCTGGGCCGGCCCGTTGTCGTGGTAGATGCGGACCGCCTCGACGAGCAGGTCGTGCACCCGGTCGGCCAGCCGGTCGCCGGAGGTCACCCCGGCCCGATCCCGGTGGCCGCGATCGCCGGGCTGTGCCGCCCGGTCAGCGCCTGGGCCTGCGTGTAGAGGCCGGAGAGCTGGTTCAGCTCGTGCTCGATCCGCCGGGCGCGCTGGGCCCGCTCGGCCAGGTCGCGGTCCGCGGCGGCCTTGGCGGACCGCAGCGACTCCATGATCGCCTCGTGGATGTCCTCGGTGACGCCGCTGTAGTGGTCGCGCAGCGTGCGCTGCAGCCGGCGGACCGAATCCTTGGCGTCCTTGGCCAGGCCGATGAAGATCTGGTCGACGTGGCGCTGCACGGCCAGCTTCGCGGTGGCCTGGCGGCGCTTGAGCAGCGACTTGCCCTCCTCGCGGATGGTCCGGCCGCCCATCAGGGCACCGCCGCCGATGGAGAGCGGGTTGATCAGCGACATGCCGGCCATGCTGGTGGCCAGCCCGACCATCAGGATGCCGCCGTACGAGCCGCGCAGGCCGGTGAACAGCTTCTGGGTGGTGGTGAACTTCTCCACCGTGGGCGGGGTGAGGCCGCCGGACCGGTCCGGCACCTCGTCGACCGGCACCGACGCCCACGCGGGCAGCACCTGGTCGCCGTACTCGGGGAACTGCTCGGCCACCCGGTGGGCCAGCCACTCGGAGCGCTCGGCGAGCCAGGCGAAGCTGGACTCGGCCGCCTCCTGCACCGCCTGCCGCAGCCAGGGCTCGAACTCGTCCCAGGACCGCGCCGGGTCCAGCGTGTCGAGCGTCGCCTCCGCCTCGGTGAGCACCGCACGGGTGCGTTCCCGCAGGTCCTGTTCGATGTCGGAGAGCAGGTCGCCGGATTCGTCGGCCAGGCAGTTCTGCCAGCGGGTGGTGATCCGCCGGAGGTCCTCGAGCCGGCGCTGCGCCTCGTGCAGCTGGGCCACCGCGTCCGACGGTTCGGCGCTGCGCAGCAGATCGGCGCGCAGCGGGGTGGCGACCCGCTCGACCGCGAGCCGGCCCAGCAGGGCCACCGTGTTGCGGGCCAGCTCGTCCTGCTTGGTGGCGACCGTGTGCTGCAGGTGCGCGATCAGGTGCGGGTAGCCGGACTCGTCGTTCAGCGGGCCGCTGCCGGAACGCACGGCGTGCTGGCGCAGCGTGCTGGAGACGGCGATGACGGTCGCCGGCACCCCGGCCTCGGTCAACCGGTCCCGGGTCTGTGCCAGGGCGTCCCGCCAGCGCGGGGCCACATCGGTCTTGGTGAGCGCGACCAGCACGTGCGGGTACAGCCGGGAGAGGTCGGCGAGGACGTCGAGTTCCGCGTCCGTCACGTCCCGGGTGGACTCGCAGGCGAACAGCACCAGGTCGGCGCGGGCGTAGGTGACGAGCCCGCGCAGGTCGGCCACCGCGCCGGGGCTCTGCTCCGGCAGATCGGTCAGCGGCGGCGTGTCGATCAGCACCAGCCCCTCGGCGAGCAGCGCCCGGGGCACCTCCACCTCGGCGTGCAGCAGCGCGGTGACGCCGGCCGGCTGGGCCAGCACGGCCTCCGTGACCGCGTCGGTGAGACCCTCGGTACGCAACGGGATGCGGTCCCGCGGGCCGGCCGGCGCGGTCCACGGCGTGGTCGGCCCGGCCCGGGTCACCAGGTGTGCGGCCGGTGCCTCGCCGTGCCGGACCACGGTCGCCACGCTGGTCCGGGAGGTGTCCGAGACCGGGCACACCGGCGCGTTGATCAGCGAGTTGACCAGGTGACTCTTGCCCTGACCGGCGGCACCGGCGACGAGCACCCGCAACTGCGGATGGAGCAGCTGGGTGCGCCGGCCGGACAGCCACTCCTGCAGCTCGGCCCGGCCGTGCGCGGCGCACCGCTGGATCGTCGCGTCGAGGACCTCCAGCCAGCGCGGGGCCGCGGTGGACTGCAGCTCACCGCGGCCGTCGGGCGGCACCGGCGAGGTGGGGGCCACCGATGACGTAGCCCCCACCTCCCAGTGCTGCATCGTCCCGCCCGTCCTGCTCGTCCGAACTCGTGCCCTGCGTCGGACCGTTACCGCCCGGCTCCGGCGCGACCGGGCGCGCTCAGAACAGCAGGTCGGTGACAGCCCCGTGGTTGTCCACCTCGGTCTCCCGCTCCGGGCGGAGCCCGAGGCCGTCGACCAGGCCGGTCGCGGTCGACGTGACATCGCCGGCGACGTCGAGGGCGCCACCCACCGGATCGGCCGTGACACCGTCGAGCGTGTCGGAATCGGTCACCGTACCGACGACGGAAGAGACTGCCGGGTCGAGGTGGGCCACGTCAAGGTCCACGACGTCGGACAGCCCGGCCGAACCCGCCACATCGGTCACCACGCGCGAGGTGACGTCCAGCGTGGCGCCGGCATCGATACCGGTGGACGCGACCAGGCCGTCGCCGTCCGTGACGACCGTGGACACCACACTGGTGGCGGTGGACACGCCCGCGTCCAGGCCGAGGCCCGGGTCGTGCACCGCGGACAGCGAGTCGTCGGCCGGGGTGTAGGCCGGCGACTGCACCGTGACGGCGTGCTCCAGGCCGGCACCCACCACCGGGGCACCGGGCAGCAGGCCGTCGCTGGTCACCATGACCGCGCCGGCGGTGGCCGCGGTCAGGTCGGCGGCCGGGTGGCCACCGGTGGAGAGGTGGGCGGTGACCGCCTGCAGGTGGGTGACGGCGCCGGTGACGTCCAGGTCGGCCACGCCGCTGGTCACCTCCGTCACGCCGAGCGACCCGACGACCGAGCCGACCTCGGCGAGCGGCGCGAAGTCGACGACGAGCGGGATGACCTCCTGCACGTCCGCGGCGGTGACGTCACCGAGCCCGGCACTCTCCAGCACGCCCTGCGGGTCCAGCTCGAAGGCGTTGCGGGCCAGCGGGTCGTAGATCAGGTTGAGGACGAAATCCTGCAACGTGGGGGAGGAATCCATTGTGGGGTGCTCCTGTGATTGTGGTCGGTTCGGCGGCTGCCGGGAGGGCCGTACCCGGCAGCCGCGGTCGAAGGAGCCGGATCGTCACCCGGCGAGTCCTCACGGTAGGGATCGGACCGCCCGGGGGGCATCGGGGCGGACTCCCCTTTCCCAGGTGGGCCGCCCGGTGATCGGCGCCCGCGCCGGATTAGGGGCTTAGGGGATCCACACGCCGAACTTTGGGGGACGATCTTCGATGCCTGATCTGGTACGAACGTTACGGCCCTATCCGTACATCTTGATCGCCGCCGGTCCGACACCGGCGGCAAGGAGCGAACCACGTGCCGTACCTGCTCGGAATCGACATCGGCGAAAGCTCCGTGGCGGCTGCCGTGTGCCGGCGGGTGAACCGCTCGCCGCACGGCCGCGCCCCGGAGGCCGCCGACGCGCACTGGGGCCCGGCGCAGCCGGTGAACCTCGGCGCCACCGATCCGGCGGTCGCCGCCACGCTGCTGCTCGCCCCGGGCGGCGGACTGGTCGCGGCGGACAGCGGCACCGGGCCCGGCCGTCCCGGCGAGTACGCGGCCGGCTTCCTCAGCCGGGTCGGCGACGACGTCGGTGTCCGGCTGGCGTCCCGGGGCTTCCCGGCGCAGACGCTGGTGGCCGGGATGGTGGGCTGGGTGGCCGGCCGGCTGTGGCAGCTGCAGGGACAGGCGCCGGAGCAGATCGCGGTGGCGCATCCGACCGGCTGGGGGCCGTACCGCCTGGGCCTGCTCCGCACCGCCCTGGCCGAGGCGGGGCTCGGCGAGCCGGCGCTGGTGTCGCGGGCCGGTGCGGTGGTCACCGCGTTCCAGGCCGCGGACCGTCTCCCGCCGACCGGTACGGTGCTGCTCGTGTTCCGACTCGGCGCCACCGGCCTGGAGGTGTCGCTGGTCGCCCTGCACCCGTCCGGCCAGCACGAACTCGTCAGCACGGTGGAGTGCCCGGACGTCAGCGGGTCCGACGTGGACGATGCCGCGGACGCCGACCGCCGGGCGCTGCTGCAGGCCGGGGTGGACCTGGCCGTACGGACCGTGACCGCGTGCGGGATCCCGGCCACCGACCTCTCCGCCGTGCTGCTGGCCGGTGACGCCGCCGGGCACACCGTGCTGTCCGATCTGCTCGCCGCCGCGTTCGGGGTGCCGGTCCTGCAGCACGGCGACCGGCGGCTGACCGTGGCGTGCGGCGCCGCCCTGTCGGTGCGCCCGCGGATCCGCCGGCCGGCCGCCGTACCGGCCGTGCCGGACTTCCCGACCAGCGAGGCGCCGGTGATCGGCCCGGCCGAGACCGTCTCGCCGGGCCCCCAGGCGGTGCTGCCGCCACCCCGGCCGCCGGTCCGGGTCAGCGCGGCATCGGTGGGCGGTCGATGAGCCCGCCGGTGGCCACCCTGTCGGCCGCGCTGCTCAGCGCCGCGGCGGCCGCCCTGGTGGAACAGGTCCGCGCGGATCCGGCCGCGCCGCTCAGCGTCGCGGTGAGCGGCGCCGGCGGGTACGGCAAGACGACCCTGCTGCACGAACTCGCGGCGGCGTACCGGGCCGCGGGCGTACCGGTGGCGACGCCGTGGCAACCGGCCGGCGGCGATCCGGAGTCCGCCGTGCTGCTCGTCGACGACGCGCACCTGGTCGACGACGCCCGCCTGCGGGACATCGCCGGGCGGGCGGAACGCCCCGGCGTGCGGACCCTGGTGGCGTACCGGCCCTGGCCGCGGCCCGACGCGCTGCCCGCCCTGATCGACGTGTTGCGCCGGCACCGGGCGCCGGTGTCGCTGCCGCCGCTGACCGGCCCGCAGGTCCGCGACCGGGCCGCGCCCGCGCTCGGCGGCGACCCGCCGCCGGCCTGGACCGAGTGGATGCTCGCCCAGAGCGGCGGCGTGCCGCGCTACCTGGACCGTCTCGTTCCGGCGCTGAGCGGCGCCGACCTCGCCGGGCCGCCGCCGGACCGGGCCCCGGCGGCGGCGCTGGCACCGTTCGCGGCGGACTTCGAGGACCTGGACCCGGACCTGCTCACCGTGCTGCTGGCCGTCGAGGCCGGGGCCGGGCTGTCACTGGAACTGGTCGGCGCGCTGCTGGACCGCGACCCGGACCGGGCCGCCGCTCTGGTGGCCGCTGCGAAGGCCACCGGCATGCTGGCCGGCACCGGCACCCTGGTACCGCTGGCCTGGCAGGCACTGGCCGTGCACGGCCCGGTGGCCCACCGCATCGACATCCGGCAGCGCCTGGCCGGCTGGCAGCTGGCCCGGGGCGGGCCGGTGCTCGCCCTGATCAGCCCGCTGCTGCGGTTCATGCCGGACACCGGGCCGGACGCCGCGATCGGTGGACCGGCGGTCGGCCTGGTGCCCGGCGCGGACGGCACCGGACTGGGCGACGCGTTCCTGGCGGCCGGCGACGAGGCGCTGCGCGGCGACCCCGCGCTCGCGGCCCGGCTGTTCGCCGCCGCGTCGCGGGCCGGCCGGCCGGCCACCGCCCGGCGCGCGCTGGCCACCGCGCTGGCCGGCGACCTCGACCTGGCGTCGCTGCTCGCCGACCAGGCGCTGGCCGGCGGCCCGCCGGACCAGCGGGCCGAGGCGGCGTGCGTGGCCGCGGCGACCCTGGCGCACCGCAACCAGCTGGCCCGCGCGGTGGAGCTGTACCGGTGGGCCACGCCCCGGCTGGCCGCCGGTTTCGGCGCGGTCGGCCTGGTCGGCACCGGCCGGCTCGACGCCGCCGAACGGCTGCTGGCCGCCGCCCCGGACGAGCCGGCCGATCCGCTGGCCGGTCCGCCGACGCTGCTGAGCACGGCCGCGTACGGGATGGCCCGGGGCGTCTGCGACTCGGCCGGCGGCTCGCCGGTGACCGCACTGTCCGCGCTGGTGCAGGCGGCCCAGCTGCTCGAACCGTCCGGTTCGGCGGTGCTGCTGCCGGACAGCCCGGCCGCGCTGGCCGCCCTGGTGGCCGTGCACGGCGCCGAGTTCGGCACCGCGCAGTCGGTCCTGGAGCGGGCCCTGGAGACCGGGCTGGGCGGCCCGCTGTTCGTCCGGCGGCACCGCCTGATGCTGGCCTGGACGCTGATGGCGCAGGGCCGGCTGGCCGCCGCGGCCGAGGAGGCGGCCCGGGCCGGCGTTCCCACCGGCGCCGCGGCCGCCACCGCCGCGCCGGAGCCGTCCGCGCTCCCGGGACGCGACCTGGTCTTCGCCGCCGCGCTGCGGATCGCCCTGGCCCGCCGCAACAGCGACCTGGTCGGGCTGCGGGCGGCCTGGCCGCAGGCGGCGCAGGCGCTGATCGGGCAGCCGGTCGACCTGTTCACGCTGCTGCCGCTGGGCGAGATCGCGGTCGCCGCGGCCCGGCTCGGCGAGCAGCGGCAGGTGCAGCCGGCGCTGGCCGCCGCGGACGACCTGCTGCGGCGGCTCGGCGACCCGGCACTGTGGAGCGTTCCGCTGCACTGGGCCCGGCTGCACGCGGCCACCCTGACCGACGACCGGCCGGCCGGCGAACGGCACCTGGCCGCGATGCGCGAGCAGCAGGACCGCAGCCCGTACGCGGCGGCGCTGGCCGCGGCCGGACAGTGCTGGCTGGACCTGCTCGCCGAGCGGATCGACCCGGACGCCGTCGAGGCCGCCGCCCGCGCCATGGCCGAACTCGGGCTGGCCTGGGACGGCGCCCGCCTGGCCGGGCAGGCCGCGATCCGCACCCCGGACCGCAAGGCGATGACCGCGCTGCTGGACTGCGCCCGCTCGCTGCAGGCCCGGCCCACCGCGGCGGAACCGCGTACCGCCGGGGACCGCCCGGCCCGGCCGGTGCTCAGCGACCGGGAACAGGAGGTCGCCACGCTGGTGCTGGCGGGGTTGACGTACAAGCAGGTGGCGGACCGGCTCTACATCTCGGCGAAGACCGTGGAGCACCACATGGCCCGGATCCGGCAGCGGCTCGGCTGCACCGACCGGCGCGACCTGCTGGCCCGGCTGCGCACGCTGACCAGCGAACCCGCGGCACCGGCCGGACCCCGGGACACCGGCGGGGGGCAGCCGTGACCGAGACCGCCGGGCGGACCCGGACACGGCTCTGGACCCAGGTCGGCGCGGGCCTGCTGATCCTGTTGTGGGCGGCGGCCGCCGTCCCGCTGACCATGGACGCGGTCGAGGTGGTCCGCACGCACACGGTGACCCGGGTGCTGGGCGCGCCCACCGACGAGGTGGTCGTGCAGCTGCAGGAGGAACGCCGGCTGTCCGCCGGTTACCTGGCCGGCGTGGTGGACCGCGGCGCGCTGGCCGCCCAGCGGGCCCGGACCGACCGGGCCGGCGAGCGGCTGCGTACCGCGCTGTCCGGCCGCGTCCGGAGCACCGCGGCGGGCGCGGAGGCGGTCCGCCGCACCGACGACCTGCTCCGCGCGTTCGACGGCCGGACCCGGCTGCGGGCCACCGTGGACGCTCGCTCGGCCGCCCTGGAACCGGTGCTGGCCGGGTACACCGGGATCGTCGCCGCGGCCTTCGCCGGCGCGCCGTGGCTGTGGCCGGACCGCACCACCGGCACCGGCTCGGCGCTGCTCGCGCTGGGCCGGGCCCGGGAGGCCCTGTCCCGGGAGGACGCCGCGCTGGTCGGCGGGTCCGGCCGGGCCGGGCTGGACGGGCCGGCCCGGGCCCGGGTGGCGGAGCTGGTGCTGACCCGGCGGGTGCTGCTGGCCGAGGCCGCCGATCAGCTCCCGGCGGCGTCCCGGCCGGACTTCCGGGCGCTCGCCGACGGTCCGGCCACCGGCCGGCTGCGGGCGCGCGAGGACGAGCTGATCGCCGCGGCGCCGGACGACGTCGACGCGGCCGCCACGGCCCGGTCGACGGAGCTGGACGAGTACCGCACCCGGCTGCGCGGGTTCGAGGTCGCCGCGGTCCGCGAGGCCCGCCGGGCCGCGGTGCCCGGCGCGATGGCCACCGTGGCGGGCGCCGGCCTGCTCGCCGGGGTGGGCCTGGTCGCCGTGGTGGCGGTGCTGGCCGCCCTGCGCCGCATCGTGGGCCGGGCCGGTGCGCCGGCCGCCGCGGCCCCGGTCGTGGCCGGCGCCGGTTCGCCCGGCGCCGGCGCTCCCCTGCTGCACCTGCTGCTCGAGCAGAACCGGCGGAACCAGGCGCTGCTGCACCGGCTGCTGCGGCTGCTCGACGGCCTGCAGCGCCGGGTCGGCGACGACGCGACGCTGGGCGAGCTGTTCCGGATCGACCACCTCGCCAGCCGGGTACGCCGCAACGTGGAGAAGAGCGTGGCGCTGACCGGCGGCACACCCGGCCGGCGCTGGACCCGGCCGGTGCCCCTGGAGGAGGTGGTCCGGGCGGCCGCGGCCGAGGTGCCCGACTTCGAGCGGGTGTCCACCGCACAGGTGGAGCCGGCCGGGCTGGCCGGTGCCGCGGTCGCCGACGTGATGCACCTGCTCGCCGAGCTGATCGAGAACGCGGTGGTGTTCTCCCCGGCGGAGACCCGGGTGCGGGTCTCCGGCCGGCGCGACGCGGACGACTACCTGCTCACCGTGGCCGACCACGGCCCCGGAATGTCCGACGACGACCTGCGGACCGCCGCCGAGATGCTGGACCGGCCCACGCCACCGGAGACCGACACCTGGCACGGCCTGTACGCCGCCGGTCGCTTCGCCGAGCGGGCCGGCGTCGCGGTGCGGTTGCACAGCGACGACGACGGCCTGCGTGCCGAGGTGCGCCTGCCGGCGGCACTGCTCGTCGCGGACGCCGGGCCGGCCACCGACCGGCCCGCACCGCGCCGGGTCCGGCCCGGCGCCGCCATGGCCGGGGTGGGTGGCGATGACTAGCCGGCTGATCGGCCACGGCCCGGCGCGACCGCGCGGCGGGCCGGAGGACGCCTGGTACGACGAGCAGGCCGGCCCGATCGTCCGGCTGTACGCGACGACCGGCGGGCGGGCGACCGCGGCCGGCCACGAGTTCACCGTCAGCACCCTGGTCCGCCGCACCGGCGACCGCACCGAGGGCGCCGATCTGTCCGCGGACAAGTCGGCGATCCTGCGGTTGTGCACGCGGGCGCTGTCCGTCGCCGAGATCGCCGCCTATCTGGGCCTTCCGCTCGGCGCGGTGGAGGAACTGCTGGGCGACCTGCGCGGCGCCGGGCTGGTCCGGACGCCCGAGGAGCCGCCGGACGGACATCCGCCGATCGACGTGATGGAACGGTTGCGCGACGGGTTGCTGACGCTGTGAGAGACGAGAGGCCCGGAATGTCGGACGCACCGCGGCGGGAACGCCGCTCCCCGATGGTGATGCTGCTGGACGCCGCCATGCGCCTGGCCGTCGCCGCGCAGTCGGGGCCCCAGCCGCGGCTCGAGGCGGCCGGCCGGCCGCGGCGGGCCGGGATGGTCTGGCTGGTGGCGGGTGCGGTGCTCGCGGTGGCGGGCACCGGCGTCGTGGTCGGGACGCTGCTGACCGGGCGGGACGATCTGGCGTCGCTGCCGCCGCACGCGACCGCGCGGGCACCGGTGGCCGACGCGGCACCGTCCGCACCGACCGGCACGCCGCCGGTTCCGTCCGCCACCCGGCCCGCCGCGGGGGCGACCGCGAGTGCCACCAGCCCGGCGCCGGGCGTGTCGACGACCGCACCCCGGCCGGGCGGCACCGGCACCGGTCCCGGCTCCGGCACCGGGAACGACAGCGGGAACGGCCGGCCCGCACCGCCGGCTCCGGCACCGCCCGCACCGGTCCCGTTGACCGCGAGCTACGAGTTCGCCGACGGCGGCACCGGGTTGCTCGGCTACGCGGCCGACGTGGCGGTCAGCAATCCCGGCGCGGCCGGGCGGGACGGCTGGCAGCTCACCCTGACCCTGCCCCGGCCCACCCTGCAGATCGCCAAGGTGTCCGGCGCGGTGGCCAGCCAGGACGGTTCGACGTGGACGTTCGAGCCGGACGAGACCACCCGGACGGTACCGGCCGGCGGGTCGGTGCGGATCTCCTTCCAGGTGCGCGGTGCCACGCTGCTGGCGGCGGCCCCGGAGGACTGCCGCATCGACGGACGGCCGTGCGCCGGGGTCGGAGGGGCGGCCCTGCCCGGATGAGCGGACCGGACGGCAACACCGGAGACGAGCACCAGCCCGGACGAACCGGGGAGGCGGCGGCCCGCACGGACCGTGCCGACTCCCCACGACCCAGATCGCGAGCACAGTGAGCAAGAACAGCGAACCCGACGAGGCTCTGCGCGGCCCGGAGAAGTCCATCAAGCGCCGCATCGCCCGCCTCATCCTCGTGCCCGGTGTGGCCGCCCTCGTGCTGTGGCTGGCCACGTCGACGTACCTGGTCTTCAACGGCTTCTACGACCGTGAGGTGGCCAACGGGGTGCGGCAGGTGTCCATCCCCGCGGTCCGTACGCTCGCCGCGATCCAGGTGGAGCGCCGGGAGAGCGTCGACTACCTCTCCAACCCGGCGCGGGACCTGCCGTCCCTGATCGAGCAGCGGCGGCAGACCGACGTGCTGGTGGAGCGGATGCGGACGGCCGCCGGTTCGGTGCTGGCCCGGGCGCCGCGGCGGATCGCGGTGCGCTGGGACGCGTTCTCCGACCGGCTGGACCGGCTGCCCGCGGTGCGCAGCACGATCGACTCCGGGCGGGCCGGGCGGGCGCAGACCACGGACTACTACAACGATCTGCTGGACTCGGCGATCAGCCTGTTCGACACCCAGGCGCGGGTGGTGCCGGGTTCCGAGGCGACGCAGGGCGGCATCACCGGCGTGGACGCGTTCCGGGCCGGCGACGAGATGTCCCGGGCGGCCTCGATCGTCTCCGGGGCGTTCGGTGCCAAGGTGCTCGGCGCGCCGGAACACCTGCAGTTCGTGAACCTGGTCGGTGGCTATCACAACACGCTCGGCGACGCGGCCCCCCACCTGCATCCGGACGCGCGCGCCGAGTACGACCGGATGATCGCCAGCCGCGAGTGGGCCATGCTGACCGCCGCGGAGAACGCGCTGATCACGGCCGGGCCGTGGCGGAACCGGCCGCCCAAGGCGATGCAGCTGACCCCCGAGCAGTGGGCCACGGTCAGCACCGCGATCTCCGACCGGCTGGTGAACCTCACGATCATCCAGGCCGACCGGGTCTCCGCCGAGACCCTGCGCGACGGCAACAACCAGCTGCTGGCCGCGGCCCTGGGCAGTGCGGTGGCCCTGCTGATCGCGCTGACCGCCATCATCTCCGCGATCCGGCAGTCGCAGATCCTGGTGAACCAGGCGCTGTCCGTGCGCCTCGCGCAACTCGGCAAGGACGCCGTCGCGGTGGTCGACGAGCGGCTGCCGGCGATCATCGCCCGGCTGCGCCGCCGGGAGAAGGTGGACGTCGCGCTGGAACTGCCCAACCGCGACTACGGCCGGGACGAGATCGGCCACCTGGCCACCGTGCTGAACCGGTCGCTGCACGCCGCGGTCGACGCCGCCGTCGAGGAGGCCACCACCCGGGCCGCGGGCATGGCGATGCTGATGGGTGTCGCCCGCCGCCCGCAGCGCCCGCTGCAGCACGGCCTCAAGGTGATCGAGGACCTGCAGAACCGGATCGGCGACGAGCAGATCCTGGCCGAGCTGTTCGACATCAACCACCAGCTCACCCAGACCCGCCGGTTCCTGGAGAACCTGATCATCCTGGCCGGCGGTCAGGCCGGGCGGCGGTTCGCGCGCCCGGTGCCGGTCCGGCGGGTGCTGCTGGGCGCGATCGCCGAGACCCGGCAGTACCAGCGGGTCACCCTGCGCCGCACGCCCGAGGTGGCGATCAGCGGCTCGGCCGTCGCCGGCATCACCCACCTGCTCGCCGAGCTGCTGGACAACGCGCTGGTCTTCTCGCCGCCCGACTCCGAGGTGTGGATCAGCTGCACCCAGGCGCACCACGGCGTGGTGATCGAGATCGAGGACGCCGGCGTCGGCATGACTCCGGAGGCGATGGACCGGGCCAAC
The DNA here is from genome assembly GCF_020216025.1 of Jidongwangia harbinensis. GTDB lineage: Bacteria > Actinomycetota > Actinomycetes > Mycobacteriales > Micromonosporaceae > Actinoplanes > Actinoplanes harbinensis. The sequence continues at coordinate 81,647 of NZ_JAIWNC010000037.1, read as the reverse complement.
GTGCTGCTGTCCACCGCGCCGACGCCCGACCTGAGCGGGCTGAAGGGCGGCGCCCAGGTCGGCCTCTGGGTGGTCGCGGAGCTCGCCAAGCGCGGCGGCATGCAGGTCACGCTGCGCACCTCGGCGTACGGCGGGGTGCTGGCCGTGGTGCTGCTGCCGGCGAACGCGCTGGCCTCGGCGGACGACCTGCACCGGATCGCCCCGGACCCGGTGGAGGAGGAGGAGACGCTCGGCGCCGTGCCGCCGGTCGGTTCCTCGTTCTTCGAGGCCGCTCCCCCGCCGGCCGTACCGGTGCCGGCGCCGGTGAGCGCCGAACCGGTGCCGGTCCCGGTGGCCCGGGCCGCGACCGCCGGGCCCACGCCGCCACCCCGGTCCGCCTCGGTGGTCGCCACGGCGCGCCCGCCGCTGCCGCAGCGCCGCCCGCAGGAACACCTGGCGCCCCAGCTGAAGGACGACTCCGCGCAGGCCCAGGCGGCCGGGCCGGCGCACTCGCCGGAGGCGGCCCGGAACCGCTTCGCCAGCTACCAGCAGGGCTGGCGCGCCGGCCGGACCGGGGACATCACCCCACCGGCCCGCGGCAGCGAGTGACGTCACCCCACGCACCACAACCGACAGGGACGGGAAGAGCCATGGAATCCACCGCAAACCAAGACCTGACCTGGATGCTCGACGAACTGACGTCGGTGGACCAGGTGCTGCACGCACTGGTGCTGTCCACCGACGGCCTGGTCGTGCAGAAGTCCGCGTCGCTGGCCCAGGACGCCGCCGAGCTGCTCGCCGCCGCGGCGTCCTCGCTGTACAGCGTCGGCGCCGGGGTCGGCCGCCGGTTCGGCAGCGGCCCGGTGGACCAGATCATCATCGAGTTCCAGGACCGCACGCTGTTCATCGCGTCCGCGGGTGAGAACGCTCGGCTCGCGGTGCTCGGTGACGAGGACGTGGACATGGGCACGGTGGCGTACGAGATGGGCCGGCTGGTCACCCGGATCGGCGTGTACCTCGGTGCGCAGCGGCGGGACGGCACGTCCGCGGTCAATGGGCACGCCGGGGCCTGACCGTGCACAGCGACCGCGAGTCCGAACAGCTCGTACCGCTGTACGTGCTGGTGAACGGGCGTACCACGCCGCGTAACGCGGCCCTGGACCTGGCCACCCAGGTGGTCGCGCTCCCGGCCGACACCACCGTGCTGGAGCCGGAGTACCAGCAGATCCTGCGCCAGTGCCAGGACTGGATGTCCATCGCCGAGATCTCCGCCTACCTGTCCCGGCCGCTGACCGTGGTGAAGGTCCTGGTCGACATCCTGCTCGAACAGGGTTACGTCACGCTCGGCTCGGCCGCGCAGCGAACCGTCTACGACCGTGCCCTGCTGGAGACGCTGCTCGGCGGCCTCCAGCGGCTATGACCCGAGGATCTGACACACATATGGAACGCACATCGGTCAAGGTCGTCATCGCCGGCGGCTTCGGCGCGGGCAAGACGACCCTGGTGTCCTCGGTCAGCGAGATCGCGCCCCTGACCACCGAGGAGGTCATGACGGAGGCCAGCATCGGGGTGGACGACCTGGCCGGGCTGGAGTCGAAGACCCGGACCACGGTGGCCCTGGACTTCGGCCGGATCACCATCAACGACGAGGTGGTCCTCTACCTGTTCGGCACGCCGGGGCAGGACCGGTTCTGGTTCATGTGGGACGAGCTGACCCAGGGCGCGCTGGGTGCCGTGGTGCTGGTCGACACCCGCCGGCTGCCGGCCAGTTTCGCGTCGGTGGACTACTTCGAGCGGCGGAACATCCCGTTCGTGCTGGCGGTGAACACGTTCTTCGGCGAGTGCGCGTACTCCGACGACGAGATCCGCTCCGCGCTGCAGCTCAACCCGGACGTGCCGCTGGTGCGGTGTGACGCGCGCCGCGCCGGCTCCAGCGTGGAGGTGCTGATCGCCCTGTTGCAGCACGTCCTGGCCATGCTGCCGGCGGCGAGCGCGCCCTGACCGCACCGGGCTACCGGACCGGCACCGGCCGGGTGGGCGGGGTCCGCACCTGGTACGCCTCGGACGACAGATAGACGGTGACGCCGGGCCGCGGCTGCCCCACCCGCAGCGACACGTGGGCGATCAGGCCGCTGCCGGCCTCCAGCGGCCGCGCGGCGACCGCGGCGATCGCCGGGTCCAGCCGGTCCGGGTCGACGCCGTGCCGGCTCAGCAGGACCCGGGTGCGGTCGCGGGCCTGCCGGTCGTCGGTGACGTAGCTGCGGATCGGGACGTACACGCTGTAGCCGACCGGTCGGGCCGCGTCCGGCACGAACGTGTAGCTGCTGATCACCGGCCGCCCCGCGAACGGGCCGGCCGAACCGGTGGCGAGCCGGCAGAACTCGGTGACCTCGGCCGGGTCCACGCCGTCGACGACCGCGGCGGCGCGGGCCACATCGGCCAGGTCGGCGTGCGGGTGCGACACGTACAGCTTGATCCGGGACGTCGCCGCGTCGTGCAGGTCGAGCGCGAAGAACGTCAGGCGGTCCGCACCGGGCCGCAGCGCCCGGTGCCGGACCGTCCGGTAGGCGGGCGTCGCGCCGAGCCGCCCGAGGGCCTCGGCGACCAGCGGTCCGGCCTGGTCGGCGCCGCGGATCTCCGGGTTCAGGTACACCTTGAACTCGGGTGCGGCGCGCAGGATGAGCGAATGCCACATGCCGAAGACGCCCTGCGGGCGGTGCGTGGTGAACAGGTCACCCACCCGGTCCAGCCGGGACAGTGCGAGCCGGTGCCGGCTGCTCTGCCGGCGCAGGAAGGCCAGCGCGGGTGACAGGTCCGCCGGGGTGGCCGGGTCGGGCACCGCGGCCTCGGCGAGCACCCGCAGCGTGGCGCCGCCGTGGTGGTCGAAGGCGAGGGAGAACTCGACCGGGGTGTGGTCGTCGGCGACGTCCGAGGGCCAGGCCGGTCCGGCGTGGATCGGCCGCTGCCCGGCGGGTCCGAGCAGGTCACCGATCAGGTCGGCGGACATCGCCGGGTCGGCCCCGGCGACCCGGCAGAGGCGGGACAGCTGATCGGTGATGTGCGTGACGAGGGAGACGACCGCCACCCAGCCTCCACTAAGGACCCCACGACAAAAGCCAGACCTATTAGATCAGCGATCTTCGATAACGTCAGCGGGCTGTCGATCACTATCCGGTGTTGCGTTGATCACATTGCGCGCCCGGCCGGGATGATCCTCCGGGCCGACCGAGCGGGGCGCCGCGACAACCCGGATCGGGCTTCGGCAGAATCGGATCGTTGTCGACGCGGGAGAGGTGACGGGTGACCACCACGATTCATCAGCGCATCGCCGAGGAACTCGGGGTCCGGGAGAACCAGGTGGCCGCCGCGGTGGACCTGCTCGACGGGGGCGCCACCGTGCCGTTCATCGCGCGGTACCGCAAGGAGGTCACCGGCACCCTGGACGACCAGCAGCTGCGGGTCCTCGAGGAACGGCTCGGCTACCTGCGCGAGCTGGAGGAGCGGCGGACCGCCGTGCTCGAGTCGATCCGCTCCCAGGGCAAGCTGGACGACGCGCTGGAGGCGCAGATCCTGGCCGCCGACTCCAAGGCCCGGCTGGAGGACATCTACCTGCCGTACAAGCCGAAGCGCCGGACCCGCGCCCAGATCGCCCGCGAGGCCGGCCTGGAGCCGCTCGCGGACCTGCTGCTCGGCGACGCCGAGCGGGACCCGCGGGCCGAGGCGGCGGCGTTCGCCGACCCGGAGAAGGGCGTGGCGGACGCGGCGGCGGCGCTGGACGGCGCCCGGGCGATCCTGGTGGAACGGTTCGCCGAGGACGCCGACCTGATCGGCACGCTGCGCGAGCGGATGTGGACCCGGGGCCGGCTGGTCGCCAAGGTGCGCGACGGCAAGCAGACCGAGGGCGCCAAGTTCGCCGACTACTTCGACTTCGCGGAGCCGTTCACCAAGCTCCCGTCGCATCGCATCCTGGCGATGTTCCGCGGCGAGAAGGAGGGCGTCCTGGACCTGACCATGGAGCCCGAGGAGGGCGTCGAGGACGGCGCGCCCAGCTCGTACGAGCCGTTCGTCGCCGGCCGGTTCGGCATCACCGACCAGGGCCGCCCGGGCGACCGCTGGCTGAACGACACGGTCCGCTGGGCGTGGCGTACCCGGATCCTCATCCACCTCGGCGCCGACCTGCGGGTCCGGCTGTGGCAGGCGGCCGAGGACGAGGCGGTACGCGTGTTCGCCGCGAACCTGCGCGACCTGCTGCTCGCCGCCCCGGCCGGCAGCCGGACCACGATGGGCCTGGACCCGGGCTTCCGTACCGGCGTGAAGGTGGCCGTGGTCGACGCCACCGGCAAGTGCGTGGCCACCGAGACGATCTACCCGCACGTGCCGCAGAACAAGTGGGACGCCTCGATCGGCACGCTGGCCCGGCTCGCCGCCCAGCACCGGGTCGACCTGGTGGCGATCGGCAACGGCACCGCGTCGCGGGAGACCGACCGGCTGGCCGCCGACCTGATCAAACGGCACCCGGACCTCGGGCTGACCAAGGTGATGGTGTCCGAGGCCGGCGCGTCGGTGTACTCGGCCTCGCAGTACGCGTCGCAGGAACTGCCCGGGCTGGACGTCTCGCTGCGCGGTGCGGTCTCCATCGCCCGCCGCCTGCAGGACCCGCTGGCCGAACTCGTCAAGATCGACCCGCGTTCCATCGGGGTCGGGCAGTACCAGCACGACCTGTCCGAACAGAAGCTGTCCCGCTCGCTGGACGCGGTGGTGGAAGACTGTGTGAACGGGGTCGGGGTGGACGTGAACACCGCGTCCGCTCCGCTGCTCACCCGGGTCTCCGGCATCGGTGCCGGGCTCGCCGAGAACATCGTGCTGCACCGCGACACGCACGGGCCGTTCCGGAACCGCTCGGAGATCAAGAAGGTGGCGCGGCTCGGCCCGAAGGCGTTCGAGCAGTGCGCGGGCTTCCTCCGGATCCCGGACGGCGACGACCCGCTGGACGCCTCCAGCGTGCACCCGGAGTCGTACCCGGTGGTGCGGACCATCCTGGCCACCGCCGGCGCCGACCTGAAGACGGTGATCGGCAACAGCCCGCTGCTGCGGGCGCTGCGGCCGGAGACGTTCGTCACCGACACCGTCGGCCTGCCCACCGTCACCGACATCCTGCGCGAGCTGGAGAAGCCGGGCCGGGACCCGCGGCCGGCGTTCACCACGGCCACGTTCGCCGAGGGCGTGGAGAAGATCGCCGACCTGCGGCCCGGCATGATCCTCGAGGGCGTGGTGACCAACGTGGCGGCGTTCGGCGCGTTCGTGGACGTCGGCGTGCACCAGGACGGCCTGGTGCACGTGTCCGCGCTGTCCCACACGTTCGTGAAGGACCCGCGCGACGTGGTGAAGTCCGGCGATGTGGTGAAGGTGCGGGTGGTGGAGGTCGACGAGGTCCGCAAGCGCATCTCCCTGACCATGCGGCTGGAGGACAAGCCGGAGCAGCGCGGGCCGCGCCGCGACCCCGGAGACCAGCCGCAGAAGCGGCCCGGTGGGCCGGGTCAGGGCGGCAAGGGGAAACCGCGGCAGGAGGGACGCCAGGGCGCCCAGCGCCAGGGCGGCGGGCAGCGCCAGGGCGGCGGGCAGCGCCAGGGCGGCGGCCAGGGCGGCTTCTCCGGCGGCGCGATGGCCGACGCCCTGCGGCGGGCCGGGCTGACCCGGGACTGAGCCACCCGGCGGCTGCCGGGTCCCCGCCACCGCGGTCGGGGGCCCGGGCCGGACGGGTGGGCGGTCAGGGATCCAGCGCGTAGATGTCGACCTGGTCGAACGCCACCCGGTACGGCGGGATGTGGTCGGCCTGCTCCGGCTCGGTGAAGAGGCCGAGCACCACCCGGCCGCCGGTGATCTGCGGATCGGTCAGCGGCACCGAGCCGACCACCTTCCCGTCCCGCTGCACCTCCGCGAAGCCGTCCCGGGTGGTGAGCGTGATCCGGGTGGACGGCCCGCCCACCGGCACCGGCGCGCCGTCCAGCGGGAACGTGCGGTACACCTCGACGTCGGCGTCCTTGTGCGTGCCGACGTACACCGCCCGCTCACAGATCCTGACCTGGTAGCCGGAGTACGGCCGGAACCAGAACCAGAGGGCCGCGCAGCTCCCCTTGGCGAGCAGCCGCACCCCCACCTCCACCTGCAGGTTGTTCGGTTCGGCGTCGGCCGGGCCGCGGCACCGGAACGAGCCGACGGTCCGCCGGCTCACCACCAGCGCACCGTCGGCGAACGTGCAGCGGCCGCCCTCCTTGGTGTCCGAGGACTTCTCCCACAGCCGGGCGTCGTCCAGCGGGTCGGTGATCAGCAACGTGCGGCGCAGGTCGGGCGGCGGGGTGGTGACCACCGGCGCGACGGGACCGCCGGCCGAGGCCCATGGCAGGTCGCCGCGCAGCACCAGGACCGCGGCGACGACCAGGGTCAGCACGCACAACAGGACCAGCAGCGGCAGCAGCCGGCGCCGGCGGGGCAGCGGGCCGCGCAGCGGTGGCCCGCGGAAGGCGTCCGGGCGTACCACCCGGGTCGAGCGATCGTCGGCGGCCGGGCCGGGACCGGCCGGGGTGCCGTCCGGGTGGCCGGCCAGCCCGGGCGGCGGGGCCAGCGCGGTCTGGTGCCGGTGCGACTGGTAGGCGGTGGCCACCTGCGCCTCGTGTGCGGCGGCCCGCAGACCCGGCTGGCGGTCCAGCACGGCCGGCGTGGCGGGCCCGGCGACCAGCCCGTTGAGCAGTTCCCGGGCGGTCGGCCGGTCGGCCGGGTCCTTCGCCAGCGCGTGCCCGATCAGCTCGCGCAGCGGCCCGGTCAGGCCGGACAGGTCGGGTGGCTGGGTGAGGATGCGCGCCGCGGTGGCCGGCGGCGAGTCGGCGTGGAACGGGGTGCGGCCGGTGCCCGCGTAGGTGACCACCGCGCCCCAGGCGAAGACGTCCGCAGCCGGGGTGAGCGCGCTCGCCGAGTCCGGGCCGAACCGCTCCGGCGACATGTAGGCCACCGTGCCGACCATCTGGTCGGTGCGGGTGTGCTGGCTGGTCGCCTCCAGCGCCCGGGCGATGCCGAAGTCGATCACCTTGGGGCTGCCCGGCGGGAGCAGCACGTTGCGCGGCTTCAGGTCGCGGTGGATCACCCCGGCGCCGTGGATCGCGGTCAGCGCGGTGGCCACCCCGATCGCCACGCCGTGCAGGTTGGCGGTGCTGAGCGGGCCGCGTTCCTGCACCACCTCGGCCAGGCTGGGCCCGTCGACGAACTCCACCACCAGGTAGGGCTGCTCGGCGTCCAGGTCCGCGTCGATCATCTCGGCGGTGCAGAACGGCGGCACCTGCCGGATCCGGTTCACCTCGCTGCGGAACCGGCGGCGGAACTCCTCGTCCAGCGACAGGTCGCCGCGCACCATCTTGACCGCGACCTGGTTTCCGGACGGGTCCCGGCCCAGGTAGACGGTGCCCATGCCGCCCTCGCCCAGCCGGGCCAGCAGTTCGTACGGTCCGAGCTGCCGCGGGTCGCGGGGGTGCAGCGGCGCGTGCGCTGCCCGCTCGGCCGTCATGGTGATCCCGTACCCCTCATCCGCCCGGCCTCGCGGCCGCCGCCCCCCGGCAGACTGGCACCCTACCGGGCGCGCCGCGGGCCTGCGAAGACCCACCGGCCGCTTTGGCGCCGAATCGACACCCCGCACTGCGCCCGAGCACCCCGGCCGGCCGCCACCCGGGTGGGGGGTGTCGGCGCGGAGATCCGATACGGAAAACTGCGGACATGACCCCGGAGGATCGTTTCGACGCCCTCGTGGCCGAACTGTCCGCTGTGGACGGGGTGGCGACGCCGGCCGGCGGCCGCCGGTTCGGGGCGCAGGCGGTGCGCCGGTACGGCCGGATCGTCGCCATGCTGTCCCACGGCTGCCTGGTGGTGAAGCTGCCCCGGGTACGCGTCGACGAGCTGGTCGCGGCCGGTGAGGGCACCCGGTTCGACGGCGGCCGGGGCGCCCCGATGAAAGAGTGGTTCGTCCTCTCCCCCACGTCCGCGCTGGACTGGCACGGTCTGGCCCACGAGGCGGTCACGTACGCAGGCTAGTCAGAACGACCGGATGTCCACGTCGGCGAACGAGACCGCGAACGGCCCCGGGTCGTCCAGCGTCTCCACGGCGATGCCGAGCTGCACCTGGCCCTTGGTGAACCCGCGGGCCGGGAGCCGGACCGCGCCGGCGTGGGTGCCGTCGAGGAACACGTCCACGGTGCGGCCACGGACCACGACGTGCGCCCGGACCCGGTCCTTCACCTTGATCGGCCGGTCCAGTTCCAGCGTGCCGTAGACCCGGCGGTCGTTCGGCATGTCCGCGGCGATCCGGATCTCCTTCTCGCAGAGGTACGCCACGTGGCCGCCCAGCTCACCGCCGTTCCAGTGGAACCACACGCCCGCGCAACTGCCCGCGGCGGCCAGCGTGGTGTCGACCGCGACACCGAAGTCGTCGGCGATCTCCTCGTCCGGGCCGGCGCACTGGAAGACCCCGCGGTCGACCCGCTTGGCCTGCATCGTGCCGCGGATCACGCAGTCGGCGTTCTCCTCGCTGATCGAGCTGTCCAGCCACTGCCCCGGCCGGTTCAGCGGGTCCTGGATGATCGGCTCGCCGCCCCGGGGCTCCGGCTTGCGCGCCTCCGGTGCCGGCTCCGGGTCGGCGGGCAGGACGGTGCGCCGCACGGCCGGCTTGGAGGTGGTCGGTTTCCCGGACGGCGATCGCGGCGGCTGCCCGGACTGCGCCGGCGCGCCGGCCGCCGAGCCGTCCGAGCGCGCCGCGCCGGAGAGCGGGACGTCGCCGGCCGGGTTGTGGCCGACGACCAGCGCCGCGACGGTGCCGAGGCCGGCCAGCAGCAGCAGCGCGGCGAGCGCGGCCGCCCACCGGACACGGCGGGTGCGGTGCCGGGGCGTGGCGGCCGAGCCGGTCGAGGTGGCCAGGCGCGGGCTGCGCGGCGGTGGCGGCGGGCCGCCGGCCGCGCCGCTGACCAGCATGTCCAGCAGTTCGTGGGCGGTCGGCCGGTCCTCCGGGTCCTTCGCGAGCGCCAGTTCGACCAGGCCGCGCAGCGGCTCGGCCAGCCCGTTCAGGTGCGGTGGCTGGGTGAGGATGCGCGCCGCGGTGGCCGGCGGTGAGTCGCCGTGGAACGGGGTCCGGCCGGTGCCCGCGAAGCCCATGACGCAGCCCCAGGCGAACACGTCCGCGGCGGCGGTCAGCGCGGTGCCGGGCGCCGACGAGAACCGCTCCGGCGCCATGTACGCCACCGTGCCGACGAACTGGTCGGTGTTGGTGTGCTGGCTGGTCGCCTCGAACGCCCGCGCGATGCCGAAGTCGATCACCTTGGGGCTGCCCGGCGCGAGCAGCACGTTCTCCGGCTTGAGGTCGCGGTGGATCACCCCGGCGGCGTGGATGCCGGCCAGCGCGGTCGCCACCCCGACCGCCACCGAGTGCAGGTTGGCCGGTGACAGCGGACCCCGCTCGTCCACCACCTGGGCCAGGCTGGGTCCGTCGACGTACTCCACGACCAGGTACGGCGGACGGTGGTCGAGGTTCGCGTCGAGCACCTCGGCGGTGCAGAACGACGGCACCTGCCGCACCCGGTTGACCTCGCTGCGGAACCGGGACCGGAACTCTGAGTCACCGGCCAGATGCGCGTGCACGAGCTTGATCGCCACCGGGCCGCCGCGCGGGTCGCGGGCCAGGTAGACCACGCCCATCCCGCCGGAGCCGAGCCGCCCGACCAGGCGATACTCGCCCAGCCACGCAGGATCGCCCGGAAGTAACGGGCCGGCCCGCCGGCTGTCGACACTCATCCGCGCTCTCCTGCCACCATCTCGGCCGGTCGTCCGGTACCCGGCGTCCGGACCGCGGCGGTCCTTGATCGCCGGGTGAGCAGACTACCGGCTGTAGCGAGAAATGCCAGGCTCAGGAGCGCCCCCGCGAACCCTGCCGCGCCCACCCGGCCAACCACGTCACCTAACCCGTGCTGCCAGTCGGACACCACCGCGACGACCGGATCGTGCCCGGATGTGCCCCGATCTCTGCGCAGACGCAGCTCGTGCCGGCCGTACCAGGCCAGGCAGCCGCCGGCGACCAGCACCGAGAGGTACGCGGGCTCCTGGCGGTCCAGGTAGCCGGTGTGCACGTCACTTGCCGGCCTCGGTGAGGCGCAACGCCAGCGCCGGGCACACGTTGACCGCCTTGCGGGCGCCGTTCTCCAGCCACGGCGGCAGCGGCGTCTGCGGGAACGCCGGGAACCCGTTCGCGTCCAGCCGGATGATCTCCGGCGCCACCGCGGAGCAGAGGCCGTGCCCGTCGCACCGGGCCCAGTCCACGGCGAGCTTGCGGGCGCCCTGCTCGGCGGTGTACGGCAGCGGCAGGATGCCGCGCACCTGCTTGCCGCAGCCCTCGCCGTTGGCGTGCGCCTCCACGTCCCGGGCGAACACGTCCAGCGCGGAGAGCGCGAACCGGGCGGTGCCGTCCGGGTGGCTGCAGGCGCCCCGGCCCTTCACCACACCCGCCGCCGCGCGCACGTTCTCCAGCGCGCTGCCGCCCAGCGACACCAGGGTCACCGCCCGGGCCAGGTCGGGCAGACCCAGCCGGCACGGACCGCACTGGCCCGCCGACTCACCCGCCAGGTACTGGGTGACCTGGGCGACCTCGCCCAGCGGGCAGGTGGACGAGCCGATCGGGATCAGCATGCCGGCGCCCAGGGTGCCGCCCACCGAGGCGAACCCCTTGCGCGAGACGGTGACCGTCTGCGCGGCCTCGGCACTGATCCACTTCCCGTGGTACCCGCCCACCAGCAGCCCGGGGCCGATGTCCGCGCCGCACATGGTGAGGATGTCGATCAGCGGCGTGCCGGTCGGTGCCTCGATCACCGCCGGGGCGGTGGCCGACCCGCCGACCGTGAGCATCACGGTGCCGGGTTCCTCCGGGATGCCGACCGCGTTGTACTCCCACGGCCCGAGCCGGGCCGCGATCGCCAGCTGCGAGTACGTCTCCGCGTTGGACAGCAGCGTGGGCAGCCCGCCGACGCCGTTGTCGCTGGACCGCACCTTGCGCCCGGGCGGGATGTGCGCCTCGCCGTTGATGCCGCGGACCAGCGCGCCGCCCTCGCCGGAGATGAACCGGTGCGGCACCGTGACGATCCGGGTCGGCACCGGCATCCGGCGCTCGGCCAGCGCGGCGGCCAGCGACGCCTGCCCGATGCCGTCGTCGGCGATGCCGATCACGATCTCCTCGGCGTCCAGCGCCGCCGCGGCCAGCGCCGCGCCGTCCAGGATCAGGTGCGGGCCCCGGGTCAGGATGGCCTTGTCCTTCCAGGACGGCGGCTCACCCTCGGTGGCGTTCACCACGATCACCGGTGGAAGGTCCTGGCGGCGGCAGGAGTCCAGCACGGCCCGCACCTTGCGGGCGAACGGGAATCCGGCGCCACCGCGGCCGCGCAGCTCGATCCGGTCGGCCAGGCCGATCAGCTCACCGGAGGAGAGCGCGGCGAAACCGCCGTGCACCTCCTGGTGCGCGATCAGGTCGAGGCGCCCGTACTCGTCGAAGCCCGCGGTGATCCGCGGGGTACCGATCGCGGTGACCGGCGGGACCTTGCCCGCGCTCACCGTTCCCCTCCGCTGCGTCCCGTGGTGCCGGGAGCTGCGGCGCCACGGATCCGAGCGGGGTGCTCACACTGCATCACTGTGCTTCTCCCCTGAGCTGACGCCAGTACTGCTGGTCGTCGAGCGCCTCGTCGGTGTTCCGTCCCCGGTTGCGGCGAGCCCCCCGGCTCGCCCGGGCCGGTTCCTGCTGCTGGGTCTGCCGGCGGGCCCGGCGGGCCGCCATGTCGACCAGCGTCGGCGTTTCGTCCGGTTCCATGTAGTGCGGGTCGGCCGGTCCGTCCCGCCACGGGTCGGCGGCCGGGGCCAGGTCGACGAACTCGCTGCGGCTGTGCCGTCCGGAGTCGGCGCGGTCGACGTCGGCGCCCCGGTCGCGCCGGGCCCGGGGCGCATCCCGGTCGTCCTCGGCGTAGCGGGCGGCCCGGCCGGAACGCGGCGCCGGGTCCTCGGCCCACCGGCCGTCCGGGTAGCCGGCACGCGAGCGGGGCGCGTCGTCGTACCCGTCGTCGTCGGCGTAGCGCCGGCCGCGGGGCTCGTCCGGCTCGGCGTACCGGCGACCGCGCGGGGCGTCGTCGGCACCGCGGCGCGGCTGCGGCACCGCGACCTCGTCCGGGTAGCGGGGCCCGGACGGCGGCATCTCGGCGGACCGGGCCGGGAGGTACTCCTCGGCGTCGATCCGGCGGGACCGGCGGCCCGGCTCGTCGGCGTCGGCCCGGCGGGACCGCGGGGCGGGCTCCTCCTCCGGCTCGGCGTACCGGCGGCCGCGGGCGGGCGGTTCGGCGAGGTACCGCTCGTCCTCCACGGCCCGGCGGGAGATCCGCCCGGTCTCCTCGTCGAAGCCCTCGGTGGTGACCCGGCGGGACCGGCGGCCGGTGTCGGTGTCGTCGTCGGCGTAGCGCCGGGCCGGGGGCGCGTCGTCGTCGGCGTACCGGCGGCCGCGCGGCTCGTCGTCGGCGTACCGGCGGCGCCCGTAGCCGTCCTCGGCGTACGGCGCGGCGCTCACCGGCATCCCGCTGACCGGCATCGCGCTGACCGGCATGCTGCTGACCGGGCGGGCCGGCGAACTCACCGGCGCGGCGGCCGGCGCCCAGGTCTCCACGGCGGCCGGCGCGGCGCTCTCGGCGCGGGCCGGCTCGGCGTCCCGGCGGCGGGACGGGATCCGCTTCTTGGGAGCCGGCGCCTGGGTCGGCACCAGCGAACCGACCGGCTTGATCGAGCCGGTGGAGGTGGAGGAGAAGTCCTTGCGCCGGTTCAGGCTGACCGACAGCCGCACGGCGAGCGCCACCAGCACGAACATCACGCAGACCACGTAGCTGACGACCACCCAGGTGGCCGCGGCGCGGCCCGCGGCGAGCCCGTGCACCAGCGCGATCGGCCAGGCGAGGTACGCGACGCTGTGCATCGAGCGCCACATCCACGGCTTGCCGCGGCCGGCGAACTTGGCCCGGGCCAGGCCGGTCCAGAGCACGCTCACCATCAGCATCCCGGCGACCGTGCCCAGGCCGACGTAGAGCGTGTTGAAGCCGGCCAGGAACGGCACGAAGATGTCCAGCACGCCGATGTGCGCGATGGCCAGCTTGGTGAGCACGTGCACGACGAGCGAGGCGACCGCGATCACGCCGGTGGTGCGGTGCGCGGACTGCAGCAGCACCCGCTGGCGGATGGACAGCACCAGGCGGTCCGTCGCCACCAGGCCGATCATCACGGTGATGGACAGCGACACCAGGGTCAGCACGCCCATGTAGAACTCGGCATACAGGAAGACGTAGACGTAGGCGACGCGGCCGAACGGCGTCAGCATCGCCGTGGCCCAGACCGCAAGGACGATGGACGTGGCCAACAGCGCCACCGTCATCTTCGACGGCGGCGTTCGACCACCCGTGGCGCCCATCGGCACGGCCACACGATTGGCGGATCGTTGGTTGAGCTTCGTCCGGGCCATTGACTCCTCGTTCTCCGCAGCGGTCACGTCCGTCGTCGGGCGGTCAGGACGCCGACACCCGTGGGGGGTGCCCCGCGCTGTTACGTTCGGGCCGGGCCTTGTTGTTGCCTTTCTGCACACTGCGTTGCGGCCTGTTCGTGCCCTCCCCCATCTACGTAGGGCGGGCCGGTTCGGATGAACCTTGCCGAAGTTCTTTCCGGCGCAGTTTGCGACGGCCTGCTGATTCAGCCCCGGCAGACCGCTCTGAGCTGGGAAAACATCGAGTCGAAACCTCTGGCTAAGGCAAAAATAATGTCCGCGCCCCCGGGTGACCCGACGCACCCGGTGAACCTTTCGGCCGGTTCCTGCGAACTACCACACGAGCGTGCTACTCGACGCCTCTGCGTAAGGAGCTGATCGCCGTGCGGCATCGCGCTGCTGCTGTCCTGTCGACCGCCCTGGCCGTGGCGACCACGGTTCTGGCCGGGCCGGCGCCTGCCCGGGCGGCGGCGGACGGCTTCGACGTGACCATCACCGAGTTGCCGGCCCGGTTCACCGCGGGCTCGCAGGCCCGGACCGTCACCGTGGTGGCGTCCGCCGAACCGGGACAGGGCTGCCGCAAGGTGCGCTGGTCGATGCTGCTGGGCGTGGGCGACGTCGGCCTGGACGAGGTCCAGGTGGACCGGGTGGAGGAGGACGGCTCGTTCCCGCTGCAGGTGCAGACCAGCGGCGCGACCGCCCGGCTCACCGACGTGCAACTGGACCCGGGACGACTCTGTCCCGGGCGTACCGTCACCGCCCGCTACCAGGTCGCGTTCACCGACGGCGCCCGGGAGGGCCGGGTGACGTTCCAGGCCCAGGCGTTCGACGCGGACGCCCGGCTGCTGGAGGAGGCGTCCGCCAGCAGCCGGGTGGTCGGCGGGGCGGCCGAGGCGTCGCCCAGCCCGACGCCCTCGGAGTCGGCGGACGCGGCCGAGGAGGAGGACGCCGCCGAGGACGGCGCGGCGGGCGGCGACGAGGCCAGCACGCCACCGCCGGCCGCCGGCGACGACCTGGCCGCGAACCCGGCCTCCAGCGAGGGCGGCGTACCCAGCCTGCTCGGGCCCGGCCTGGTGATCGGCGCGGTGCTGGTCTTCCTCGGGGTGGGCCTGCTGTTGCGGCTGCGGCTACGGCTGCGCGCCGCGAAGGCGCCGATGCGGACGACCGCGTACCCGACCCGCTGATCCTGCGGAGAATTTGTGGCCCGCTTAAGGAGGCTCTGTGGTGACTCCCCCTAGGGTCGGCGGCGCATCGTGACCGCCCTGTGTGGAGGAACCTTGAAGAAGCGTACTTTCCGGATCTCGGCCGCGGTCGGCGCTCTGACGCTGGCCGGCGTCGCGGTGTCGGCCGGTGTCTCGTTCGCCGGCACGTCCACCGCCCGCGAGCCCTCCGCCCCGGCGGCGGCCGACCCCGCCGCCGCCCAGGCCGACGGCTTCGTCGGCGGCCGGCTGGCGGTGCCGGACGCCCTGGTCCCGCCGGCCGGCCACGTGCTCGGCTCGGTGTTCAAGGCGCGCGGCGTGCAGATCTACGGCTGCACCGACGCCAAGTGGACGCTGGTCGAACCGGCCGCCTCGCTCACCGGCATCACGCTGGACCCGGTGCAGCGGTCCACCGCCCTGCACTTCCGCGGCCCGAGCTGGCAGTCCGACACCGACGGCTCGCTGGTCGAGGGCACCGGACCGGTGTCCGCGCCGTCGGCGACCCCGAACAGCATCCCGCAGCTGCTGATCACCGCGAAGACCACCCGCGGCGGCGGCGTGTTCGGCGGGGTGACGTACATCCAGCGGCTGGCCACCACCGGCGGCGTGGCGCCGGCCGGCGCGTGCACCGCGGGGCAGACCACGGCGGTGCCGTACCGCGCGGTCTACCGCTTCTTCACGACGGCCTGACGGCCTGTCCGGCGGTCAGCGCGCGCAGCAGGTCGCTGCGGGTCCGCCGGACCTTCTCCACCTCGGTCGGCCGCCACGGGCAGGCCACGTCCAGCACGGTGACCCGGCCGGTGTCCTGCACCCGGCGGACCGCCGCGACCACCTCGGACGTGGACGGCCCGCCGGGCGCCGGGAACAGCAGTCCGGGCATCTCGGCGGCGTCCACCACGTCCACATCGACGTGCAGGATCAGCGGCCCGGCCGGCAGCGTCGCGGCGTCCAGGTCGGCCGCCGTGGTGCGGCGTACCGCGCTGCCGGCCAGGTAGTCGGCCTCGGCCGGGTCCAGGTCGCGGGCGTCCACCAGCACCGTGCGGTCCTCGGTCAGCGGCTGCAGCCCCAGCGGGCGCGCCAGCAGCTCGGGGTGGGCGCCCAGCGCCAGCCGCAACGACAGGCCGCCCAGGTAGCCGGACGTGGTGGTTTCCAGGGTGTGCACGTCGCCGTGCGCGTCGAACCACACCATCGCCGGATGCACCCCGCCGCGTTGCGCGCCGGCCAGCACGCCGACCGCGATCAGGCAGTCGCCGGAGAGCACGGTGGTCGGCACCCCGGCGCGGACCGCGGCGGCCACCTGCTCCGCCACGGCGTGGTGCAGCGCGGCCAGGCGCGGCCATCGGTCGCCGTCCGGCAGGTGCGGGTCCAGCACGAGGAACTCGCCGCCGGACGACAGCGGGATGACGTCGTCGGCCAGCCGCTGATCCTGGTGGTACGGCACGACGAGAATGGCCATGACGCCAGGTTACGGCTTAGGCACGGGGCGCAGCGACCCCCTCCTCGTCGACCGCGATCACCACGGCCGTGGCGTTGTCGTCGCCCCCGGCGGTCAGCGAGTCGGCCACCAGCGTGGCGGCCCGGGCGGCACAGTCCCGCCGCCCGCCCAGCACCTCGGCCAGCCGCTGGTAGCCGACCTGCTCGGCGATCCCGTCCGTGCAGAGCAGGTAGACGTCGCCGGGCCGCAGCGACACGTTCAGCACGTCCGGCTCGGGCGCGTCCGGGTGGCCGGCGAACCGGATCAGGTGGTACCGGGCGGCGTGCGCCTCCGCCGAGTCGTGCGGGTACCAGCCGTAGACCGCGCCCAGCCACGCGACGGTGTGGTCCACGGTGAGCAGTTCCAGCACGCCGTCCCGGAGCCGGTACGCCCGGGAGTCGCCGAGCTGGACGATCCACGCGTCGTCCGGCCCGCCGACGAACGCGGTGAGCGTGCAGCCGGTCAGCCCGGCCACGTCCTGCCCGGCGGCCCGTACCCGGCGCTGCACCTCGGCGACCGCCGCCCGCAGCTCCGCCGGGCCGGCCGGGGTCGGCACCGCGGCGGTGAAGACGTCCACCGCGGTACGCCCGGCGATCGCACTGCCCCGGCCGTCGCCCATGCCGTCCGCGACCACCGCGAGCCGCCGGCCCGGATCGGTCCACACCACGTCGAAGTTGGCCGAGTAGCGGTTACCGACCACGGTGTCGGCAGCCATGTCGAGCTGCGTCATGGACGCACCCTACGGGGCGCCGGGTGGGCCGGTGCGGATCGGCCGGCGTGCGCCCAGCCGCAGGGCCGCGCCGGCCAGCACCAACAGCACCCCGGCGACCAGGCTGGCCCCCGGACCGGTGATCGGCAGTCCGCCACCGCCGCCGCCGCCCTCCGGGGTGCCCTGCCCGAACATGCTGTAGGACACCCCGCCCGGTCCGGCGGCCAGCACGAACACGGTGTACCGCCGGCCGTTGCGCAGACCGTCGACGGTGCAGGTGAGCGTCCGCGCCGAGGCGCAGGACCGGGCGTCCTCCAGTGCGGACGGGGAGGTGCCGGCGGACGCCACCGCCACGTACTCCTCGACCGGGGCGGCCCCCGGGTCGGCCGGCGCCGCCCACCGCACCGCGAGCGTGCCGTCACCCGCCCGGGCCCGGACGCCGGTGACCGGTCCCGGCCCCAGCGGCACGGCGCGCAGCGCGGCGGCGTCCGTGGTCGTGCCGTCGCCCAGCTGGCCGGTGTCGTTGCGGCCGGTGCAGTAGACCGCGCTCACCACGTCCGCCGCGCAGCCGTGCGCGGCGCCCAGGACGATCTGCGTGACCATCGAGCGCCGCACGCCGAACAGCAGCCGGACCGGCGCCGGCACCTCGACGCCGCCGAGGTCCACCAGGGCCGGCGCGGCGTGGCCGGCCGGGTTGCCGGTGCCGAGCTGCCCGTCCGGGTTGGCGCCCCAGCAGTACCCCTGGCCGGTCGCGGTGGTGGCGCAGGTGGCGTCGCCGCCGGCGCTGACCGAGACGTACCCGCGGTCGCCGGCGACCGGGCCGGGCCGGGAGCGGTCGGGCGCCGCCGTGCCGTTGCCGAGCTGACCGGCGCCGTCCTCGCCCCAGCAGTACGCGCGGCCGGACAGCCGGGCCGACGTCTGCAGCGCGCACACGTGCCGCCGTCCCACGCTGATCTGCATGAACCCGCCCGCGATACCGGCGGTGGTGACCGCGGTCGGGGTGGGCACCGCGGTGCCGGACGCGCCGCCGCCGTTGCCGAGCTGGCCGTGCGTGTCCGACCCCCAGCACCAGGCGCCGCCGTCGGACCGCAGCGCGCAGGTGTTGTTCTCGTTGGCGGAGAGCGCCACCACGTCGGTCAGGCCGGGCACCTCCTGTGGCGTGGGATCGCTCGCCCCGGTGACGCCGACGCCGAGCTGGCCGACGTCGTTGGCGCCCCAGCAGGACACGGTGAGTTCCAGGCTCAGCGCGCAGGTGTGCGCGTCGCCGGCGGCGACCGCCACCACGTCCGCGGCGACCTCCACCGGACGGGTACGCCGGGCGGTGCCGCCGTCGCCGATCTGGCCGTCGTCGTTGCCGCCCCAGCAGTAGGCGCCGAACCCGCCGGGGTCGAACGCCACCGCGCAGGTGTGCTCGCGGCCGGCCGCCACCCCGAGGAACACCTTGTCCCGCAACCGGCCGGTGGCCGACGTCCGGACCGGCCCGGGCGCCGCGGTCACCCCGCCGACGCCGAGTTGCGCCCGGTCGTTGGCGCCCCAGCACCACAGGTGGGCATACAGGACGATGGCGCAGGTGTGCCCGGCGCCGACCGCGAGGCCGCTGCCGAGGCCGAGCGCCATCTCGGAGTCGGCGGTGGCGCCGGGCCGGCGCAGCACCTCGGCGACCCGGGCGAGCGCCTGCCGCGTCCGGTCGGCGCCCGCGATCGTGCCCGAGTCGTCCGGACCGGCCGCCGCCGGGGCGGCGATCAACGGCGCCAGGACGGCGACGACCGCCGCCAGGGCGGCCCGGCGCCGCCATCTCCGCAGGTTTGTCCGCATGCGGCCCAGAAGATCACATCAGACCGGTCATAGAGGACAAAATACCTAAGTGGTACGGGTGTCGGTGGGCCTGAACCGCCCGGGCGGCCGCCACCAGCTCCGGCGCCCTCCTCGACCTGGGTCTGCCCGCCCGGCGGCAACGAGCAGCGGCGCATCCGGACCGCGTCCACCGCGTCCCACGGCACCGTGACGTCGACCGCGGTGCCGGTGCGGATGCGCAGCCCGGCGGGACCGACCGCATGCGGATGGCGCCGCATGGTGACCCACGACCCGGCCATCCAGAGCACGCCGTACGCGCCCAGTGCCCGCCGCACCGCCGCCCCGCGCGGCGTCACGGCCGGACGGCCCGCAGGTACGCCGTCGCCAGCGTCAGCCGCCGCGGCGCCCCGGCCGCGAGCCGCTCCCGGATGGCATCCTCCAGCCGCTCCCGTTCCGCCCCGGTCAAGGTGGCCTCCATCGCCTCCTCGTACGTCGGCACCAGCGGATTCGGCGCGGTACGCCGGACCGCCGCCCAGTCCGGCGACGGCCCGTCCAGCAGCACACCGACCTGCGCGCGGTAGTCCAGTTCGATCCCGGTGAACCCGGCCTGCTCGACCCGGGCGAGCAGGTCCCGCTCGTCGAACGCGACGATCGGCGCCTCGTCCGGCTCGCTCGCCCGGTACACCGCCTGCACCTTGTCGACCAGGTCCGCCACCGGCGCCAGGTCGAGCCCGAGCCACCGGCCCTCGTCCCGCCCGACCAGGAACCGGTTGACCGGCTCGAAGATCGACAGCCGCCCGCCCGGCCGCAGCACCCGGGCGAACTCGGCGAACGCCGGCCGCTGGTCGGCCAGGTACATCAGCACCGACCGGGTGGTCACCACGTCCACGGCGGCGTCCGCGACGCCGGTCAGGTCGTCCGCGGACGCGTGCAGGAAGGAGCACCGCGGATCGTCGCCGGCCCGGCGCCGGCACTCGTCGAGCAGCGCCGCCGACACGTCATTGAAGATCACCCGGCCGTCCGGGCCGACCCGCTCCAGCGCGCCGAAGCCGACCAGCCCGGCTCCGGTGCCCACGTCGAGCACCACGTCACCGGGCCGGATCGCGGCCCGCGCCAGCACCCCGTCCCGGTACGCGTGCAGCGCCGGCGCGAACTGGCGGCGCAGGGCCGGGTCCTCGCCGTCGCGCCGGGACAGCACCCACCTCGCCCACCGGTCCGTGGTCATCCGCTCACGGTAGCGGCCGGCTACGGCAGGTCGAACGTCGCGACCACCGGAGCGTGGTCGGACTCCGGGAACTTGCGGTCGTCGGCGAACGCCGCGGACTCGTCGTGCAGCACTTCATTGTGGATCTCCGAACCCCGGTAGTACGCCAGCAGGTTGCGGGTCACCAGCAGGTGGTCGAGCATCTCGCCGCGCCCACGGTGGAACAGCGTGTACCGGCTGCTGGACGGGACCGTGTTCTCGATCGGCACCAGCACCCGCCCGGTCAGCGCCGGGTTGCCGGTGTCCTCGATGTCGCCGCGGATGGCCAGCACCGGGATCTCGTCCGGGGCGGCGTTGAAGTCGCCGGCCACCACGATCCGCGCCTCCGGGTCGGCGTCCAGGATCTGGTCCACCAGCCGGCGTACCTCCAGGGCCTGCGCCATCCGCTTCATCGACGACAGGAAGACGCCCTCCGCCCACCCCTCCGCGGTCCGCCAGGTGAACATGTCCACCATCTGACCCGGCACCGGCGTGGGGATCTTCGACTTCAGGTGCACGTTGATCAGGTGCAGCGGCCGGCCGCCCGCCTCCACCACGACGTGCAGGATCGGCCGCTCCACGCCGATCTCCACCGGGAACGGGTCGGTCGGCAGCGCGGTCAGCCGCCGGTACGTCGGCGCGGCCACCAACTCGTTGCGCAGCTGACGGCGGCCCAGCACCGGCAGTCCCGTGGCGACCACCAGGTTGCGCTCGCGGAACACCCCGTCGTCCTTGGGTTTCGTGCTGACCAGCGACGCGGCGCCGAGGCCGGTGCCGGCGAGCAGGGCGCGCAACGCGTGCAGACCGCGCGGCTCCCCGGGACGGTCCTGGCCGTGCACCTCCTGGAAACAGGCGATGTCGGCACGCAGCCGGACGATCTGCGGGCGCATCATGGTGATCCGGCCGGCCAGGTCCGGTCCCTCGTCGAAGTTCTCCAGGTTGAACGTGGCGATACGCAGAACGGCCATGCCGTCACGCTACGTGCGCGTAACCGGCATGGCCGTCGCTGCGTCGGTGATCCGCTAGTCGTCCGTCAGTTGCCGGACTCGTACAGCGCCTTGATCTCGGTCGCGGACAGCGCCCGGTCGTACAGGTGGACCTGGTCGACCGTGCCGTCCAGGTAGTCCACCGGGTTGCCGCCGTACTTGCCGCGCCCGATCACCGTGTTGCCGGTCGCCGCGGCCTGCGGGTGGCAGGCGCTCGCCTGGCCGGCCAGCACGCCGTCCACGTACAGCCGCAGCTCGCCCTTCACCGAGTCACGCACGCCGACCAGGTGGTACCAGCGGTTCGGCTCCGGCTTGACCGGGCCGAGCGCCCGCACCCCGACGAAGCTCATCGCCCAGCGCTGGTCGGCGCCCGAGTACTGCAGGAAGAAGTCGCTGTTGCTGGCGCCGTCCTGGCTCACCACGGTCTGGAACGCACCGCCCGCGGCGTCCAGCTTCACCCACGCCGAGGCGGAGTAGTCGGACGCGGTGTTCAGCACCGGGGCGCCGGTGTCGGCGTACTGCGACGAACCGTTCAGCGACAGGCCCTGCCCGGTCCGGCCCGCGACGTAGCCCGGCCCGCCGACCAGCGTGGCGTCCCGGTTCCCGGCGGTGTCCTCGGTGGTGCCGTCCAGCGGGTAGGCCGCGACGCCCGCCAGGCCCGGCGTACCGGCCGGCGGCTCCGGCAGACCGGTGCCCGAGCCGTCGGCCTCCCGGATGATCCGCCGGTTCACGTTGCGCACCTTGGTGAAGTCCATCTTCTCCACCTGACGGTCGTACGTGTAGAAGCCGTTGACCTCGTGCTCCACGTCGGTGATCTGGGTGTAGATCGAACCGCTGATGCCGCACCGCTGGGCGGTGGCGATGAGTTCCTGCTCGTTGCTCACGTACCGGCGGGTCAGCGCGTCCGAGCTGGGCAGCAGATCGGCGTACCCGTGGCCCTCGCCGAACCACATGTGGTTGGGCACCTCGAGGCCGAAACCGCCGTGCTCGCCGTCGATCGACACCCGGTTGGCGTCCGGCGCCGGCGCTGCCGGGCCACCCTGGTTGTACTCGTGGAAGTCGATCACGTCGCCCTTGCCGGAGTCACCGTGCGAGTTGCAGCAGTTCACCCCGCTGTGCGCGTTGACCAGCCGGGTCGGGTCCTGAGCCCGGACCTCCTCGGCGATCCGGCCGGTGTCCTCGCGGCTCCACTCGCCCCAGCCCTCGTTGAACGGGACCCAGGCGATGATCGACGTCCAGCTGTCGTGCTCGCGTACCATCTCGTGCAGTTCCGCCTCGAACTGACCGCGCCACTGTTCCGGAATCGGCCCGGTGTTGGCCGACGGCATGTCCTGCCACACCAGCAGGCCCAGCCGGTCCGCCCAGTAGAACCAGCGGTCCGGCTCCACCTTGATGTGCTTGCGCACCGTGTTGAAGCCGAGCCGCTTGTGCGCCTCCAGGTCGAACCGCAACGCCGCGTCGGTCGGTGCGGTGTTCAGCCCGTCCGGCCAGAAGCCCTGGTCCAGCGTGGACAGGTTGAACAGGATCTCGCCGTTCAGCGCGATCCGCAGCTTGCCGTCCGCACCCGCCTTCTTGCCGATCTCACGCAGGCCGAAGTACGACCCGACCGAGTCCACCAGCGTCCCGCGGTCGCGCAACGTCACCTCGAGGTCGTACAGGTAGGGCCGGTCCGGCGACCAGAGCTTCGGGTTGCGCACCGGCAGCGTGAGTTCCGCGCCCGCCGCGCCGGTGACCTGCCCGACCACCACGCCCTTGTCGTTGCGGGCCACGGCCTTCACGGTGTGTCCCGAGGCGCCGTTCGCCCGCACGGTGAGCTTGAGCGCGCCGGCCGAGACGTCCGGCGTCATCTTCAGACCCTCGATGTGGGCGTCCGGCACCGGCTCCATCCACACCGTCCGCCAGATGCCGGAACTGCCCTGGTAGAAGATCCCCCGGTCGCTCTGCCGGCGCTGCTTGCCGATCGGCTGCCCGGTGGCGTCGGTGAGATCCTCGGCCCAGACGATCAGCTCCTGCGGCCCGTTGCCCTTGAGCGCGCCGGTGACGTCGACGTCGAACCCGTCGTAACCGCCGCGGTGGGTGGCGACCTGGACCCCGTTCACCCACACCTTGGCGTCATAGTCGACCGCGCCGAAGTGCAGCACCAGGCGCTGCCCCTGCTTCACCTTCCAGGCGGCGGGCACGGTGAACGTGCGCCGGTAGAACATCCGGTCCTCGTGCCGCTGGATGCCGGAAAGAGCGGATTCAATGGGGTACGGCACCAGCACGCGCTCGCCCAGCGTCCGGCCGACCGGGGGCGCCTGGTTCACGTCGGCGCGGGCGAACTCCCACACACCGTTGAGGTTCTGCCAGGCGTCGCGGGTGAGTTGCGGCCGGGGATACTCCGGCAGAGCGTTGTCCGGACCCACCTCGTCGGTCCACGGGGTGGACAGTGGCGGAACGCCCTTCTGCCAGGTCGGTGCGGCGGCGGCGCGCGACGGCGCAGCGCCCGCCGGGCCGGCGAGGCCGACCGCGAGCAGGGTCGCGGCGGCCGCACTGAGCGCCCGCCTGGTTCGTGAACCGGGTGTGGTCATGCGCGAACGTCCCTTCGGAGCGGAAGAGTCAGGTGCCGCGAACAGCACCCACAGCACTCGGGCAATCCACACCGGACCGACCGTGACCGCTCGCGGACCGCCATGAGCCAACACATTTCAACAACGTTGCGCAGGTAACGTCAAGGTTTCCTCGCAAAGATCGTCAATCCTTGGACACTTTCCAACATGGACCCCCACCGCCCTCAGGGCCCCACATCGTCGATTCTGGAGCCGTGGTGCCCGATTCGTCGGCGTGGTGTGGCGTTGTTCGACGCCACCTCGATCCGGCGGCCCCGCGAACGACCGGTCCGCAACGGCATGTGGACGAACGACCCGCTCCGCGCCCTCAACCCCGGCACGACGTGTAGACAAACGGCCTGCTCCGCGGCCGAAACTCGACACACCACCGCCGCCCTTCCACCGCGCGCAGAGAAAGGGGTCGCTCCGCGCCCTAACTCGACACGCCCCCTCCACCCTGTCCCGGCGTGTCGAGAAAGGGCCCCCTCCGCACCCGAAAACCACACACCCCCTCCACCCTCGCCCAGCGTGTCGAGGAAGGGCTCCATCCGCGCCTGAAAACCACACAACCCGATCGACCGAGCACGCGTGTTGAGACGGGGCGCGCGCCGCACCCGGAAACCACACGCACCCGACGCCGGCCGAACCACAACGACGCCCTCGGCACGCCTTCCCGGCCCTCGGCCCGCCAAGCTTGGAGTCATGGCGGAATAAAGTCGCATCAAACAGACAATCCAGACAGCGCAGCTGAAGATCGGCGGAGACGTCCCGGCCGGCGAGGCCGCGGCCGATGGAAAGAAGGCCGGCGAGCCTGCGGCCGACGGGAAGGCGGCCGACGGAAGGCGAGAAGGCGGACGGCCGGCGGGCAGGGCGGCGAGTGATGAGACGCCGCGAGCGGACGGCAGCAGACTGCACGCCGCGGAAGACAGCACCGCGGAAGACAGCACCGCGGAAGACAGCACCGCGGAAGACAGCACCGCGGAAGACAGCACCGCGGAAGACAGCACCGCGGAAGACGGCACCGCGGAAGACGGCGGACGGCCGCGCGCACGCCGCCGTCCGCACCTCACCCGGTAGTAGACAGGTACCGGTAACCCAACCGTTCCAGGCGTCCCCGCTCCAGGCAGTGCCGACCGTCCAGCAGCACCGGCGTCCGCATCAGGCCGACGAACTTGCCCCAGTCCAGGTCCAGGTACTGCGACCACTCGGTCACCAGCACCACGGCGTCGCTGTCGTCGAAGACCTCCTCGACGGTGCTCGCCAGGCGGCCGGCCAGGTCCGGCTGTTCGCGGCGGAACCGGTCCCCGGCCACCGGGTCGTGCAGGACCACCCGGGCGCCGCGCGCACCGAGTTGCCGGGCGATGTCGATGGCCGGTGCGTCGCGCAGGTCGTCGGTGTCCGGTTTGAACGCGAGGCCGAGCAGCCCGATCCGGCGCCCCTTGAGGATGCGCAGTTCGTCCAGCAGGCGGTCCACCACCACCCGGCGCTGCTGCTGGTTGACCTCGCGGGCGGCGCTGACGATCGGCATCTCGTGGTGGTACTCGCCGGCCGTGGTGATCAGGGCGGCGGTGTCCTTGCCGAAGCAGGAGCCGCCCCAGCCCACGCCGGGCTGCAGGAAGCGGGGGCCGATCCGGGCATCCAGGCCGATACCGCGCGCCACCTGGGTGATGTCCGCGCCGACCTTGCCGGCCAGCCGGCCGACCTCGTTGATGAAGCTGATCTTGGTGGCCAGGAACGCGTTGGCCGCGTACTTGATCAGCTCGGCGGAGGCCAGGTCGGTGGAGACCATCGGCACCGCGCCGATCCCGCCGGGACGGGGCAGGAAGGTGGGCGGGGTGAAGGTCTGGTTCAGCACCGCCCGGTAGAGCCGGTTCAGCACGTCCAGGCTGCGCGGGTTGTCGGAGCCGACCACGATGCGGTCGGGGTACAGCGAGTCGAAGATCGCCACGCCTTCGCGGAGGAACTCGGGGTTCGACGCCACCGAGAACTCGCCGTCGGGGCGGCGGCCGTGGGTGCGTTCGAACGATTCGCGCAGGATCGAGTCGACCCAGTTGCTGCTGCCGATCGGTACGGTCGACTTGTTCACCACCACGGTGAAGTCGCCGCCGACGTGCCGGCCGACGGTCTCCGCGGCCGAGCGCAGGTACTGCAGGTCCGGGTTGCCGTCCGGCAGCGACGGGGTCTGCACCGCGATGAACACCACGTCGGCACCGGGCACGCCGTCCGCGTAGTCGGTGGTGAAGGTGAGGCGTTCGGCCGCCTCGGCCAGCACCGACTCCAGGTGCGGCTCGTAGATCGGTGACCGGCCGCCACGCAACATGTCGACCTTCGCCGGATCCAGGTCGACGCAGGTGACCTCATGGCCGAGGAAGGCCAGGCTGACGCCGGTGGTGAGCCCGACGTAACCCGTGCCGACGACACACACCTTCATCCTGGGGGTCCCCTTTCCGCCTCTTCGCGGGACACGGTAGCCCACGAGGGCGCGGGGGTTGGCCGGGCCGGAGCCCTCAACCGGCGGCCGTAGCTGCCGAACATCAGGAACGTGACGGTGGGGAGCGAGGTGCGTCCGGCCGGTGCCATTCTGGCACCGGAACCCGACCCTGCCCACGATCCGCAGGCCGCGCTCCTGGTGGAGCTGGTGTCCTTCATGACCCGGGACATCGCCTCGGTCGACCATCTGGTCGGCGTCGTCCACCAGTACCTGGGCACGCTGGGGCTGAGCACCGTGACCGTGTTCACGCTGGCGCCGGAGGACGGCACGCTGACCCGCCTGGCCGGGCCGGCGCACACCCGCGACGACATGATGCTGGCCGGAAAGGTGTTCCGGGTCCCGGCCGGCGGGCCCCCGGTCAGCGACGGCACCCGCATCGCGGTCCGGTTGCGGGTCGGCGGGCAGACCGTCGGCGTACTCCTGCTGGCCGGTCTCGGGCCGGACGTGCTCCGCCCGGACGTGGTAGCCGCGGTCGGCCTGCACTTCGCCACCACGCTGCAGTCGCTGGCCGCGGAGCGGCAGCGCCAGTTCATCACGCACTCCACCGCCACCATCCGCAAGCTCTTCGAGGAGGGTACGGTCGCGACCAGCGTGGAGGCGGCCGGCCGGCTGCTGGCCACCGCGGTCGCCGAGGCGTTCCGCACCGAACACGCCGCGATGCACCTGGTCGACGCGGACGGGCGGATCATGCACGCGTTCGGCGGCAACATCGGCGCCGGACTGGACGAGAAGCTCGGCCGCAACCTGGTCGGCAAGGTCGCCGCGGACTCGCCGGTGTGGCGGGCGGCGATCGAGGCCGGCGGGCCGATGCTGGTCGAGGACGTGCTGTCCACGCCGGTACGCGACGGCGGGTTCGTCGAGACGATGGGGCTGCGGTCGTACATCGCGATGCCGTTGATGTCCGCGCACGGCCCGGTCGGCATGGTGATGTGCGGAGACAGCCGGAGCCGGGAATGGAGCAGCCACGACCGGGTGCTCGCCGCCCAGCTCGCCGTCGAGGGCGCACTGATCGTGGACAGCGCCCGGATGCGCCAGGCCGAGCAGGCGCACATGGCCGAGCTGACCCGGCAGGCGTTCCACGACGCGCTGACCGGACTGCCGAACCGCTCGCACCTGCTGGAGACGGCGGAGGAGGCGATCGCCGAGGCCGGCTCGTCCGGTCGCCGGATGGCGCTGCTGCTGCTCGACCTGAACGGGTTCAAGCAGGTCAACGACACCCGCGGGCACCACGTCGGCGACGCGCTGCTGCACGCGGTGGGCCGCCGCCTGATCGGCACGCTGCGGTCGAACGACCTGGTGGCCCGGCTGGGCGGCGACGAGTTCGCCATTCTGCTGCGCGACCCGGACCCGCAGCGGGCGGCGGCGATCGCGGACCGGCTGCACGAGCGGCTGCGCGACCCCTACCTGATCGAGGGCGGAAAGGTGGAGGTCGGCGCCAGCATCGGCGTCGCGATGTTCCCGGACCACGCCGACGACGTGGCGTCGCTGATGCGCGGCGCGGACGCGGCGATGTACCGGGCGAAGCGTCAGGGTGGCGGTGTGCAACCGGCGCGCTGACCGGCCATAGACTTCCCTTCCATGCTCACCATGCAGGACGCGCTGGCCCGGTTGATCGCCTACTGGACGGAACAGGGCTGCCTGACCGTCCAGCCGATGAACACCGAGGTCGGCGCCGGGACGCTGAATCCGGCCACGTTCCTGCGGGTGCTCGGTCCGGAGCCGTGGCGGGTGGTGTACGTGGAGCCGTCCGTGCGGCCCGACGACTCCCGGTACGGCGAGAACCCGAACCGCATCCAGACGCACACCCAGGTGCAGGTGGTACTGAAGCCGGAGCCGGGCGACGCCCAGGAGCTGTACCTGGGCAGCCTGGCCGCGCTGGGCATCGACGTGAGCGCGCACGACGTCCGGTTCGTGGAGGACAACTGGGCGTCGCCGGCACTGGGCGCCTGGGGCCTGGGCTGGGAGGTGTGGCTGGACGGGCTGGAGATCACCCAGTTCACCTACTTCCAGCAGGCCGGCGGGCTGAATCTGGAGCCGCCGGCGGTGGAGATCACGTACGGCATCGAGCGGATCCTGATGGCGCTGCAGGACGTGCAGCACTTCAAGGATATCGCCTACTCGCCCGGGGTGAGCTACGGCGAGGTGTTCGGGCAGGCCGAGTACGAGATGTCCCGCTACTACCTGGACGACGCGGACGTCGGCGCCAACCGGCAGCTGCTGGAGCTGTACGCCGGCGAGGCCCAGCGGATGGTCGACGCGGGGCTGCCGGTGCCGGCCCACACGTACGTCCTGAAGTGTTCCCAGGCGTTCAACGTGCTGGACGCGCGCGGCGCGGTCTCCACCGCCGAGCGCGCGGCCGAGTTCGCCCGGATGCGCCGGCTGGCCGGCGACGTGGCGCGGCTGTGGGTCGCCAAGCGCGACGAACTGGGCCACCCACTCGGGGTCAGCGCCCGGCCCACCCCGGCCGCACCCGCCGGCACGCCGGCACCACAGGACACGCCGCGGATGCTGGTCTTCGAGGTGGGCACCGAGGAGATGCCGCCCGCCGAGGCCCGGGCCGCCCGCGACCAGCTGGAACGCGAACTGACCGACCGGCTCGCCGGCACCCGGCTGACGCACGGCGACATCCGGGTGGTCGCCACGCCGCGCCGGCTGGTCGCCGTGGTGGGTGACGTCGCCGCCCGCGAGTCCGACCACGTCCGTACGGTCCGCGGGCCCAAGCTGAAGGCGGCGCACGGTCCGGCGCTGGCCGGGTTCGCGCGTTCCCAGGGCGTACCCGTGGAATCGGTGTCCCGCGACGAGGTGGGCGTCTTCGTGCAGAAGCACGAGACCGGGCGGGCCGCCCCGGAGGTGCTGGCCGACGTGCTGGGCAAGGTGGTCGGTGCCCTGCGGTCGGCGAAGAACATGCGGTGGAACGATCCGCAGCTCGCCTTCACCCGGCCGGTCCGCTGGCTGCTCGCGCTCTGGGGCGACGACGTGGTGCCGGTGGCGGTGTCCACGCTGGCCGCCGGGCGGCGGACCCGGGTGCTGCGCACCGCCGAGGCGCCGGTGCTGGAGATCGCGTCGGCCGAGACGTTCGCCGAGACGCTCGCGGTCAACGGCGTGGTGGCGGACGCCGAGGACCGGCGCGACCTGATCGTCACCGGCGCGCAGGACCTGGTCTACCCGGACGGCCGGATCGACGTGGCCGGCGAGAGCGCCCTGATCGACCAGATCACCTATCTGGTCGAGGCGCCGAACCCGCTGCTCGGCACGTTCGACGAGAGCTACCTGGCGCTGCCCGACGCGGTGCTCACCACGGTGATGCGCAAGCACCAGCGGTACCTGCCGGTGCGGGACGCGGACGGCGCGCTGCTGCCGATGTTCGTCGCGGTGGCCAACGGCGTGGTCGACGTCGGCCTGGTGCGCACCGGCAACGAGGCGGTGCTGCGGGCCCGGTACGAGGACGCGGCGTTCTTCTACCGCGCCGACCGGCAGACGCCGCTGACCGCCATGCGCGACCGGCTGTCCCGGCTGACCTTCACCGACAAGCTCGGCTCGATGGCCGACCGCGCCCGGCGCATCGCCACCCTCGCGTCGGCCCTGGCCGCGGACGTGGACCTGTCCGCTCCGGACGCCGCCACACTGGACCGGGCCGCGCCGCTGGTCAAGTTCGACCTCGGCTCCCAGCTGGTCACGGAGATGACCAGCCTGGCCGGGGTGATGGCCCGGGACTACGCGCTGAACGCCGGCGAGAGCCGGCAGGTCGCCCAGGCCGTATACGAGGCCGAGCTGCCCCGGTCCGCGGGGGACGCGCTGCCCGCGTCCCTGCCGGGCGCGCTGCTGTCCCTGGCGGACCGGCTGGACCTGGTCGCCGGCCTGGCCGCCACGGTGGGCCTGCCGACCGGCAGCAGCGACCCGTTCGCGGTACGCCGGGCGGCGCTGGGCCTGATCGCCGTGCACCGCGCCCACCCCGCGCTGGCCGGGATCAGCCTGACCGACGCCCTGCGCCGGGCCGGCGACCTGCAGCCGGTGGAGGTGACCGGGGCGGTGCTGGCGGACGCCGCCGGGTTCCTGGCGAAGCGGCTGGAGCAGGCGCTCACCGAGGAGGGCCATCCGGTGGACCGGGTCCGGGCGGTGTTGCCGCAGGCCGGCCGCCCGTCGGTGGCCGACCGGTTCCTGGCCCAGCTCGCCACGCTGACCGGCGACGCGGCGTTCGTGGCGGTCGCCGAGGCGGTCCAGCGGGCCCGGCGGATCGTGCCCGCGGACACCCCGGCCGGCTACGACCCGGCGCTGCTCAAGGAGCCGGCCGAGGTGGCGCTGCACGAGGCGGTGCGCGGGCTGCCGCCGGTGTCCGATCCGGCCGGTCTGGGCGCGGCCGCGGGACCGCTCGCCGCGGCGGTCGGCCGGTTCTTCGACGAGGTGTTCGTGATGGCGGACGATCCGGCGCTGCGGGCGGCGCGGCTGGGGCTGCTGCGGGAGGTACGCGACCTCGGCGCCGGCCTGCTGGACTGGACCCAGCTCCGCCTGGGCGCCAGCTAGGCGGCGGCGTTGCCGGGCGGCGGGGTCAGCGTGATCCGGTGCAGCCGCTCGCCGTCCAGCCCGTACTGGGCGTGCAGCGTGCAGCCCGGCAACGTCCACCGGTCCCACGGGCCGAAGTCGCCGAGGAACTTCTCCCGGTAGGCCTCCCCGCTCTCGCCCGGCCGGCCCAGCTCCGCCCACAACGCCGAACGCCGGGACAGCCGGCCGGCCCCGCCCGGGATCTCGCCGCGGTAGGACGCGAAGCCGTCGTCGCCGTGGAAGTGCAGGAAGACCGCGGTGACCGTGCCGTGGGCGTCGGCGGCGATCTCCAGGCCGCGGTCCCGCGCCGAGTACGAGCGGGACAGCCCGGCCCGCGGCACCAGCCCGTACGTGCGGAGGAGCTGCTGGGTGCGGGCGGCGAGCACGCTGCGGCCCAGCAGCTCGGTGGGATCGCCGGGCCGGGCCGGCGGCTCGATCGGCACGCCGGCCGGGTCGGTGCTCATTCGGCGAACCGGGTCGAACAGCGGCTCGTGCGAGCCACCCGGGCGGGCGCCGGGCTTGTGGCCGTACCGGTCGACCGGTCGCTGCGGTCGGGCGCGGCGCGGGAAGAGTCCCAAGGTGTCACCCCACGAAGGCCGCTCACGGTGAGCGCTCGGATATCCACAGTAATGTTTACGGTCTTCTTGCCTCAACGGATGAACGGGTGGCCGGAGGTACTTTCCGGCGGCAAACGACCGCCGCGTGGACCAGGCGATTTCGCCGGGCCGCTACGTCGGCTTCGCCTGGTGGACGACTTGATCACGTCGACTGGCCGTCGGGAGGCGCGGCGACGGTCGCCCGCTCGTCCCGTGGAGAACCCGTGGCAGACCGCCGTCAGGTGCTGCGCTGGGGGACGCTGGCCGCCGGCGCCCCGCTCGTCGCTTCCGCCGCGCCGGCCGTGGCGTCCGCCCGGCCCGCCAGGCGCACGCTGGTGGTCGGGCACCGGGGCGCGTCCGGTTACCGGCCGGAGCACACCCTGGCCGCGTACGAGCTGGCCGCCCGGATGGGTGCCGACTACATCGAGCCGGACCTGGTCAGCACGAAGGACCGGGTGCTGGTGGCGCGGCACGAGCCGGAGATCGGCGGCACGACCGACGTGTCCGCGCGGCCGGAGTTCGCCTCCCGGCGGCGGACCGTGGTGATCGACGGGGTGTCCACCACCGGATGGTTCACCCACGACTTCACGCTGGCCGAGCTGAAGACGCTGCGCGCGGTCGAGCGGATCCCGCAGCTGCGACCGCACAACACGCTGTACGACGGGCTGTTCGAGGTGCCCACGCTGACCGAGGTGCTGCAGCTGCGGGCCCGGCTGTCCCGGGAACTGGGCCGGGACATCGGCGTGTTCCCGGAGACGAAGCACCCCACGTACTTCCGGGGCCTGGGCCTGGATCTGGAGACCCCGCTGGTGCGCGCGCTGCGGCGGCACGGGCTGGACCGGCCCGGCGCCAAGGTGTTCGTGCAGTCGTTCGAGGCGGTCAACCTGCGCGGCCTGCGGCGCGACCATCGGCTGCGGGTGCCGCTGGTGTTCCTCACCGGCGGCTCGGGCGGGCCGTTCGGGGACCCGCGGACGTACGCCGAGTACCTGACCCCGGCCGGTCTGCGCGAGCTGTCCGGGTACGTCGACGCGCTCGGCCCGGAGAAGAACCAGGTGGTGGCCCGCAACCCGGACGGCACGCTGGGTGAGCCGACCGGCCTGGTGGGCCGCGCGCACGGTGCCGGGCTGCAGGTCATCCCGTACACGTTCCGGGCGGAGAACCAGTTCCTGCCGGCCGACTACCGGGTGGGCACCGAGGCGGCCGGGTACGGCCGGGCGCTGGACGAGCAGATCGTGTTCCTGCGGGCCGGCGTGGACGGGTTGTTCACCGACCAGCCGGACGTCGGCGTGCTGGCCCGGGAGCTGGCCCGGGTCTGACCGCGCGGGGGTTCCACCGGAGCGCCCCGGCGTCGTCACGCCTCACCACCGGGTCGGCTCCGGCGGCAGCATCTTGTCCGGTATGCGGAGATGGCACCAAAAAGACCTTGGACAAGACGGTCGCCCGCCGCCGGACCGCCAGGACCCCGGGGTTGAGCGGCTTGCGCCGGGTGAGCAGGATGTCGGGATGCCCCGCATCGATCTACGACTGCTCGTCCTCGTACCCGTGCTGATGTCCGCCGCCGCCTGCGGTGACGATGCCGAACCGGCCGACCCGCCGCCCTCCCCCGTGGTTTCCGTGGCGGTGCCGTCCGAGCCGCCCTCGGCACCGCCGACGAGCGAGCCGGCGAACAGGCCGACCAGCAAGCCGGCCAGCAAGCCGAAACCGACCGACTCGGTGTACGTCGAGGAGGACGAGGACCCGACGCCCGAGGCCGGCGATCTGCCCGACGAGTCGCAGGCGCACCTGGACGAGGCGCTCGGCATCGAACTCGGCGCGCTGGAGGGCGCTCCGAAGGCGACGGCCGGGCCGCGGCGCGCCAAGCTCGACAAGCTGCCGGAGAGCCCGACCCAGGTGCTCGCCGCGCTGCGGGACTACCCGTGGTACTCCCCGGAGGCCCGGCAGGCCTACGACCGGGCGGTCAAGGCCAACCGGTGACGGTCCGGCCGGAGCGCGCACACGCTCCGGCCACCACCGTCGGCGCCGGTCAGGGCACCCGGGCACGCTCGGCGAACTGCGGCCGGACCGTGGCCGGGCGGGAACCGTCGAGGTCGGTGAAGTCGTACTCCGCGGCCAGCTCGGCGGCCACCAGGCACCGGCCGCGGTGGCGGGCGACCTGTGGATCGGCGGCCAGCGCGGCCACCGCCCGGCCAACGAACTCCGGCGACTCCGAGTTGGACAGGTCGAAGTAGTCGGCCGCCCGCATCACCCCCTCGGTGCGCACCAGGCCCGGATAGAGCCCCACCGCGGTGACGTCCCGCGCGGCCAGCTGGGCGGCGGTGACCGCGACCATCCGGTCGTCGGCCGCCTTGGCCACGGAATACGCCACCTGGTCGTCGCCGCTCGGATAGCTGCCCGGGAAGAACGACACCGTGACCACCAGCGCGCCCGGGCGCAGCACCGGCACCGCGAACACGGTGGCCGCGTAGTGGGCCCGGACCCCGGCCGCGAACATGTCGTCCCACACCCGCAACGGCTGCTCCCAGAACGGGCCCGCCATGTCGGCGTGCCGGTCCTCGTGGTGGGCGGCGTAGCCTCCCCACACGTTGTTGACCAGCAGGTCGAGCCCGCCGCTCTCCGCCCGGACCCGCTCGAACAGCGCGGCCGTCCGGTCGTCGTCGGTGTGGTCGCAGGCCACCGCGATCCCCCGGCCGCCGGCCGCCGTCACGGCCCGGGCGGTGTCCTCCACGGTGCCGCCGACGCTCGGATAGGTCGGCCGCCCGGCGGTCGAACGGCCGGTCACGTAGACCACGTGACCGGCCGCGCCGAGCGCCAGGGCGATCCCCTTGCCGACTCCCCGGCTGGCGCCGGTCACCACTGCCACCCGCTGTTCCGTCATGCCGGAGAGAGTGGCAGAGGGGTACGACAGAATCAGTTCTTGTTCACCAGCGTCGGGTAGATGTGCTCGAAGCTCAGCGCCTTGCCGAAGCCGGACGCCACGATGAACGTGATGCCGAGCGCGACGGCGAGCACCACGACCGTGAAGCAGGCGTACGCCACCGTGGTGCCGATCCGGTTCGGGGTGGGCGCGGAGACCCCGGTCGTGTGCACCCGCGGCTCGCCGCCGGTCCCGTAGGCCAGCGCCCGCACGCCGAGCGCGAACAGGGCCGGCAGCCCGGCGCCGAGGACCAGGCAGACCGCCAGCACCTGACCGGCGCCCTCCAGCGCGAATCCGAGATTGTGCATGATCGTCCTCTCAGCCGGCCGTGGTGGCGGGCACCGGGTCGGCGGCCGGTGACACCGCGCCGTCCCACTCGTCGTTGACGTTGTGGTGGCCGACCGGGGTCCGACGCGACCACAGGTACATCCCGCCGGCCGCGACCAG
The DNA here is from genome assembly GCF_020216025.1 of Jidongwangia harbinensis. Lineage (GTDB taxonomy): Bacteria > Actinomycetota > Actinomycetes > Mycobacteriales > Micromonosporaceae > Actinoplanes > Actinoplanes harbinensis. Next base: position 47,106 of record NZ_JAIWNC010000037.1, on the reverse strand, counting down.
CAGCAGCGCGAAGATCGCGATCGCTCCGCCGAGCCCGCCGATCAGGTTGCCGGCGGCCCACACCGCGGCGCCGACGAAGCCGGCGGCGGGCAGCGTGATCAGCCAGGCGCCGACCATCCGGCCGGCCAGCCGCCAGCGCACCGCGGCTCCGCGGCGGCCGACCCCGGAGCCGAGGATGGATCCGGTGGCCACGTGCGTGGTGGAGAGCGCGAAACCGAGGTGGCTGGACGCCAGGATGACCGCGGCCGCGGCGGACTGCGCCGCCATCCCCTGCGGGGGCGCGATGTCGACCAGACCCTTGCCGAGGGTACGGATGATCCGCCAGCCCCCGAGGTACGTACCGAGCGCGATCACCACCGCACAGGAGGCCTTGACCCACAGCGGCACCGCCCCGGTCTGGCTCCAGTGCCCGGAGGCGATCAGCGCGAGCGTGATGACGCCCATGGTCTTCTGCGCGTCGTTGGTGCCGTGCGCCAGCGAGACCAGCGAGGCGCTGCCGATCTGGCCCCACCGGAAGCCCTGGTCGGTGAAGCGTTTCGCGACGCCGACCGTGACCTGGTAGATCAGCCAGGTGCCGACCGCGGCCACCAGGCCGGCGATGACCGGGGACAGCACCGCGGGCAGCAGCACCTTGCCGACCACGCCGTCGAGCTTCGAGCCGTCGCCGTTCCAGTTCACCCCGGCCCAGCCCAGGCCGGCGATGGTGGCACCGACCAGCCCGCCGAACAGCGCGTGGGAGGAACTGGACGGCAGGCCGAGCAGCCAGGTGAACAGGTTCCACACGATGCCACCGACCAGGCCGGCGAGGATGATCAGCAGCAGCGCGGTGCCGCCGTCGGCGAGCAGTTCGGCGCGCGGCGCCCCGGTCTTGTCCTGGATCTTCACCACCGCGTTGGTGACGGTCAGCGCGACCTCGACGGAGAGGAACGCACCGATCAGATTCAGGATGCCGGAGAGGGCGACGGCGGTCTTCGGCCGCAGGGCCTTGGTGGCGATGGAGGTGGCCATCGCGTTCGCGGTGTCGTGGAATCCGTTGGTGAAATCAAAGCCGAGGGCAGTGATGATCACCAATGTCAGGATCACGAAATCTTGGGTCACGAGAGGATCGTGGCGGGCGCGGCCGGGGACTTTCCAGCACGTGAACGTGTGAAGTTACGAAGTTCCGCTCGCGTTAACCCGCCGTTTCCCTAAATTCATCGATAAGTAACGATGAGGTGACGCTACGCGCATACGGCAAAGGCCGGGCGCCCCGTGGACACCCGGCCTTAACCTTCCGTTCAGTCCTGCGGCTGCAGAACCACCATCGTCGTGCCGGTCTGACCGTCGGCATCGGTGTACTCCGCCACGAAGACCGCGGCGATGTTCCCCTCACCGGAGTGCCCCGGGTCGAGGAACGTGGTGAACGATCCGGTGCAGCCCGAGGCCGTGGAGATCTCGTGCCCGTGCTCGTTGTGGCCCAGGATGAACCGGACCGTGACCGCGGAGCAGTTGACCGGTTCGTCGTCGGCCACCGCGACCTCGAAGTTCACCGTGTCGCCGAACTCGAACGGCTGGTCGTCGGCCGGCGTCACGAAGGACACCGTCGGGACCACCGGGCCGACGTGCACCAGGTACTCCGCGGACGCGGACCGGCCGGTCGAGTCGGTGACCTTCAGCGTGGCCCGGTAATCGCCGTTCTCGGTGTAGGTGAACGACGGGTACGGGTGCCGCGAGTCCACGTCGCCGTCGGCGTCGAAGTCCCACGCGTACTTCAGGGCGTCGCCGTCCGGGTCGACGGTGCCGGCGCTGGTGAACGACACCGTGAGCGGCGCGTCCCCGACCACGTTCTCCGCGTTGACCTTGACCACCGGCGTCTTGTTGGACGGCGCGTAGTCGATCCGGGCGAGCTGGGCCTCCGGGTTCTCGGAGAAGTACCCGTCGCCGTACTCCAGGACGTACAGCGCGCCGTCCGGGCCGAACTCGACGTCCATCGGGTTGTCGATGGGAATCGACGGCACCACCGACTCGATCGCGGTGACCTGGTCGTCGGCGTCCAGCGAGAACGCCTTGACGTAGTCCCGGGTCCACTCGTAGAACAGCGGCTTGCCGTCGTAGTGGGCCGGCCACTTGACCCGCGAGTCGCTGCGCGCGTCGTACTGGTACGCCGGGCCGCCCATCGGACCGATCCCGCCGGCGCCCAGCTCCGGGAATTCGGCACTGGGATCGTACGAGTAGATGACCTCCGCCTTCTTCACCGACGGCAGGTTACGCAGACCGGTGTTGTTCGGCGAGTCGTTCACCGGCTGGGCGCAGTTGAACGGCCGGCTCGCGGTCTCGGTGGCGAAGTCGTAGTCCATGTACGGCAGGCCCGGATCGACGCAGTACGGCCAGCCGTAGTTGGCCGGGGAGTCGATCGCCATCCAGCGGCCGTGCCCGGCGGGCCCCCGCTGCGGGTCCGGCTCGTCCGCGTCCGGGGAGTAGTCGGCCAGGTAGACCACGCCGGTGGTCTCGTCGACGTCGAACCGGAACGGGTTGCGCAGACCCATGGCGTAGATCTCCGGCCGGGTCTTCGCGGTGCCGGGCTGGAACAGGTTGCCGCGCGGGATCGAGTACGTCCCGTTCGGCTTCACCTTGATCCGCAGCAGCTTGCCGCGCAGGTCGTTGGTGTTGGCCGAGCTGCGCTGCGCGTCGAACGCCGGGTTGCGGCCCGGGCGCTCGTCGACCGGTGAGTACCCGGCGGAGAAGAACGGGTTGGTGTCGTCGCCGGTGGACAGGTACAGGTTGCCCTGGGCGTCGAAGTCGATCTTGCCGCCGACGTGGCAGCAGATGCCCCGGTCCGTCGGCACCTGCAGGATCTTCTGCTCGGTGCCGAGTTCCAGGGTGTTGCCGCGGAGCTTGAACCGGGACAGCTGCAGGTGGCCCTTGAACCGCGCGAAGTCGGCGGCGGTGCCGGTGAACGGCGCGTCGCCCTCGTTCACCAGCGGCGTCGCCGGGTTGTCGGCCGGCGTGTCCAGCACCGGCGAGTAGTACACGTACACCCACCGGTTGCTGGCGAAGTTCGGGTCCACCGCGATGCCCTGCACGCCCTCCTCGTCGTGCAGGTAGACCGGGATCGTCGCGGCCAGCACGTTGCGCCCGGTCCGGGGCTCGTGGATGCGTACCTGACCCTTGCGGGCGGTGTGCAGCACCCGGCCGTCGGGCAGCACGGCGAGCGCGATCGGCTCGCCGGGGAAGTCGTTGAGCGTCACCTTCTGGAACTCGGAGTCCGGCGGCGGTGCGGCCGCGGCCGGAGTGCCGAACCCGGTGACGGTGGTGACGAGGAGGACCGCGCCGGCCGCGGCAGTGAGGATTCGTCGCATGTCAGAACCGCAATCCTTCGAGGAATTCGTAGCCCACTCGGGCGGTGTCCAGTGCCTGCTCCGGGGTGCGCGGCGGGGTGCCCGCGTCGTCGCGCTCGACGATGTACTCGACCAGTCCGGCCTCCTTGGCGTGCCGGAAGATCCGGCCGAAGTCGATCAGACCGGCTCCCGGGTCGTTCATCGGTGCGTTGGTGAACGCGCTGGTGTCCACGCCCATGTCCTTGACGTGCACCTGCTTGATCCGGCCACGGTGGCGGTGGATCAGGTCGACCGGGTCGGCGGCGCCGCGCCAGGCCCAGTAGAGGTCCACCTCGAGGTGCACCAGGCGCGGGTCGGTCCGGCTGGTGAGGATGTCGAAGCCGGTGCGGTCGCCGCCGTCCTGGCGGACGAACTCCAGGTGGTGGTTGTGGTAGCCGAAACTCAGGCCGGCCCGGCGGGCCAGTTCGCCGGCCTTGTTGAGGTCGTCCGCGAACGCCCGGTACACCGCGCCGTCGCGGACCGGCCCGTTCGGCCCGAGCCCGAAGAACGCGTGGACGATGTACTTGTTGCCGACGATCGCCGCGTCCTCCAGCGTGCGCTTCCAGGTGTCGGCGTTCCACGGCTGCGGGATGCCGGCGTGCCCGGAGGTGGCCCGGATGCCGGCGTTGTCCAGGGCGGCGCGGAACTGGGTCGCGGTCCGGCCGACGAACCCGGCGTGCTCCACCCGGGTGTAACCGATCTCGGCCAGCTCGGCCAGGCTCTCCTCGAGGTTGATCTCGAGCTGGTTGCGCAGCGTGTAGAGCTGGACGCTGATGTTGTCGCGGGGCACCCGGTGGGGTCCGTCGCCGTGCCCCGAGCCGGCCTGCGCCGGTGAGCTGAGCACTGTGGAGGTTCCGACGGCGGCCGCTCCGGCCGCGGCGGCGCCGAGGAGAGTTCGTCTGCTGAGGTGGGACTCGTGCTGCATGGCGTGGTGCCTCTCGGTCGAAGTGCGGGGTGACGAGGGCGCGCGGCATCGGCCCGCGCCGTGCGTCGGGCGACTTCCGTGCATCGAGGATGTCCGCCAGGGACGTTACCGGGAAGTTAAGGCTGCCACGAGATAAAGATTGGTCAGAATATGCAAAAGTTTCAATGACATGAACCACAACTCCGTCTCATTCGGACGGATCGTTCGGTCTACCGTGGCACGAGACGGGCCGCCAGCGCGACCGCATTTAGATCACCGTCACGCAGCCGGTCCGCGGCCTCCCGCTCACCGAGACCCTCCAGCCGCTCCGCCGCCGTGGCGAGCAGCCCGGCCTCGCCGCTGAGCAGGCGCCGGGCCAGCCGCGCCTGGAACGGGCTCAGGTCCGCGTACGCGCAGCGGTCCAGCGCCGCGATCGTCTCCTCGTCCAGCGTGCCGGCCAGGGCCCGCTCCGTGACGATGTGCAGCAACCAGGACGGCCACCAGCTGTACCGCCCGATCAGCAGCCCGGACCGCACCGCCTCCTCCGGCGCGCGGTCCGCCTCCAGCAGGCGCAGCGCCAGCGGGATGTCGAACCGCTCCAGCCGCAGCGCGGCGAGGAACACCCGCAGCAACGGCTGGGTGCCCACGAACGACTCGGCCTCGGTCGCGGCCCGGGCGTATCGGCCGTGCAGGGCGTGGCTCATCGCGGCGGCCTCGACCGTGGAGATGGACCCGGTGGACCGCTCGGCCATCCGCTCCAGCGTGGTGGCCAGGCGGGTCGCGGCCGCCGACGCCAGGCCGGCGAGTTCGGCGTTGCCCGGCCGGTTCAGCCCGCGCACCACGACATCGGTGGCGATCTTCACCTCCTGCCGGAGCAGCGGCGCGGAGACCTTCCGGATGATCAGGTCACCCAGGCCGTCGACCAGGTACGCCGGGTCGAACCGGTCGGAGGACGGCGGGAACTGTGCCCACCACGTCTCGGGATGCGCCTGATCCTGCACCCGTCCAGCCTGGCGTACCGCCCGGCGTCAGGTGCGCGGATTCACGATCGTGGCCGGGTTCAGCATCCCGGCCTTGACCACGGTCCGGCTCAACGGCCGGGTCAGCTCCGCGAGGCGGGTGCACCCCGCCTCGCCCAGCACCCGGTACGCCGGCTCGGTCAGCCGGTCGGTCGCCGCCTCCACACCGGCCCGCAGTTCCCGGCCGGCGTCGCTGAGCACCGGCTCGTCCGCGGCCAGCAGGCCGCGGGCGCGCAGGCCGTCGACCGTGCCCGCCCACTCGTCCGCGCTCCACCCCCGGGTGGTCCGCAGGAACCCCGCATCCGCCTCGCCGGAGGCCACGTGCAGCACCAGCGACTCCGGGCCGGTCACGCCGGCCTGCAGCAGCGCCGCGCAGTGCCCGTCGCCGCGGAACTCCCGGAGCAGCGTCTGCGCGTGGAACAGCACCAGGTGCGGTTCGGCCGGCCAGGGCAGTTCGGCGTGCGCGGCGTACAGCGGCCGGCCGGCCGGGAACGCCGCGGCGGACTCGGCGGCGCGGCGGGCCAGCGCCGCGGCCTCGGCGACCGCCGGGGAGTCCACCGCGTCGCCCAGCCCCCGGCGCAGCGCCGCGTCGGCCGCGTCCATCCGGGCCGCGAGCATCGCCGCCGGCGTGGTGACCGCCCAGGCGGCGGGCAGCGCGCGGGCCACCAGGCGCGGGTGGAAGTTGTAGAACAGCGCGGTGACCGGGCCCGCGCCGACCGGGCCGAGGGCGGCGGCCCGGGACGCGAAGTAGCCGGTCATGCCGTCGATCCCGTGCGCCGCGTAGCGTTCGGGGGCCTCCGGCACGAAGTAGATCAGCGCGTGCAGCGGCTCGGTGACCCGCCAGGCGCGGCGTACCGGGGATTCCTGGGTCATGCCTGGTCTCCGAACGGTATGGGCATCTCCTCGGCGCGGCCGATGCCGGTGGAATGCGCGGGCGGGGGCCGGTCGTGGGTGCGGGCGTACCGGCGCCCGGGCCGGCGGGTGACCTCGAACGGGACCATCGCCACCGGTGCCGGCGGCGGCCGGAACGGGCCGGTGCCCCAGCGCACCCAGATCGCGACCCGGCCGGCCTCGGCCTCGGCGAGGAGCTTGTCGACGGTGCGCCGGCGGTCGGTGTGGTCCACCTCGACGGCGAGCGGTGGGCCGTCGGCCCGGGCGCAGGCCACGTCCAGCACCGAGTGCTGCCGCTCCAGCGGCGGCGGGAGCGTCACCACGCTGGGCGCCCGCCGGTAGACCCGCCAGCGCTGCGCCTCGCCCCACTCCACCACGGCGTCGATGATGCGCGCGGTCACCTCGTCGGTGCCCAGGTCGGCGAAGGTCAGCCGGTCCAGCCACCGGCCCAGCGCCTCCGCCTCCATGGGCGACAGCCTAGGACAGCGGCTAGTTCGCCGCGGCGACGGACTCCGGGGTGGCCGGCGCCGCGGCGTCCCGCTGGGCCGCCAGCAGCCGGGTCAGGTCGGCCGCCGGCATCGGCCGGGCGAGGTGGTAGCCCTGGCCCAGGACGTACCCCAGCTCGCGCAGCTTCGCGGCCTGCGCGCCGTTCTCCACCCCCTCCGCCACCGCCTCCAGCCGCAGCGCGTCGGCGAGCTGGATCACCGCCCGGGCGACCGCCTGGCGGGCGTCGCAGGCGGCCGGGTCACCGTCGTCGATCTCGATGCCGTCGACGAACGACTTGTCCAGCTTGACCACCGCGGCCGGGAACGAGCGCAGCAGGCTGAGCGACGACTCGCCGGTGCCGAAGTCGTCCAGCGCCAGATGGACGCCCATGTCGTCGAGCTGGTGCAGCGCCTGGGACACCTGCCGGCCGCGGAGCACCTCGGACTCGGTGAGTTCGAGCAGCAGCCGGTCGGCGGGCAGGCCGCTGTCGGCCAGCGCGGCGGACACGTCGGCCACGAAGTCGGGGTCGTGCAACTGCCGCGCGGACACGTTCGGGCCGGCCTTGTCCAGCGCGTCCGGGCCGAACTCGGCCAGCCACGCGGCGGCCTGCCGGCAGGTCTCGCGCAGCACCCAGCGGCCCAGCGGCACGATCAGTCCGGTGCGCTCGGCGGCCGGGATGAACTCGGCCGGGGACACCAGGCCGCGGGTCGGATGCTGCCAGCGGGCCAGCGCCTCCACGCCGGCCACCCGGCCGGTGACCAGGTTCAGCACCGGCTGGTAGAACACCCGGAACTCGCCGGCGTCGAGCGCCCGGCGCAGTTCCCCGCCGAGCTGCATGTGGGCCTGGACCGGCTCCTCCATGCCCGGTACGAACCGCACGTGGTTGGCCTTGCCGCGCTGCTTCGCCGCGTACATGGCGACGTCGGCGTGCCGCAGCAGGGCGTCCCGGGTGGTGCCGGCGCCCGCGGTGGCGATGCCGATGCTGGCCTGCACCAGCAGCCGGTCCTCGCCCAGCGGGCGGCTGAGCGCCTCGTGCAGCCGCTGCGCCACCGTCTCGCCGACCACGGTCCCGCCGACCATCAGCACCGCGAACTCGTCGCCGCCCAGCCGCACCGGCAGCCCGTCGCCCGCGGTCTGCTCGCGCAGCACCCGGGCCAGCGACACCAGCAGCCGGTCGCCGACACCGTGGCCGAGCGAGTCGTTGACCGCCTTGAAGTCGTCCAGGTCGATCAGCAGGACCGTGACGTCGCCCTCGTCGCCGGTGGCCAGCGCGGCGGCCAGCCGGTCCCGGAACAGCGCCCGGTTCGCCAGGCCGGTGAGCCCGTCGTGGGTCACCTCGTGCTGCAGCCGTTCCTCGGAGACCCGCTTCTCGTGCAGCAGCCGGGCGTTCTCCCGGAACGCCACGAACTGGCGCGCCGTGATCAGGCCGGCCACCAGCACGGCGGCCACGATGACGGTCCGGGCGGTCCAGTGCACCGGGCCGAACGCCACCGCGAGCAGCGGCACCGCGGCGGCGGCCACCCCGGCGTACGGAAGCAGCTTGTTGTCCCGGCGCCGGGCGGTGCGGTCCACGCCGGTCGAGTGCCACTGCGCCCGGGCGGCGAGCGTGACCAGCACCGGGGCGACCGGCATGACCACGGACTGGGCCGGCACGCCACCGGCGTAGCCGTACCGCACGGCGAGCACGGCAACCGCCGCGGCGGTCAGGCCCATCGCCGCGATCAGCCGGATCGCGGTGCGGTCCACCGCGCCGGCGGCGAGGTACGACACCTTGGTGATCCCGCCGACCGCGAGCAGGAAGGAGAGCGCGACCAGCACCATGGCCTGCGAACTCCACCGCTCGTCCGCGGTCAGCATGGGCGCCAGCCCGAAGTGCCACAGCACGGTGGAACAGCCCAGGAACGCAATCATGCGGTCCAGGTGCAGCCGCCAGCGCTCGCCCGGCGCCGGTGAGCCGGCCGGCACCCGGGCCACCGCCCACATGGCCACCGTGAACCCGATCGCCACCAGCGCGGCGGCCGGGACCGGCATGGTCCGGGTGGCCGCGTCGGGATGGTGCACCAGCATGTCGACGCCGAGCCAGCCGTACCCGACGGTGAGCAGGCCGACCGCGACCAGCAGGCGGCGCCAGAAGCGCACCGCCACCGGGCCGAGCGCCACGCCGCGGCACAGGCGGAACACCGCGAACCAGGAGATCAGCCCGCCGATCGGCAGGAACGAGTAGGCGAGCGCCTCGGTGCCGGCACCGACCGTCACGTACGCGGCGTACCAGGCACACCCGGCGACCAGCACCGCCACCGTGGCCAGGACGGGGCGCAGCGGCGGGTCGGGGTCGCGGGCCATGTCGCAGTGATCGGCGGAGCCGGACGGCACTGAAGGAAACCGGCGTCGCCGCCGGTAACGCGGATCTTCGGCCCAGATCACCCGATCACGCTAGGCAGTCACCCCGGCGCCGCACATCCGTCGACCGGCCAACCCGGGTACCGCACGTGATCAACCAGCGGCCCACCCCGCCTGGCTTTCCCCACGCCGCACCGACAGGATGGGGGGACGCGCTAGGCGGAGGTGCCGCATGCCCGACCCCATGGAGGCCGTCCGCCGGCTTCTGGACCTGCGGCACCGAGGCCGCACCGAGGATCTGCCCGGCACGCTCGCCGACGTGGCGCCGTTCCTCGACGCGACCGAGGTGGCCGTCCTGCTCGTCGACTACGAGCAGATCGCGCTCTGGCCGCTCAAGGGCACCCCGCCCGGCCCGGACCGGGAGATGGTGGTCGACGGTACGGCCGCCGGCCGGGCCTTCCGCAACGCCGAGCCGATGCTCGACGAGACCGACGACGGCGTCCGGCTGTGGCTGCCGCTGCTGCACGGCGCCGAGCGGCTGGGCGTGCTGCGCGCCCGGCTCAAGACGGACCCGGACGACCGGCTCCGCGACGACCTGCGGGTGATCGCCGCCCTGGTGGCGGAGCTGATCGCCAGCCGCCGGTTCTACGGCGACGCGGTGGAGCACACCCGGCGGCGGCTGCCCATGCAACTGGCCGCGGAGATCGTCTGGAACCAGCTGCCGCCGCTGTCGTTCGCCGCCAACGACACCATCGTGACGGCCGTGCTGGAGCCGTGCTACGACGTGGGCGGCGACGCGTTCGACTACGCGGCGAACGACGAGATCCTGCACGTGGCGCTCTTCGACACGGTCGGGCACGGCATCGACGCGAGCGCGCTGACCACGCTGACGCTGAACACGTACCGCAACGCCCGCCGGTCCGGGCTCGACCTGGCCGACACGTACCGGTCGATCGACAAGTGGATCCGCGCCCAGTATCCGGGCGCGTTCGTCACCGCGCTGCTGGCCGAGCTGGACACGGTGACCGGCACGTACCGCCGGATCAGCGCCGGGCACCCGAGCGAGCTGCTGATCCGTGGGACGGTGGCGCTGCCGTCGCTCCCCACGCCGACCGCGCTGCCGCTCGGGCTGGGGCACATGGTGCCGCGCGGCCCCGGGGTCACCGAGCAGCAGCTGCGGCCGGACGACACCCTGGTGCTGTACACCGACGGCATCACCGAGGCGCGGTCCGCCGACGGGGAACTGTTCGGCCTCGACCGGCTCGGCGACTTCCTGGTCGACCGGCTCGGCCGCGGCACCCCACCGGCCGAGATCATGCGCCGGCTGATCCACACCATCGTGTCCTACGAGAACGGCGAGCTGCGCGACGACGCCAGCGCTGCCCTCCTGCAGTGGCGCCCCGGCGGCCGGCACGGCTGACCGGCGGCCCGGTCACCGGCGCCGCCGGGGCAGCAGTCCCTGGGAGACCGCCACGCCGGCCAGCACCACGGCGGCGCCCACCGGCTGGTTCCAGTGCAGGTCCTCGCGCAGGACCAGCACGCCGACCAGCGTGGCGACCACCGGCATCAGGTAGGTCACCGACGTCGACGTGCTGGCGCCGGCCACCCGGATCACCTGGAAGTTGAGCACGAACGCCACGCCGGTGCCGAGCGCGCCCAGCGCCAGCACGCTGAACAGCACGTCGCCGGAGAGCGCGGCCGGGTCCGGCGGGGCGCCGGCCAGCAGCGGCGCCGCCACGGCGAGCTGGACCAGGGCGGCCAGCAGCTGCGCCGCGGCCATCGAGACGCCGCTGCCGGCGCGGCCGGTGATGAACTTCTTCTGGTACGGGATCGCGAACGCGTAACACATCGCCGCGCCGAAACACATCAGCTGCCCGGTGAGCTGGGCACCGCCGACGCCCTGCCACACGCCGAGCACCACCAGCACCCCGGCGAACCCGATGCCCAGCCCGGCCGCCCGGCGCGAGGTCATCCGCTCGGTGCGGAACGCCAGCACCGCCACCGGCAGCGCGGCCAGCGGCGTGGCCGCGTTCCAGATGCCGGCCAGCACCGACGACACCCGCTGCTCGCCGAAGCCGAACAGCGTGAACGGCAGCACCACGCCGGTGCACGCGACCACCGACAGATGCCCCCAGAGCCGCAGGTCGCGGGGCAGCCGGTCGCGGGTCACGGCCAGCACCAGCAGCAGCGTCAGGACACCCGCGGCGACCCGGCCGAAGGTGAGCCACAGCGGGTGCACCTCGCGCACGCCGACCTTGATGAAGAGGAAACTGGTGCCCCAGATCGCCGCGAGCAGCAGATAGCTGGGCAGCCAGCGGCGCAGCTCGCCGGGCGCGGCGGCCGGAGCGGTCAGGTCAGGACCGGTTCGGGTGGTCACCCCTGACACTCTGCCCAACGGGTACGACAATCTCCGGCGGTTTTCCGGCCTCGAATCCGGCCGGCGGTGTGTCGTCCGTCTCTTTGCCTCAGCCGCCCTTCCGGGTCAGCACGCCGCGCGCCGGCACCGACCAGATCTGCCCCGGCCGGGCACCGTGCCGCTGCAGGATCGCGTTGGCCGCGATCGCCCCGGACACCGCCGCCCGTTCCATCAGCGCACTGGGCATGCGGGTCCGCACCCAGTCACCGGCCAGATACACGCCGTCCGCGTCGGTACGGACCCCGGGCCGCGTGGCGTCGCTGCCCACCCCGAACGCCGGCGCGTCCGTACCGACCCGCTCCTCGGCGTCCAGCACGGCCATGGCGCCCGCCTCGTCCCACAGCCCGCACAGCTCCGCCCACATGGCGCCGCCCAGGTCCCGGGCGTCCCGGCCGTCCGGCGCCGCGTAGGCGTGCAGTTCCACCACCGCTCCCCCGGTGCGCCGGGCCCACTGCCCGCTGGCCCGCTCGATGCGGTGGTACAGCGTGATCGAGTCCAGCGTCGGTTCCTGCGACACGCTGGAGAACACGCTGCGCCCGGGCCGGAAGTCACGGTCGGTCCAGAGCCGGCTGACCGCGTACGGTGCGGTGGTCCGTACCGTGGCCATCTGCGCGGCCAGGCGCGGAGCCTGCCGGGTCAGTCCCGGCGAGGCCGCCACCAGGTCCCGCGCCGCACCCGGATCGGCGGCCAGCACCACGTGGTCGGCGGCGATCCGCTCCCCGCCGGCCAGCCGGACCGCCCAGCCCGGCTCGATCTCCTCGACCGCGGCGCCGGTGCGCAGGTCCACGCCGAGCGCCGCCAGCTGCGTGGTGAACGGCGACCAGATCGCGGTCTGGTAGTCCTGCGCCGGCGCGTCGAACTCGAGCCCCTCCGGATTGCGCAGGAAGTAGAAGTGGAACTGCATGATCATCTCGGCGGCCGACATCTCCGCCGGATGATTGAAGAACGAGTGCGCGAACACGTCGAACAGCACGGCCCGGGCCCGCGGCGGCATGCCGAGCCGGTCCAGGAAGTCACCGGCCGACACCGAGTCGAAACGCCGGTACGTCTCGTCCCGCGAGTACTGCAGCAGCGGTAGCGCCGCGTCCCCGTCCACCCCGCGCAACTCCCGCAGCCGCAGGCTCGGCGACCGGGCCACCAGCGCCAGCAGATTCAGCGGCGGGCGGCCGGGCAGCCCGGTGAAGTCCTCCTCGGGCCACTGCCGCGAGACGATCGGATACCGGCCGGCCGGCCGCAGGAACCCCAGCTCCGGGTCGATCCGGCGCAGCACGTCCCGCCAGTTGTAATACTGCCGGAAGAAGCCGTGGAAGCCGTGCTCCACCATCTGGCGGGTACCGTCCGGCAACGTGCGGGGCCAGGCGGCCAGCCGTCCGCCGAGCTGCGGGGCCCGCTCCAGCAGGGTCACGGCGACGCCGCGCTCGGCGAGCAGCAACGCGGCGGTGACCCCGGCGATGCCGCCACCGACCACGGCGGCGCGAACCGGGCCGGACACGGTCCTGGGCAGCGAGCGGCGAAAATGGACCAGCGGGCGGGCGTGTGAATCGGCGGTACGCAGGGTCATCTGTCCTCCGCGCGCCATTGTGCCGGGAAACATCACGCTCCGCGTGATTGATCGCACCGCAGCACTCTCCCGGTGCCCGCACCCCGGGCCACGGCCGGCATCGTGGAGGTACGACGCCCACCACGTCGCATCGCCCGTGTGGTTATCAGGCGCGCAGCGCACCGCGACCCCACACGACGGGCCCGGGCGACCGAGGCGCGTCGAGTTGCGGCACGTAGCGCGCCACCACGCCACACGCCACCGCCGAAGGAAGTGCGGGTGGCGCGAAGTCGTACAGCTGTGGTCGACATACGACCACAGGTTCACAGGATCTCTAGGCGGCCGAAGCGCCTCCCGCGGTCCGTCGTGCACGGCGGTGCCATGACGACGCTGCCGTTCCAGCGGAGCGCTCCAGTGGAACACCGACGCCGTCACCCGAGCGCCATGACAACGCTGACGTACCACCGACCCGCGAGCCGCCCGCCGCCCGCACCCCGCGGAACGGATCAGCCGATCGGCGGAGTGTCCGCCGGGCGGAGCGTGGCCCACCCGTCGTCCCGGGCCCGCGCCGCCGCCAGCAGACCACCCACCGTCGCCGCGTTCGTGATCTCGCCGCGCAGCACCATGGCGACCGCCTCGTCCAGGTCGAACCAGGCGATCTCCAGGTCCGCCTCCTCGTCCCGCCGGTCGTGCCGCTCCGCCTCGGGCACCACGGCGACGTCGCGGGCCAGGAAGATCCGGATCGTCTCGTTGCTGAAGCCGGGCGACGTGTGCAGGTCGATCAGCAGGTCGAAGCGCTGCGCGGTCCAGTCGGTCTCCTCGGCCAGTTCGCGGGCCGCGGTGAGCACCAGGTCCTCGCCGTGCACGTCGCGCAGGCCGGCGGGCAGTTCCCAGAGCCGCTGCTTCACCGGGTGCCGGTACTGGTGGACGAGCACCACCCGGCCGACGTCGTCGAGGGCGATGACGCCGACCGCGCCCTTGTTCTCCACCACGTCGCGGGAGGCGGTGCCGCCGCCCGGCATGGTGACCTCGTCGGAGAACACCGAGAAGATCGGCCCGGCGTAACGGTCGGTGCGGCGGACCGACTCGTGCGGGAAGACGGTCACGAGGCCGGCACCGCTTCGGCCGCGGTGGTGGTGGCGGCGGTGTCGGCGAGCGGCTCTACCGGCAGTTCGTCCGCGGCCGCGTACGTGACGGCGGCCTTGACGAACGCGGCGAACAGCGGGTGCGCCCGGGTGGGGCGGCTCTTCAGCTCGGGGTGGGCCTGGGTGGCCACGAAGAACGGGTGGGTGTCGCGGTCCAGCTCGATGAACTCGACCAGCCGCCCGTCCGGGGACGTGCCGGAGAACACCAGGCCGGCGTCGGCGAGCTTGTCCCGGTAGTCGTTGTTGACCTCGTACCGGTGCCGGTGCCGTTCGGTGATCTCGGGCTCGCCGTACGCCTCGGCGACGACCGAGCCGGGGGTCAGCGCCGCCGGGTACGCACCCAGCCGCATGGTGCCGCCCAGGTCACCCTTGCCGGCCACGATGTCCTGCTGGTCGGCCATGGTGGAGATGACCGGGTACGGCGCCTGCTCGTCGAACTCCAGGGAGTTGGCACCGTCCAGCCCGGCCAGGTGGCGGGCGGCGTCGATGGTCATGCACTGCAGCCCGAGACACAGGCCGAGGATCGGGATGCCGTTCTCCCGGGCGTACCGGGACGTGTTGATTTTGCCCTCGATCCCGCGGATGCCGAAGCCGCCGGGGATGACGATGCCGTCGACGCCCTTGAGGGCGGCGGCCGCGCCGGCCTGGGTGTCGCAGTCGTCGCTGGGCACCCAGCGCAGCTGCACCCGGGCGTGGTTGGCGAAGCCGGCCGCGCGGACCGCCTCGCTCACCGACAGGTACGCGTCGGGCAGGTCGACGTACTTGCCGACCAGCGCCACGGTGATGGTGCGCCGCGGGTGGTGCACGCGCTCCAGCAGGTCGTCCCAGGTGGACCAGTCGACGTCCCGGAACGACAGGCCGAGCCGGCGGACCACGTACGCGTCCAGGCCCTCGCGGTGCAGCACCTTCGGGATGTCGTAGATGCTGGGCGCGTCGGGGGCGGCGACCACGGCTTCCCGGTCGACGTCGCAGTACAGCGAGAGCTTGTGCTTGAGCTTCTCCGGGATCTCCCGGTCGCTGCGGCACACCAGCGCGTCCGGCTGGATACCGATGTTGCGCAGCGTCGCCACCGAGTGCTGGGTGGGCTTGGTCTTCAGCTCACCGGACGGCGCCAGGTACGGCACCAGCGACACGTGCAGGTAGAACACGTGGTCGCGGCCGATCTCGTGGCGCACCTGGCGGATCGCCTCCAGGAACGGCAGCGACTCCATGTCGCCGACGGTGCCGCCGACCTCGGTGATCACCACGTCCGGGGTACGGCCGTATTCGTCCGGAGCGGCCATCGCGAAGATGCGCTCCTTGATCTCGTTGGTGATGTGCGGGATCACCTGCACGGTGTCGCCGAGGTATTCGCCGCGGCGCTCCTTGGCGATGACCGCCGAGTAGATCTGCCCGGTGGTGACGTTCGCCTTGCCGTTCAGCGCGCGGTCCAGGAACCGCTCGTAGTGGCCGACGTCCAGGTCGGTCTCGGCGCCGTCGTCGGTGACGAACACCTCGCCGTGCTGGAAGGGGTTCATCGTGCCGGGGTCGACGTTGAGGTACGGGTCCAGCTTCTGCATGACGACCCGGAGCCCGCGCGCGGTCAGCAGGTTTCCGAGGCTGGAGGCGGTGAGGCCCTTACCCAGCGAGGAGGCGACGCCCCCGGTGACGAAGATGTGCCGCGTGTCGCGCGCTGTGAGGGCCAATGCTCACTCCCGTGGTCGAACGATGCGCTGAGGCGAGCGCCCCATCCACGGGATTCCACGGTAACACCATCGGTCCCGCCCGCTCGTTCGGCCTGCTCGTCGCGCGTGTCACCGGGCGGCCAAATGATCTTCATCCGGCGTTCGCAGGGACAAACCGGGCCCGCCCGGTCCGTCCGTCTCGCCGTCCGGCCGGGTGCGGTCGGCGGCGTGGTCGAGGACCCGCAGCGTGGTCAGCACCGCGGTGGGTACGGCCACCGCCGCCGCCGCACCGACCACGGTCAGCGCGGACCCGCCGAACACCCCGGCGACCAGGGTGGCCACGCTGGTACCGGCGCCGGCCGCGCGCAGCGCCGGGTGCAGCCCGAACAGCCGGTTCAGCCCGCCCCACGGGGAGAACTGGCAGAACACCATCATGAGGACGCCGAACACCGCGATCAGCGTCAGCGGACTGTCCACCAGGGACTGTCCGTTGGCCGCGGCGACCCGCTGCACGGCCGGGCCGGCGGTGCCGTCGGCCAGCGCGGACAGCACCCGGCCCAGGCTGCCGCGCTCCAGCGGTGGGCGGGCCAGGTCCATCACCGCGAAGCCGATGGTGACCGCGAGCCCGGCCATCGCCGCCCAGACGAACCGGGCCAGGGTGAGCCAGCCGCCGGCGCTGACCACCGCGGCCACGCACACACCCGCGGTGACCGCGATCGCGCCGATCGGATCCGCGCCCAGGTACGGGCTGCCCACCATGATCACCGCGAAGCCGCCGAGCAGGACCACGATCACCGGCCGCCACGGCTTGCGGAGCCACTGCGCCAGGCAACCGGCCAGCACCAGGACGCCGGTGACCAGTACGCCCAGCCCGACGCTGCCGACCCCGGCGTACCGTCCGCCCTGCGCGGCCGAGTAGCCGGCCACGCCGTTGAGCTGCAGTTGCGCGCCGGTGAGCAGGTCCACACCGACCACCGCGGCGCCGATCGCGGCGACCACACCGAGCGGCCACAGCGTGCGCCGGTAGCGCGGCGCCAGCCGGATCGCGGCGGTGCCCAGCACCATCAGCAGCAGCGTGACCGCGCCGAACGCGAGGCCGGGCCGGTCGCTGCGCCACCACGGTGCGGCGTCGGCGACCAGCGCGGCCGGAATGGCCAGGGCCGCGGCGGTCAGGGCGATCTCCGCGGCGTCGATCAGCAGGCGCGGCGGCGACGCCGGACCGCGCGGCCCGGCATGCCGCCGGGCCCGCACGATCAGCGGCACGGCCAGCACGAACAGCACCAGTTGCAGGATCGTCAGCACGGTGAAGAACTCGCGGGCGACGCCGCGCTGCGCGGTGGCGCGCCGGTCCGCGTCGCGGTCGCCGCGGACCGCGTCCGCGAGGTCGGCCGGGCGGCCCGGCACCGAGGTGGCGGTCCGGCCGGCGAACACCTTCTCCGGCGACGCCCGGCCCAGCGCGGACAGCACGGTCGGCGCCAGGTCCACCAGTTCCAGGTAGCCGTCGCGCCCGGTGCCGGCGGAGGTGAGCCAGCCGCCGTTCCAGCCGTCGCCCTCGGCGAACGCCACGTGCAGCCGGGACGAGGGCCCGGTGTCGGACACCCCGGCCACCACGATCAGCGAGCGCGCCGGGCGGGCCGCGACCACCCGGGCCAGCATCGCGTCGGCCCGGGCCACGGCGGTCTCCCGGGCCCGGCCGGTGCCGGTGACGGTGCCCAGGTCCACGATGCTGAGCACGCAGGTGGACAGCAGGCCGCGCGGGTCGGCGGGCAGCGTGGCCTCGTACCGGTCGACGCGGCCGAACGGGCGGGCCGCCGCGACCGCCGCTCCGGTGCCGACCGCGACCGTGCAGCGCACCGACTCGGCCAGGGCGCCCGGCACCGCGCCGTACGGCAGCTGCTCGTTCGCCCGGACCAGGGTGCGCTGCTGGCCGAGGTTCGCGCCGAGGTCGTCCGGCTGGGTCAGGTCCGGGCCGAGCGGCGGGCACGCGGACCGTACCGTCCGGCTCTCCCAGGCGGCGTAGTTGCCGGCGCCCAGCGTCAGCCAGCCGTCGGACGGGCAGGTGGTGCGGTGCGCCGACCGGACCGACATCCAGCCGATCGAGCCGCGGGACGCCTGCCGCCACAGCGCCGGGGTGCGCTGCGGATCGAGGTCGTCCCAGCGCAGCCCGGCCGCGCCGGCCAGGACCACGTAGTCCACCGGCTGCTGCGGCGGGCCGGTGGCCGGCCGGACCGCGAGACCGGCGAGGCTGGCCAGACCGGCGAGCACCACCAGCGCGTACGGCACCCAGTCGGAGACCCGGCGGACCGGGATGCCGGGGCGGCGTACCCGGCGGATCCGGTCCAGCGCCGCGGCGAACCACCGGGGCCTGGTCGTCACCCGGGCTCCGACCGGTGGCCCGCCACCGAGGCGTACGCGGCCCGGACGTCGTCCACCGTGTCGTCCTCGGACGGCCACTGGGCGGCGCGGCGCGGTCCCCGGGCGGCGTAGTCGGCCCGCTTCGCCGGGTCGTCGAGCAGCTCGCCCACCGCGGCGTCGAGCGCGTCCACGTCACCCGGCGGAATCAGCACCGCGGCGTCGCCGACCAGGCCCGGCAACCCGCCGACCTGGGTGCAGACCAGCGGTACGCCGGCGTGCAACGCCTCCTGGGCGAACAGCTGCCGCGCCTCCCAGTCGCTGGTCACCACGGCCAGATCGGCGCCGCTCAGCAGGTCGGGCACGTCGGTGCGGTGCCCGAGCAGGTGGACCGGCGCGTGCACGGCGCTGGCCTGCTGGGCGAGCGGCATGTAGCTCGGCCCGGAGCCGGCGACCACCACCATCGGCGCCGGTTGCCGGGACCGCCAGCGGGCCGCCGCGTCGATCAGCACGTCGTAGCGTTTCTGCGGGTGCAGCCGGCCCACCGACAGGATCAGGGGTACGTCGGGCGCGATCCGGAACTCGGCGCGCACCGCGCTGCGCGACCGTCTCGGCGCACCCATCGTGGGCGCCGCGACCGGGCTGAGCCGGACCTGCCGGGCACCCAGCGCGACCGCGCGCTCCACCAGGTCGTCGGACGCGCCGAGCACCAGCGTGGCGGCCCGGGACACGATCCGTTCCAGCAGCGCCGCGGCCTGGCCGCGCAGGCCCTTGGCGATGACCGCGTTGTGCAGCGTGACCACCAGCGGCGCGGAAGGCCGGGCCAGGGACGCCACGAACCCGGCCCGCAGTCCGTGGGCGTGCACCACGTCCGCGGCGCGGGCGGCCAGCGCCCGGCGCAGCACCCGGACCGCGCCGGAGTCACCGGGACCGGGCGTCGCCGGGATCTCCACCGGCGCGAAGGCGGCACCGGCGGCGGCGAACCCGAACTGCTCGTCGACGGCGGCCGGCCCGCACACCAGCACGTCGCAGCCGGCCGCGACCAGCCCGCGCACCAGCGAGGACACGTGCTGACCGACGCCGCCGGTGCTGGAGCCCAGCACCAGCGCGACCGAGCCGGTCCAGCCCGGCGCCTCGCTCGCGGTGCCGTCGGGGTGCATGCGCTCCCGGTCCTCGCGCCCGAAGCGGTCGCTCACCCGGTGCCCTCCTTCGCGGTGGTGCGCCGCACCCGGCGGGCCAGCGTGGCGATCAGCGGGCGGACGTCGGGGCGGTCCAGCAGGTACGTCGTCGCGGCGTATCCGGCGGCGACGGTGACGCCGCCCAGCATGCCCTGCAGCAGGCTGCCGGCCGTGGTCGGGGTGGCGCCGGACGCCAGCGCGGCGACCACCGCCCGGCCGGCCAGCGCGGCGGTGACGGCCGCCACGATACCGGCCCCGGCCGCGCGGGCCAGCCCGGACAGGGCGGCGGCACCGGCGTGGCGGCGGACCGCGAGCACCAGCAGCAGTCCGATCGTGGTCATGCCGACCGTGTTGGCCAGGCCGAGCGCGAACACCTGCCGGCCCTCCCCCAGCCACGCGGACAGGGCCACCGCGGCCAGCGCGGCGACGCCCCAGCCCACGGCGGTGGCGACGGCCGCGGCCACGGTGGCGCCGCGGGCGTACAGGGCCCGGGACAGCAGGGCGAACAGCGCGTACCCGAACAGGCCCGGGGCGAAGCCGACGACGCCGGGCGCGGCCCGGTCGGTACCCACCAGATGGGCCACCGGGCCGGCCAGCGCGGCCAGCGCGGCCGCGCCCAGGCCGGCCAGCAGCAGCACCGACCGGGCCGGGCCGGCCAGCGCGCCGCGGTAGGCGTCGTCGTCGCCGCGACTGGCCGCGGCCGACAGGGTCGGATAGACCGCGGTGGCCAGCGGCACCGCCAGCACCGCCCAGGGCAGCAGGAAGACGGTCTGCGCCGCGGTGTACGGGGTGAGCCCGCCGCCCACCGAGAGCAGGATCGCGGCGGCCACCATGACCTGCTGGGAACCGACCGTGACCGCACCGGCCCAGCCCAGCCGGACCGCCCGCCGGCCCTCGTCGCCGGGGAACGCGTAGCGCGGCCGCAGCCGCACCCGCAACCGGCGCAGCGGAACGACCAGGCACAACGCCAGTACCACCACGCCGACGGTGGTGCCGATCGACAGGGTGAGTTC
Source organism: Jidongwangia harbinensis (assembly GCF_020216025.1). Lineage (GTDB taxonomy): Bacteria > Actinomycetota > Actinomycetes > Mycobacteriales > Micromonosporaceae > Actinoplanes > Actinoplanes harbinensis. The sequence goes on along the minus strand of NZ_JAIWNC010000037.1, from coordinate 26,802 downwards.
GCCGGCGGTGGAGAGCCCGGCGAAGTCGCTGCGGGCACCGTCCACCATGGCGTACGTCAGGTAGGCCGACATCACCACGACGCTGGACAGCAACGGGGCGATCACCGGCCAGGCGAACCGGTGATGGGCCTGCAGCACGCCGGTGAGCACGATGCCGACGCCGTACAGCGGCAACTGCGGCGCGAAGACCCGCAGCATGCTCGCGGCCACCTCGCGGTGCTCGTCCGGCACGCCCGGCAGCAGGCCGGCGATCGGCCCGGCGGCCAGCGCCACCACCACGGCGAGCGGCACCAGCAGCGTGAGCACCCAGGTGAGCAGCGCGGACGCGACCGCGTCCACCCGTTCCCGGTCGCCGGCCGCGACCGCGCCGGCGAGCAGCGGCACCACCAGGCTGGCCAGGGCGCCGCCGGCCACCAGTTCGAAGACGATGTTCGGGATGGTGTTGGCGGCGTTGTAGATGTTCGCCAGCGCGTCGTCCCCGACGGTGTGCAGGAACACGAAGGTACGGCCGAAGCCGGCCAGCCGCGCCACGATCGTGAGCACCGTGATGAGCGCGGCGGCACCGGCGATCCGGGCGGCGGCCCCGGCCCCGGACGGGTTCCGCGCGCCGGTCCCTCCCGCGACCGGCGACGGATCGGCCCCGGACGGGTCCAGCGCGCCGGGTTCTCCGGCGGCCGGGCGGGTTGCGGGAGGTTCGGTCACGCCGTCGGGGAGTCGCGGCCCGGCCGCGGGGCCGGGGCCGGCTCGAGGCGGCCGAGTTCGTCCAGGCGGCGCAGCCACGGGGTGTCCTGGATGACCTGGGTGAAGCTGGTCTTCTCGCTGGCCGCGGTCAGCCCGGCCAGCACGGTCAGCGCGACCGCCCGTCCGGCCGGGCCGGTGCGTGCCGCGAGTGCCACGCCGAGCAGGGCGCCGAGCGCGTTGGCGCCGGCGTCGCCGAGCATGATGTCCTCGTCCAGGTCCGGCGGCAGTAGCGCGGCGCCCGCGCCGAGCGCCCCGGCGGTCATCGCCCCGCCGCGGCCCAGCACCAGCGGAACGCCGATCACGGCACCGGCCTTGAGCGCCCGGCCGGGCCGCAGGTCGAGCAGGTTCAGCAGATTGGCGGTGCCGGCGATGACCCCGGCGCCGAGGAGCACGTCCGCGGTGCCGCGCAGGACGCCCCGGCGCGGCCGGGACGGGTCGGCGGCGAGCAGTGCGGCGGCGGCGAGGCTGCCGGCACCCACCCCGGCGATCTTCACCAGGCCGCTGGTGACCCGGCCCTCGCGGAGTGCGCCGAGGTGGCCGGCGAAGCCCTTGGCGGCCTTCTGCTCGGGGCGGTGCCCGACGATGTCGTCGTAGAAGCCGACCGATCCGGCGACCGTGCCGGCGGTGAGGGCGGCGGCCGCGGCGGCCGCGCCGGGGGCGCCCAGCACGGCACCCACCGTGGCGCCGGCGGCGAGCGCGGGGCCGCCGGCCAGCGTGACGGTGCGGCCGTGGAAGTTGGTCCGGTGCAGCGCCGCGGCGCGGGGGTCGTTACGCACCCAGGCGAGCGCGGTCCGGGCGACCAGTGACCCGATGCCGAACGACGGCACGAACCCCATGCCCATGACTGCACTCCCCTGCGCTCTCCGGTGCCGCCGGGCGACGGCCGTGGGCGAGTCTATGACGTACCGGCGCGCGGCAGGGCCCGCGACACCTGGGTGCCGCGGGCCCGTCCGGTCACCGGTCCGGTCAGATGACCGGTTCGATCCAGATGTTGCGGTACCTGACGTTGGCCCCGGGGTCACCGTGGTCCTGCAGGCGGATGGGTTCCACCGACGGCCCTTCCGCCGCGCCGCCTCCGGTGGACCCGTCGATCTCGATGTTGTTGTGCACGACGGTGCCGTTCCACACCACGGTCGCCCGGGCGTTCTCGGTCTTCGTGGTGCCGTTGTAGCGGGCCGCCCGGAACGTGATCTCGTACGTCTGCCAGGTCTCCGGCGCGGTGGCCCGGTTACTGTCCGGCGCCCGTTTCTGGTAGAAGCCGCCGCACTCGTCGTGGGCCGGGGTGGTGTCCCCGAACGAGTCCAGCACCTGCAGTTCGTAGCGGTCCTGCAGGTAGATGCCGCTGTTGCCGCGGGCCTGCCCGGTCACGTCGGCCGGCAGCTGCGGGATGCGGAACTCGACGTGCAGCTTGAAGTCGCCGAAGCTCTGCTTGGTCCGCAGGTCGCCGCCGAGCACCTCGGCCGAGCCGTCCGCCACCGGCCAGGTCGCCGCGCCGCCGCCGGCGTGCTGCCACTTGCTCAGGTCGCCGCCGTCGAACAGGGTGATCCGATTCGATCCGCCGGCGGTCCCGTACGCCTCGAGCTCGTAGATCCGGGCGGTGTTGTCGCCGGAGCTGGCGGCCGCGGTGATCGCCAGCCGGACATGCCGGGCGGTGACCGGGGTGACGTCGTGCGTGGTGGTGGACGCGGTGTTGCCGGTGACCGTGGCGACGTTCGTCCACGACGTGCCGTTGGTGCTGACCGCGACCGTGAAGTCCCGGGTGTTCCAGGCGGTGTTCTCGCCACCGGCGCCGGCGTGCTTGACCACGAACCGGTTCAGGCTGGCCTCCTGGCCGAGGTCCACCTGCAGCCACTTGGACGCGCCGGACGAACACCACTTGTCGGCGTTGCCTCCGGTCACGCTGCCGTTCACCGCCTTCGCGGCGTTCTCGTCGGCGTTGCAGGACGAGTCGGCCGTGGCGGTCTTCCCGCGGGCCAGGTTGACCGGCGGCGGGCCGGTGCTGCCGTACGCCTCGAACTCGTAGATCCGGGCCGCGGTGTCGCTGTTACTGGTCGGCGCCGTGACGTTGAGCCGGAGGTAGCGGGCCGACACCGGACTGACGGCGTGGGTGGTGGTGGACGCGGTGTTGCCGGTCACCGTGGCGACGTTCGTCCACGACGTGCCGTTGGTACTCACCGCGACCGTGAAGTCCCGGGTGTTCCAGGCCGCGTTCTCGCCACCGGCACCGGCGTGCTTGACCACGAACCGGTCCACCGTGGTGGCCGCGCCGAGGTCCACCTGCAGCCACTTGGTCGCCCCGGTGGAGCACCACTTGTCGAGGTTGCCGGAGGTGGTGGTGCCGTTGACCGCCCGGGCCGGTCCCTCGATGGCGCTGCACGAGGAGTCGGCGGTGGCCGGCTTGCCGAGCGCCAGGTTGACCGGTGCCGCGGCGCCGGGCACGGCGTTCAGCGTGTACCAGGCCTCCGTGCTCCAGAGCGAGTGGCCGTCGGCGGAGCTGAACGGGCGCGGCGAGCGGAGGTGCACGACGTGCCCGGCCTTGAGCCCGTCGACGGCCAGCGTGACCTTCTTGCGGTCGGCGGACAGCGTGGCCGAGCGTACGGTCAGCGCCGCCTCGTCGATCTTGGGTCCGCCGTACGCCGCGGTCGGCACGTAGCGCCACTGCTTGACCTTGTACGCGCCGGTCAGCGCCGCGGCGGTCGCGTCGGACAGCGGCTTGGTGTACTCGATCTCGAAGCCGTTCGACCTGGCCCGCATGGCCAGCATGTCGAACGTGGCGGCGCCGTTCGGGGTGAGCTTCTGCAGGCCGAACTTCAGCTTGCCCTCCTGGCCCCAGTTCCCCTCGGCGCCCAGCCCGCCGGCGTAGATGGCGCCGTCCGGGCCCTGCGCCAGCTCGGTGACGCCGGCCTCCAGGCCCTGCGTCATCCGGAACAGCGCGCCCTGGTACTCGCCGTTGACCTTCTCCAGGTAGGCCCGCTGGATGCCGCCGTAGGTGACGTCGGAGATGGCGAGCTGACCGGCGAACGGACCGGAGGTCAGGGTGAGCGGGGTGCTGGGCGAGTTGGCGATCTCGTTCTGCGGCATCCACAGCACCGGCGCGGTCACCGGCCGGTTGTCGAACGGGCCGGCCGGGTTCATGTAGTGGTTGAAGAACCGGTCCTGCTTGACGTGCAGCAGCTTGGACGAGGGCAGCCAGCCGCCCTGGTTGTCGGTGACGAAGATGCCGTCCTCCGGGCCCCACCCGATGCCGTGCGGGGTACGCAGGCCGCCGGCCACGTACGAGATCTGGCCGTTGCTGCGGTTGACCTTGACGGTGGTGCCACGGTTCGCGGCCGGCTGCGGGTCGGTGGTGGCGCCGCCGAGGTTGATCGACACTGAGAGGTTCAGGTAGAAGAAGCCGTCCCGGTACAGCAGCCCGAAGCCGAACTCGTGGAAGTTGTTGCCGAACGGCCAGGTCGCGACGGTCCGATAGGTGTCGGTCACCTCGTCGCCGTTGCTGTCGACGAGTTCGGTGAGCCGGTGCTTCTCGGCGACGTAGATGCTGCCGTCGACGACCTTGATGCCCATCGGTTCCTTGAGCCCGGTGGCCACCCGCTTGGTGGTCACCCGGGTCGGGCCGGTGTCCCCGGTGACGTTGCCGAGGATCCACACCTCGCCGGTGGTGGCCTCGCTCGCGCCCCAGGTGGTCACCGCGAGCCGCCCGCCGGACAGGAAGTCCATGCCGGTGACCTTCGGTTCGAAGCCGGCCGGCCGCAGGTTGGTCAGGTTGTACGCGGGGTGCACGCCGGCCAGCGGCAGGCCGTCACCGGGCGTGTCGTTGATGCCCTCGCACAGCTTCTGCCCGGGCGCGGTCACCCGGACCACGCCGGCGTCCGTGCTGAGCACCGAGTTGGGCACGAGCGTGAACGACGAGGCACCCGGCGGGCGCCACTGCAGGGTGATGCGCTGGTCGCCGCCGGCCTCGAAGTGCTCGATCCGCAGGGCGTGGTAGCCGGTGGCCAGGTTGATCGTGGCGTCCTTCGGCGGGTCGGCGCCATGCAGCCCGTCGTGGTCGATGAGCACCCGGCCGTCGATGGACAGCCGGGAGCCGTCGTCGCTGATCAGGCGGAACGCGTGGTCGCCGGCCTGCGTCACGTTGACGTTGGCCAGCACCTCGGACACGAAGTTGTTGGCGAGGCCGAACTGCGCGTCGGTGGAGAAGTCGATGGTCGGCATCAGCTTGTCCACGTTCGGCGTCTGGCTCGGCTTGAGCGTGCAGAGGTTGTTCAGGGCCACCTGCACGTCGAACACGCGGAGCGTGACACCGGGTTCCTGGGGCGGAATCGCGGCGGCTGCCGGGGCGGCGGGGATTCCGGCACCGGCGAGGACGAGAAGGAAGGCGATCGGGGCGAGGGCATGGCGGTACCGGCGTCTGTGCACGTACGGCTCCTGACGTGACGGCGCGAGCGAGAAATCGTAAAGACTGTTTCCGAGTGATCTCGTTCTACCGCGCACGGCCATCGGCGTACGTCAATGCTGGGGACTTTTGCACATCGCGTCAAAAGAACTGGCGGTCCAGCCGCAACTTTGCTCGCTGCTGTAGGAAACCTCGCCGTAACGGAAATCAGCTGGGCGAGGGCGGCACCAGGGACGACGCGCCGGCGGCCACGCCGTACTGGCCGATCTTGCCCTGGACCAGGCGTTCGATCAGCGCCAGCGCGGTGGCCAACTGGCCCTGGGTGGTGCTGGCGTTGTCCACCGTGCTGATCTGCTTGACCAGCGTCGGGTCCGCCCGCACCTCGGCCACCAGGCCGCCGTCCACCACGCCGTCCGCGGCCACCACCAGCGGCCTGTTCTTGGCCAGCCGGGAGGTGAGCATGACCGCCGACTGGCTCTTCTTCGTGGCCGCGTTGTCCGTCGCCGGGAGCCCGGCGACCACCACGGTGGCCTCCGCGCCGGGGGCCGGGTCGTCGTCGACGGCCAGATACCCGTTCTTGGTGTACGCGGTCAGCACCGTGGTGAACTCGCTCGCCACCACCGGCGTGGTCTGCTGCTGCAACGCCAGCGCCAGCAGAGCGCCGGACGTCTCCACGCCGTCACTGTTGTTCGGCAGTCCGGAGGCCGGGATCGACGGCTGCGACGCCCGCTCGGCCAGGTCCAGCAACTCCACGTTGTTCGCCGGGTCGAAGAACTTGTCCTGCACCGTGACCTTGGCGGTGACCGTCGCGCCGGCCACCTTCAGCATGGCGATGACCTGGTCGACGTAGTTCTCCGCGCGGGGCAGGCCGACCACCAGGATGCGGCGGTTGGCGAGCTTGCCGCCGACCAGCGCCGGCGCGACCTCGGTGGCGAAATCCTGGGCCCGGTTGAGTTCCTCGCGGTACTGGTTCTGCTGGTCCCGGTAGTTGCTGTTGTCCCGGCTGAGCCCGGTCACCTGGTCCCGCAGCCGGTCCGCCGCCGGACCGTTCAGCGCGGCGGTGCCGACCACCAGGCCGATGGCCAGCGCCAGGAAGACCGCGGTGAGCGACACCACGTGGTACCGGAAGTTGATCACGCCTACAGCCTCTTGGTCACTCGGGCATTGTGGTCATCGGGGAATCAAAGGATGTGTCCCAGCTGGAACACCACATTGTCCCACCAGTCAGACACCACGGCGAGGTAGGCCTTGCCGACCGTGGACACCGCGACCGCGGACGCCATCGCCGCGACCGCGGAGAGTACCAGCAGGAGCAACGCCGAACCGGAGATGTTCTGCCGGTACAGCCGGCTGACCCCCTTCGCGTCGACCAGCTTGCCGCCCACCTTGAGCCGGGTGAGGAACGTCGACGCCATGCCGCCGCGGCCCTTGTCCAGGAACTCGACCAGGTTCGCGTGGGTGCCGACCGCGACGATGAGCGAGGCGCCCTTCTCGTCGGCGAGCAGCATGGCCAGGTCCTCGCTGGTCGCCGCGGCCGGGAAGGTGAGCGCGTCGACGCCGAGCTGGCGGACCCGCTCCAGCCCGGGGGCCCGCCCGTCCGAGTACGCGTGCACCACCACCTCGGACCCGCACCGCAACACGTCGTCGGTCACCGAGTCCATGTCGCCGATGATCATGTCGGGCGTGTATCCCGACTCCACCAGCGCGTCCGCGCCGCCGTCCACGCCGATCAGCACCGGCTTGAACTCCCGGATGTACGGCCGCAGCACGTCCAGGTCGGCCTTGTAGTCGTACCCGCGCACCACGATGAGCACATGCCGGCCGGCGATGTCGGTCTGCACGTCCGGCACACCGACGCCGTCGAGCAGCAGGTCACGTTCCTGCTTCAGGTAGTCCATGGTGTTCGCGGCGAACGCCTCGAGCTGCACCGACAGCCCCTCGCGCGCATCCGCCATCGCGGCCGCGACACTCTCCGCGTCCTGGCGCACCCCGGTCGCCACGGCCTCGCCGTTGACCAGCACGGTGTCGCCGTCGATGCCGACGGTGTCGCCCTCCCGGATCCCGTCGAACACCTCCTCGCCGAGGTCGTCGATCAGCACGATCCCGGCCTGGATGAGCACCTCGGGACCGAGGTTCGGGTACCGGCCGGAGATCGACGGCTTGGCGTTGAGCACCGCGGCGACCCCCACCGCCACCAGCGAGTCGGCGGCGACCCGGTCGATGTCGACGTGGTCGATCACCGCAACGTCACCCGGGCGCAGGCGACCGACCAGACGCTTGGTCCGGCGGTCGAGGCGGGCGACGCCGGAGACGGTTCCCGGTTCGACCGTCCGGGACCGGCGCAAGGTGGGAAGTCGCATCGTGCCCATCCTGGCATGCCCGGTCACGCGGCCCGCGCACGACATGCGCTAGGTCACCCATAAACCGCGCAATTCCACCATCAATCCCATACCACGGGCGCCCGGTGCCGGGCAGCCCCGGACCACCGCGGCGCTACTGGTGCTTCTCCCGGCCGGCCACCGCCAACAGCTCCTCCGCATGCGCGATCCCCAGGTCCGAGTCGGGCAACCCGGCCAGCATCCGGGCCAGCTCCCGGGCCCGCTCGGTGTCCTCCACGATCCGGACCCCGCTGGTGGTGACCGCTCCCCCGGTGTCCTTGGCGACCACCAGATGCCGGTCGGCGAACGCCGCCACCTGGGGCAGGTGCGTCACCACCAGCACCTGATGGGTGCGGGCCAGCCGCGCCAGCCGCCGCCCGATCTCCACTGCGGCCTGACCGCCCACCCCGGCGTCGACCTCGTCGAACACCAGCGTCGGCGGGCCGCCCGCCCCGGCGAACACCACCTCGATGGCGAGCATCACCCGGGACAGTTCGCCGCCGGACGCGCCCTTCTGCAGCGGCAGCGACGGTGCACCCGGGTGGGCCAGCAGGCGCAGCTCCACCTCGTCCGCGCCGTCCGGGCCGACGCCGAGGTCGCGGTCCTCGGCCGGCACGGCCGGCTCGTCCTTGCCGGCGGCCCGCGGCACCACCGCCACCTCGACCCGGGCGTGCGGCATGGCCAGGCCGGCCAACTCGACGCTGACCGCCTCGGAGAACCGGCCGGCCGCCTCGACCCGCGCCGCGGTCAGCCGCGCCGCCAGCTCGGCGACCGTGCCGGCCAGGCGCTGCCGTTCCCGGTCGAGCTCGTCCAGCAACTCGTCCGAGCTGTCCAGCAGGGCCAGCCGGCTGCGGGCGTGGTCGGCCCAGGCGATCACGCCGTCGACGTCGTCCGCGTACTTCCGGGTGAGCGCGCGCAGCGCCGCCCGCCGCTCGTAGATGGTCTCCAGCCGGGCCGGGTCGGCGTCCAGCGCGCTGAGGTATCCGGACAGCTCGGCCGACACGTCGTCGACCAGCGTGGCCGCCTCCTCGATCCGGGCCGCCAGGTCGCCCAGCGCCGGGTCCACGGTGGCCTGCGCCTCCAGGGTGCGCCGGGCGGTGCCGAGCAGCTGGGTCGCGTCGGGCGTCTCGTCGGTGACCTCCATGCCGCCGGTCAGCGCCTGCGCCGCCAGCGCGGCCGCCACCCGCAGGCCCTCGGCGTGCTCCAGCCGCTGCACCTCGGCGCGCAGTTCGTCGTCCTCGCCCGGCTGCGGGTCGACCCGGGTGATCTCGTCCAGGCCGAGCTTGAGCAGGTCGGCCTCCTGGGTCCGCTCCCGGGCGTTGCGGCGCCGGTCGGCCAGGTCGTCGACCACGGTCCGCCACCGCGAGTACGCCTCGCGGTACGTCTCCAGCAGCTTCTCGTGCTCCGGTCCGGCGAACCGGTCCAGCGCGGCACGCTGCTCGGCCGGCCGGAGCAGCCGCAGCTGATCGGACTGGCCGTGCACCGCGACCACCTGCTCGCCGACCTCACCGAGCATCGCCACCGGCATGCTCCGGCCGCCGACGTGGGCGCGGGACCGGCCCTCGATCGTCACGGTGCGGCTGAGCAGCACCGTCCCGTCGTCGTCCACCTCGGCGCCGGCATCGGTGATCCGGGTGGTGACCGCGTCGGCCGGCGCACCGGACAGCCGGAGCCGGCCCTCCACCACCGCCCGGCCCGGGTCCGCGCGCACCCGCCCGGCATCCGCGCGGCCGCCGAACAGCAGGCCCAGACCGGTTACCACCATGGTCTTGCCCGCGCCGGTCTCACCGGTGATGACGTTCATCCCTGTCGTCAGCCGCAGCGTCGTGTCGTCGATGACGCCGAGGCCGGTGATCCGCAGTTCCTCCAGCACAGGCAGACAGTATCGGTGGGCTACGACAAATGCCCACCGCGGGCTGTGCACAGACCCGGTCGATCAGCGTCGATTGCCGCGCCAGCCGTCCACCGGGAGGGCGAACTTCGCCACCAACGTGTCGGTGAACGGCCGTGGCGCGAGCCGTACCAGCCGCACCGGGAACTCGCCGCGCTCCACCGTGACCTGCGCGCCCGGCGGCAGATCCCAGGTACGCCGGCCGTCGCAGCAGAGCACCGCGAACGACGTGTACGGGTCCACGGTGATCGCGAACGTCGAGGTCGGCGCGGTCACGATCGGCCGGCTGAACAGGGCGTGCGCGCTGATCGGCACGAGCAGCAGCGCCTCCACCTCGGGCCACACCACCGGCCCGCCGGCGGAGAACGCGTACGCCGTGGACCCGGTCGGCGTGGCGCACACCACGCCGTCGCAGCCGTACCGGGACAGCGGCCGGCCGTCCACGTCGACCAGCAGTTCCAGCATCTGGGCGCGCTGTCCCTTTTCGACCGTGACCTCGTTCAGCGCCCACGACTCGGCGATCAGCCGGCCCTCGTACTCGGCGCGCACGTCCAGGGTGAGCCGTTCGTGCACCGCGTACGTGCCGTCGACGATGTCGCGCACCGCCTGGTCGATGTCACCGGTCTCGGCCTCGGCCAGGAAGCCCACCTTGCCGAGGTTGATCCCGAGCAGCGGCGCCCGGACCGGCCGGGCCAACTCGGCGGCGCGCAGGAACGTGCCGTCGCCGCCCAGCGCGAACACGATCTCCACGCCCTCGGCGGCCTTCGGGTCGTCGACCGGGATGACGCCGGCCGGCAGTTCCAGGTCGTCGACCTCCTCGGCCATCACCCGCACCTCGAAGCCGGCGGCGAGCAGATCCCGCGCGACGGTCCGGGCGTGCTCGGTGCTCTGCCGGCGCCCGGTGTGCGTGACCAGCAACGCGGAGCGGCTCACGGCACACCTCCGGAGCCGGACCGTAGCGGCACCGCTTCACTCATGGCCTACCTCCGGGAACGGCGCCGGCGCGAGGGCGCGGTCCGGCGACGACGGGAACGAATCCGGCGCGATGCCCCGATCCGGCGACGACGGGAACGAATCCGGCGGGGCGCCCCGATCCGGCGACGACAGGGACGGATCCGGCATCGCCGGCCCGGCGGAGGCTACCGCGCCGGAGGGCCCGGCGGCGACCACGGCGTGCACCCGGTCCGGATCGGCGGGCGGCGCGCCGCGGCGGAACCAGACGAAGAACTCGACGTTCCCGCTCGGTCCCGGCAGCGGGCTGGCGGTCACCCCGGCCACACCGAGGCCCAGGCCGGCCGCGGTGGCGGCGACGTCCAGGACGGCCTCGGCCCGCAGCGCCGGATCACGGACCACGCCGCCCGACCCGACCCGCTCCCGGCCGACCTCGAACTGCGGCTTCACCATCAGCGCGAGGTCGCCGCCGGGCGCGGTGCAGGCGGCGAGCGCCGGCAGCACCAGCCGGAGCGAGATGAAGGAGAGATCGGCCACGGTGAGATCCACCGGGCCGCCGATCAGATCCGGGGCGAGGGTACGGACATTGGTGCGCTCGTGGACGTCCACCCGCTCGTCGGTCCGGAGCGGCCACGCGAGCTGGCCGTACCCCACGTCCACCGCGACCACCCGGGCGGCGCCGGCGCGCAGCAGCACGTCGGTGAACCCGCCGGTGGACGCGCCCGCGTCCAGGCACCGCCGCCCGGCGACGGTGAGCCCGTCCCTGGTGAACACGGCCAGCGCGCCGGCGAGTTTGTGCCCGCCGCGGGAGACGTACTCGGTGCCCGGGTCCGCGCCGGTGACCACCACCGGATCGGCCGGATCGACCATCGCGGCGACCTTGCGGGCCACGGTGCCGCGCACCTGGACCCGGCCGGCCGCGACCAGCGCGGCCGCCTGTTCCCGCGACCGGGCCAGCTTGCGGCGGACCAGCTCGGCGTCGAGACGTGCGCGGCGAGCCATCAGTTCACCCTTTTCCGGTACGCGGGATCAGCGGTCGATGCCGGCGAGGGTCTCCTGCAGAACCCGGTGCGCGGCCTCGTACTCGGCGATCTGCTCGGCGGGCGGCAGCTGCGCGGCGTTGGCGAGCGACTGCAGCACGGCGTCCACGGCGGGGTGCCCGGTGCCGTCCGCCGCCGCGCCCTCGGTCTCCGGCCAGGTGTCGGACTCATCCCACTCGTCGTCCCCGGACGGCGGCATGGGCGGTCCCGGCCGCGGCCCACCCGGCGGCGGCGCCGGACGGTACCCACCCGGCGGCGGGGCCGGACGGTACCCACCCGGCGGCGGGGCCGGACGGTATCCACCGGGCGGCGGGCCGGGGCGCACGCCGGGCGGCGGGCCAGGCTGCGCGCCAGGCTGCGGGCCGGGCTGCGGGCCGGACGGCTCCGGGGAGTGCGGGAACGTCACGGGTCATGCCTCCGGGAGCGTGGTGCCGGGCGACGCCTTCTTGGCGGGCGCCTTCTTCACCGCCTTCTTCGTGGCCTTCGCGGCCGCCGGTGACGGGGCGGGCGGGAACTCGGTGGCGGCCGCGGCCTCGGTGACGCCGGCCACCGGAGCGACCGCCGTGCCCGGCACCTGCTTCGCCGGCCCGACCTGCTGCGCCGGCCCAGCCTGCTTCACCGGCCCAGCCTGCTTCACCGGCCCAGCCTGCTTCACCGGCCCGACCTGCTGCGCCTGCCCAGCCTGCTTCGCCGGCGCCGCGGCCTTCTTCGCCACGGCCTTCTTCGCGACCGCCTTCTTCGCCACCGGAGCACCCACGACGGCCGGCGAGGCAGAAGCCGGGCCGGGCGCCGCACCGGGGGCCGGCGCGGTGGAGGCGGGCGAGGTCGCCGCGGCCGGCATCGCGTTCGGGGTGGCCTTCGCCGCCTTCCGGGCCGCCTTCTTCGCCGTCTTGGCCGGCAGCGGGGCCGGTCGGTTCAGGCGGTCGCCACCGATCCCGCCGTCCGCGCCCACCGCCGCCCGGGCGACCGGCTCGGCGGATCCGGCCGCCGCGCGGGCCTCGCGCAGCTGCTTCTCCAGTTCCCGGACCCGCGTGGTCAGGTCCGCGACCTCGTCCGCCGTGGCCAGGCCGACCACGCCGAGCGCGCGGTCCACCTCGTACCGGACGATGTTGGTGAGGGCCTCACGGTTCGCCATGCCGGTGCTCATCAGGTCTTCGACCAGACCCTGCACCTGTACCGCGGTGGCGCCGCCCCGGTTGACGAGGTCGCCCGCCACCTTCTGCGCCTTCCGCCGGGGTGCCTCGGTCAGTCCGAGCGCCATCTCCAGGTACGCCCGCCATGCGTCCGACATGAACCGCTCCCTCCGTCGCGTCTGCTCTCACGCTACCGGTCGGCGGTACCGGCATCGTGCGGTACCGTGCGTCGTGTCGTGACCGGCCACACCGCGGCCGGAAGGCGGACCAGGACGGTGTCGCGGGAGGGGAACGAGACGATGGCCAGCGTGGACGAGTGCCGCCAGGCGTTGCACGACCTCGCCGCCCGCCTGGACGCGAACGCCGAGACCCGCGGCAAGCTGGACTTCGACCGTACGCTGGCGTGCCGGGTCCCGGACCTGTCCGCCGCGTTCCACGGCCGGCTGCTGGACGGCCGGCTGGTGGACATCGCCGACGGCGACGACCCGAAGGCGAAGATCGCGCTGACCGCGGCCAGCGACGACCTGATCGCGCTGGTGCAGGGCCGGCTGGACGTGACCCGGGCGGTGGCGTCCCGGCAGGTCGCCATCAAGGCCAACCCGTTCGACCTGCTCAAGCTGCGCAAGCTGCTCTAGGGCGTGGTCCGGGGTGGGAGACGGGCGCCGGTGACCTCGCCGGTCGCGACCGTGTTGCTGGTGTTCGGGCGCGGCGTGGTCGACGCCGGCGGGCGGTTCACCCTCACCCCCGCCGCCGACGCCCGGGTACGGGCCGCGGTGCGCTACGCCGACGCCCACCGGGAGACGTTCGCGGCGGCGCACGCCCGGGGCGAGGCCCGGATCGTGTTCACCGGCGGCTGGCCGGAGGCGCGGGACGGCGCGGCACAGCCACCGGCCGGCTGCCGCGAGGCCGACCTGATGCTGCGGGCGGCGCTGGCGGAGAACCTGGACCGGTACGCGGATCTGCGGGTCGAGACCGGGTCCCGGAGCACGCTGGAGAACCTCCTGCACACCGCGCGGGACGGACTGCTCGACGGGTACGCGTTCACGCCGCACCGGCCGCTGGGCCTGGTGTCCCACGCCGACCATCTGCCGCGGATCCGGATCTTCGCGGGCCGGGTGCTGGGCCTGCGTGGCGCGGCGCTGCTGGACGTGCCGGCGACCGGCGGCGAGGTGCCGGACGGCCGCCGGTCCGAGCCGGTCGCGCGGGTGGTGGCACGGCTGGGTTATCTCGGGGTCCGCGATCCGGCCGGCCTGCTGCGCCGGGAGCGCCGGCTGGTGGGCTGGCTGCGCCGCGCCGAACACCTGGCTCCGGGCCCGCCCCGCCGGGTCTGACCGGAAGCCCGCCGGCCCCGCGGATCGGCCCCGCCGGGTCTGACCGGAAGCCCGCCGGCCCCGCGGATCGGCCCCGCCGGGTCTGACCGGAAGCCCGCCGGCCCCGCGGATCGGCCCCGCCGGGTCTGACCGGAAGCCCGCCGGCCCCGCGGATCGGCCCCGCCGGGTCTGACCGGAAGCCCGCCGGCCCCGCGGATCGGCCCCGCCGGGTCTGACCGGAAGCCCGCCGGCCCCGCGGATCGGCCCTGGCGACGGTGGCCGGCCCCGCGCGGTACCGACCACGGCAGCGGCGTCCGGTCAGGGCCGCTGCTCACCGTCCGTCCCCGGGTCGGCCGGCGCGCTCCCGGCCGGGCCCTCCGCACCACGATGGACGGCGGCGGGCGGATAGCTGCCCAGGCGCAGCTTGGCGTGGATGGTCGCCGCCGGGTTGCGCGCGGCCCGGGACGCCAGGTCCTCCAGGTAGATCCACAGGTTCGGGTTCTTGCGCTCCCGGTCCGCGTACACGAACGGCACGATGATCTCCCAGACCCGGATCACCGAGTCACCGCGACCGCCGATCACCAGTTCCTCGCCGACGATGCCGTGCGCCACCAGCTTGCCGAGGTCGTCGTAGAGGCCGCCGACGTTACGCAGGTGGGCACGGATCTCCGGGGGCAGCGCGGTGACCCCGACGACGTCCGGGACCTCGGCCCGGAAGCGGTACAGCACGTACTGGTACGAGGTGAAGAACTCCTCGGTCCGGAACTTCGCGAACACGTCCAGGACGACCGGCAGGGCGTAGCCGTCCTTGGCGATCCGCGTCTGGCGGAGCACCAGCCCGCCGGACACGGCCAGGGACAACACCGAGATCACCACCGTGACGATGCTGACGACCAGCGATGCATTCATGTCCGTTGATCGTATCGATCGCCGGCAAGCCGGCTCAGAGCCGGGGGTACGCCTGACGCGACGGGTCCTCCGGTGGCGGTGCCTCGGCACCACGGTGCCCCACCGGGGTGAAGAAGTTGGCCGGCGGCGGCGCCTTCTCGGGCACCGGGTCACCATCGATGATCTCGGTCATCCGGCGTACCGTCGGATCGCCCTCGTCCGCGACGTAGTCGTGGTCCGTGGTGCGGTCCCGGCCGTCCGCCACCCCGGCGTTGCGCAGCAGCGGGGTGAGCAGGGCGACGACGACCAGGTTCACCGCCAGGGCGACGATGCCGACATAGATGGTGGCGTCGGTCTCGAAGCCGATCTTCTCCAGGGGCCACGCCGAGCCGCCGAAGTGTTCCCGCACCACGGTGCGCCCGTCCGCGCCGCCGAGCTTCGGCACCTGCCACAGCATCACGATGCCGGTGACCAGGCCGGCGGTGATGCCGCTGACCAGCGCCCAGCGGTGGAACCAGTTGGTGTACAGGCCGAGCGCCACCGCCGGCAGCGTCTGCATGATCACCACGCCGCCGATGAGCTGGAGGTCGATGGCGAACTGGGTGTTGAGCAGCAGGATGACCAGCAGGGCGCCGAACTTCACGGTCAGCGACACGGTCTTGCTGACGTAGGTCTCCTCGCGGGACGAGGCGTTCGGGCGGATGTACTCGCGGTAGATGTCGCGGGTGAACAGGTTGGCGGCGGCGATGGACATGATGGCGGCCGGCACCATCGCCCCCACGCCGATGGCCGCGAACGCCAGGCCGGCGCACCAGGCCGGGGCGTTCTCGTTGAACCACTGCGGCACCACGGTGTTGCCGTTGCCGCCGATCGCGGTGGTGCCGTCGAACACCGCCGCGAAGCCGACCAGCATGAGCACGCCGAGGCAGAGCGTGTAGATCGGCAGCGCGGCCAGGTTGCGCCGGAGCGTGCCGCGGTTGCGGGAGGCCAGCACGCCGGTCAGGGTGTGCGGGTAGAGGAACAGCGCGACGGCCGAGCCCAGCGCGAGCGTGATGTAGTTGAGCTGGTTACCGGCCGTCAGCAGCAGGCCGTCGTCGGGACGCGGGCTGGCCGCGAACTTCTCCGACGCCACCCGGAACACCGGGTCCCAGCCGCCCGGCGTCATCGACATGATGATGACCACGGCCAGCACCGTCCACAGCACCAGCGCGTCCTTGACGATCGACACCAGCGCCGGCCCGCGCAGCCCGGAGTTGAAGGTGTACAGCGCGAGCACGATGAACGCGATGGTCAGCGGCCAGCCCTTGGGCAGGCCCATCACCTCGAAGACCGCCTCGATGCCGATCAGCTGCAACGCGATGTACGGCATGGTGGCCACGATGCCGACGACGGCGACCATCGTGCCGAGGCCGCGCGAACCGAACCGGGCCCGGACGAACTCGGCCGGGGTGACGAACCCGTGTACGTGGCACACCGACCAGAAGCGCGCCAGCACCACGAACAGCATCGGGTAGACGATGACCAGGAACGGCACCGGGAAGAATCCGGCCGCGCCGACGCCGTACACCAGGGTGGGCACCGCCACGAACGTGTACGCGGTGTAGACGTCGCCACTGAGCAGGAAGAACGTCACCCAGTTGCCGAACGCGCGCCCGCCGAGTCCCCATTCCTCGAGGCTGTGGATGGAGGTGGGCCGCCGCCAGCGGGCGGCCGCGAACCCCATCAGCGTGACCGCGCCGAAGACCAGGACGAAGACCGTGACCTGCGTGGTGTTCTCGCCGAAGTCGGGCACGGGCTACTTCACTTTCCGGTGGACGAAATAGATGACGGCACTGGCCAGGAACGCGAAGCCGAGCTGGCTCCAGTAGAAGAACGGCAGGCCGAACAACGTCGGCTCGATGCGGTTGTAGAGGTTGGGCATCAGCGGCACCACGATCGGGATGAGCAGCAGCCAGTGCCAGCGGCTGGCGTCGGCCCGCCGGGTGCGGGTGGGCGGGGCCGCCGGTGTGGCGGGCGGGCGCTGGTCGCCGACCGTGCGCCACTCGCCGGAGCTGTGCCGGGGGGCGGTGCGCCGGTCGCTGTCGGTGGCCGACGCGGCGCTCCCGTGCCGGGGCGCCGCGTACGGATCCGGCGCGGCGGTCGGTGCGTACGGCGCGTAGGGCGGTGCGGTCGGTGCGTAGGCGCCGGGTTGGCTGCCGTAGGGCGAGGTCGGTGCGTACGCACCGGGTGGGGTGCCATAGGGCGCGGGCGGGGCCTGCGCGCCGCCGTACGGTTCGTAGGGTGCCTGGGTGCCGTAGGGCGGCGGGGCGGTCCGCGCGTCGGCGGGTGGGTAGCCGCCGGGCGAGCCCGTCTGGCGCGGGATGCGCGGCGACCCGTACGGTTCACCGGCCGGGCTGGCCGGTGGCCATTCCGGCGGCCCGTACAATTTGTCCGCCATGTGGCCCTCCCAGAGGGTGATCTTTTGCTTGCCGGGCGAAATGCTGGCAGGTGAGCTTGATCACGCGCAAGGGGAAAATGGGTCAGAATGATCGCCATTTTGACGGAGGAGGTCGCCCATCTCACGCCGCGTTATGGAAATCGATTGCCAATCGCAGGCTGTGACGGACCCGTTCGGGTGAACGTCGGACGGCCCGATCGGGGTATAGGACCCGCGTCGCCGGCCGCGTCCCCCGGCGGGAAAGGGATCCGATGATCGTCCTGATTCCGGCCTTCCAGCCGGGTGAGGCCCTGCGCTCACTGCTCACCGATCTGCGCACCGCCGCGCCCGGCACCGACATCGTCGTGGTGGACGACGGCAGCGGCCCGGAATCCGCGCCGGTGCTGCGGGCGGCCGGCGATCTCGGTGCCACGGTCCTGCGGCACGACCGGAACCGCGGGAAGGGCACCGCCCTGAAGACCGGATTCCGGTACGCCGCCGAGCACCGCCCCGGCCACGACGTGGTGAGCGCCGACGCCGACGGTCAGCACGGGGTCGCCGACATCCTGCGGGTCGCCGACACGGTCCGGGACACCGGCCGGATGGTGCTCGGGGTGCGCCGTTTCGAGAGCCGTACCCCGCTGCGCAGCCGCTTCGGCAACACCGTGACCCAGGCGCTGTTCCGGGCCGCGACCGGGCAGGGGGTACGGGACACCCAGACCGGGCTGCGCGCCTACCCCGCCGGGCTGCTGGAGTGGCTCCCGACCATCCCCGGCGAGCGCTTCGAGTACGAGATGAACGTGCTGCTCTGCACGGCCCGCGCCGGCCATCCGATCGAGCAGGTGGTGGTCGCCACCACCTACCTGGACGGCAACGCCTCGTCGCACTTCGTCCCGCTGGCCGACTCGGCCCGGATCTACCGGACGTTGCTGCGGTTCGCCGCCTCCTCGCTGTCCGTGCGCTCCCGCCGGTAGCGGCGCCCCGGCGCGGGGTACCCGGCGGTCAACGGCTCAGCAACGCGCGCAGCGCCCGCACCACCTCGGCCGGCGCCTCCTCGGCCATGAAGTGGCCGCAGGTCACCGTGCGGTGCTCCAGGTCCGGAGCCCAGGTCCGCCACAGCGCCGCGGCGTCGAACCCGAGCGCGGCACCCCAGTCCTGCTGCAGCACGGTCACCGGCATCCGCAACTGGTGCCCGGCCGCCCGGTCGGCCCGGTCGTGCTCCACGTCGACGCCGGCGCTGGCCCGGTAGTCGGCCACGATGGACGGCACCGCCGCCCGGGACGCCGCCAGGTACGCCGCCCGCACCTCGGCCGGGATCGCGTCCGGGTCCCGGGTCCAGATGTCCAGGAAGTGCCCGAAGAACGCGTCCGCGCTGGCGCTGATCATCTGCTCCGGCAGGCCCGGCGGCTGCGCCATCAGGTACAGGTGGAAGCCGACCGCCGCGCTGACGCCGTGCAGCACGTCCCACATGTCGAGGGTGGGCAGCACGTCCAGCGACGCCAGATGGGTGACGGTCTCCGGGTGGTCCAGGCCGGTCCGGATCGCGACCAGCGCGCCGCGGTCGTGTCCGGCGAGCGCGAACCGGTCGTGCCCCAGCGCGCGGGCCAGCGCCACCACGTCGGCGGCCATGGTGCGCTTGGCGTACCCGGTGCCGTCGGTCTCGTCCGGCTTGTCGCTGTCGCCGTAGCCGCGCAGGTCCGGGCAGATGACCGTGTGGTCCGCGGCCAGGTCGGCGGCCACGTGCCGCCACATCAGGTGGGTCTGCGGGAAGCCGTGCAGCAGCACGATCGGACGGCCGGAACCGCCGACCGCGGCGTGCAGCGCCACGCCGTCGGCGACGGTCACGCGCCGGTAGTCGAATCCGCTGATGGTGGGTGCCATGGTGTGCCTCTCGTCCGGGTTCGCCGTCGAGGTTGCCCGGCACCGGTCAGCGGCGGATCAGCATCCGATGAGTGCCGGTCCCGACGGCCTAGATTGGGGGCATGACCGGGCCGGTGATCACTCCAGCGGTGACGTTCGGAGTGCTCGGACCGGTCGAGGCGACCGGCGCGGACGGCCCCGTACCGCTGAAGGGCCCGCGCCCGCGGGCGGTCCTGGCCCGCCTGCTGATCGCCCGCGGCCGGGTGGTTCCGGTCGACTCGCTCGCCGCCGACCTGTGGGCGGAGCCGCCGGACGGCGCGGTGCCGGCGATCCGCACATTCGTGTCCGACCTGCGGCGGGCGCTGGAACCGGACCGCCCGCCGCGGCAACCGGCCCGTCTGCTGGTGACCACGCCGCCCGGCTACGCGCTGCGGGCGGCGCCGGACGCGGTGGACGCGTGGCGGTTCGAGGCGGCGGTGGCCGGATCCGGCGAGCTGCTGGCGGCCGGCCGGGCCGGAGACGCCCTGGCCGCGCTGGACGGCGCGCTGGCGCTGTGGCGCGGGCCCGCGTACGCCGGGTACACCGACCAGCCTTGGACGCGCGCCGAGATCGACCGGCTGGACGACCTGCGCCGGCTCGCGGTGGAACGGCGTGCCGAGGCGCTGCTCGCGCTGGGCCGGGACGCCGAGGCGGTGTCCGATCTGCGGGCCCACACGACCGGGCACCCGCTGCGCGAGGACGCCTGGCGGTTGCTGGCGCTGGCGCTGTACCGGTCCGGCCGCCAGGGCGAGGCGCTGGCCGCGTTGCGCCGGGCCCGGACCGTCCTGGTCGACGAGCTGGGGGTGGACCCGGGTCCGGCACTGCGCCGGCTCGAGGCGGACATCCTGGCCCAGGCGGAGCACCTGCATGCGGCTGATCCACCGGCGCCGGTCGCGGCCGCCGGTCCGCGCCGGCGCTCGTTCGTGGGCCGCGACCCGGAACTCGCCCGCCTGGCCGGGGCGGCGGCGGACGTGACCGGGCACGGCCGGCCGGGCCTGGCGCTGCTCTCCGGCGACGCCGGGTCGGGCAAGACCGCGCTGGCCGAGGCACTCACCCGGCGGCTCGCGGCCGCCGGCTGGACCACGGCCTGGGGTCGCAGCCCCGAGTACGACGGCGCGCCGGCCGCCTGGCCCTGGCTGCAGATCATCGAGGCGCTGCCCGACCCGGCCGCCGATCCCGCCCCCGCTTCCGCTTCCGCCCCCGCTTCCGGTGTCGGTGTCGGTGTCGGTGTCGGTGACGATCCGGCGGCGGCCCGGTTCCAGCTGCGGCGGGCCGCCGTGGCCCGGCTGACCGCGGTGGCCGCCCAGGCCCCGGTGCTGCTGGTCGTCGACGACCTGCACCGCGCCGACGACGGCACGCTGGACCTGCTGGCCGCGCTGACCGGCGAACCGCTCCCGGCCGCGGTGCTGATCGTCGCCACGTTCCGGGCCACCGAGATCACCACGGGACTCGCCGCCGCGCTGGCCCGGTTCGCCCGCGCCGAACCGGTCCGGATCTACCTGGGCGCGCTGTCCGAGCCGGCCACCGCGGCAATCGCCCGGGACGTCGCCGGCCCGGCCGCCGACGCCACCGCCACCGCGCTCATCCACCGCCGCAGCGGCGGCAACCCGTTCTTCGTGCGGGAGCTGGCCCGCCTGCTCGCCACCGAGGGTGCCGCGGCGCTGCACCGGATCCCCACCGGGGTACGCGACGTCATCCGCCACCGCCTGGCCCAGCTGCCCGAGCCGGCCCAGACGGTCCTGCGGCAGGCGGCGGTGACCGGTCGCGACGTCGACCCCGACGTGCTGGCCGCGCTGTCCGGCCCGGACGCCGCCCTGGACGCGGTGGACCGGGGCCTGCGGGCCGGCTTCCTCACCGAGCGGGACGGGCTGACCCGCTTCACCCACATCCTGGTCCGCGACACGCTCTACGACGACCTGTCCGCCCTGCGCCGGTCCCGCTGGCACGCCGCCGCCGGGGAGGCGGTCGAGGCGCTGCGCCCGTCCGACTTCGGCACGCTGGCGTACCACTTCGCCCGGGCCGCGAGCCGGGACACCGCCTCCCGGGCCGCCCGCTACGCCCGCGCCGCCGCCGAGCAGGCCGAGGCGCGAGCGGACCTGCACGAGGCAGCCCGGCTGTGGCGGCAGGCGGTGGACGCGGGCGAGCGGGCCGGAGCCGACGCCGACGCCGACGCCGGGGACCGTCTGCCGGCCGTGATGGGCCTGGGCCGGGCGCTCGCCGTGACCGGCCATCTGGACGAGGCGAGGCGGCTGCGCGGCGAGGCGGTGACCGGCGCGGAGAAGGTCGGTGACCCGGTGCTCACCGCCCGGGTGATCACCGCGTTCGACGTACCCGCGATCTGGCCCCGCAACGACGACGAGGCGTTGAGCCGCCACCTGGCCGACGCCGCGGACCGTACCCTCGCCGGCCTGCCGGACGACCGGGCCGAGCTCCGCAGCCGCCTGCTCAGCACGCTGGCCCTGGACCTGCGCGGCACCACCACGGACCGCGGCCGCCGCGCCGCCCGCGAGGCCGAGTCGATCGCCCGCCGCACCGGCGACCCCGGCCTGCTGGCGTTCGCCCTGAACGCCCGCTTCATGCACACGTTCCACCGCGCCGGACTGGCCCCCGAACGGGACCGGATCGGCGCCGAACTGATCGACCTGGCCGCGGCGCACGAGCTGGTCACGTTCGAGGTGCTCGGCCGGCTGATCCGGCTGCAGTCGCACTGCGCCCTGGCCGACTTCGCCGCCGCGGACCGGCAGGCGGCCGCGCTGGACGACCTGGCCGCCCGCTACGACCTGCCGGTGGTCGGCGTCTTCACCGACTGGTACGCCGCGTTCCGCGACGCGCTCGGTGACGCGCCGGGCGCCGAGGCGAAGTACCGGGCCGCCCACGCCCGCCTCGTCCGCCAGGGCATGCCCGGCATGTCCGAGGGCCTGCTCCCGCTCGCGTTGCTGGCCCTGCGCGGCACCCCCGACGGCCTGGACGGCTGGGGACCGTACGAGCCGTGGGTCCGCCCCCTGATACTGCTCGGCGCCGGCCACCGGGACCGGGCCGCCGCCGCCCTGCGCGCGCTGCCCGAGTCACCGTACGACCTGCTCCGCGAGGCCCGCCTGGTGTTGGCGGCCCGCGCCGCGCTGGCCCTGGACGACCGCACCGCCGTCGCCGCCCTGCTCGCCGACCTGCGACCGGCCGCCGCCGAACTGGCCGGCGCGGCGAGCGGCGTGCTGAGTTTCGGCCCGGTCGCCGAGCACCTGCACCGGCTCAGCCGGCCTTGAGCCCCCAGGTCCCGAACAGGTCCCGCGCCTCGTCCGACCCCGCCCGCAGGTCCGCCACGTCGGTACCGGCCCAGGTGACGCCGGTCAGCAGCCGCAACGCCGCCACCGGGTCCCCGGCACCGTCCAGCGTCACGGTCGCGCCGTGACGCTCCAGCCGCCAGCCACCCGCCTCGTCCGCCTCCAGCGGCAGCCGCGCGTCCCCGGCCACACCGAACAGACCGGACAGATCCGCGGCCACATAGGTGGGTCGCCGCTCGGGCGGCGCGGCCAGCAGATCGGCCGGGCCGCTGACCCCGGTGAGGACGAGCAGACTGTCCATCCCGGCCCGCACCGCACCCTCGATGTCGGTGTCGAGCCGGTCGCCGACGGTCAACGGCCGGCGCGAACCCGACAGCGACGCCGCCGTCTCGAACAGCGCCGGCGCCGGCTTGCCCACCACCACGTCCGGTTCCCGGTCCAGCGCGGTCCGCAGCACCGCGACCAGCGAACCGTTGCCGGGCAGCGGGCCACGCGGGCTCGGCAGCGTACGGTCGGTGTTGGTCGCCATCCACCGCGCCCCGGCCCGCACCGACAGCGCCGCCTCGGCCAGGATCGCCCAGCCCACGTCGGGCCCGTACCCCTGCACCACCGCGACCGGCCCGTCGGCGAACCCCGCCACCGGCGTCAGCCCCGCCTCCCGCACCTCGGCGCGCAGCGCCTCCGCGCCCACCACCAGCACCGGCGAGCCGGGCGGCAGCTCCCGGGCCAGCATGGTGGCCGACGCGCCGGCCGAGGTGAGAACCTCGCCGGCGGTGGCCGGCACACCCATGCCGGAGAGCAGCGCGGCCACGTCGGCCGCACGCCGCGAGGCGTTGTTCGTCGCGTACGCCACCGCGACCCCGTCCGCCCGCAGGCGCTCGACCGCCTCCGGCGCGCCGTCGATCGGCTTGTCGATCAGATAGACGACGCCGTCCAGATCGAAAATGACCAGATCGTACGCGTCAACCAGCCGAGCGCTCACGCCTGCGGCCGCCGCTCGTCGTCCTCCACATCGGCAGCACCCACGAACTCGTCCCCGGCCGCCTTCTCGTCCCCGGCCGAGTCGTCGGCCGCGTCCGTGTCGCCCGCGTCCGTGTCGCCCGTGCCGGCGTCGGCCTTGTCGGCGTCGGCCTCGTCGACGTCCGGTGCGCTCTCCACGTCGTCGATGAACGCATCCGTGCGGTACGGCGTCTCGTCGTCCTCGTCCTCGTGGTCGTCCGCCGACGCCGGTTCCTCGACGGCCACGTCGCCCTCGTCCAGCGCCACAGCCACCTCGCTCCCGGTCTCGTCGTCGTCCGTCTCGCCGTCTTCCGTCTCGCCGTCTTCCGTCAGGTCGTCGCCGGTTCCGCCGTGGCGCCGCGCCGTCGCGTCGCCGGCCTCGTCGCCGCTGGCCTCGGTACCGCCGGTCTCGTCGTCGGCGTCCTCGTCGTCATCATCGTCCGCGCCGTCGTCGATCGTGATGCCGTCGAGTTCGAGCAGCCGCTCGGCCGCGTCGGTGAGCCCGTCCTGGTCGGCCGCCGCCGCACGCGAGAACCACTCCCGCGCCTCGTCCCGCCGGCCGGCCGCAAGCAGCGCATCCGCATAGGCGTACCGCAACCGCGGCGTCCACTCCGCCTCTTCGTTCCCGGACAGCTCCGGCACCTGCAGCATCGCCACGGCGGCGTCGTGCTGACCCAGGTCGCCCCGCGCACCGGCGGCCACGATCAGCAGTTCGAGTGAACCGGCCTGGTCCAGCGCCGCGCGGTCGGCACCCCGGAACAGGTCGATCGCCCGTTCCGGTCGCCCCAGGGCGCGCTCACAGTCGGCGATTTCGGCCAGGTGGGTCTGCCGCCCGGTCATCCGATGGTACGTCCGCAGCTCCGCGATCGCGGTGGCCCAGTCACCGGCGGCGTACGCTGCCAGCCCCACCGCTTCCCGCACCACGGCGATGCGCGACGCGATCCGGCGCGCGGCGATGGCGTGCTGCAAGGCCAGTTCGGCGTCCTCGTCGATGATCTGCCCGGCCGCTACCAGGTGCCGCGCGACCCGGTCCGCCATGTCCCGGGACAGCGACAGCAGCTCGCTGCGTACCTCCTTGTCGAGGTCGGCCGCGACGATGTCCTCGGGAATCTCCGGCGCCTGGAACGCCGGCTGCCGGTCGTCCCCTTCCCGGTTGTCGTCGCGACGGTCCCGGTAGGCGTCACGCTCTTCGCGCGGCCCGCGAGAGTCGTCACGCACCCGGTATCCGTCACGCTGGCCCCGCTCGAACGGACGGCCACCACGATCACCGCCGCCGAAGCCACCCTGACCCCGGTCACCCTGTGCCCGGTCACCCTGCGGCCGATCACCCTGGGGCCGGTCGTTCTGGGGCCGGTCGTTCTGGGGCCGCTCATTCTGCGGACGGTCGCCCTGCGGCCGGTCACCGGACGGACGGTTGCCCGGACGGTCGCCACCGCGGAACCCGCCCCGGTCGTCCCGGGACCCGCCACCGGCGTACCCGCCGCGGTCCCGTCCCCGGAAGCCTTCCTGCGGCCGGTCCCCCCGGTATCCACCCTGGTAGCTCTCCCGAGGCCCGCCGGCGTCCCGGTCACGGCCGCGGAAGCCCTCCTGCGGCCGGTCCCCCCGGTACCCGCCGCCCTCACGGCCGTCCCGCCCAGGCCGGTCGCCGGAGTAACCGCCCCGGCCACCCGGCGCACCGCGATCCCGGTCGCCACCGCGGAACCCGCCGCCCTGCGGACGGTCTCCCCCACGGAAGCCACCACCCTGCGGACGGTCGCCACGGTAACCACCGCGGTCACCACCACCCGAGTAACCACCGCGGTCACCGCCGCCGGAGTAACCACCGCGGTCACCACCACCGGAGTAGCCACCGCCGCTGTGGCCGCCGCGGTCGCGGTCGCCACCGCGGAACCCGCCCTGGGGACGGTCCCCACCTGAGTAGCCGCCCTGCGGACGGTCCCCACCGCGGAAGCCGCCCTGGGGCCGGTCGCCCCCGCGGTCACGGTCTCCACCGCGGAAACCACCCTGGTCCCGGCCGCCGGCGTATCCGCCGCGATCCCGGTTTCCCCCACGATCCCGATCACCACCGCGGAAGCCGCCGCGGTCGCCCTGGTATCCGCCCCGGTCGCCGCCGGCCGAGGGCGCGCCCCGGTCCCGGTCGCCACCGCGGAACCCACCCTGCGGACGGTCCCCACCACGGAAGCCACCACCCTGCGGACGGTCGCCACCCCGGTATCCGCCACGGTCGCCGCCGGAGTAACCACCACGGTCACCGCCACCGGTCTGACCGCCGCGGTCACGGTCGCCGCCCCGGAAGCCCTGATCCCGCCCACCGGCGGACCCGCCGCGGTAGCCGCCCCGATCGCCCTGCGGCCCACGGTCCCGATCCCCACCACGGAAGCCACCCCGGTCCCCACCACCGGAGTAACCACCACGGTCGCCACCGGAGTAGCCGCCCCGGTCACCACCGGAGGAACCGCCTCGGTAGCCGCCGCCGGACCCACCACCGGAGTAGCCACCGCGCTCGCCACCACCGGAATAGCCACCACGGTCACCACTACCGGAGGAGCCGCCTCGGTAGCCGCCGCCGGACCCACCACCGGAGTAACCGCCGCGCTCGCCACCGGAGGAACCACCCCGGTAACCGCCGCCGGACCCACCACCGGAGTAGCCACCGCGCTCGCCACCGGAGGAACCACCCCGGAAGCCACCGCCCGAGGAACCACCCCGGAAGCCGCCGCCGGACGCACCGCCGCGATCCCCGCCACGGTCACCCCCACCGGAGTAACCACCGCGGTCCCCGCCACCGGAGTATCCGCCCCGGTCGCCGCCGCCGGAGTATCCGCCCCGGTCGCGGTCCCCGCCCCGGAAGCCGCCCTGAGGCCGACCGCCGCCGGAGCCGCCACGGTCCCGGTCGCCGCCACGGGCGCCGCCGGAGTAGCCGCCACGGTCACCACCGCGGTAACCGCCGGCCGAACCGCCCCGGTCCCGGTCACCGCCGCGGTATCCCCCGCGGTCGCCGCCCGGAGCGCCGCCCCGGTCGCCGCCGGAGGAGCCGCCACGGAAGCCACCCCGGTCTCCACCGCGGGAGCCGCCGGCGTCGCGGCCGCGGTCGGAGCGGTAGCCGCCCTGGCCGGACCTGTCGCCCCCGTCACCACGAGGGGTCGCCTCGCCGCCTCCGTCGCGACTGCGGCCGGCCCGGCCTTCGTCGTCGCGGTTGCTGGAGCCGCCGTCCTGCGGTCCTGTAGTCACGGGTCATTCCTTCCGATACGGCGGTCCCACGGGTACGCGGGGAGGCGCCTCGACGTTCAAAGCTACTAGGCACCGGACATGACAAAGCAGTCGAGGGCCGACCCCCGTAGGGGCGGCCCTCGACTGTTTCACGTTGAGTCCGGCGGCGTCCTACTCTCCCACACCCTCCCGAGTGCAGTACCATCGGCGCTGGAGGGCTTAGCTTCCGGGTTCGGAATGAGACCGGGCGTTTCCCCACCGCTATGACCACCGAA
>NZ_JAIWNC010000036.1 GCF_020216025.1 Jidongwangia harbinensis | reverse complement strand
GCCGGACCGACTCACCCGCCGCCCGCCCTAACCCGATCCGTTCCCGCTCCAACGCCGACAATCTCCCTGCCACAACCCACTCCTACCTGCAGAAACGTGGGTGTTGCATCCAAACCTTGAAATCGCCCAGGAGGGCGAGCCGCCTCCAAGATCTGCTCTCCGCTCCAAGATCTGCTTGAGTGCTGCGAGATGAACGAGCCTGCCGCTTCTCTGTTCGCCGGGTTCGGGTGCCGCCGCGGGTGGCTTCCCGGTGCACAGCGCGCCGTAGCTCCGCACGCCGCCGTCGGGCATCCGGGATATGTGGATTTGCGGCATTGAGTGCGCCGTAACTCCACACGTCGTTCTCGGGTATCAGGGATGTGTGGATTTGCGGCATTGAGTGCGCCGTAGCTCCGCACGTCGTTCTCGGGTATCAGGGATGTGTGGATTTGCGGCATTGAGTGCGCCGTAGCTCCGCACGTCGTTCTCGGGTATCAGGGACGTGTGGAGTTGCGGCAACCAGCGCGCCGCTGTTCGACACACCGTTGCTCGTGGGCGGTGACCAGGGACGGGAGAGCGGACCCCACGGCGCGCGGCAACAACAGCAATCGTCCGCCCAGCTCCGCGGTCCCTCGAAGCCAACGCCGGCACCGCTTGACGGACCTCTTCACAGATCTGAACTTGTGATGAGGACAAAAGCTGCATAAGCCGCGAATCGGGCACCACAAGTAGAAGGTCGACGGGGTTTGGCGGAGGCGTAGCGTCGCAGCCCTCGCGGGTCGCGCGTGGTTTCGTTGTTTGAGGTTGATTGAGTGCGTGTGGTGCACGGGTGCGGAGTGAACCGCCTCGCCACACGCTGGGCTCGGGGCGACGGGTGTGTGGGGGTTTGGTGCGGAGCGAACCGCCTCCACGCGCGCGCCTGGAAGGCTCGGGGACGTGACGCCTAAAGGCACATCGGGCGCCCGCGGGTTTGGGCTGGATGCGCGCCGGGGCGGGTCGATGGGGCAGGCCGGGTGGGGTGTGGTGTCCGCGGCGGCGGCGGTGTGGTGGAGTGGGCGGAGGATCTTCTGAGCTAGGAGGGGGTCAATGGCGACCCGACGTCATCAGCGTCCGCTCGAGGACGGGATTGTCCGGGATTTCCGGGTCAACCTGTCGTACGGGCAGTATCTGCACCTCGACGAGATCCTCTCCGCGCAGCACCCGGTCAGCGTGCCCGAGCACCACGACGAACTGCTGTTCATCCTGCAGCATCAGACGTCCGAGTTGTGGTTGAAGCTGATCCGGCACGAGCTGCGCGCGGTGCAGCGCCAGCTCGCCGTGGACGAGTTGCGGCCGGCGCTCAAGGGGCTGGCCCGGGTCAAGCACATCCAGCGGTGCCTGACCGAGCAGTGGTCGGTGCTGGCCACGCTGACGCCCAGCGAGTACGCCGAGTTCCGCAGCTTCCTGGGCACCTCGTCGGGCTTCCAGTCGTACCAGTACCGGGCGGTCGAGTTCCTGCTCGGCAACAAGGATCGGCGGATGCTGTCGAT
Organism: Jidongwangia harbinensis; assembly: GCF_020216025.1. Classification (GTDB taxonomy): domain Bacteria; phylum Actinomycetota; class Actinomycetes; order Mycobacteriales; family Micromonosporaceae; genus Actinoplanes; species Actinoplanes harbinensis. The sequence continues at coordinate 115,477 of NZ_JAIWNC010000036.1, read as the reverse complement.
CTTCGACGACGACCCGGCGGCGCAGAAGATGCTCACCGAGGCGCTCGCGGCCCCCAGCGTGTACGACGAGTTCCTGCGCTTCCTGGCCCGGCACGGCCACCCGGTGCCGGCCGACCTGCTGGACCGCGACGTGACCGCGGCGCACGAGTTCCACGCCGGCCTGGTGCCGGTCTTCCGGAACATCTACGAGCATGCGCAGGACCATTGGGAAGCGTACGAGGCCTGCGAGGAACTGGTCGACCTGGAGGACAACTTCCAGCTCTGGCGGTTCCGGCACCTGAAGACGGTGGAGCGCACGATCGGCGTGAAACGGGGGACCGGCGGCTCCAGCGGGGTGTCGTTCCTGCGGGCCGCGCTGGACCTGACGTTCTTCCCGGAGCTGTACGCGGTGCGGACCGAGATCGGAGTGCCGGATCAGTGATGGACGACCTTGCGCTTCGGGCCGAATCGCTGGACGCCGCGGATCCGCTCGCCGCGTACCGGGACCGGTTCCTGCCCTCCGGCGACCTGCTGTGTTACCTGGCCGGCAACTCGCTGGGCCGGCCGCTGCGGGCGACCGCCGAGCTGATGGACGGGTTCATCCGGGGGCCGTGGGCGGACCGGCTGGTCCGGGGCTGGAACGACGAGTGGATGGAGTGGCCGCTGCGGCTCGGCGACCGGCTCGGCGGGCTCGCGCTGGGCGCCGCCGCCGGTCAGGTGGTGATCGCCGACTCCACCACCGTGCTGCTGTACAAGCTGGCCCGCGCCGCGGTGGACGCCCGGCCCGGACGGCGCCGGGTGGTGCTGGACACCGACAACTTCCCCACCGACCGGTACGTCCTCGAGGGCATCGCCGCCGAGCGGGACCTGGACCTGGTGTGGATCGAGACCGACCCGCGCGCCGGCATCCGGGCCGAGCAGGTGGCCGACGCGGTGGACGAGGACACCGCGCTGGTGCTGTTCAGCCATGTGGCGTACCGCTCGGCGTGGATGGCCGACGCGGTGGCGATCAACGCCCTGGCCCGGGCGGCCGGTGCGCTGACCCTGTGGGACCTGAGCCACTCGGCCGGTTCGGTGCCGGTGGACCTGGACGCCTGGGGTGCGGACCTGGCCGTCGGCTGCACGTACAAGTATCTCAACGGCGGTCCGGGCGCGCCCGCGTTCGCGTACCTGCGGACCGGTCTGCAGGAGGAGCTGCGCCAGCCGATCCGGGGCTGGATGGGGCACCGGGCGGCGTTCGAGATGGGGCCGGTCCACGAGTTCGCGCCGGGCGTGCGCGCGCTGCTGAGCGGCACCCCGCCGATTCTCGCCATGGTGCCCCTGCGGGCCAACCTGGACCTGCTCGAAGAGGCCGGCATGGAAGCGGTCCGCGCCAAGTCGTTGCTGCTCACCGGGTACGTGCTGGACGTCGCGGACGAGTGGCTCGCCCCGTTCGGGGTGGAGGTGGTCAGCCCGCGTGACCCGGTCCGCCGCGGCGGGCACGTCACGCTGCGGCGGCCCGGTTTCGACCGGCTGCTCGAACCGCTGTGGCGGGCCGGTGTGGTCAGCGACTACCGCCGCCCGGACGGCCTGCGGATCGGCCCGGCGCCGCTCAGCACCAGCTTCACCGAGGTGTACCGCGGCCTGTCCGTGCTCCGCGAACTGCTGGAGAAACAGCCGTGACCGGCGCCGGGTGGCTGGCCGCCGACTCGCTCTGGTGGGACGGGCGGCTGCACACCGGCGGCGCACTGGAACTGCGCGACGGTGTGGTGACCGGGATGGCCGCGGAGCCGGGTGCCGGTCCGCTGCGCCGGCTGTCCGGCACGCTGCTGCCGGGGTTGTGCGACTTCCACGTACACTCCGCCCTTGTTGATCTTGGCGCCGTGCGGGCCGGCGGCATCGCCGCGGTCTGGGACCTGGGCGGGGTGCCCGCCGAGGTGACCGCCCTGCGCGACCGCGCCGCCGGGCCGGGGTCCGGGCTGCCCCGGATGACCGTGGCCGGGCCGTTCCTCACCGCGCCGGGCGGCTATCCCAGCGACCGTTCGTGGGCACCGCCGGGCAGCTGGCGGGAGGTGCACTCGGCGGCGGACGCGACCGAGGCGGTCGGCGAGTGCCACGCGGCGGGTTCGGAGCTGATCAAGGTGACCGCGCACACCGGCGGCCCCACGTTGCCCGGCCCGGTGCTGGCCGCGGTGGTCGCCGCCGCGCACGCCGCCGGCCTGCGGGTGGTGGTGCACGCCGAGGGATCCGGCACGGTCGAGGCCGCGGTGGACGCGCGGGCGGACCTGCTGGCCCACACGCCGTGGACCGAACGGATCGACGACGGTGCGCTGCGCGCCGCCGCCGGCCAGGGCATGGGCTGGATCAGCACGCTGGACATCCACGGCTGGGGCCGGCCGTCACCGGAACTGGGCGCGGCGGTCGACAACCTGCGGCGGTTCCTGGGGTACGGCGGGAGCGTCCGGTACGGCACCGACCTCGGCAACGGTCCGCTCGTGCCGGGCGTCAACGCACGCGAGATCCGGGCGCTGCAACGGGCCGGGCTCACCCCGGAGGACGTGCTCGCCGCGATGACCGTGGACGCGGGCGACCTGCCGCCGACCTGGATCGCCGACGGGCTGGACCTGGACGGTGCCCGGTTCGCGGATGTGCTCGCCACGGCCCGGGTGGTCGACGCGGAGCCGCCTCCCGGGTGACCGGCCCACCCTCGGTGCCCGGGAACCGGGTGGGATGGCGTACACATGGGGGATGGGTTTGATCGTGGTCACCGGCGCGACGGGACAACTCGGCGGACGGGTGGGCCGGCGGCTCGCCGCGGCCGGTGCGGCCCTGCGGCTCGTCGTGCGGGATCCGGGCCGGGCACCGGATCTGCCCGGCGCCGAGGTCGCCGTCGCGGAATACGGCGACCCGGAGGCGGTACGCCGGGCGCTCAGCGGCGCCGACGTGGTGCTGATGGTGTCCGCCTCCGAGTCGCCGGACCGGGTGTCGCGGCACCGGACGTTCGTCGACGCCGCCGCGGCCGCGGGGATCGGGCATCTGGTGTACACGTCGTTCGCCGGGGCGGCGCCGGACGCGACGTTCACGCTGGCCCGCGACCACGCCGCCACCGAGGACCGGATCCGCGCCACCGGGCTGCCGTTCACCGTGCTGCGCGACAACCTGTACGCCGACTTCCTGACGTTCCTGGTGGGGGAGGACGGGGTGATCCGCGGGCCGGCCGGGGACGGACGGGCGGCCGTGGTGGCGCAGGACGACATCGCCGACGCGGCGGCGGCGGTGCTGCGTGATCCGGCCGGGCACGCCGGGCGCACCTACGACCTGACCGGCCCGGAGGCTCTCACGTTCACCGAGATCGCCGCCACCGTGTCCGAGGTCACCGGCCGGCCGGTGCGCTTCCACCACGAGACGGTCGAGGAGGCGTACGCGTCCCGTCTGCGGTACGACGCCCCGGACTGGCAGGTGGACGCGTGGGTCAGCACGTACACCGCGGTGGCGGCCGGCGAACTGGCCCTGGTGTCGCCGGCGGTCGAGCAGCTCACCGGGCATCCGGCCACCCCGCTCGCCGAGGTGCTGCGCCGGGTTACAGCTTGACGGTCTCGCCGGTGGCCGCGCTGGTCCGGGCCGCGTCCAGGATCTCCATGGCTCGTACCGAGTCGTGCGGGTCGACCGGCACCGGGCCCTGCCCGCGGACCGCCGCGGCGAACGCCGGATAGAACAGGTCCCAGGCGCCGCGCTCGCTGCGGACCGGCGCCCCGGTCGCGCCGCGGTAGAGCCGGCCCCAGGCGTGCTCCGGCTCGACGCCCCACCGTTCGCCCAGCATCGCCGGTGTCCGGCCCGCCTTCAGCGCGGCCTCCTGGGAGTCGAGGCCGTCCACCACGTACGTGCCGGTGGTGCCGGTGACCCGGAAGCGGGGTCCGGGCGCGGCCTGCCGCCAGCTGCCCCAGAGGTGCGACTCGGCGCCGTCGCGGTGCCGCAGCGCCACGAACACGTCGTCGTCCCGTTCGCCGCGGCCGTGCATCTCCGCGTACACCCGTTCGGCCGGGCCGCACAGCAGCAGGGCCTGGTCCACCAGGTGGGCGCCGAAGTCGAGGAGGGTGCCGCCGCCGGCGGCGGGCGGCTCGCGGTCCGGCGCCCAGCGCTCGAAGCGCGACTCGAACCGCCGGATCTCGCCCAGCGTGCCGGAACCGGCCAGCTTGCGCACGGTCCGGAAGTCGGCGTCCCACCGGCGGTTCTGGTAGACGCTCAGGGGCACGCCGGCGTCCGCGGCGGCGTCGGTGACCGCGCGGGCCGCCGGCGCGTCCAGGGTGAACGGCTTGTCCACCACCACGGCCAGCCCGAGCCGGATCGCCTCGTGCGCCAGCTCGGCGTGGGTGGCCGCCGGGGTGGAGACGGTCACCGCCTCGACGCCGGCCGCGGCCAGGTCGGCGAGCGTGTCGAAGGCCGGCACCCCGGCGGGCAGCTCGGCCCGGCGTTCCGGTGACCGGGTGACCACGCCGGCGAACGCGACGCCGGCCGCCGACGCCAGGAACGGGGCGTGGAACAGGCGCCCGCCCGAGCCGTACCCCACCAGTCCGAACCGCACCGCCTCCGTCATGGCAGCAGCTTCGCACACGCGGCGGAAATCCGGTTCCGCCGCCGGGGCACCGGATGCCACCATGACGGCATGACCGCACGCCGAGAGCAGATGATGCGCCCCGACCCGGGGCTGTTCGACGTGCGCTGACCACGACCAGGCCCGGTTTCACCGGGCCCGTGGTTCCGCCGGCCCGGTGGCCGGCGGAAGGACCGTCATGACCGACTTCTACGTCACCACCGCCATCCCGTACGTCAACGGCGCGCCGCACCTCGGGCACGCGCTGGAACTCGTCCAGGCCGACGTCCTGGCCCGGCACCGGCGCGCCCGCGGGCAGGGCGTGCGGTTCCTCACCGGCACCGACGACAACGCGCTGAAGAACGTCACCGCGGCGCGGGCGGCCGGCGTGGACGTGCGCACGTTCGTGGCCGGCAACGCGGACCGCTTCGCCGCGCTGCGCGAGCCGCTCGGGCTCTCCTTCGACGACTTCATCCGGACCAGCGCCGACGCCCGGCACGCGACCGGCGTGACGCGGCTGTGGCGGGAGACCGCGGCGGCCGGCGACTTCTACCGCCGCCGGTACGCCGGGCTGTACTGCGCCGGGTGTGAACAGTTCTACCGGCCGGAGGACCTGGTCGACGGCGCCTGCCCGGAGCATCGGGTGGCGCCGGAACCGGTCACCGAGGAGAACTGGTTCTTCCGGTTGTCGCGCTACCGGGACCGGCTGGCCGAGGTGATCGGGTCCGGGCAGGTCCGGATCGAGCCGGCCGCCCGCCGCAACGAGGTGCTCGGCCTGCTGCGCGACGGCCTGGACGACATCAGCGTCTCCCGGCCGGCCGCGCGGGCCGGGGGCTGGGGCATTCCGGTGCCGGGCGACGCGGACCAGGTGGTGTACGTGTGGTGGGACGCGCTGGCCAACTACGTGACGGCCCTGGACGGCGGTGCCGACGGCCCGGCGTACCGGCGCTGGTGGGTGGAATCGGCCGAGCGGGTGCACGTGATCGGCAAGGGCATCGTGCGGTTCCACGCCGTGTACTGGCTGGCGCTGCTGCTGTCCACCGGCCGCCCGTTGCCCACCGCGGTGTTCGTGCACGACTACCTGACCGTGGACGGCGGAAAGATCGCCAAGAGCGGTGGCCGTACCGTGGACCCGGTCGCGCTGGTGGACGCGTACGGCCCGGACGCGCCGCGCTGGTGGCTGCTGCGCGAGGTGGCCCGCACCGGCGACACCGACTTCACCACGGCGCGGCTGGTGCACCGGGCCGACTCGGAACTGGCGAACGGCCTCGGCAACCTGGTGAACCGCACACTGGCGCTGGTGCACCGGTACCGGGGCGGCCGGGTGCCGGCGACCGGTGCGGTGCCGGCCGGATGCGCCGGGCTGCCGGACCGGATCGACCGCGCGCTGGCCGGTTACGACTTCCGGGCCGCCACCGACGCACTGCAGGCGGCGGTGGACGCGGGGAACCGGCTGGTCGAGGCGGAACGCCCGTGGGAGCTGGCCCGGGCCGGTGCGGCGGACCGGCTGGACGCCGTGCTGGGCACGCTGGTCCGGCTGTGCCGGCTGCTGACCGCGGAACTGGAACCGTTCCTGCCGGCCGGCGCGGCCCGGTTGCGCGGACAACTGCGCGACGGTGACCGGGTAGGTCCCGCGGAGCCGGTCTTCGCCCGATTGGGCCGCTAGTATCCCTGCTGCGCAGGGCACTATCCCATGAGCGTTGTCGGATGGTTGACCACCACCCACATCGGGCCGACGCCGGATAAACAATGGGCCGATGGAGCCCGTCCAGACTCATACCCACACCCCGTTCGCCGACGTCGACGCCATGCCGGCCGAGATGATCACTTTGCTCATCGCGGCGCTCGAGGCGATGTCCCGGCATCCGGAGATCCGGCGCGTGCGGCAGATCGCGCACGACGCGCTGCGGCCGGCGTCCGGGCAACGTCTGCTCGACGCGGGATGCGGCGGCGGCGACGTGGCCCGTGGGCTGGCCGCCGAGGTGGGCCCGGACGGCTGCGTGGTGGCGCTGGACTTCTCGGCGAGCACCATCGAGGCCGCCGGGCGGCGGCACGACGGCAGCCCGGTGGAGTACCGCCTCGGTGACGTGTGCGCCCTGGACCTGCCGGACGACTCGGTGGACGGGGTCTGGTGCGAGCGGGTGCTGCAGCACCTGGACCGTCCGGACACGGCGGTCGCGGAGTTCGCCCGGGTCACCCGGCCGGGCGGGCGGATCTGCCTGATCGACACCGACTGGGACTCGCTGGCGTTCGACGGCCTGCGCGAGGATCTGTCCACGGCGCTGTTGCGCTTCAGCCGGGACCAGTTCCGCCGCGGTCAGCTCGACATGGGCCGGTCGCTGCGCCGGCGGCTGCTCGGTGCCGGTCTGACCGACCTGCAGGCCGTGCCGGTGACCTGTTTCTTCGGTACGCCGGAGTCGGCCGCCGTGGTGCTGCCGATGGTGAACCCGGACCTGCCCGCGGACGCCGGGATGTGGCCGGACGGCCTGCGCGAGTCCTGGTTCGCCGAGGTGGACCGCGCGGGGGCGGCCGGCGAGTTCCTGGCCGTGCTGACCCTCTGGGTCGCCGCCGGCACGGTCTGACTCACCCGCCCGCGACGGACCCGCGGCGCAGGTGGCGCAGCTGGCTGTGCAGGCGTTCGTGCATCAGGTCCACGGCCTCCCGGACGCTCGGCGCCATGGCGTGCGCGTGCAGCATCACGCCGTCCGCGTCGACGTGGGCGACCGCCCAGTCCCCGGCGCTCATCGACTCCAGCAGCAACTGGACCTCGAGCACCGGCCCGGGCACCCGCCGCAGCGCGTCGCGGACCTTGTCGATGGCGTACTGCTCGCAGTCCGCCGCGTCGCGGCCGTGTGCGCGGACGCGCGGCACCGGCAGTTCGGCGAGATACGTCATGTCGGCCTCCGACGGCTCAACCGGGCAGGCGGCCGGGTACGGCCATCAGGTAGCCCTGGCCCAGGACCACGCCGAGGCTCTGCAGCTTGTCCCGCTCCGCGTCGGTCTCGATGCCCTCCGCGATGAGCAGGGCGTCGATGTCGTGCGCGAAGCTGACCAGGGACCGGGCCAGGGCCGAACGGACCGGGTCGGCGTCGATGTTCCGGGTGAGCGTGATGTCGAGTTTGATGATGTCGGGACGCAACTGCAGGATGTGACTGAGGCTGGCGAAGCCGGCACCGGCGTCGTCCACGGCCAGCAGGATGCCGGCCTCGCGGAGCCGGTTGGTGGCGGCCACCAGCGCCGGGTAGTCGGTCACCTGGATGTGCTCGGTCAACTCGACCGTGATGTCCCGGTGCGCGTGGGCCAGCAGGGTCTCGCACACCCGCGGGCTCATCAGCGCCTCGACCGAGAGGTTGGTGCTCAGCCACACCCCGGACGGCAGGTCGTCGAGCCGTTCCAGAGCGCACTCCACGGCGAGCAGCTCCAGGTCCACGCCGATCCCGGCGTCGTGGGCGGCCGCGAAGGCGTGCGTGGGCGACGGGAAGTGCTTCTGTTCGAAGCGGGCCAGCGCCTCGTAGCCCCAGACGGTGCCGTCGTCGAGCTGCACGACCGGCTGGAAGGCCATCTCAATGGCCTGGGCATCGATCACTTCGCCGACCGTGCGGCGACTGGTGGTCCCGAGCAGCGAAGGTGTCATGGCCGAAACGATCGGCGCCCTACCTCAACGCATCCTCAATGACAGGTCAGGTTCACCCATCGACCCGGCGCCAGTACTGTCGCTTGCGTTCGTCCCGCACCACGAACCCCAGCCGGGCCAACTCGTCGCGCAGTTCCGCGGTGTCCCGGTCGTCGCCGGTCCGGATCGCCTCCTGCCGTGCCGCGAAGACCGCGTGGGCCTCCGGCGGCACCTGCGGCGAGTCCGGGATCCACCGCCGGTACGCGTCGGCGTACGGGTCGCGGTCCGACCAGGCCACGCCGTGCGCCGCGAACGCCGGCCGCAGCCGCTTCGGGGACAGGTGCGCCGGCTCCCGGGCCAGCTCGCGTCCGGTGCGCCCGAGCAGGACCAGCCGCTCGCCGTCGCGGAACGCCATCGCCACGTCGGCCCGCGGCACCGTCCGGGTCACCCCCGGCCGGTGCAGCACCACGTCGGTCCCGGACACCCGGACGGTCAGCGACTCCGCGTCGATCAGCAGCGCCAGCACCGTGCCGGCCACCCCGCCCAGCACCAGCGCCCCGATCGTCGCCTGCGGCTCCGGAATCTGCCCGATCACCCGGAGCGGCCCGCGCAGCGGCGCCCAGGGCAGCTCGACGGCCCAGTCCGCGAGCCGGTCCAGCAGCAGGCACAGGCCGGCCCCGGCGGCCGGTACGCCGAGCCACACCGCGGCCCGCAGCCACCATGCGGTCGCCACCGTCGTCGTCTGTTCGAGCACACGTCGAGTCTTCGACCCGGCGGCCCGGACCCGCTACGGTCGCCGGGCGACGCCCGGATCGACCAAAGTCGGCGCGCGGATCGACCGTCGGCCGCTGCCCGGCCGGCCCGGTGCCGGGTAGCGTCCGGTGGCGTGTGGCGCGGACGGACGGCCCGGCAGTGGCTGCTGGAGGTGGGCCTCGCGGCCCTGGCCGGCCTGCTCGGTGCCGGTTTCCTGCTGATGTCGGTGGCCGAGGACCAGCCGGGGGCGCCGCTCGCCCTCGAGGTTGCCTCCGGCCTGCTCGCGGGCACCGGGCTGGTGCTGTTCCGGCGGACCCGCCCGGTGGCGCTGACGCTGGTGCTGATCCCGCTCGGCATCGTGTTCGGCCTGCCGATGGGCGTCACCCCGATCGCGCTGTTCGCGGTGGCCCTGCACCGGCCGGCCCGGATCGCGGTGGCGCTCGCGGCGCTGCACGCCGCCGCGGTCGTGGTGATCTACTGGATCGCGCTGGGCGCCACCCGGGCCTACGTCGAGGCGGTCGTCTTCCTGGTCCTGCTGCACGTCAGCCTGGTGGCGGTGGCCATGCTGGTGCGGTCGCAGCGGATGCTGGTGCGGTCCTGGGCCGAGCGGGCGCGGCAGGCCGAACAGGGCCAGCGGATGCGCATCGACCAGGCCCGGCTGGCCGAGCGGGAACGCATCGCCCGGGAGATGCACGACGTGCTGGCGCACCGGATCTCGCTGCTCGCCGTGCACGCCGGTGCGCTGGAGGTGCGGCGCGCGGCGTCCGGTGCGGAGAAGCAGGCGGCGGGCGTCGTCCGGCAGTGCGCGTACCAGGCCCTGGAGGATCTGCGCCAGGTCATCGGGATGCTGCGGGAGCCGGCCGCCGACGACCGACCGCAGCCGACGCTGACCGATCTGCCGGCGCTGGTGCAACAGTCCCGGGACGCCGGTGCCGCGGTCGACCTGGACCTGGCCGCCGGTGACCGGGTGCCCGAGGCGGTGGGCCGGCACGCGTACCGGATCGTGCAGGAGGCCCTGACCAACGCGCGCAAGCACGCGCCGGGCGCGCCGGTCCGGGTGGCGGTGCGGGCCGGCGCCGACGACGGCCTGACGGTCGACGTGGGCAACGTGCTCGCGCCGGGCGGCGGCATGCCCGGTGCCGGCGCCGGACTGGCCGGCCTGCGGGAACGGGTCCAGCTGGCCGGCGGGCGCCTCGAGCACGGTGCGACCGCGGCCGGTGAGTTCCGGCTGCGTGCCTGGCTGCCCGGGCGGCTGCCGTGACCCCGGTCCGGGTGCTGCTGGTGGACGACGACGCGCTGGTGCGGGCCGGGCTGACCATGATGCTGGGCGAGTTCGACGGCATCGAGGTGGCCGGCGCGGTCGGCGACGGCGCGGAGGTGCCGGCCGCGGTGCGGACGCACCGGCCGGACGTGGTGCTGATGGACATCCGGATGCCCGGCGTCGACGGCCTCACCGCCACCGAGACGCTGCGCGCGCGGCGCGAGCCGCCCGAGGTGATCGTGCTGACCACGTTCGACACCGAGGACCACGTGCTGCGCGCGATCCGGGCCGGGGCCAGCGGTTTCCTGCTCAAGCACACGCCGCCCGCGGAGATCGCCCGGGCGGTGCGGCGGGTCGCGGCGGGCGAGCCGATGCTGTCGCCGGAGGTGCTCCGCCGGATGATGACGTACGTCGCGCAGGTGGAGGCGGACGCCGGCCGCGAGCGCGCCCGGGCGGCGCTGGACCGGCTCAGCCCGGGGGAGCGCGAGGTGGCGCTGCTGGTCGCGCAGGGACGGACCAACCAGGAGATCGGTACGGCCCGGCGGATGAGCACCGCGACGGTCAAGGCGTACGTGTCCCGGATCCTGACCAAACTCGATCTCACCAACCGGGTCCAGGTGGCCCTGCTGGTGCACGACGCCCGGGCCGGGCGCGGCGGGGCAGACGCGGTGGGTTGAGCGGACACACCGGACGCCCGGCGTCCGCGCTCAGCCAGCGGAGTTGGATCATGGTCGGATGGAAGCCGCCGGCACGCACCACACGCCCTTCACCGATGTCGACACCCTGCCGTCCGACGAGATCGACTGGATGATCGGGATGCTGGACCGGATGTCCGCGGATCCGGAGATCCGGCGGGTGCGGGAGGTCGCGCGGGCGGCGCTGCGCCCGGCGCCCGGGCAGCGCCTGCTGGACGTGGGTTGCGGCGCCGGCGATGTGGCCCGCGACCTGGCGGCGCGGGTCCGGCCGGGCGGCAGCGTGGTGGCGCTCGACTACTCCGCGAGCACCATCGCGGTCGCGGAGCGCCGGCACGACGGCGGCCCGGTGGAGTACCGCACCGGCGACGCGCAGGCCCTGGACCTGCCGGACGACTCGGTGGACGGCGTCTGGTGCGAGCGGGTCGTGCAACATCTGCCCGATCCGGACGCCGCGCTGGCCGAGTTCGCCCGGGTGACCCGGCCGGGCGGCCGGGTCTGTGTGATCGACACCGACTGGCAGTCGCTGGCCCTCGACGGTGTGCGCGAGGAGCTGTACACGGAGGTGCTGCAGGCGCTGGGCGGACTGTTCACCAAGGCGGCCACCGGCCGGTCACTGCGCCGCCGGATGCTCGCCCGGGGTCTCGGCGACCTGGCCGCCACCCCGGTGACGTTGTTCTTCGGCACGCCGGAGTCGGCCGCCGCGGTGCTGCCGTTCGTCGACCCGGCCGCGCCGACCGGCCCGGTCACCTGGCCCGAGGGGCTGCGGGAGAGGTGGCTCGCCGAGGTGGAGCGGGCCGGAGCGGCCGGCGAGTTCCTGGCCGTGCTGACCATCTGGGTGGCCGTCGGAACGGTCCGCTAGCAGGGCACCATGCGGGCCAGCAGGCGGTCCAGCGGGATGCTGGCGAATCCCACCCGGACGTCGCTGGCACCGTACGGCAGCCAGAACCGGCCGTCGTGCACCATTCCCCCGCAGGAGTAGACGACGTTCGGTACGTACCCCTCGCGTTCCGTCTCGTCCGGGTCCATCAGCCCGTCCGGCAGGTCCGCGATCACCCGCTCGGGGTGCTCCAGGTCCAGCAGCATGGCGCCGATCGCGTACCGCCGCATCGGGCCCACCCCGTGCGTGAGCACCAGCCAGCCGGCCTCGGTCTCCACCGGCGACCCGCAGTTGCCGACCTGGATCAGGTCCCAGCCGCGGTGCGGCGTGAGCAGCGGCGTGGCGTGGTGCCACCGGTGCTGCTCGTCCCGCACGGCCAGGCCGAGCGTCTCCCCGTCGGAGCGGCACAGGGCCAGCTTGCGCCCGCCGACGTAGCGGGGGAACAGCGCCATGCCCTTGTTACGGGCGGCCGGGCCGTGCAGCGTGGTCACCTCGAAGTGGCGCAGGTCCCGGCTGAAGATCACCCGGCCGGAGATGTGCCGGCCGTCGTACGCCGTGTAGGTCGCCTGGTAGGCGGGCCGGCCGTCGGGGTCGACGACCTGTACGAAGCGGGCGTCCTCCATGCCGTTGCTCTCCGCCGGGGTGGCCGGCCAGAGCACCCGCTGGTGCAGGGGCACGGTGGCCGGGAACGTGACGGCGTAGTTGCCGGCGACCAGGTGCCGGATCCGGTCGAGGGTCTCCTGGGTGGTGGACCGGCCCAGCAGCTCGGCCGGCACGTGCCCGATGACCTCCTCGAACTCCTCGTCGGTGTAGCGCTCGGGCAGGGCGCAGGCCAGGTACGCCGAGGCCTCGTTGTCGATCTCCGTGTCGATCAGCGCGGCGGCCAGCTGGTGCCGCATGTGCTTGGCGCCGACCCGGTGCCCGATGGTCAGCGGCCCCTCCCGGTCCTCCAGCCGGATGGCGTCGCCGGGACCGAGGATGGCGCTGCAGAACCCGATCGACGAGATGTGACCCTCGCCGATCTGGCGGAGGCTGATCGCGACCCGCAGCTCGCCCGGTTCCAGATCGCTCTGGTCCGGGTGCGGCACCATCGACGGGTTGCACAGCGCCGCGGCCTCGACCGAGAACTCGTGGCTGAAGTACGCGCCGATCAGCGAGCGGGCACTCGGCGACAGCGTCCGGTCGGCCGGCACCCGGTGGCTGACCACGTCGTAGTGGTGCCCGAAGACGCCGAGCAGGTCGTGGTGCCGGCCGGCGAAGCGGCTCTGCACGTCGTCGAGCAGCCGGACGATCTCGTCCTCGGTGAGCCGCAGGATCCGTTCGATCAGGCCGGAGGCACGGTTCTGCACCAGCTGCGCGTCCTCGCCGGGTACGAACAGCTTGATCACCACGCGTCGCGGGTCCGGCGCCATCACCAGCTCGTGCCGGGTGGCGAGGTCGTCGGTGCGGAGCTCGGGAGTGTCCATCGTTGCGGTCATGCTAGGCCCCCTCCGGACGGCCGGCTCGCCCGATTCGCCAGCCGCCGCGCGTGCTGCAGCGTGGCGACCAGCGCGAGCGTGGACTCGGCACCCTGGTTCAGATTAGGGCCTTCCGGTGTCAGCCCGTCATATCCACCACCCGTCTGGGCGTCGAGCATGACGCTGCCGGTGTCGTTGTCGCCGAGGAACCAGGCGACGGACTGGAACAGCGGTGCGTCCCACCGCTCGTCGCCGGTGACGTCCGCGGCGGTGGCGCAGGCGTCGGCGGTCGCGGCGGCCTCGATCGGCTGCTGGTCGTGGCGGTGCTTCGGCACGTCCGGGCGCCAGCCGCCGACCGGCACGGTGGACAGCCGGCCCTGGTGCTCCTGCATCCGGCACAGCCAGGCCAGCATGCGCAGCCCGTCGCCGAGCAGCGCCTCGTCGCCGAGCAGATCACCGGCCGCGATCACCACCTCGGCCAGGGCCGGGTTCGCGTACGTCAGCTCGGGTTCCGGCCACTCCCACTCCGGATCCGCGCCCGGCGTGCCGACCGCCGTGGCGGCGTCGGCGAGCAGCGCCGCGGCGACCGTGTCGCGCGGGTCGGCGCGCAGCACCTCGGCCGCGCCGAGCCCGGCGAACGTCATCGCCCGCGGCCACGCCGACCGCTGCCGGGCACCGATCAGGAACGCCTCACGGGCCTCCCGCCGGATCCACGGCACCGGGCTGCGGGCGGCGGCGGTGCCCAGTCCCCACAGTGCCCGGCCCCACCAGTCGCCGGTGGACGGTTCGTCGAGCCAGCGCCGGTCGTAGCCGAGCCGGTTGCGGAAGGCGCCGTCCGGTCCCTGCGCGTGGGTGAGGAACGCCAGGTAGCGCTCGGCCAGGCCGGTCACCAGCCCGGTGGGCTGCGGTTCCCGGCTGGCCACCAGCAGCCCGCGGGCCACGTCGTCGACGCAGTAGCCGTGCTCCCGCCGGGGAATGGCGTTGCGGGCGTGTTCCAGCAGGCCGACGTCGTCGGAGAGCCGGGCCAGATGGGACCAGCTGGGCGCCGGGGCGTCGGCGAGCCGGACCGGAGGCGGCACCAGCCGCAGGGCCTGCGCGCTCACGCCGGAACCCTCGCGGCCACCGGGGTACGGTCGGCGAGCAGGCGGGTGGCGAGGGCCTGGTAGCGGGCGGCCACCGCCGGCCAGCGCAGCGTGGGACCGCCGGTCAGGCCGCTGGTCCGGCGCGCGGAGCCCGGGTCGGACAGCAGGTGCCGGACCGCGGCCGCCATGGCCTCCGGGTCCTGGTGCGGGACGAGCAGGCCGGGCCCGTCGGCGAGGAGTTCGACGGCGTGCGGGAACTCGGTGGCCACCACCGGCACCCCGGCGCCCACCGCCTCGATCAGCACGCCCGAGGTGACCTGCTCGGTGGAGTCGTACGGCAGCACCACCGCGTCCGCGGACCGGATCAGCCGGCTCAGCGCGGCCTCGTCCAGGTAGACGTCCTCCCAGCGCACCGAGTCCGCGACGCCGAGATCCCGGGCGAGGGTCTTGAGCGAGTCGCGGTACACGTCGCCGTGCTGTTCCAGGACCTTGGGATGGGTACGCCCGGCCACCGTGTAGGTGGGGCGCGGGTCCATGTCGCCGAGCAGGGCCAGCGCGCGCAGCGCCCACTCGATGCCCTTGCCCGGTCCGAGCAGGCCCCAGGTGAGCATGTGCGGGCGGTCGTGGCGGTCCGGCGGCGCGTCGGTGTGGCTGGCCGCGCCGTGCGGGATCACGGTCACCTTGCGCGGCTCCACCTGGTATCCGGAGGTCAGCCGCTGCCGGGCGGTGTCGGTCATGGTGACAACGGCGTCCGCGGCGGCCACGATCCGTTCCAGGACCGAGCGCTGCAGCGGGTCCGGCGTGCTGAGCACGGTGTGCAGCACCACGATCTTCGGGTTCCGCAGCGCGCGCAGCAGCGGCAGCACCTCGGTGCCGGCGTCGCCCGGGTAGATGCCGTACTCGTGCTGCACGATCGCGACGTCGAAACGGTTCAGCGCGTTGGCCGCGGCCACCCATCCGCCGGGCCGGTCGGTGGCCCAGGTGTGCACCACCCGGGGCGCGGCCTGGTCGACGGCCAGGCCGCCCTGGTCGTCGCCGGCGAGCAGGCGGACCACGCCGTGCCCGGTGGTGCCCCCGCTGAGGTGGGTGGCCAGCGCGGCATTGAAGGTCGCCAACCCGCAACGGGTGGGCGGATAGGTGCTCAGAAAGCCGTACGTGGCAGGCATGGCAACCCTTTCTCCTCGGTGGCTGCCTCCCCGCAGCACGACACCTCGCGCGGACACGGTGACGACCGCGAATCGACTAAATGCACCGATTTACGCGCAATTCATGTCGGGACGGTAACAAGAATGCGCTTATCACCGGATCACTTTGCGATAAACGCGCACATAGTCATCGACCATGCGGTCCGCTCCGAACCGTTCCCGGGCCCGCACCCGGCACGTGCCGCGGTCGATGCCGTCGATCGAGCCGACCGCCGCGACCGCCTCGGTGACCGTGCCCACCAGCCGGCCGGTGACCCCCTCGTCCACCACCTCCGGCATCGACCCCTTGCGGTACGCCACCACCGGCGTGCCGCAGGCCATCGACTCCACCACGGACAACCCGAACGGCTCGGCGAACTCGATCGGGTGCAGCAGCGCGGCGCTCCCGCCGAGGATCCGCCCCCGGTCCTGCGGCCCCACCGAACCCAGGTAGCGCACCCGGTCGCCGTCGATGTGCGGCTCCACCAGCTCCCGGAAGTAGCGGTCGTCGTGCACGATGCCGCAGATGGTCAGCCGCCGCCCGGCGCGGCGGGCGATCTCGATCGCGGTGTGCGTGCCCTTGTCCGGATGGATCCGCCCGAACGCCACCAGGCCGTCCCCGCCGTCCGGGTCGAACGGCAGTGCCTCCAGGTCGACGCCGTGGTAGACGGTGGCGAGGTAGTCCAGGTCCGGACTGCGGTCGCTGTCCGAGATGGAGACGTACGACGAGCGGGCCTTACGGTACGCCGGGAGGATCCGGTCGCCGGAGAAGCCGTGGATCGTGGTCACCATGGGCGCGGCGCAGTGCTGGGAGAACGCCAGCGGCAGCCAGTCCAGGTGGTTGTGCACCAGGTCGAACTCGCCGGACCGGCGCAGCGCGTGGGCCACGTGGATGGCCTCCCAGACCCGGCCGTCGATCTCCGGGTCCTCCTCGTACCCCGTGGGCACGACGCCGTCCAGCGTGGCCTTGGTGACCGAGTCCAGGGTGGCGAACAGGGTCACCTCGACGCCCCGCGCGGCCAGGCCGTCCGCCAGCAGGCCGGCGACGGTCTCCCAGGGCCCGTAGTGCAGCGGCGGCGTGCGCCACGCGATCGGTCCGAGCAGGGCAATCTTCACGGTCGAATCCCCCTAAGCGGTCTAAATCACTCAGTCAGTATGTGACCGCCCGGGCCCCCTTGAGCCCGTTTCCCGGGTTTGGCTCCGCGCCCACGTGTTACAGAGGAACCATGACGGATCTCTGGTGGAAGCGCGCCGTGGTGTACCAGATCTATCCCCGCAGCTTCGCCGACGCGGACGGCGACGGCATGGGCGACCTGCGCGGCATCATCGACCACCTCGACCACCTCGCCGGTCTCGGGGTGGACGTCATCTGGCTGTCGCCGGTGTACCCGTCGCCGCAGGACGACAACGGCTACGACATCAGCGACTACACCGACATCGACCCGGTGTTCGGCACCCTGGAGACGTTCGACGAGCTGCTGGCCGGCGTGCACGCCCGGGGCATGAAGCTGATCATGGACCTGGTGGTGAACCACACCTCCGACGAGCACCGCTGGTTCGCCGAGAGCCGCTCGTCACGGACCGCGCCGAAGCGGGACTGGTACTGGTGGCGGCCCGGCCGCGCCGGCATGGAACCCGGGGCGCCCGGCGCCGAGCCGACCAACTGGGGCTCGGCGTTCGGCGGCTCCGCCTGGCAGTACGACCCGGCCACCGGGGAGTACTACCTGCACCTGTTCTCCCGCAAGCAGCCCGACCTCAACTGGGAGAACCCGGAGGTCCGGCAGGCCGTCTACGAGATGATGCGCTGGTGGCTGGACCGCGGCGTGGACGGGTTCCGGATGGACGTCGTCAACTACATCTCCAAGGACACCACGCTGCCCGACGGCCCGGTGACGCCCGGCACGGCGTTCGGCGACGGCTCGGCGTTCTTCATGAACGGCCCGCGCATCCACGAGTTCCTCCAGGAGATGCACGAACAGGTGTTCGCCGGCCGGGACGCGCTGCTCAACGTCGGTGAGATGCCCGGCGTGACGGTGGAACAGGCACGGCTGTACACCGACCCGGCCCGGCGCGAGGTCGACATGGTCTTCCAGTTCGACCACGTGTGGGCGGACCGCGGCCCCGACCCGTGGGTGCTGCACCCGCTCCAGCTGACCACCCTCAAGTCGATCCTCGGGCGGTGGCAGGCCGGCCTCGCCGACCTCGGCTGGAACAGCCTCTACTGGAACAACCACGACCAGCCCCGGGTGGTGTCCCGCTACGGCGACGACGGCGCCTTCCGGGTGGAGTCGGCCACCATGCTCGGCACCGTGCTGCACCTGCACCGCGGCACGCCGTACATCTACCAGGGCGAAGAACTCGGCATGACGAACGCGCCGTTCGGCGGCATCGAGGACTTCCGCGACATCGAGGCGCTCGGCCAGTACGCCCAGGCGGTGGAGAAGGAGGGCCGGTCGCCCGAGGACGTGCTGACCGTGCTGCGGGCGCGGGGACGGGACAACGCGCGTACCCCGATGCAGTGGGACGCGTCCCCGCACGCCGGCTTCACCACCGGGACGCCGTGGCTCGCGGTCAACCCGAACCACACCGAGATCAACGCGGCCGCCGCGGTCGCCGACCCCGGCTCGGTGTACCACTACTACCGCAGACTGATCGAGTTGCGGCACACCGAGCCGGCGGTGGTCGACGGCGACTTCACCATGCTGCTGCCGCACGACGAGCGGCTGTACGCGTACACCCGCCGGCTCGGCGACACCGAACTGCTGGTGATCGGCAACTTCTCCGCGGACGCGGTGGCGGCCGGCCTCGACGACGCCGAGACCTGGGCCGCCGCCGAACTCGTCCTGAACAACAGCGCGAGCCCGCCCGCGGCGCCCTTGACGCTGGGCCCGTGGCAGGCCGTCGTGTATCGCCGCCGGGTCAGTCGGTGATGGTGTTCCAGGAGTACGCGAGCAGCGCGAACGCGGCACCGAGCAGCGCCAGCGAGACACCGCGGGTGCCGATCGGCAACGCGGCCAGCACGAGCAGGATGATCGCGATGATGTAGAACAGCGCCTGGATGGACATGGGAGAGCCTCGATTCTGAGTGGGGGTTGGCGGGCGCTTGTACCCGCGAAGCCGCCGCGGCTAAACGCATGCCGCGGCGGCCATCGGGGTACACCGGGCAGATGACCGCTCATCCGGCGCATCCGCCGCGCACCGCCTCCGCCGCGTGGCTCGGCCTGATCCCCTTCGGCCTGGCCGTGACCGCGGCCGCGCTGATCGGCGTGCTGGGCGTCACCGGCACCTCCGCCGAGTACCAGAACCTCGACCAGCCGTCCTGGGCGCCGCCGTCCTGGCTGTTCGGTCCGGTGTGGACCACGCTGTACGCCATGATCGCGGTCGCCGGCTGGCTGGTGTGGCGGCGTACCGGCTGGTCCGCGGCGCTCACCGGCTACGCCGCGCAGCTCGTGCTGAACGCGGCCTGGACACCGATCTTCTTCGGCTTCGGCGAGTACGGGCTGGCGCTCGTGGACATCGTGGCGCTGTGGGTGCTGATCGGCGCGACGGTGTGGATGTTCTGGCGGGTGTACCGTCCGGCGGCCTGGCTGCTCGTGCCATACTGGGCCTGGGTGACCTTCGCAACGGCCCTCAACGCCGCCATCTGGTCGGCGAACTAACCCGTCGGGGTGTCCCAGAACGCCATGGCCAGGGCGATGGCCCGCAGGTCGCCGCTCACCCCGCCGGACATCCGGTTCATCGTGTAGGCGAGCGTCGTCCGTGCGTCCAGGTCGACCAGCGCGAACGACCCGCCGTAACCGCCCCAGTAGACGGTGTTCGGGTTCGGCATCAGGCCCCCGCCCAGGGCGAACCCGAGTCCGAACCGGATCTGCATGCCGAGCACCAGGTCCCGTCCGTCGGTCTGTGGCTCCAGCACCTTGCGGCAGCCGGCGGGGGACAGCAGTTGCCGGTTGCCGGACGCGCCGTCGTTGGCGAGGACGGCGAGGATCTCCGCGACGGCGCGGGCGTTGCCGGTGCCGCCGCAGGCCGGGATCTCGGCGCCGCGCCAGGCCCGGCTGCGGGTGTCGGCCACGTCGAGTTCCGGGTTGGTCGCGACGTTGTGCTGCAGGGCGGTGGCGGTGGCCGGGTCGAACGGCGGTTCCGCCGGCGGGATCAGGTCGGCCACCCGGTGGTCCTCGGTGGCGGGCAGGCCGATGTGGAAGTCGGCGCCCAGCGGCGTGGCGAGCTCGTCGCGGAACACGGTGCCCAGGGACCGGCCGGTGATCCGGCGGATCACCTCGCCGATCAGGTATCCCTGGGTCATCGCGTGGTAGCCGGAGGCGGTGCCGGGCTTCCAGAACGGCTCCTGGGCGGCCAGCAGAGCGGTGACCTTCGCCCAGTCGTACAGGTCGTCGCGGGTGATGGGTGCGCGCCAGCCGGCCAGGCCGGAGCTGTGGCTCATCAGCTGCGCGACCGTGACGTCCGCCTTTCCGGCTGCCGCGAACTCCGGCCAGTAGCGGGCCACCGGGGCGGCGAAGTCGAGGTCGCCGCGGTCCGCGACGAGCAGGGCGGTCAGGGCCACCACGGTCTTGGTGACGGAGTAGACGTTGACGATGGTGTCCCGGTGCCAGGGGCGGGTGCCGGCCTCGTCCGCGAAGCCGCCCCACAGGTCGGCCACCGTCTCGCCGTCCACGGTGGCGCAGAACGCGGCGCCGGTGTCCGCGCCGGTGGCCAGGTTGCCGGCGAACGCGGCGTGCACCCCGGCGTACCGGTCGGTGGTGGTTCCGTGCACCGTCATCCGCGGAGCATGACCGGCCGCCGCGCGCCCGGCAACGGATTATCCGGTGGTGCGCAGGCAGAGGTCGAACGGGTGCCCGTCCGGGTCGAGCAGCACCCGCCAGCGTTCCGGCGTGGGCTGGTCGCCGGGCTTGGTGGCGCCCAGTGCGAGGGCCTGCTTCTCCGCGGCGTCCAGGTCGTCGACGTAGAAGTCGAGGTGGTACCGCTTCGGGGTGGTCCGGTCGGGCCAGCCGGGGGCGGAGTACCCGGGCAGCCGGCCGAAGCCGATGCTGGTGGAGCCGTCACTGATCATGGCGTACTCGGTCTCGCTGTGCACCACCTCCCAGCCCAGCACCTGGGAGTAGAAGCGGGCCTGTGCGGCGGGGTCGACCGCATCCAGATTGATCATGGCGAGTGAGGCGAAGCCGGGCATGGTGGGGCCTTCCGACGTGGGTGGTACCGACAGCTGCCATCCTGCCGCCGGAGGCTGACATCCTGTGTCAGGAATTCGGCGGAGCCTGCGCCGCCAGCCACCCGGCCACCTGCGCCCGCGAGGTGAAGCCGAGTTTGCTGAGGATGTTCTCCACGTGGCCCTCGGCGGTGCGCTGCGCCACCACCAGCCGCGCGGCGATCTCGCGGTTGCTCAGGCCCTCGGCGATCAGCGCGGCCACCTCGCGTTCCCGCCGGGTCAGGCCGGACTGGTCGGACGCGGCGCGCGGGGCCGGCACCGGGTTGCGTTCCAGGGCCAGCGCGACCGCCTCGGCGGTGGTCAGCTCGGCACCGCGGCGGGCGGCGGCGTCGTAGGCCCGGTCGCCGAGCCGGGCGCGGACCTGCGACACCGTCTCGTCGTGGAAGTCGTCCAGGCTGCGGAACGAGGCCAGCGAGGCGTGCATGGCCTGCCACATCCGTTCGGACGCGCCGAGCAGGTGCGCCGCCCGGGTGTCGCGGCGTTCCCCGCCGGCGATCCACGCCAGCGACTCCAGCGCCAGGCCGACCGTGAACTGTTCGTCCTCGACCAGCCGGCGTACCTCCAGGCTCTCCTTCGCGGCCTCGGTGGCCCCGGCCAGGTCGCCGTCCCGCCAGCGCAGCACGCTCAGCGCCCACAGCGCGAACGAACGCCACCACACCTCGCCGCTGGCCGTGCCCATGTCCCGGCAGGCGATCAGGTCGGCGTACCCGCGGGCGGGTTCCTGGGCCAGGCCGCGGGTGAGGCCCAGCACCGACAGCGCCCACATCTCGCCGTTGCGCGCGCCGATCTCGCGGAAGCCCCGCAACGCCTGCTCGAACCGGGGCAGCGCGGCGGCGTGGTCGCCGGAGAACATGTCCAGGTTGCCCTCGAGCAGCGCGATGTACGCCCGTTCCACCGACGGCGGCAGTTCCTCGGCCAGCTCGCCCGCCTCGGCCAGCAGCGCGCGGGCCCGGGACCGGTCGTTCTGCACGGTGGCGATCGACGCGGCCACCCGCAGCGCCTTCACCCGGGTCCAGTGCCGCGGTGCCGGCAGGGCGAGGGCCCGGTCCAGCCAGTGCCGGCCCTCGGACAGGAAGCCGCGGACGAACCAGTGGTTCTCCAGGTCGGCGGCGAACCGCAGGGCCAGCTCGGGCGGTCCGGCGGTGACCGCGTACTCCAGGGCCACCCGCAGGTTCGCCTGTTCCTGCCGCAGCCGCAGCATCAGCGCGGCCTGGTCCGGGCTCACCCAGTGCCGGTCGCCGTACGTGGCCAGCCCGGCGAACCACCGGCCGTGCCGGCTCGCCAGCGTCTCCGGTTCGCCGGCCTCGGCCAGCCGCGCGGCGCCGTACTCCCGGACCACCTCCAGCATCCGGTACCGGGCCCGCGGACCGTCGCCGATGCGGGTCAGCACGGACTTGTCCACCAGCGAGGCGATCAGGTCCAGGATGGCGTCGGCGGGCAGCGTGTCGTCCGCGCACACCCGCTCGGCGGCGTCCAGTTCCAGACCGCCGGAGAACACCGACGCCCGCGCCCACAGCGTGCGCTCCGGCTCCGAGCAGAGTTCCCAGCTCCAGTCGATCAGCGCGCGCAGCGTCTGTTGCCGGGCCGGCGCGTTGCGGGCACCGCTGGTCAGCAGGCGGTACCGGTCGGTGAGCCGGTCCAGGATCTGCTCCAGCGACAGCACCCGCAGCCGCGCCACGGCCAGCTCGATGGCCAGCGGTACGCCCTCCAGCGCCTGGCACAGCCGGGCGATCGTGTCGCAGTTCTCCTCGGTGACCTCGAAGTCGGGCAGCACCGCGGTGGCCCGTTCGACCAGTAGCAGCGCCGCCTCGGTGCGGGTCAGCTCGGCCGGGGTGCACCGGGTGGCCGCGTCCGGCACCGACAGCGGCTGCACCGGCAGGATGGCCTCGCCGGCCAGCCGCAACGCCTGCCGGCTGGTCACCAGCACCCGCAGCTCCGGGCTGGTCCGCAGCAGCGTCTCCACCAGGTCCGCGCAGGCGCCGATCAGGTGCTCGCAGTTGTCCAGGATGAGCAGCGCCTGCTGGTCGGCGAGGAACGCGGCGAGGCCGGGCGCGTCCGGGCTGACCGACTCCTCCCGGACCCCGAGCGCCTCGCCGACGGTCACCGCGACCAGGTCGGGGTCCCGCAGTTCGGCCAGCTCGACGAACCACACGCCGTCCGGGAAGGCACGGCGCATCTCGCCGCCGACCCGCTGCGCCAGCCGGGTCTTGCCCACGCCGCCCGCTCCGGTCAGCGTGACCAGGCGGCTGTGCGCCAGCATCCGGCGGACGCCGGTGACCTCCTGTCGCCGTCCCACGAAGCTGGTCACCTCGGCCGGCAGGTTGCCGAGGGAACCGCGCGCGGTCGTGGCGGTGCTCATAGGAGCACGGTAGTGGGTGCGCTCCGGTCAGCGCGGCAGCACGGCGCTCCGGCGGCGGATCGCGGGCCGGTGCGGCGGCACGGCGCGGCCGTCCGGCAGCAGCTCGCCGGTGTCGTCGAACGTCACCACTCCGTTACAGAGCAGGCTCCATCCCTGCTCAGGGTGAGTGATGACGACCCGGGCGGCGTCGTGGCCGGGACTCGCCGCCGGGGGACAGGCCGGTGCGTGATCGCACATAATTGCTCCTTTCCGGCCGCAAATATGCCCCGCCGACGGGTACCCGGACACGGGCGAACTACCTAGTCGGTACCCGAATACTCGTCACACAGCGTGGTGGTGGTCCGAACACGCTCAGCTGTCCTGGTCGAGGAAGGCCAGCGTGGTGGTGGCGAACAACGGGTTGTCGCAGAGGTTGTAGTGCGTCAGCCCGGGCAGGATGGCCAGTGCGTGACCGCCCTTGGGCCGGCCCTCACCCATCCAGCCGCCGTCGCGCAGTCCGCCGTCGAGCAGGTTGAAGATCTCCACGTAGTGGCTCGGCGGGGCCATGTCGGCGTCCGCCGCCAGCACCAGCGTCGGGACCTGCAGGCCGCGGACCTCCTCGGTGAAGTCGAAGTCCTGGGCCATCGCCGCGCCGATCTTGTCGAGCAGCCGGGGGAAGTCCTCGGGGCGCGGCGCCACCCGCTGGTACAGCTCGTACATCGGGGTGTCCTTCATGAATTCCGCGGACGCCGCGCCGACCTGGCCCTGCTGCGCGAGCATCTCCGGGTACACGGCGTCGCGGCGGATGTTCGCCGACGCCGACACCAGGCGGCCCACCGTCTCCGGATGCCGGATCGCGACCTGGAGCGCCACCCCGCCGCCGAGCGAGAATCCCACCACGTCCGGCTTCACCAGTCCGAGGTGGCGGATCAGGGCGGCGACGTCGTCGGCCAGGAACCGGACGTCGAGCGGCCGGTCGATGTCCGCGGTCCGGCCGTGTCCCTGCAGGTCGACCGCGATCACCTGGTGGTGGTCGGCGAGCATGGCCAGCACCGGCCCGAACATCTCGCCCGAGCCGAGGCCGCCGTGCACCAGCACCAGCGGGCGGCCGGCGCCGTGCGTCTCGTAGTACAGGTGCAGGCCGTTGACGTCGGCGTACCGGCCGGTGGCGGAGGTGGTCATCAGGTGCTCCTCGGTTCTCGGTGGATCTGTTGCCGGTACTGACCGGGGCGCGCCCGGAAACTCATCGCGGCCGGCCGGGAAATCTCGATTAGGGTCGTCGGGATGAACGAGGTGGCCGTCGAAGAGCAGTTGGAGACGTACCGGTCGGAGCTGACCGGGTACTGCTACCGGATGCTCGGTTCGGCGTTCGAGGCCGAGGACGCCGTCCAGGACACGCTGGTCCGGGCCTGGCGCGGCCTGGAGAAGTTCGAGGGCCGCTCCGCGCTGCGTTCCTGGCTGTACCGGATCGCGACGAACGTCTGCCTGACCATGCTGGGCAGCGCGCAGCGCCGGGTGCGCCCGGTCGACCTCGGCCCGGCCGGCTCCGGGCGGGCCACCCATGCCGGCGAGCCGCTGCCCGACGAGATCTGGATCGGACCGGTGCCGGACAGCCGGGCGGTGCCGGAGCGGGCCGACCCGGCCGACGTGGTGACCGAGCGTGAGTCGATCCGGTTGGCGTTCGTGGCCGCGCTGCAGCACCTGCCGCCGCGCCAGCGCGCCGTGCTGATCCTGCGCGAGGTGCTGGCCTGGTCCGCCCAGGAGGTGGCCGAGCTGCTCGACACGTCGGTGCCGAGCGTGAACAGCGCGCTGCAACGGGCCCGGGCCACGCTGGCCACCACGGACGCCGCCGCCGAGGTCAAGCGCCCGCTGGACGAGGAGCAGCAGGCGTTGCTCACCCGGTACGTGCGGGCGTTCGAGTCGTACGACCTGGCGGCGCTGACCGCGCTGCTGCACGAGGACGCGACGCTGTCGATGCCGCCGCTGCCGCTGTGGCTGCGCGGCCCGGACGACATCGCCGCCTGGATGTCCGGCACCGGGAGTGGCTGCCGGGGCTCCCGCCTGCTGCCGGTGACGGCGAACGGGATGCCGGCGTTCGGGCAGTACCGTCCGGCCGCCGCCGGGCCGGGACACGAGCCGTGGGCCCTGATCGTGCTGGACCTCTCAGCCGGGGGGATCGCCGCGGTGCACAACTTCCTGGACACCACCCGGCTGTTCCCGCTCTTCGGCCTGCCGCCCCGGCTCGGCTAGCACCTCGCCCAGCCCGGTCAGGCCGAGGAGGTGCCGCAGCGGCGGCCCGGCGCCGTGCAGGACCAGCGACCAGCCGTGGCGCCGGGCGGTCAGGCACAACCGGGCCAGCAGGTCGACGGCCGCCAGGTCCGGCCGGGTCCGGGTCACGTCGCAGACCACCACGCCGCCGTTCCGGCCGCGAAGCGATTCGGCGAGGCCGGCACAGAGCCCGGGCACGTCGGCGCGCAGCACCGCGCCGGGCACGTCGAACCGGATCGCGGTCGGGGCCATGCGGGGTAGACCCGGCACCGCCCGGAAACTCATCGCCGTACGGAATCGGTGACGGTGTGTGATGCGGGTGTCGATACGGGTAGTGATCCAGGTACTTTCCCCGTGTCCGGCGACGGCGCCGCGCCGAAGGATGGAGTTCCCGTACCCGGAGAAGGGGGTCCCCGATGGGCCGCCACGCCGCCGACCGGCCGGCGCCCGGCCACCGTGCCCAACCCGGCCACCGTGCCCAGCTCGGCCGTCCTGCCCAGCTCGGCCGTCCTGCCCAGCCCGGCCATCCTGCCCAGCCCGACCGTCGGCCGCTGCACGCGGACCTGTTCACGCCGGTGCCGGGCAGCGCCGCGGCGCTGGCCGCCGAGCGACGCGCGGTGGCCGCCTTCGAGGCGATGGTCGAGCCGCACCGTGCCGCCCTGTACGAATACGTCCTCCGGCTCACCGACGGTGACCAGGACGCGACCGCCGTCGCGGTCAAGGGGACGTTGTACCGCGCTGCCCAGGACCCGTCCCGATACCCGCAGCGCGCCTCCGCGGTGCGCCCGTGGCTGGTGCTGACCGCGCGCAGCGTGCTGCTCGACGACGACGACCGGCCGGCGCCGCCCGCGCGGGTGCCGCCGGGCCGGCCGCCGACCACGGTGCTCCGGGCCATGAACGACCTGACCGGCGCCCACCGGGACATCCTCGTCGAGCTGTTCTACCGCGGGGTGTCCCTGGAGGACGCCGCCGACGCCCGCGGCGTGCCGGTGGAGACCGTGAAGGCCCGCCTCTACCACGCCATGCAGGCGCTGCGCACGGTGCTCGACGAGCAGGTCAGCGCAGAACCACCAGGCCGTCCATGATCGCGCCGGGCCGGCCCGCGGTGCCCTCGAGCACCACCTTGACGGTGTGCGGGCCGAGCACGCCCCAGTTCCGCGCCCACACCGCCTGCCGGTGCGCGGTCCGGGCCGAGCGCAGGTCCAGCGTGCCGATCAGCTGACCGTCCGCGTACACGGTGAGCCGGCCGGAGGTGGGTGTCCGGCTCGCCGCCAGGGCCGCCGACCGCCCGGTGAACGTCCAGGACATGCTGGCACCGCCGGACACCCCGAGCAGGCCGCTGCCGCCGAGGTGCGCGGGGTTGCGCAGCCGGGTCCACGCGCCGGTCCGTGCGGCCCGGGCCTCGGTGACCACCAGGGGGGTACGGGCGAACGCCACGCCCCGGGCGTTGCCGGCCCGGTCCACGGCGCGCAACGCCCAGGTCGACGCCACCCCGGCCGGTGCCGTACCGGGCCAGGTGCGTGCGGTCACGCCCAGGTTCACCGGCCGCGGCGAGGTCAGCGCCACCGAGCGGAGCCCGCCCGCGTCGGCCGCCGTCCAGCCGAGCCGCACCGGGACGGAGTTGTGCAGCGAGCCGGTGCGCAGCGAGAAGGACGGGCCCTGGGTGAACACCGGCGCGGTCGCGTCGGAGACCACGGTGGCGGCGACGCTGGCGGTCCGGCCGGACAGGTGGATGCCGCGCACCACGACCGTGTGCTTGCCGGGCGCCAGGCGGAGCGTGGTGCGGCGGTGCGCGTTCGGGGTGGCGGCGACCAGTTTGCCGTCCACGTACACGTCGAAGCGGTTGAGCATCGCGGTCGGGGTCCGGGTCGTCCAGAGCGGGCTGATCGTGCCGCGGGTGTAGTAGGTGGCGCCGACCCGGGCGGCGCCGGTCATCCGCGCCCAGCCCAGACCGGCGGGCGCGGCGCCGGCCACGCCGCGGATCGCACCGAGCTGGCCGTAGAGCGTGTCGCCGGGACAGGCGGTGCGGCCCGCGTCGCGGTGGCCGGAGATCCGGTTGAACGTGACGCTGGTGCCCTTGGCGTACCGGTCGCTGCCGTTGGAGACCAGCACGCTGCGGCCGCCCGGCAACTGGCCGTACGCGCCCAGCTTGTACGCCGCGACCTGCGCGATCCGCGTCCGCACGGTGGCCGACACGCCCCGGCCGCGGTAGTCGCCGAGCACCGCGATCGCGCTGGCGTGCGAGTTGAAGCCCATGGTGTGCGCGCCCAGCACGGCCCGGTTGACGCCGCCCCGGCGTCCCTCGAACAGGTTGCCGCAGCGGTCGACCAGGAAGTTGTAGCCGATGTCGTTCCAGCCGTTGCTGAGTACGTGGTAGCGCTGGATGCCGCGGACGATCCGGGCCGAGTCGGCGCACCGGTAGTTGTTCGTGCCGGCGGTGTGGTGGACGAACATCACCCGCACGTCGGTGCTGTACTCCGGCGGATCCGCGACGATTGTCTCGTCGGCCTGCCAGCCGGACCGCGCGGTCATCCGGGGCACCGGCCGGGGCGGTACCGCGACGCCGGCGGCCCGGGACAGCGTGGCCGGGGCCGCCTGCGGCGCGGGCGCGGGATCGGGCGCGGCGGCCGGCGCGGGGGCCGGCATCGGCTGGTCCGGGTCGATCAGGTCGAGGCGCAGGCCGGGCGGCAGCGCGGCGGTACGCCCGAAGCCGGCGCCGAGGCGCGCCTCCACCCCGTCGGACGCGCCCACCCAGACCGGATCGGTGTGGCCCCGGCCGCCGGCGTCCACGCCCGCCCGGTCGGCGGGGGAGCGGCCGTCGCTCTCCAGTTCGTGCCAGTCGCTCCACCGGCCGTCCGCCGCGGAGCGGACCCGCACCCGCACGGTGCCGGGCAGCCGGGTGGCCGGGTCGGTCCAGGTCGCGCCGATCAGGCTGAACGGCCGGGTGGCACGCGGGTGCACCGCGGGCGCCCCGGCCGCGGCGGACCGCGCGGCGGCGGGCGTCAGCGGGACGGTCTGCAGCGCCGGCCCGTCGGCGGGTGCGGTCCGCGCCGAGGCCACCGCCGGTGTGCCGGTCAGGATGACGGCCAGGCCGGCCGCAGCCGCCATGACCCGCTTGATCGTCGGAACCTGGTGCACGCTTCGTCCCCCGCCTGGTCGCCCTCAAGTCGGCCAATTCAGGATGAAACGAATTCACGCTTCGCGTGTCGGGATGGCCATTGCGTGACGGCCGTCACATCCTGGGGTAGAAGAGGCGACCGGCGGCGCACCGGGCCGCTCAACTTCCCGGCCCGGTCTGCCGATGGAAGAGCGTGACCTCCGTCCTGGCCGCGCCCGCCTCCTCGGCCGGCCGCGGAACGCCGCCCGGCGTCCGCCCGGCCGACCGGCGCCGCGGCAGCGCGCCGGCCTGGCTGACGCTCGGCGCCGGCGGTGCCGCTCTGGCGGCGGTCGCGGTGGGGCCGTCGTGGCTGCGCCTGCCGGCCACCGCGGCGGTGATCGGGGCCGGGTTGTGGGCCCTGACGTACGGCATCCGCCGCAATGCCGGGAAGGTGCGATCCGGTCCGTGGCGGGCCCTGCTGGCCGCCGCCTGGTGTGTGGTCGTGGCGATGGTCATCCGGGTGGCGGTGCCGGGCGCCAACACCACGCCGCCGGGGCCGATGGTGCTGCTGCCGGACGTGTTCGTGCTGGCCGGCTATCTCGGCACCGGATACGGCTTCGCCGCCATGCTGCGCCGGCGCCGGTCCGCCGAGGACGACCCGGCCCGGGTCGACGCCCTGCTGGTCGGCGTGGCCACCGCGTTCCTGACCTGGACCTACCTGATCGCCCCGTCGGTGGGCCGGGCCGACTTCGACGCGATCCGGGTGGCCCACGCGTTCTTCCCGGTCATCGACGTGGTGCTGCTCGTGCTGGTGGCCCAGCTGGCCCTGGCCGGTGGCGTCCAGCAGCCCTCGCTGTGGCTGCTGATCGGCGCGTCCGCCACCATGTTCGCCGGCGACGCGCTCTACACCCTGCTGGACGCCGAACTGGCCGACGTCTCCCAGCACACCATCGACTCGCTTTTCCTCGCCACGTTCCTGCTCACCGGCACGGCCGCGCTGCACCCGTCGATGCGTACGCTGATCGAGCCGCAGCGGGTGCTGCTGCGCAGCCTCAGCAAGGCCCGCACCGCGGTGATCGCCCTGGTCGTGGTGGTACCCACCGTGGTCACCACGGTGAAACCGGCCGAGAGCCTGCTGGACGGGGTGGTCCGCGCCGCGCTCTGCACGCTGCTGGTCCTCGCGGTGCTGATGCGGGTGGTCCGGGCGCACAACTCCCGGGCACGTGCGGAGAGCGCCACCCGCCGCCGCGCCACCCACGACCCGCTCACCGATCTGCCCAACCGGGAACTGCTGGCCGAGACGATCACCTCCTGGGGCGACCGGGCCGCGGCCGACAGCCAGGAGATCAGCCTGCTCTTCATCGACCTGGACCGGTTCAAGATGGTCAACGACCACTGGGGCCACCAGGTCGGCGACGAGTTGCTCTGCGCGGTGGCCGCCCGGCTCGGCGCGCAGGTCCGCGGCGAGGACCTGGTCTGCCGGATCGGCGGCGACGAGTTCGTCATCGCGCTGGCCAGCCCGTCGCACTCGAAACTCGCCGAGTCGCTGGCCGACCGGGTCCTCGACGAGTTCCTGCGACCGTTCGACCTGTCCGTCGGGCGGGTGGTCATCTCCGCCTCGATCGGGGTGGCCAAGTCGTTCGGGGGCGCGCAGGCGCTGGAGCTGATCCGGGACGCGGACACCGCGATGTACAAGGCGAAGGGCTCCGGGCGCAACGCGTACGCGCTGTTCGACACGTCGCTGCGGGACCAGGTCCGGGACCGGGTCAACCTGGAACAGGCGTTGCGCCGCGCGCTCGGCAACGGCGAACTCTCCGTCCATTTCCAGCCGATCGTCGAACTGGAGGCCGGCGAGCTGGACGGGTTCGAGGCGCTGATGCGGTGGCACCACCCCGAGTTCGGCAACGTGACGCCGCTGGTGTTCATCCCGATCGCGGAGGAGACCGGGCTGATCGTGGAGAGCGGCGCCTGGCTGCTGCGGGAGTCCGCCCGGCAGCTCGCCGCCTGGACCGCCGCCCGGCCGCCGGACGCGCGCCAACTGCACGTCTCGGTCAACGTCTCGGTCCGGCAGCTGCGCGACGGCGCCCTGGTCGACGTGGTCCGCGACGTGCTGGCCGAGACCGGTCTGCCGCCCGCGGCGCTGTGGCTGGAGATCACCGAGTCCGGCGTGATGGAGGACATCGACACCGCGCTGGTCACCCTGCACGCCCTGCGCGACCTCGGCGTGGTGCTGTGCATCGACGACTTCGGCACCGGCTACTCGTCGCTGAACTACCTGCACCGGCTGCCGGTGGGCATCGTCAAGATCGACCGGGGCTTCGTGGCCGGCGTCGGCGAGGACGGCACCAACGAGCCGATCGTCCGGGCCGTCCTGGCCATGACCCACGCCATGGGCCATCGGGTGGTGGCCGAGGGCGTGGAGACCGAGGTGCAGCGGGACTGGCTCCGGGCCCAGGGCTGCGACCTGGCCCAGGGCTGGCTGCACGGCCGCCCCCAGCCGGCCGACCAGCTCGCCGACGCGGTCCGGGCCGGGTGAGCGGGCCCGGTCACGGCTCGACGATGAGCACCACCTTGCCGCGTCCGTGTCCGGTCTCCACGGCGGCGTGGGCCGCGGCCACCTCGGCGAGCGGATAGGCGCGGACCGGGAGCACGACCCGCCCCCGGGCGGCGAGCGCCACCACGTCCGCCAGGCGCTGCGGCGAACGCCCGGCGCGTACCACCCGGGTGCCGTGCTCCGCGGCCACCTTGTCGTCCACGATCGTGCCGACCCGGTCCGGCGCGACGCCCAGCCGGACCGAGGCGGGAATGGCCACGCCCCCGGCGGCGTCCAGCGCGACCGTGGGCGTCCGGCCGGTCGCCCGCACCGCCGCCTCCAGCCCGTCGCCGTACGCCACCGGGATCGCGCCGAGCTGCCGCAGATAGGCGTGGTTGCCCGGGCTCGCGGTACCGATCACGGTGGCGCCGGTCAGCCGGGCCAGCTGCACCGCGACCGTGCCGACCGAACCGGCGGCGCCGTGCACCAGCAGCACGTCGCCGTCGGTCACCCGCAACTCGGCCAGCGCGCCGGAGGCCGTCTGCGCGGCGGCGACCAGCGCGGCCGCCGTCGGGAAGTCCAGCTCCGGCGGCTTGGCGACGACGTTCTCCGCCGCCACCACCACCGCGGACGCGTGCCCGTTCAGCATCGTCGAGCCGAGCACCTCGTCGCCCGGTACCGGCCCGGACACGCCCGGGCCGACGGCATCGACCACCCCCGAGTACTCCTGGCCGATGCCCTGCGGGAACGTCACCGTGATCCAGTCCATCCGGCCGCGGCGTACCGCGACGTCGAACGGCTGCACACCGGCCGCCCGGACCCGCACCCGCACCTGACCCGGGCCCGGCTCCGGGTCCGGGCGCTCGACGATGCGCAACACGCCGGGCGGACCGAACCGGTCGAACACGACAGCTCTCATGGCGGAGAGCCTGCAAGTTGAAGCCGGCTCGAAGTCAACCGGGCAGGTACCTGAGTTTCGCCGGACGGGCCTCGCTACGGTGGGCGGGTGTCCGCAATCCCGTGGTGGGGCCTGCCCCTGATCGCCGCCGTGTTCGCCCTGGTCGGGGCGCTGGTGGCGCATCTGGTGACGGTCCGCAACGACCACGTCCGTAACCGGGTCCGCCGAGGCCGCCGCTGGTACGCCGAGCGCCGCGACGCGTACGTGACCTTCATGGCCGTGGTGGACCGGGTGACGCACCGGCTCCGCACCGGCGAGGCCACCGGCCGCCGCCCCGACCCGCTGCTCTACCTGGACGAGGTCGGGCCGGCGCTGATGCACGTCCGGCTGCTCGCCTCCGGGCCGGTCCTCAGCGCCGCGATGGCCGTACACCTGCTGTTGGAGAAGCTGCACGCCAGCGCC
This sequence comes from Jidongwangia harbinensis, assembly GCF_020216025.1. Classification (GTDB taxonomy): domain Bacteria; phylum Actinomycetota; class Actinomycetes; order Mycobacteriales; family Micromonosporaceae; genus Actinoplanes; species Actinoplanes harbinensis. Next base: position 83,186 of record NZ_JAIWNC010000036.1, on the reverse strand, counting down.
CAGCCGGCGGCGGTGCCGGGGGTGGAGCCGGAGAAGCACTTCCGCGAGCTGCTCACCCAGGTGCCGCTGGTCATGCAGGAGTTCGAGGTGGCGGTGCGGGAGGAGCTGCAGATCCGGCCGTCGTCGCCGCCGGTCACCGGCGAGGACGCGGCAGACCTGCGCGGACGGGCCCGGTCCTGGCTGCGCCGCCCGCGGCGCCGGACGGCGGACGAGTCCAGTCTCACCCGGTGATCCGGTGGTGGCGGATCGGCCCGCCGGGACGTAGACATGGCGCATGCCCGACAACGATGACGTCACCGCGGCGGTGACCCGGAGCGGCGTGGTCGCCGTGCTGCGCGCACCCACCGCGGACGCCTTCGCGGCGGTCGCCGACGTGCTGGTCGAGGCCGGCGTCACGGCGATCGAGGTGACCCTCACCTCGCGCGGTGCGGTGGAGGCGCTGGCCGGCCTGTGCCGCCGGTTGCCGCCGCACGCGGTGGTCGGCGCCGGCACCGTGCTCACCGCCGACCAGGCGAAGGCCGCGGTGGACGCGGGCGCCGCGTTCCTGGTCTCGCCGGTGTACGACCCGGACCTGATCGCCGGGGTGCGGGTGCCGTTCTACCCGGGCGGCCTGACCCCCACCGAGATCTTCGCCGCGCACCGGGCCGGCGCGCCGCTCGTCAAGCTGTTCCCGGCCGCCACGGTCGGCCCGCGCTACCTCAAGGACCTGCACGGCCCGCTGCCGGAGGTGCGCATCATGCCGACCGGCGGCATCGCCGTCGACGACGTGGCGGCCTGGCTGACCGCCGGCGCGGTGGCGGTCGGCCTGGGCGGCCCGCTGCTCGGCGACGCGGCCACCGGCGGCAGCCTGCCGGCCCTCGCCGACCGGGCCCGGCGGGCCGCCGACGCGGTCGCGTTCGCCCGGTCATGAGCGGAGGTCGGCGGTGAGCGGTCTCTTCACCTTCGGCGAGACCATGGGGCTGGTCTCGGCCGACCGGATCGGCCTGCTGGAGTACGCCCGCGACTTCTCGTTCTCGATCGGCGGCGCGGAGAGCAACGTGGCGATCGGCGTCGCCCGCCTCGGCGGCGCGGCCACCTGGCTGGGCCGGGTCGGCCCGGACGCCACCGGCGACCTGATCGAGCGCCGGCTCCGCGGCGAGGGCGTCCGCACGCTGGCCGTCCGGGACGAGTCGTTCACCGGCCTGATGGTCCGGTACCGCCGCACCGGCGAGCGGCTGCACGTCGACTACCACCGGGCCGGCAGCGCCGGATCCCGCCTGACCCCGGCCGACCTGCCGACCACGGAGATCGAGGCCGCCGCGGTCCTGCACGTCACCGGCATCACCCCGGCGCTCGGCGACTCGGCGCGGGCGTCCGTCTTCGCCGCGGTGGAGACCGCCCGCGCAGCCGGCGTCACGGTGTCCGTCGACGTCAACTACCGGAGCAAGCTGTGGTCCCGCTTCGACGCCGCCCCGGTGCTGCGCGATCTGGTGTCCCGGGCCGACGTGGTGTTCGCCGGTCCGGACGAGGCCGCCCTGTTCCTCGGGCCGGAGCCGGCGCTGGACGGGCTGGTGGCGCTGGGCCCGGCCGAGGTGGTGGTCAAGGACGGTCCGCGCGGCTGCACCGCGGCGATCGACGGCGAGCGGCTGTCGCTGTCCGCGCTGCCGGTGACCGAGGTGGACCCGGTGGGCGCCGGTGACGCGTTCGTGGCGGGCTATCTGGCGGACCGGCTCGCCGGTGCGGCACCGGCCGACCGGCTGCGCACCGCGATCCTGGCCGGCGCGTACGCGGTGACCGTGCCGGGGGACTGCGAAGGGCTGCCGCGCCGGGACGATCTGGCGGGCTGGGGCGGCGACGTGGTGCGGTGACCGGATCGGTCCGGTCACGGTCGCGATGGTGCCTTACCCGGACCGCCCGTCCCGGCCAGACTCGGTGACATGACCAGCGCACTCGTCGTGATCGACGTTCAGGAGTCCTTCCGCCACCGGCCCACCTGGGCGGTGGTCGACAACCCCGGCATCGCGGCCCACGTCCGGTGTCTGGTCGATGCCGCCCGGGCCGCCGGCGACCTGGTGGTGTGGGTGCTGCACGCCGAGCCGGGCAGCGGCACCACGTTCGACCCGGCGAGCGGGCACGTGCGGGTCTTCGCCGAACTCGACCCCGCCCCGGGCGAGCCGGTCCTCACCAAGACCTCCCGGAACGCCTTCACCACCACCAACCTGGCCCAGCTGCTCACCGAACGCGGCATCCGCGACCTGGTGATCTGCGGCATCCAGACGGAACAGTGCTGCGAGACCACCACCCGGGTGGCGGCCGACCTGGGGTACGCGGTCACGTTCGTCACCGACGCCACCGCCACGTTTCCGATCCCGCACCGCGACGCTCCGGCCGACCGGAGCGTGGCCGAGCTGGTGGCGGATCCCCGTACCCTGCCGGCGGCCGACGTGGTGGCCCGCACCGAGTACGCCCTGGCCGGCCGGTTCGCCACCATCCGCCGCACCGCCGACCTGGCCGGCGCGGCCGTGCGAGGATGACCGGATCGTGACCCGGGTGGTGTTCGTGCTGACCCCGCGGCTGCACCTGCTGGACCTGGCCGGCCCGGCCCAGGTGTTCGGCACCGCGGCCGACTTCGGGCACCGCTACGACCTGCGGTACGTGGCCGACGTGCCGGTGGTGGACACCCACCAGGGCGTGGCGTTGCAGGCCGCCACCGACTGGCCGGAGCTGTCCGCCGACGACCTGGTGGTGGTCCCGGGCTGGCGGTCGCCGCTGCGGCTGGGCCGGTTCTCCGCCGAGCTGCTGCACCGGATGGCCGAGCACCACCGGCGCGGCGGCACGGTGGCGAGCGTCTGTGCCGGGGCCGACGCGCTGGGCCGGGCCGGGCTGCTCGACGGCCGGCGCTGCACCACCCATCACGACGTCCAGGACGAGCTGGCCCGCCGCCACCCGCGGGCCACCGTGGTGCGCGACGTGCTGTACGTGGAGGACCACCGGGTGATCACCTCGGCCGGCATCGCCAGCGGTATCGACCTGGCCCTGCACCTGGTCGCGGTCCGGCACGGGCCGGCGGCCGCGGCCCAGGTGGCCCGCGCCATGGTGGTGTACGCCCGCCGCAACGGCGACGAGCGGCAGGCCAGCGCCATGCTGCGGCACCGGGCGCATCTCAGCGACGCGGTGCACCGGGTGCAGGACCGGATCGACGCGCACTTCACCGAGACGCTGCCGCTGGCCGATCTGGCCGCCGGGGCGGGCGTCAGCGAGCGCACGCTGACCCGGCTGTTCGAGACGGCCACCGGGCAGACGCCGCTGCGCTACCAGCAGGTGCTGCGGCTGGAACGCGCCGAGTACCTGATCGGGCACGGCTCCACCGTGGAGGCGGCGGCCCGCGCGGTGGGCTTCGGCGACGCCCGGATGCTGCGCCGGCTGCGGGCCCGCGCGGCGGACTGACCCGTCACACCTCGGGGTGGCCGAACAACCCGGGCAGCCCGCCGCTGTGCAGGAACACCACGCGGCCCTCGCGGGACAGGCCGTGTGCCGCGTGCCGGGCGATCAGTGCGGCCAGCGCCCGCCCGGTGTACGTCGGGTCGAGGAACAGCCCCTCGGTACGGGCGGCCAGCTTCAGCGCCTCGCGGACCGGCTCGGTGAGGGCGTGGTACCCGGCACCGATCTGGCTGCGGTCGATGGTCAGCCGGGCGGGCGGCTGGCGCATGCCGTCCAGCACGGCGCCGACCGCCGCGTACGGGTCCGGGGTCGCGCCGGTGTCCACCCCGAGCACCCGTTCCGCGCCCAGCTCGGCCACCAGTCCGGCCATGGTGCCGCCGGAACCGACCGCGACCACCACCTGATCCAGCTCGGGCAGCTGGCGGGTGAGTTCCCGGGCGCAGTCGACGTAGGCCAGCGCGGACGCCGGTGACGTGCCGCCGAACGGGATCAGGTGCGAGCGCGGTCGCCGCTGCGCCTCCGCCGCGGCGATCTGCTCCAGCGGCGCGGACCCGGCCCAGACGATCTCGGCGCCGGCCAGCCGGTCCAGGATCAGGTTGCCGCGCGGCCGGTCCGGTTCGTCGCCGGCCAGGACCAGCACCGAGCGCAGGCCGAGCCGGGCCGCGGCGGCCGCGGTGAGCCGGGCGTGGTTGCTCTGCGGACCGCCGCTGGTGATCAGCGTGGTGGCGCCGGCCGCCAGTGCCTGGGCGCAGCTGTACTGCAGCTTGCGCACCTTGTTGCCGCCCGCGCCGAGACCGCAGAGGTCGTCCCGCTTGATCCACAACTTGTCGATGCCCAGGGCGGCGGCCAGCCGGGGTGCGGGTTCCAGCGGGGTCGGCCACGTGCCCAGCGGGACGGGGGAGATCACAAACGGGACCCTACTGACTACGCTGCGTCCTGTGAAGATCCGGGGCGTGTTATTTGATCTTGACGGAACGCTGCTCGACCAGGACGGCGCGGTCGACGACGCCCTGCGCCGGTGGCTGCCCACGCTCGGCGTCGCGCCGGAGCCGCACGTCCTGGCCCGGTGGCACGAGATCCAGGAACGGCACCTCGGCGCGTGGCGGGAGCGCCGGATCACGTTCGCCGAACAGCGGCGCCGCCGGTTGCGCGACTTCCTCCCCGAGGTCGGGGTGGCCGCCGCCGCGCCCGACCTGGACCACATCTTCGCCGGTTACCTCCGGTGCTACCAGGCGAGCTGGCGTGCCTTCGACGACGCCGACGACGCGCTCACCGCGGTCGCGGCGGCCGGTCTCGCGGTGGCCGTCCTGACCAACGGCACCACCGAACAGCAGAACGACAAACTGGCCCGGGTGGGCCTGGCCGGCCGGGTCGGGCCGGTCTGGACGGTGGACAACCTCGGCGTGGCCAAGCCGGACACCGGCGCGTTCCTCGGCGCCTGCGCCCGGTGGGGACTGCCGCCGGCCGCGGTGCTCAGCGTCGGCGACCGGCACGACCTGGACGTGCTGCCGGCCCGGGCGGCCGGGCTGTCCGCGGTGCTGCTCGACCGGCACGGCACCGGTCCGGCCGACGAACCGCACCGGGTCGGCTCGCTGCGGGAACTGACCTTCTAGACCACCAGGTGCCAGAGCAGGCGGGTACGCACGACGCGGTAACCGGCCCGCTCGTTCAGCGCCAGCATCGGGGTGTTCGCGGCGCTCACCGTGGTGGTGACGGTGGTGAGGTCCGGCCGGGCCGCGCGCAACCGGGCGGCCAGGGCGAGCTTCACCGCGGTACCCAGGCCACGGCGCCGGTGACCCGGCAGCACCACCGTCGAATGCTGACTCGCGGCCGGCTCCGGGCCCACCTCGACCTCGGTGAACGCCACCACGGTCCGGTCCTCGACGACCGCGCACACCCACAGGTCATGGCCGCCGGTGCGGACCTCCCGCTCCCACCGCCGGATCCGGTCCCGGTCGTAGTGCAGGTCGGCGAGCTGGTGCCCGGCCCCGGGCGCGTCGGCCAGGCTCCGGTACGCCGCCGCGTACGAGTCCACCAGGTCGTCCGGCGCGCCGCCGGTCCAGAACACCGTCCCCGGCGGCGGCTCGCCCGGCACCGGCAGCCCGGCCAGATCCTGGGCCAGGACGACGAGCCGGAGCAGGACGGTCGCGCCGAGCCGGGCCGCGAACCGCTCGCCCGGACCGCCGGCCACCGTGATGCCCTTGAGCGCCGTGTGCGGATGCGCGGCCCGGACCGCGGCGAACAACGCGGTGCCCAGGCCGCGCCCGCGGTGCCGGGGCGAAACGTACAGCCGGACGAAGCGGGCGTCCGCGTCCGGCGCCGACCGGGCCACCCCGGCGACCTCGCCGTCGACGGTGACCGCCCACCGGCGTACCTCCCCGCCGGGTGGTTCGGCCCGCACCCGGGCGGCCAGCGCCGGGCCGTCCGGGCCGGCGCCCGACTCGGCGGCCATGCCCTCGGCCAGCAACGCGCACCAGGTGTCCAGCAACGGGCCGTCGTGCACCTCACGCATGCGGCGCCGGTGCCGGGACGTCCCAGTCCTCGTCGTCCGCGACGTCGCCGACCTGTACCACCCGCACCGGGCGGGCGCGCAGGTAGTCCCGGGCCCCCCGGTCACCGGTCGCGGTCTCGGCGACCCCGGCCCAGTGCTCCCGGCCGAGCAGTACCGGATGCCCGCGCCGGGTGCCGTAGCCGCCGGTGACGAGCGCGTCCGGGGCCGCCAGTGCGGCGATCCGGCGTACCGCCTCGGTGGTGACGCCGGGCATGTCGACCAGCAGCACCATCGCCGCGTCGGCCGGCGTCGCGGCCAGCGCCGCCAGGCCGGCGCGCAACGAGGAGGCCATCCCGGTGGCCCAGTCCGGATTGTCGACATAGGAGAGACCGGGCGCGACCGCCCGCACCCGCGCGGCCTCCGCACCCACCACCACCACGACGGGTACGCAGCCGCCCGCGTCCAGCACCCCGGCGGCGTGGTCCACCAGCCGCCCGTCGCCGTGGCGGACCAGCGCCTTCGGCATGCCGTACCGCCGGCCGGCGCCCGCGGCCAGGACCAGCCCGGCGATCTGCATGGGGCCGAGCCTAACCCTCCGCCCGGTCGGCGGTCAGCGCAGCGCCGCCGGCAGGCCGCGGACCGCGGCCAGCGGAAGCGACGTGCGGATCTGGTACGGCATCCGCCACAACCCGCCGTGCGCCGCCGCGAACGCCTCGTCCCGCCACACCGCCGGTCCCGCCGCCCGCGGGTTCCGCAGCGCGTGCACCAGCAGCAGCGCCATCAGCGTGTTCGCGGTGACCGGGGCGAAGATCTCGACGCCGAACAGATGCGCACCCGCGTACGCGGCCGCCAGCAACCGGTTGTTCACCACCGACCGGGTCCGGGTCGGCGGCGCCACCCCGAAGCACGCCACGGTCTCCCGCCGCGCCACCGTGGCCCGCCAGCGCTGGATCCGTTTCGCCAGCGCGTAGTTCGGGCCCTGCTGCGGCACCAGGTTGTCGGAGATGCCGGGGTCCGCGTCGTCCGGATACTGGGGCAGCAGCATCCGCCCGCCGGAGAGCACCCGGCCGGTCCGGGCCGGCCCGGACCGGCCGCGGTACCGGGACCGGGACTCGGCCACCGCGGCGCCCGGCACCGCGAACACGTCGGTCGGGGTGGCCAGCATCGCCACCGCGGCGTCCGGCCGGGCCGCGCGCACGTGCGTGGTCAGCGCGTCCACGGCCGCGGTCAACGGGACGTACGAGGCGCCCGGCGCGTACACGTAGTTGCCCAGCACCAGCCGGCCGTCGATGCCGAGCAGCCACTGCGCCACCGCGGGCAGGTCGCCGAGCAGGTCGGCGCCGGCCGGCCCGGTCCCGGCCACCGGGCAGATCAGGCGACCGGCGCTCTTCTCGGCCGTCTCCGCCAGGCGCGCCCACACCGCCGGGCGGGGCAGGTCCACGCCGACCACCGTGCCGCCCCAGCCCAGCACGGCGGGCAGCGGGCCCATCTCGGCGCCCGCGCCGAGCACCACCAGCTGCTGGTCGGAGAGGTCCAGCCAGTCCGGGTTGGCGGCCACCTGGCGGACCGCCTCCGCGCAGGACGGCTCGATCGTGCCGGCGGCCACCCAGGCGTCGAGCCGGCGGTGCAGCGCGTCACCGCGCAGCAGGTCACCGCGGTACGGCAGGGACACCTCCCGCTCCGGGGTGCCGCTGCCGGTGACCGTGACCGTCGACAGCGGCCGGTCCGGTTCGGCGCGCAGCGACTCCGCCAGGGTCAGCTCGCCGGCGTCCGACGTGACCCGCATCCGGGCGTGCACCGACGCCAGTCCCGCGGCCGCGATGTCGTACCCGGCGCCGTCCGTGCCCAGCCCGGCCTCCACCAGCGCCCGGAAGTGCCGCAGATAGCCGCGCCGCCAGTCCGGCTCCCGCTCCGCGGCCTCCGCGGCGGCCGGGTCGGCCGCGCGCAGCGCGTCCGCCAGCACCGCCCGGCCCAGCGCCGAACTGCTCCGCCGCCCGTCCGGGGTACGCGGAAAAACGACCTGGTGCGCGGGCGTGCCGTCGGAGTTCACGCGCCCAGTATCGCGGCCTCCTACCCAGGGAGGAGAACCACTCCGACCCCGGGCCGCAGGACGGGCCACCGGACGGGCGATTGCGGGCCGCCGTGTCCCGAGGATCGGGGTATGACTCTCTTACCGCGCCGGGCGGCTCACTGGCACCGCCCGCTGCTCGTGTTCGCCGCCGCCATGGCCGTCCTGGCCGTCGTCACCGCCGTCGGCGTCCTCGTCGACGACCGCGAGGTGACCGGGGCCCGGGCCTGGCTCAAGCCGTTCAAGTTCGCCGTCTCGTTCGTGCTGTACGCCGGCACCCTCGCCTGGCTGCTCAGCCTGCTGCCACGGCGCAGCCGGATCGCCGAATGGGCGACCACCGTGGTGCTCGCCGTCTCGGTGGTGGAGATGTCGATCATCGTGACCCAGGTGGTCCGCGGCCGGCCCAGCCACTTCAACGCGTCCACCCCGCTCGACGAGAACCTGTTCGACATCATGGGCGCGGCCATCATGGTGCTGTTCCTGGCGCACCTGGTGCTCGCGGTCCGGGTGCTGCGCGGCCGGATCCCGGACCGCACCGTGCGGTACGCCGTGGTGGCCGGCATGCTGCTGGCCCTGCTCGGCATGCTCGCGGCCGTGCCGATGACGGTGCCGACCGCGGAGATGATGGCTGCGGGCATCTCCGGCGCACACAGCGTCGGCGTGCCGGACGGCGGTCCCGGGATGCCCGTGACCGGCTGGAGCACCACCGGCGGCGACCTGCGGATCGGGCACTTCATCGGGCTGCACGGCCTGCAGGTGCTGCCGCTGCTGGGACTGCTGCTGCACCGGTCCGCCGGCCGGTGGGCCGAGGCCACCCGGGTCCGCCTGCTGCTCGTGGCCGCGGCCGGGTACGCGGTGCTGACCGCGATGCTCACCGGGCAGGCGCTGCGCGGTCAGCCGCTGCTGCGGCCGGACGCGCTGACGCTGGCCGGATTCGCCGCGCTGGTCCTGGGCACCGCGGTGGCGGTCGCCGCGGTCCTCGCCGCGGACCGGCACCGGCCCCGCCTCGACCCGGCCGCCCCGCAGCCGGCGACGGACGGGATGCTGGTCCGATGACCGGAGCACTGTTCACGCTGACCTTCGCGGTGGCCGCACCGTTCTGGGCCCTGATGATCCTGCTCCCGCGCTGGTCCTGGACCGCACGGATCATCGCCTCGCCGCTGATCGTGGTCCCCGTCGTGGTGATCTACGCGGTCCTGGTGATCCCGGCGTTCGCCGACGTGCTGCCGGCCGTGGCCTCGCCCACCCTCGACGGGGTCCGCGAGCTGCTCGGCACGGCGGACGGCGCGGCGGCGGCCTGGGCCCACATGATCGCGTTCGACCTCTTCGTCGGCCGGTGGGCGTGGCTGGACGCCCGTACCCGCGGGGTCCCGGCCCTGGTGATGGCCCTCGTACTGTTGCTGACCATCCTGCTGGGGCCGCTCGGCCTGCTCGCCTACCTGCTGGTGCGCCCGCGCTGGCCGCAGCCCGACCCGGCCTAGGCTGTCGTCGTGAGATGGCTGACCCGGGTGTTCGACGCGCGGGACACGCTCGTCCGGATGGTGCTGCTGGACCTCAGCGGGATCAGCTACCTGATGATCGGCACCCATGCCGACTTCCGGCCGACCGCCCAGCAGTGGCTGCTCGCCGTGCCCGCGTTCGCGTCCGCCCTGGTCTTCCACCGGCGGCCGGCCGTCAACCTGCTCATCCAGGCCGCCCTGCTGACGGTGGCGTTCGTGATCCTCGAGGACGAGACGATCAACCAGGTCGGCGCGAGCTGGGCGCTGCTGGAGCTGACCATCGCGGCCGGCCGGCGCACGGTGTGGTGGGGGAGCGGCCTGCTCGGCGTCCTCTATCTCGCCTTCTCCCTCGGTGACCCGTGGCGGCAGTTCCTGCAGTCGGTCTTCGGCCTGGGCGTGGTGGTCGGCCTGCCGGTGCTGCTCGGCCTGGTCATCCGCACCAGCCGGGACCTGACCCGGCAGGCCGCCGAGCGCGTCGCCGAGGAGCAACGCAGGCGGGAGTCCGAGGCCCGGGCCGCCCGGGCCGCCGAGCGCAGCACCATCGCCCGCGAGTTGCACGACGTGGTGGCGCACCACGTGGCGTCGATGGTGCTGCGGGTCGGGGTGGCCCGGCACGTCCTGCCCGACCTGGACCCGCGCGTCGGTGAGGTCTTCGACGACCTGCACCGCACCGGTACGCTCGCGCTGGCGGACCTGCGCCGGCTGGTCGCCGTGCTGCGCGACCCCCAGGGGGTACGCGGAGACGCCGCGCTCACCGCGATCGACCCGTCCGCCCTGGCCGCCGCGCTCTCCGGTGCGGTGGAAACGGCGCGCGGCACCGGCCTGATCGTGGACGCCGACATCGACGACGCGGTCGGCTCGGTGGACGCGGTGCGCGCGCTGGCGGTGCTGCGACTCACCCAGGAGGCGTTGACGAACGTGGCCAAGCACGCGGGCACGGCGGCCCGGACCCGGTTGCGGGTGGCGGTGACGGACGGCGACCTGCTCTGGGAGGTCAGCGACGACGGCGGCGGACCGGACGCACCCCCGCCCCCACCCGGCGGCGGGCACGGCCTGACCGGCATGCGCGAGCGCGTCGAGGTCCTCGGCGGCAGCCTGGAGGCCGGCCGGCACGGCGAAGGCTGGCGGGTACGCACCGTCCTGCCCGCCGAGGCGGCCACCACCGGCCCGCGCGCGTCGTCCCCCGCCGGCGATCCGGCCGTGTCCGGCACCCCGGAGCCGGCATGATCCGCGTCCTGCTGGTGGACGACCAGCACCTGATCCGCGCCGGCCTGCGCATGCTCTGCGACAGCGAGCCCGACCTGGACGTGGTGGGCGAGGCGGACAACGGCCGGGACGCGGTCACCCTGGCGGCCCGGCTGAGCCCCGACGTCGTGGTCATGGACCTGCGCATGCCCGGCGTCGACGGCATCACCGCCACCGGCCGCATCCTGGCCGACCGCCCGGCCACCCGGGTGCTGGTGCTGACCACGTTCGGCGACGACGATCACCTGTACCCGGCACTGACCGCGGGCGCGTGCGGCTTCCTGCTGAAGGACGCTCCCCCCACCGAACTGCTGGACGGCGTCCGACGGGCCGCGGCCGGCGACAGCCCGTTCAGCGCCGACGTGCTGCAGCGGCTGGTCCGGCGCGCGGTGCACGCCCGTCCCGAAGCCCCCGCGCCGATCGAGGGCCTCACCGCCCGGGAACGCGACGTGCTGGACCTGGTCGCCGAAGGACTCTCCAACATGGAGATCGCCGACCGCCTCCACATCGGCGTGACCACCGTCAAGACCCACATCACCAGCCTGATGACGAAGACGAACAGCCCGAACCGGGTCCGGCTCGCCCTGTTCGCCCACAACCGCAGCTGAGCCCACCCGTGGGTGCTCCGCCGCCTGCCACGCATCGCCGTTGCACGGGCTCCCGGGGCGGCCGGCGGCACGGCGGTCGTCGGCCGGCCGGAGCTCACGTGGTCGCCCAGCGCGGCCGTTGATGGCGAATCAACCGATATCGCCGGGCGGCTTCCGCGCAGATCTTGGAGGCTTGGTCGAATCTTGGAGCGGAAACGCCCTGGGGGCTGCCCGCCTCCAAGATCTGCCTCCGCCTCCAAGATCTGCACGCATGGGTGCTCGGAACCCATGATCGTTCTTCGAGGCGAACCGCCGCAGGACCACGAGATCTCGGAGATGCCCCGGCCGGCCGAGTGCGCCCTTGCTGAGATTACGTCCACCGGGGCGCTCCGCCACTGGAGCGCTCTACTGGTACACCGACGTCGTTCTCCAGGACCGGCACATCACGAGCCGTCGGGACGCCATCCCGCAGACTCGGCGCATGACTGACGACGTGGTGGGATGCCTGGCCTGTGATCTGACCAGCGGCCGGCGGCCGGTGCCCGGTGGCGTACTGCTGGAGGTCGGCGGATGGCGGGTCGAGCACTGCGTGGGTCCGCTGGGTGTCGGCACGCTGATCGTGAAGCCGGTCCGGCACGTGCGGCACGTGGCGGAGCTGTCCGACGGCGAGAGTGCCGCCCTGGGTCCGTTGTTGCGCCGGGTGGCGGCCGCGGTCACCGAGGTGGTACGTCCCGAGCAGGTGTACGTCTGCCTGTGGTCGCACGACGGCGGCACGCCCGGCCACCTGCATTTCGTGGTGCAGCCGGTGACGCGTGCGGACCTGGACCGGTTCGGTGTCTTCGGCCCGCGGTTGCAACTGGCCATGTTCGACGCGAAGGTCACGCCGGACGAGACCGCGGTCGCCGAGGTGTCCGGTCGGGTCCGGCCGGTCCTGCAGCGGGCCGATCAACCCGGGTGAGGTGGCTCGCTCTCCCGGAGCCCGTGCTGCCGGAGCCGGGACCGGATGTCCGCCGCGGTCCCGTCGAGGCCGGCGATCGGCATCGCGAAACGCAGCCGGCCGGACTTACGCTTGCGCGGCGGCCGGCGGCCCCCGCGGCCGATTCGCCGCACCTGCGACTCGGCGGCGACGTCGACGTAGACGTCCAGCATCGTGACGGGCCACGGCCACCGGATTGCGGCACCGGACACGGCCGCGTACGGCACCACGACGGCGTCCCGGCGTTCCGCGACGAGTTCGAGTTCCTCGGCCCCGAACCGGAGCGCGGGCGGCCGGGCGCGCGTCCACCGCACGGAGAACGCCGTGAATGTCAGCGTGTAGACGGTCACGAAGACGACGCCGCCGACGACGTTCGGCGGGCCGAGGTGACCGGCCAGTGCGGAGAACACCAGCTGGCCGAGGAGCCAGCCGGCGGTAGCGGCGACGGCGCCGAGCACGGCGGTCGCGGACAGGTGTCGACGCGGTGACCACTCGTATCCCACAGCGCCGTTCACCATGAACCGATCATCTCAGCTCCAGGTGCCCGCCACCGGCAGCCGCCGACGGGCGGGCAGCTGAGAGGCCGGGCAGCTGAGAGGCCGGGCAGCTGAGAGGCCGGGCAGCAGAAGGCCGGGCAGCAGAAGGCCGGGCAGCAGAAGGCCGGGGACCCGTGGCGGCGGGTACCCCGGCCTTGATGCCACCAACGTATCGCGTACCGGCCGTTCCTGTCGGCCCGATCCGGTTCGGATTTCCGACCCGATTGCGCGGTGTGCTGCTCCCGGACTGCACCCGGCCGGAGACCTCGTTGCTCCCGACGTGACGGAGCGTCATCTTCTCCGGCTACAGCCGGTCCCTGTCGACCCCCGGCGAAGGGCACCCCCCGGTTATGTCATCGCGTCCAGGTTGGGGGCGCCGCGCTGCGGCGTCCGTTCCGTTCGTCCTCATTCCCTCGATGCTTGCCGCCTTACCCGCGCACGCCGCCGAGCCGTCCGGCGGGTCGGCCGCGCCGGCCTGGGGCGTCGTCGCGGGCACCGACTCGCCCGACGCCGTACCCGGCCGCTACATCGTCACCATGAAGCCGGGTGCGCAGCTGAGCGCGTCCGCGCAGGGCCTGGTGTCGGGCCGGGTGAGCGGTGGGCAGGTGGCCACGACGTTCACCGCACAGCTGAGCGCCGAGGAGGCGCGCCGGGTGGCGGCGGACCCGAGTGTGGGCATCGTCGAGCAGGACCGGGTGATCCGGATCGAGGCGACTCAGAGTTACCCTGTCTGGGGTCTGGACCGGATCGATCAACGCTCCGTCAAGCGTTCGAAGACCTATCGGCCGTTCTCCGACGGCAGCACCGTGCACGCGTACGTGATCGACACCGGTGTCCGGATCGACCACGTGCAGTTCGGCGGCCGGGCCACCAACGGCTACGACTTCACCGACGACGACGCCGTGGCCGGCGACTGCAACGGGCACGGGACGCACGTGGCCGGCACGATCGGCGGCTACTCGTACGGTGTCGCGAAGCGGGTCCGGCTGGTCGCGGTCCGGGTACTGGACTGTCGCGGATCCGGGTACCTGTCGGACATCATCGACGGCGTCAACTGGGTCACCGCCTCGGCGGTCAAGCCCGCGGTGGCCAACATGAGCCTCGGCGGCCCGTTCTCGGCGTCGCTGGAGTACGCCGTGCAGAACAGCATCAACTCCGGCATCACCTACGTGGTGGCGGCCGGCAACGAGAACCGTAACGCGTACTACACGAGCCCGGCCGGGCTGCCGGCGGCGATCACGGTCGCCGCGACCACCTCGAAGGACCGTCGCGCGTACTTCTCCAACTGGGGTGCCACGGTGGACATCTTCGCGCCGGGCGTGAACATCAAGTCGGCGTACCCGAGCAGCCGCACCGCGACCCAGTTCCTCAGTGGCACCTCGATGGCGGCCCCGCACGTGGCCGGCGCCGTGGCGATGGTGCTCGACGCCGCGCCCGGGTTCACCCCGCGCCAGGTGCGTGACTTCCTCGTGGCCCGCAGCACCAAGGGCAAGGTGACGGACCGCAAGCAGTCGCCGAACCGCCTGCTCTTCGTGCCGGCCCCGCCGCCGTCGCCGAAGATCCGGGCGCGCACCGTTCCGATCGCGCACGTCGGCCAGCCGTACCGGATCCAGCTGTCGCTGGAGAAGAACCGGCGCGGAACCTGGTCGATCGCCGCGGGCTCGCTGCCGGCCGGTCTGTTCCTGTCGGCCTCCGGTCAGATCTTCGGTACGCCCACCACGGTGACGCCGCCCCGGGCCGTCGTCGTGAAGTTCACCGACTTCGTGCCGCAGGCCGGAGCCCGTCAGTTCACGCTCCAGGTGCAGCCGTAACCCGTACCGCCCCGGCCGGCCGCCCGGTGGTTCCGAGAAATCGGAGCCGCCGGGCGGCCGTCGTCGTGCACATCCGCGCATGATCGACGGGGTCGTGCCCGGCGTCACACCGTTCCCGCATGCTGGACAGGCTTTGACGCCTCGTCCGGCCCACGCGGAGGATGGCCTCATGCAGCGGCGTGTACGACTCACGACCCGCCTTGTCATCGACCTTCTTCGGTGCGCAAGCGCCCGGTGTCCGCGCTGCCTCTGACCCCTTCGGGTCGCCCCTCGAATGTCCTCGAATGACTGATTCGCGAGCGCATCGTCGCGCCGCTAATTCTACCCGTCATATGGGAAATGTATCGTTCAGGCGGACCGGCCGAGATCCGGCGGCCGCCCACACCACCCGGAGGAAACATGACCGCTCCCGCCGTCGTCGAGACGTCCACCCGCCGTCCCGGCCGCCGGCTGCGCGCCGTACCGCAGCCGGTCGAGGTCCCGCTGACCGTCACCATCAGCATCGACGGCGGCGCCCCGGCCGGCCGCGAGCGCGTGCTCGCCGCCCTGCGTGAGCTGGTGTCCGCGGCCGGTGCGGACGCGGTGTCGCTGCTGCCCGCCGATCCGCCCGCGGCGCCGGCCCTGGCCGCGGTGGAGGACGCCGGGCTGATCACTCTGGAGCCGAAACCGCGCGCCGCGTTCCGGCGCGGGCGGCTGCTGGATCTGAGCCGGCTCGAATTCGACCTGTTGATGTTCTTCGCCACCCATCCCCGGCAGGTCTTCACCCGCAGTCAGTTACTCGCGCAGGTGTGGGGCCACGTGCACACCGGGGCGCGCACGGTGGACGTGCACATCAGCCGGTTGCGTACCAAGCTCGGCGAGCCGGAGCTGATCACCACGGTGTACGGCGTCGGCTACCGCCTCTCCGACGACGCGCCGATCGCGGTGGGCTAGCTGGGGGCGGCCCCGGTCCGGCGGCGCGCCGGTCGGGTCCGTTCGGCGCGGCTCTCGCCCGGCATACCCCGTATCACCTATCGTGTTTATAGGAGATGCGGCGGAGGGGTGGGGCGTCATGCGGCGAACGGTGGCAGTGGTCGGCGGCGGGTGCACCGGAGCGATGGTCGCGATGGACCTGCTGCGATGTACCGGCGCGGACGTGGTCCTGATCGAGCCCGGTGAGCCCGGCGCCGGCCTCGCGTACGGGGCCGCCGAACCGTGGCATCTGCTCAACTCGCGGGCCGGTGCGATGAGCGCCGACCCGGACGATCCCGGTCACTTCGTCCGCTGGGCGGCCGGGCAGGGTCTGCCCGCCGGTCCCGACGACTTCCTGCCGAGGCGGGACTACGGTCGCTACCTCGCGGCCACGTTCGCCGGGGTGGTGGCGGGCCATCCCGGGCGGTACGACCGGCGGCCGGACCGGGCGGTCGGCGTACGCCCGGATGGCACCGGCTGGACCGTCGCCCTGGCCGGCGGCGGTACGGTCCGGGCCGGCGACGTGGTGATCGCCACCGGGAATCCGGCCGGCGCCGCGCCGGTGGCCGTGCCCGCGTCCGGCCGGTACATCGGCGACCCGTGGCGGCCCGGCGCGCTGGACGCGGTGCCCGGTGACGCGCCGGTGCTGCTCATCGGCACCGGCCTGACCGCGGTGGACGTGGTGCTCACGCTGACCGCGCGGGGGACCCGGACCGCGCCGGTGGTGGCGGTGAGCCGGTCCGGGCGGCTGCCGCAGGCGCACACCGCGGCGGCGGCGCCGCCGGTGGCACCGGCCGTGTCCGGCGGCGCGCGACTGCGGGACGTGCTGCGGGCGTTGCGGGCCACCGTGGGGGAGACCGGCGACTGGCGCCCCGCGGTGGACGGGCTGCGGCCGGTGCTGGACCGGCTCTGGGCCGGGCTGAGCCGCGGCGAACAGGACTCCTTCCTGCGCCACCTGGCCCGCACCTGGGAATGCCACCGGCACCGGATGGCGCCCCCGGTCGCCGACCGGATCGCGGACCTGCGCGCCCGGGGCCTGCTCGAGGTGTACGGCGGCGGCGTCGGCCCGATCACCGCAGCCCCCGGCGGATTCCGGGCGGAACCGGCCGCCCGGGACGGTGCCGCGCGGACGTTCGGCGCCGTGGTGAACTGTGCCGGCCCGGGCCGCCTGCCGGGATCCGCCGATCCGTTCGTCGCCGGCCTGCTCGGGTCCGGCCTGGCCCGGGTCGGCCCGCACGCGCTCGGCCTGGACGTCGACCCGGCGGGACGGCTGACCGCCGCGGACGGGACCGTGGCGGACGGTCTGTGGGTGGTGGGCCCGTTGCGCCGGGGCGCGCTCTGGGAGACCACGGCGGTGCCGGAGATCCGGGCCCAGGCGCGCCGCCTGGCCGGCGAACTGGCCGAGGCCCGTCCAGTGCCGCTCCAGGAAGCGGCATAGCGCGGGCCAACCATCCCGAACCGGTCATAGCCGCCACGGTATGGCCCATTGTTTTCCCAGCTCAGAGCCGGTTTGGTCGACTTCTGCCCGAGTATCGCAAACCTTGAGTCAACATCGAGAAACCTAAATACTTCAGGAGCACCGTCCGGTACGCCGGATCCGGCGTACCCCCCCATCCCCCCTGGGAGGATCCAGTGCTCAACCCGAAGCTTCGCCGACCGATCGTCGGCCTGGCCGTCGGCATTCTCGTGGGCAGCGCCTTCGTCGCGTCACCCGCGACGGCGGCACCCACCGCCGCCCCCGACCCCTCCTTCGCCGTCTCCACGCTCGCCGACCGGCTGGGCGTCCAGCTCGGTGACCGCAGCGCCGGCTCGTACGTCGAGTCCGGCAAGCTGATCGTCAACGTCACGGACGCGGCCACGGCGGCGTCGGTCACGGCCGCGGGCGCCACCCCGCGCTACGTCGCCCGCAGCGGGGCCACGCTGGCCGCCGCCCACGGCACGTTGCAGGCGAAGCTCACCACGCCGGGCACCTCGTTCGCGGTCGAGCCGATGAGCAACCAGGTCGTGGTCACCGCGGACAGCACCGTCAAGGGTGCCAAGCTGGCGGCCGTCAAGGCACTGGTGGCCAACCTCGGCGACGCCGCCCGGCTGGAGATCGAGGCCGGCACGTTGTCGACCACCATCTCCGGTGGGGACGCCATCTACACCGGCGGCAGCCGTTGCTCGCTCGGCTTCAACGTGCGCAGCGGCAGCCAGGACTACTTCCTGACCGCGGGGCACTGCACCAACGCCGGTGCGAACTGGACCAACGGCTCGTCCACACTGGGCACCCGGGCGGGCAGCAGCTTCCCGGGCAACGACTACGGCATTGTGCGGTACACGTCGAGCATCGCGCGGCCCGGCACGGTGGGCAACCAGGAGATCAGCAGCGCCCGTACGCCGCAGGTCAACGAGACGGTCTACCGCAAGGGCAGCACCACCGGTACGCGCAACGGCCGGGTCACCGCCCTGAACGCCACGGTGAACTACTCCCAGGGCAGCGTCAGCGGCCTCATCCGTACCACGGTCTGCGCCCAGCCCGGTGACAGCGGTGGCCCGCTGTACGCCGGCACCTCGGCGCTCGGCCTGACCTCCGGCGGCAGCGGCAACTGCTCCACCGGTGGCACCACGTTCTTCCAGCCGGTCACCGAGGCGCTCAGCGTCTACGGGGTCTCCATCTACTGACGGTCATCCCCACCAGAAGGGCCTCCGGCGACGGGGGCCCTTTCTGGCGGGTAGTGCATAGTGGGTGAGGACGCAGTGACTGTCCGTCCATAGTCGAGTCCCCCCACTCGCAAGGAGATCCACCATGACCGCCGAGACCCCGGTCGAATCCCAGCGCAAGGTCGGGCGAGGTGAGCTGGTCCCCGGCTGCCCGGCGCACGCCGAAGCCGACGGCACCTGGCGCATCCAGGACTACGCCACCGCGCGGGCGTTCCTCCGGCGCCACGACACCCGGCAGGCCGGTTTCGCCGCCGAGAACGCCGCCCGGATGAAGGACCGGATGCGGCTGCCGGTGCTGTACCGCGACGGCGCCGAGCATCGGGAGCACCGCCGCCGGACCGCGAAGTACTTCACCCCGCGCCGGGTGGACACCGCCTACCGCGATCTGATGAACCGGCTGGCCGACGAGCAGTGCGAGCGTCTGCGGCAGCACGGCGAGATGGACCTGTCCCAGCTGTCCTTCGCCCTGGCCGTCGCGGTCACCGGGGAGATCATCGGGCTCACCGAGGGGCGCGGCAGCATGGCCCGGCGGCTGAACCGGTTCTTCCACAACCCCGGCGACACCATGGACCCGCGTACCCCGAGGGGGATCTGGAACAAGCTGCGCAGTTCGTACACGGTGGGCATGTTCTACTGGCGCGACGTGCGGCCTGCGGTCGCGGTGCGGCGGCGTGCGCGCCGCGACGACCTGATCTCCCACCTGATCGACGAGGGCTGCCGGGGCAGCGAGATCCTCGGCGAGTGCATCACGTTCGCGGCGGCCGGCATGGTCACCACGCGGGAGTTCATCGTGGCCGCGGTCTGGCACCTGTGCACCGACGACGACCTGCGTGCCGCCTACCTGAACGGCGACGAGCCGCGGCGGCTGGCGATCCTGCACGAGCTGCTGCGGCTGGAACCGGTGGTGGGCAACCTGTACCGGCGGACCACGGTGGACGTGCCGCTCGGTGACGCGGTCGTCCCGGCGGGCGCGCTGGTGGACGTCAACCTGGCCGCCACGAACCTCGACCCGGAGGCGGTGGGGGCGGAACCGGGCGCGGTCTGCCCCGGCCGGTCCCGCGCCGACGGGGTGGGCGACGCGGTCCTGTCCTTCGGCGACGGCCCGCACCGGTGCCCGGGCGCGTACATCGCCGTCCAGGAGACCGACATCTTCCTCACCAAGGTGTTCGCGCTGCCCGGGTTGCGGATGGTGCGCGAGCCGGCGGTGCGGCTGCGTCCCGAGATCGCGAGCTACGAGCTGACCGGGCTGCGCCTGCGGGTGGGCTGACCGGCACGCGCGACGGCCCCCACCCGGCAGGGTGCGGGGCCGTCGCGGGGTGGGTCAGATCGCGCAGCCGAAGACCTTGAACTCCCACAGCGAGTAGCCGTACGGCGTGCCGCGTTCGGTGCCGTACATCCGCACGTACCGCGCGGTCCCGCCGACCGCGTGGGTCTCGTTCCCGCCGGTGCGGTTCGCCACCGTGACCGCCGGGGTCCAGGCGGTGCCGTTCGTCGAGGTCTCGATCCGGTACGCCCGGCCGAACGCGGCCTCCCAGCTCAGTTCGACCCGGCTCAGCGCCTGTGCCGAGCCCAGGTCGACCTGGATCCACTGCGGGTCGGCGAACTCGCTGGACCACCGGGTGGCGGCGTTGCCGTCGACGGCCAGCGCGGGCGGGTAGCTGGGCTCCACGGTGGAGGAGGTGGTGGTCCGGCCCTGCGAGATCAGCGGGCCGCCGGTGCACGTGGGCGGGTCCGGCGGGTTCGACGGCTCGGCCGGGTTCGACGGCTCGGGTCCCGGCGGGGTGCTCGGGTCGGCGACGCCGCCGCCGGTGGCGTTGCCGCCGGACCAGTCCACCGCGCCGCTGGTCACGGTCTTGCCGGCCGGGACGTTGAGGGTCCGGCCGTCGGAGAACGTCACGGTGAGCGCGGTGGCGGTGATGTTCGACGCCACGTACGTCTTGGTGCCGTTCTTGCTGAACACCTTGGCGAGCGGGTGGTTGGCGGTGATCGTCCTCTCCACCAGGCCGAGCGCGGCGAGGTTACGGATCCAGTGGAACGTGTGCGCCTTGCTCTCGCCCTCCTCGGAGGTGAACGAACTGTTCGCCCGGAACTTGGACAGCGCCGCGTCCGGGTCGCCCAGCGCGAGGAACTGCCAGTGCATGTCCCGCCAGACCCCGGGTTCGCCGCCGTTGTTGCGGACCAGTTCCGCGTACGTGTTGCGGACGCTCTCCGGGTGGTCGCCGTAGTAGAGCTGCCCGCCGGTGATCGGCAGCATGTTGATGCCGACGATCATGGCGTGGTCCGGGGAGAACCAGGTGGCGTACGCGCCGCCGGAACCCCACACGATGGCCGTGTAGTTGTGGCCCCACTGGGTCGGGAAGTTCTCGCCGGTGACGTCGAACCAGTATTCGTTGATCGCGGCGGACTGGGTGGTGTGGATCCAGATGCCGGCGTCGCGTACCGCGTTGTTGCCGGTGGCCTGTCCCCACTGGATCAGCGCGTTGGCGAAGTTCTGCCCCTCGGACGAGGACTCCTGGTTGTTGCCCGCGCCGAACGCCCCGTGCCCGGAGGCCCAGTCGTGGCCGGCGTAGATGTCGAAGTCCCGCAGGTACGGGAACCGGGTGTCGCCGCGGTCGTAGTTGTTGGCGTCCCGGATCAGCAGGTCGACCATGCCGCCGTACTGCGAGCTGCGCGCCCAGGCCGGGTCGAACTTGGCCAGCGTGGCCGCGGCGGCGACGAAGTAGCCGTAGTGGAAGTGGTGGTCGTTGAGGTCGACGTCGGAGTTGTACGACGCCGGGTAGCCGATCAGCGTGCCCCAGTTGCGGTCGTAGTAGAACACCCGGCTGGACTTGCCGGCCGACGCGGTGAACCAGTCGGTGATCCGGGTCTTGATGACGGTCAGCGCGGCGTTCCGCACGTTGGTCAGGTTGAGCTGGTCGGCGATCTCCGCGATCCGGGCCGCGCGGCCCAGGCCCTTGCCGGTCCAGTAGGTGTCGTCGCCGCGGAAGTCGGCCGGGTTGCTCAGCTCGTTGTTCAGGAAGGTGGTGACCGCGTTCAGGTCGGTGCCGGACGAGTTGCCGACCGCGGGCACCTCGGGCAGCACGCCGGTGTACTTCATGGTGGTCTGGAACTGGGTGCCGGTGACGATCTTCATCCGGCCGCGCGGCGAGATGTACGTCGGGGCCAGCGGAGTCGACCCGGTCAGGTACCGCCACTGGTGCGGGTAGAGCGCGACCACCGTGCCGGACCCGGAGCCCTCCCGCGCGGTGGTGGTGAACGCGTACGTGGTGTTCACGGTGCCGGTGTTCTGCTGGTACGCGTAGGACACCCGGGTCCCGGTCACGTGCGTGTGGGCGTACGCGGAGAAGGTGTTCATCAGCGCGGTCTTGTCCGCCAGGCTGGTGCCGGACGTGGTGGGCAGCACCGCGACCGAGAAGTAGCCCTTGCCGGCCAGGGTGGACCGGATCTGCTGGCCGTCGGCGCTCCAGGTGGCGCCGGTCGGTGCCCAGGCCACGTAGTCCTGACCGGCGATCGAGAAGGCGATCCGGTTGCCGCTGTTCGACCAGACCGTCGGCGGCCCGGTGACACTCAGCAGGGCGTCGCCGCCGGTGGCCTGGAAGTAGGTGATCGGCAGGCCGTGCCCGATGGTGGCCTTCAGGGTGCGGGTGCCGTCACTCCAGGACGGTGTCACGGTCCAGTCGGACCAGCCGTCGACCAGCGTCTTCGGCGCGTTCAGGCCGGCCACGCCGGCGACCACCTTCTGCGCGTACGGGAAGTGGTATTCGCCCAGGCCGGTGGGGCTGCCGCTGATCGCGGGCTGCTGCTCGTAGGAGAAGCCGAGCCCGCTGGCGAGCGCCCGGTACGCGGCCGGGTGGGCGTACAGCGGCTGCGAGTGGTTGCACTCGTCGCCGACCTTGAACAGCAGCGACGACCACCAGTCGTTGGTCGGCACGGCGCCGGCCGGCGCGTTGGCGGTGACGTTCTGCCGGGGGTTGGTGGAGATCGTGCCGCAGCCCTGCGGCAGCCGGGCGCCGGCCGGCAGCGTCTCGGTGTAGCTGCCGGCGCCGACCGTCGCGGCCTCGGCGGAGCCGGTCAGGGTGACGGCCATGGTGCTGGAGCCGAGCGCCACCAGGGCGGCGGCGGCCAGGCCGGCGAAACGGCGGCGGCGTGGAGCACGGTGCCGGTGACGGGGGAGCGGTGATGGCATGGGGTCGCCTCCGATGGGGACGGGACATGGAGGCGAGCGGCAGCCGGGGACGGTCGGCCGTGGTGTGAGAGCGCTCTCTCCGGTGCCGGAAGATTAACCAGGCGGCCATGTTTCGTCAATGTTTACAACCGTGAATCAGCGCTGGTCGGAAGCTTTTGCTAACGGCTGTTCGTGCTCTCGTCCTCGGCCACCCGCTCCTCGCCGCGGCGGCGCAGCATCTTCAGGCCGGGCAGCCCGACGATCGCCAGATGCAGATCCTGGGTCACCGCCAGCAGGTTGTGCAGATCCGGGCCGACCTGGTCCAGCCGGCGCAGCAGGGGCATCACGTCGTCGACCAGGTGACCGCGCAGCGCCGGCAGGGCGTCCACCATCCGGATCGCCGCGGTGACCTCCTCCGGGGTCAGTTCGTCGACGAACCGCTGGGCCAGCGGCGCCGCCCGGCGCAGCGTGTCGGCGTAGTGCTGGAGCAGCTCGGCCGCCTCGGACGCCGCGGTACCGGCCCGCACCACCACGCCCGAGGCCGCGTCCGAGACGGTTTCCGCCCGGTCCACCACCCGTGCGGCGGACGTGGCCACGGCACCGGCCTCCTGGACCGCCACGGTGGCCACGGCGGAGATCGTCTGGACCTCGCGGATGGCCAGGTCGGCCCCGGTCACCACGCCGTCCACCCGGCGGACCAGGGACTCCACGTCCTCCACCAGCACGGTGATCCGGCTGACCAGCAACTCGGCCTGGCCGAGCAGGCCCAGCATCCGGGCCGGCACGGTGGCGACCGCCGCCACGGTCTCCACCGCCTGGCCCAGGGCGTACCGGGTGAGATCGACGAGGGCGGCGGGCGAGGGCAGGGGAAGGGCCATGAGCCCATTGTGCGGCCGGTGCGCCCGGAACGCCGTGGACACGGCCGACAGCGCCGGCCGTCGGTTACGGTTTGGCCGGTGGCACGGCACGATGCAGGGGTGCCACGAACGCGGAACTGGCTCCTGGCCGTGGCCGCGGTGGGGGTCCTGGGAGGTGCCGGCTTGGTGGGCGTGGGCAGGACGCACGGCTCCGACGACGCGGCGCCGGCGGCCGCCGCCTCCCCGGCCGGTGGATTCCCGGCCGGCCGGTCACCGGCCCCCGCGGACCGCGGCGAACCGCCGGGGGAGGAGCGGCGGCGGCGGGTCCGGGCGCTGGACGCCGCGCTGCGGGAGTACGCGGCCACGGTGCCCGAGTTCTCCGTCGCGGTGCTGGACGCGAGGACCGGCGAGCGTTACGCCTACCGCGGCTCCGAACGGTACGAGACGGCCAGCGTGGTGAAGGTCCAGGTGCTCGCGTGCCTGCTGCTGCGCGCGCAGGACGAGAACCGCGAGCTGACCGGCGAGGAACTCGCCCAGGCCCGGCGGATGATCCGGCTGAGCGACAACGACGCGACCACCGCGCTGTTCCGGCAGCTCGGCCGGGAGAGCGGGCTCACCCGGTGCCACGAACGGCTCGGGCTCACCGCCACCCGGGTCGACAAGGCGTGGGGCCTGACCCGGACCACCGTGGACGACCAGGTCACCCTGCTCGGCAAGCTGGTGGACGCCAGGGGCCCGCTGAACGCGGACTCGCGCAAGCTCGCCTTCACGCTGATGAGCACGGTGGACGAGGACCAGGTCTGGGGCGTGTCCGCGGTGGCCGGGCGCGGCGAGACCACCACGGTGAAGAACGGCTGGCTGCCGCGGTCCACCGAGGAACACCGGTGGATCATCAACTCGGTGGGCCGGGTCACCGGCGACGACGTGGACGTCTCGATCGCGGTCCTGTCGCACGGACACGGCGACATGCCGGGCGGCATCGAGGTGGTCGAGAAGGCGGCGAAACTGACTAGGCGGCACCTGAGGTACTAGGGCTCTCCGGCGCCGCCAGCCGGGCCTCGCGCCGCTTGTTCCACCAGCTCACCGACTGGTTGACCACGAGGATCAGGACGACCGCGGCCACCACGCCCTGCCACGGCTCCGGGAAGATCGAGCCGCCGGCCACCCCGATTCCGGAGTAGACCGTGGCCCACAGCGCGCACGCCGGCAGGTTGGCGATCACGAAGGTACGCCAGCTCAGGCCGAGGAACGCGGCGGCCAGCAGCACCGGCACCCGGCCGCCCGGGATCAGCCGGGACACCAGCAGCACCGGGATCTGCGTGCGCTGCAGGCGCTCCTTCACCGCGGCCAGGTGTTCCTCGTCGCGCAGCCAGCGCAGCCGCCGGGCGAGCTTCTCGCCGCCGGCCCGGCACATCCCGTACATGGCCAGGTCGCCCACGTAGGCGCCGGCCGCGCCGAAGGCGATCACGAACACGATGAGCGGCGGATTGTCGTGGAAGGCGAGCGCGGCGGCCCCGCTCACCGCCGCCCCGGTGGGTACCACGGGCACGATCGCGCCGAACGACACCACCAGGAACAACCAGGCCAGCGCGCCCAGGCCGGCGATCACGCGTCGTCTCCGGCCAGGGTCGCGTCCGGTGAGACCGCGCCGCCCGGGCGTACGGTCAGCTCCGCGCCGTGGGCGAGCAGCCGCACCCGGCTGTCCGGAGCGGTCCGCGCCGCCTGGCGGGCGAACTCCTCGCCGGGCGCGGCGAACAGGTGCGGCCGCAGCCGGCCAAGGCCGGCCGGCCAGAACGTGCCGTAGTGCACCGGCACCGCCCACGCCGCCCGGACCCGGCGCAGCGCCTCGGCCGCCGCCGCCGGGTCGAGGTGGCCGTGCGGCGCCAGCGTGGGACCCCAGCCGCCGACCGGGATCAGCGCCAGGTCCAGCGGGCCGAGGTCGGTCATCGCGTCGAACAGGCCGGTGTCGCCGGCGTACCAGGTGCGCGCGGAGCCCTCCACCACGAAGCCGAGGGCCACCGCCTGCTGCCGCGACCAGGGCCCGCGGCCGCCGGGGTGGGCGGCGGGCACCGCCCGCACCCGGACCGCGCCGACCGTGGTCGACTCGCCGGGCGCGAGTTCCACACAGCGGTCGCCGGCCGCCCGGCCCAGACCGCGGGCGATGAACCCGGCGGCGCCGCGGGGCACCACGAGCAGCGGCTCGCCCGGCAGGGCCCGCAGCGACGGCAGGTGGCAGTGGTCGGCGTGCAGGTGGGAGAGCAGCACCGCGTCCGGCGTGCCGGGCAGCCGCGGGGCCACCCCGGCGCGCCGGCGCAGGTGCACCACGCGATCGGTGAGCAGCGGGTCGGTGAGCAGCGAGACACCGGAGTCCGCCAGCCACACGGTGCTGTGGCCCCACCAGGTGACGCTGGTCCGGTTCACACGTTCACGGTACAGATCCGGCGCAGCGAGCGGCCCAGCAGCCGGGCGAAGCCGTGCTGCACCGCCACCGCCAGCGGGCCGGCCAGGATCGTCGGCCAGCGGGCCGGCCGGCTGAACGCGGTCACCCGCAGCCACACGCCGTGCGCGTCGCGCTCCACGAAGAACGCCTCCTCACCGCGTTCCTGATGGCCCGGCAGGGTGCCGTAGCCGAACCCGGCCCGGTCCGGCTCGTCGATCACGTAGACCACCTCGCACGGCACGGTGAACGGCCCGAGCGTCACGGTGAGCCGCACCCCGGGCGCGGCCCGGGCGGCGTCGGTGCGGATCCGCGCGCCGGCCCGCTGGTGCATCGCGAAGGTCAGCACCGCGTCCTTCGCCCGGGTGAAGGACGCCGGGTCGCCGGAGATCCGCACCCGGTGGTGCAGGCGGTGGTAGCCGGGCGGCAGACGGCCCTCCCGGGTGGCGCCGACCTCGGCATACGTGAACGTGTTCCGCATCATGGTCCTTCCTACCGCACCGAACCCCGACATGCCGTCGTGACGTTGCTCCGGCACACTGACGCCGTGACTGGTCCCCGCTCCGCCGTCGTCGTTAACCCCGTCAAGGTCCCGGACATGGACGAACTGCGCCGTCTGATCGGCGCCGGCCTGTCCCAGGCGGGCTGGCCCGAGCCGGCCTGGTACGAGACCACCCCCGAGGACGCCGGTCGCGGGCAGGCCGAGCAGGCGGTCAAGAACGGCGCCGAGCTGATCTTCGCGTGCGGCGGTGACGGCACCGTGATGGCGGTGGTCACCGCGCTGGCCGGCACGGACGTGGCGATGGCGGTGCTGCCGGCCGGGACCGGCAACCTGCTCGCCGCGAACCTCGGCCTGGCCGGCGACGCGGCCACCGGCGTGGAGGTGGCGCTGGAGGGCGGTCGCAAGCGGATCGACGTGGGCGCGGTCGGCGACCAGTGCTTCGCGGTGATGGCCGGGATGGGCTTCGACGCCAAGATGCTGGAGGGTACGTCGGAGACGGCCAAGAAGCGGATCGGCTGGCTGGCGTACGTCGGCGGCGCGGTGAAGCACCTGCGGGACCGGCCGATGCGGGTCCGGATCGTGCTGGACGGCGGGCGCCCGATGATGCGCCGGCCGCGGACCGTGATCGTGGGCAACGTGGGCCGGCTGCAGGGCGGCGTACGGCTGCTCAGCGACGCCGCCCCGGACGACGGCAAGCTGGACGTGGCCGTGCTGAGCCCGCGGAGCCTGGCGCACTGGGCGTCGCTGGGCTGGGCGGTGGTGCGCCGGCACGAGCGGATCCCGCTGATGGAGACGTACCGGGCCGAGCGGGTGGAGATCCGCAGCAACCGGGCGCAGCCCCGCCAGCTGGACGGCGACCTGATCGACCCGGGCAAGAGCCTGACCGTGCAGATCCGGCACCGGGCGCTGCTGCTGTGCGTGCCGCAACCCGACGGCGACCCCGACCTGGCATACGATTCCGGCGCCGCTCAGCGGGCTGCCGAGGGGGTGCGCGCGGCAGCAGAGGAGGCTGAGTGAGTTCGACCGAACCGGTCCCGGAAACCCGGATGATGCCCGGCGACCAGCTGTCCGCGGACGACGCGTTCCTGGCGTTGCGCCACTACGGTCGCTGGCCGCTGCTGCGGGACGCGTTCGTGCGCTTCCGGTACGGCGACGGCTTCAGCCACTCCCGCGCGCTCGCCCTGCAGCTGTGCCTGGCCATCGTGCCGTTCCTCATCGCGCTGTCCGGGCTCGCCACCGACCTGGGCGCCGAGGAGGGCGGCCAGATCGTCGCGGACACCGTGCTGGCGCTCACCCCGGGTGCCAGCGAGCCGCTGGTGCGCGACCTGCTGCAGGACGACGACCGTACCGAGGAGGCCGGTGAGCTGGCGCTGGCGCTCGGCCTGATCACCGGCCTGGTCGCGCTGACCACCGCGATGGCGCAGATCGAGCGGGGCGCGAACCGCATCTACGGCGTCGAACGGGACCGCCCGGCGCTGCGCAAGTACGTCCGCGCCGCGGCGCTCGCCGTGGTGGCCGGGCTGCCCGCGCTGTTCGGCTTCCTACTGCTGGTGGCGGGCCGGGCGGCCGGCGACTCCGCGGCCGAGCACCTCGGCTGGGGCGGCGGCGTGCGGACCGCCTGGGACTTCGTGCGCTGGCCGCTCAGCCTGGCGCTGATCGTCTTCGCCGTCGGCCTGCTCTTCGAACAGGCACCGCGGCGCAAGCAGCCGGCGCTGTCCTGGCTGCTCTTCGGCGCCGCGGTGGCCACCGTGCTGTGGTGGCTGGCCAGCCTGGCACTGGCCGGGTACGTCCGGATCAGCGACGGTTTCGGCGCCACCTACGGCCCGCTCACCGCCATGATGGCGCTGCTGCTCTGGGCCAACCTGACCGGCATCGCGTTCTTCCTCGGCCTGGCGTTCGCCGCGCAACTGGAGGCGAACCGGGTCGGCGTGGTCCCCGCACCGGAGGATCGCTGGCACCCCGGTTCGGACGACGAACCGCAGACCGACGCGGCCTCCCGGGGCAGCCCGGTGTGAGCCTCGGCGCCATCGGGTAAGAGCGGCGCCATGGTTACCCAGGAGGCCGGTGTGGTCGCCGCACCCGGCGACGACGACGGGAAGATTCGGGAACGAGCCGGCTGGGCGCCGCTGCGGCACTTCGCCGAGCGCAGCGTGCTGGGTCTGCTCGTAGTGGTGGCGATCGGAATCGGCTTCGGCCTGCTCCTGCTGCTGGTCCAGCTCAACGTGGGCCCGGTGCTGAGCGTCGACCGGGGTGTCGCCCGGGAGCTGAACGAGCTGGTCTCGCCGCGGTCGTACCTGGTCAACGCGCTCAACGGGATCTCCCGGCTGGGCGGACGGCCGTTCATGTTCTGGCTGGTCGGGATCACCGTGGTGCTGCTGCTGGTCCGGCACCGGACCCGGCTCGCGGTCTACCTGGTGGTCACCGGCGTCGGCGCGCTGCTGCTCGACCCGTCGGTGAAGGCCCTGGTCGGCCGCCTGCGCCCGGTGGTGGACGCGCCGGTGGCCACGGCACCCGGCAACAGCTTCCCGAGCGGGCACGCCCTCGGCGCCATGGTGGTGTACGGCGCGCTGCTGCTGGTGTTCCTGCCGGCGGTGCGCTACCGCAAACTGTTCATCGCGTCGCTCGGGCTGGTCGTCTTCGCGGTCGGCCTGACCCGGATCGCGCTGGGCGTGCACTACCTGACGGACGTGCTGGCCGGCTGGCTGCTCGGCGCGCTGTGGCTGAGCGTCACCGCGTACGCGTTCCGGGTGTGGCGCCGGGAGGCCGGGCATCCGGTCGCGCCGCTCGACGAGGGCCTGGAACCGGAGGCGGCCGACGCGGTCAAGCCGGCACCGGACTCGGCCCGGCCGGTGCCGCACCGGTGGGTGAAGGCCACCGAGATCCTGACCGGCTGGGCACTCATCTTCGGCGTGCTCTACCTGATCGGGTACCTGCTGAAGAACCAGACCGAGGGCACCTGGCTGGGCCGGTTCGACGACGGCACGGTGCGCTGGCTGCAGACGTTCCGGACGCCGGGGCTGGACGACCTCAGCTGGCTGTGGAGCAAGGCCGGCGACACCCACGCCATCCTGATCATCTCGCTGGTGTTCTGCCCGATCGCGCTGGCCGTCTGGCGGCAGTGGCGGCCGGTGCTGTTCCTGGCGCTCACCATGGTGGGCGAGCTGACGCTGTTCCTCTGCACCGCCGCCTCGGTGCAGCGGGCCCGGCCGCCGGTGGAGCAGCTGGACGGGCAGATGCCCACGTCGTCGTTCCCGTCCGGGCACATCGCCGCCACCATGTGCGTCTGGGTGGCCATCGCGATTCTGATCATGGGCCGGGTCTCGCAGCGGTGGCGCTACCTCGCGGTGGTGTTCGCGGTCGTCATGCCGGCCGGGGTGGCGCTGTCCCGGATGTACCGCGGCATGCACCACCCGACCGACCTGCTCGGCGCGGCGATCCTGACCACGCTCTGGATCGGTCTGCTGTGGTGGGTGCTCCGGCCGAACGAGAAGCCGGCCACCGCCGGAACCCCGGCTCCGTGACGCTCCGCCTGGTCACCTGGAACATCAAGACCGGCGGCGTGGACCGGGGCCGCGGCGACCGCCTCGGTGCCGTCGTCGAGGTCCTCCGCGGTGCCCGGCCGGACCTGCTGGCCCTGCAGGAACTGCGGGACTTCGACCGGCACGGCGGCCGCCGGATGCGGGCGGTCGCCGACGCGCTCGGCATGACCGCGCACCTGTCCCGGTCGGTGTTCGGCCAGCCGGTGGCCGTGCTGGCCCGGCCGCCGCTGCGGTTCACCCGGACCGCCTCGGTGCGGTGGCGGCTGCACCACGCCGCCGCGGTCGCCACGGTGTCCACCGACGCCGGCCCGCTGACCGTGGTGAGCACCCACCTCAACCCGTTCTCGCCGTACCGGCGGCTGCGCGAGGCCCGCTGGCTGGCCGCCCGGTACGCGTCCGGCACCCGCCTGGTGCTGCTGGCCGGCGACCTCAACTCGCTCGACCCGGACACAGACCACACCGGCACGCTGGCCCGGCTCGCCCCGCTCCACCGCCGCCGGCACCTGGCCGCGGACGGGGGCGCGGACACCCGGGCGATGGCCGCGTTCGCCCGCGCCGGCTTCGCCGACCTGTGGCGCGGCGACGGCGACGGGCGGACCGCGCCCACCTCGGCGGGCGGCGGGGCGGAGTTCTCCGGCATGCGCCTGGACTACGTGCTGGCCGGTCCGGCGGCGGCGGGCCTGGCGGGCGGTACCCGGGTGGTCCGCGGCGGCGCCGCCGAGCATGCCTCGGACCACTACCCGGTGGCGGTGGACCTGGACCTCACAGCAGCACGTTGAGCAGCACGGTGAGCACCACCGAGGCGAGCACGGACAGCACGATCATGGTGAGGCAGCCGAGCCCGCCGCCGAACACTCGAACCTCGGTGTTTCCGATACGCATGGGCCTCGCTTACCCGGTAACAGCCCGGGCACGCATCACCGCGGCGAGATGATCGGCGATCAGGTCCGCGCTGCGCCGGCCGGCCGTGGTGAGCGCGTTGTGCCCGGCCCTCGGCACGGTGACGGAGGTGCCGCCGCACAGCGTGGCGACCTGGTGCCGCCAGCGCGGCGGCGCGATCGGGTCCCACTGGCCGCCGAGCACCAGCGTGGGCACGCGCACCCGGGCCAGGTCCGCCTCCACCGCGTTGTGCACCGACCGGCCGAGCGTGGCCCACACCCGCCACGGCTTCGCGTCGCGCATGTCCCGGGCCAGGATGGCGGTCTGCCGCGGGTCCTCCACCAGCAGGTCGACCGCGAACCGCCCGATCAGGCCGCGCCGGTGCCGGGCGGCCGGGTTCGCGGTCGGGCCGGCCAGGATCAGCGCGGCCACCAGGTCCGGCCGGGCGACGGCCACCTCGGCGCCGAACGAGTGGCCCAGCACCGCGACCCCGGACAGCCCGGCGCCGTCCAGCCGGGCGGCCAGGTGCGCGGCGTGCCGGCCCACGTCGAACGCCGTGCGCGGCTTGGCGCTGAGCCCGAAGCCCGGCAGGTCCGGTACCACCACCGGGTGGCGGTCGGCCAGCGCGTGCGCGGTCGGCATCAGGTAGCGGTGCGAGACGGCGAGCCCGTGCAGCAGCACCACGGGCAGCCCGCCGGTGCGGTCGTCCCGGAACCGCTCGTGGCAGCGCAGGCCCGCGACGGTGCGCCACCGGCTCGCCCAGCCGAGAACGGGAGCGGGGGCCGCGAGGGCCAGGGCGAGGTCACCGGTGGTCAGCACCACGGGGGTGTACCCCCGCGGACGCCCCGGTATCCATCACCACCCGGTCCCGACCGCCCCGCTTCGCCGCGTACAGGTTGCGGTCGGCCTGGGACAGCATCGCCGACGGCGTGGTCCGCCCGTCCAGCACGGTGGTGACGCCCACGCTTACCGTCACCGGCAGCGTGCCGGTCACCGGGCCCCACCCGTGCCCCCGGATGCGCAGCCGCAGCCGCTCGCAGCGCTGCGCCGCCCCGGCCGCGTCCACCCCCGGGAAGATCAGCAGGAACTCCTCGCCGCCCATCCGCGCCGCCACGGCCGGTCCGGTCGCGGCCTCCTCCAGCATCTCCGCCACGTGCTGCAGCACGGTGTCGCCGGTGCTGTGCGAGAGCGTGTCGTTCACCCGTTTGAAGTGGTCCAGGTCGACGATGGCGAGCGAGATCGGGGTGCGCCGCACGGCCGCCTCGCCGATCAGGGCGGGCAGCCGCTCGTTGACGTACCGCCGGTTGTGCAACCCGGTCAGCGCGTCCCGGTGCGCCATCTCCCGGAAGTGCTCGCTGGCCCGGCGGGCCTCGGTGGCCTCGAACACCGCCTGCAGCACCCGGGCCCGGGCCTCCCGCTGCGTGGAGTGCAGCGCGGTGGCGTCGGCGTGGAAGGCGCAGTGTTCCGCGTACGCCTCCCGGTACCGCCCGGTCGCCGCGTACAGTGCCGCCTGCTCCTGCCGGACCCGCGCCCGGACCGCGTGCAGCCCCCGTTCCGCGCACATCCGCAGCGCGGCGTCCAGCGCCTGCTGGGCGTCGTCGTACCGCCCGTCCCGCCGCCGCGCCTCGGCCAGCGTGAGCGCGCACTCGGCCAGCGCGTCGCCCTCGGTGCCGACCAGCGTGCTCTGGCCGGCGTCCAGCGCGGCCCGCAACGTCGCCTCCACCGCGGCGTACCGGCCGCCCATCATCTCGATCCGGGCGACCGTGTCGAGTTCGTTGGCGCTGAACTCCCGCCCGCCGCGGTCCCGCACCTGGAGCATCCGGGCGACCAGGTCCCGCGCGGCCGCCTCGTCGCCGTGCTCGTACGCGGTGTACGCCATGTTGTTCAGGATGTACAGCGTCAGCTCGTCCTCGCCGACCGCGACCGCCAGGTCCAGCGCCTCCCGGAACCGCCGGTCCGCCTCGGCGTGCGAACCGGTCTCGTCCAGCGCCACCGCCAGCGCCATCAGATGCCGGCAGCGGATCGCCTCGGGTACGTCGTCGGTGAGGTGCGCGACGCACTGCACGGCGTGCGTCAGCTGCGCCGAACCGTCGCCCACCAGACGGTAGAAGACGGCCAGTTCCCGGTGCGTGCGGGCGAGCAGGTACGGGGTGCCGTGCCGCTCGGCCCAGGCCAGCACCTGGTGCGCCGCCTGACCGCCCTCGGCCGACCGCCCCTCGCGCAGCAGCACGCCCGCGGTGAGCAGCCGGGCCCGGTGGGCCAGCTGCGCGTCACCGAGCTCCTCGGCCCGGCGTTGCGCGGCGGCGGCCGGCTCGATCAGCGTGCGGAACCGCGACATCCGGCGGCTCTCCAGCTCCGCCAGGGTGGCCTCGAGGGCCGCGCGCTCGGCCTCGACCGCGGTGGTACCGGCGATCAGTGCCGTCTCCGTCGTCACCGCACCCCCGCCTCCCGTCGGCCTCCGGCCCGTCCGGCCGGTGGGTGTCCACGTTCGCGGCGCCGGGGTGCGAACCGGGTGCCGAACGGTTGCCGCCCGGTTGCCGTGCTCTGTCTGCCGCTCTGTCTGCCGTGCTCCGTTTGCCGGTGGCGTCGCCGGGCGGCTCGGGCGGAAGCCACGCCGTCGCCCGGTCCAACGCCCGGGGAGCCGCCGGGCTCAGCCGCGCCGGGCTCAGCCGCGCCGGGCTCAGCCGCGCCGGGCTCAGCCGCGCCGGGTGCAGACCCGGGCCGAGGCGGCGACCCGGTCCGTGGAGTACACCACCGCGACCGTGAAGCAGTAGTCGGACTGCTCGTCCAGGCCGTACACCACGTAGTCGACGGCGCCGGCCGGCAACTGCTGGAACGCCTGCGGCGGCTGCCCGGTGCGGCCGCCGGAGATCAGCAGCGGCCCCTCCGCGCCCTTCGGATAGGCCCAGGTCAACGACACGCTGTCGCGGTTGTCACGGAGCCGGACGTTCGTGGGCGCGCCGGGTACGGCCGCGGCGGACGCCCGCGGCGCGGCCGATCCGGTGGCGGCCGACGGCCCGGGCGCCGTGGTCGCGGCCGGCCCGGTGGCCGCCGGTGGGGTCCGCGGCGCGGCCGCCGGTGGGTCGTCACCGCGGGGGAGGGTCACCGCCACCACGGCGGCGGCCACGCCGATCCCGGCCACCAGCACCGCGGCCAGGACGAACGGCTGCCGGGAGGGGGACGGGTCCGGCCGCTCCAGGGGTACGGGCAGCAGGTGGTCGTCGGGGTGCGCGCCGACCGGGGCACTGCCCACCGGCACCTGATGTCCGTCCGCGGTGTACTCCGGGATCCGCCGGCCGGGCAGCGGCAGCGGGGTGTCCGCCCGGGCGTGCCGTCCGGTGAGGTCGCCGGGGGACCGGTGCACGTCGCTGAGATAGAGCGGGGCCTGGTAGACGGCGCCCTTGGGGTCGGTGGGCCGGTTGTCCGGCGCGGGCTGGTCGTCGGCCGGGCGGCGCGGCGCGACCATCGGCGCCACTCCGGGCGTGGTGGGCGTGGCCGGCGGTTCGTCCGGCATCGGGTACGGCATGCCCTGCGGCCCCCCGGGCGCGGCCTGCGGGCCGGCGGGCTCCGATCGTGGTCCGGGCGCGGTGGGCGGAGGTACTGCCGTGACGCCGGCCGGCCCGGGCGCGCCGGTCGGGCCGGGCGTGCCGGTCGGGCCGGGCGTGCCGGTCGGGCCGGGCGTGCCGGTCGGGCCGGGCGTGCCGGTCGGTCCGGCGGTGACGCCGGGCGCGCCGGTCGGTCCTGCCGTGCCACCGGGCACGCCGGACGGCCCTTGGATGGTGGCTGGCGCGCCGGTCGGTCCGGTGGCGACGCCGGACGGCACCGAGTTGACCCCGGGCGCGCCGGTCGGCACCGCGGTGACGCCCGGGGCCGTCTCCGGGCCGGTGGACTGCCGGACCCGGCCGCAGGTGTGCCGCCCGGACGCCCCGGCGGCGGCCAGCGTGCCGAGTTGCACCGCGAGCGGATGATCGGCGGGCAGGTAGCGGGCGCACAGCTCCTGCGCTCGGGCCAGGTGTTCCCGGGCCGCGCCGAGGTGCCCGCACTCGCGTTCCATCGTGCCCAGCCGGGCCAGCATCTTGATCCCGGCGGGGT
Source organism: Jidongwangia harbinensis (assembly GCF_020216025.1). Classification (GTDB taxonomy): domain Bacteria; phylum Actinomycetota; class Actinomycetes; order Mycobacteriales; family Micromonosporaceae; genus Actinoplanes; species Actinoplanes harbinensis. The sequence continues at coordinate 48,428 of NZ_JAIWNC010000036.1, read as the reverse complement.
CGGCGTCGCCGAACACCCGGCGGTGCCGTGCCCACGCCTCGGCCAGCCGGCCCCGGGCCGCGGTGCACTGACCGGCCGCGTGTTCCGCGGTGGCGAGGTCGGCCTCGGCCGCGATCACCCGGGCCGAGTCCCGTCCCTCCCGGTCGATCAACCGTCCGACCAGGTCGTGGTACAGCTGCGCGGCGCGCCCGTGGTTCCCGATCCGGGCCAGCACCGCGGCGTGCGTGGCGGCCGCGGCCAGCGTCCGGTCGTCCTCCGGGCCGTGCAGGCGTTCCTCCGCGGCGTGCGCGAAGCCCGCCCAGGTCCGGGCCGCGTGCGGGTCGCCCAGCGCGATCAGGATGCGGGCGTGCAGGGCCGCGGCGGCGGCCAGTTCCGGCGACGCCTGCCGGGGGTCCTCGGCCGGGTCGAGCGCGCGGTCGAGCACGGCCCGCGCGCCGGCGAGGTCGCCCGCGGACGACAGCGTCTGCGCCCGGGCGGTCAGATCGGCGAGGGGAGGTGACACGTGCCTCATAGTGCTTGGTTGGCCACCGTAGGTACAAGTCCTGGGCGTTTCGGGGCAGGAGACGGTAGAACAAACGCCATGACCGTCGCCGACCTCAAACGCGAGGTGCTCGTCCGTCACCTGGAGGCGTGGGCGCCGGCCGCGCTGCACCGGGCGCGCCGGGCCACCTACGTGCACGGCTACGCGGATGCCGACGGTGGGGCGCTGGCCGAGGCGGCGCTGCGGGTGTTCGCCGAACAGTCCGATCTGGTCCGCGGCCGGGAACTGACCATGGTCGCGGTCGGCGAGGACGTGTCCGCGGTGGCGGGCCGTCTGGCGGCGCTGCCGTCCGGCGCGGGACTGTCCGTGCACACGGTGGGCGGGGGCACCGAGGCGCGGCTCGGGGTGGCGTTGTCGGCGGTCGGCGCTGCGCGCGTACCCCTGCTGGGTTTTCTGGACGGGTCGGCCGCGGCCGGACCGCCCGGGCCGGACACCGTCGCGGCCCTGGCGAAGGGGAAGCCGGCGGAGGCGCTGCTGGTGCTGGCGCCGGGCGCGGTGACCGACGTGGCAGGTTACCGGACCGGTCTGCGGGACTCCGGGTTTCCGCTGGTGGCAGCCGTGGAGCTGGCGGTGGACGAGGCGGCCGGCGAACTGTTGATCTTCGCGACCACGTCCGGGAAGAGCCTGGAAGGCTTCAAGGAGACACTGTGGGCGGTGGACGAGTTCGCCGGGGTGCGGTACAGGGATCCCGGTGACCCGGAGCGGCACCTGATCGACATCTCGCTGACCCCGCACCCCGGGCCGCTGCGCCGGGAACTGCTCGGCCGGCTGGCCACGCTGGGGGAGGCCACGGTGACCGACCTGCGCACGTTCGCGCTGACCGAGACCGTGTACCGCGCGGCCGACGCCACCCGGGTGGTGCAGAGTCTGGTGCAGTCCGGCGCGGTCACCCGGCGGCCGGAACACGGCCGGCTCGGCGGCGACGTGGTGATCGCCGCCGCCGGCTGACCGGGGTTCAGCGGGAGCTGGACTTGTCCTGCTTCCAGGAGAGCGGGCCGGGCAGGTCGACGCGGTGCGCCTTGGCCTTCGAGTTCCACGACCACGGTCCGATCTTGAAACTCCACGACGAGAACCCGTTCTGCGTGAAGTTCAGGATCAGCGGGCCGAACTTCCTGCGGCTGCGGAACATGACGCCCATCGGGATGGTCCTCCTCGGACTAGTTCGTCGATGGGATGCCGATTCCCGTTCGCGCCGGGCGGCAAACTCAGCGTGGTTGCCAGGCGTCCGGCCGGGTGGTCAGTTTCCGCACGTGGGCGGGCATCCGGCCGCTGATCAATTCGGCCAGGCTGACCTCGTCGACGACCTCACGCACGGCCGAGCGGACGGCCACCCAGAGGTTCGGCAGGTTCTCCGCCGCACCGGTGTAGCGGGTCTCCTCGGGGCGCATCCCGCGGACGCCGGCGAGCGGTCCGTCCACGGCGCGCAGGACCTGTCCGACGGTGATGTCCCGGGGCGGCTGGGAGAGCGTGTAGCCGCCCTCGGCGCCGCGCTGGGCGCGGACCACCCCCGCCCGGCGCAGGTCGGCCAGCACGGCCTCGAGGAATTTGCGGGGCATGTCCTGGTCCTGGGCGATGGCTTGGGCGGACATGAGCGACGGATAGGCCTGGGCCAGGCTCAGAGCCGCCCGGACCGCATAGTCACCTCGCGCGGAGATCTGCACGCCACCATCATGCCCCGTGGACGCTCGCTGGCGGTGGCCACCCCCAATTCTATGGGGATATAGGGATTACGCTCAGTCCGCGGGTCGTCGCTGAACCGGTACCGGTCCCGCCGGTGCGGCCGGCCGGGCCCGGAAGGCGCCGGGGCTCAGGCCCGACTCCCGGTGGAAGAACCGGCCGAAGTTCGTCGGTTCCGGGAAGCCGAGCCGGCGTCCCACCTCGGCGACCGAAAGCGTGGTGCAGGCCAGCAGGCGGCGCGCCTCCAGCGCGACCCGGTCGTCCACCACCTGCTTGGCGGTGCGGCCGGTGACCGCCAGGCTGGCCCGGGTGAGGGTACGCACCGAGCACTCCAGCTGTTCCGCGTAGTCCTCGACCCGGCGGGTGCGCGCGTGCCCGTCCTCGAGCGCCCGGCGGAACCGCGCGAACGTCCGGCTCTCCGCGGTCGCCGCCGGGGTGGCCGGGTCGGTGTCGAGCAGGGCGATCCGCAGCAGCAGGACGGCCAGCTGGTGACGCAGCAGCGCGGCCGCCGTCGCGCCGCCGGAGTGCCGCCGGCAGTCCACCGCCAGCTGGGCGACGTCGCTGATCACCGCGTCCTGGTCCTCGCCGGCCAACTGCCAGCGGACCGGTCCGGTGGGTTCGTCCACCCCGACGCCCGCCAGCTCGTCCGCGGTGAGCAGGCGGCGCTCCCAGACCACCAGGTCGGCGTCCAGGCCGGGCCGGTCACCGAAGCGCACGGCCTGACCCGGCCGGACCCAGAGCAGGGTGCCGGGCCGGCCGGGCCACGGCTCGAAGTCGACCTCCACGGTCCCGTGCCCGGCGGTGATCAGAGCGAGCAGATGGTACGGCAGCCGGTGCGTCGCCGGGTCCGGTCCGGCCAGCGCGGTCTCCGGCAACGCGCACGTACCGACCCCGGCCCAGGAGGGCGCCGGTGACGGCAGGGCGGTACCCGGATGGAGCTGGCTGTAGGTGCGCATCGCGGTGACGGTAACCCGCCTCCCACCAGCGACGCACCTAGGCGCACGTGGTTCCGGCCCGGCGGCGGGTGAGATCGCGAATTGCGGCGGCGAAATAGGACATAAACGGCAGATATTCGTCGTTCGTGTCGGAATCCGGAAGTCCGTGCCGGGACCATTCGTTCGTCCGGTCTGTGCCGGTACAAAAGGGCGACCCGCGCGGACCGGCAGTGTCCGCGCGGGTCGCCCCCGATATCGCTGTTGCTATCGACCGGCGAGCAGCCGGTTGACCGCCGCGTCCACATCCAGGTGATCGGATTCCCGGCCCCGCGGCACCACTACGTAGGTGCGCCGAAGGAACCGGACCAGGACACTGCGTGGCACTTCGAAGAGCGCATTGCCGTCGGGCGACGACAATGCCAGGGCGACGAAATCCCCCCTCGGCGTGGCCCACGGCCACACCCGGACGTCGCCGATCCCGGCCGGCTCGTCGAGCCCGGTGACGAGCAGTTCCCGCGCGAAGGACCAGCTAACGGCTTCCCCACCGGCTGATTCTGCGTGGAACAACACGTGCACCGCATACGGGTCGGCTGGGTCGTACCGCAGACTGGCGCGCACGGGCAGAGCCGTGGCGTCAGGCGCTACGAGCCGCAGCGAGGTTTCGACCTCGACGGTCGTTGGACGAATGGTACTCATGGACGAACTCCCCCCGGCACCGCTGCGAGGCTGGTGAACCCCGCTTTCCCATACTCAGGTGATCCCTGTCGTTACGCTCCGCCATACGCTGATCTCACCCAGTAGTGGGAAGACGGTTCCGAAAACCTCTCCAAGCAAGACGTAAAGCGATATCTTGTCCTGTTCTGACCCAGTACTCGGTTCCGCCCGGCGTCGGGTGGTCCAGCAGTTGACTTACTCCGGTAACGTCCATTCCTCCCGGGTAGTGACGGGGCGCCGGAACACTGGGGGATGAAATGGGCGCGAAACACGCCACCGCACCGACGTCGCGCCGCCCGGATGCCCGCACCGAGCCACGAAAGTGAGCGACATGCCCCAATCCGATCGGGTGTCCGATTCGCCGCCGCGGCGCCGATCCATCCACGACCGGCTGGACCGCATCCGCGAGAACCCCACCGGCCGGCTCGCTCTCAAGGTGGGCATCGGCATCCTCGGCGGCCTGGTGGTGGCGGTCGGCATCGTGTTGATCCCGTTCCCCGGCCCCGGCTGGGCCATCGTGATCCTCGGGCTGGCCATCTGGGCGATCGAGTTCGCCTGGGCCAAACACCTGCTCGAATTCACCAAGCGCCACGTCCAGAGCTGGACCCGCTGGATCGGCCGCCAGTCCGTACCGGTCCGTGGCCTGATCGGCGTCCTCGGCATGATCTTCGTGTCCGCGATCGTCTGGGCCTCGGTACGCCTCAGCTTCGGCATCGACCTGGCCGCCGTGGCCTGGGAATGGATCTTCGAGCAGGACTGAACCCGGGGCGCGCCGCACCCCCTGTTCGCACTGCCACGGGATCGTCCGGTACAGTCTGAACCCGTTGCGGGCGATTAGCTCAGCGGGAGAGCGCTCCGTTCACACCGGAGAGGTCACTGGTTCGATCCCAGTATCGCCCACACATAGCCTGAGCAGCGAAAAGACCCACCATCATGATCCACGATGGTGGGTCTTTTGCCCTGATTTTGGGAGCAGGGGTGGCCCCAGCAGGGTGACCTCTCCTAAGACTCAATTGTTCGCTCCCCGGGTGAGCACCACGATGTCGCCATGGTGGTCGCTACTGGCTGCCGGTTTGCGCCGTGTTTTCGTCGCCCGGCCGCATCGGACGGCATGCGTCCGGGCAGTTCTTCGCTGACATCACCCGGCGCCTATCAGGAAGGCATCAGGCCAGATCACGACTGGCGGAACCAGCAGCGGATCTACGCGGTGCTTCATCTCTTCGACGAAGACGGGCACCACGCTGGCTCGTACCTCCGGTTCACTGGCGTGACGGGCGACAGCCCCTGCAGCCGTAGAGGCCGCCGAGCAGGTCCTCACACGCACGGGGCGACAGCACAGCCGACCGACCACTCGCATGGGTGCCGATGCCAAGCAGGGCGCCATTCTGCTTCAGGCGCCGGTAGTAGCCCGCTGGGCGGTCTCGGCGTTCGCGGCTCAACAGAACCCATAGGGACACCCGCGGCGGCCTCAGCCCCGGTGACGCTCCGCGCCGGACAGCCGGCCTCGCGCGCGACCTCGACCACACCGGCCGTCCTGACAGCTGTGACGCCCGGCCCTATCCTCGGGAGCCGTGCGGTCGCGCTCGGAGAACTCGATGTTCGTGCTGATGGTGATCCTGCTGGGGTCACCCGCGGTGTGGTATTTCGTGGGCCGGCTGGAGGGCGCGACGATCATCGGCACCGACCAATGGCGCAACGGGCTGATGGCCGGCGGCATCGGTGGCGGCCTGGCCGCCGTCTGCTGGCTGTGGCGCACCGTCCGGCACCGCAACGACGGTCTCGTGCCGTGGCAGTGGATCACCGTCGGCCTGCTGCTCGTCTGCGCGATACGTCCGCACTCAGTCATCTGGCCCAACGCTCGGCGCGGGCTGCCGACCCCGCCGGTGGACAGCGCCGAGGACGTCGCGATGATCGTCTACGCGATCATCGCCCTGGTGTGCAGCCTGCTGGTCGGTCTGATCCGCGTCATCACCGCGCCGGACAAGTCGACGGACCCGTCCGTGCTCGGACGGACCCGGACCCGGACCCGCCCGCGTCCGGCCCCCTCAAAACACAAGAAACAGCACCAGCGCCGCTGACCAAGGACTTCCTGTACTCGTCAAATGGTTCACCTACCGGGCGGCCGACCGCCGTGGCCCGCGGTCGCGGCGGATCGATCTTGGCCTGCACCGACCGATCGGGGCCCTCGCCCACGGCCACCTAGCTGATGCAGACTTGCCGGCCGTCCGGAGTCTGACCAGCGTCGAACGTCCGCGCCTTATCGGCGGCAGAGGAGTGCACTTGATCTCGGATTTGAGGAGTGTACTCACACCCGGAAACGGTATCGCTTCGCTGCCGGAGGCTTGGTATCAATCATTCCGCTGGGTTGACGAGCAGTCGGAGGACGCCCTCCACAGGACGATATCCGAAGGCGTTTGCAGCGGCACTGGAGTCGTACACCCGGTCGATTGTCCGGGGCAACGGCCATCCCCGGTCGTGAAATGCCGCTGCGACCTTCGGGGCACGCTCGGCAATCACACTCGCTGCATCCTGAAGCAGAGCGACGCAGTCGGCACGCGTGAAGGGGTACTGTCCGGCAACGTTGAAGGTGCCGACGACGGTGTCGTGTGCCGCGGCGCTTGCCGTTGCTGCGGCGACGTCGGCCAGTCTCACGGCTCGGTGCAGTAGGCGGGTGGCCAGCACGGGCAGCGGTTCCGGGAAGCACCGGGCGATGCGCAAGATCATCGAGGAGAGGGTGAGTGCGCCACAGGACGGCTACGATGCTCAACGCGCGTGCAGTCAGCGAATTGAGGATCAAACGGTGAGCAACGCGGTTGACGCCGGTGAGCGGCTGATCCGACTGATCAGGAAGCACGCTGGCCAGGGCAACCACGGGACCGGCTGCGACAGAGCAACGATCCGGGCCGCCGAGCAGCTTCTGTGTGCCGCGTTCCCGCCGTCGTACCGCCGCCTGGTCGAGGAGTTCGGTACCTGGGACATCGCGGGCGCCGAGTTCCTCGGCGTCTACCTCACCTCGGCCGCGGGTGAGACGCTGCTGGGCTCGGTCACCGCGACGCTGGACGCCCGCCGGCAATACGGCATGCCGGAGAACCTCATCGCCGTGATGTATGACGGCATGGGCGGCATTCTGGTACTCGACACATCTCGCCCCGACGCCGACGGGGAGTACCCGGTCCTGGTGTGGAATCCCAACGTCAGAGACCGTGACGACATGGAAAAACTCGGCGCAGATTTCGGCACCGTCGCCCTGGCCATGTGCCAACAGGCCGTGCGCAACTGACCCGCGCCCGCGCCCGCGGCTAAGGGCCGCCGGCCAGCCGACCATCGCGCCCAATCGGACATCGGCTGCATTTCATGCTCAGCCGACGCACGGACGGCGGCAGATCAGTGCACTGGATTTGACCGAGTCCCGTGCTATGGAGCGCTCCTGTGCGGGTCCGCTGTGTTGGCGGGTTCCCGGCAGTCTAACGGGAGCTGAGCTCCGGCAGCGTGATGGGTCGCATCGAGCGACCCCAGGGAAGCGCGTCGTCGGCGAGCCATCGTGCGGGCGGACACGGCGGCGAGCAGGCTGCCGACGACCAGTACCGCGACGGCGGCGATCTTCCTTCGGTGATAGTTCCGCCGGATTTGCTGAATTGCTTCGGCCGATTCCCGTCGATTGGTCAAGTCCTTGGCGCGTTGCCACGTGTCGGCGGCGGCGATCACGCGCATCTCAGCGGCAGCCAGGCTGTCCGGCTCTTCCATAGCAGCCATCTTGCGGGCGTGTCTTCGGTCTAGTTCGGTGAGGCACTCTTGCCGGTACCGCTGTAATGCCACGACGAGCATGTTCAGCTCGGAATCATCGTCCGTGGAGAGGGCCATGATCCGTTCCCTTCCCGAGGGTGAGAACTCCGCCGGCAGCCGGAGGGCAAGCCCGGGGAGAGCGTTCTGGTACGCTTTTTCAATCCGCTCTTCGGCCTCAGCTTGGCTCATGCCCGGTATGGTCGGTGCCCTCATCGCTGTATAACGCATTGTCGAGGCGTACCCGCGCGCGTCAGTCTGGTCTCCGTAATGCATCGATTTGTTGATCGACGCGCTGAGCTTCTGTTCGAACACTTGCGAGCTTTCGTCTGCGCTGATCAGCAGCACGCCGACAGGTACAGCGACCAGCAACAGGGATGCGATCACGGCGAGAGCAACGACGAGCAGCTTGCCACCGAGTCCCTGCCCCGAACGCCACGGAGCACCCGCGAAGCGAGCTACAGATTTCATCTGCATCGTCCCTCACTGCGTGATCTGCAATCGCCTCGCACACAGCGGGCTCCGTTTTCATCGGCACATACGACCGGGGACGTGAGTGTTCAGCGGATGGCATGACCCGCTGCTGAGCCAGTTGAGGGCCGCTTGAGCCACCGCGCCGCAGACCAGGTCTGCCACGCGGTCAGCGGCAGAAGAGGACATCCGGCAACGCTCTCGCAAGCAGGCATCGTACGGCTGAGGTGAAGTCGATTCCCGTCGCACCCACAAGGCGGGAGCCCTGGGTGCCGCTACCTAGCATTCCGACCTGGCCGGTCTCGGATGAACCGGAGGTACACAATGTAGACGACGCAGGCGAGGACCAGCGTGCCGGCCGCTGCGAACATGATCGGGAAGCCTGTCCAACCGTGCCAGCCCCGAATCACTCGTGCCGTTGCGGGCTTATCCGTCCGATAGGAAAGCTTGGCGGTTCGGCCAAGCTGCGGAGGCTCACGGACGGTTCTCGGGTCGGTGTACGTCGTGGTCTCGCCGGTCCGGGTCTGGAATGTGTAGACGGGTCGATAGTGGGTGGTCCAGATTGTTCGGCGCCGATTTGCGGATCGTTCGGTGTGGAAACTGGTCGTGGTCGCTGTCGTGACGATGCCGTCGGTGTGCGGCGACTGGTTTGACCGGATTTCCAGGCCTAGGGCCAGGAAGCCGACGCCGACCGCGACCAGCACTATTGAAGCGGTGACATCCACGGGCCTCATCACCTCAGCGTATGGGAGCTAATCAACGCCTACAGCAAGCCGTTTTCGTGCCCGTGCGGCGGGTGAAGGTGATGGGTTCGACGGGCCGGGCTGGGCTTGCAGAACCAGTGCATGACGTCTTGGCGGTGCGGCGCGTAGCAGTATCCCAGCTCAGCGAGCATGTCGATGCACGGGCGGGACGAGCCGAGGCTGCGGACGCCGATCATGATGTCGATGATGGGCTTGGCGGCCAGGCCGGGGACCGCCGTGCTGCCGACGTGGTGCACTCCTCCGGTGATGTAGGAGCCGAGGGTGGTGGCCAGAGTGCCGGCCTCGCGCTGGAACAGAGCCGGCCACCTCGGGTCGTACGCACGGAGATATATCTGCTCGTCACTCATCATCGGCCCGGGGCACGTTCGTCGGCCATGGCTTCACCGTGCCCTACCGGCGACGACCTCGCGACCCGCGCTGCGTGCCGGCCGCGAGTCCCACCGCCTGACGCGGGATGCCCAAACACCACCGCGAATGGGCGAAGACCTGCAACGAGCGGATCGCGGCAGGTCAGTTAGTTTGCTGTTGTTGCGATGGAACTGTCTCTACACGGTTCTCTGATGCGTCCAGCGGTGTATGGCATAACTCCGCCCTTTGTCCTTAACGAACTCAGGTTCTTCGTCGGTTGGACGGAAACCGGCTGCCAGTGCGACCGACATACTTCCGACGTTGTCTGCTTCGATCTCGAGGTACGTTCGCTGCAGGCCGAGGACGTCGTAGGCGTGCTTGACGAGCCGCGTGAGCGCACGTCTCCCCAGGCCCTGACCTCGATACGGGGCTCCAACGACATAAGCAATGCTAGCCGTGGAGAGATTCAGTGTGACCTCGCCCTGCGGGAGGAGGCCATCCACTGTGATCGCTAAGTGGAGTCGGGTGCCAGCCTGTCGCGCCTGACGAATACCGGTCAGGTAACCCTTCGCGGCCGCTTCATCGAAAGGGCTGGCAATCGGTGTTCGATACGCGATTTCAGGGTCGTCGAAGACAACAATCATTTGGGGTAGATCAGCTTCGGTCCACTCACGCAGCGCGATGTTATCGCCACGGAGTGTCCTGTTATCGGTAGTCACGCCCCATCCTGTCATCGGCAGCCCAGCAGGCCGACCGGCTAAGACGCCGACTACTGACCGTGACGGCTCGTCAGGCAGCGCGCACGGACGGCGGCAGATCAGGATGCTGCGGACCGGAGGGGATTTGAACCCCTGGTGGGGCATGGCACGCCAGCGGCCCCACGCGCTTTCAAGCCGGCCGTGCGTGCCCGAACTACGACTCTAAGCGCTGCAATAACCCGGCTCTGCCACCGGCCCGGACGCAGTATGGGGGTACGGTCCCGGCTGAGCAGCTCATTTCTCGATGACGCCACGCCTATCCGCGGCATGTGAGATGACATGCATCGGCCGGTCGCGGTCGTGGGGTTGAGCCGAGGTGTACGCCGTTCGGGGTGTTGACGAACGGCTGAATGGGGGGGCTCCTCAGCTCAGACGCAGCACATCTTCTGCGTTGGACATCGATGGTCACGGAGCTTGAGGAGGTGCCGATGGCAATCGTAGGCGGCCTGGACATCCACCGGAAGCAGCTGACATTCGACTGGGTCGACGAGCAGAACGACAAGTGGGAACGCGGCCGGATCAGCCCGGCTGACCGGGAACACCTGGCCGACTGGTTGCGCCGGTTCGACCCGGCCGCTGCTGGGCCGGTGGCGTTCGCGATGGAAGGCTGCACCGGCTGGCGCTACATCGCCGAGGAGATGGGCAAGGCCGGCGTGATCGCGCATCTGGCCGAGCCGGCGGAGACGTCAGCATTGCGGGGTCCGAAGCGGCGGGCCAAGACTGACAAGGCCGACGCGAAACTCCTCCGCGAACTGCTGGCGGCGGGTCGGCTGCCCGAGTGCTACATCCCGGCGGGACAGGTCCTCGAGTGGCGTGCCCTGCTGGAGCTCTACCAAGATCTACGGATCCAACACACCGGCTGGGCACAGCGGATCCAGGCGGTGTGTTTCCACCAGGGCACCACCGCACCCGGACAGGCCGGGATCATCCGCGGTGACCGGGCCCGGCTGCGAGCCATCGTCGACGAGCAGCTGTCGATCTCCGGCCGGCTGCAGGTCAACACGGCACTGGCCATCATGGACGTGCTCGCGGAGCACCTCGACCGGCTACGCCGCCGGTTACTGTGCACCGCCCGCGGCGTCAAAGGCACCCGGGCGTTGATGCACGAAATCTACGGCGTCGGCCCGATGAGCAGCCTCGCGCTGTGCGCGTGGCTCGGCGGAGAACAACGCTTCTCGTCCTCCCGCAAGGCCGTGCGGTTCGTCGGGCTGGACATCACCGTGCACTCCTCCGACGGCAAACGCAGCCCCGGCCGGCTCTCCCGCCAAGGCCCGGAAGTGCTGCGCTGGCTACTGTTCGAAGCCGCCAAAACCTCCGCCCGAAGCTGCGCCCCCGGCTACGGCTACTACACCCAGGTCAAAGACCGCTACGACGCGAACCGCGCCTGCCTGTCCCAAGCGCGCCGCATCGTCCGGCACGCCACCCACATCCTGACCAACCTCGGTGACGACGCGTTTACCATCGTCGCCCAACCCGCCGCACCCACCACCATCGCCCGCTGACCCCGCGGGACCGATTGGCGAGGACCGGCCAGCCCGACGTCAACGATGACGGGCACCATCGCGGCCAGCTCCCTACAGCGCACTGTCAGACCGCACCACCACCGCCACCTCAGGCGGTGACCGCGGACGGCCCAGTGAGACTGAGCGGCCGCACCCAGGCAGGGGGCCACCCGATCAATCATCATGTCGCGGACGAACTGTCCGACGGCCATAGGTAAGTCTGGCTGCCACCTCGCCACCACCCGCACGGAAACGCGAGCGATCAACACCGAACCACCGGAGCCGCCCGCCCACCACGCCAATCCCCGCCCACACCAGACTCGCCCAGCCCGACGGCGAGACAATTCCACACGGCTCAAACCACTTCAAACAATCATGAAACCGTCCCTAGACACCAACCCTCATGCAGGTAAGTGCGTCTCAGGTGCGCAGGAACTTGTCTTCGATGACCACCTCGTGCGTCACCTGGACGCGAACACGTCCCACGGCATCGGAGGTTCCGTATTCCAAAACCAGCGCCGTGGTGGTTCCCTTGCTCTCGGCTCGCAAGAGTGTTGCCTGCTCGCGATACAGGTCGACCACGACACCTTCTGCTCTCCGGTGACGGACACGGACACTGTCGTCCGTGACATCCCACGTGATGTGCTCCTCCGCCGCGTCCGTCGGGATTCGCAGTTCCCGTACGTACTCGCCGCCCGAGGTCTCCTCTGTTCGGGGAACCACACCGAAGGCCTCCAGCCCATGCCGCGTCGCCGGCGACTTTGAGTCCAGACACCCTTGCACCATAGAGCCACACGCCGAGAAGACACTCGGTCGTTTCCACGATCGTCCAGTCCACAGGCACGAAATCGCCGCGGGCCGGCGGGCGATCGGATCGCGGCGAATGAGGACGGCTCACCGCGTGCCCGGGTCCGATAGCGCCTATTCAGGATGCCGTTCGTTTATCACGCCTACGACCGCCCCGTGAGTCGCCTCGTACTACTACCGGTTCGGCCTACGGCCTCGGGCGCCCCGGTGCGCCGACTGTCGGGACCCCGAGATACTCACACACGACCCGGCAGGACGATAGTCGATTTCGGACCCCAGCAGCCGCGCGGTCAGCGGCAAATGAGGACGTTCGTCGACAGTGGCTGGGACTCTCGCGACCACGACCAATTTATATCGCGAGGGACGAAAGGGCGATCCGAACGCCCTCATCAAGTTGACAGCGGGCGACCGATAGCCTTGAATATCCAATATTCGCGGAGACTGGAGATGCGATTTCCCTCGAAGACGAGGACAGCGATTTCACGCATGTGCTTCCTTACCTGCTGATCTAGATCGTCAAACTCCGCTTGCCACTCCGCGATGGCCGTATTCCCCTCCAGGTAGAGGTTTCAACAGCTCGCATGTGATGTTGCGCTGCGATTCCTGGACCTTGGTGCGCCAGTACTCGCGAATTCCCGCGTGGTCCCGAATCGGTTCGTCGAGTGCGCGTTCGTGATACGTGGCCGTCTCGGTAAAGACGGTTACGATCAGGTTGGGATCTTGTTTGATCCAGGCCCGGATATAGGTGTCGACCCTCACCTACGACGAGGACCGTTCCCAGATCCGCACCGGCACCGGACCGCAGGTCATGGCCGCCCTGCGCAACGCCGCCATCGGCGCGCTCCGCATCACCGGCGCTACCAACATCGCCGCCGCCAACCGTCACCACGCCCGCGACAGCACACGCCCCCTGGCACTACTCGGCATTACCTGAGGACTTTGCCGGGCCCTGCCCCACACCCCGGCCTCCTCGAGAGGGAGAGCGGTGCGGGACGGGCTGGTTCAGTGCCGGCCGATGCGCCTTCCACCGGTGCGGAGCCTACGCGGCGTGGAACGTGCCCGCAGCATCGCTCGTGCCAGCAGCATGCCGGCCACCACGACGAACTGCCCGCCCAGGATGATCTTGTTGATATCCACCGCAGGCAGCCATCTGACTTTTCCCTCGCGTAGGACATACACACCGAGCGGTTGGCGGACACTCCGAACCCGCCACCCGTGCCTGTTCCCTCCTCGGCCGGACCGGTTCCGCCGCCACCGCCCCCGCCACCGCCGATCTTCGCGACGGGCAGCACGATGGTGCCGTCCTGGGTGATCGGGGCGCCGAACACCTTCCCGGCGTCAGCGCCGTCCATCACCTCGCGCACAGCCGCGATGAGATCCGCGTCGGGCGCCGTCCGTGTCATGGCGTTCTCCTCGGCTAGAACCGCGAAGGGCCAGTATGCGCCGCGAACCGCAGCCCCGGTCAGAGGCCGACGACGACCGGTCCGGGACAAGGGCTCGGACCACGACGTCTCGACGGCACATCATCGCTGCTTCACCGTCCTGCGCCACGGCCGTAGTCCACCCGCGGAATCGGTGCGATGAATCGCTGACTCGTGGATGCGTTCTCGATCGTCGCCTTCATGCGCACCTCGCAGCGGCACTACGTGTCCTACTGCCTGGGCACGGTCCTAACGCACTGGGTTACCTCGTACTGTTCGGTGTTCCTTCCCGGTGACCGCGGGCGGGGGGGCCCCCGGGGTGAACCGCGGGGCGGCCCCCCGGGCCCCGGGCGGGGCCGGGTGGGGTTCGCTGGCGGGGGGGGGGGGGGGGGCGGCCGGGGGTGCCCCCGGGGGCCCCCGCCGCTCGGTCCCGGGGAAGGGACCGGGAGGTTCGGAGCGGATCAGCGTCTGGCGATGGTGGCGGGCCGCTTCACCACGACCGGCTCACCGAAGCGGGAGAGCACCAGATCCTCCGAGGCGGTGAGCAGGCGACTCCCGTCTCCGGTGACGTCCGTCGAACCGACCGCCAGGTGGATGATGCGGCGCGTGGCGACGTCGATGTCGACCGTGCCGCGCTTCTCGAGAGTGCGCTGTCCTGCGGGTCCGGCCTCGACCCCGTACCGGTAGGTGAATCGGTAGGTGTCCACCTTGTGCCTGCCCTTGCCGGTGCGGCCCGCGTATTCGACCTGCCCCGCCTTCTCGAGTTCGGCCAGCAGGTCGCCGGGGCTGGCCGACGCGCCGAGCGCCGAACCCTCCGCGGTGGCGGTCACCTGCCAGCACGCCGCCCGCCCTTCGGACATGCGGTATCGCTGCCAGCGGTCGTCCGGGGCGTTGTAGATGTAGCAGTCGTCCCCGATCTGCCGCTCCTCGCGGGTGAGCTGCGGTTCGCCCGGCATCACCCAGATGCGGTAGCCGCGGTCCCGCACCGGGTCGTACGCGCCCCGGTACGGCCGTTCACTTTGGTTGGGACTGTCGCCGACGTCGAACTGGAGCGAGAAGGTCTGCCGAAACTGGAAGGTGGTGCGCTGGGTGGTCTGCGCGGCCAGCGCGAGGGGCACCGGCTCCGGTTCGCCGGGCCGTACCACCGCGGCCAGCCCGGCCGTCGCCGCGACGGCCGCCACCGCGACCCCGGCGGTCCGGGCGGTCCGGTGGAGCCGGGCGCGGCGGCCGCGTCGCAGCAGGCCGTCGACGGGCGCCGGTCCGTTCTCGTCCGGCTCTGCCAGGTGTTGCAGGGCGTCGGACACCCTCTTCTCGTCGATCATGGCGTGTTCACCTTCTCCTTGTCGTGGAAGCCGGTCAGCAGTTCGCGCAACCGCCGCAGGCCACGCGCGTTCTGGCTCTTCACGGTGCCGACGGTGCAACCCAGGGCCCGGGCGACCTCCCGCTCGGTGAGGTCCTCGCAGTAGCGCAGCACCACCACGGCCCGCTGCCCGGCGGGCAGGGCGAGCAGCGCGGCCCGGACGGAGTCGTCCAGGTTCGGGGGCTCCGCCTGGGGATCGGCCCGGTCCGGCGGGTCGGCCCTCAGATACTCCCGGCGCCGCAGCCGCCACCAGCTGATGTTGCCGTTGACCAGCATCCGGCGCAGATAGGCGTGCGGGTCGCGGGTGGCCGCCCGCCGCCACCGTACGTACAACCGCACCAGGCACTCCTGCAGCAGTTCCTCGCCGCGGTCGCGGTCGCCGGTGAGCAGCCGGGCCAACCGCAGATACCGCCCCCAGTTGGCCTCCACGAAGGCCACGTACTCGGTTTCCCAGACCATGCGCAACTGTCCTCACTCGTCGGCACTCGTGCCACTTCGACGCCGCGGGAGGGGTCAAAGGTTGTCAGGCGTCCCGGGGTCGGCCGGCCGGGATGTGCCCCTGGTGTCCACCGCGTCGAACAGCGCCTGCACCTGCTCCGGCTCGGCGAGGTCGGCGCGGGCCGTGGTGGCCGTACCGCCTCCGTCGACGATCTCCTTGACCACCTCCTCGGCGGTGGCCGGGTTGCCGGCGTAGTGCACCACCACGCCGATGCCGTCCGCGGCGAGCCGGTTGGCCACCGCGCGGCCGATGCCACCGGAACCCCCGGTGACGAGTGCGATCCGTGAGTCGGACACGGCTTCGTCCTGGATGAGAGCCGGGCAGCCGGATGACTGCACCCCAGGTGTTGCCCACTCGGCCGGGCGGGGAGCGGCGGTCTATTGCGGCAAGATCGCCGCGGATTGCGCAACCCGGTGCGACCGGAGCACCCGGAGGCTCCAAACATCAGGTGCGCCCCGTCCAGGTTCGCGCCCCGCAGCTGCGCCCCGCGCAGGTCGGCGCCCTGTAGCTGCGCCCCGCGCAGGTCGGCGCCCTGTAGCTGCGCCCCGCGCAGGTCGGCGCCCTGTAGCTGCGCCCCGCGCAGGTCGGCGCCTTGCAGGTGCAGGTCGTGAAGCTTGATTCCCCTTTGGTGCCTGGGCGGTGCGGGCGCCGGGCGAGGGCGGTGAGCGCCGTTTGCACGTCGAGGTCGGGTTCGGCCGGCAGCGAGGGCTACGGGTAGATCGGCGACCCGGTGTCGCCGTCCAGGACGTGACGGGGGGCGCGGTGCCGGACGAACGCCACCAGGACCTCGACGATATCGCCGGAGTGATCGCCGGAATCGCGCATCACCTGGGCGAGTGCGTGAATACCGCCGATCCGGACGTACAGCTCGGGTGAGCCGAGCCGCTCCAGGGTCTTGGTGAACCTGTCGGTGACCTGTCCCCGGTGTGCCAGGCGGTAGCTACGGGCGGTGTAGAGCAGGCCGACGCCGACCACCAGGGCACCGGCCAACGACACCATCAACAGCCGGGAGTTGTACCGCGATGTCAGCACCGCCGCCGGGTCCGGCGTCCCGGGCACCTCGGGCACCCCGAACAGCCGCGGCGCTGCCCACCGCCGCGAGGTAACCCACCAGCACGACGATCCCCACTGCGCATTCGCCACGACCGTGCACCGAACCGACCGATCGGCGTGACACGCCGTTACGGCCGTCCGCCCGCCGACGCGAACGCTCGACAGCAGAGGGGTACGCGTGAGTCGCGCGGGCCGGGTGTTCGTGCTTCCCGCTAGGACGGTCGGGCACCTGCAAAATGGGGGTGCCTGCAAGCGGCCGACCGGACAGGATCAAAGACGTGAGATCAGCGAACAGGCCGGCTGACGGTCGTGCCGCTTTCGAGGCGAAGCTGACGGACCTTCGCGGCCGCTGCCTCACAGCGGTCGAATACTGGGACGTCCACAACTTCGCCTCGGAACCGGCAGAATGGGACTACGGCGATTGGCACCACGCCGTCATGGGTATCCAACTCCGTACCGACCAGGGACCCGTCACGCTGACCTGGACCGCCGCCTTCTACCCATACGGCGTCGAGGTGTTCCACGACCCGATCACGGATCACTTGGTCTTGGGTGAGGACGGCCCGCAGCGGGTCGGCCCGAGCGACGATCCCCCGGGCGTGTGGGCGCCGTACCTCGGGTCAACGATTCGCGGTGGCGCCTTCCATTGGGAGAGGTTTGAAATCGGCCCGAGCCGGCGAGCAGACGGCATTATCGTCGGGGCCGCGTACACGGTCGACGTGCCGACCGCGCTGCGTGTTGACGTCCCGGCCGGAGCGGTGTGGTTCGTCGCCGCCATTCCGCAGTTTCCTCAGATGCAGCGTGTCTTCGTACCAGGCGACGAGATTATGGTCGTCTTCGCGGCGGACAAGATGCGGGAGATGGGCTTCAATGACCCCGCATTCCTCCAGTGACCGAAGGCCACGGCATCGCGAGAGTGCAGATGCTTCCTTCTCGGAATGGTCGGGCTTTCATCTCGGCATGTTCGGGTGCGTCGGCGATCACGCCCGACCGTCCTCCTTCCGCGTGCTGGTTGATGCGCGCCAGGCGTCGTCCGGCGGGTGATCGGGTAGCCGGGTATCGGACCGCGGGCCGCGAGGCCGTGCTGTCCGGGAAATCCTCTGGTCGCCGGTCCCGGGTGCTCAGGTGCCGGAAGCCATGTAGGCGGCGAGGATGTAGTTGGGGTGCCGGTCGAGGTTCTTTCGGGCTCGGTCGTAGCGCATCGTGGTCTTCGGGTCGGCGTGCCGGGCGGCGATCTGCACGTCGCGCAGGCTGACTCCCGCGTCCAGCATGGTGGTGACGAAGGTATGGCGCAGCATGTGCGGGTGCATCCGGGGCATCCGGATCCCGGCTGTCGCGGACAGCTGCTGGAGCCGGCGGGTCGCGGCGTGTCGATCCATTCGCCGGCCGCGCAGGTTGCGCAGGATCGGCCCTTGCTGTCGGCCGTCGACGGCGCGCTCGATCGCCCGCGCAGCCGCCGGCGGCAACGGAATCAGCACCGTCTTGTCGCCCTTGCCCCGGACCTTCAGGACGCGGTGGCCGTGTTCCTCGCCGAGATCGGCGATGTTCGCACCGCAGGCTTCGAAGATCCGAAGCCCGAGCAGACCGAGCATCGCGATCAGGGCGAAGTCATTACGGTTGGCCGACGACCGCGCGGTCGTCAGCAAGGCTTCGAACTGCAAGTGCCCGAGCCCGAGAGTGGGCGAGTCGGTCGGCATCGGGGGCCTGCGCACGTAATCGGCCGGCGAGTGCGTCAAGATCTGATCGATGACGCAGACCCGGTAGAAGCCGACCACGACTGACAGCCGTCGGGAGACGGTCGAGGGTTGGTAGCGGCGAACCTCCTGCAGCCAGCGCACATAGCGCTCGACTTCAGCCCGGCCCAGGCTTAGCGGATCAAGGTTCCGATCTGCGCACCAGGTCAGGAACACCTTGAGATCGGATCCGGTATGCACCCGGGTCTCACCCCGGTACCGGCCCAGGTACGCGGCTACCGCTGCATGCAGCAGACGCTCGTCGACGACAGCAAGCTGATCGGAAACTGAAGAGGTCGTCATAACTCACGGTGCGTTACCGCCGACATGAGCGCCACCGCCCTCGACGCGGCAAGAGAGTGAGGGAAGTGCACAGTATGACGTACTGGAAGCTGTCGGCCGTTCATACGACCCTGAATGGGCGATACTGCGAGCGCGTTTGCCAAGCACGGGAGCGGACTCCACCACCATGTTCCGATGAGTGCTAATCGACGTCGGACAGCCGTGATGGCGGGGACGGCCCTGTCAGCGTGCCTAGTCGGGGTGACTGTACTGATCCTGGACCCGCCGCGGCAACCATGGGTTTGGGTAGAACGTGCAAGCTGGGTCGCAGCGCTCTGCGCACTCTTACTGACAACTGCTTCACTTCGCGCCGACCGTCGGCAACAGATGGCGGAGTCAGTAGAGCAGTCAAAGATTGCGACTTCTGTGGAGGTGCTCCAACAGGGCGTTCAGACCGGCAGCGCGCCATTATTGCAAGCCGCTCGGGACATTCACCACGTCGGTACCGCACACTATGGCGCCCTTACGCCGAATGATCACGGTTTCAAGACGCCATTCATGATTGTGACCACAATGGGTATCGTTGCTTGTGTCGCCATCGTCGCTGTCGTCTCCCTGGATCCCGCGGGACGGCGCGTGTCAGCGGATCGGCCGACATTGGAGTCAAGCTCTACCGCGCCCACCAAACCGTATGTGATCACACTTAAGACCGGAGTCGACGTCGACACCACGAATGGTGGGCCGCCCGCGGCTGTGGTATTCCCGCAAGGTATCCCCAGGGTCCTCGAACCTCAACCACCGGGAGATTGCGAAAGCTGGTACTCCTGGGGTAAGGAGATTGGCGGCGTCGACTACTTCCACACATACGCGGCCTTCACGGTGTCGGCGCTGTCGTCTGCGGTTCGAGTGCATTCCGCTCGGGTCAAGGTAAAACCTTTGGAACGAAAGGCAGCAGGCGAGTACCCATCGTGTCCGGTTGGGCAACCACCGGTGACATCTTACTTAGATGTCGACCTGGATTCAGCAAAGGTGTCGTACTATTATCCGGCCCCGCCCGATCTGTCGTCCGACGAGCAAACCCGCATGTCGGAAAGCGGAGAGATGACGCCCGGTGGCCTTCTCAGAAAACCGTTCGCTCTCGAGGTTGAACCGGGGAAGTCCGATCGGATTCTTGTGGAGGGTTTCACTGAAAAGTGTTTTTGTTCGTGGTGGCTCGAACTCGACATCGAGGTTGACGGCACGCGGTTCGTTGAGCGGATTGACGACAAAGGTGAGCCGTTTGTGACCGCGCCCAAGTCCGGGGACTATGTCGGCTTGTCATGGGATATGGAGCAAGCGAGATGGTGTGGCCCCTCGGATAATTGCTAGGACGGGCTGGGCAGATCAAAGATCTCGCCTAGTCATATGCGAGAGACGATCGAGTTAATTGGCGAATCCGAACACTACTCAGATCCTTGCCGTTGACACCAGGAAGGTGAGTTCCGCGAGGTTGCCGCATGCGGCAGGGCGCATGATATCGCTAAGAACTCGCCCGCCTACGGCTATCGAACCGCGGAAATCCGACGATTCACACCGTGCTTGCACATTCTCATCTCGACAAATGAGTGGATTGATCTTGGCCTCTCGCGGTCATTTCGCTACGGGACGTAGTCGCCGTTGTTGGGACGTGTCAGGCATTGTGCCGATACGGGGCCATGGTGAGTCGACGTGGGCCGGCTCCCGCGAAACGGCTCTCGATCCTGTGTGTCTGTGTGTCGCTGTTGAACAAGGCGGAAGCGAGGCGCCGCGAGGTCGCGCACACCATTACCGCGTACCCGCTCGACGTCGAACGCACCACCGTGCTCTACCGCGGTGACGGCCCCTACCGGAGATCCGACGCCTCATCGCCGCACTGTTCGTGCGCCGCCCTCGGCCACCACACGTCTGGTGGTGGTCACGCTGGCGCCGCCGACGCCAGCACCAGGCCCGCCTCAGCCACTACAAACGCCGAGGCCACGCCCTCCGCTCACTGCCGTTGCAGTACCAGTGCCCGGTGCGCGCACCGCCGGAGTGCCGCTTGGAAGGCCGCGGGCGATGAGAATCTCGCGCGCTTACAAGCTTCGGGCGGGTCACGGTCGTCGCACGCTACGCCGACGAGACGGACCTATATGTCCGCGCTGTAAGGACGGCCTCCTCCCTGACCGCCACGGTGCTATGCCGACACGAAGAGTGCGACCTGCCGCTCGAGCCCTCTCGCCGGCTGCGGCCGTCCGCCGGTCGTATCGTCTACGACGGCTACCCCACCGGCGTCGGAGTTAGCCGGGCGCAGCGCCACGGCGGACCGTGGCGATCGACGAACTGGCAGCACACGTCGGTGGGCACCAGCGCCATCGGCCGCTTCCTGCGACCCGTCACGTGGTAGAGCGCACCAGCCGACATCCGGCCCGAACGCAACCCGCCTTCGGCAGCGGTGAAGTGTTCAGCGGAAGTTGTGGGGCAGCCGTACGACCCGCCCGGACGTGTGGGACGCCTACCCGGAGATGACCACCGCGGCGCACCAAGCCTCCGGCCACGCCCCGGTCGTTGCCGTCTCGACATCTGAAGTAGAGGCTTGCGGCGGGTCGGTGGACCCCGGCGGCGGCGTGCGCGGTGGTTGTCCACGGCCGTCTGTCGGGGACCTCTCACCCGTTCGGTACCGTGAACAGGCCCAACGCAGAGACAGGACGAGCCACAGTGCCACCGCGCGTGCGATGCAGCGGAAGCGTCGCTAATGGACACTGGCTGCTCGGGGGCGAGAGCGTTAGCGTGGGCCGGCCGGTGTAGCCGGTGGCTTGGAGTAGCACGGCCACGGTAAGTCCGATACAAGCTGGGGACTCGGTGCATTGCTCTCCCGAAACCGGCGGTCGGCTGGGAAGCGGTTGGGGTGGTCACGGGTGGCGCCCGACGCTGTCGAACGGCGTCCAACAGCTTCGGTCTGACCAGCGTTATCTGGGTGCTTGTGCTAGTCAGTGGGCTTATGTCAACCACTACGAAGACGTAGTGGCCGGATCTTGCGCAGGTCCCGACCGGATATATCGCGCTCTGACGGAGTTGGCATAGGCGGCGATGGGGGACTCGTCGCGATGATTGGCTGCTACGAATCCACAATGCGACCACAATCCATCCATGCCGCGTCAGCTGCCCGCATCGGAACCGACCGGGTTCCTTAGCGTGCGAATCGACGTCGACATCCCGAACGCGCCGTCCACGCTGGCGGGAGGCGCTCCGCCGCCCGCGTGTGCACGAGGTTACGACGTAACTCGGCCGGGACACGCCAATCATTCTCGATGAGTTGAAGGAACCTCGGTGCCTCAGCGACGACCCAAGACAGCCGGATTCCATCGTCGGCGGCGCGACGGCTGCGCCGCCGCGTCGTCGACGGCGACCGACCCGAGCCGTGTCTATCGGAAACGGTCGTTTACGTGAGGCCCCAACAACAAGGTCATTGTCAGCGCTAATCGCTGTACTGCCCTTCGGCAACCGCGGACCAGACCGGCGGATCGCTGGTGGAGGACGTCATGGCACCGCGTCAAACCTGACGCAGTGCGCCGCGTCGGGTTCGAGGAATGCGAGCAGGTCGAGCCCTTCCGCCGTCGCGGCGTCCCGGTCGGCGGCGGACAGTGGCAGGAACGTCCGTACGACCAGCGTGGCCTCGCCGTGGTTCTTCTCGACCGTCCACGCCGCCGCGGTGACACCGTCGACGAGCACGGGGTGCGGTACCGGCCCGTGCGGCGTCACCGCCTTGGTGCGGAACTCGTCGGTGACGAATCGGCTGCGGTCCTTGTGGGAGAGCAGCAGGTTGTCGAAGTCGTACAGGAACCGCACGGGTGCCGGCGTGTCCGGATCGGGACGCGGCGCGTCGGGCAGGTCGAGGTACCCGCCGGCGAACTCGACCAGCCGGAGCCTCTCGGCGATCTCGCTCAGCTTCGTCAGCCCGCACCACATCTGGATGTCCTGGACCGTCGCCGGTCCGTACGCGGCCAGGTACCGCAGCACCAGCGTCTCCAGCGACGCGGTCCGCGCCGGTGCATCGACCCATTCGTCCAGCGGCGCGTGCGTCGTGCGGCCGCTGCGTTTCCACACTCCCCGCGGCGGGATCTGCACCACCGGCAGAAGGTTGCGCACCATGTACGCGAGCGCCGCGGGATCGTTGTCGGGCCAACGCTCCAGCAGCGCCTCGCCGAGCTCCGCCGGGGTGCGCGGCCGCTCCGCCAGGATCTCGCGGCCGGCCGCTACCACCGCGTCGGTGTCGAGCTCGCGCGTCCAGCGCCCGTGGGTGCTGTTGCGGAACAGGTCCCGGTCGAGTGCGGGCTGCACGAGCGGGCGCAGGGCCACCGCGTCGGCCGCGCTGACGAAGTGGATCGTCGAACGCATCAACGCCATCCGCACCGCCTGGCGGGAGGTGAGCAGATCGGCCACGTCGGCGGGCCGGCACCCGGCGACACGCGCCCACAGACCTACGTACCAGGTGTGCGGCGTCTGTGCCTGGAGGCCGACGAGGTGCTCGGTCACCTCCAGTGGCGGCAGCCCGGTCCGCCGCAGCAGGAACTGCCGCGCCAACGTGGCCCGGTTCAGCGCCCGGTGATCGAGCACGCTCATCGGCGTCTCCTTCTACTGGTTGTTGCGGAAGAACTCACGCATGTCGGCGACCAGCGTGGCTGGCGCGTCGTGCGCGGAGTAGTGGCTACCCTCGTCGTAGTACCGCCACGAGACGATGTTCGCGTGGTCGCGTTCGCCGAGCGCGCGGATCGACTGGAAGTCGTACTTGAAGTTGGCCAGCCCCAACGGGACCGTCGTCGGCCCCTCCGGCTTGTCGGACGCGTGCCGGTCCTCGAAGTACAGCCGCGCGGCCGACCCGGCTGTGCTGGTGAACCAGTAAATGCTCACGTTCGTGAGCACGATGTCCGGGTCGAGCGACCCGATCAGCTGCGCGCTCCACGCCAACTGGGCCACCGGCGAATCGGCCAGTGCGTGCGCGATCGTCTGCGGCGCGAGCGACTGCATCTTGTCGTGCGCGCCGCCGTTGTCGTTCCACCACTGCAGGAACTGAACCCGGCTTTGGTCCTCTTCGGACATTCCCTGCAACTCGGCCGGGTCGCCCGACGGGAACGAGAACACCTGCGTCACGTGGACGCCGGCCACGTGCTGCGGGTCGACCCGGCCGACCTCCGGTGAGATGAGCGCGCCTGCGTCGTTGCCGTGGACGCCGTACCGCTCGTAGCCGAGGTGGCGCATGAGCTCCGCCCACGCCCGGGCGATCCGGTAGCGGTTCCAGCCCTTCTCTGCGGTGCGGCCGGAGAAGGCGAACCCAGGGATCGACGGGATCACCAGATGGAACGCGTCGGCCGGGTCGCCGCCGTGCGCCCGCGGGTTGCTCAGCGGCCCGATCACGTCGATGAAGTCGAGCACCGAGCCCGGCCAGCTGTGCGTGAGGATCAGCGGCGTCGCGTCGAGCTCCGGCGAGCGAACGTGCAGGAAGTGCACGTTCTGCCCATCGATCGTCGTCGTGAACTGCGGGAAGGCGTTCAGCTTCCGCTCCCAGGAACGCCAGTCGTACCCGTCGCGCCACCGCTGCACCAGCGACCGGACCCGCTCCAGTGACACGCCGTAGTCCTCACCTGCGTCGGGCAGCTCGTCGGTGAAGCGGGCTCGCGCCAGGCGGTCGGCGAGGTCGTCGAGGTCGGCCTGCGGGATGTCGATGGTGAATTCCCGGATCTCTGTCATGCCGAAACGATCTCACCTTATTAGGAGAACAACGTTCCTAATAAGGTGGGATTCTGGAACCATGTTGGAGACGTCCGCGCGCCTGTTGCGCCTGTTGTCACTATTGCAGAGCCCCCGAGACTGGACGGGCACCGAGCTGGCCGCGCGCCTCGAGGTGAGCGGGCGCACGATCCGGGCCGACATCGAACGCCTGCGCACCCTCGGGTACCCCATCGAGGGGCTGCGCGGGGCGGTCGGCGGCTACCGGCTTGGCGCCGGCGCCGACATGCCTCCGCTGTTGCTCGACGACGACGAGGCGGTCGTAGTCACCGTCGCGCTCAAGGCCGCCGCGTCGGGGTCGATCGGCAGCTCACCGGGCGGCGTGGAGGAGACCGCGCTTCGCGCCCTCACCAAGCTCGAACGGGTGCTGCCACCCCGGCTCCGCCGCCGGGCCGCCGCCCTGCGGACGGTCACCGAGTCCGTGCGCCCGGACACGGCCGGCCCGGTCGTCGACCCCGCCGTACTGTCGACGCTGGCCGCCGCCTGCCGCGACCACGAGGGCATCCGCTTCGACTACCAGTCCCATGGCGCGGCGGCCTCCCGGCGCGAGGTGGAACCGTACCGGCTGGTCAACTGGGGCCGCCGCTGGTACCTGTTCGCCTACGACCTGTGCCGCTGCGACTGGCGTACCTTCCGCGTCGACCGGATCAGCCTGCGGACGCCTAACAACCCCCGGTTCACCCCACGCCCGCTGCCCACCGACGACGTGGCCGCGCACGTCTCCCGCGGCGCCTCCGCGGCTGCCTGGCGGTACCGGGCCGCCGTCATCGTCCACGCCCCGGCGGCCGACATCGCGGCCCGTATCAACCCGGCGGCCGGCTCCGTCGAACCCGGCGACGACGGCCAGTCGTGCGTGTTCCACACCGGTGCGGACTCCATCGAGACACTGGCGGTGCACCTGAGTCTCCTCGACGCCGACTTCACGGTCACCGAACCGGTGGAACTGGTCGACCATCTCCGCGCGCTGGCCGCCCGTTACACCCGCAGCACTCGGGCAGGCTGATTGAACCGGCCCCCGAGAACGAACAGAGATGATGTGCGGGAGCGCCTCCCCGCCGAGATCTGACCCGAGGACTCACTGACTACGAGTCCTCAAACGCGAATAGTCGGCCCCGATCGGGAGGGGCTCGCGCACTCACATCCATCAGCCGCGCTCAACGAGGCGCGGCTGACCCATATCCGGCACAGGACACCGAAATCAAGAATTTGTGGTGCTGGGTCAACGGTCGCGACCCTGTTCCACGCCGAACTCATGGGAGCCCTCCGACAGAGCGGCAACCGGCGGCGAGCCATCGCAACCCGTGACGGTGGGTCGGCCGCCGGTACAACCCCCGGCCTGGGCTGCAACCGGCACCCTCGACGCGCCGGCCGGCACCGGTTCCCGGTCGGCGCGTTCAGCCCACATTGGTCGAGGTGGCGGACGTGGTCCCGGCTACTCCTCGACGGCGTCGGGGCCGCGCAGCGGCCGGCGGCCGTCGCCCAGGCCGGGCAAGGCGAAGGAATAGTGGCCGTGCACGTTGATGTGTTTGTACTGGTACGCCGACAGGCGGGCGGCGTCGGCGTCCAAGACCGGGTATCCGTGAGCCTGTAGCGCGTCCAACGCGTGCTCCAACAGGGTGTTCCACAAGGTGATGCAGTTCAGGACCAGACCGAGCGCGCCGAGCTGGCCCTCCATCCCGGCGTACGCCTGGTACAGCTCGCCCTTGCGGCCGTGGAAGACGTGCCGGCCTGAGCCGTGGCGTTGCTCTTGCAGGTTGCGCATGCCCTTGAGGTGCCGGCGGTAGCTGGGGTCGCCGGCGAAGGTCAGCACGTGCAGCGTCTTGAAAATGCGCCCGAAGTACGCGATCGCCTCGCCGAGGTCGGTGAGCCGGCCGTCATTACGCCACAGCTTGGTGTCCGGCAGGTCGGCGAGCACCGGTCGGTAGTCGAAGCCGAGCAAGGTGACGATGCCGAACACCACGTCGGAGTACGAACCGGCATCGGTGATCAGCACCTCCGGCCGCGAGCCGCCGTCGGGGTTGTAGACACGGTCGATGACGTTGGGGGTGTCGCGTGGGGTGCCGGACAGCACCTTGCCAGTCAGCCCGACCGCCTGGTCGGAGATTACGTTCAGCCAGGTCACGCCCTGCTTGCGGGTGAGGTACTCCGGGCGTCCGCGGTCCGCATCCCGTCGACCGCGGCGACCAGCCCACCACCCCACAACTGGGCCAGCGGTGGTGAACCGAGCGACCTGAAAGAGCCTTGCAGGTTTTTCCTGGACGTGTCTAAGATCTGAAAGAGCCTTTCGGATCGAGGGAGAGTTGCCGTGCCGGAGCGTCGTCCCAGCTTTGCCGATCCCGCTGTCCTCGACGCGCTGGCGCATCCGGTCCGCCTCGACGTCCTCGGCTATCTGATGTCGGCCGGCCCCGCCACTGCCTCCGCCTGTGCGCGTGCCGTCGGGGACACCCCGTCGAACTGCAGCTATCACCTGCGGGTGCTCGCCGCGCACGGGCTGGTCGAGCCGGACGACTCCGGTGACGGGCGGTCGCGACCGTGGCGCACCACCCTCACCGGGTTCACGGTCGACAACACCGGCGAGGGCGCGGCCGGGGCGACCGCGGTGCTGGCGGCCGCGATCGAACTCGACCACCACCTGGCCCGCGAATACCTGCGTCGTCGCGCCGAGTTCCCGCGGCACTGGCGAGAGCTGGAGCCGCACGCCTCCTACGGCCTCGCGCTGTCGCCCGATGAGCTGGCCGACGTGCTGCAGCGCATCGATGCGGTGGTCCGCCCCTATCTGCACCCCACCCGCGAGGACGCCCCCGCCGACGCCGAGCACGTGCACCTCTCGCTCATGGCCCTCCCTCGTCCGGGTTTCGGGCGGCGGACGTGACCGCGCCGGGCCCGGCCGACCGGAGTCGTCCGGCGTCCGCCATGGCCGTGCCGGCCTTCCGCCGCCTGTGGATCGCCGGGATGGTCTCCGACGCCGGCGACTGGCTCATGTTCATCGCGCTGCCGCTCGTCGTCCTGCGGCTCACCGGGTCGCCCCTCGGCACCTCGATGGCCTTCATGCTCGCCCTGGCCCCGCCCGTCCTCCTCGCCCCGCTCGCCGGCCGCCTCGTCGACCGGCTGCCACGCCGTACGGTCATGGTCGCCGCGACGCTGGCCCAGGCCGTGTCGCTGCTGCCGCTGCTCGTGGTGCGCGATCGCTCCGACCTGCCGCTGCTCTTCGGCGTCATCGTCGCCCAAGCCACGTTCGCCACCTTCTTCGAGCCCGCGAAGAACGCCCTGCTGCCCGCACTCGTCGGACCCGAACGCGCGATGTCGGCCAACGCGCTGGTCGGGCTGAACAACGATCTCGGACGCATCGTGGGCGGCCCGCTCGGCGGCGTGCTCCTCGCGGTGGTCGGGCTGAGCGGGGTCGCGCTCGTCGACGTCGCGACGTACCTGATCGCCGCGGCGCTGGTCGCGACCCTGCCCCGCGATCGAGCCGGACGGGCGCCGGCCCGGCCCGGCCGGGTCCTCCGCGCGCTGGTCGACCCGGCGACCCGCGCGCCGCTCACGGTCGCGTTCGTCGCCGCCGTCGCCCAGGGCTTGTTCGTGGTGCTGTTCGTCTTCTTCGTCACCGACGTCATCAACGGCTCCGAGGCGGACGTCGGTCTGCTGCGCGGAGTCCAGGCCATCGGCGCGATCGCGGCCGGCGCCCTGCTGGGCGTGCTCGGCGCCCGTCTCGACGTGGTGCGCCTGACGATCCTCGGAGCCGTCGGCTTCGCCGCGATCACCGCCCTGTCGTGGAATCTGTCCTTCGCCACGCACGCCGTGATCGCGTACGGGATCCTCTTCGCCATCGTCGGCGCGCCCGGCGTGCTCCTCGGCGCCGGCCTGACCAGCCTGCTGCAGCGCTCCTCGGCCGACGACCGGCGCGGTCGCACCTTCGCGGCGTTCGGTCTGGTGCAGGCGGGCGGACAGGCCGTGGGCCTGCTCATGGCCGGCCTGCTGCAGGGCATCACGGGCACGCTGCCCCTGCTCGAGGTCCAAGCGGCCACCTATGCGCTGGCCGCCGTACTGGCCCTTCTGCTCCTGCCGCGACGGCTCCCGGGATCTCGCGACAACGCGCGGGAGCTCGCAACGGCCGGTAACAGCTCGTGACGGACGGCGGCGGCCGGTGGCGGAAGGGCACGGCTCCAGCCATGGCGTCCGCGGCGTCGAGGGCGGATTGGCGTTGCGCCGCTCGTGACGGCCGGCAGCGGCTGGTGACGGTCCGGCACCGACAGAGCGGCCCGGACGCGGACCGTCTCCACTGGACGCACACCACCCGCGGCGAGTGAATCCGTCGTTACGACGTTGCGTTGGAAATTTGGTGCAGGACCCATAGAGACTGGTTCGCCTCGCGCCATTTCGGCCAGTGAACATTCGGCCAGCCCGATGTGCGCTGGAGCTGCAGGTGCCTTTACGGAGGACGCGCACCTGTTCAAGGGGTACGCGACTGGCGTCACCGCCGGCTTCAGGACGGATGATGCGAGGCGGATCACATCGGCATCTGCGTGCCTGATTCGATCCGGCTGCCTCAACAGGAACCCCAGGGCGAAGGTCGCGACCCGTTGCGAATCGCCGTCAGCTTGTCCAGCGCTTGAAGTAACGCGGTCTCGTCAAGGCGAAAGGCTCCGGCGACATGGTTGAGTTAACGAACGGGTATGCCGGCGGGGGAGCGGTGACGTAGTAAGACCGGTCGATTCGACTTCACGGGGACGGTTCTGTGCTCCTTGGATGCTCCCTTGAGGCGCAGTCGTCTGGAGTCGGCGGGCGGGACTCGGGCGGGGAGCACCGGCTTGTAGGGGACGAGAGTGTTTTCCTGGTCACCGGTGTAGGTGGCGGACCGGGGGAGCACGGTCACGGTGAAATCCGGTATCACGGGGGATCCGCTGCGTCGCTGCTCCCCGAAACGGCGGTCGGCCGGGGAACAGTTTGGGTTGTCACGGGCGGCGGCCGGTGGTGCCGGACGGCGTTCAACAGCTTCGTTTGACAGCGTCTTCTGGTGTTTGGGCTGTTCAGCGGCTCCCCGCCATACCTTATCGAGGTTAACCCAACGCCGTCCCCGGCGACGACGGCCAAGACGACCTCTACGACGCGGCCACCCACACACCCAGAAGCTCCTGCTCGTGAACGGACCACACCGTGCACCAGCCCTCGATGCCAGCCTCAACGCCATCGACGCACTCGAGCTACTCCAACACGAGGCAGGCTGAAGGCGGCCCGATCCACGACTCTTGACAACTGCTCCAGCGCTGATGGATCCAATTACTCGCCGCGGACCACATCAGCCACCCCAAGGGTGACAAAGCCCTTACTAGGAGCCGGCCCGGACCAGACCGCACTCGTACGCGTAGACCACGGCCTGCACCCGGTCGCGCAGGCCAAGCTTGGTCAGCACCCGGCTCACGTGCGTCTTGACGGTGCCCTCCGAGAGGTAGAGCCGGCCGGCGATCTCGCCGTTGGACAGGCCGCGGGCGACCAGGCCGAGCACCTCGCGCTCGCGGTCGGTCAGCGCGTCGACCGGCGTGGCCGAGATGTCCGGCCGGGGACCCGCGGCGAGGAAGCGGTCCAGCAGCCGGCGGGTGGTGCTCGGCGCCACGACCGACTCGCCCCGCGCCACCACCCGGATCGCCGACAGCAGGTCCGGGGCGAGGGTGTCCTTGAGCAGGAACCCGCTTGCTCCGGCGTGCAGCGCGGCGTAGACGTACTCGTCGAGGTCGAACGTGGTCAGCATGAGCACGCGGATGCGGCCGGCGGGGTCGCCCGCGCAGATCTGCCGGGTCGCCTCGACGCCGTCGACCTCGGGCATCCGTACGTCCATCAGCACCACGTCGGGACAGTGCTCGAGCGCGATCCGGGCCGCCTCGGAGCCGTCGCCGGCCTCGCCGACCACCCGCATGTCCGGCGCGTTCTCCAGGATCATCCGGAAGCCGGTGCGCACCAGCGCCTGATCGTCGGCCAGCAGGACACCGATCATTCTGGCCTCACCCCGATGGGCAGTTCGGCCCGCACCCGGAAGCCACCCCCGGGCCGGGGCCCCGCGTCGAGCCGGCCACCCAGCAGCCGTACCCGCTCACCCATGCCGCGCAGCCCGTGGCCGAGCCCATCGCCGAGCCCGCTGCCGCGCCCCTCGTCGCCGATCTCCAGATGCAACGCTCCCTTCACGTAGGCGACGACGACCTCCACCCTCGCGCCGCGGCCGGCGTGCTTCATCGTGTTGGTGAGCGCCTCCTGCACGATGCGATAGGCCGTGAGGTCGACCGTGGACGGCAGCGGGACGGCGTCGCCGTCAATGCGCAGCCGCACCGGCGTGCCGGCCTCGCGCACCTGGGCGACCAGCGCGGGCAGCCCGTGCAACCCCGGCTGCGGATGCCACGCGTCGTCGACCTCGCCGACGGCGCCGAGCACCCGCCGCATGTCGGCCAGCGAGTCACGACCGGTCTTGACGATCGCGTTCAGCGCAGTCCGGGTGTCGGCGGGCCGGTTGTCGAGCGCGGCCGCGCCGCCCTGGGCCTGCACCACCATCACGGACAGGCCGTGGGCGACGACGTCGTGCAGCTCGCGGCTGATCCGGGCGCGCTCGGCGGCCACCGCCAGCACTGCCCGCTGGCTCTCCCGGGCCCGCAGCTCGGCCTGGTGGGCGCGGCGACTGCGCAGGCCCGACCCGATCGCCCAGGCGGCGACCAGCGTCAGCGACAGCCCTGGCAGGTCGTCCCACGAGATCGCCCAGGCCGACTCCACGGTGAAGCCGGCCGCGTCCGGGGCCGGGGCCGGACCGGGGTCGAGCCCCGGGGCGGGACGAGCCCGGGGCGGCCGCGGCGGCTCGGTCACCGTCGGCGGACCCGCCGAGACCTTGGTGACGGCGAAGGCGCTCGACCCCAGCGCGAGCACCAGCAGGGCTGACAACGCCACCAGGGAACGGACCCAGCCGTACCGGACGGCGACCGTGTAGAGCAGGATCGGCACGCTCAGGTCGACGAGCGTCAGCGGCATGAACCCGGCTAGATGCAGCACCGCGGCGGCGCAGCACAGGACCAGCATCGGCACCGGCCGCGATCGGCGCAGCGCGACCCCGGTGACCGCGAGCACCGTGCCGGTCCACCACAGGCCGTCGCGCACGAACAGCTCGCTCAGCGTCTCGTCGTGCTCCATCACCACGATCGCGAGCAGCAGCAGACCGGCCGCCAGCGTCGCGTCCTGCACCGCCGGTCGCCGCATCCAAGAGGTCAGATGTGCGTCCATGACCCCGTGAGCGTACGGGCCGGCCGGCCTCGGCGAATCACTCTCGAGACGTATGCCGCGCGACCCGGGTACCTCTCGAGACAGACGCGCGTAGCGCGGGGCGAGCCACAGGATGCCGGACATGACTCAACGACGAATACTCAGCATCGGGCTGGCGGTGATCGTCGGCGGCTTCGGCGTGACGGCGCCCGCAACAGCGGCGCCAAGGACCTCGGTCGCCTGGACGTCCTGTCCGTCCTACTCGGACGCGGCGTTGCAGGCCATGGCCCCGCCGGAG
This sequence comes from Jidongwangia harbinensis, assembly GCF_020216025.1. Taxonomy (GTDB): domain Bacteria; phylum Actinomycetota; class Actinomycetes; order Mycobacteriales; family Micromonosporaceae; genus Actinoplanes; species Actinoplanes harbinensis. Next base: position 16,471 of record NZ_JAIWNC010000036.1, on the reverse strand, counting down.
CTGCTCGATCGTTTCCGGGCCAACCTGGCCCGCCTGGAGTGCGGCACGATCAGCGTCCCTCTCGACCACGCCCGGCCGCGCGGCCGGCAGATCACCGTCGCCCTGACCCGGATCAAGGCCCTGGACCAGCGCCACCGCCTGGGCAGCCTCGCGCTCAACCCCGGCGGCCCGGGCGGCAGCGGCTACCTGATGCCCGTGCAGCTGCTGACCATGGGCAGCGCGGACGGCATCGATCAGCGCTACGACCTGATCGGGTTCGACCCGCGCGGGGTCGGCTACAGCACGTCGATGGACTGCCCGCCGCCGCAGGGCGAGCCGGACGAGGACCCGGTCGGCCCGGTCACCGAGGAGGCGGCGCGGCGGCGGTACGACAGCGAGGTCCGCGCCAACCTCGCCTGCGGCCGGTCCGACCCCGCCTTCCTCGGCGCCCTGAACACCGAGAACGTGGCCCATGACCTCGACCGGATCCGAGCGGCGCTGGGCGAGCGGACGCTGAGCTTCCTCGGCGTGTCCTGGGGCACCTGGCTCGGCGTGGTCTACCGCGACCTGCACCCGGCCCAGGCGGGCCGGATGTTCCTGGACAGCGTCGCCATCCCGCGCTTCAACCTGGTCGACTTCGCGGACGGCCGGGCGGCGGCGGCGGAGCGCAACGCGCGGCGGATGACGGAGTGGATCGCCGACCGCCACGACGAGTACGACCTGGGCCGGACGCCGGCGCAGGTCAGTGCGGCGATCATCGCGCTGCGGGCCGACTTCGACGCCCACCCGCGCCGGTTCACCGACCTGCCCATCCCGCTCGACGGCGAGTTCATCGCCGTGGCCGCGAGCCAGCCCGCCCCGGTCTGGCCGCTGGCCACCCAGGTGCTCGAGGAGCTGCGAGACGCCACCGGACCCACCGCGCCGCCCACCGTCAAGGAGGTCATCGGCGAGCCGCCGTCCGGTCCGCCCTCCGAGCCCCCGGCCGATCTGCCCGAGCAGAGCAACCGCACGATGAACCACGCCGCGTTCTGCAACGAGGACACCAGCCGGCTCGGCTTCGACGCGGCCTGGGCCGTCTATCAGCGGCGCCTCGCGGACAACCCGATGACCGGCCGGACCAACGGCTTCTCCGCCGGGTGCGCTGGCTGGCCGCTGCCGGCGCAGCCGGTTCACCTCCGTCGCGGCGAGAGCAACCTGGTGCTGTCCGGACACCGCTACGAGACCCCCTCCCCGTACGAATGGACGCCGCAGATGCGTGCCACCGTGGGCGGCAAGGTCTACACCGTCGACGACGACATCCACGGCTCGGTGCTGCAGGTGCCCGAGTGCGCCGCCGACGTGGTGTCCTACTTCGACACCGGCCGGATCGACGGGGGCTGCGCCGGTGTGCAGGCGCCCGCCGAGCGGATCGGCGCGAGCGCTTTGTTCAAGACCGGGGAGGATCTACGGGCGAGACCCGGGCATGAGCTCGTTCACCCCGTCCCTGGGCCGTTTGGCTCCGACCCGCTTCTATGACCACGAGGTGGCGCTGACGCGCGAACGTGTGTGGCGGTCGCTGACCGCCATGCACGTCGCGCCGCGTCCCGCCGACGTGATCGCCGACGTGGGCTGCGGCACCGGATCACTGGCGTTGCTGCCCGGCCCGCGCCGAGCCGCCGGCCCGGATCGTCGGCGTCAACCCCGATCAGAACACACGGCCACGCTGCCCCGCGGCCTGCACCGTGTCCTCAGCTCCGGGCAGACTGGGCGGCGGCGCCGCATCAGTCGAGATCTCCGGTATACCCGATGCCCTAGGTCTGGCGGAGATCGCAACATTGCCGCCCGGCGTAGCGCTTCCTCCAGTCGGCGCCGCAGTGCGAGGCATCGTGATCCCTGGTACTGGACGACCACCGGCGCTACGGGGCGAGATGCCCCCATGGACCTCTCGCCAGCCGCGGACGCTTAATCATCCGGAACTATCGCTTCTCATTGGTTCCGGCTCGTGGGTTCTCTGACCGGCCCGCGCGACAGCGTCGATCAGCTCACTCCATAGTTCCTCTGCGGCTTCGCGAGTTCTGGGGGCCAAGTTTCGGTGTACGACCCACTTGGCGTCAGCCAAGCTCAGACCGGCACCGTCGGCAATGGCCTTGATCGCCGAGATCGGGGAATCGGTGCGCCGCAGCAGTTCCCTGGCTGTCTCGTCCGGGTCGGCGCCGGCGGCGAGCATCGTCCGCGCCGCCTCTGTCAAGAGCCGGATTCGCACGGCTCGCTCTGCTGCGTCGTTCACCTCAGCAGCCTAGCGAGTTCCCCCGCAGCAGATCGATCATGAGTCCACGAAGAGTGCCCCGGTCTGCGGTTGGGAGGCATGCTCAGCGGCTACCGTGCGTCCAGTCTTGGTGGGTGGACCCGCCCGGCAGAATCATGGCGCAGCCCGACTACTCCTGCCCTGAGCTGGCCCAGTTGGTGTCCGGCCTGTCCGCTGCCGGTTGCGTGCTGTCGGTATCGATGCCCGCGGGGCGCTTGGTCCACGGTGACGAAGGCGGCGACGACAAACCAGCGATGTGGGTGAGCGACGACCCGGCACCTGCCGGGCTGTGGCCGCTACTACGGGCCGAGCATCCGCGCTCGGGTTTGTGGCCGCTGCTGCTCGACACGCTGTCCAGCGATCCGCGCCGGCCCTGGGACGACGGTGAGCTGTGGCCGTCGTCGATGTCGCACCCCACTGATCATGTAGATCAGGACGTCCTACGGCGCCTCCCTGGGCAGCTCACCTACGCGAATCTGCACCAACCCATCGTCCTCCCATTCCTGCCGGGATTGAGGAGGAGCCAACTCCACTCCCGCGCATCCGGCCGGAGATGAGAACTCAGCGCAGAGCTGGTCGATCAAGGCGCGGGCTTGCGCCTGGACACGCGGGGAGCCGTCCGGATCGTCGATGCTGAGACCGAGCACTGCAGCCCCCTCGCGAGTAATCGTCAGGATTGCTCCGTAGTGCTCACGCGCGTTCACGTACAACGAGAAACCATCGCCCAGTGCGTCGCCGCGTCCGAGGTCAGCCAAAGCCGCTCGATCGTTGTCGCTCGCAGCGTTGTCGACGTAGGCACGGCTGAAGGCAGCGAACCGCTCATCGCCCGGGTTCTCCCGGTTGACGTAGCGTTCGATGAAGCGGCCGAGAAGATTCGGGTCGCGATGAGGCACCCAGACATATACGTCCGTGCAAGGCGGCATCCGGGAATCTTAAGGATGTGCCATGGAGGTTTCCACGACCTCACATCGCGTGACGGCGCTCCGCCAGCCGCCGCGCACGCTCGGCGGAGTAAATTCGCCGCCGGCAAGACCCCGATGGAAGCCATGCGCGCTCTGAAGCGACGCTTGTCCGACATCGTCTACCGACGGATGGTCGCCGACGCCAAAGCCGTAGGGACGGGCCCGGGAGGACAAGCGGGGGCGACTCTGCAATCCAGCGCGGCCGACCCGAACCCCAAGGCCGATACTTCGGAGAAGTCACTTCCCGGACCCGCCGAACCACAGCCTGGAACACAGCTCCTCACCACCCCTGACACAGAGGGGTGCCAGGTGTGCTCACGGGATCAAGCGGCCGGCGAGTCCGGCAGTCGTCGTACCGCCGCTTCTGGAGGTCTTGGCGCTTCTGGATCTTCTGAGGTAGCAACGGCGGGAGCGCGGCCGGTGACGGGGTGCTACACGGCGAGGCCGCGGAAGAGGCCTTCGAGGTCCTGTTCGCCGTCGCGGGTCTGCGCGCCGTGTGCCAGCCCCGTGCGCATGCGCTGCGTGGTGCCGGGGCGGAAGACGAGTCCGGCCCACGCGTCGTTCTCTCGGGCCAGGCCTTCGGCGTGGTCGTGGGGGACGATTGCGTGCTTGGCCGCCGCGACTACGCCGTCGGGCAGCGCGGCGATGTCGCCGGCGAGGCGGTCGACGAATTCGTCCAGTTCGCCGGCGGGGACGGCGCGGTTGACCCAGCCGTACCGCTCGGCGGTCTCGGCGTCGAACAGTTCGGCGCCGAGTATGACTTCTAGGGCACGGTTGCGGCCGATGCGCTCAGTGAGGTACTGCGTGGCGCCGCCGCCGGGGACGATGCCCATGAGAGCTTCGATCTGGCCGAGGCCGGCCGGGCCGATCGCGGCGAACGCGAGGTCGGCCGCGGCGACGAACTCGGCTCCGCCGCCACGGGCCTTGCCGGCGAGCTTGACGACGGTGACCTGCGGCTGGTGGCGCAACTGCTCTCCGACGGCCTGGAAGACGTTCACGCCGTCCGGCAGGCCCGCCATCAGCCCGGCGAGGGCTTCGGGAGTGGCGGTCATGTCGACGTGGGCCAGGAAGAAGTCCGGGTCGGCGCTGTCGAACACGATCACGCGTACGGAGTCGTCGCCGGACAGGGCGGTGAGCAGGTGTCGCAGCTCGGTCATGACGGCGACGCTGAGGAGGTTGATCGGTGGGTTGTCGATCGTGACGCGGGCGACTCCGTCCTTCCGGCTGACCCTCAAGGTCTGGTACGCGTCGTGACTCATAGGTTCGTTCCTCCGCGGTATTCGCCAGGATCTTGGTTCCTGATGTATACCTACGATGGAACCCGCTCTGAGCTGGGTCAATAACGCACTTTGAGCATCCCAGGGATCATGGAGGATACCGTTGTGGCAGCGTCTGCCCCCGTTTATCGGGCCATCGCCGAGCAGGACCTCGGGTTCCGGTCCGACTGTTCGAGCCGGCCGATCCTCGATCAGATCGCCGACAAGTGGTCGATGATGGCGATGGCGGTCCTGGCCGAGCCACGCCGGTTCAACGAGATCAAGCGCCGTCTCGAGGGTGTGACCCAGCGCGTCCTGACGCAGACTCTGCGCCGTCTCGAACGCAACGGGATGGTCGAGCGTCGTGTGCTGCCGACGTCGCCGGTCGGCGTCGAGTACTCGTTGACCGTGCTGGGCGAGTCCCTGCGTGAGCCGTTCGGCCATCTCTACGACTGGACGGTCGCCAACGCGTCCGAGATTCAGGCCCGCCAGCGCGCCTACGACCGGCGCGTGCGGAGCTGACTCCGAATCGACCTCGATGAAACCGAAGACAGCGGGCCTTCTCTGCGACCGGATTGCACGCACTCACATCCGCATGACCGGGCGGCCGGTGATCGATGCTGTGACAAGGGGGTGATGGGCCAGCGGGCACCGGCAGCGGCGATGCGAGTGCACCGATGCAGCCAATCAGGAGACCATCCCGAAATCGACGCACCAGGGGATGCAGGGATGCGTCGCGGCGCTACACGTGGCCGGTCCACGGCTTTCCAGGGCCGGCTCGGACCGCGCTGCGCCCTGGTGTGAGGCCAAGGACGTCGATCAGGCTGTGGTCTTCGTCCACGGCGTGATGCAGATGCCTGAGCTTGGCGGTGCTGCTGTCTGCGTCGGAGGTGCCGATGAGCTGCCACATGCCGTCGTCGGCATCATGACTGACCAGCAGGACAGGCTCACGGCCCTCAGAGACCTCAAGGGTCTGGATGCAAGTGGTCTCCACCATCCAGTGACGCATCCACCAGGACCGTCGGTCGTACTGCATGACGTTGTCGGTGACCCACCAGACGAACGGCAGATCTTCATGGGCGCGCGCCTGGTCCGCGGTCAGGTCCGGGCCGCCCTGGGGTACGCGCTCAAACGGCTCGTCGGTGAGCGAGAAGGCATGCCCGTCGTCATTGCGGAAGATGACGGCATGGAAGGTGCCACCGCCAGGATTCCCGGCACCGATCCCGATCGACAGCCGGGCGACGCGCGGGTCTGAACCGGTGGTCCAGCCGAACGCGTATGAAGCCAGTTCCCCCCGCGGCCCGACGAACTCCCCGAAAGCACGGCGGTCCATGCCCGTGACGCCGGTGGTAGGCACCTCGAGCAGCGCGCCCTCCAGAACCTGGATATCCACCCGGGCAACATAGCCGGTCGAGAAGAACATCCGGACGCGGTCCGGACACCCGTCACTCGCCATGCACGCCTCCTGAGCAGCCTTACAGGCTGGCCTACGGGGTCACTGCTTTCAGATACCGTCCGTCTGGCAAGTGCATCTCATCTTGCGGCTCTTGGTCGCAGGTTTGGTTCTGTCCGTGACGTCCTTATCCGTCCGACGGTCCGCATATTGATCTCTTGACCTCAACTCCGGTTGAAGTGTCAGGCTTTGCGAGGTCTCACCGGCAGAAAGGGCACACGATCGATGTCCGCAGAACCCACCATCCTGGTAACCGGTGCTACGGGCACCGTCGGCCGTCTCGTTGTTGCCGGTCTCCTCGATCGCGGTGCCCGCGTCCGCGCCTTCGTCCGTTCGCCACAGAAGGCGCGCTTGCCGCCCGCAGTAGATCTGGTGGAGGGCGACATGTCCCGGCCCGACACCATCGCCAAGGCCGCGGCCGGAGCGGATGCGGCATTTTTGCTGTGGCCCGGCTATTCCGCAGGCGGCGCCGCGCAGGTGATCGACGCGTTGGCGAACCACGTCCCTCACGTGGTCTACCTGTCGGCCGCCCGGCTGCAACGCGGCGAGAGTGGTCCTATGCCGGGTGTATGGGCAGAAGTCGAAGCAATTCTCCAGAATGCGCCGGTCACCTCGACGTTCGTGCGAGGTGGAGGATTCGCGACCAACACGCTGGAGTGGGCCGAGCAAATCCGCAACGGCGCGGTCGTAGACATGCCGTATCCCGATGCGGCACGGTCCTTGGTGCACGAACACGACCTCGCCGACATGGTCGTGCAGGCGCTGCTGGACAGTACGCACGCCGGCCGAGCCTACGTTGCCACGGGCCCAGAGGTGCTCACCCAGCAAGATCAGGTGCGGATCATCGGTGAGGTGCTGGGCCGCACGCTGCGAGTGCAGCGCCAATCGCCCGAGCAGGCCCGCGCCGAGTTGACTGAGTCGGCGGGCGAGTTCTTTGCCGAGCAGGCCCTTGCGTATTGGGCCAGCCTCGTGCGCGAACCGGAACGAGTTTCCAGCGACGTCCAAGACATCACCGGTCATCCGGCCCGTTCCTACGCGCAATGGGTCCATGACCACGCGGACAACTTCGCCGCCCCCTCATGACCCCTGACGAAGTTCAGTGGGAGTGCCAGGGTTCTCCGCAGGTCGGCGGAGGTGGGGCGGCACGCGGAAACCGACCTCCGGGCACTTCTCACCCTGGCATGCATGAACACCGCGCAGGAGTCTCGGCCGGCGGATGATGACCTCACGCCGCAGTGGCGTCCGCTTGGTGGTCGGCCTGGTCCGGATGCCATAGCACGCCGTTTCATCGCCTCCCTATTTGCTGGTTGTACGACCGCAGCCGGCCAGGATCGGTCGAGGTGACCGGTGAGATCGCTCGCTCGCGGCTGTCCACCGCAGTGTTTGGTGTGACTCCCATGTGGCATGCGCCTGCTGATCACCGCTGCGCGGGAGTGGCTCAAGCCACCACCCGCCGAGGCCCATCAGCACGCGAGCGCCCAGGCGGCGGTGTCGCGACGGCGCGCCAGTTCCTCCGGGCATGGTGACGATCGGGCGGGGAGCGATCGCAACCGCCGGGGAGCGCCCGGCGCTGCGACGAGGGGACGGGGTAGCGGCCATCGAGTGCGGTCGTTACGCTCCTTGTCATCGTCGAACGGGGATCGATGACGGTCAGAGCGCCGTCGACCGGGTCGAGCCCGTCGTCCGCCACACCGGTCTGACATCCGCCTTCGGGGCATCCGCCTCGCCGCTCCGCCACGGTCCACCGCGCGCCGTCGCGGTGCGCGGCCGTGGACCGACCGCGTTACGCCATTCCAGATCGGCCGGCGAGCCGGCCTGTCGCCGACCCACGGGGGGTTTGTTGATGGCTGTGCCATCCATCGTGTCGAAAATCAGGCGGTCCGGCCGGGGACGTCGTGGCCGGGGCCGCGGCCTCGCCGCCGCTCTCGTCGCGGCGCTCGCGTTGCAGCTGGCCGCGACGGTTCCGGCGCAGGCGGCCGAGGACGACATCCCACTCGCGGAGATGCGCGACGTCGCCGCGGTCGATCTCATCGAGGGCGGTCCGGCGGTCCGGCGGGCAGCGGAGGCAGCCCTGGTCGGCTCCGACGCCGACGTGCAAACCTATTACGAGTCCGGATACCACGTCGCCCGGGAGGCGGACGAGCGGGCGGCGGTGCAGGTGCTCGCCGGCCTGGACGGCCCGTCGACGCGGGCCGCCGCGCTGGCCGCGCTGGAGAAGCCGCGGGCCCAGATGCAGGCGTTCGCCCGCACCGGATGGCAGGCGCCCTGGGACGCCGACGAGCGGCTGCGGGTCTATCACCTGCTCGAGTCCGGCGGTCCGACCGTACGGGCCGCGGCGCAGAGGGCGCTCGACGGCACCGCGGAGGACATCGACCGGTTCCTCGGTGGCGGCCGGGAGTCCGCGGAGCACTCCGACGATCGGCTGGCCGCCACCCGGATGCTGACCGGTGGGCCCGGCAACAGCGGTCCGGTGCTGAACACGGCGGCGGCGCAGGCTCTCAGCGGGTCCGCGGAGGACCTGCGCGAGTTCCTGCGCTGGGGGCAGTTTGTCGCCCGTGCGCGGGACGCGGAGCTGGCGTCGATCCGGAGTCTGACCGAGCAGGCCAGGCAGGCGGGCGAGACCACCTCGCGGGAGGCGCTGGCCGCGGAGGAGTCCTCGACCCGCGCCGCGAACGCGGCCGAGGAGGCCAAGCGGTCCGCGCTCGCGGCGGAGAAGGAGGCCCGGGAGGCCGGGAACGACGCGCGGAAGGCGTCGGCCGCAGCCGGCCGGGCGGCGGATGCCGCGGAGGGGGCCGCGGCCGCGGCCCGGGAGGCGGTGGCCGCGTCCAACGCCGCGATGCGGGCGGCTCGGGTGGCGGCGGACGCGGCCCGGAAGGCCACCACGGCAGCGGCGCTGACGGCGCAGGCGGCGACGCGCGCGCAGAAGGCGGCCGCGGCGGCCCGGTTGAACGCCGGTGACGCCCGGGCGGCGCGCGAGGCGGCGGAGGCGGCACGAGACGCCGCCGCGCGCGCCAAGGAGCTGGAACAGGTCCGCGCCGAGCGGGACCGGGCCCTGGCCCAGGCGCAGGCCGCGTCGGCGGCAGCCCAGCGGGCGAGCGCCAACGCGGACGCCGCGGGCGTCGCGGCCGACACGGCGAGCCGTCAGTCCGGGGTGTCGGCGCACCAGGCGCAGCGGGCGCGGGCCGCGGCGGCGCAGGCCCGGGCCGCGGCGCGGACCGCGGACCGGGCGGCGGACCGGGCCGAGGCGCTGGCCCGGCAGGCGGCGGAGGCCTCCGCGGAGGCGTTCCAGTTCGCCCAGCAGGCGGCGCAGCACGCGGAGAACGCGGTAACGCAGGCGATCGCGGCCGCGGAGGCCGCCGAGCGGGCGCAGCTGTCGGCGGAGGAGTCGTACAAGCACGCGCAGGCCGCGGTGAATGCCGCGAACGTGGCGGTGCAGGCCGCGAACCAGGCCGTCGAGCTGGAGGCACTGGCCCGCGAGGAGGACCGGGCCCGGCTCGCCGAGTGGACCGAGCAGGGCATCCAGACCGCGCAGGCGGCACTCGAGGCGGAGAACGCGCAGCTTGCCGTCGGCGGTGAGCCGGCCGCATGGAACCGGTCGCTGCTGTGGGACACCGCCGAGCAGGACCGCATCGACCCGGCCACCCGGACGCTTCTTGCCGAGGCGACCGCGGCCGGCGCGCCGGCCGACGTGGTACGGGACCGCGGCCGCCGCGCCGCGGCGTCGCTCGTGCAGATCGGCGGCGAGTGGACCAAGCAGGCCGCTCAGGCGGCGCTGGCGGGCGACGAGGCCGAACTGCGGGTGTGGCTCGCCGAGGGACGCCGGGTGGCATCCGGGCAGGACGACCGGGCGCGGGTGTGGCGGCTGATCGACATCCTGCCGGACGGTGCCGAGAAAACCGCCGCGCGGACCGCGCTGGAGGGCGACGACGCGGCGGTCGAGACGTTCCTGCGGACCCGCAACTACTCGGGGAAGCTGGTGCGCGACCGGCAGCAGGCGTACGCGCTGCTGCAGGGCGCAGGTCCGAACCTGACCGCGGCCGCGAACCGGGCGCTTGCCGGTACCCCGCAGGAGTTGCACCAGTTCCTGCGCACCGGCCAGTACCCCGCCCGGGCCGCCGACGAGCGGCTCGAGGTCTACCGGATCGTGGACGGCGCGGACAGCGGGCCGGAGGTGGACGCCGCCGCGAAGGTGGCGCTCGCCGGACCGGCGTCGTACCTGTCGTACTTCCTGACGACGTCCCGGTTCCAGGCTCAGCAGCGGGACCTGGAGCAGGCGGCGCACGTCTCCACGGTGACCAAGTTGATCGCCGAGGCGCAGAAGTACGCGCAGACCGCGCTCGAGGACGCCGACCGGGCCGTGTCGGCGGCACAGCGGGCCCGCGGGTACGCCGCCGAGGCGGACGCCGCGAAGGCTCGCGCCGACCGGGCCGCTCAGCAGGCGGTCGCGCACGCCAACGCGGCCGCGGCTTCCGCGGAGGCGGCGAGGAAGTCCGCCGACGCGGCTGCGGAGTCCGCCGCTGTCGCGCGGAACGCGGCGAACCGGGCCAAGGCGAGCGCCGACCAGGCAGCCCGCTCGGCCGCCACCGCCACCGCGGCGGCCAGCCGGGCCCAGGCGGACGCCGCGGCGGCACACCGGGCCAAGCAGAGCGCCCGCGCGTCCGCCCAGGCGGCCGGGGCCGACGCCGCCGCGGCGGCCCAGGCCGCCAAGGAAGCGACCATCATCTACGCCCAGCGGCTGGAGCAGGCGGAGAGGGACCGGCGGAGTACCGCACCGGGCAGCGGCCCGGGTGGGCAGGGCACCGCGGCGGACAACCACAAGACATGGGGCTGTCTGTCGCTGGACGCGTCCAACGTGTCCAAGGAGTGCCTGACCGTCTTCAAGGACTTCGCCGACGCGCTGATCAACCCCGCGAAGTGCGCCGCGCCGGCGAACGCGAGCACCACCGGCTGCGCCATGCTGGGTGACCTCAAGCAGTTCGCCAAGGAGAACGGCGACCTGCTGCTCGACATGCTGCAGTTCACGCTGATGGCGTGCGGGCTGATCCCCGGCGCCGGTGAGGTCTGCGACGCGATCGACGCCGCGGTGTCGTTCGGCCGCGGCGACTGGGCCGGTGGCCTGCTGTCGCTGGGCTCGGCGATCCCGGTGATCGGGTGGGCGGCGACGGGTCTCAAGGCTTGGAAGAACTCCGACAAGTTCCGCAACATCCAGCAGATCGTCGAGCAGCTCGGCAAGGCCTGCCGGGTCCGGAGGCCCAACAGCTTCGTCCGGGGCACGCGCGTGCTGCTCGCCGACGGCCGGACGAAGAAGATCGAGGAGATCCGCGCCGGGGACTCGGTGGCGGCGGCCGACCCGTACCAGCGCCGCACCGCGGCCAAGGTGGTGGTCGCGACGGTCAGCACCGTGGGCGTCAAACAGCTCGTCGACATCAGCGTCGACGACGACGGCAAGCCGGCCACCCCGCCGGCGGTCGTCACGGCCACCGCGGACCACCCGTTCTGGGTGCCGGCCTCGCAGAGGTGGCAGCCCGCCCGGTCACTCGGCCGCGGCACCGCCGTGCAGACGCTCAGCGGGGAGCGGGCCCTCGTCACCGCGGTGACCACGCGGACGGAGACCCTCCGGGCATACAACCTCACCGTCGACGGCCTGCCCACCTACCATGTGATGGCGGGGGACAAGCCGCTCCTCGTGCACAACGACGGTCCGGCGACGCCGCCCACGGTCTCCGACCAGCGGCTGCAGAACTTCATCCGGGCGCTGTACAAGGGCGTCGGCAACCCCAACCTGGTCGGTGACGGCACCGCGATGTCCGCGGCCAGCAGTGAGGTGTCCGGCGGTGGTCCGGTGGAGGGGCGCAACCACGTGAACAGCACGACGCAGTACCGCAGCGGGCTGCGCAATTGGCTGGCCAACAACCCGAACGCCAGCGAGGCGGACCGGCGGGTCGCGCAGGGGCTGATCAGCTCGATCGACGACGCGCTCAACGGTTCGTACCGCGGTGCGGCCAACTACCCGGGGCTGGACGACTGCTGATGGATACGGGTGAGGTCCTGGTAAGGGAGCTCGTCGACCGGTTCGGGCCGCTGCGCCCGATCCACGCCGAGCATCTCGCGGAGAACGGCGGCGCAGTTCTGCCGCACGTGCTCTTCTGGGACCTCACCCAGGCCGTCGTGGACGCGTTCCTGCGGCCGGAGGCGCCGCTCGACTGGCGCACGTTCCTGGACGTCCTCGATCGCGCGTACGACGGCGGGGACGCCTACCTCCGGGGCATCGTCGAGGTGTCCTTTTTGGAGAACCTGCCGTTCCCCGCGGAGCCGGGGCACGGGATCGTCGATTCCCTCCCACCCGGGCTGCGTACCATCTTCGACCGGGTCAGGCCCGCCGGCTGAGCCGGGGCCGTCCGCCGCCCGGCGGACGGCCCCCGGCTCAGGGCATGCCGGACACGCTCAGCGGGCCGAAGGCAGATGGCCGGCCTCGGGCGCGCGCGGTCAACGCACCCCACCTCGTGGCCCTTGTCCGCGCCGGCGTCCGCCAAGACGGTCCATGTCCGAACCGCCGCGGGTGGCGGCTGGCTGAAGGCGACCGCGTACGAGGACGGGGCCGAGGGCTTCCAGATGCGCGTCGAGGGCACTCTCGCCATGTTGACCGCGAGCGTCGCGTTCGCGCGCCGTCGATCGGGCTGGTTCGCACTGTATTTGGCGCTGAGGCCGCCCTCTTGGCTGCGAAATGTGGTTGGGCAGCTGCTGATTCGACGGTCGTGCGCACTCACGTCGGCAGTTGAGCATGCCTGCACGTTGCTCGGGAGAGATCAGGTGGGCAGCGCGCTGAGGATCGCGGCGGCGAACTCGTCGGGACTCTCCAGGGGCGTGAAGTGCCCGACGCCGTCGAGGTGGCGAAGCCGGACATCGGTGAAGTAGTCATCGAGCCGGTCGGACCACGTACGGGGAAAGAGCGGGTCGTGCTCCGGCCAAAGCACCGTGGTGGGCGTCGTGATCCGGTTGTCGGCCGGCGGCGGTCGCTCGGCGATCGAGCGTGCCACGGCGCCGGCGCCGGCGCGGTACCAGCCGATGGAGGCGGTGAAGGAGCCTGGGTCCGCGTACCCGCTGACGAGGTGATCCAGGTGCTCCTCGGTCATGTCGAATGCCGGACCGGACCAGTGGGTCCAGAAATGGCGCAGGTAGTCGCGCACCGCATCGGAACGGCCGTCGATGAGGCGCTCGGCGAGCCCGAGCGCGTGAAACGGCTGATACCAGAACTCGGCCTGTGCCTGCGGCGTCAGGATCCTGTCACCGATGCCTGGCAGCGGCGGCGACACGACGAGCGCGCTGACGAGGTCGCTGCGGTGCTGTGCCACGGTCTGCGCGATCCGGCTGCCGATGTCGTACCCGGCCAGCACGGGCCGGTGCAGGCCCAATTCCTCGATGAGCCCGATGACACTGCGCGCCTGTGCGTCCGCGCCGTACTGCGCGGCCGGATCGGCTGGGTGCTTGTCGGAACTGCCGAACCCCCGCAGGTCCGGTACGACGATGTCGGCCGCGGTGGACAGCAGCGGGACGACGGCCCGGTAGTCGGTGTGGTCTCCCGGCCAACCGTGCAGCAGGAGTACGGAAGGGCCACCGCCATGCCGCTCGTACGCCAACTGGAAACCGTCGACCAGGGAGGATCTCCGCACGCCGCCGATTATGTCAGCTGTCCTACGCCGACGAATGATTCGTAGCCGGCGTCCGTCATCACGAGCTGATCGAGGCTGACCCGGACGCCGTCGGCGGCCGCCGCTGCCGGGGTATGCGGATGCCTGGGCGGACGTCGCCGATGCAGCCCGTACGGCTCGGTGCAACGCCCGCGAGTACGGGGGACGAGCAGACTTGGCATCCGCGCTGCGGTTCAGCCGGACGGGTGGACCGCGTCGAAATCGAAGGCGTACCGGCCCGCGGACTTGTCGAAGATCACCGGGATCTCCCGTGGCGCCAGGCCGAACTCGGCGATCGCCCAGCCGAGGACGGCCGCGGCCATCCCCTCGTCCTGGTAGTCGATGACGTTGTGCTCGACCACCCGGACGACCACCGTGACCGGCCGCTCGGATGCCCCGGCGAGCACCTCCGAGGCCACGAGACCGAGACCCCGGCCGAGCATGGCCAACTGCTCCGGCGTCAGCTCGCGGGACTCGGTGGCGTCGAGCAGGTAGAGGCCGTCCGCCACCGCCACCGCATCGGGATCCGGCGCGCCGCCGCGGGCCTCGGCCGTCAGGACGATGCGTACGCCCCACGACGCCCGCAGGAACTTGTAGGTGTAGGTGCTACTCACGGGTCGTCACCGAAGCGCTGATGGGTCCTTCGCCCGCCCGGATGATGCCGTGGCCGGCGTGGCCTTCCCGCAACAGGCGGTACCGGTTCATGAAGTCCTCCGCCTCCTGTCACGACGTCGCCCGCATGTCCGCCGTGCGGAACGACGCCAGGTGTCGGCGTCGACAATGCCATGATCTTCGCACCGGGTTTGTCCCACGTGACGCGGCGGCCTCGTTGTTCCGGTGGTAGACGCCCGGGCCGAGGTGCGCCTTGGCCTCACCGGCTCCGGAACCGGTGCGTGCGGTTGCGGTGGCTTGCGACCCTGGGGGCCATGACGAGCGTTCCCGCTACGTGGATCTTGCTCATGCATCTGGGGCTGGCACTCGTTGCGCTCGCTGTGGTCGCCTGCGTGCGCTGGCGGGTTCGGCGCGGCACGGGCCGCGACACACCGGCGCGGCCGCTGGAACTGGCCTATCTGGGCGGCGGCCACCGGCTCGTCGTCTACACGGCGCTGGCGGCGCTGCGCCGGCGCAGACTGGTCCGCGCCGACAGCCGTGGCATCGTCGCCGTCCCCGGTACCGCGCTGCCGGAGGGCACTTCGGCCCTCTACGCCGCGGTGCTGACCGCTGCGCGCGGACCGCGCAGCATCGATGACCTGTTGCACGACACCGAGGTGGCGGCCGCGGCGGAGATGGTCGGTGCCCGGCTTGTCCGCCGGGGCTGGGTCCTGTCGGCACGGCAGCAGAAGCGGATGCGCTGGTACGGCATGCCCGGCTGGGTGGTAGCCCTGTGGTGCCTAACGGCCTTCGGGCTCACCCTGCCGCACTTCTCCGAGCCGGCTCGATCGTTACAGGCCTTGGGACTGCTCGGCCTGGGAGTCTTCCTGGCGATCGGCACGTACCTGGTGGTCGACCTTCCCGTGGTGACCCGGGCCGGAAACGCCGCCCTGCTCCGGGAGCGGGCCGGGCTGAGCGACTCTGCATCATGGTCCCGGCGGGTGGCCGCCAACGGTGAATCGGAACTGTGGCGGATGGATGCCGCCTTCGCCGAGCACGCGGGCGCCTTCTCCGGCGAACTCCCGAAACTGCCGTTCTCCAAGAACAGAACGTTCATGAGCGCCGATTGGTGGCACTTCACGGAACCGTCCGATCACGCCTCTTCCCTCAACGTGAGTGGTGATCCCAAGGTCTGACCATCGCAGTCAGACGCCCGGATCGAGGCCACGCCGGCCGGCTCTCGCCGCCGGGCCGGCCATGGTGCGCCGGTGGGAACTGCGCGACGACTACGGCTGGGGACGACCGTGTGGACGATGCCGCCACCGTCACGGGCCGGCACGCCGAGGAGCACCTATTCGAGCATCACCCTGCGGATCGTGTTGCGGTTCCGGGCGATCCACGAGGCGCTTCGCGCTCGCCAGGTGATGGCCCACAGGATCGGGTAGCCGGTGTCGGTAATCGCCGCCGTGCTGTCGATGGTTATGTCCTGGGTGACCGCCTCGTGGCGGGCGTTGTGGATTGCCACGTCGGCGAGTCGATCGACGAGTTCGGCTCGCGCGGTCCGGGGCAGGCCGTACCCGTCGACGATGGCGCGAGCGTGCCGAGCTCTGGTGAGCGCGTCGGGCAGGCCCTGCATCTCTGCGACGTCGTCGTCGACGAGCTGAGCGTTCAGCCACACCGTCTCGGCGAGTTCCCACAGGCGATCCACCGGGCCGGCGAACTCCCAGTCGATGAGTGCGTCAGGCCGTCCGTGTTCGCCGACGATGTTCCACGGCCCGGGATCGCAGTGCCCGATCACGATGTCGTCGCCGCCCAGCTGGCGCAGCCAGTTCGGCTGCCACACGGCATCGGCGGGCGGCGTGAACGTCGCGGTGGCATCGTGCAGGCCACGCAGCAGCGTCCCTACCGCGCCCACGGCCTCGTCGGACCAGGCGCGCGGATGCGGAGACGATCCCGGGACAAAGCTGTACCCGTCGCCGACCACACGCGGCGCTCCCGCGAAACCAACCTGCTCAAGGTGCCTGAGCAAGGCGAACACCGCGGGCGTCCAAGGCCCGGCCGTCTTCCGCACCACTCCGTCGAGCAGAACGGCATCCGCGACGTGCGTACCGGAGCCCCAGGTACCGAGTTGCTGACCGGAAACCAACTTGAGTGGGGGCATGGGTGATGGCCCGGGGTGGCCCGGGTGGTGGAGAGGTGTTCAGGCGGCGGCGGGGGTGAGGGTGACCTGTAGGCCCAGCGCTTCGAGTTGTTGGATC